>CAZDMH010000021.1:0-36664 GCA_964506755.1 uncultured Spirochaetales bacterium
TCAATTCCTTTGAGTTTCACCCTTGCGAGCATACTCCCCAGGCGGTGCACTTAACACGTTCGCTTCGGCACTGAGGGTTGACCCCCCAACACCTAGTGCACATCGTTTACAGCGTGGACTACCAGGGTATCTAATCCTGTTCGCTCCCCACGCTTTCGCGCCTCAGCGTCAGTCAGTGGCCAGGAGCTCGCCTTCGCCACCGGTGTTCTTCCAGATATCTACAGATTTCACCCCTACACCTGGAATTCCAGCTCCCCCTCCACAACTCAAGTCACACAGTTTCCAGCGCATACCGCAGGTTGAGCCTGCGCCTTTCACACCAGACTTGCATAACCGCCTGCGCGCCCTTTACGCCCAATAAATCCGAACAACGCTCGCCCCTTACGTATTACCGCGGCTGCTGGCACGTAATTAGCCGGGGCTTATTCCTTGGCTAATGTCATCAGGTAGGCATTCCCTCCTACCCTTATTCTTCTCCAAGAAAAGGACTTTACAACCTTTCGGCCTTCATCGTCCACGCGGCGTCGCTCCGTCAGGGTTTCCCCCATTGCGGAAGATTCTTAGCTGCTGCCTCCCGTAGGAGTCTGGACCGTGTCTCAGTTCCAGTGTGGCCGGTCACCCTCTCAGGCCGGCTATCCATCGTCGCCTTGGTAGGCTCTTACCCTACCAACTAGCTAATGGAGCGCAGGCTCATCCCCGGACGGCGCCTTAGCGCCTTTCCCCTACCAGCCAGGGCCGGAAGGTCGTATTCGGTATTACCCCATGTTTCCATGGGCTATCCCCAATCCAAGGGTAGATCACCTACGTGTTACTCACCCGTTCGCCACTCTCAAGAGAGCCGAAGCCCTCTCTACCGTTCGACTTGCATGCTTAAAACGCGCCGCCAGCGTTCGTTCTGAGCCAGGATCAAACTCTCCGTAATCTATTAACCGTTCCCCTTGCGGGGAACAGCATTCTCTTACTCTGTTTATCCTTTCAACTTGGGTCTCTCGACACTCAAGGACTCCTTGAGTGCCTCTCGACTCGGCACCTCCCCCCTGCGGCGAAAGTGCCTTAGCCCGTCACTTACACAGTGCGTTTCCTTCCCTTCCCTTTCGGCTCCCCTTCACGCGACAAGGACACCCCCTGGTCTCCTCGCCATCCGGCTGAGCCTTCTTGTTAAAGAACATCTTCGTTGTCGATAATCGAGCACAAAACGGCTGGACGATTGATCGTCGGCACCGCCTTGCAGTCTCTCAGTAGGCGATAATGACATCGTAGCCCACAGATGCGACACTCGATGTCTCGCTGGGCGTTCGCGGTCTTAATGCTGCCTGATTATCTTAACTCGAACCTCGATAGCCATCGAAGCTGTGTGGAAATATAGCGATTTGCTGCGAAAGTGTCAAGACGACTTCTTCGAGATATTTCCGCGAATATGAGCAATGAGCTCGATCGTGCTTATTACCACGAGGAAGACGAAAAGCACCCACAAGAACACCCTTCCGTGGACGGGGATCGACAATCGACCACCTGCAAGCCAGGCAGCGAGGGCGGCGCCCCCACAGAGATTGATTGCGACCGCGCCTCCAAGTCCGATGCCTCCCATTCCCGTCCGCTCACGGAACAACTCGAGGATCAACCCGATCGTGACTCCAATGAAGACCGCTCCGAGGATGTTCGGATAAAAACTGTGTACCGCAGCCGGCACGCCGAAGAAACGTACGATTCCCGGTGAGAAGAGGAGCAGGGCGATCCCCAAAATAAGATTGACGACCGCATCGACGATGAGAACTGCCTTGGATTTCATATTTCTCTCTCCTTCGAAAGCAGAGCTTCCACGGCCTCTGCAAAGCCTTGTCCGTGACCGGAGTTTGTAACGTACCTCGGAGGGTGATCGAGTAGGTGCTCATATTCACGAATGTTGGCCACGGCACAGGAGTTCGTGAAGAACGCGAACATCGGTTCATCGTTCGGTGAGTCTCCGCAGAAGAGCACCTCGAGTTGCTGACGCTCGCGGTCCACCCCCCAGACCTCCGAGAGGAAGAGGTTGGCCATCTTCAACTTGTCGTAGTCCCCGAACCAGGTATTGACGTGGATGGAGCTGATCTTCGCTTGAGCACCGAATCGTTCGCAAACCGCCTTGATGCGTTCGGCGTCGTCGAGCGTGAGCTGCGGCGGGTCCTCCCGGAAATCAATGGCAAGATCGTAGAGCCGGGCGAATTGATCGCGAGCCACCCGCGAGCCTGCGACTTCGGCCAACACCGCATCGCGAACCTCGTCCAGCCTGCTTCGAATATCCTCGGAGGCAACGCTCGGATGAGTGAAGGTCACGATATGCTCTGACTCGCGATAGAAGACAAACGCGCCGTTCTCGCCGATGATCGCCTCCACCGGCCATTGCCGTACGATGAGGTCGCACCACCCGGCCGGTCTACCGGTAACCGGAACGACTCGAAGCCCCGCGCGGTGGAGCCGCCACAACGCTTCGTAGGCGTCGCTCTCAAGATAACCCCCCGTAGTAAGGGTATCATCGATGTCGGTCAGGACGATCGTGATCCTGTCGATTGAGGAGGCCGACAGCTCTGAGATCGGCAGCATCGCAGTCAGGTCGGGGTCTTCTCGCTTCGACGGATGGCACCCACATAAGTGAGAAAGGAGCCTATCGAAGCTACGGCTGCCAGGATGAAGATGATCTGCGTAAGAATCGTCAGCGGGTGGAGAACCGGCGGCAGCCAATTGAGTCGGTCGAGCGAAACCACAAGAAGACCGGCGACCCCGGATACGGCATAGGTGACCGCTTTGAGCTTTCCCCAGACGGAGGCGGCCATCGCAATACCTTTGCGTATCTGCAGCAAACGTATGAAGGTCACCGCGAGCTCGCGGTAGACGAGGATTGTAAGCACCCAGATCGGCATCAGACCGACTCCCGTGAAGCAGATGAAATAGGTAATTCTGCTCACGACATCGGCGAAAGGATCCAACACCTTCCCGATGTCCGATATTTGATCCCATTTCCGGGCGAGGTGTCCGTCAAGAACATCCGTTGTTTCGATGATCAGAAAAAAGACCCACACGACTATCAGAGAGATGATCGTCAAGGAGTCAGTCCATACTGGAACAAAAAAGAAGACGAAGAGCAGAGGTGACAAGATTAGCCGTACAATGGTTAACTTGTTGGGCAGGCCCATGAACTGACCTTAGCCATTCACCATCCATTTGTCAAGCAAACCTGCTCGACCGCCCGGCTGTAACCGCGGAGTTGTCAGTCGAGTCATGCATATTGACTTTTAAGTTTTCTGTCCCGTAGAGTGTTATCGGAATGGATGTGAAGAAATCGATTACGGCCAGCATCATCATAACGATGAGCTCACTACTGCTCTTTCAATCCGGGTTCTTCACCATTCTCGTGCTCAAGGTCGCGATCAGGCTCAAGATACTTCTTCTTTTCTACGTTACGACGGTTCTCTATCACACGATCTTCATCTATCTCCTCGTGCGCCGCCGTGATCAGTTCCGCACTGAGCCGCAGGGCCGGCAGCTTTCGCGGGTGAATTTCGCGAACTTCCTCACAATGACCCGTCTGAGCTCGCTTCCGACGATTTGTTTCATGGTGGTGCTTTCCCGACAGTACTCGATACTCACCGTTCTCCTCGTGTTCATTTCGGTCGTCTTTCTAACCGACCTTTTCGACGGGGCTCTGTCTCGGTTGACCCACCAGATCACCCGCATCGGCAAGTTGATGGATAGCTTCAGCGACTACCTCGGCCTGATGGTGATCTCGATTGCCTTCATCATCTACAATCTCATCCCCATCTGGTTCTTCATAACCCTCTTTGTTCGTGGTTTCGTGATGATCGTCGGAATGTGGGTCTTGACGAGGCGACGCGGGTATCTCAAACCTCAGACGTCGTTCATCGGTAAGGCATCATTCTTCGCAATTATGGTGCTCTACGCCTACGAGATCTTTGCGCTTGTGCTCGCCCGCGAGGGCTGGGCACACACCGTAGCCAACATTCTCGAGTACATCGTAGGTGTCATCCTCGTCGTCTCGATTGTCGACAAACTCGTCTATTTCACTACAGAGCTCAAGACTGTAAAAAGCAAGTAACTCGGCCTCGCCCCTTTCACTCGGGGGCTCGATTGCCAGACCGGGATCCCTTCTCGCGTATCGGGCATCGCTTCGACCCCGACGCGTTCACTCAAATATCGGTTCACCGTCGAAGAAACCTCGGGTGGAACGTGGCCGTAGAGCACGCAGAAACCGGAGTGAAGTGAGCTCTTGATGTACTCGACTAACGAACGGTCCACAGTGACCCGGGAGCCCTTGCCGGAGATTGGACCCAGCAATTCTACGATGCTCGCACACTCTGTGCTGCCGTTTCCATAGAACGAGCTTCGAACGACAATCGTTCCCGCACGATCCATGATCTGCCGGTACTCGAAGCTCGATCCCTCCCCGGTACGATAGAGCGCTATCATCATTACGTCTTTGAGTATCGGTCGAAGGAGCGGCGGGTATTATGAGCGATCGCAACGGGTCACGGAGAGCCCGCGGTGAGGCGGGCGCGCACCGTCCCAGGCGGCAGAAAGTCGAGCTCGATCAGGTATTCGCCGAGCGGCTGTGGACGTACACCGGTTCCCACGATTCGGTCGTAACCGATCCCTGGGAGAGAAGCCACGAACGGAGCTCCTGCAGCGCTTCGGTCAAGCACAGAGAGCTCGCGCGAGGTATCTGGGCTCATGGAGGTGGAAACCGCCTCGAGTCGATAGAGAACCGGAGCAGCAACGAAGAAGTAGTATTTCGCGAGCCGCACTACCTCGACAACCGGCAGGATGGAGCCGTTCGGTAGGCTGCCGCTTACTGCGGCTCCGCCGAACGAATCGGCTCCTCGTGCGAGCTCGAGGTCCACCCGATTGTCAGCCGCCGCAAGCACTCGAACATGGCCGATGACCGTTGAGCTTCCGCGAATCGGAGCCCATCCGCGAAGGCCGATTCCGAAGATCGTCAAAGCAATCGCCGCGAGGAGAGCCAAAGGTACCCCGAATCTGACAGCGTAACGAAAAGCGAAATAGCCGATGACGGTACACACCGCCACGAGATAGGCTAGGCGGATGTCGAGAAACTCCGCCGGTCCCGGAACAAACAGACCGCCGGCGGCCATGCCGACGGACACCGTGAGATAGATATAGACGATGGTCCAGCGGCCGGAGCCGAGGCTCCGGCGCGAGATTCGCGAGATGGCCCCGCCGAGGAAGATCGCCGCCACGAAGCACCAAGAGAACGGGGTACTCACATTGACCCAGTCGAACACCATGGCGGCCTTCCCTCAAAGGTTATAGATTGCGCCGAACTTCGCCTCGAGGTAATCGCTGAAATACCGGGGATTGAGCGGCTCACCGGTCACCTTTTCGCAGAGCTCGTCCGCAGTGAGCGACGCTCCGTGCACATGGATGTGCGAACGCAGCCAATCGAGAATGACCTGTAGGTTGCCTGAGGCGATCTCCGCCTCGAGGTTCGGGATATCACGTCGCATCGTCTTCGTGAACTGCGCGCCGTAGAGATTTCCGAGCGCGTAGGTGGGAAAGTATCCCATGAGCCCGCTTGCCCAGTGAGTGTCCTGCATGATGCCGTTGGCGTCGCTGTCTGGGCGTATCCCCAGTAGCTCCTCCATCTTGTCGTTCCAGGCTGCCGGTGCATCCTCCACTGCGAGATCTCCGGATATGAGGCGAAGCTCGAGCTCGAAACGCAGAACGATGTGCAGGCTGTAGGTGACCTCGTCCGCCTCGATGCGAATGAGGGAGGGCTCGACCTTGTTCACCGCACGGTAGAACTCGTCGACGCTTACCTCCCCGAGCTGGGAGGGGAAGAGACGTTTGAGCGGATCGAGATGAACCTGCCAAAACGCACGACTCCGGCCGACAATGTTTTCCCATGTGCGGGACTGAGACTCATGGATTCCGAGTGAAGTACCGGTTGCGAGCAGTGACCCGCGCAGCTCCTCCGGGAATCCGAGCTCATAGAGAGCATGTCCTGTCTCGTGAATCGTACCCATGATGCTGCTCATCAGAAGGTCTTCCTTGTAGCGGGTAGTGATCCGAACGTCGTCGAAACCAAGGGTGGTCGTGAAAGGGTGAGCCGAGACGTCGAGACGCCCGCGGTCCAACGGGTAGTGAAGCTGTTCGAGGAGATAGCGCCCGAACTCCTCCTGCTTGGCCACGTCAAACCTGGCATCGAGAAAGTCGGTTCTGACCTGCGGTACGCTCTTGATCCGCGCGACTAGCGAGCTGAGCTTTTCGGCGAGCGGTTCGAATATCGAGCGAATTTCGGAGGTTTTCATCCAGGGTTCGTACTCATCGATGAGAGCGTCGTAGGGGTGATCTTGGTAGCCAAGGCAATCCGCTTTCTTGCGCGTGAGCTCCACAAGGGTCTTGAGGTGAGGAGCGAATTTCGGGAAGTTGTTTTCCGTCCGTGCCTCGCGCCATACGGCAGTTGCTTTGGATGTCTGGCGAACGAACTCAGTGACCAGCTCCTCCGGCAGACGAGTCTCGTGCGAGTATCTGCGGTGTACGGCGCGCAGAAACGCGCGGTCGAGGGTGGGAAGAGTCGGATCGCCCAGCGGATTGGCATCGTCCGCGCCGGCCGCGGCAAAGAGGTCCTCGAACTCCGCAGTAACGAGCTTGTTGTGCAGGATTCCCTGGAGATACCCCATCTGCTCGGAGCGTTCTTCGACTGCCCTTCGCGGCATGTTCGTCTCTTCGTCCCAGGCGAGGATCGCGAGCGAGTGTTCGAGAAGCTCTATTTCACTGTCCAAGCTTTTCAGTCGTCTTACTGCATCCTGTGGTGTCACAATCTTACTCCTATTATCCGTCGGGCAAGCCGCCTCTACAACAGCTCCTTGTGTTCGATCTTCTCCCTGATCTTGGTCAGAATATCGTCGAGTGAAACTCCGTTCTGCTGCTCGCCGGTACGGGTGCGGACAGATACGGCCTTCGCCTCCAGCTCTTTCTCGCCGACGACGAGCATGTAGGGGATCTTCTGAGTCTGTGCGGACCGGATCTTTGCATTCATCCGCTGATCGCCGAGGTCGGCAGTCGTCCGAATACCCCCTTGGTTCAGAAAACTCATCACTTCGGCGGCGTAGTCGTTGAATGCCGGGGCGACCGGTATTACCACTGCTTTCACCGGCGCCAGCCAGACAGGGAAAGCTCCTCCGTAGTGCTCGATGAGAACGCCGAAGAACCGCTCAAGTGATCCCAGGAGGGCGCGGTGAACCATGTAGGGCCGTTTCTCTTTGCCGTCTGAATCGACGAAGGTCATGTCGAAACGCTCTGGTTCGTTCCAGTCGAACTGTACGGTCGTCATTTGCCACTCCCGTCCAAGAGCATCGCGGATCTTCAAGTCGATTTTCGGGCCATAGAACGCCCCACCGCCCACATCTATCTCATAGGGCAGCTTCTCGGCTTCGATCGCACGCCGAAGGGTTTCAGTCGCAAACTCCCACTGCTCCGGCTCGCCGATAGCCTTCTCGGGCCGGGTAGCGAGATACGCTTTGATATCTTCAAATCCGAACGTCCTCCACATCTTGAGCGAAAAGCGTAGCACTTCAAGGATCTCCGCCTCGATTTGCTCGGGAGTGCAGAAGATGTGCGCATCGTCCTGAGTGAACCCCCGAACCCGCAGGAGCCCATGCAGGACCCCGCTTCGCTCGTAGCGATACACGGTCCCGAGCTCGGCCCATCTGAGCGGTAGATCCCGGTAGGAGCGCGTCTGACTCTTGTAGATCATGATGTGAAACGGGCAGTTCATCGGCTTGACGTAGTAGTCCTGCTCGTCGACCTCCATCGGCGAGTACATGATGTCCTTGTAGTTCACGAGGTGACCGGATGTTTCCCACAGGTGGCTTCGTCCAATGTGCGGCGTAAATAGGATCTCGTAGCCCCCGTCGAGGTGGGCGCGTCGCCAATAGTCTTCAATGGCGATCCGGATCCGCCCTCCTTTCGGGTGCCAGTAGATGAGCCCCGCGCCGGCTTCTTCGTGAGTCGAGAACAGATCCAGCTCGCGGCCAAGCCGGCGATGATCGCGCTTTTCGATCTCCTCGAGCTTTTTCAGATGCTCCCGCAGCTGCTTCGGATCGCTCCAGGCGGTGCCGTAGATCCGTTGAAGCATCGGATTCGTTTCCTTGCCGCGCCAATAGGCGCCCGCAACTGATAAGAGCTTGATGGCCTGGGGGTTGAGCTGTCTGGTACTCTCCACATGCGGGCCGCGGCAGAGATCCGTGAAGGTGTCCTGCTTGTAGATCGATATATCCTCGCCCTCGGGGAGATCCTTGATGAGCTCCAGCTTGTAGGGTTGATCGCGAAAAAGCTCTTGTGCCTCTTCACGGGAAATCACCGTCTTTTCGAATGGATGGTCGTCGGAAACGATGCGCTTCATGCGCTCCTGGATGTCCTCCAGGTCGGCTTCGGTCAGCGAGCGCGGCAGATCGAAATCGTAGTAGAATCCGTTCTCGATTGGCGGGCCGATCGCGAGCTTCGCGTCAGGGAAGATCTCGAGCACGGCTTCGGCCATGACGTGAGCGGCAGAATGGCGGATTCGAAATAGCTTGTCTTCGGAGTCCATCACACAACACCTCGAATGAGGAGGACTCCTTCCGCGCCTGCCCCAAAAAAAACGCACGCGTTCAGTCCTCGGCTTTGTATCAGCATAAGGACGAAAAGCGTACGCCTTCCGCGGTTCCACCTTACTTCGAAGAGGCGGCACTCATGGCGTCTCTTCGCACTCGAGGCCCGTCTAACGGGGGCCGCCCGGCTCGTGCATACTCTCTACTGATTTCCGCACGGCGGCTCGGGAGTGGTTTTCGGCGCGTTTCGGACGGGTACCTTCCAGCCGGGGGCACCTTCTCTGTCGACCTCTCTCGCGTCTACTCGTCTCCGTCTTCGCTTTGCGTTCACTTTGCCCGGCATACGCCGATTTGTCAAGCAGGGAACCGCGCATACATGGATAGCATGGTGCACGGACTCCGCCGATCGCCGCCGAATCAGTCCGGGTGCGACAGGAAATCCTCAACTGCGTCGATGACCTGATCGGGCTGATCCGCGTGCACCCAGTGCGTCGCCTCATGCACCGTCCGGATGAGGGCGTTCGGGAAGAGGGCATGAATGAGCGGCTCGTCCTCTTCCTCGTTGACATAATCGGAACGATCACCGCGAAGGAACAATACCGGCCCTTCGAAAGAGCGGCCTCCGGCAATCGGCTGCCCGGTCTCTTCGAAGTTGCTCGAGACTCCTTCGAGGTTCATGCGCCACCGGTAGGCTCCTTCATCGTCCCGATCGAGATTCTTCAGGAGAAAGAGCCGGATCGTGCGGTTCTCTACCCGTTTCGCGAGCTGCCGTTCGGCATCTCGGCGCGATCCAACAGCAGCGAGATCGATCGAAAGCATTGCGTCTTTGAGGTCTACGTTATGCGGGCGATAGCGCTTCGGCGCGATGTCGACGACCACGAGGTGACTTACGAGCTCGGGTCGGGCAAGGGCAAGCTCCATGGCGACCTTTCCGCCGAGCGAGTGGCCGAGGATGTCCGCAGAAGCGATCCCTTCGAGATCGAGGAGCTCGGCGACGTCGGATGCCATGGCGGGAAAGGTAAAGACATCATCATGAGGGGAGTCGCCGTGATTGCGGAGATCTGCTGCGATTATCCGCCGCCTGCCTTCCATCCTTCGGGCGATGGTATGCCAGTTCTCTGCAGACCCAAAGAGCCCATGCAGGATAATGAGCGGCGGATCGCCGGCACCGTATTCACGGAAGTTCAATCGCACAACAGAATCCTTTTTTAGATCGGTGTCGTCGCCGTCAGACAATACCCTCGACGAGCTTACCGATGTTCTCGAGAATGATGTCGGGAGAATAAGCAAAACGGGTCATGTTCTCAGTCGTCGTCACCCCGCTCAAGACAAGCACGGTCTCGATTTCCGATTCGATCCCGGCTATGATGTCGGTGTCCATGCGGTCACCGACGATCACCGCCTCTTCCCTCAAGCAACCGAGGCGTTTCAGTCCGTGCCGCATCATGAGCGGATTCGGCTTCCCCACGAAGTACGCCTTGCTGCCGGTGGCGAGCTCGATCGGAGCAATCAGAGCCCCTGTTGCCGGAACGATCCCGTTCTCCACCGGTCCGTTGAGATCGGGATTCGTACCGATGAGCTTCGCGCCGCCGATGACAAAATTCACCGCGCGCTGCAATGTCTCGAAATTGTACGATCGAGCCTCACCGACGACGACATAATCGGGATTCACGTCGTTCATCGTCAGCCCTGCGTCGTAGAGTGCATTGGTGAGACCCGCCTCCCCGATTACGTAGGCACCGCCGCCCGGTTTCTGTGAGGCGAGGAACGCCGCCGTCGCGAGGGCACTCGTGTAGAAGTGCTCCGGCTCGATATCGATTCCGAGGCGCGCCATTTTTTGATGTAGCTCTCTCGGAGAACGTTCGCTGCTGTTCGTGAGAAAAAGGAAGTTCTTGCCCTCGCGTCTCAGCCACTTCACGAACTCCGTCACCCCCGGCAGCAGCCGGTTGCCATGATAGATGACACCGTCCATATCGCAGATGAAGCCGTTCTTGCCGCGGATTCTATCGAGGATCTCGTTTGGTATGTGGTCTTCAGTGCTCAGATGCTACCTACTTGCCTGTATTGGTTGTTGCCGTATCCTTCGTCAGATTCTTCTGAATCAGATCGGCCAGCTGGAGAAGGGTCTCGCGGGGAAGTCCCGCAAGCCGATCGCCCACCGATGCGGCGAGCTGTTCGAGCTGTTGTGTCTGACTCCTCGTCTTGTCGATCTCGTCCATAATCTGCTTGATCTGGTCGGTCTGATCCTGGAACCTGCCGAGATCGGCCCGCAGTGTCTGCAGATCAGCCTGAATCGTTTCCAGGCTTTTCCGGTTCGCTTCGGATTGTGCCTGCATCTTCTGATCGACGTAGCCGGTGGTCGCGATAAACCCGAGAAACGGCTTCGTGCTGGCGCACGCGGCGAGCGCGAGTAGTGTTCCAACCGCGAGTACGCTGATCTTGCCGAGAACGACTCCCTTTATCATAGCAAAGCGCCTCCGCTCAACGATTATATATGAACGGCCGGTTCCCGGGCAAGCTTGCTTGACGAAGACGGACGAGTGCTTACAATCGTGCTATGGCAGAGGAATTTCCAAGCGCCCTCGAAGAACGTTATCGATGGATCAAACAGCACTCGGCTCTCGAAGAGAGCTTTGGATTCGCCGTCGAGATCATTGCCGAAGATCGGATCGGTCTCATCGCCGACATCGCCGCCTCTGTCTCGACCGGCCGCGGCAACATCAGCTACATTCAGTCCTGGCCCGAATACAACGGCGCTTCGCACACTTTGGTACAGATCGACACCGGCCAGGACATCGACCGCCTCATCTCCCAGATCTCCAAGATCGAATCGGTGCGAAGCGTACAAGCACGGCCCACGTTTCGAAAGGTCTGGGGCAAGCGGGTAATCGTGGTCGGTGGTGGGGCGCAGGTTGCAGCCGTCGCCTCGGGCGCAATTGCAGAGGCGGACCGCCACAACATCAGAGGCGAAACCATTTCGGTGGATACGATCGCCATCGTCGGAGAGGAGGAGATCGCCCAGGCGGTACGGGCCGTCGGACGGCTTCACCGTGCCGCTATTCTCGTGCTTGCCGGCTCGCTGATGGGAGGCGCAATCGCCGAAGCGGTGACGGCGTTGCGCAGTGAGTACGGTATCCCGGTAATTTCGCTAAATATGGCGGGTTCGGTCCCTTCGGTCTCCGACCTCGTCGTTACAGATCCGACAGAGGCAGGGGTCATGGCCGTGATGTTGATCTCACACGTCGGCAAGTTCAACCTCTTGAATGTCAAAGGCAAACGCTTCTAGCCGGCTGCCGCACCTCGCCCTATTTCCGCTTCTTCTTTCGTTTTCCTTTTAGCTTGCGTTCCACATGCGGGATCGCAACTTCCCGTTTCTCTTCCCCACTCTGGAGTGCCTCACCGCCTTCTTCGGCCGTCGCCACGGCGACGGCCGCTGTTTCCCGCGTGCCGTATTTGATAGCGTTGATGCGTTTCTGCCGGCGGTCCCGGCCGCGGACCCAGAGCAGCAGCACCTGTGCGGCAATGAAGATCGAGGAGTAGGTTCCGACGACGATACCGATCGTCAAATTGAGCGCGAACTCCTGGATCGATCCGGTTGCGAAGACGAGGATCGAGATGACGGCCAGCTGGGTGGTTCCGGAGGTAATGATGGTTCGGCTCAGGGTCTGCGTGATGCTGGTGTCCACGACCGTGCGGAAATCCGAGTCACGCATGAGACCGCTGTTTTCGCGTATTCGGTCGAAGACGACGATCGTATCGTTCAACGAGTAACCGATAATCGTCAGAACCGCGGCGACCGTAGCGGTGTTGACCTCCAGTTGGAAGGTCCCTATGAAACCGAGCATGATCAACGGATCATGAATCGTTGCGATAATCGCGGAGACGGCGAATGCCAGACGAAATCGAAACCAGATGTACACCAGGATGAGCACCAGCGCGAGAACGGTGAGCGTGGCGGTTTGGGATGCCAGATTCTGGGAGAACCGCGGGCCGATAAATGCCGACTGCTTCTCGACCACAGTTCCCTTGCCAAACTGAGCCTCGAGGAGGCTCTTGATCTTGGCCGTGGCCTCCCTTTGGAAGTTCTGGCTTTTTGTCGTCTCCTCCACACGAACAATGAACTGTTGGTCGGTAGGATTCCCGACGCTTTGGATGAGCGGCGAACCCATCGAGGCGAGCGCCGCTCGCACATCCCCGATTGCAATGTGCTTGGTCGCGTCTTGATTCGCTATGTTGAGCGTCACCGGATTGGAGCTGAGCGGTTGGGCGTTCGCGATACCGACGAGCTTTGCGGTCGGGGAGCTCGGCGGAACGATCGGAGAAACCGTGAGCCCCTGAACCTTCTCAAGAGCGTTCTTCAGATCCTGAAGGGTCGGATACTGACTGTAGGCGTATGTCGTCCGCTCGGAACCTGTTGAGCTCTGGGTCTGCAGCGTCAACGAATTGCCTGTCATGGTCAGCTCGATCGAGTTGTCTCCGGTATAGGTCAGCGTCAGCGCTCGCGGCGCTATCTGAATCTGTTCGGAAAGTCCGGCCCGAAAATCGATTCCGATATTGAAGCCCCCCCGAACGATCGTGCCGACGAGGCCGCCAATCAAGAGAAAGGCGGAGAACCCGAACATGACGAACCGTAGTTTGGTAAAGGGAATTACACGCCTCATCTTCTTCTCCAATCGATGCTGATCTTGCGCACGTGCAGCTGTTCAACCATGAAATCGAATATCAACCGCGAGAGAATCAGCGCGGTAAAGAGTGAGGAGACGATGCCGACCGCCAAGGTATAGGCGAACCCTTGAACCGGTCCGGATCCGAGCTGGGAGAGGAAGATTGCTGCAATAATGGTCGTGATGTTGGAGTCCATAATCGTCCAGAACGCCTTGCGGAACCCGGCCTTGACCGAGGATTCCGCAGACTTGCCGAGTCGATACTCCTCTTTTATCCGTTCGTAGATGATCACGTTCGCATCGACAGCCATACCGACGGTCAGAATCAGACCGGCAATACTCGTCAAGGTTAGCGTCAGATTGAAAACCGATAGTATCGCGACCATGATAAAGAGGTTCAAGATAAGCGCAAGGTCCGCAATCACCCCGGCACCTTTGTAGTAGAAAAGCATGAACAGAACGACGAGTGCAAATCCGACCGTTATAGCCTGCAGCCCTTGACGGATGGCGTCCTGGCCCAACGAAGCACCGACGGCCTGTTCACTTTCGACGATGAGGTTCACCGGCAGAGCACCGGTTCTCAGCACGATGGCAAGATCCTGTGCATCCTTTCGGTCGAACCCGCTTACCTGAACGTTGCCGCGAATCGCCTCTGAAATCCGCGCTCCCGCGCGGACCATACCGTCGAGCACGATCGCAAGTGTCTTTCCTACGTTGGCCGACGTCAGTTTGTAGAAGATGTCGGCGCCCTCTTTGTCGAGCGTGAAATTGATGACCGGCCTATTGGTGACCGGATCGGTTCCCACCTGTGCGTTGGTTATGTGATTCCCGTCGAGCCCCACCTGGGCTTTGAGCACCACGTAGTTGACGAGTTTGAGAAGCCCATAGGCGTCCTTCTTGTAGAACCCACTGACGATGTCTCCGGCCGGCAGAAGGTTCGGATCGTTCGGTTGTCCGTTCTTGTTCAGGGCGTCACCCGGGTGCTGTGCTATGTACTGGTCCAGCGTTTGGGTTGCCTGATCATCCTCGATATGAAACGTCAAGGATCCCTTGCCCGTAAGGAAGCTCTGGACACGTGCCGGATCGGCCGGACCCGGAATTTCGATCGCTATTTCATCGTTTCCCTGCTGGCGAATGACCGGCTCGGTCACGCCGAACTTATCGATGCGGCTGGTGAGAATCTCGAGAACCTGCTGCATCGCCTGTTGCTGTTCCTGCTGATTCGGTTGGTGGCCAAGCCGCTTTGCAAGGCTGGCCATATCGGCTCGGAGTAAAACGCTCATGCCGCCGGAAAGGTCGAGACCAAGCTCGAGGATGTCTCCCCGGCTGTTCTTCAGGTCTATCGCATACTTGCGATAGTGGTCCTCGAAGGCATTGTAGGCATCCTGTTTTGTGGCAAAGCTCCCGAGCACCGCCGCGGCATTCCATTTCGAGGGAACCGGCTTGCCTTCCAGGCGATAATTCTGCCGTGCCGTGTCGATCATGAAGGAGTACTCGGATGGAATCGGCTGGTCGGAGTTCGATTGCGCCATTTGCTCGAGCGTGTTGAGGCCGGTATTGGACTTGTCGCGTGCGAAGTTGCGGACCTGTTCGTTGGAGCTCAAGGCGAGCTGACGGCTCGCCGGAGGAATTATGAAGTACCACCGTATAGTCGGATAGAGAAATACGCCGGCTATGACGAGAACGAGAAGTACCACGAACAGTCTAAAGCGTTTGCTCATGTTTCAACTCCAGTAGGATATGGGAGGTGGGGAAAGGGCAGAGGCAGGATTATTCCTCTTCTTCTTGCGTCCCAGCCGTCTCTTTCTTGCCTTCCTTCTTCTCTATCTTGGCCGGCTCTTTCGACTGTTCGACTACGTTCGATATCGCAGACTTCGAGAACTCCAACTTGACGTTGTCGTCAACCTTGAGAACGACAACTTGATCTTTCACGGAAAGAATGGTTCCACGGATTCCGCCTGCGGTGACGACCCTGTCGCCTTTCTTGATGGCGGCAAGCATGTTCTTGGTCTCGCGGTTTTTCTTGCTCTGCGGTCGAATGATCAAAAAGTAGAAAATGAGTATGACCAGACCGAAGGTCACAAACGTGGTCACGAGCTGCCCGGAGCCTCCTCCGGACGATGCGCCTCCGGCCTCCGGCGCTCCCAGTAGCAAGGGTAACGATAACAGAAGGTTTTCCATTCTTATTTCTTCCTCTCTTTGTTAGAATTCAGGAGGCACTTCACGCCAGCGACCGGCACCCGTGTTCAGCACTTCCTAAAAATCTTTGGGATAAGAGTTTATGGTCGATTACCAACATTTCGGGGGTGGCCTATGGAAATGCCTTGGCAAAAATACCATGGATGATCATGTGCGTCAAGGTGATTCGACCACCGCTCGAGCGAGATGTGCAAGCTCCGACCCTACAGCACTTTTGCCTTCGTAATTTGTTCGGAGACTGAAAACACCCCAAGGATTCTCTGGAGTCGCTCCAAGGTTACCGATTGATTGCCGCTACGTTCACGGTAGATTTGGAGAACTGCATCGATATCGGCCTGATCTTTTGAATAGAGAGCTGAACAGAGTGCTGTTTTTAGGAACCCCTTCTCTGCAAGCTCGCGGGTCGACAGCCGCCCGAACTGACGTTTTGCGTTTCCGTCGACGAGCGCAGTGTCGCCCTGATAGCCGATCGTGAAGATAAAGTCCTCTCTTTTCATTCCACAACTCTCTTCGATTTATTGGAAGCACGGAGTCGTTCGCCGCGCGAAAAAAACCCTCATGCATTGTGCATGAGGGTCGCGTTCTACGTCAATTGGGTATCGCGCTGAACAGAAATCGTCTCGGCGCTCTCTCGGTACTTCCAGCAAGCTGGAGGTACCTGGCGAGGCGGGCAAGATCGTCTTCGGCGCGGCTGCACAGAACCCGCCTTCGGCGGACTCGTGCTACATCATACCCATGCCGCCCATGTCGCCCATGCCCGGGCCGCCGGGGCCGCCGGCAGGAGCAGACTCCTTCTTCTCAGGCAGATCGGTGACGGCGCACTCGGTGGTCAGCAGCAGCGCCGCTATCGAGGCCGCATTCTGCAGGGCTGATCGGGTGACCTTCGCCGGATCGATGATTCCGGCCTTGACCATGTCAGTCCACGCCATTGCGGCTGCGTCGAAACCGATGCCCTTCTTCTCATGCTTCGCCTTCTCGGCAATGACTGCTCCGTCGAGTCCCGCGTTCTGCGCTATCTGGCGAATCGGCTCCTCGAGAGCACGCTTCACGATATTGAAACCGACCTTCTCGTCCTCTTCAAACTCGGTCAAGTCCACCTTCTCGAGTGCGTGAATGGTCTGTACAAGGGTAATTCCACCGCCGGGGATAATCCCCTCGTCAATGGCTGCGCGGGTTGCGGAAAGCGCATCTTCCACGCGATGTTTCTTTTCCTTGAGCTCCACTTCGGTGGCCGCGCCGACGTTGATGACTGCAACGCCGCCGGCGAGCTTTGCAAGCCGCTCCTGGAGCTTCTCACGGTCGTAATCGGAGGTCGTATCATCGATTTGGGCCTTGATCTGAGCAATGCGGTCCTTGATCTCCGACTGCTTGCCCTCACCGTTGATGATTGTGGTGTTTTCCTTCTCGATCTTGACTGTCTTCGCGCGCCCGAGCTGATTGAGCTCGGTGCTTTCGAGCTTCAGTCCGAGCTCCTCGGCGATGACCTGGCCGCCGGTGAGAATCGCGATGTCCTCAAGCATTGCCTTGCGCCGATCGCCAAAACCCGGGGCCTTGACTGCGCAAGCGGTGAGGGTGCCGCGAAGCATGTTGACGACGAGTGTCGCAAGTGCCTCCCCGTCGACGTCCTCTGCGATGATAAGAACGGGCTTGCCGGTCTGGGCAACCTTTTCCAACAACGGCAAAAGGTCCTTCATCGTGGAAATCTTCTTATCGAAGATGAGGATGTAGGGCTCCTCGAGGACAGCCGTCATGGTGTCGCGGTTGGTCGCGAAGTATGCGGAAAGGTATCCGCGATCGAACTGCATACCTTCGACAAAGTCGGTGCTCGAGTCGATGGTTCGAGACTCCTCTACGGTAATGACGCCGTCCTTACCGACTTTCTCCATTGCGTTCGCAATTTCCTCGCCGATCTCGTGGTCGTTGTTCGCAGAGATCGAGGCAACCTGGGCGATCTCTTCTTTATCTTTGATGTCTTTGGCGGCTTTTCGGATGTCCTCGACGGCAGCCTCGACGGCCTTATCGATTCCGCGCTTGAGACCCATCGGATTGATGCCGGCCGCAACGCTCTTAAGCCCCTCCTTAATGATGGAGTAGGCGAGAACGGTTGCAGTCGTGGTTCCGTCGCCGGCGACATCGTTGGTCTTGGTGGCGACCTCTTTGAGAAGCTGCGCCCCCATGTTCTCGTAGGGGTCTTCTAGCTCGATCTCTTTGGCGACTGAGACACCGTCTTTGGTAACAGTTGGTGCGCCGAATTTCTTGTCGAGCAGAACGTTCCGGCCCTTCGGGCCCAGAGTTACTTTTACAGCGTTCGAGAGCTTTCTGACGCCTGCGAGCAGAGAACGTCGCGCCTCTTCATTGTACAGTAACTGTTTTGCCATGTCTCATACCTCTCTTTTGAGCGTAGTATTATGGTTGTTCGTGCTGGTTGGAGATTTTCCGTACAAAAGATACAAAGACTTTTCCCATTCATCAACAGAAAAAGACACGTTTTCTCGAACCGTGTCCGCGCCGGGCCGGAGGTCCTCGGGAACAGCTGTTTTCTTGACACCGTGCGGTAAGCCGGTTAAGGTGAGCTCCTATGAGCGCTTTTGTGACGGCACTCACGACCGTCGTGGGGATATTCCCCTATTTCCTGCTCGGTCTTGCTATTCTCTACCTCGGAAAATACGTGTTCGATTGGACGACGCCGAGAATCGAGGACGATCGGGAGCTGACCGAACGTGACAACCCGGCCTTCGGTGTGCTCTTCACGGGCTACATCCTCGCCCTGGCTTTCGCAATCGCCGGATCATTCTTCACGTTCAGCCCCTCGATCCTCGTGAACGTGGTCAACATCGCCACCTCCGGCGCGGCCGGCATCGTTCTTCTCCGGCTCGGCATGTTCATCGGTGACAAGGTAATTCTCTACTCCTTCAGCGTGGAAAGGGAGATCGTCGAGGATCGAAACGTGGGTGCCGGCTTCGCAGTGGCCGGGCTCCTCATCGCCTCGGGACTAATGATCGAGGGGGTCATGTCAGGCGAGAGTGCCTCATATCTGTTGATGCTCCGCGATATCGGCGTTTACTGGGCCATCGGACAGGTATTCCTCGTGGTGGGAGGGCTGCTCTACCAGGTGCTCGCTCGGTACGATGTCCGCAAGACTATCGAAGACGACGACAACACAGCCGCCGGCGTTGGTATGGGCGGCTATTTCGTTGCGGTGGGCATAATCATGAAAGCCTCACTCACCGGGACGACGAGCAATCTCGGCCCTGAAATTCTTGTGACGCTCGCCGTGGGGATCGCCGGTCTCATCATCCTCATCCTGGCGAGGTTCGTAACCGATTGGGTGCTGCTTCCCCGGGGCATCCTTGCGGATGAGGTCGCTCGGCAAAAGAACGTTGCTGCAGGCTCCGTCGCAGCAATCGGGTACATCGGGGTTGCGATTCTGTTCGCACGTATTATTACGACTCAATTCCTACCATAGAGACGGTTCAAGAGAGAAGGTTCAAGACATGAACCCCGAACGAAAGAAGATCGGCGAGTCTCGCCTGTTCACCAGCCGGAGGCTCCTCGCCGCTCTGGTAGCGGTCTTTCTCCTCGCTGCGATCTCTGAGAATGTCTTTGCACGCGGAGGATTCCGTGGAGGCGGTTTTCGGTTTTCCAGTGGTTTTCGGTCCTTCGGCGGCTATCGCACGACTCGGGGCGCAACCGGATCGTTCTTTCGGTGGGGCCGAAGGGGTCCTTCCGGAGTGAGCTCGTTCGGCAGAACGCGTCGGCCGGTCAATACCGCCAGTGCAATTGGAGGCAGCCGCGCGTCGATGGCCTCTGAGCGCTCGCTCTACACCTCGGCTCGACAGCGGGGAACAGTGTTCTCGACTCGACAGGAGGCGGCGCAGGCGTTTCGGTCCCGATACTCATCTCGGTACACCTCGCGTTTCGCCACGCGTCCCTCCGCGCGCCCATCCTACATTCCCGCCGCTACAACGGTGGACGGAAGGAAGATAGATGTTGCCTACAACCCGCAACGAGGTGGCTACGGCTACATCGATCCACGACTCGGACGTTGGGTCTTCTACAACGCCCTAACTGACGTTGCAATGATGAACCTCCTCATGGCCAATCACGCCTACTGGTGGGGAGTCCCTCCGGGTTACTACTCCTCGCCAGGGAGCGGCCTCTTCAGCTGGGCGATCATCCTTTTCTTCCTCTTCATGGGTGTCTCGGTAATCTCGAGGTTCTTTCGAGGGGCCGTACGACGAAACCGGTGGCAATGAGCGACAAACAAGACCCCGAATACTGGCTGGCGATCAAACCCGGTGACTTCGTTTCGTTGACCGACTATCAATCGATCGCCCTTGTGGGGAGCGACGGGAAAGACTATCGGGTGCGGAGCCTTCGTGCCGTCGAGATACCCGACAAGGAGAGGGGGGTGACGGTCGCGCAGTATTCACTCTTTGAGCTCGCGGCAGAGCGCGACCGCCTCGTTTTCTTCGTAACCGTCCGGGCCGGGGAGGAAAGCGAGTTGCGCGTGTACTTCCTTCCGCGAGGCTTTTCCGTCGGTACCCGCGACCACCTCATCGACTTGGGACAGACCTGGTTCTTCCTTCCACCACCGAACCCCGACGATTTCATTTCCTCTGAGCTCGAGTACGCACCCTATCCCGATATTCCTCCGATCGAAGAGAATGGGACCACGGTTCAAAGGGAGTACGGACCGACCGGGTTCGGTCATTCCGTTTATGGATACTATGGACAAGGTGATGAAGAGGTTCCCGTTATCATCACCGAGTACGCTACCTCCGACCAGCAGGCCCTCAATCCGCTGCTGCTGGTGCTCGAAGAGCGTTGGATCCTGCCGGACGGTTCGCTCCCCGCGGAAGGGGGCCTGGTGACGCCGCTTCTCGGCTGCGTTGTCGACCCCGGAAGCGTCGAGACTTATCCGGCCTGATCGGATGGAATGAGGAAAGATGCAGTGAAACAGGTGCTGCAAACGGGCGTCATACTTCGCTTTCCAACCTCGAATCCTATCGAGCTTGTGTCGGCACTCGAGCGCAGCCTCGAGGCGGCATCCGGCATCGACTTTCCCCTGCACTGGAGCTACTGCATTCACACACTCTTGGGAAACACCTCGAGCCGCGCCGACAATGTGATAACCGGGCTTCGTGCCCGAAGCGATGACCATCAGATACCCGTCGGATTTAGCGGCGCCTACCATCCGCTGCTCAAGATCGACGAGCTCAAAAAGGAGCTCCTCTGGAGCAGGGAAAACCCCTTCAACGAGAATCCGAAAGCAGTTTTCAATTCTCTGCCCCTGAAGGCGCTCTTCCCGTACTCCGTGGACTTCCGCCGCGCACCGGCGCGTCTTGCCTATAAGGGAGGTCCGACCATCATTGTCGAGGATCGCTCACGTGACCTGCTCTACTGCATCTCCGAGGACCGATATTCGACGCTGCCGGTCATTCACACGCCGAGCCTCGACGAAAAACGGCTCAGGAAACAGCTTCTGCGTCTCTACCGGCGTGAAAGCGACGAAAAGGCGGCAATCCTCATCGATGGGCTCCTCACATCGCCTGCTCCGATCTCAGAGACTCTCGCCGTACTCGGAGACCTCCGGGCTCGCTTTCCGGGTTTTGAGATCGTCTCCGTGGAAAGGTGGCTCCCGACTCGGTCCGGCGAATCGGAAGACATTCGCTCCATCGAACTACGCCCCCTCCCAATCCCTGTCGATCCCGTGACGCGCCGATTTTGGTCATCCGTGCCCACGAAGCAGAAAGGCAGGAAACGGATCACGAACGAGCTCATCAAACAGAGACTCGAGCGGCTTTCGTTCGTCGGTATCGAAGAGAAGAAAGGCGCGATAGGGCTCGATTCCCAGCTTCGTGCGGACGAGAGGACGCTCGTCGCGGACATGTCGGGGGAGGTTCTCCTCACGGAATCGGAGCTGAGCGCTCGGTTCAAACAGGGTAGGATAGTTGCGATCCGACGCGACGGCCATGAAGCAGCATGCCCGCTTCCTGCCCGCAGCTTTTTGCGTTTCGAAGGGAAGACCAGCGAATTCACGACAATCAGCTCCTTCTCGTTCGAAGGGCCGCGCGCGCGCGGGCTGCGCGTTGTCCAGAAGCTCGACTCAGAGAACCTGGCCACACCCGGGCAGATTGTCGCAGACTACTACTTTGAAGAGGGCGAGGAAGACCTGCTCATTTCTTTGACGGTTGCCTATCCCGAACTCAAGAACGTCGATCGGCTCGAGGGCTATGCGCTGCTCGAATGGCCTCTTTTCGCACTGTCCTCCGACGAGTGCGTAGAGGCGAATTGTGAGTACCCTGACGGGGAGGGCTGCACCCTGCAGGTGATGCCGCAGACCGATTCGATTCAGCTCGTCGGCTGCAAGTTCCACTTCAAGGTTCGCGACACGGTTGTTCGAGTCCTCTTCAACCGACTCGAAAATGCACTCCCGGAAGTGCTGCCTGTGGGATTTCGAAGAGCCAAAGGGCTCAATGTGTTTTGTATCAATCCTCGTGGAAGCTACTCGCCGTCGCCGGCCGCGGCGTTCGGCGGAGTCACCGAGCAACTGCACTTCGCGGTTACCGTCGGGGCCGCTGAGACGAGTTCCGGCAAAACCTCCGCCAAGAACAAGATTCCCGCCAGACCGTGACTTCGAGCGAAAGAAATGTACGGTAAATGTTGATCGAAACTGGCATTTGGTGGTAAATTTGCACCATGAACTTGCAAGGCGGCATATTGCTGTTGCAAGAAGTAATGAACGACCTGCCTGCGTCGGAAAAGAAAGTCGCTCAATTCATACTGAACAACCCTACGCATTTCGTCGAGCTCAGCATCACGGAGCTTGCAGAGGAGAGCGGCACCAGCGCAGCCGGCGTGGTACGTTTGTGCAAGCGTCTACGCATGAGCGGTTTTCGCGAGCTGAAGCTTCGCATCACGATGGACGTTTCCCAGTCGATCGAATCCCAAGAGGCTCTCAAAATCGCTCCCGGGGCCTCTCTGGATCAGATCGCCCGGTCGCTTGTCCACAACAACGAGGTGGTGCTCCGAGACATCCTCAAAACCCTCGACTTTGGCGCTGCACGCGAGGCCGTAAGCTCGATTGCAGCAGCACGGAAGGTGGATGTCTACGGGACCGATACCTCCTCTTTTGTAGCACACGATCTCAGTCTCAAGTTGCTCAAGATAGGGGTGGATTCCTCGTGTAATCAAGACGCGCTCGTGCAGATCGCCTCCGCCTGCGGCCTCGGCGACCGAGATGTGGCAATCGCAATTTCCTACTCCGGTGAGGACCGTGCCGTCCTTTCAGCAGCGAGGGAAGCGCAGAAGGCACATGCGAAGACAGTTAGCATTACTCGATTTTCTCACAATCCTTTGGCAGACGTCTGCGAGATCAATCTCTTCGCACCCTCCAGCGAACCTCTTTTGGAGGAAGGGGGAATCGTGTCGCATACTGCACTGGTGTTGATCGGAGAGATCCTCTTTGCCGGGGTTGCCTCCCTCGAATCACGAGACTACTTGGCTCCGCTCCGTCACACGAGGGAAGCCCTCGAGAGGTTCAACCTTTAGGCTTCTCTCCGAACAGAAGCTCGTAGGTATCCATCGCGATCTGCAGCTCTTCGTTTGTCGGCATCACGACGATGGCGGTTCTCGAATAATCGCGGGAAATGATTCCCGGGCCCGCTCCAACCTCGACATTGAGCTTTTCATCGAGGATCATGCCCAGGTTTTCGAGCCGGTGGCAGACTCGCTCTCTCATCCTGACACCGAACTGTCCGATTCCGCCCGTGAATACCAGGATGTCCACTTTGACCATGTTGGCCGCATAGCCGCCGACGTACTTGCGAATACGGTAGGCGTATACGTCGAGCGCCTCGAGAGCGTGCTCGTTGCCGTCATCCGCGGCCGCTTCGATGTCGCGCAGATCGTTCGAGATACCGGAGAGCCCCAACAAACCGCTGCGGCGATTCAGGATCTGGTTGACTTCTTCGGGAGAAAAGCCGCGCTGGATGAGGTAGATGACCACATAGGGATCGATGTCGCCGCTGCGGGTCCCCATCACCAACCCCTCGAGAGGCGTGAACCCCATGGAGGTATCGATCGAGACTCCGTTCTGGATCGCGGTGATAGAGGCGCCGTTTCCGAGGTGGCAGGAAATCACGTTCGTATTGTCGGGAGAGCGTTTCATGAGCTTCAACGCCTCGGTAGCGACATAGCGATGGCTCGTCCCGTGAAAACCGTAGCGTCGAATACGGTACTTCTCGTAGAGCTCTCGAGGAAGCCCGTACAAGTAGGCGGCCGGAGGAAGTGTCTGGTGGAACGCAGTATCGAAGACCGCAACGTGGTCTCTACCCGGAAGGATTGCCTTCGCCTGCTTTATACCCATGAGGTTGGGCGGGTTGTGCAGGGGTGCGAGCTCGGAGATGGCGTCGATCGTTTCGATGACAGCGTTGTCGATAACCACAGACGCAGAGTACTGCTCGCCTCCATGAACGACTCTGTGTCCGGCGCCGGCGATTTCGTCCATCGACTTCAAGAAGCCATGGTCAGAGTCGGTCAAGGCCGTTGCCATCAAACGCATTGCGTCCCCGTGGTCTTTCAGATGTTGGGACAGCTCAAACTTGCCTTTCGGCGATTCCTGGACAATCCGGCCGGTTTCCTCGCCGATACGTTCGACGAGACCCTTCCCAAGGCTCGTACGGTCGGGCATCGCGTACACCTCGTATTTCAGCGAGGAACTTCCGCAGTTGATGACCAGGATGTTGCGATTCTCCGAGTTCACATCTCTCTCCTTGAACACCATGTTCATGGGTATTGCATCGTGTGTCAATTATTTGTATCTTTATGCAAATTTATGACATATTTATACACGGAGCATATGTAATGAAGGACCGATCAGCACGGCTCCGCATTATACGGCACTTGATCAAGAACGACCGTATCGAAAGCCAAGAGTCGCTTCTGTCTCGGTTGGAAGGTGAGGGTTTTACCCTCACTCAAGCTACCTTATCACGGGATCTCAAGCTGCTCAAGGTGGGAAAGGTGTCGGACGGCTCTCGGAGCGTCTATGTGCTGCCCGACGAGGATTCACACAAAGAGTCCATACGCAACTACCTTCGTGACGTGAAGAGGGGATGGATCTCGGTCGATTTTTCCGGCAATATTGCCGTCGTATCCACACTTGCGGGGCACGCAAACAGCGTCGCCTTCGCACTGGATCGCATGGAAATACCCGAGATTCTCGGAACGGTCGCCGGAGACGATACAGTCATCCTCGTCCTGCGCGAGAGCGTTTCGCGCGAGGCAGCAGTGAGCGCATTTCGCTCGCGGTTCCCCGGATTGGAGATATAGATGAGAGCCGCCATCCTTGGCACCACCGGCTACACCGGGCTAGTCCTCATGAGGTTGCTCGCCGAGCATGCCGACGTTGATGAGGTTCTGCCCTCCTCATCTTCTCGAAACGGAGAGAAACTCTCCTCGATAGACCCGGGAATTGGAGATGCGCTGCTTGCAAAGACCGAGAAGTTCGGCGGCAAGCTCCTCTCGATCGACGAGCTCACGGCACTGAAACCCGACGTCGTCTTCTCGGCTCTTCCCCACATGGCGTCGGCAAAGGTATGCGGCCCCTTCTTCGGATCGTCTGTTGTCATAGATTTGTCTGCGGATTTTCGAATCAAGGACGAAGCGCTTTTCGAGAAAGCCTACAAGCAGAAACCGCCTCGATCCGATCTCCTGCCTCATGCTGTCTACGGGCTGACCGAAATCTACCGCGACGAGATTGCCCGTGCCGACCTCATCGCAAATCCCGGATGCTACCCGACAGCAAGCCTCCTGCCGCTTCTTCCGCTTGCGAGAGCAGGGATTCTCGAAGGGAAGATCTTCATCAGCGCCCTCTCGGGCGTGTCCGGTGCCGGACGAAAGAACGTCACGAACTACCTCTACTGCGAGCGGGATGAGAACAGCGGAGCCTACAACCCAGGGAAGAGTCATCGACACGCCGCCGAAATGGCCGAGCAGTTGAGAAGCGTCGACTCGACGCTGGATCTCTATTTCACGCCGCACCTGGTTCCGATGTCGCGAGGGGAGGCCGCAACCACGACCGTTGGGCTTAAGCGAGAGGTAGAAGATGACGAGATTCTCAGGATCTATGAGAACGCCTATTCCTCGAGTCCCTTCGTGCGGGTCACGCCCAGTCGAATACCCCAGACGAAGGACGTGCTCGGCTCGAACCGATGCGACGTGAGCTGGCACCGCGAAGGCCAGACACTCTTTCTCTTCTCGGTTATCGACAATCTGGTCAAGGGCGCCTCCGGTCAGGCGGTGCAGAACATGAACGTTCGCTTCGGTTTCAAGGAAACCCAAGGGCTCAGAACCTACGGAGAAATCTGATTTCGTGAACGACGAACGCAATCCTCAAACAGCGCGCCCGGTGATCTGCATCAAAATCGGCGGCAGGGCCGCAGCCGACGACTCGGCCATGGATTCGTTGGTCGGCGACATCCGGGAGATGTCAAACGACGCGGGATTCATAATCGTGCATGGCGGAGGCGCAGAGGTTACTCGAGTTTCGGAGGCACTCGGACAGTCACCGACCTTCGAAAACGGAATCCGGATGACGAGCCATGAAGAGATGGATGTCGTGGACATGGTGCTCTCCGGCAAGATGAACAAGGGACTGGTACGCCGCTTTGCCGCCGCCGGCATCCAAGCTGCCGGCTTGAGTGGAAGTGACGGCGCTCTCTTCATCGGCAAACGCCTGAAGGACGACACCCATACCGGAACGATAGTTGAGGTCAATAGCGACATCCTCGAGATTCTTATCGAGCGGCGATATCTGCCGATTATCGCATCGACCTCGATGACCTATGCCGGGGTGGCCCTCAACATCAATGCAGACGAGGCCGCCTTTGCGATTGCCGCCGATTTGCCGGCGGACATCCTGCTCTTTCTCTCCGATACGCCGGGGATTCTTACATCCGCCGGAGATATCATCCCCGAGCTCGACGAGCGGTCGATTGCCGAGAACATCGCGGACGGGACGATCACCGGAGGTATGCTCCCGAAGGTGAGGGCTTCTCTCGACGCACTTCGCGCGGGCACGGGCCGTATCGTCGTCGGACGGTACTCGTCATCCGGTGACCTGCGTGAGCTGCTCGACGGGCGTCTCGGCACCCGTGTCGTTCTCGCCGACCGTCCCACCGAGAGCCGATAGCGACTCATCTCCAAGCAGCTATCGGAAACCAGCACAGAACAAGGAGAGTATTGATATGGAGCGAAAGAGAGCAATCGTATACGATCCCCCGCTGCCGCATAGTTATTCCCGAGAAATGCTCGTCTTCGATCGCGGTGAAGGGATCTACCTCTACGATGTCGAGGGCAAGCGATATCTCGACTTCGGAGCCGGGATAGCCGTCAACGCTCTCGGGTACGGCAGAGAGGATCTCGCGGAGGTCGCCGCCACGCAAATGCGGAAGCTCATCCACACCTCCAATCTGTTTACTACCGAGCCAACTCTCCGTCTCGCGTCACGGCTTCTCTCGCTTGGAGATTTCGACGCCGTCCACTTCGGCAACAGTGGCACCGAAGCGAATGAGGCGGCGCTCAAATTTGCGCGCCTGTATGCATTTCGGACTCGGGGCGCGGGTCACGCCAAGCTGCTCTGCTTCGACAACGGGTTTCACGGACGAACGATGGGGGCCCTTTCGGTCACCCCCAACCCTGCGTACAAGGAGCCGTTCGAGCCTCTGGTACCGGAGGTCGAAGTGCTACCCTACAACGATCCCGACACGCTCGCAGCGACACTCGACGCTTCATATGCCGGAGTCATCGTCGAGGTCGTTCAAGGAGAAGGCGGGCTGCGTGTCATGTCGCAGGAGTTCGCCGCCGCATTGAATGAGGCCTGCTCGCGCCACGACGTCATGCTCATTGCCGACGAAGTGCAGACCGGGCTCGGGCGAACGGGCTTCGCGCTGGCTTCCGAGGGTTTCGGTCTCGAGCCGGACATCGTAACGCTCGCGAAGCCCCTCGGGGGGGGGTTGCCTCTCTCGGCCACTCTTATTCCGGCAAAGATCAACACGCTCCTGCAGGTAGGCGACCACGGGAGCACTTTCGGTGGAGGGCCGGTAACCGCTGCAGTCTCGAACACAATTCTCGACGCCCTGTTGGACCCGGAGTTTCTCATCGAGATACAGCACAAATCGCAGGTCTTGGAGCAAGGGCTCGAGGAGCTCCGCTCGGGAAGCGACCTCGTTGTCGAGCTCCGCGGCACGGGACTGCTCCGGGGACTCGCACTCGACCCCGAGAAGGCAGCGCTGAGCGCCGAGATACTTCAAGCGGCGCGCGCGAAAGGGCTCGTTCTTCTGAGGTCGGGCAAAAACGTGATCCGTATCGCCCCGCCGCTGATCATCACACCGGAACAAATCCAGGAAGGAATCCACTTTCTCGATCAGGTGCTGCGGGAGATCGGCCGATAGGAGTCGAGCGACGTCAACTACTTCGAGAAGTAGCCCATCAGCTGGCCTTCGGCAAGAACGTGCCCCTTCATAGCGTTCAGGAGCGCCTGTTTCTTCGTCGAGGGAGGAAGCCCGAGCATCGTGTCGAGGGCATAGAGCTTGAAGTAATACCGATGACGGCCCGAAGGAGGACAGGGACCGTGGAAGCGATTGTCACCGCTGCTTCCCACCCCCTGCACCGAGCCGTCGGGCAGCTTCGCCCCCGGAGTCACAGCTTCCGGGAGCGCCCTCGTAGACGCAGGAAGGTCGAAGTAAACCCAGTGTACCCAAGTTCCCATAGGAGCGTCCGGATCGTCGACAATGAGCGCGAAGCTCTTGACACCCTCGGGAACGTTCGTCCAGGCGAGCGGCGGAGATATGTCGCTGCCTCGACAGCTGTACTTGACGGGAATCGGAGTCTCCGCGGCGAACGCGGGGCTCGTCAGCTGGATAGTCATCTTTCCGCCCTCCTCGGTCTGGCTCTGACCCGCTGCGTAGAGCGACACCGATAGGAGTAGCAGCGGAGTCCACACAATGAGTGCCACGGCTGTGCCCAATCGTGCAGTCTTGCCAGTCATTCGTAACTCCTTACATGAATTATCGGAAAGGGGCCTCCTCCTGTGAAGTGACACCTCCGGCGAAAACACGCTTGACCCGGAGCTCATCGTCGAATAGCACCAGATCGGCCTCCTTGTCCACCGCGATGCTTCCCCGCCGATCATCGATACCCAGCAGTCGACAGGGGTTGAGCGTTGCGAGCCGTATGGCGTCGGCCAGGTTGGCGCCGGTGGTTTCAATGAACCTGCGCACCACTTCGGGGATGAGGCAGTTCGATCCGATGAGCGTTCCGTCCTCGTACCGTACTCCGTTGGCCCCCGAAACCACCGTCCTATCGAAGTACCGGTACTCACCCGGCCCCCTGCCCGCTGATACGACTGCGTCGGAAATCAGTATCATCCTGTCGAGGTTGAGGTGACGGTAGCACATTTGCACGGCCGCTTCATTGACGTGAATTCCGTCGCCGTTGAGCTCGAAATAGGTCTCCGGATCGAGAAACGGAAGCATCGCGAGGCCCGCGTCCTTGTGAGAAATCGGAGACATACCGTTGAACAGGTGAGTGACATTGCTGCGAAAGCCATCCAGCCGAGGAACCTGATCGACCCTGCACTCGCTGTGGCCCCAGCAGGGGACGATTGCATTCTCCGTCAAGCGGCGGACGATCTCCTCGGCGCCTGCGAGCTCGGGGGCCACGGTCATGAGCGATAGGTGCCCGTCCGCTGCCGCGATGATCTGATCGAGATATTCACAGTCAGGCTTCCGTATGGTCTCCTCGAGAATGCCCCCCCGCTTCCCCCTGCTGACGAAGGGACCCTCGACGTACACTCCGGCGACTCGGGACGCAGTTGATTCGTCCCGTCGAAGCGCTTCCGCGACTCGGGCGATCGCCTCGAGATCACATTGGAGCGTCGGAAGAAATGTCGTGACTCCATTACCGAGCAAGAAACGGCACAGCCGCGATACGGCCTCGGGCTGCGGGCTTTCGAAGCCGAGCGTATCGCCTCCGTGGATGTGAAGCTCTACGAATCCCGGCCCGAGGTAGAGCCCCTCCGCGTCGACGACTGTCCATTCAGCGTCCTCGAGATGAACAATCCTGCCCACCCCGACGATCTTCCCGTCACAGACCGCCACCTCTGCTCCCGGCACGACCTTATCCTCGAGGACTACCCTGGCGTTTCGGATGATGTACCTTTTCAACCGTAGCAGTCCTCTACATCACGCTCTTCAGGAAGTTTGTGAGACCTCTGACGAGCTCGGGGGCCAAGGGAAGGTTCGGATCGCCGTAGGTCGCAAGGTTGTCTTGTCGATTCTCCGGTGCGATTTTCAAGATGTGATTCATCCCTTTGATGATCTCCAGGGTTGATCGGGGCTGCGCCTCGTGAAGCGCCTGCGCGTCCTTGACCGGAACCTGAAGGTCGTTCGTCCCCTGAAGAATGAGGATCGGTATCGAGAGCCGAGCAATCTCCTCTCTCGGATCGTATCGAAACCAGGAGATCAGGTAGGGCTGCACACTCGGGCGAAAGAGCGCCATGAGCCCCGTGCTCACATCCTTGACCTCCTTTCCGGCCTCGAGGGAGCTGATGATAGAGTCCGCTTCGGCCTTGATCGCCTCGGGCTGGGTCGAAAGCTGCTCCCTGATGATCTCTCCGGCGGGGAACCCTGCTCCAGCCATTGAGACGAACGCATCCGCCCCCGCAATCCGAGCTGCCACCATTCCGACCAGTGATCCCTCGCTGTGACCGATAACCGCGACCTTCGTGAAACGGGGATCCTGTTTCAGGAGCTCGATCCAGGACGCCGCGTCGTCTATGTAGTCCGAGAAGCGAAGGTCGGATTCCTTCATCGATCCCGCAGCGCTCTGGCCGACCCCCCGCTTGTCGTAGCGAACCGAGGCGATCCCGTGCTCGCGCAACACGCCGGCAATCATGAGCAGGCTGTTGTTCTTTCCGTGAATCAGCGGGCTGTTGCCGTTGCGGTCCGTGGGCCCTGAGCCGGCGATGATAAGCGCTACCGGGAAGGGGCCACGTCCGGAGGGCAAGTCGAGGCTCCCATGGATCGTTCCGGTCGGCGTCTTCAGCTCTATCGGCGTCCCCTCACCTTCGGACGGACCGTTCGAGAGAGGCGTCGGTACAGAAGAAGCCGCACCGCCTCCTCGTGTAACCGAGAAGGTTCCGGCAACCGGCCCCTGCTGGAACTTGCCCGCCATCTTGTTCCCCTCAATGGTGCCTTGGAATATCGCGTTGTCCGATCCCGCATTCAGAACGAAGGAGACGCCCGGCGGATTGAATTGAATGTGCTCGAGCGGCAGGCCGCCCGCAACCTGCTCAGGGATGTCGATAGTGCCTTTGATCGAGCCGCCGGCCTGACTGAAATGCATCTGTACTCCGATACTCTGACCGGCGGCGACGATTGCACCGTTCCAGTCCCCGACAAGCGAGCTTTGATCGTTACCGCCCGAGGCGGACTTCGGTTGGTCCTGTTGTGACGATCGTGATGCGTGCATCCCGGCAGCTCCCTGTTCGTTGTTCTCTCCCATGCCGTTCCGTTGAGTCACACATGAGGCCACGATAAGACCCATTACGAGTATTGGGGCGATCAACATCCCGGTTTTCCGCATTTCGCGCGCTCCTTTACGCTTTCGTTCTGCACCGATTGTACACCATGTGGAGCGACCACGATAGCGTCCGGCCTCCTGAGTGGAGGCGCTTGACAGACGGTTGGCATCGAGAGAGAGTAACTACAAAAGAAAGGAGCGAGTACCATTCCGACGGAGGAACAGATGAACGCCACCAAGTCAAATCAGCTGCGATGGAACAATCTGGACGAAACCCACGCGTTCGAGAAGCTCCGCGAGCTGCCGAAACCCGACCTGAAGCAGCTCCTGTCGGCAGAACGCATCAGCAGCCACTCCATCCCAACGGGGGGAAAGCTCGTCTACAACTACGCCGCGCAACCGGTGGACGATCTTACCGTCACGGCTCTTTCGGAGCTCGCGGTCGAACAGCAGCTCGTCGAAAAGTATCAAGCCCTACTCGGCGGCGAAACCATCAACACCGGTGAAAAGAGAAAGGTTCTCCACCACCTCACCCGAGGCGAGCTCGGCGGTGAGGTCGTCGAGTCCGGGAAAAACCTCCGTTCTTTCTACCGAGAGCAGCAGCAACGAATCGCCGATTTCGCCGAAGCCGTACATAAGGGTGAGGTCTGCGGCTCGACCGGAAAACCGTTCAAGACGGTCATACAGATAGGCATCGGCGGCTCAGACCTCGGTCCACGCGCTCTCTACCTGGCACTTCTCACCTACGCGAAGACGACGCCGGGAGTCAAAAAGATGGATGCACGGTTCATATCGAATGTGGATCCTGACGATGCGAACGAGGTCCTCCGTGACATAGATTACGAAAGTGCACTCTTCGTGCTCGTCTCGAAAAGCGGGACGACTCAGGAAACACTGACGAACCGCCAGTTTGCCATGGAAAAGATGAACGCGGCCGGCATCCAAGACCTTGACCCGGAACAACACATGGTCGCTGTGACGAGCGAGACCAGCCCGCTGGCGAAGTCGCATGACTATCTCGAGTCGTTCTACATCGATGACTACATTGGGGGACGTTACTCCTCGACGAGCGCGGTCGGGGGCGTGCTTCTTTCGCTTGCCTACGGTCCCGACACCTTCGCCGCACTGCTCGAAGGCGCCCATGAGGGTGATCGGGCGGCGCTGGAGCCCAACCCGAGGCGAAACGCCGCGATGATGGATGCGCTCATCGGGATATACCAGAGGAACATCCTCGGGATGCCCGTCTCGGCGGTGCTCCCATATAGCCAGGCCCTTGTACGCTTTCCCGCCCACCTTCAGCAGCTCGATATGGAGAGCAACGGAAAAAGCGTGAATAGATACGGAGAGCCCGTTTCCTATCAGACCGGTCCCGTCATTTTCGGTGAACCGGGAACCAACGGACAACACTCCTTCTACCAGTTGCTGCATCAGGGGACCGATATCGTTCCGCTGCAGTTCATCGGTTTCAATCAATCACAGGACAAATTCGATATCGTCATGGACGGTGCGCAAAGCCAGCAGAAACTCAAGGCGAACCTGGCTGCCCAGATCGTCGCATTCGCACTTGGACGGGAGAACGAGGACGCCCGCAAGAACTTCGCGGGTGGTCGTCCGTCGAGCCTCATCTACGGAGAGAGGCTCACGCCGCAATCGCTCGGTGCGCTGCTTTCCCATTTCGAGAACAAGGTCATGTTCCAGGGCTTCGCATGGAACATCAACTCCTTCGATCAAGAGGGGGTGCAGCTCGGCAAAATCCTGGCAAATCAGATCCTCTCCGGCAAGGATCTCGATCCGGTGATTTCCGCCTACACCTCGCTTCTTCGGGTACGGTAGCTCGTTCGTGGACATGCTCGTCCGTCTTTACGACCTGCCGGAGTCCCTCTTGCCCGAGCTCCCGTCCACGGTGACGATCCGGAGGCCGCTTGCCTCGGAGCGAGGGGTAGTCACTCGGTGGGTCGAAGAGCAGTTCAGTGCAGGCTGGGCACACGAGGTAGGAGTCTGCTTCAGCCGATTGCCGATCACCACCTACATAGCAGTCGAGCACGAGCACCTCATCGGTTTCGCCTCGTATGACGCTACCTGCCTCGATTTCTTCGGTCCGATGGGCGTCGATGCCACGACCCGCGGGCGAGGCATCGGGCGCATCCTCCTGCTTGCCGCACTGCGCGCAATGCGCGATGAGGGTTACGCCTATGCAATCATCGGATGGGCCGGGCCCGGCGATTTCTATCGAAAATGCGTCGGTGCTGTGCCGATCGAGGGATCCACGCCCGGCATCTACCGCGGATTGCTGAAAGACAAAAAAAACCCCTCAGGGAAAAGGAGGTAAAACCCTGAGGGGAACATCTAAAAGGAGGTCGCTGAAAAAGAAGTTAAACTCTCTGTTTCTGTTCAGGAAACCACACACCCCCTCTCAGGTTACAAAAACCGATCATTTTCCGATCAGAGATATTCAAGAATCTCCTTTGCGTGCTCGTCCGGTTTGACCTGCGGGAATGCCTTGATGACCTTGTTGGACTCGTCGACGATGAAAGTCGATCTGAGGATGCCCTCGTACGACTTTCCGTACATCTTCTTCTCGCCCCAGGCGCCGAACTGATTGATGACCTCCTGGTTCTCATCAGCGAGGAGATGGAAAGGCAGCTGAAACTTGTCCTTGAACTTCTTATGCGATTGCGGAGAATCCTTGCTCACACCCAGGACGACGGCGCCCTTCGCGAGGATCTCATCGTAAGCATCTCGAAAACTACATGCCTCTTTCGTGCATCCCGGCGTGTCGTCCTTGGGATAGAAGTAGATTACCTTCTTTTTCCCCTCGAAATCGGAGAGCGAGATTTTCGTTCCCGTGTCGTCATAGAGCGTAAATTCCTTTACGGTCTGTCCCTCGCCTATCATCTACATCTCCTTGATTGTTCAATTTTCCCTAAGATACTAAGGTTTGGCGCCTGCGGACAGCTGAGAGAGCTGCTATTTCTGACAGAAAATTAACGAAATTCTGTTCAACCCCGCCCAGGTTCTATGTACCTTATCATCAAATGAAATCACCAAAAGAAATTGCATTGGACAACAAGATACTTTCAATGCTCACCGGTAGGGCTCGCAAAACTGCCCACACCATGATGAACGACCCCGAGATTCACTTCCTACAGGACTACGCGAATACCGTATCAATCAAGAGACTCGGCTACAATGATCATGGACCCGTCCATATGAGAAAGGTCCTGATAAACGCCCTTATTATGAGCGATCTGCTGCACAAACGCGGCATCAAGCTCAACCTCGAAGGGGAAGAGATCGGAACGCTCGAAGACAGCACCGTCGCGTTGATAGTCGCAGCGCTCCTGCACGACGTCGGCATGAGCGTCGGACGCGAACGACATGAGCACACGGGCGCCAATCTCGCGCTCCCGGTTATCGAACGTATTCTCGAGTCGATCTACGGCGACGATCTGGAGAAGCGAGTCATCATACGATCGATGGCGGTGGAAGGGATCGTCGGACACATGGCGACTCAGAAGATCCACTCACTCGAAGCGGGCTTGATCCTCATTGCCGACGGCCTGGATATGGAGAAGGGCCGAGCACGAATCCCGATGCTCATCACGACCGAGTCCCGGGTGGGCGACATCCACAAGTACTCAGCGGCGGCAATCGAGCGAGTCTCCATCAAGGAAGGCTCCGAAAAGCCTATCAGGATCACCGTGGACATGTCCGCCGAGGTAGGCTTCTTCCAAATCGAGGAAGTACTCTTCACAAAAGTCAATTCGAGCCCCATCAAACCATACATCGAGCTCTTCGCCCGCGTCGTAGGCGGCGACACGAAGCAATACCTGTAACGTCCGGCAACCGGCAGCCGGTGTTCGACGGCGAGCTCTGCTCCCGCGGCCGGTTGACCCCCGAACAGAGCGCTCTGTATTCTGGCGTTCATGAACAAACATCGTGAAAAGGGCGTGGTCTCGGCCGACATTGAGCATGCCGAAACGCTCGCCGGCGTCAGCTTCACCCCAAAAGAACGAGAACAAATGCTCAGGACCATAGGTGAGCTGATCGAGGGATATCGAAAGCGCCGTTCCGTGGGTCTTCCAAACGAGCTTCCGCCCGCGGTCCTCTTTCGTCCTCTACAGCCTGCACCCCGCCGCCGGCGGGCGGATGATGCGCCCGCGATACGCTATCCCCTCGCCTTTCCGGAAAGCGACGAAGATATCGCCTTCGCACCTGTATCGAATCTCTCCGATTGGATCCGTTCGGGACGGCTGAGCAGCGAACGCCTCACGGAGATCTACCTGGAACGCCTCGAGCGTCTCGGGCCTTCGCTGAACTGCACCGTCACGTTGACCAAGGAGCGGGCACGCGACGCCGCTCGTCGTGCCGACCGAGAGCTGCGTACCGGCACCTATCGGGGCCCGCTCCACGGGGTCCCGTGGGGGGCAAAAGACCTCTTTGATACCGCAGGAATACGTACGACGTGGGGTGCGGAGCCCTATAGAGAGCGCATACCGGACACGGATGCCGCAGTCGTGCGCGCACTCGACGCCGCGGGCGCGGTTCTCGTCGCGAAGCTCTCGCTCGGGGCGCTCGCCTACGGCGACATATGGTATGGCGGCCAGACCAAAAGCCCGTGGGATCTCAGGGACGGGTCGAGCGGATCGAGCGCGGGCTCGGCGGCCGCGACCGCGGCGGGGCTCGTCGCCTTCAGCCTCGGAACCGAAACAATGGGCTCGATCGTAAGCCCGTCACTGCGCTGCGGCACCGCCGGGCTCCGGCCGACCTTCGGTCGCGTTCCGCGAACCGGAGCGATGGCGCTCTGTTGGTCGTTCGACAAGATAGGGCCCATCTGTCGAACGGTGGACGACACGATTCTGGTACTTCGCGCCATCGCGGGGCATGATGAAGGCGATCTCGATTCAGTGGATCTCCCGCTGCAGCGGGCCGATAACCTCTCGCCTGAAGGACTCAGGGTCGGCTACCGCAGGGAGTGGTTCGAAGGCGGTGAAGCCACGCGCATCGACCGTGCGGTGCTCGAGGCCGTCAAAGAGCTCGGGGCGACGCTCGTGGAGATCGATCTGCCCGATCTGCCCTACGAGCAGGTTATGGTGCTCATCTATACAGAGGCGGCGGCGGCATTCGAGGAGATCACCCTTTCTGACGCGGATGACACACTAGCCTGGCAGGACGACGAGGCCTGGCCAAACACCTTCAGGATGGCCCGCTTCATTCCGGCCGTCGAATATGTCCAGGCACAGCGCTTTAGACGCCTTCTCATGCAGCTCATGGATGACGTTTTCGGCTCCGTAGACCTCATTCTCGGCCCGCCGCACGTGGAAGATCTCGTCTATATCACCAACGCCACCGGTCATCCCTCCCTTACCATCAGGTCCGGTATCGACGATTCCGGAAAACCTCACGGGATCAACATCATGGGAAGGCTCTACGAAGAGGGCGAGCTTGCCGCTTTCGGTGCGCTCGTTGAGCAACGGCTCGGAGTGTGGTCTAAACGCCCGCCGAATTTGACCCGTGATTGAGTGATTTGGTATTGTTGAAACATATGGTAACGAAAGACGAGATCGTCAGCTGGCTGCGCAAGGCCGAACGTGAGATAGGTGATAGCCG
>CAZDMH010000021.1:36764-48621 GCA_964506755.1 uncultured Spirochaetales bacterium
GGCGGAGCCGCTGGACAACTCTACGGCGCGTTCTTTCTCAGGTCTGCCGACGCTGCGACCGGCAAAATCGAGCTTTCGAAGAGGGATGTCGGGGAGATGCTTCGTGCCGGCCTCGACGGCGTGCTGATGAAGGGTCGAAAGAAACAGGGTGAGAGGACGATGGTCGATGCTCTGCTCCCGGCGGTAGAGGGATTCGAGCATGCAGCGCAGACCGGAAAGGGTACCGTCGCCGCGCTTCGAGAGGCGGTGGTGCGCGCCGAATGGGGAATGAAATCAACCGCCGGGGATGACGATTCCCCCACCGGTTTCATGCAGAGCAGAAACCGCCGGAGTGAAGACGCCGGGGCGATGTCATCCTATCTTCTGCTGCGTGCGCTCCTTGACGCAGTCGATTGAGGCAACCGAATGATTCGCAGAGTATTCGGCTCGAGATCGTTTCTCTTGAGTGGCTTCCTCGTCGGGGTGGTGGCAATCGGCATCCTTCTGCTCCATCCAGCCCCGTCGCACGCGGACACTGATAGCACTCCTGCTGCTCAGCATCCCGGAGGAATCGTCCGCGCCGCCACGGCGTCAGAGCCGGCGACGATAGACCCGTCCCATTATCAGTTTCCGGTGGTGCTGACCAAGGCCCAGTGGAAACAGCGACTGAGCTCCGATCAGTTCTACATTCTCAGGGAGAAGGGCACCGAGCCGCCGTTCAGCGGGAAGTACGATCACAATCACGCAAGCGGCATCTACTACTCGGCAGCAACGGGGCAGCCCCTCTTCAGCTCGAAGGACAAGTTCGACTCGGGAACGGGTTGGCCGAGCTTCACGAGACCGATCAATCCGAAGGCGGTGGTTCTTGCCGTCGACAACAGCGACTTCATGCACCGTATCGAGGTCGAAGACAGCCTGAGCGGATCGCATCTCGGTCACGTCTTCGATGACGGGCCGCCACCGACCGGAAAGCGCTACTGCATCGATTCGGCGGCGCTCGTCTTCATTCCGACAGGCGGCGCTCCGCCACAAGAGCTCCACCCGAGCAATCCGGCAGCCGGGAAAAAATAGGCGGCGGTCGGCCCGAGCGTTTACTCGTTGGCATTCCGACCGCCGCCCGTTCTTCACGAGCAAATCAACGGCAGCTACTTGACTTCCCGCACCGAGATTTGTTTCGGTTTGCCGGATTCTTTCAGATGCAGGGTAACGGTGAGAGTCCCCTGGGAGGTTTCGGCCTCGATTCGGTCGCGATCTATCGTGTCGTCAAGGGTAAACGAGCTGTAGAAATCTGCTTGTCGACGCTCCCGAAAAAGGTACTTGCTCTCTCGCACCGGGATGTTTCGCTTGCCGTGAATCTTCAACTCGTCGTTCTCGACGCTGATCGACACATCACCCTTCTCGACCCCCGGCAACTCGAGGAAGAGAACGACTTTTCCGTCCTCTTCCTGAATCGAGCACACCGGGAGAACTGTCGGTCGCCGTTTGTTCTCGAGCTCTTTGGTTGTCGCCATAGTGCACCTCCCCTACTTCACACTCACTGTGATCTGCTTCGGTTTCACTTCCTCACGCTTCGGTAGCCGGACCGTGAGAACCCCGTTCCGCAGCTCGGCCGAGATCTTGTCGGGATCGGCCGCGTTGGGAAGCGACAGCGTCCGCTGAAAGTCTCCGCTCCAGATCTCGTCGCGGTATACTCGACCACCGCCCTTCGAAAGTCGCGGGTTCTTGTGCCCCTTGATCGTAAGGATGTTGTTCGCAATCGACAGGTCGATGTCTTTCTGATCGACACCCGGCAAATCACAGGTTACCAGGAACTCGTCGATCGTCTCCTCGACGTCCATTGCCGGCGCGGTTGATCGATCGAAGAGGCCAGTGACAGACTCGTCGCTGTTGAAATCGAACAGACTGTTGATCTCACGCTGGAGCTGTTCCATTTCGGCGATAGGATCGACCAGGCCACCCCTTCTCCATCTTGTGATAGCCATATCACACCTCCTCAAATGGTTCTTTGTACACAAAATAGCAAAAGCTATGCCAACTCGAAGTCGGGTTTTATTTTCTTATCTTGCAAAGACTTATCTTGAAATTGCAGACTCCGTCTCCCCGCCGTGGGGCGTTCAATGGGTCAAATTGACACAGACGGCATTGTAGGCAGGGCAGTCGTGTCATGATGAAACATCTCAGAGCGTGCGCGTCGCCAATTTGTAGGAAATTCGACCACCCGTTGCAGTAGGACGCCTGCAGATTTCGGCGCTATCTCCCGGAAGGCACGCTTTGCCCGGTGGTTGCCGTAATCGGCACCATCACCGATCGGAGAAACGCGGTCAATACCTGCACCAACTCGGGATCGAGAGGAAGATCCGGATTGCTGTAGGTTGCGAAGTTGGTCTGCTCGTTCGTGGAGGTGTGCTTCAGCACGTGGTTCATACCGCTTATCAGGTCGAGGTAGGACCCGGGGCGCGCCTTGTGGAGCTCTTCGGCTTGTTTGGTGTCCACCTCCAGATCGTTCGTGCCCTGAATAATCAGAACCGGCATCGTAAGGCGGGCAATCTCGCGTCGCGGATCGTACTGAAACTCCGAGATCAGAAAAGGCTGCCGCTGGGGCCCGAGAACTCCGCGAAGGTTGTTCGAGACGTTCGTCACTCGGTCTCCCGCCTTCAACTTCGAGATGATCGCCTGAGCATCGGAGCGAATAGACGGCGGTTGATTCGCCATTGCGGCTCGCAGTCTCACGTCGGCGGACTCCGCCCAGCCGGCGATAGATACGAAGACGTCGGCTTTGCTGTTCTCGGCGGCGACCATCCCGACGAGTGAGCCCTCGTCGTATCCAATGACACCCACCTTCGTGAAGCGCTCGTCCCTCTTGAGGTTGTCGATCCAGCTTGCAGCGTCGTTGATCAGATCGGAGAAAAGGAGGGGGTGGTTCGGCTGGAGGGCGGCCTCACTGGCCCCTACACCGCGCTTATCGTAACGCAGGGCCGCGATTCCCTTTTCCTTCAACGCCTCGGCCAACATCAGCAGATCGTTGTTCTCCACGTGGGACTGAGGCAGATTGCCGTTGCGATCCATGGCTCCCGAGCCCGAAATGACAAGCACGACCGGGAAGGGGCCCTTCCCGCTCGGCATAGCGAGGCTTCCGTGCAGGTCTCCGGTGGGAGTGCGCAGCACGACAGGGATGTCCCCGGCGGTGCTTGAGGAGCTGGAGGTTCCCGCATTCGGGCGTACGATCGAAAAAGAGCCCTTGTGCCCTGCCTGTTCGAAGCTCCCTTTGATGGTGTCGCCGGAAAGCCGGCCGCGGAAGGTTGCCGCGTCCGATCCCGCCTGAAGCTCGAAGCTCACCTTCGGCGCGTCGAACGAGATCTTCTGGAGAGGAAGCGCGTATGCCTGCTGGGAAGGAATGTCGATCGTCCCGCTCCCGTCCGACTTGAAGTGAACCACGATTCCGAGGTTCCTTCCTTCGATCGTGACGGCCCCCTGCCAGCTTCCCTCGAGCTTCGTGTCCGAAGGGGAGGGCGATTTCGAACAGGAGGCAAGCACCATTGCAGCGACGACCAGCAGCGAGAGGAAAGCAGCCGTCCGCCCCCACGTGGGACGCCGGTGGAGGAAAGGACAAGAGGCTGAAACCTGGTCGGAGGAGCTGGTCATCATCGCCCCATCGTAGCGAGATCGAGTCCGAATATCAACGTATCGATCTGCGCCATTCGCGCTCACACATCGAGATCGCCGATAACGGGAAGCTCGAAATTGAGATCGATTTCGCGATAGACAACGTCGTTCTCTTCAAAATATGCAGCGAGCGCCCGGTCGTTCTCGATAAGCAGGGCCGATTTACGCCCGATGCCCTGTCGCTCGAAGGTCATCGCAGTATCGATACAGAGATAGCGGTTGTGGTAGCCGAGACGAAAAAGCCCCTCTTCGGCAGGGGTATGTCCGCAGATGTAGGCACTCGCTTCGTTCTTTGCCAGGAAAGCCGCGAGCGCCCTGCCGTAACCAGTCGGTCGTTCGAGCTGCGCCTGTCGGCACCAGAGTATGCTCTTGTCGGGAGCGAAAAGCGGATCGGGAAGATTTCCCCCCGAACGTGGCCTGCTTTCCCTCAGCGCACCCATGACCCGTTCGTCGATCTCATCCACCGACCAATCCGAGAGCACCATCGGCAGATCCCCGTGGCCGAAAATGACCCGGCCGATACGGACCGCCGCATGCTGGCGGCGCAGCCATTCGAGAAGCCATCCGCCTTCGGCAAATGCCTCGGAATGGGCGCGCCCGCCCGTTGTCGACGAAGCCGGATCGTAGGAGAGGTATTCCTCCGCCGTATTGTAGTGTCGCAGCCCGAAGGCGTTCATCACTTCGTGGTTTCCGAGTAGAAAGGTGACCCGAGACCCTTGCCGGGGCGCCTCGTCTTGCCAATTCATGATGAGCTCATAGATATCGCGCGAGTTGTAACCCCGATCGCAGACATCACCGACGAACACGAGCTCAGTGTCGGGCATCGAGAGCTCGAGCTTCGGGCCGGCAAGACCAAGCCGTTCGACGATCTCGACGAGCGAATTGAGTGAGCCGTGGAGATCTCCGATTGCTATGATCCTACCGATTGAGCATCACCTCCCGCTGGTGGGTGGCGCTCAGGACGTCGCGCCAAAGGCTTCCCTCGGGATCGACCCGCTTGCGGCCGGTCGTAACGACCTCGGTGGGCAGATAGACGTAGTGACCGTTGACCAAGCCGGTCAGCACGCGAGTCTTCCCCGCCATCGCAGCATGAACCGCGTTCGAGCCGAGCCGGGAGCAGTAGAAAGCATCGGTCGAGTCGGCAGTAGAGCTCCGGATCATGTAGCTGGGATCGATGTACTTCAGGTTGATCTCTCTTCCGAGATCGTTGAAGTGCCTCTGAATCTTTTGGCGCAGGAACAGGCCGATATCCGCCAGCACCTTGTTGCCCGAAGCGTCTGTGCGGTCGACATGGTCGAGGAGCTGCTGCCCCGCTCCCTCGGCGACGACGATAACGGCGTGATTGCTCACCTCGAGCCTTCGTTCAAGATGGCGAAGGAGCCCATTCTCGCCGTCGAGCTCGAAGGGGACCTCCGGGATGAGCACGAAGTTCGCCTCGTTGACCGCAAGTGCGGTGTGCGCCGCGATGAAACCGGATTCCCGCCCCATGAGCTTCACCAAACCTATTCCGTTGATCGAAGAATGGGCTTCGGTGTGCGCGGAGAAGACCGCTTCGGAGGCCCGGGCAACCGCCGTCTCAAATCCGAAGGACTTTTCGATGACGAGCAGGTCGTTGTCGATCGTCTTCGGGATGCCGACAACGGCGACCTTCTGGCCGCGGCGCTCCAGCTCCTTCCCGATGAGGGCAGAACCCTTCTGAGTGCCGTCTCCCCCGATCGTGAAGAGGATGCTCAAGTTGAGCCGCTCGATCGCGTCGGCGATACGCTCCGTTTGGTCCCCGCCTCCTCGGGAGGTTCCGAGCACCGTACCGCCGACATTGTGAATGTCGTCGACGACTTCCGGATTGAGCTCAATGTCGTCAAAGCCGTACTCCGAAAGAAAGCCCTTATAGCCGTTGCGTATTCCGAGGATGCGGCGGACCCCGTAACGAAACCAAAGGCTCCGGACGATGGAACGAATAACATCGTTGATGCCGGGGCATAGGCCACCGCAGGTGACGATCCCGACCCGAACGTGACTCGGGTTGAAAAAGATCTTCTCGCGTGGCCCCGATCGCTCGAGCATTTGAGTCGGTTCTACCGAGAATTGAGTCCGCGCGGGATCTGCGAGAATATCGTAGAGGATCTTGTCGTCGTCACGGACATAGTTGACGAGGTTGTCGCCCACGACGTTGGACATCTTGATCGGTGATGGTATGCTCGCCTCACCGAGTGTAGGGACCGTAAAGTCAAGTTTTGCTGTCATCACACACTCCGAGTCGACCCCATGTTAGCCCCGGCCTCACGGCTATGCAAGTGCGCCTCGGAGCACCGAAGGAGCGGCAAATGGAGCTCGCAACACCATGCCTGCTCGTCGACGAGACGAAGCTCAAGGAAAACATCCGACGAATGGCCGAGCTGTCGCAGAAAACACGGACGGCACTCCGACCGCACGTGAAGACCCACAAGACCGCGGAGATCGCCCATATGCAGATGGCCGCCGGAGCGGTGGGAATAACGGTAGCGAAGGTTTCCGAGGCCGAAGTCATGGCGGCCGCAGGAATCGGGGATATCTTCGTTGCCTATCCTCTCGTGACCGAGGAGAAGATCGAGCGAGCGCTCGATCTCTGCGAACGGAACTGCATAGTCTTTGCGCTCGACAGCGTCGAGGGTGCGCGCATGCTGTCGCAGGCGACGATTCGCCGGGGCAAACGAGTCGAGGCGCGTCTGGAGATCGACACGGGGATGCGAAGAACGGGTGTGCCGCCGGCACAAGCGGCGCGGCTTGCACAGGCGATCCGCGACCTGGCGGGCATCGATCTCCGGGGCATCTTCACCTTCCGGGGAGCGATGATCGATGGGAAGGGGACTCTCGACCGCCGGACCGCCGGGCTCGACGAAGGGCGGACAATGGCCGGGCTCGCGGAACAGCTGCGGGCGGGGGGAACGGATATAGTCGAGGTGAGCGTCGGCTCGACCCCAACCGCAGAGTCGGCTGCGACAGTCACAGGGGTTACTGAGGTTCGCCCGGGAACCTATGTATTCAACGATCGTATGCAGGTCGCCTACGGCGCCTGCTCGATCGACGACTGCGCCCTCTCGGTGCTCGTGACGGTGGTCAGCACCCCCTCCTCCGGCCGGATCGTCGTCGATGGCGGCAGCAAGACCTTCTCGACCGACGCGGTTCCGGGAAGCCCCCCTCTTTGCCTGCGCGGACACGGCGAGGTTCTCGGATCGCCTGATCTCCTCCTCGACCGGCTCTCGGAGGAGCACGGGGTAATCGAGCTGGCGAAGGACGCGTCCCCGGCAAAGAAACCCCGCATTGGAGATCGACTGCGCATCATTCCCAACCACGTCTGCACGACGGTCAACCTCCACTCACGCCTGTGGCTCGTCGATGCCCTCGGGAAACCGACACGGGAGCTTTCGATCGCGGCCCGCGGAATGGTTACGTGACGACCGCCGGAATTATGATATAATCCCTTCGAATAGGGAGGCGCAGAGGTGATGAGTACACCAGGGAAACGATCACTCGTGATCGTGCTGCTACTTGCTGTTGCCGCGGTTTCGGCATATTCGCAAACCAAGACGATGAGCGTTACGGTTCGACAGGCACCTGTCCGTGCGACCCCGACGTTCCTCGGGAAGATATTGACGGACCTCGCCTACGGCGACCAGGTCGAGGTAGTCGAGACGCAGGGCGCGTGGGTGAAGATCAAGCTTCCGGGCGGTCAGGGCACCGGGTGGATGCACTCCTCGGAGCTCACCCAGCAACAGCTGGCGCTCAAGGCGGGGTCGAACGTGAAACAGGGGGCCTCGGGCAGCGAGGTTGCCCTCGCAGGCAAGGGGTTCAACAAGCAGGTCGAAGACAAGTATGCGAGCGAAAAGCACCTCGACTACTCGAAGGTGGATGAAATGGAAAAGATTGCCTATCCACCTGCCCGGCTCATTCAGTTCCTGGAGGCGGGAGACCTTCACGGGGGGCAGAACTGATGAAGCATCGAAACGTTGCCGCCCTCTCCTCCGTCGGCTTGGTTTTGGCCGTCGCCCTTACCCTCTCAACAAGCTCGTGCCAGAGTCTCGGTGATCTATCTCAGATTGGAACCGCCTTTGGTGTGGCTACCGGACAGATCAGCGAAGATCAGGCGCAGTCCATCAACCAGAGCGCTCAGGCCGTGCAGAAGTCCTGGGAGGATATCACCCCCGAGCAGGAGTACTACATCGGCCGGACGGTCGCTGCGGTCATCTTCTCGAAGTACAAGATCTACAACGATCCGAAGGCGACCGAGTACATCAACCTTGTCGGCCAGTCGTTGGCCATGGCGTCCGACCTGCCGGTCACTTTCTCGGGTTACCATTTCATGATCCTCGATTCGAACGACATCAACGCCTTGAGCGCGCCGAGCGGTTTCATCTTCGTGACCCGCGGCCTGCTTCGAACGGCGAAGACCGAGGATGGGGTCGCAGCGATTCTCGCCCATGAGATCGGCCATGTCGAGCATCATGACGGCCTGCGTTCCATCAAGAAATCTCGCATAACAACCGCACTTACCAGCGTGGCGATGACCTCGGTGCAGCTCGCCGGCTCGCCGGAGCTCGCGAAGCTCACCTCGGTGTTCAGCGATTCCATCAACGACATTACACAGAGCCTCATCGTCAACGGCTACTCGCGTGCCTACGAGACCGAGGCCGATCAAGCAGCGGTCGACATCATGAAGCGGGTCGGATACGACCCGTGGGCGCTCGTCGATGTGCTCAAGGTGATGGAGAATGTGATGAAACCGGACGAACCCGGCTTCGCTCGCACCCACCCCTCTCCGGAGCAGCGAATCAAAGTCGTGGAGAAGGAGATTGGAAGCACTCCACGGGAACCGGTCGACCAGAAGCGCGAGAAGCGGTTCGAAGCGGCGCTCGGCAATATCTGAGCCATGACCTTGAGTCAGGATCTCAAAAAAGTCCTCGCCGCCGCCGCCATCGCCTGCGCGGCGGTGCTCGTTGCGGCGCTCCTGTGGCTCTCCGGTCTGTTGAACCTCTTCGAGCAGAAGACCTGGGACCTCCGCGAACAGGCCCTCGCCGGTCCCGGCAGGGCCACGAGCCAAATTGCCCTCATCAAGCTCGATCAGAAGAGCCTCGACTGGGGCAAGAACGTCAACCAGTTGTCCTGGCCCTGGCCTCGACAGGTTTACAGCTACATCATCGATTTCTGCAAGCGTGCAGGGGCCCGCAGTCTTGCCTTCGACGTCATCTTTACCGAGCCGTCGAAATATGGTGTCTACGACGATCAGGCCTTCGGTCAGTCGATTGCATCCTTCAAACCGTTCGTCGCGGCGCTGCCGCTCGAGCAGAACACGGCCGAGACCAACCCCTGGCCCAAGGGAACACAGGTCCCCGGGGTCACGATCGACGGTCTGCGGTCCTGGCTCGCCGCCGACGGCGCGTCTCCGTCTGGAATGCCGTTGCCCTCCTCTCCCCGCTCGGCCGTGGTGTTCCCTCACGCCGCGTTCTCCATCCCTGCGGTAACAGACAACGCCGCACATCTCGGCAACGTGACCCTCGCCTCCGATTCCGACGGGATCTACCGCCGGGGAACCCTCTTTGCAGTCTTCGACAACCGGGTCGTCCCCTCGCTCGCGCTCGCCTCCTATCTCGCCGGGAACCCGGGGCGGCACTCCATTTCACTCAAATCCGGCCGGTTGACGGTGGACAATACCGTCGTTCCGATCGGGGCCGACGGCTCCGCCTACCTCCGTTATCGCGGCCCGAGCGGGACATACAAGTCCTTCAGCGCCGCCGCGATAATCCAGAGCGAGGTGCAGATCGAGTCGGGGGAGAAGCCGAACGTCGACCCGTCGGAATTGAAAGGCAAGTACGTGATCTTCGGATTCACCGCTGTCGGGCTGCTGGACCTCAGGCAGTCTCCAATGACAGGCGTCTATACCGGCATGGAGGTCCACGCCACAATGCTCGACAACCTCCTCTCAGGCGACTACATCCGCACCGTGGCGCCGATCTGGGTCATCCTCCTCGCCCTTGCCCTTGCGCTCGCCGCATCGGGGGTGAACTTTGCATTCTCGGGCCCGGTCGCCAATGTGGCGACCTACATCGTCGCCCTCCCCATTCCGCCTGCCCTCGGGCTCCTTTTCTACCTTTGGGGGGGACGAATCCCGATCATCACGCTCGAGCTCGTCGTCGTTTTCGCGCTCATCGGCTCGGGCATTGCGAAGTATGTCACAGAGGGCAGACAGAAGCGCTACATTAAGGGTGCCTTCAAGCAGTATCTGAGTCCGGCCGTCATCGAGCAGCTGATCGCCAATCCCGACAGACTCAAGCTCGGCGGCGAGCGACGCGAGCTTTCCATCTTCTTTTCCGATCTCCAGGGCTTCACCAGCCTTTCGGAGGGTCTCTCGCCTGAGGAGCTGACCGCTCTGCTCAACGACTACCTCTCTGCGATGACCGACATCATCCAGGAGGAGGGAGGCACGATCGACAAGTACGAAGGGGATGCGATCATCGCGTTCTGGAACGCCCCGGTACAACAGCCCGACCATGCGGCTCGCGCCGTTCGTGCCGCATTGCGCTGCCAGGCGAAACTTGCCGAGATGCGCCCCGCCTTCTACGAACGCGTCGGCAAGAACCTCTACGTTCGGGTAGGCATTAACACCGGTCCCGCGGTCGTCGGCAACATGGGCTCAAAAACACGTTTCGACTATACGATGCTCGGAGATGCAGTCAATCTCGCATCGCGCCTCGAAGGCGTCAATAAGCAGTTCCGAACGTTTACCATGATTTCACAGATGACCCTCGACGCTCTCGGTGATGTCTTTCCGACCCGAGAGCTTTCCCGTATCGCCGTTGTCGGCCGGAAGGAGCCGGTTCGCGTCTTCGAGCCGATGAGCCGCGAGGAGTTCGACTCCCGAAATCCCGAGCTTGCCGACTTCGCCAAAGGGCTTGCAGCCTTCTACGCCGGCCGCTTCGATGAGGCGATCTCGATCTTTGGCTCAATTGCCGACCGTGACCCGGCGGCGGCCGCTTACCGCGAGAAGTGCGCAGCAATAAAGGCCAATCCCCCCGAAAATTGGAACGGTGTCTGGGTGATGACGGAGAAATAAGGCAACGATAGGATCAGTCGAGCAGCTTCATCAGCTCGTCGACTCGCTTCGGGAAGGGTCGAACAAGGCGATTCTTCTTGAGATTTCCTTTGAGGATTTTCCGCAGAACCGAGGCGGTCTTTGCCGACCCGGGATTACCGTTTCGGCTCGAAGCGTTCTTCGTCAGCTCTTTCAGAAAGACGAATCCCTCCTCCGGGCTTGCAGCTACGACGACACTGAGCGAGTACTGCAGCGCCTGGACGAGCTTTCGAAACGGTTCGGCCCGCATCACCTCGGTGACGGTCGGAGCCTGTGTTGCGTCCAGATACTTGACAACGTGGCCGACGATTTCCTGGTGAAGGGCGAGCGCGTGATGACAGAGCATCGGGTCCTTGAGGAGCGGAGGCTCGGCGATGCCTGCCGCCACTGCGCGCATCTGCAGCCATTGTTCGGGCTCGATCCATTCGGAAAGCGTTCGAACTGCCCGCTTTCTCGAACGCTCGAGGACCTTCTGCAGCGCGATGGCGACCGATTCGCGCACCCTCCACCGAGGGTCTCCCGCGATCGCCTTGAGCCGCTCCATGGAGCGTTCGAAATAGGGATTTCTCGCCGAGTCGTTGCTCACGCCGATCGCCCCGAAGCCCACCGTCCCACACATCGGAATGAACTCCATCGAGCTCCCGGTGAATGCCTTGTCCTGAGGAATGCTCACGAAGCTGACGCATAGATCCCATAGCTCGTCGCAATGTCCGTTGCACTGTTGCTCCACGCTGTCGGAGAACCGATGCAGAAGCTCGAGGTTGGCATGCGGCCCGGGAAGATTGCTCCTCGAAAGGAGGTAGTCCACGAGCGCGCTTCGGTCTCCCTTGTCGAGAAACAGGGCGAACGCCGAATCGTAGGAGTTTCCCTGTCCTTCGGGTTTGGCGGTGGTAGACCAGGCGCGCGTCATCGAATGGGCAATCCTCCTTGCTGGATAGTGCCTGTCGACTTCTCGTTCTGGGACGGAAGACAAATATCCGAACGGTGAAGGGTCGGGGATAGGTCTCGGGACGATGAGTCCGCGGATATCTGTTTAGTACTATCTTACCGCAGATTTCACAGATGTCCAGCTTTTTTCTTCGAGAGACATGGACAGCCGCAATCGGCCGG
>CAZDMH010000021.1:48721-83084 GCA_964506755.1 uncultured Spirochaetales bacterium
GGAATCGGCTGAGGAATCGTGTTTGACCGACCCGTTGGGGCAGTTTATAATCTCTTCAAAAGGGGAGATCATGCGCATACGGTATTTCGCTCTGGCGATCCTTCTCGGCACGGCTTTTGTTGTTTCCGGGTTTGGAGTTGGAACCGCTGAGTCGTCCTCCGCCAAAGCTGCACAGAAGCAGAATATGACGGACCTACCGATCTCGCGGGTGGTGCTGTTCTCGAGTGGCGTGGGCTATTTCCAACGCACAGGCCGGCTGACCGGGGATCAGGTGGTCGAGCTGACCTTCCGTCGCTCGGACGTGAACGACCTCCTGAAGAGCCTCGTTATCGGCGACTCCGGCGGAGGCAGGCTCCTTTCGGTCGATTACTCCTCACAGGATCCCCTCGCGCGGGCCCTGCACAGCTTTCCTATAGACCTCTCCGACAGCCCGGGTGTAGCACAGATTCTCGCTCGGGCACGCGGCGCAAAGGTGAGTCTGAAAGGCCCGAGCTTTCTGAGTGGGGTCATCGTAGGCCTCGAGTCGCGCTCGGTGGCCGGCGGCGGGAGTGGAGGCGGCGCGCAGCATGTCTTCCTCAACCTTCTGACTGCAGACGGAACTATTCGAAGCGTCGATCTCGCCGAGGTAAATGGTATCCGCTTCGCGGACCCCCGCATCGAGAAGGCGATAAGTGACGCGCTCGCCCTCATCTCGGCCAATCGGAGCACCGACACGAAGCGTTTCGATTTTCGCTTCTCGGGAACGGGCACTCGCAGTGTTTCGATCTCCTACCTGATAGAGACTCCGATCTGGAAGACGAGCTATCGACTCTCGGTGGCCGGGAGCAGCCCCGCGTTCCTGCAGGGCTGGGCGATCGTCGACAATCCGACCGACGACGACTGGACCGGAGTGAACCTGGATCTCGTTTCGGGACAACCGATCTCATTCAAGATGGATCTCAATCAGCCGGTTTACAACCAACGACCGACTGTCCCCGTTCCCCTGCCCCCGTCTATCTATCCGCAAACCTACGAAAGCGGCATTGCGAGCGCCCCGTCGGCGGCGGAGGCGGCGCCTCCCTCGGCGTCACGCGCGGCGCCTTCGGCCCGCGCGCCGCGGCCCTCGGCAAAGGCGATGGACAACTACGGCGAGCTCGCCTCCCCGAGCACCGGCGGTGGAGCGCCGCTCTCGCTGTCCCAGGGCGTGGAAAGTGCGGCGAGTGCTGCTGAAGCGGGCCAGTTCTTTCAGTACTCGATAAAGACTCCAGTTACGTTGCCGAGACACCAGTCGGCCATGGTGCCGATCGTCAATCAAGAAATCGAGGGCAAACCGGTTGCGATCTACAACGAGAACGTTCTGAAATCACACCCGCTTTCCGGATTGGAGCTCAAGAATTCGACCGGGCTCCACCTGATGGCGGGTCCGATCACGGTCTTCGAGGACGGAGTGTACGCGGGAGACGCGGAGATCGAGGATTTGCCTCCGGGCGGCGAGAGGCTCATCAGCTACGCAGTCGATCTCAAGACCACCGTTGTGACAAAGGGATCATCGACGCCCGAGGAGGTAATCTCGGGAAAGATCACACACGGCAACATGATCGTGACCCGACGTTACGAGCGACAACGTGACTTCGAGTTTGCCTCGACCGCATCCGGACCGAGAACGATACTCGTGGAGTATCCGGTCTCCTCGGACTGGAAGCTCGTAGAGCCGGCGAAACCGAAAGAACAGACCTCCTCGCTTTATCGATTCGAAGTCGTGACCGATCCCGAAAAAGCGGGCCGGGCCTCGCTCTCGGTGCGCGAGCAGCGCACGGTGAGCCAGACCGTGGTGCTCTCCAATATCGATTCCCGAAGCATACTCTTCTACATCGGCCAACGGGAAATCAGCAACCGGGTGAAAGAGGTGCTGAGCACGCTGAACGGGATGAAGAGCGACCTCGCGGAGCTCACGACGCAGCGCAGCACGATTCAGTCGGGGATCGATAGGATATACAAGGAACAGGAGCGAATCCGTTCCAATATGCGAGTGCTGCAGTCCAGCTCGGATCTCTACAAGCGGTACGCTGCGACACTCGGGGAACAGGAAGACCAACTGACGGCGGCTCAGAGGAGAGTCGATGACCTGAGCGCCCAGATTGACCGTCAGAAGAAGCGAATAGACGATTACCTTGCCTCGCTCGGAAGCATAGAATAGGGATGTAGAATAGAATAGAGATATTCGATACAATGAACCGCTAGTGCCGCTCTTTTTGAGAGTGATGTTAATGGCTACCCAGGTCGATAATGTTATCGTAGGCGGTTCGTTGATGAAGGCAGTTCTCACATTGCGACTTTGCGTTCTCGCTTTGTTCAGCCTTCTGGTTGCTGCGTGCAACATCTTTCAGTTCACGCCGTCACTCGACCTCAGCGTACAATCGAGCGACTACACCACCGCGACGATCTCCATCCCCTACTCCTTCAACACCTTGAGCCGAAACTCGGACTTCGGTTCCGCCGACTGCGCCTACCGCCTCGAGCGGTACGACTCCTATACGGGCAGCTTCGGCTGGGTGACCGGAAGCCAGAACACAATGGCGAGCACGGGAACTCTCTCATTCCCGCTCGAGTCCCTCTTGAGCCTACCGGCGGGCAGCACGGCAGTCGACGGGCTCTACCGGCTGACTTTTGCCGTCCTCAGCGGCAACTACGATCAGACGGGGAATCCCATACCGATTCCCTATCTCGTGAAGGCCGTTACGTTCAAGGTTCACACCTTTCAGGGACCGGAGATATTCAGGGTACAGCCTGCGTTCTTGAACCCTAACAACGGATCCACGACCGTCACTATCTACGGGGCCGGCTTCGCTTCGGTGGACACCCTCGTGGACAGCGCGTCTGCCATCACGGCCTCGCAGTACGTCGACAGCGCCACGGCGCAGGCGACAGTCAATGCGAGCATCCTCGCTACCGGCAGCAACCTCACAATCTACGTATCGAACCCCATCGGCAACAGCTCTCCGAATTTCGACATCCCCATCGTGGGAAACGTCTCGATCAGCTCGGTTGTCCCCAACGGCGACTCGAGGACGAACACCAATCTTCTGCTCGACATCTCAGGCGCGTGGCTCGGGTATTGGACCACGGCAACCATCACCGACTCGAGCGGCCACGTTGCTACGATGCAGGTCAACCAGAGTGACAACAGCACCTACATACGCGGCCCGATCAATCTCACTCCCCTCGATGCCGGTACTGCGACCCTCAAGGTGAGCAATCCGGACGGCAACTCAGCGACGATCCAGTTCACGGTGTACAGTTAGGAGGAGCGGAGCAGACATGCGCCAGCGAGACCGACAACGGCAGATCGGCGGCTCGAATCACCTTCTTGCTCTCCTCCTCTTGGGTTCCCTGCTCGCCGCCGCAGCAGCAGCGCCGGCGTTTGCACAGTCGCCTCCGGCGGTTTTCATCAGCAGCAACCCGATCGGCGCGGTTGTCATCGTCGACGGCAAAACGATTCCAGCACGTACCCCGATTCTTCTCAGAGACCTCGCGATCGGCAGCCATAGCGTCGAGATCGCGCGGAGGGGATACGCTCCCTACCGCGGACGCATCGAGGTGGTCGGAGAGAAACCCGTTACCTTCAATGCGAACCTCAAAGAACGGTTCATCGACCCGATGTTCTCCCCGCAGCAGAAAGTAATCATAGACGGAAAGACGGCAGACTATGCGCAGGAGCAGTACCAGCTTCCGAGCGGCGAGTACAGGATAGATACCCAAGACGGCGTCATCTCCATCAAACCGGTCTTTCCTGCCCAGCAGATCATGCAGGTGGTGGACTTGGCCACCGGAGCGCTCGCAACCGCATCGGTCATCCTCGTTGCCGAGGCAGTCGTGAACACCTACACCCAGCCCAATCCGAACAACTACAACAACAACGGAAACAATGGCGGAGCAGTGGGAGTATGGGTCGTCACCGGCTTTGCTGCGCTCTCCGACGTGTTCCTTCATATCCGAAAAGCGCGCTACTTGAAGGCCTATGCCGCGACGGCAGTTCCACTCGAGCAATCGGCCGCAGGGGTGGAAAAGTCCTACTCCAAGGCACAGGAGCTCCTCGCGTCGGGCGATTTGGGCGCCGCCGCAGAGCTTTACATTCAGATCATCCGGCACAATTCCGATTCGCTCTACTACCCACGAGCGCTCTATCAACTCGCAAAGATACACGCGATCCAAGGCGACAACATGCTCGCAACCGCGGAGCTGAGAATCATACTCGACAAGTATCCGCTGCCCGATCTCTACGATAGAACCTGCAAGAGCCTTGCCGACATCAGCAACCGCGAAGGAGACTACAAAAACGCCCTCGCATACCTCGACAAGATGGTATTCCTCGACCCTCTCTTCCCGCGGGCGCAGATCCTGGAATATCGTACCTCGATCGAGAAGAAGATGAGTCAAACCGGGGCAGGCTCATGAGGGTACGATCGTTCTTCGCGGCCTTCATTGTCGCTGCTTCGCTCACGAGCGCCTCCGTTTTCGCTCAGAATAACGCGAGCGGTCTCTCGGCGAGCCTCTCGAATGAAGAGAAGCTCCTTTCGACGCCCTCCAAGATTAGCCAGGGCGATGTCGACCGACTGCAGAAGCTCATCAACGAGATCCAGGCGGCGAAAGACGAGCAGCTGCTCTCACGAGCCCAGCTCATGCTCGTCCTCTTCGACGAAAGCCTGCGAACGAAGGCGCGAAGCGAAGAGCTCGATCAATCGATCCGTGACGAGGCACGCTCAATCCGACGCCAGGCGTGGCATCAGACCGAAGCAAAGATCGTCAAGACAGGATTCTGGATCGGCCTGACTTCGCTCGGGCTCGTCGGAGTATCGCAGGCGGTCAAGGGCTGGACTGCCGATCAGTTTGCACAGAAGACGACTATCGCAGAAGCCACCCCCTATTTCATCGCCGGACGCATTAGCGAGATCACAACGATCGCAGGGACGCTGGGAGCGCTCGGCGGACTGGGGACGGCCTGGGCGCTTTCGGTCAATCCCTTCGATATCCCCGCGCCGCAAACGGTGACCTCCCCCGTGAGCTACCCGCACGGCTCGATGAGTGTCGCAGAGAAGATCACCTTCCTCGAAGGTGCTCGAACGGACTATCAGAAGAAACAGCAGCATGCCGCCGGCGTCAGAAGGTTCAGTGTCGTTTCCCTTGCCGTCGGCCTCACCGGTGCCGTTGCGACCGGGGTTGCCGGGTATCTGGGCAACGTCGCCTACAATAAGTACAGCGCCTCGACAACCGCAGCAGATGCGACAACCTACCGAAACACCGTGACGCTTTATGAGTACATTACTATTGGGACGGCTTCTTTGGCATTGCTCGGACTCTCCGGTGCGACGGTGGGGTATCTTTTTGGGCCCGATCCGGCTCAACTCGAGAGATCGGTACAGGTGCTCGACAGTCAGATTAAGATGTTGCAGGAGCAACAATGAGATTCTTGAACAGCCAAAACAGTCGCACATTCGTATTCGGGGCATTGTCCCTCTCCGCGACACTCACCGCCGGCGTCCTCCTCACGGCCTGCTGGCTCTTTCCCAAGCCCGACACCACCGCGCCCGTGATATTGGACGTCGCTGCAATCGTCGGCTCTAGCTCCGGCAGCACGGCCGCCGGAGTCCATGTCTTCTACAACGACGGCAAGGGCAACCTCTCGGTCGGCCCGGTTCTCCATGCGAGCGGAGTTACCTCCGGCTACACGGACCTCGCTCTCGGTAACCTCACCGGACACGCGACACCGTCTGACGACGGGTCACCTGTCAACGATATCTTCGTGACAAACGACAACATAAGCCCCAACGAAGTGTGGATCAACAACGGCAACGGAACATTCACCCGAGACACGAACATGCCGTCGACGACCTACTACAGCACAGGTGTAGTTCTCGGGCCGATATCGGGCAATGGCCTGCCTGATGCATTCGTAGTAAATGACGGTGCCGCAGCCTATGCGGCCTCAGGAAATACAGCCGGTCAGGGGGACACTGTCTATCTGAACAGCACGACTATCCCGGGCAAATTTACAGTCGACGGGACTCAGGCCAATCTCGACACTTCGTCGAACATGGTCATGCAGTCTGCGGGAAACGCCGTCGCAATTGGAAACCTCGCCCCGTTTGACCCCAGTGACAAGGCAAACGGGACCGATATCTTCCAGGCCAATAAGAACAACAGCGGGAACAGCACGCAAAACTACTCCTGGCTGAACTACTCGGGCAACTACAGCCATAGCAATCAACCACTCCCCGCTACACCTAGCTCCTACGACGTAGCGATAGCAAATCTCGACAATTCCGGCGGTGACGACGTCTTTCTTGCGAACTACGGGCAAGCGAACGTGGTCTATCTCAACGATGGCAACAACACCACGACTTCTTTTCTGACACCGTCCGAACCCTTCACGGCAGACAACAGCACGGGAGTCGCGCTCGGGGATCTCGACGGCAATGGTACGATCGACGCGTTCGTCGTCAACAGCGGCTCCCCGGATACCGTGTGGAGCAACGATGGCACGGGGACATTCAGCCAAATCACCGAGACTGCCTTCGCGGGGATGACCGACCAGGGCACCGGCGTGGCATTGGCGGATCTCAACGGCGATGGGATCCTCGATGCAGTTGTGTCGAGCGGAGGATCGTCCGGTCGGATACGGGTCTGGCTCGGGAAGGGCAACGGCACGTTTACCGAGGTTTCCGAGCCGAAGGTGCCCGCAGGAGACTATGTTTCGGTGAAAGTCGGTAGAATTCGCTAGTAAAGAGTGGTATTATTTGAGACGGGAGGGATATTAGAAGGAATGGGGATATTACGTGTCTCGCTCAACCGTCTGCCGAATTGCCCTTTCAACTCTGGTCGTCTTCGTTTCGATAATCATCTCGTCCTGCTGGGTTTTCGATAATCCGATAGATCCGATCAATTCCGGAAGCCGGACGAGCGACTCGTCGGGAAGCTCCTCGGGCGGTTCCGCCACCGACACTATACCGCCGACTGTCGCAGGCACAGTGTCGAGCTCGATGCCGGGACCCGACACGGTCGCTCTTTCGTGGACTGCAGCGACGGACAATTCGACATCCACGGCAAATCTCCAATATGAAGTGGTGATGGACACCGCAACGCCGATCACCTCCCTTACTCAGGCGGAGGCGGCGTCACCGATTGTAAGTTGGACTCCGAACATCACAAATGCGAGTGTACCGATCGCCAATTGGGACTTCACCGCGCCCCCTCCCCAGATTCCCAACTCCGAGCACTCGATAGCAGTTCTCGTGAAGGACCTCGCAGGCAATATCAGTATGTATCCGGTCGTCAACAGGAAGGTCGGGCTCTTCGATATCGTGGCAGTTGTGGGTTCCGGAGGAGGAGCTGCCGCGGGTACTCACGTCTTCCTGAACGACGGCAATGCCAGTTTCTCGATACCGGCCGGGGCGCAGGCGGGGGTATTCGGGGTCGCGAGCTCAGGCTACACCAATCTCGCGCTTGGGAACCTGACGAACCACGCGGCGTCCTCCGACGGCGGTCCCGTCATCTCCGACATCTTCGTCACAAACAACAATGTAAGCCCAAACGAGGTCTGGCAGAATAGCGGGAGCATGACCTTCACGCAGGTGTCTCAGACCTGGCCGACCGCTCCCACCGCCGCTGTAGTTCTCGGACCAATCTACAATGTCGCGGGTGAAGTAGATGCGTTCGTCGCCAACAGCGGCGCGGTGAATACCGTCTGGCAGGACTCGAGTGGAAATGGCGTATTCGTCTCCGCCAGTCAAGCGAATCTATCGTTTGCGAGCGCAACCACGGGTGCCGCGGCTGCCATGGGCAATATCTCCGGAACAGGAGGAAGCTCGGCCGATATCTTTCTTGCCAATAATGGCCAAACGAATCAGGTATGGCAGGATCTTGCGGGAGCGGGCACCTACAGCGGCTACACCGAGCCCTCACTCGCTTCAAAAGACTACACCCGCGGCGTGGCCGTCGCCGACCTGAACGGTGACGGCGCACCGGACGCATTCGTCGCGAACTACGGCGCATCGGGTGCCGGGGAGCAGAACTACGTCTACCTCAACTCCGCCGGAACCTATACCTTCGGCTCTCCGATATCGGTGGGTGCCTCGAACTCACCCAGCACCGCGGTAGCCCTCGGCGACCTGAATGGAGACGGCACGATCGACGCGTTCGTCGTCAACAGCGGCTCCCCGGATACCGTGTGGAGCAACGATGGCACGGGGACATTCAGCCAAATCACCGAGACTGCCTTCGCGGGGATGACCGACCAGGGCACCGGCGTGGCATTGGCGGATCTCAACGGTGACGGCATCCTCGACGCAGTTGTGTCGAGCGGAGGGTCGAACGGCCGGATACGGGTCTGGTTGGGAAACGGAGACGGGACCTTCACGGAAGCGGCGGAGCCGAACATTCCAAGCGGGGACTACGTCGCCGTGGCAATCGGGCGGCTTCGATAGAAAAAGGGACGCGCTCGGGCAAGCCGGACGATGCGGCCCGGACGATGCGGCCCGGACGACGCAGGCCGCGCAGGCGCCGGCCGGCGATCCTACTTCTCGGTCATGACCTCCATACCCTGCCAGTCATCGGGCGGCTGGATGCGTCGCAGGTCCTCGCAACGTTCGATGAAGAGCTCCGCGAGGTAGTCGTTCGGCAACAGGCGTTTGACCTCCGCGAAGAGCGTCGCAGCCTCCGCGAACTCCCGCTGATAGTAGAGCTTCAAGGCATCGTGATGGATTTTCCAAGCAGCTTGCTCGTTTGGCGTGAGGGAGCGCTTGGCGGTGAAGATCTTCTCACCTTGCGTCTTGCCCTTCACAACGACCTTGTCGACCAGTCGGCAGTGGAGCTTCGATTTGACCTTTCTGTAGACGCTCGTTGAAAAGATGAGCTCCTGGTGGTACTTCTTCGTCAGACCTTCGAGCCGCGAAGCGAGATTGACCATGTCGCCGATGACGGTGTAGTCCATCTTCTTGTCGGAACCGATATTGCCGACGGTTACCACCCCGTAGTTGATGCCGATGCCGATACGAAACTCCGGGCGCCCGATGGCCGCCTGCTCCCGGTTGAAGATCTTGAGAGCCTCCTGCATCTCCAGCCCGACGAGAACCGCCTGCAGCCCATCGTCCTCGTGGTGAACCGGAGCGCCGAAGAAGGCCATGATCGCGTCGCCGATGTACTTGTCCACGATCCCGCCGCGCGTCATGATGACGTCGACCATCAGCGAGAAGTATTTGTTGAGCGCGACGACCAGCTCGTCGGGCATGAAACCTTCGGAGATCGTCGTGAAGCTTCTGATGTCCGAGAACAGCACGGCCAGTACGCGGTTGTCCCCGACGAGCATTCCCTCCGGATTGGTAAAGAAGTTGTCGATGACGTCTTTGGGGACGTATTTCTGGAAGATGTTGCGAATCTTGTGCTCGTTCTTCTGGGCGATGACCGCCTGCAGGGCGAACTCTTTGATCTGTTTGTAGGCTTTTTCGAGCTCGCCAATCATGATATTGAAGGTGTTGGCAAGCTCCCCTATCTCGTCGCGGTACTCAACCGCGACACGGGAGGTAAGGTCGTTATCCTTGATTATGCCGTGCATTGCTCCCACGACCCGCGTGAGCGGGCGTGTGAGGTAGGAGGTGAAGAGCATGAGCAGGATCAACGAGACTATACAGGAGAAGGCGAGTACCGCGATGCTCTGGTAGGTGATGTTCGTCACCTCCTGGAAGAACGCGCTCTTCTCGTCGGTAACGAAGACGAACCAGCCAAAGGGTTGGAAGTAGAAGGTTTGGCCTACTCGTTCGGTACCCTGTAGGTTGAAATCGACCCATCCGATTGTGTTGTCGTTGAAGAGCTTCAGAAGCTCCGCCCGGTCTGAGCTCGAGAGCTTGACGTCCTTGGTGGACATCGTGACATCACCATTGCCATTGATCGCGAAGATGAGCTCGGTCTTCCCGCGGATAATCGTATTGGCGTAAGAAGAGACCGCGTTTTGTGCGGTCTCGATGTATTCTTGGGAGTCAGAGAGCTTGTTCTGAACCAGGAGATTCCACTGGCTCTCCATATACTTGTTCAGCTCTTGGGCCTTGAATCCGAGCGCCGCCACCGCGATCCGCGTGATACCGGATCGTGCGGATTCAGATGAGATGACCCCGGTGATGAGGAGCGCCGCAACGAGCAACGGAAGTACTATCCAGATGATCTTGGACCTGATTCTCAAAGCCGATTTCCGCCTTTGCGGCCTCCACGTCCCACTCTTTACACCTATTTTCACGGCGGCGTATCATGATTATGATGTTTGAAGCCGAGAATAAATAGAGATGTCTGCTAGGTAGATCGGCGTACGACCGGAGAACTTGAGGACAAACGGTGAGCAGTCGAATAGACGCAGCCCCGACAATCGACACTCCACTCGAAACACCCTCTTCGGGGTCATCGGAGTTTCTGCTCCTCGACGACCAGAAGATCTCCGAAGAGGATCGCAAGGAAATCCTCGACTCCATCGAAAAGGTTGCCGCTGAGAACCGCCTTTCTGCGAGCGACGCTCTGTTCAAGATCAAACCGCTCAAGCACGGTTTCGTCTTCCCCCTCATCATCAACGTCCTTGCCGCGATCGCAGTTGCAGCCGGGTTCGTCGGCTCGAATATCTACTTCTCACGACAGCAGGCCGTTATCTCCAGCCGGGCCGGCACCTTCTTCTCCGCCGAGGGCAAGCTCATCGCACAGGTCCAGAAGGAATCGGCAGCAAAGCTGAAGGCGAAAGATCAAGAAATCAGCTCCGTAAAGGCAAAGCTGACACAGCTCGACCAGGAAAGCGCCGCGCTGCGCAACAACATGGAGGCGACGATTTCCGCCAAGGAAGCGCAGCTCAAGACACAAATGCAGGCGCAGCTCGAAGCCGAGAAGACACGTCTGCAGAAGCTCGGAATCTCCCAGACCGAAATCGACAGTCGATTGAAGGCTTTCGAGCTGCAGAAGAACAGTGAGTTTGCGGCCCAACTCGATCAATACAAACAACAGAGTGAAGCGACGCTGAAAGCGAAAGAACAGCAAATCCAGGCGCAGCAGGAGCAATCGAGGCAGGCCCTGGCCCAGGCCAACAAGGAACGCCAACAGCTGCTCGATCAGGCTCAACAGCAGGAGAGCAAGCTGCGGGCACAATTCCAGGCGCAGACGCAACAACTGCAGAGTGCAAACGAGCAGCTGAAGGCGCAGACTACAGCGGCCGAGCAGAAGCTGCAGGCACTCTCGACTCAGTCGCAAAACGAGCAGCTCATATCCGATCAGATCGTCGGCTCCTACAATGCAATTCTGCAGAACATCCAACAGGCCCAGTACGAGCAGGCGAACAAGGACATCGCCTCGCTTGAGAACCTCCTCAATTCGTTGAACATCAACGCTCTTCCCTCGCTTGCGAAACGCCGGCCGGTGGACCTGGAGCTCGTTCAGTCCCTGAAGGAGCTCATCGCGGCACGGACCAAACCAGGTCAACCCGCTGTAGACCCGGCCGTTGTGCAGCGATCGAACGAGGTACGGGCCGCACAGCGGCTCGTCGACCAGGCTCAGGCTGCAGAGAAGAACGGTGACCTCTCGGGGGCGAATGATCTCTACTCGAAGGCGATCAGCCAGATCCCGATCATCGATACCGCCTACAAGGCACTCGCGTCGGTCTTCGACCGACAGCGCGGTGCCCTCCAGCAAGAGTCCGACGCGAAGACTGCCCAGATCGGACAGCTCACGAAGACGCTCAACGACACACAGGCGTCGTTGAAGACTGCAGAGAACAATATCGCGGATCTGAAAAAGCAGATCGCTGATCAGAACGATCGTATCGCGAGCCTCAATCAGCTGGTTGCCTCGGGGGGAGGAGCGTCGAGCGGCCTGCAGAAGCAGGTATCCGACCAGAACAAGCAGCTTGCCGACTTGACGGCCAAGCTCGACGAGGCAAATACGGCGGTCAGCGATCTGAAAAAGAAGCTGGCCGAGAGCGACTCTCACACGGCCGATCTGCAGAAACAGCTTGCAGCCGCAAAGGCCTCGGAGGGCGGCTCCCAGCAGCAACCCTCTGCGCAGAGCGCGTCGGCGGAGGCCTACAAGAAGGAGCTCGATACGGCGAACGCGACGAACGCCGATCTGAAGCAGCAGCTCGCCGACAACGAGGCGCAAATCGGGAAGCTCAAGACCGATCTTGCGGCCGCCCAAACGAAAATTCACTCTCTCCAGACCAACGTTACACAGGTTCTCGGCACCTTCTCTTCGGTGCAGGCCGAATATGCCAACTACCGGGGCCAGCTCATGAGTCTCATCTCCTCGGGAACCCCGCAGGATATTCAAAAGGCGCGCGAGCTGTTCCTTCAGTTCATCGGTCGCTCCGGTGTCAACCAGGTGCTGCCCGGATTCACCGGCGTGGCGGAGCAGGTAACGAACGCCTCGGCGAAGGTCGCGGAAGAACAGGGTGCAAAGAGCGGCCGAGAGAGCGCGTTGACCGACGTCATGAAGGTCACGAACTACTATTCGACGCCGGTAGACTCGTCCGCGGCGGCGGGCGATCGTCAAACCATCAACCAGAAGGCGGCGCAGGATCCGCTCTTCCGCCAGACGGCCTCGGACATTCAGAAACTTGCGGAAAAATCGGGCCAAGCGGCGGGGCGCCAGGCTCTGTCGGTTCAGTATCAGCTCATCGGTACAATCTCCTATGTCTCGTCGAACGCAGTAACCGTCGAGAAGCTCGTCAACGTCCCGGTAGCACAGGGGTCCACGGTGCTCATTCGGCACAAGAACGGCGACGGTGCGGAGGTCCCCATCGCCGAGGGCAAGGTTACCGGACTGTCCACCGACAGCGTCGAGGTAACCGTTCAATCTCTGCTGCACGGCAGCACCTCACCCCAGTTGCTGGACATCGTATATCTCCAGCAGCGTTCGGGTGCATAGAGCGCCTGAAGGACGGAACAATGAGAGTACTCGTCATCGGCGGTGCCGGCTATATCGGTAGCCACGTAGTCAGAGAGCTTCTCGACAACGGTTATGAGATTACCGTTTTTGACAATCTGTCGCTCGGCCGCCGTGAGAACCTCTTTGACGAGGCTCGGTTCGTAGAAGGCGATATCCTCGATCGGCAGGCGCTCGAATCGCTCATGAGCGAACGCGGCACGTCCGCAGACCGAATCGAGGCGATCATCCACCTCGCGGCGCTCAAGGCCGCCGGACAGTCGATGATTGAGCCGAGCCGCTATGCCATCAACAACATAAGCGGCACCATCAACATCCTCGCAGCCGCCGAGGCGAATGGCATCGAGAATCTCGTATTCTCCTCCTCGGCCGCGGTCTACGGCGAGCCGGACTACCTCCCGGTGGACGAAGCCCACCCGGTCCGCCCCGAGAACTTCTACGGATTTACGAAGCTGGAAATCGAGCGGATCCTGGAGTGGTTCGACAAACTAAAAGGGGTGCATTTTGCGGCGCTTCGCTACTTCAACGCCGCAGGTTATGACCCGAAGGGCAGAATCCGTGGCCTCGAACGCAATCCTGCAAACCTCCTCCCGGTCATCCTCGAGGTAGCAGCCGGAATGCGTGAAAAGCTCCAGATATTCGGAGACGACTACGACACTCCGGATGGAACCGGAGTCAGGGATTACGTCCACGTCGCCGACCTCGCTAGAGCACATCTGCTTGCCCTCGAGCTCCTCGACAAGCGCAAAGAAAGCTTCACGGTCAACCTGGGAAGCGAAATCGGAGCATCGGTCAAGGAGATTCTCGAGGCGGCGCGGCGCATCACCGGCATGCCGGTGCCCGCCGAGACGGTCGATCGGCGTCCGGGCGACCCGGCTCGCCTCGTCTCCTCCGCAAGGCTCGCAAAAAAGCTGCTCGGTTGGGAAGCCAAGTACAGCGACGTCGACTCTCTCGTCGCCACGACCTGGGAGGCCTACCGAGCGAACGTTCGAGATAGGTAGATCGTTGCGTCCCGCCGCCGTTGACAAACGTCGCAAGGGATGCGAACATGAGAAAATCTAATAACCCATACAAGCGAAGTGTTCCGCAGTCATCGATCATACGGAAGGACAAGCCTATGCCTACCGGCCGCAGAAACATCCGGTAGGTGTGGCGACGCGGCATCCGGGAAAAGGAGACAACGTGGCCGGGAGCGCATATCGGAACCTCGCAACGATGGTGATCGAGGAAAACCGCAAGGTCCTCGAGGCGGTGTCGGAATCCGAGGTCGCCAAGCTCATCGAAGAAATCGAGAAAGCGAAAACAATCCAGCTCTTCGCGCTCGGCAGAATGCAGGCCTCTATGCGGGCATTCGCCATGCGCCTCAAGCATATGGGATTCGACACCTACGTGGTTTTCGACACGACAACGCCGGCGATCGGCCCGGGCGACCTGTTGATCGTCAACTGCGCGGTCACCGCGGTCGATCTCGGCATCATTCGACTCGCGAAGGAGGCGGGTGCTCGAGTGTGTACTGTCACCGCTCATCCCGAGAACGAGCAGGGCCGCCTCGCCGATCTGACCGTCCTTGTTCCCGGCCAAATTTTCGGCTCCGAACCTGAAATCAGATCGATCCAACCAATGGCGTCATTGCTCGAGCAGGCACTCATGCTCTTCGAGGACATCGTCGTCATGATGCTCATCGAAAAACGCGGCGTCTCCGCCGAGGAGATGCAACGCCGTCACACCAACCTCGAAGGTGTAATGGGCGATTTCGCCTAAGGTGGAGAGGATGAAAGAGGGAGACGTCATCCAGATCGCTCACGTGGTGCGGGACATCGACGCAGCGATGAAGTACTACTGGGAAACCTTTCAGATCGGTCCGTGGGAGGTGTATACCTTTGCCCCTCCCGCCGTACGCGACTCGATGGTGAGAGGCAAACCCTCGGACCATACCTATCTCCTCGCAGTCACCTGGAAGAACGAGATTCAGCTCGAGCTGATGCAGCCCCTCACCGGGCGGAGCATCTACGACGAACAACTCGAACACAAAGGCGAAGGGCTTCATCACCTCAAGCTCTACTACCCCGACTGCCGGGCCGCCCTCGAACAATTCCGCGCTCGGGGAATCGACGTCATCCAGAGCGGCAAGATCGACGACGATGAGTTCTACTATCTCGATACTGAGAGCGAATTGGGCTTCATCGTCGAGGTCGGAAACAACGGTAAGATTCGAGCGCCGGAGCGGCGGTACCCCGCCTAGTCATCTTGAATAAAACCGCGCATCTACGGCGCGGAAATTGCAATCATTCCAAACCAAAAGGAGGGTTCGATTGTGAAAAACAAACGTCCCGGAATGGTAATGATCGTACTGACGGTTGCGGCCCTATTGCTCCTGCTTGCACCGACAGTGCTCTTCGCATCGCCGTCGTCCGAAACCGGCTCGACGACGAAGCAGTACACGATGATCTCCATTCCCAAGCTCAGGGCAACCTGGTTCGACCGGCTGGAGGTCGGGCTCAAGAAGGCCGGAAGCGATTTCGGCATCAACGTGAGCCAGCAGGCCCCCGCCTCGGCTGACGAGGCCCAGCAGGTCAGGCTGATCGAAGACGCCATCAACCAGGGCAACGACGCCATTCTCGTCGTGCCCAACGACGCGAAGTCGATTGAGCCGGCGTTCGCGCGCGCCCAGGCGCAGAAGATCGTTACGATCACCCATGAGTCGCCGAATCAGAAGAACGCCGATTTCGACATCGAGATGATCGACAACAAGGCGTTCGGCGAAAAGGCGATGGAGATGATGGTCCAGAACATGGGAGCCACCTCGGGTGAGTACGTCGTTTTCGTCGGTTCTCTCACCGTTCCGGCCCACAATATCTGGGCGGACGCCGCCATCGCGCTCGGGAAGCAGAAATACCCGGGTCTGAAGCAGGTCGCCGACCGTTACCCGGTTTCGGAGGATCAGAACGCCGCGCGCCAGGCAGCTCTCGACATCATCACCGCGCACCCGAACATCAAGGCGTTCCTCACCTTCGGAAGTCAGGGCGGACCGGGCGCCGCACAGGCGGTTCGAGAGAAGGGGTTGATCGGCAAGATTACCGTCATCGGAACGACCTCCCCGAGCCAGGCGGCCCAGTACCTGAAAGACGGTTCGTTCAGCACATCGATCCTGTGGGATCCCGCCGAAGCAGGCTATGCGATGACCTACCTCGCAAAGCTCGTCCTCGACGGCAAGAAGAGCACCATCGGACCGAACCTGGACATCCCGACGCTCGGCAAGCCGCTCAGCGTCAGCGGGAACACGCTGGTCTACGATCGGCCGCTCATCCTCACGAAGGACAACGTGGATCAGTTCAGCGGATTCTAATGGTCTGAGAGCTGTACGACGAATAAGAAGACTGCCCGGCGGGTTCGCCCGCCGGGCATCTTCCAATGAGGCAATCCGACTGTGGAAGAGTTTCTACAACTGCGCGACATTCGCAAGAGCTTCGTGGGCGTCTACGCCCTGAAAGGAGTCGATTTTTCCATCCGCCCCAACGAGATCCACTGCCTCGTCGGTGAGAACGGCTCCGGCAAATCGACATTGATAAAGATCATCTCCGGGGTCCTCCAGCCCGACAGCGGAGAGATTTTCGTCGAGGGACGAAAGATGGACCACATGGAGGCTGCGGCATCTCTCGCGCGGGGCATCCATGTCATCTATCAGGATCTCTCCCTGTTCCCGAATCTCTCCGTGGCGGAAAACATCGCCCTGAGCGAAATCGAAGAGATCGGTCGTTCCCTCATCGATTGGCGCCAGGTGCACTCGATTGCCCGCGCGGCAATGGAGCGCATCAAGGTCGATATACCGCTGGAGGCGCTCGTCGGCGAGCTCCCAATCGGGCTGCAGCAGCTGGTCGCCATCTGCCGTGCGCTCACCAGCGACCTGAAGCTGTTGATCCTCGACGAGCCGACGGCGTCGCTTACCAAACACGACATCGACAATCTGCTGCGGGTAGTCCGCGACATGCAGCAGGCGGGCATCGCAGTCATGTTCGTCAGCCACAAGCTGAACGAGATCTTCGAGGTTGCCGAGCGAATAACGGTCCTCCGCGACGGCGTGAGCGTTGGGACGCTCCCGCGCGAAGAGCTCACGAACGAAAAGCTCGTCGGGCTGATGACCGGTAAGACGATTACCGAAACCCGATTCGCCTTCGAGGCTATGCCGGAGGCCGGCCAGCCCCTCCTCGAGGTTCGCGGCCTCTCGAAGAAAAACAATTTCGCCGACATATCGTTCTCCCTGTCTGCCGGAGAGATTGTCGGAATCACCGGTGTCATCGGATCGGGCCGAACGGAGCTCGCACTCGCGCTCTTCGGAATCAGCCCCGCGGATGAGGGTGAAATCCTCGTCGACGGGAAACGCGTTACGGTACGCAACGTGCAGGACTCGGTCGACGCGGGGATCGCCTACGTGCCCGAGAACCGGCTCGTCCAGGGTCTCATCATGAAACAGTCGGTAGCCGACAACATCATCGCTTCGGTGCTCAAGCGGATACTCACTCCTCTTCGGTTGATCGACCCGCAGCAACGGCGGCATCGGGTCGAAGAATGGGTCGAGGCGCTCGGAATCAAGGTTTCCGATGCAGACGTTCCGGTACAGACCCTTTCGGGCGGCAACCAGCAGCGCGTAGTCATCGCCAAGTGGCTCGCGACGAATCCGAAGATCCTGATCCTCGACGGCCCCACGGTCGGCATCGACGTGATGGCCAAGAGCGCAATTCACAACATTATCCGCGAGCTCGCCGGCCGCGGCATGGGAGTGCTCCTGATCTCCGACGAGGTCGGCGAGGTGGTGACGAACTGCAACCGCATTCTTCTCATGCGCTCGGGGAGGATCAGGTCGGAGATTCGCGCCGAAGGAATCCACGCCGACGAGGTTCAGCGCCTCGTCGAGGCAGGGGCGTGAGGCTCCTATGAACGTGCTCAAGAGGCTGCTGCGACAGAACGAAGCCTATCTCGGCGTTCTCATCGTCTTCTTATGCATCGTAATAACGATTGCCAATCCCTCCTTTCTCACATTCGAGAACATCGCGGGCTTTCTCAAGAGCTACTCGATGATCGGGATCATGGCGGTCGGGACCCTCTTCGTTCTCATCCTCGGCGGGACTCCCGACGTGTCGTTCACGGCGATCGCACAGGTCGTCGAGTATGCGGTCGTCGTAATGACGCTTGCCTTCGGCGGGAACATCTTCGTCGCGATTCTCGCGGCCGCGATCATGGGAACGATCATGGGGCTCGTCAACGGCTTCGTCATCCACTACTTCCGGGTGCCGACGATCATCGTCACAATCGCGACTTTCAACATCTATTTCGGGATGATGTACGTGATCACCCGGGGGAAGCTCATCAACAACATCCCCATCATGTTCAAGCAGTTCGGAAACGTGCTGCTCTTTCCCACCCAAAGCAAGATAGGGGGGACCTACGGACTGTCGCTGCATCCACTCATCTGGCTTGCGGCTCTGCTCATCGGCTGGTTCATCCTGCGCCGCACCTTCCTCGGACGAAGCATCTACGCGATGGGCGGCAACGAGGTCGCCGCGGAACGCGTCGGGATCAGAACGATGTGGACACGGGTCTTCGTCTTCGCATTCGTCGGTCTGCTCTCAGGGGTCGCTGGGGTGGTGCATGTGTCGATCGTGCAGTCGGTGGTGCCCAACATCATCGTTGGAAAGGAGCTCGAGGTAATCGCGGCGGTCGTCATCGGCGGGGCGAGTGTATTCGGCGGACGCGGCACGATCACGGGGACCTTCCTCGGGGTTCTGCTGTTCGCGATTCTCAATAACGGTCTGACGCTGCTGTCGATTTCTTCGTACTGGTACAACGTCACAATCGGAGTCGTGATTACCACGGCGATCACCGTCAGCGCCTACCAGCAGCTGCGCCAAAGCCGCACGCGCGTCAACGTGAAGATCGAAGCGTAGGGGGACAAGGTGACGTTCATCGGCAAGGCAACAACGAATCGCTCGCTCGTCGTCATCCTGGTTGCGATCGTGCTCCTCATGTCCGGCCTCAACCCACAGCGGTTCCCGACACTCGGCAACCTCATCTCGATGTCCTACCAGCTGCCGATCATCGCGTTCCTGGCGATCGGAATGATGGTCACGATGCTGAGCGGGGGGATCAACCTCGCCATCATCGCGACCGCGAACTTCACCGGCATCGTGACGGTTCTCCTCCTCGAGGCGATGGCCGGCGCGGGTGCAGCGGACGCCGGCATAGGCATTGCGCTTCTCGCGATGGGCGGCGGGTTGGCTGCCGCAATTTTGATCGGTGTCACTATGGGGTGGCTCATCGCCTACGTCGAGGTACCCGCGATTCTCGCCACGCTCGCGGTCATGACGCTTCTCAACGGGGTGAACGTCGTCATCACGAAGGGCTATACGCTCTCCGGCTTCCCTCCCTTCCTCCTCGGCATCGGGAACGGCACGGTTTGGGGCATACCAATACCCTTCCTCATATTCATCCTCGTCTGTGCTCTCCTCGCGCTGGTGCTGAATCGCACGAGGTTCGGGCTGAGCCTCTACCTCATCGGCTCCAATCCTGTGGCGGCCAAGTTCTCCAACATTCCGGTGCGCTCGGTTCTGATGCGCGAATACATGCTTTCGGCCGCCTTCTCCGCCCTCACCGCCTTCATCATGATGGGTCAGCTCAACTCGGTGAAGGCCAACTACGCCGAGTCCTACCTGCTCGTCGCAGTGCTCGCATGCTTTCTCGGCGGCGTCGATCCCTTCGGCGGCGTCGGCAAGCTCACCGGCATGGTTCTGTCGATCGTCATTCTGCAGCTTGTCTCCTCAGGGGTGAATCTTCTGCGAATGGACCCCTTCTTCATCCAGGCGATGTGGGGGTTCATCATCATCTTCGTTGTAGCAGTGAACTACTTCGGCGGGACCCTCCGCGAGCGAAAGCGTTTGCGGGAGGTGAGAAAACGGCAGATGCAGGAGGCAGGTGGCACTCGACCGGGTCAGTAATCAGGCGGGGCAGTGGACCGGTCGGTCCGGCAACCGGTCCGGGGCAGGATGCCGAACGGCGCGCCGCCGCTGTGGCGCGCCTTCGGTACTATTTGCGGAGGTAGTCCTTCGCTTTCAAGAGTGTCATGACATACTGCCCGCGAGTGAACGCCCAGTCGTCCGGGTTCTTGTCCTTGGACAGCTTGCCGCGGAAGTCGGAAACCTTCTGATACTCCTTGTGTTTCATCCACTCCTCAATCTCACCGAGCATCGTTCCGATGTGGCTGATGGAGTTCATGAACAGGGTGCTGACGACCTGAACGGCATCGGCACCGGCGAGCAGCAACTCGATGACGTTGGTAGAGGTGTGGATACCGTTGTTCGCACAGACGCTCGCCTTGACGTGACCGTGCAGAATGCCGGCAAACCTGAGGGCGATGCGGTGATCGTTCTCGCTGCTCAGGTTGAACGATAGATCGTTCTGCTCGTTCACGATGTCGATCTTCGGCTGGAAAAAACGGTTGAAGAGCACGACGCCGTTGACGCCGATCTCATCAAGTCGTTTGATGAACTGCAATGGGCTGGTGTAGTAGGGGCTCAACTTGACGGAGATCGGTATCTTCACGCTCTTCTTCACCTCGCGAAGCGCGTCGATCTGAGCCGCCTCTATCTCCTCCGCGCTGACGTCGAAGTCCTTCGGCAGCGCAAAGAAGTTGAGCTCCAACGCGTCGACTCCGGTGTCGGCGAGACGCTTCGCCCACTCGACCCAGGTGTCTTTGTTGACGGCGTTGAGGCTTGCGATAACCGGGATGTCGACCGCCTCTTTGGCGCGACGCACCCACATCAGGTGGGATTCTGGGCCGGAGTGCTCGAGCTGTGGGAAGATCGATGTCATCTCGGCATGCCAGTCCTCGTATTGTGCAATGTCTTCCGACATCTTGAGATGATCGAGTTGAATCTGCTCCTCGAACAGCGACGCTACGACGAGGGCGGCGGCACCCGAGTCTTCTATTTTTCTGATAGAGTCCATATTTTGGGTGAGGATCGAGGCCCCGGCGATAATGGGGTTCTCGAGAGCCAGACCCAGATAGGTGGTGGTAAGGTCGGCCATAATGACTCCTTGAGTTAAACGCTGTTGGCTAGAGTATACGGGATAATCTGCGGCTACTCAACCTGGTAGTCGATCGCCAGCACCGGCTTTCCGCCGGCCGCCTTCCCTACCGTGACCGGGATCTCGAGTCTGGCTTGGTGAATGAGGCACACCTGCGCCTTCTGATCCTGGCAGTAGACGACAGACAGGTTCACGGTGAGTTGTGTGGTGCCCTGGTTGAAGGCGGCGGGGAAGCTGATCGGAAACCTCGGGCCGGGACCGCTGAAGCTGTGTTTGCCGGTCAAATCCACGATCGAGCCCGCCGAGGAGCTCACCTCGATCTCCGAAGGCGCTTCGGCGTTCGGGGCGTAACCTTGAGGGAAGATCACGTCAAGGCTCACGACTCCGGTGCCGGCGGCAACTTCCGTCGGTGGCAGCTGTACGGCCTTGACGCCGTATACGCCGCCCGCTCCGGATAGATCGTTCAACCCTTTCAACACCAACGTCGAGGTACTGCCGGTGGAGAGGTCGATCACACGAATCGAGTGGTTGTTCGTGTCGGCGACGTAGAGTTTGCCTCCTGCGGCGTCGAGCCCACTCGGTTCGTAAAAGAGAGAATCCCGTCCGTCGCGCCAGCCGGAACCGGGTCCGCCGGCGAGTGTCTTCACGGCGCCTGAGACTGGATTGATGGCCCTGATCTTGTCGTTGTAGGTATCGGCCACGTAGACGAGCCCGTCGTACGCGACGATTCCGAGCGGATGTTGGAAGCGCGCGAGCTGCCCGATTCCGTTTCGGTCACCGTAGTCGAACAGGCTCCCGGTCGGTCCGGCGAGCGTCACAACGTTCTTCGTCGCGAGGTCGACGTACCGTACCGCACTCCCCTCCGAATTGACGAAATAAAGTCGTCTGCCGTCCGGCGAAAGGCTCAGCCCGCTCGGCTGAGCGAGTGCCGCCTCGGAGGCGGGACCGTCGACTGCACCCTCGGCCCCGCTCCCCGCGAATGCCTGTATCTGCCTGGTCTCGAGATTCATCGTCCAGATTTGATGGGCACCTGCCATCGCGATGTAGAGAGTGTTACCCGACAGCGCGAGATCCCAGGGTGAGCTCAACGCGGCGTCCGGGGCGATGCCCGGCTTTGGAGGATAGTCTTGCGCTTGTTGTCCGGTTCCGTCCAGAGTGGCGACGGTCCGAGCTGCGAGATCGACGAGGCGGATGTCGTGGTTACCGGTGTCCGCCACGTAGAGGAGCTTCCCGTCGCTCGAGTAGGCCATACCCTCCGGCTGATCGAACTCGGCCTGAGAGTAGCCTCCGTTCTGCGACCCCTGTTTTCCGCTTCCAATGACCGCGACCACCCTGCCGGTGCCGAGCTCGGCTTCCACGATACGGTTGTGGCCGGTATCCGCGACAAACAGTCGGTTGTGCTTCGCATCTATGCGGACCTTTCCGGGAAACGAGAGTACCGTCTGCGGGAGCCCCTGTTCTTCGAGCTTGAGCTTCAGCGGCTGACGATCGATCAGTCCTTTCTTGGAGAACTCGGCGATCAACGATTCGATCTTGGGCTTGAAAATCGGATAGAAGCCTTCGCCGAAGTGTGAGCCCACGACCCTCCCCTGAGGATCGAGAAGAGCCAGCGTCGGCCAACCCTGCGCGCCGTACTCGTTCCAAATCTGAAACTTGTCGTCGTTGACCACCGGGTAGTCGAGACCGTAGCGGAGGATCACCTCGCGGATGTTGTTCGTGTTCCCGGAGTGGCTGAACTTCGCCGAATGAACGCCGATAACGACGAGAGTATCGGGGAAATCCGACTCGATCTTCTTGATCCACGGGATATCGTGCATGCAGTTGATGCAGCCGTAGGTCCAGAAATCGATGATGACGACCTTGCCGCGAAGCTCTTGAAGGCTGAGCGGGGCCGGAGTGTTGAGCCAATCGAGCCCCGTCGGGAAGGGCGGGGCCGGCGGCGCCCCGGGATCGAGAAACCTCTGCTCGGCCGCCGGGGTTGATCCCGCGGTGTCAACGGAGGAAGAGCTTCCGGCCGCACCGCTCGTGTCCACGCTCGCCGATGTGGCGCAAGCCGACAGGATGCACCAGGCCGCGAGCCCCGCCAGCAAGACTCCGGCGACCCCTCTCGACGCAAACACCTTTTCGCTGTGTTCCATGGGCTTCTCGCTGTCCCCATAGCTTCCTATTCCTTAGCAAATTGGTCAAGTCATCGCCTCGCACTATTCGTTGCCAAGATGGGGTGTGTCGTGATACTATGAGCGAAACCTAAAGTAGATTGAGAACTCATTTCAACAAGGCAGGATCCGCGGGTGACCTGTACGCTGATGCGTGACGCTTGCGTCGACGACCAGCGTACGGGAGGAGCCCTGCCCATCTTCATTTGCGTTCAAAAAGGAGGTACGCAATGAAACGACTGATCGTACTGGCGGCAATGGCGCTTCTCGCCGCTTCAGTGTTCGCCGGAGGGGGATCGGAAACCCCATCGACTGCCGCGCCGACGGCGACCGACCGCCTGGTGGTCTATTCTCCGAACAGCGAAGGACTCCTCAAGTCCACCATTCCGGCATTCGAAGCAAAATACGGCGTTAAGGTCGAAGTGATCTCCGCGGGAACGGGAGAGCTCTTCAAGAGGCTTCAGGGAGAGGCAAACTCCCCCTACGCAGACGTGGTATTCGGCGGAGCCTATGCGACCTTCGCAATCAACGAACCCCTCTTCGAGCACTACACCTCGGTCAACAACGACAAGGTGATCGACATCTACCGCAACAAGACCGGGTTCATCACTCCCTATGTGCTCGACGGTAGCGTGCTTCTCGTGAACAAGAGACTCATCGGCGACATTCAGATCAACGGGTACAAGGATCTTCTGAACCCCGCCCTCAAAGGTAAGATCGTATCAGCGAATCCAACCGCATCGTCCAGCGCCTACGCTCACCTTACGAACATGCTCAAGGCAATGGGCAACGGAAGCTACGAGGACCCTGCCGCGTGGCAGTTCGTCAGAGAGCTGTTCACCAACACCATCGTCATCGACAGCTCCAGCGCGGTCTGGAAGGGTGTTCGTGACGGCGAGTACACGGTCGGCCTTTCCTACGAGGACCCGAGCGTCCAGCTCGTGCGAGACGGGGCCGACGTGAAGGTCATCTACATGAAAGAGGGGGTTGTCTACCTCCCGGCAGGATCGGGAATCGTTAAGGGTGCGCCGAATATGGTGAACGCGAAGCGTTTCATCGACTTCATCACCTCACCGGAGATCCAGAATGTCTACGGCACCAGCGTGACGAATCGGCCGGTCATGGCGGACGTCGAGACGCCTTCCTACATGGTCCCGATGAAAAACATCAATGTCATCGAAGAGGACATGGACTACGTCTACAAGCACAAGACCGACATTCAGAGCAAGTTCAAGGATATCTACGTAGATATCAAGGGTTGACGAAGCGGGTCCGGAAGATGAGTGTCACAATCTCGATCAAGAACGCAAAGAAAAAATATGGAGACGTAACCGTCATTCCGGACCTCACTATAGAAATTCGCGACAAGGAGTTCTTCACCCTTCTCGGGCCCTCGGGCTGCGGCAAGACTACCCTATTGCGAATGATTGCCGGATTCAACACGGTCGAGGGCGGCGACTTCTACTTCGATGACAGACGCATCAACGATATGGAGGTCAGCAAACGGAACATCGGCATGGTCTTTCAGAACTATGCGATATTTCCGCATTATACGGTCAGACAGAACGTTGAGTTCGGTCTCAAGAACCGAAAGCTGCCGAAGGCGGAGGTCCGCAATTCGGCGGCCGAGTTTCTCGAGCTCATGCAGATAAGCGAGTTCAAGGACCGGATGCCCGAGCGGCTCTCGGGCGGGCAACAGCAGCGAGTCGCCCTTGCGCGTGCGCTGGTCATCAAGCCTGACGTCCTCTTGATGGACGAGCCGCTGTCGAACCTGGATGCCAAGCTTCGTATGGAAATGCGTCAGGCAATTCGAAATCTACAGAGGGAAGTCGGCATTACGACCGTCTATGTCACTCACGACCAGGAAGAGGCGATGGCAATATCGGACCGAATCGCGGTAATGAGGGACGGGGTCATTCAACACATCGGAACTCCCCAAGAGATCTACCATCGGCCCAAGAACGTATTCGTCGCCTCCTTCATCGGTCGCACGAACCTCATCGACGCCGAGTACGTCGCATCCGGGAAGACCGTTCGCACAGGCGAATACGAGCTGCCTCTACCAGTCACGGGCGGCGATGAAGATTGCCCCGTCGTCCTGTCGGTGCGTCCGGAGGACTTTCAAATGGGCGCCGATGCATCGGAGGGGATCAAGAGCACGGTAGTCGACAGCGTCTTTCTCGGTCTGAACACTCACTACTACGTCGAGCTCCCCAACAGGCAGACGATCGAGATCATCCACGAATCGGTCATGGAGAACAGCTTCAAGACCGGTGATACCGTCTACCTGAGCATTAAGACGGAAAAGATCAACGTCTTCTCGCAAGACGGCGCTCGGAACCTGCTCCATGACGTCTGACCGCGCGAACAGGAAGACCGTCGACGTTTGGAGTCTGGTCACCCTCGTTGTCCTCGTTCTCTACGGGCTCTTTCTCGTCTATCCGCTTGTCAATCTCTTCGCACAGGCGGTCATCGACAAAGAAAGCGGGCGGTTCACACTCAGCTACTTTCATCGTTTCTTCAGCAAGCCCTACTATTTCAACACGCTGCTCAACAGCTTCAAGGTCACCTTCAGTGTCACAATTCTCACGGTCACGCTGGCAACCCCTCTGGCCTACTTCTTCGCCCGCTTCAGGATCCACGGCAAGTCGTTCGTACGGATCCTGATCGTACTCTCGTCCATGTCGGCCCCATTCGTGGGTGCATACTCATGGATCCTGCTTCTCGGTCGGAGCGGAGTTATAACCACCTTCTTCGCGAGCTTCCTCGGGATTCACATCCCGAGCATCTACGGCTTTGCGGGAATACTCATTGTTCTCACCCTTCAGCTCTATCCGCTCATCTTTCTCTACGTTTCCGGGGCGCTGAAAAACGTCGACAACTCACTGCTCGAGGCAAGCGACAACCTGGGGTGCTCCGGGCTCAAACGCTTTCTCGTCATCGTCGTGCCCTTGATCGTTCCAACCCTGTTCGCCGGAGGACTACTGGTATTCATGCGTGCATTGGCGGACTTCGGCACGCCGATGCTGATCGGCGAAGGCTACAGGACCTTCCCGGTAACGATATTCAACGAGTTCATCAGCGAGACCGGGGGAGATGACGGGTTCGCCGCCGCAATCTCGATCATTGCGATCGTCATCACCACCTTCGTGTTCTTGGCTCAGCGTTACCTGTCGACGAGAAAATCGTTCACCATGAACTCGATGAACAAGATCCGTCCCGTCGAGGCGAAGGGTGCGGCGAAGTTCTTCATCCACCTGTACACCTATCTCGTTGTCGGCCTTTCGATCATGCCGCAGGTCTATATCTTCTACACCTCCTTCAAGAGGGTTCACGGCACCACCTTTGTGCCCGGCTACTCGTTTCAGAGCTATGTAGATGCCTTCTCCAAGGTTGGACGGACGATTACCAACACCTTGATTATCCCGGGGCAATCGCTGATCGTGATCCTCATACTCGCCGCTCTCATCGCCTACATCACCGTACGGAGACGCAATATCTTCACCGGTATCGCCGACTCGGTATCGATGGTTCCCTACATCATCCCCGGATCGGTTATCGGCATCACCCTGCTAATCGCGTTCGACAAACCGCCGATTATTTTGAGCGGCACCATGCTGATCATGATCATCGGGCTCGTGCTGCGGCGCCTGCCCTACACTATCCGCTCGAGCGCGGCAACGCTTCAGCAGATACCCCTGAACATCGAGGAAGCGGCACTGAGCCTGGGCAGCTCCAAGCTCAAGGCATTCTACAAGATAACGATGCCGATGATGGCCGCGGGGATCGTAGCAGGGGCGATTCTGAGTTGGGTTACCATGATCAGCGAGCTCTCGACCGCAATACTACTCTACGTCGGACGAACCAAGACCCTTACCGTCGAGATCTACACCCAGATCATCCGGGGCAACTATGGAATTGCAGCCGCACTCGCGACGATACTGGCGGTCCTGACGGTACTCTCTCTCCTCGTTTTCAACCGGATCTCACGCGGCGGTGACATCAGTATGTAGCACGGAACGGGGAATGCGATTCTGCCCGCCGCGATTCTGCCCGCCGCGACTCCGCCCGCCCGCGAGTCGTGTGCCCGCACTCCTTGCTTTCTCCGGCCAGGTGATTTACTATTGTATCGCAAAGATGGAAAAAGGGATTATCGAGATTCTCGAACAGCTTCCCCAGATTCACAGCAGAATCCACGAGCTTCGTGAAACCATTCTGGCTGATGTAGTCATGATCGGCGAGATACCGGCTCCGACCTTTCACGAAGAGCGGCGAGTCGAGTTCCTCGTAAACCGATTCACCGAGTCCGGGCTGCAGAATTGCTCCACCGACGAGGTGGGCAATGCCCTCGGTATCTATCCCGGGAAGACCGGCGAGCGCAATATCCTCATCGTCGCCCACATGGATACCGACTACGACTCGGCGGTCGACCACACGATCTCAGTCCACACCAACGCGATCGTCGGGCCGGGTGTCGGCGACAACGCGGTGGGAGTGGCGAGCCTCTCGACCCTGCCCTTCTTGCTTGAGCACCTGGGGATCGAGCTGGAGAGCAATCTCATCATGATGGGCTCGGCCCGCAGCATCGGCCGCGGCGATTTGGGCGGGCTCCGGTTCTTTCTGGGCAACACCGATATCCCGATTTCCCACGGGCTGTGCGTCGAGGGGGTGACCCTCGGCCGCCTGAGCTATTCCTCGATCGGCATGATGCGCTGCGAGATCTCCTACAAGGTGCCCGAGGAGTACGACTGGACTCGTTTCGGGGCAATCGGCGCCATTGTAACGATCAACGAAGTAATGAACCGGATCCTCGAGATTCCGCTCCCTCGACGTCCCCGTACGAGCATCGTCCTGGGGTCGATTCACGGCGGCACCGCCTACAACACGATCGCCACCGAAGCCGTCCTGCGCTTCGAGATCCGTAGCGAGTCCGGAGAGATGGTCGTCGACCTGAGCCAGCGCATCGCCGACATCGCCGCCGAGGTCTCGTCCCATTCCGGAGCGGACGTGAGCTTCAATGTCTTCGCTCAGCGCCGGCCGGGCGGTATCCAGTTCGCCCACCCGTTCGCCGTAAGGGCGCGGGAAATCATGAAGAGCCTCGACATCAAGCCGAGAATTTCGCCGAGCACCTCCGAGCTCTCCGCATTCATCGACAAGAAGATTCCCGCAGTCACCATCGGTCTGACGAACGCGGAGGATCTCGCCAAACCAACCGAATCAATTGAAATCGATCCCACATACACCGGGCTCGCTCAGCTCGTTGGGCTCATCCTGGCGATCGACAGGGGACACTGTGATGAACCTAAATGAATGGTTGAAGAACAATACCTTCCACCATTCGAACTTCTGGGACCTCAAGGCGCTCGTAGAAGAGAAGGAGCGCCTGGGAATCACGATTTCGTTGTGCATTCCGACGCTCAACGAAGAACGGACGATCGGAAAGGAAGTGGTGATTTTCCGGTCCGAGCTCATGACCCGTTACAAGCTGCTCGACGAGATTGCGATTATCGACTCGGGCTCCAAGGATCGGACCCGCGCCGTGGCCGAATCCTTCGGGGCCGACGTCTACCTCGCCTCGGAGATTCTCCCGGATCTCGAGCCGAAGCGGGGAAAGGGCGAGAACCTTTGGAAGGCGATATACCAACTCTCCGGCGACATCATCGTCTACATAGACGCGGACATCAAGAACATCCATCCGCGGTTCGTCTATGGCCTCGTGGCTCCGCTCATCTATCGTCCCGAGATCAAATACGTCAAAGCGTTCTACGACCGCCCGCTCGCCTTTTCCGGCGGCGTGCGCCCTTCGGGCGGCGGACGGGTAACCGAGATTCTCACGCGTCCGATGTTCTCGTTGTTCTTCCCCGAGCTTACTGCAATCATCCAGCCGCTTTCGGGCGAGTACGCCGTCCGTCGTGATGTCCTCGCTCACATCCCGTTCCCGATCGGATACGGAGTCGAGACTGCACATCTCATCGACGTCTACCAGAAATGGGGCATGCAGGCCTTCGGACAAACCGATCTCGATCAACGCGTACACCGCAACCAGACGACTCGCGACCTCGGGAAGATGTCCTTCGGGATTATCCAGACCTTCATCTCACGTCTCAAACGGATGGGCATCGTCACGAACGATTTCCAGGTCGGCACGATCTTCAGACAATACCAGGTGCAAGATCGAACCTTTGAAGAGGTGGAACAGGTCATTGCCGAAGAGGAGCGGCCCCCTATGATCGAGATCCCGGAATATCGCACCAAGTTCAAAGTCGAATGAGGAACACATGATTACGTTTGAAGACGTCACCTTCACCTATCCCGAAGCTGACTTTCCCGTTTTCATCGATCTGAACATCGAGCTGCCCGAAGGAATGGTCTCCTTCATGGGACAGAACGGGAGCGGCAAGTCGACGGTGCTGCTGCTAGCCGGAGGACGGGTGCTTCCCGATCGAGGAACGGTGACGGTCATCGACAAACCGACCGTCGAGCTCGCCGACGAGGAGGAGAAGAACCGCTACGCCTCGTTCATCTACCAGAACATGGAGTTCGAGTCGGAGGAGCCGGTACAGGCCCTCATGGAGTACGTCCTCGAGAACGGTCACAGCACGTCAAAGGACCAGAGCATCATCGCTACGCTCAAACGTGAGTTCGAGCTGGAAGAGGTTGCAGACAAGCAGACACAGAACCTGAGCAAGGGCGAGCTACAGCGAGCGATCATGGCTTTCAGCCTGCTCTACGGCTCGCCGATCATCATGATGGACGAGCCGATCTTCGCGCTCGAGTTCCCCCAGAAGGAGAGAACGATGGGGTTCGTGGCTGAGTTTGCCAAGCAGAACGGCCTGAGCATCTACTTTGCTATCCACGAGTTCGAAATTTCTCGCCGCTTCTCCGACTGGGTGCTGCTCTTCTCCAAGGACCACACCATGCAGCTCGGAACGACCGCAGAGGTGCTCACAAGGCAGAACATCGAAGACGCCTACGAGATCCCCTACGGGATGCTCTATCAGCAGGAGCGCCTGCACCGTAGACACCTGCTCGAGGTGAGCAAGCGAATCGGTCGATAGCCTGACGCGGGGCGAATCAGCAGGACGACCAGACCAGAATCGCAGAGACGAGAAAACAGAACCGCTCGAAGCGCATCAGCTCCGGATCTGCAGCGGCTTCGATGAAGGCGACGAGATTCGCCGGTCCGCGTCGATGTTGCGAAAGCTGTACGAGCAGCGCGACGCTCAGCTTCGAGAAGCTCTCGGTATCCCGATACATGAACGAAATTGCCCGCTTAATCTCAGTCTTTGCGACTCCCGAGTGCTCGAGGTATTTCTCGTCGAGGTAGTCGATGAGGCTTGCACCGCCATCGCGCCCCCGCTCGAGAAACTGGGCGTAGTGAGGATAGAACCAGTCGGCTATCCCGAGGATTCCGGCGATCGAGAGGATGAGCTCGTCGCGCAGAAAGGGCGGCGAGTGCTTGGCCTTCAGCAGCTCCATGAGGACGGGTATCGAGCCCTCGCTCCGCAGCTCGTCGAGCGCGGTAGCCGCGTGGATGAGAACCAGGGGATTGCGCGTGCGCTGCATCGCATGCTCTATCGCCGGGATGCTCTCCGAATCGCCGAGGCGCGCCAGGGCGAGCATCGCGTTGGCCTGCAGGAGGTAGTCGTTCGAGTCTATGCAGCGGCGAAGCTCCCGAACTCCCTGACGGATGCCTTTGCGCCCGATCATACGCGCGGCTATGTATGCCGTCGTGAACTTGTGGTTCTTGATCTCGTTGATGAGAGCACGGGTCACCCGCTGATCGGCCGGCAGATCCTCCAACGCCCGCAAGGCCTGTTGGCGCACGTAGAAACGTGGATGGTGAAGCTTCTGGAGCAGATCCTCCACCGGGACCTCAGAGTGAGAGCTTGCAAGGGCACGGATTACCTCGACTTCCTCATCGACGGATCGTGATTTGTCCAGACGATTCAGCAGTGCGACCGCTCGGAGGTCTCGCGGGGAGAAGATGATGTTGAATGCGTTTCTCACGGTGTAGTGACCAACGTTCTTCAGGCGCGCAACAAAAAGGAGAAGCAGCATCATCAGAAAGAAGATCACGGCATAGAAAACCCGGAAATCCGCCACCACGGTAGTCACACCGAGGGTTCTGAAGAAATCGAGAAGCGCCCCTCCGACGAGCGAGCCGACCGCACCTCCGATGCCGAAGAAGAGGTTATAGACGATCCCGAGGTTCAGAAACTCCGAAGGACTTATGATCGCGAAGAAGTAGTTCTGCGCGGCGTTTTGTGCACCCACCGAGCCGAGCTGGAGAAAGAAGAAGACGGCGGTAAGGAAGATGATCGGGCCGACTCCCGCGATGTTCGGGCTGATCGCCATCGGCAGCACGCTTACGGCGAGGAACGCGGAGAAGAAGACGTACAACGGCTTCGCTCCCAATCGGTCGATCAGCAGCCTGCTCAATAGCCCCATGAGAATCGCCCCGATGTTGCCGGCTACTGAATAGAGAAGAATGATGTTGTCCGCTTGACCGTAGACGCGTTTTGCGTAGACCACGCTGAACGGCACGGCCATCCCCAGAGCCACCGCGACGAAAAAGAACAGCACGATGAAGCGCAGAAACGAAGGCCGTCTCAGGGCGGAGGCAACGCCGTGACGTAAGCCCTCACCGAAGCCCTGACCTTCGTCCTGCGGACTCGGCAGTCTGAAGATGAGGAGGGAGGCGGACAGTCCTGTGACGATACCGACCGCTATGAACAGGGTATAGCGCGAAAGCGGAGCATCGGAACCGAGGAGAAATGCCATGAGGAGCCCGGCACCGACCGAGGCAACCTGATTGACGATCTGCAGGCGCGAGAGAAAAGCTCCGCGGTCTCGGCCCTCCGATAGGTTCCCGACCATTGGATTGAATCCGATGACCCCGACTCCCCGGGCAATGTGGAAACCGAGCAACCCGACGACGATGAGCGTGAGAGCTGCTCGCGAGTTGCCGTTCACCGCTACGAACGGCGATGCGAGCAGCGGAATCATCAAGACGTATCGAATCACCCATCCCCACCCCATCGTCGGCTTGATCCCGTAGCGATCGACAAGCTGGCGGCCGACGAACATGAACAGGAACGACAGGTATTGAAATGAGGTAATGATTCCGACGAAAAGGCTGGTTCCGCCGAGGCGCAGCGAATAGAGGGTTATGATATTGCCGCTTAAGAGTATGAAGGAAACGGTGTTGAGCCCCTGAAAGATGCTCATCACGCGTCGACCACGAGTGCGCTCGAACGCAGACAACGAGCTCACTGCCCCGACCTCCTCCATTCCGAAAACCCTGCAGCCATCACGCGATCCGAGCCTCCGCACCGTCTCCGGAGACCTCTTCCCGATCGAGACGGCGCACCCGGGCGGCAACCACGAAGCTGATGAGCAGCATCACGACGCCGATGAAGAAGACCGTCTCGAACCCCCGTGCGATGCCCATCGCGTCGGAAACGAAGGCGACCGCAATCGGGAATAGGAAACCAGCCATCCCGCCCGCCGCGGTGACGATGCCTACCGAGCGCCCCCGCATGGAGTACTTGCCCGTCAGCGAAATGATCAATGGAAATATGCCGGAGTTCGCGACACCTGCGACAAATGTGCACACCACTGCTATCCAGGTTATCCGCACAAACGCGAGCGCCATCAACGAGGCGACGGAGAGCAAGCTCAAGAGCAGAAGCACAACCTCCAGGCGGCTGCCGCGGTAGACCACCGAGATACCGAGGCGTCCAAGCAGTTGACCTGTCCAGTAGAGAGCGACCATCGCCGCGCCGAGGGGAATCGAGCTGCCGAGCACCTTCACGAAGAACTCGGCAACCCATCCGTAGATTCCCTTCTCGACGCCGATATAGACGAAGATCGTAATCGCACACAGCAGCACGAAGGACCCGCTCCGCGATTTAAGCGCAGCCCACATCCCTCCACGGAGCGCCCTGCCTCGGCCGTTCGCCCGTCCGGGCCCCTCGGAAGCCCCGAGCTCCCACCGGAGCGAAGCTGCCGATCCGTCGCTGCCCAAGCCGACTGCCGGTTTCGGGAAGCGCTGCAGCACGAGCAGACCCGCCAGCAGCAGGATCAAAGCGCCGAACACCGGAAAGACGATCTGCCACCGCGAGCCCGTCCGAATCAGGTTCGCAACTCCGAGCGGCCCGATCACTGCCCCGAGGCACCAAGAGGCGTGTATCAGATTCATCAGCCTGCTCTTCCCGCGCTCCTCGAGCCGAACCACAATCGAGTTCGTGATGACCTCGTTGCTCCCTAGCCCGAGTCCAATGATGAAGTACAAAACGACGTTGACCGTCAGGTTGGGAGTGCGGGCGAAGAACATCAAGCTCAGCGCTTCGGCCGTGAGACCGATCATGACGATCCTCTTCGAACCGAAGTGGTCAATGAGGAAACCGGCGACGATACTCGAAGTGAAGAAGCCGATCGATGCCGCCGCGTAGATCGTGCCCGCATCGGTATAGCTCCAGCCGTAGGTGTCGATCACCTTCGCCACGGCGGCACCGAAAAGCGTCACGACTCCACCCATGAGCGAGAAGTTCGCGAGCAGGGTGAGGTAGAGGGCCTTGTCTTTGTGCTCGAGCTCTCGAATCACTTCGTGTTCCTTTTTTTGGGGTGCAGTTCGGCGTTGCATCTGCGCCACGGGCGCGGGCCGCCTATACCATACTATCTTGTAATTCCTGTGCCAATCCTGTTGCTTCTTCGCCTGACCACAACTTTGTCATTGACTACGCCCCGGCGTGGGCATACGATAGTAGCAGGATCACCACCCTTAGGAGGAACTCACATGGAGAGGCACACGAAGGGTATTGTGATTTCAACAAGTTTCGCAGTTTTGCTTTTTGTTTCTACGTTTTCCGTATTCTCCGACAACACCACGACGACCGCACCATACACGGTCAAGAATCTCAACGAGCAGACCGTCATGGCGTTGGCATGGATGCAGAACTCGGCCGAATATCGGGAATTGTGCTACCAAGCCTACAACGTCGCCAATATGATGGTGAACAATGCCGTCGCGGTCAAAGCGCCGGGAGGAAAGCCCCTGGCAATCGTCGCCGACCTCGACGAGACACTCATAGACAATAGCGCCTACGATGCCGGGCTTGTGGGCCGCAACGCCGCATACTCGAGCAAGACCTGGACGGAATGGGAGCAGGCTGCGCTGGCCAAGGCAA
>CAZDMH010000021.1:83184-85255 GCA_964506755.1 uncultured Spirochaetales bacterium
GAAACGCCCGAATCGATGTGGCCACACTGCCGCCGATTCGCTACTATTGCCGCAGCAACATGAGACGGTACCGGACTACGCGGACCCGACAAACACGTACGTACTCGATTCCCTACCTGCTTTCGCGCCAGCCCAAAACGCTGCAGAAGGACAGGAACTACCCGCTGATGCTTGCGCACCTCAGGACCTCAGATCGCCTCAGGCGACTCCGTATCAGCCGACGCTGCTACTCGCTGCTCGACAGAGCCACGATCGGGCCCGAGAACCTGCGGGATTTCTACCGCACCTACCGCCTGCCGGCCGATCCCTTCTTCCCCCTTTACTTCTCGATCAAGCGCAATTACCTTGCCGAGCGCGCGCGGATCAAAGAGGAGCGCCGCCGCTATATTCTCGCCTCGATGCGCGCGCTTCCTCCCCCGGTTCTTGCAACGATCAAATACCTCGGCCAACTCGAGCGCCACTACAACGCCGCACGCAGGTACCCGATCTGGGAACAGCACCTCTTCCCGCGCTCCAAAAAACGGGCCGACGAGTATTCACGCTACACTCCCGATCGCTGGCGTGCGCTCTTCGGGGAGCATCTTTCACTGCTCCAGCAACGCTACACCGCACTCTCTACCGCCCGTACGGGCCTGCTCGCCGACCGCCTCAACGCCTGCTTCGTTCTCGGCCTACCCCTCAAAACGGTCCCACCGACTTGGCCATCACGCACCGAGGTCAACCGAACTTACCGGAAGCTCAGCCTGCTGCACCACCCCGACCGTGGCGGCGACCCGGCAACCTTCGTTGCCATCAAGCGCGCCCGCGATACCCTTCTGGGCGAAACCCACCACCAGGCAAAATAGCGTCTTCCCCGCCAAGGCGGTCGAACCTCCACAGCAGCCAAACAGCGCCTTCCCGGTCGATCCTGCTCGGGCCGGTCGCGCCACTGCGTCACTCGGCCCGGAGTAGCGGCCGCCCCGCAGTCCGCCACATTTCACATTGACAGAGGTCAGCCGGTATGGTAGCTTCGAATGTATCGTAGCAATACGAATTTCGGGCTGTAGCGCAGGGGTTTAGCGTACAAGTCTGGGGGACTTGGGGTCGGCGGTTCAAATCCGCCCAGCCCGACTTCTGTTTACATAGGAACGTAAACCACCAATCCAGCGGCTTCCCTGCGGGAAGTCCGCCCAGCCCGAGAAAGCCGTGTCTGTCCCGTTCGCATGGGGCAGACACGGCTTTTTTTGATTTGATGGCGGATTGGCGTCCGACGGTTGTCGATGGGCCCAGACTAGTTTTGCGATCGATAGACGGAACCTCCCGTTCTTCCCGGTCAATAACACATAGCTCTGAATACGGTTCGTTCGGGTCAATCCCACAAAACCGTGTAGCCGTCAACCGGTGAAGCACTCACTGCAAGAGTTCCTCCTTCGCCGATTGGAAGAGCCGTTCGATCATTCCATTCTGCTCAGGCGTGTGCGGTGTGATGTATTCCTGCATGCCGTTGTAGCGCCGGCGTGGCCGCGCAGTCTAGTGGGGCAGGCCGCGCGCAAATGCCCGGGCGCTTTCAATGTCACTGCTGTCCGGGTGGCCGTTGCGGACCTTGAGGAAGAGCGGACTCCAAAGGCCGGGACAGTGGAACTCGCTTACCATGTCGAAACCTTTTGCCGCGAGTTGCGTACGCAGCTTCCCTGTCCAGTCCTTGTTCGAGGCGCAGGTCGAGAAGACGAAGGCCTTCTGCTTCTTCCGCTCGGCCAGTCTCGCAACCAGGCCGGTAAGTTCGGGATGCACAGTAAAGCCGTTGATACCGGACCCAAAGCCAACGAGGTCAAAAGCGTCCAAATCCTCCGGCCGAACACGGGTCGGTTTCTTCGCCTCGGCCCCGAGCTCTGCGCCAATAGCCGAGGCGGTCTTCTCAGTGTTCATGTGGTCTTTGGAGCTGTAGACGATAAGTGTCTTTATGACATCGATCGTAGAGCCGCCGGGAGCGCCCGTCAAGGGATTTCCCTGTTCGTCACTTCGAGGACTTCATCCACAGCCGCGAATTCATTACTATGTCTCGGTCGATTTATGAATCCAGGAGAAGAATATG
>CAZDMH010000022.1:0-69120 GCA_964506755.1 uncultured Spirochaetales bacterium
ATTGCTCCAGCTCCCCCGGACAGACTCGAACTGCCGACCTAGTGGTTAACAGCCACCCGCTCTACCAACTGAGCTACAGGGGAATGAATGAAATCGAGTGAAAGATATCTGAGGCCCCGCGTTTTGTCAATAGGAAGCTCGTTCGAGCCTCAGCGCGGTGCATGCGCCGCGAGAAAGGCCCGGATGAGGTCGCGTACTTCCTCGAGGTGGGCGATGAAGAAGAGGTGGTCGCCGTTGGGGTAGACGACGATGCGGGCGCCGGGGATCGTTCTTGCGGCCATCTGCGCCGTCGCAAGGGGAGCCCATTCGTCACGCGCGCCGTGGAGGATCAGAGTAGGGACCCGGATCGAAGCGAGATCCTCTTTCGAGATCGGGTTCTTGCCGGCGACGTCGTTCATAGTCCCCACCTCACGTATGCTCATGGGGAAGCTCGTCTGCGCGAGGGAGATGGCGATAGCCATCTTGTGGCGATCCCCTGCTATCTGTTTGATCGTATCGGGTGCCATCATCGATATCGCCTTCATGGGGTTGCGTTCGATCATCTTCACACTTCGGTAGCTCTGAACGTCTCGAAAGCTTCGCTTGAACCAGGCACGTTGAAACGCCGTAAAGTGGTCAATTCCCTGCTGTTGCACCACGGGGGAGAGCAAGATCAGCCCCCAGCATCGGTCGGGATGCCGTATGGCGAACTCGAGCGAGGCCGGACCGCTCCCGCTTCCTCCGATGACCGCGACCGTGCCGATGCCGAGGCTGTCGAGCAGGGCAACGTAGGAGTCGGCTTCGTCGGCCGGGGTCCGTCCGACGTCGATCGGGGTGCGGAGGTAGCCGGGGCGCGAAACGCTAAGGCGCGCCATGCCCCCGCCAATCCGACTGCGCTCACCAGTCGTTTCACGTTCCACCCCCTTCGAGTAACCTATACGTGTAGAGAACGATTTCGTTGAAGTGGTTGGAAGAAGTCCGGGAACAATGGGGGGATTGAGGACTCGAATTAGCCGGCTTTCTGAGAGGCGAGGGCGCGCGCGGCGCGGGAGTCGAGGTAAGCCTTGAGCTTCTTCATGCCGCCTTTCGTGAGCGAGAGAAACTGAAGGCCCATGTACTTCGCGTTGCGAACCACGCGGCAGGAGACGGCAAGGATCTCCTCACCGACCTGCAGCGAGCAGTTGGGAATTTCGACGCCCCGGTCGAGGTCTTCGGTAAGCTTCGGATTGTCGGGTGAGAAGCGTGCGCCGGTGAGGGAGATGTCGTTGAGCACGCCGGTTATCACCTTGAGGCTCTCCGGGTGGGTGAGGATGAACTCGAGATCGTCGAACTCGCTCGGCAGGTAACGCCGGCTCTTGCGCGCGGTGTCCTTGATCATCCCGTAACGCAACAGGATCTCCTCGAGGTTGTGCACGATGCGCTCCACCGGGAGCGATTCGGCGATGATGCCGTTTACCTCGAGGTGCACCGCTTTCGCGGCCTCCTGCACCGAGAATATATCGCCGCGCAGGAGGATGAAGATGCTCTCGTGGCGCGCCTTGTTGTCGCGCAGCAGGCGCAGAAAGGGTTTCCAGTGGCGCGGAAATGCGGCGCAGCTGAAGAGCACGATCTGAGCATCGGTCTCCTCGATGTTATCCATGGCTTTGATGGGGTTGAGATACTGGATGATTTCGATGCCGAGCGGTTTGAGATGAAAGGCGAGGCTCTCCTTCATTTCATCATTGCCGACAATGAGCTGTAGCTTCATTCGGTCCCCAGGTTTCTCACGGTGTAATTGTAGATTAGCCACACATCTTCCGGTCTGTGAAGATAGTAGGTGTACTCCTTGACGTCGCTGTAGCTCGAGTGTGCAAACTTTTCCTTTACCAGAACGGTGGCCTCTGTCGGGGTGTAGGTCGTCTTCTCGATCGTAAAATCGCTCGGCACGACGAGGATGTCGCTGTCGGTCTTCTCCTGCTGGAGTTGCTTCTTGAAATTGTCGACCATATCGTGCTGTTCCTGATCTGAGGCACGCTGGTAGCGGCGCTTCATGTCAGGCTGCTGGAGCATGAGCTCCTTCACGTCGATGTACAGGAAGAACTTGTTCCACGCCCCTTTTTGCCGCGCGTGGAGCATGTAGGCTACCACCTCGTCGGGGGCAAGCGCCTCCTGCTGGAGCACCTTTCCGGTCGCCTGGTCGATTGCCGCCTGCACGGCGGGGGTGGTGCCGGGTCGGACGTTGAGCGTGAGGGTGTTCGACGTCATCACCTCACTCGTGGTGGGGGTGTAGAGATCGGGATAAAAAAGCCCCCGGATCACGTAGACGCCCGGCCCCGAAAGCTTGACGAAGTCCGAGAGGTTCTCCGTGAACGAATACTGATCTCCGGGGTCGAGGGCAACGTCGCGGAAGAAGACCGGTTGATTCGTGTTTCGCTCCATGATAAATTGGTCCGAATGTTGCTCAGCGACGTTGGTCAGCGTCTTCACGTCGAAATCGATGTTGAAGACGTGGTGGTCGGCCAACTTGAAGCGAAAGGTCTTTGAGGAGTTGTTCTCGATTTCGATTTTAATCGGGATCTTGCTGTCCGGGTAGGCGATCTGCTGATTGTAGAAGCGGATCGTGAAATTGACGCCTTCACCGACACCAAACGCCGAAGACAAACCGAGGATCATCAAAATTCCGAATATGCCTAAGAACCTTTTCAATGCGACTCTCCACCCATCCGTTTTAATCTTCGGTAGAATCCATGATAACATTATTCCAAAATAAGGTCAGCGAACGCCTCAAGAAGTACACGCCCTATAAGAAGATCCTGGGCCGCCTCGCCGCAAGGAGCTTTCCGGTCGAGATCGAAGGGCCGCACGGTCTGTTTCTCGCTATCCTGATATCGGAGCTCCAGCACGCGATGAAGGAGACCTCCCTCGTCGTCGCACCGAACGAGCAGGAGGCGGAAGCGCTCTACCGGGACCTCAGGCTCTTCGAGCCGGGGGTTTCGGTCTTTCCCTGGTGGGGCACGATTCCCTATCGCGGCGTAGCGCCCCAGGCGCAGATCTTCGGCCAGCGCATGACGAACCTGATGCGGCTGCTCGAGGGTGAGAAACTCGTCATCGTCGCATCCCTGCGGGCGTTTCTTACCCCGGTCCCCCCACCTTCGTTCCTCGAGAAGATGGCGATTAGGGTCAGCACCGGCGATGAGTTCGACCCCATCGCGCTCGAGACCACCCTGCAGAGCTACGGATACCTGCGGGTTCCGAGGGTCAGCGTGCCCGGGGAGTTCGCGCTGCGGGGCGAGGTGCTCGACGTCTATCCGGCGGGCGAGGAGGAGGCGATCCGGATCGTTTTCGGTTTCGATACGGTCGAGGATATCCGCCACTTCGATCCTATTTCACAGTCCTCCACCGGCTCGCTCGAGGAGGTGCATCTCATCCCTGTTCGCGAGCTGTTGTGGACCGATGCACGGATAGAGGGACTCGAGAGACGGTTTCGAACGCTGAAAGGGAGCTCGGAAGCGGCTGAGGCGCTCATCGAGGAGCTCCGCATCAATCGGACCTGCCGGAATGAGGAGCTCTACTTTCCCTTGAGCTTCGAGGCTCCAGGCTCATTGAGCGACTATCTCACCGACTCCTCGACGCTCTTCTTGGTCGATCCGGAACGGCTCTCCTCGGGAGGCGAAATTCTCTCCCGCGAGTACTCGGACCTCTACGTTTCAGCGAGAAGCGCCGCGTCAAACGGCGGCGGCACCAAGAAAGGTGCGGCTGCCCGAGCGCTCCTGCCGCAAGGCGATGAGATACTCCTGCCCCTCTCCGAGCTCGTCGAGTCGCGGGAGCGCAAGATTCTCTTCCCCTCGATCAAGGCGCCCGGTGCCGCCGAGCGGATCGAGGTGCCCTGCGACGGCGCACGCTCGTTCTTCGGCAACGTCGCCTTTCTCAAGGAGGAGCTCGGCAACCTCGTCGAGGCCGGCTACGAGGTGACCATCTTCTCGGAGTCCGAGTCGCAGGGGCTGCGCATCGAGCACCTGCTCAGGGAGTTCCCGGTCGAGATCGTCCCGATGAGCGTCTCGGCCGGATTCTCGCTGCCGGAGCTCAAGATAGCCGTCATCCAGGAGAACGAGATCTTCGGCCGCCGCCGGCGCATTCCCGCTTCGGTGCGCACGGCCAAAAGCCGCGCAATCGACACCTTCGTCGAGCTCGCTCCCGGCGACTTCGTCGTGCACGTAAACTACGGTATCGGCAAGTTCCTCGGCATCGAACGCATCACCGCGGCGGGAACCGAGCGCGACTACATCCGCCTCGAGTATGCCGGCGAGGAGATGATATTCATCCCCATCGAGCAGGTGAACCTCATCCAGCGCTACATCGGCCAGGAGGGTAGGGAGCCGCGCCTCGACCGCATGGGCGGCAAGTCCTGGGAGAACCGTAAGGACAAGGTGCGCCGCTCGGTCGAGGACCTCGCCCATCGGCTCGTCGAGCTCTACGCCCGCAGAAAGACCGCGCAGGGCTACGGCTATCCGCCGGATACCGATTGGCAGCTGGAGTTCGAGGCCGCCTTCCCCTATGAGGAGACCGAGGACCAGCTTCGCTGCATCGAGGAGGTCAAAGCCGATATGCAGGCGCCGCGGCCGATGGACCGCCTGATCTGCGGCGATGTCGGATACGGCAAGACCGAGGTCGCGATGCGCGCCGCCTTCAAGGCGATCTTCGGGGGCAAGCAGGTGGTCTTCCTCGCGCCGACCACGATCCTCGCCGAGCAGCACTACGAAACCGCCGTGGATCGATTCGCCCGTTACCCGGTGCGCATCGAAATGCTCTCGCGCTTCGTACCGACCGTCGAACAGAGGCGGGTCATCAAGGCGGTCGAGGCGGGGGAGGTCGACTTCCTCATCGGCACCCACCGCCTCCTTCAGCGCGATGTTCACTTCAAGAACCTGGGTCTGCTCATCGTCGACGAGGAGCAGCGCTTCGGAGTGAAGGACAAGGAGCGGCTGAAGGAGCTCCGCACCGCGGTCGACTGCCTGACCCTTTCGGCCACGCCGATCCCGCGTACCCTGCACATGTCGCTGCTGAAGATTCGCGACATGTCGCTCATCACCACGCCTCCGAGCAACCGCCGTCCGATCGAGACCTTCATCCGTGAGTACGACGAAGACGTCGTGGTCGAGGCGATTCGCCGGGAGGTGGAGCGGGGAGGGCAGGTCTTCTACCTTCACAACCGCGTCGAGACTCTCGAGCACGTGAAGATCTTCCTTCAGAAGCTCATGCCGGAGATCATCGTCGACACCGCCCATGGCCAGATGAGCTCCCACGAGCTCGAGGACATCATGCACCGCTTCATCCACCTCGGCTCCCAGGTCCTCGTCGCCACGACGATCATCGAGAACGGCATCGATATACCGAACGTCAACACGATCGTCATCGACCGGGCCGACATGTACGGCATCAGCCAGCTCTACCAGCTCAGGGGGCGCGTCGGCCGATCGAACCGCATCGCCTACGCCTACCTCCTCTATCCCGGTGAGCGCCCCCTCACCGAGCTCGCGATGAAGCGACTGCAGATCATCTCCGATTACACGGAGCTCGGCTCGGGATTCAAGATCGCCCTCAAAGACCTCGAGGTGCGCGGAGCGGGCAACCTGCTCGGCCGCGAGCAACACGGGGACATCCTCTCGGTCGGGTTCGACATGTACCTGCGAATTCTCGACGAGGCGGTGGCCGAGCTGAGCGAAGAGAAGGCGGAGAAGCCGCCGGAGGTCTATCTGGAGCTTGACTACTCCGGCTACATACCCGACAGCTATATCACTGAGCCGGTGGAGAAGATGGAGGTCTACAAGAAGATCGCCTCGGTTACCACCCAGGAGGAGCTCGATCAGGTTCATCTCGAGCTGCAGGACCGCTTCGGCCCGCTGCCGGAAGCGGTGCACAGCCTGCTCTCGCTTGCAGAGATCCGCATCATCTGCCGCGATCTCTCCATTGCCGCACTGCGCGAGCGGGGGGGAACGGTGGAGATTGAGTTTGCCAAGGTCTCGGTGGTGTCGGCAGAGAAGGTGGTACGGCTCATCCAGGAGAGCGCGGGCAACGTGAAGCTGTCGCCACAGCGTCCCAACGTCCTGCTGCTCAAGAGCGAGAAGATCGGGCTTTCCGAGAAATCGGAATACCTTCGCCAGCGTCTTTCCATGCTCGTCTGATTTCGCTACTATCTCGCCATGGATTACCAGATCCGCAGCTACGTCATCCGTCCAGGCAGGATCACCAAGCTGCAGCGCGGCTCTCTCGATCGACTCTCAAATCGCTACTGCCTCACGTTCGGTGAGGAGCTGCTCGATCTCGACGCGCTCTTTCCGGATTGCGAGCGCGTGGTCGTCGAAATCGGCTTCGGGATGGGGATGGCGACCTCGGAGATTGCCGCAGCAAATCCCGGGACAGGGTATCTGGGGATCGAGGTGTTCCGTGCCGGTGTGGGAAAGCTGCTCTCGGAGATCGAGCGGCGCGAGCTGACGAACGTGCGGATTGTCGCCCACGACGCAGTAGAGGTGTGCCGGCAGATGATACCCGACGGAAGCCTCGACGGGGTGCACATCTTCTTCCCCGACCCGTGGCCGAAGAAACGGCACCACAAGCGGCGGCTCGTCCAGCCCCCGTTCACCTCGCTCATCTCTCGCAAGTTGAAGAGAGGCGGCTATCTTTACACCGTGACCGACTGGGACGACTACGCCGAACAGATCCTCACCGTTTACTCCGGGTGCGCCGAGCTGAAAAACGAGTACGAGGGTTTCGCCCCATCGCTTCGCTGGCGGCCTCAAACGAAGTTCGAACGAAAGGGCCTTGCGGCCGATCATACAATTCACGAAATCTATTTCACGAAAGTCTGATCGAGACCTCTCTACAATCATGCAGGCTGCGGCCCTGCAAGCGGTGCCGATGTGCGGCAGAGGTGTGCCTCCGCCCCGTCGGCGACCGTTTGGGGCCGACAGCAAAAAGGAGCTCTGCAAGTGGACGCGACGCAATTCCTCGAGAAACACACTCCCATAGCGGTTCGCAACAATCAGATCGAGCCCGATGAGTTCACCCGTTACAACGTCAAGCGCGGCCTCAGGAACGCCGACGGCACCGGGGTCCTCGTCGGATTGACCGAGATCGGAGACGTGCACGGGTACATCATCGATGAGGGGGAGACCGTTCCGGTCGAGGGACGTCTCCGATATCGAGGCATCGACGTGCGCGAGATCGTCAGCGGTTTCCAGGAGAACGGTCGCAGAGGATTCGAGGAGGTCGTCTACTTGCTTCTCTTCGGCGAGCTTCCGACGGCTCCGGTTCTCGAAGAGTTCAACCGTCTGCTCGGTTCATTTCGCACGCTGCCGGACAACTTCACCGAGGACATGATCCTCAAGGCGCCGAGCTCCAACATCATGAACAAGCTGGCCCGAAGCGTGCTTGCCTACTACTCCTACGATGCAAATCCCGAGGAGGAGAGCTTGAGCAACATCCTCCGCCAGAGCGTCTCGCTCATCGCGGCGCTGCCGACCATGGCGGCCTACGGCTATCAGGCCAAGAGCCACTACTACGGCCAAAAGAGCCTCTTTATCCACGCGCCGAAGGAGGAGCTCGGCACCGCCGAGAACCTGCTCCACATGTTCAGGTCCTCCAGCGAGTACAGCCCCCTCGAGGCCGAGCTTCTCGACCTCTGTCTCGTCCTGCACGCCGAGCACGGCGGGGGCAACAACAGCGCCTTCACGATTCATGTCGTCTCCTCCGCCTCAACGGACACCTACTCCGCGGTGGCGGCGGCGATCGGCTCCCTGAAAGGATCGCGCCACGGCGGGGCCAACATAAAAGTGGCCCAGATGATGGACGACATCAAAGCCAACGTGAAGAATTGGACGAGCGAGAAGGAGGTCGAGCAGTACCTCACGAAGATCATCGAGAAGAAGGCTTTCGACCGCTCGGGGCTCGTCTACGGCATGGGACACGCCGTCTATACACTCTCCGATCCGCGTGCGGTTCTGCTCAAGGCGCAGGCTGCCCGTCTTGCGGGTGAGAAGGGCGTGGAGAACGAGCTCGCGCTCTACGACCTCGTTGCCTCGATCACACCGAAGGTTTTCGAGCGGGTGAAGGGCTCGACGAAGGTCATCGCGCCGAACGTCGATTTCTATTCGGGGTTCGTCTACTCGATGCTCGGAATCCCGCGAGAGCTGTTTACGCCGATCTTCGCCATCTCGAGGATCGCCGGGTGGTGCGCCCATCGAATCGAGGAGCAGCTCATCGGCGGCCGCATCATTCGCCCCGCCTACAAGTGCGTCGTCGAGCCGAAAAAATACGCCCCGCTCGCGAAGCGCTGAACGGGGCGGCCGGTTGGTAGCGCGTCACCGACGCGACACCCTGTTTCTACTCGTGGGCGGCGGCGGCCAGCTCTTTTGCCTCGTTGATGACGGTATCCGCGATCTTGCCGGTGACGGGGCTGTAGTGATCGAACTCAACCTCGAACGACGCGGTACCTGAGGTAATCGAGCGCAGGTCGATCGAGTAGCGCAGCAGCTCCGCCTGTGGAACCTGGGCGTCGATCTGCTCGATGCCGCCGCCGAGCGAGCTCTGTCCGAGCACTCGCCCCCTGCGCGAGCTCAAGTCCGAGAGGATGTCACCCACGTGCTCGGAGTTGGCGAACACGTGCAGATTCATGATCGGTTCGAGGAGCACAGGGCCGGCCTTCTCCATCGCGGCACGGAGCGCGCCCTTGGCTGCAAGACGGAACGACATCTCCGATGAGTCGACCGGGTGCTCTTTCCCGTCGGTGAGCTTTACCCCTACGTCGACGACCGGATAGCTCGCGAGAACACCTCCCTCCATCGCGTCGTGAAGCCCCTTTTCGATTCCGGGGATGTAGCCCTTCGAGACGGCCATACCGCGGATCGCGTTCTCGAACTCGTAATGCTGACCCCGTTCGAGCGGCCGAACCGCGATGACGACCCGACCATATTGACCGTGGCCTCCGGACTGCTTCTTGTGAGTGTACTCGGCTTCGGAGGACTTCGTAATCGTCTCTCGATAGGCCACGCGCGGAAGCTTGGTCTCCATTTCGAGCTTCTGCGACTCCCTGATCTTGTCGAGGATCATCGTTATGTGGAGCTCTCCCATTCCGGAGATAACGGTCTCCTTGGTTTCCTTGTTGAAGCTCATCGTGAAGGTGAGGTCCTCTTCGACGACGCGGTGAAGGAACTCGGAGAGCTTGTCCTCGTCTTTCTTGCTCTTCGCCATGACCGTCACCGAGTGCACGGGCTGCGGGAGGTCGAGCGCCTTGAAGGCAAGTTTCTTGTCGCCGCCGCAAAGGCTGTCGCAGGTCTTCACCGATTCGAGCTTGACGAGCACCCCGATATCGCCGGCCGGCAGCTCGCTCACATCTTCGAGCTTCTTGCCGTTGATCTTGAAGATCTTGCCAAGCTTCTCCTTTTGACCCTCGCGAACGTTTACGAGCTCGGTATCGGGCTTCAGGACGCCGGTTACCACCTTGATGAACGAGAGTCGTCCCGAGAACTGGTCGATAGAGGTCTTGAATACGAAGCAACCGGGCGTGCCCTCTGCGGAGATTGGAACCGCCACGGCGCTGCCATCCGGTCCTTCGGCTTCCTCCTCCTTTCCTGCGGGGGAAGGAGCGGTACGGGCGATAAAGTTGAGCAGCGATATCAGCCCGCTGTTCAGCTCTGCGCTTCCGCAGAACACGGGGCAAACCCGGTTGTCCCTGAGCCCCTCGAGCAGCCCCTTCCGGATCTCATCCTCGGTGAGAGTGCCGGCGTCGAAGAACTTCTCGATGAGCCCGTCGTCGCCTTCGGCCGCCGATTCGATCATTGAGGGTCGAAACTCCTCGACCAAAGCCTTCGCATCCTCCGGGATATCGCTCGCGGCTTCCTTCTTGTTGGGCTCGGGCACGAGGTGAGCCTTCATATCGATGAGATTGACCACGCCCCGGTAGTCGGCTCCGCTTCCGATCGGTACGGTGACCGGGACGAAGGGGACGCCGAACTTCTCTTTCAAGTCGTCGAGCGTCTCCTTGAAATCGGCGTTTTCACGGTCCATTTTGTTGACGAAGACGATGCGCGGCATATTGCGATTGTTCAGTCGCCGCCAGAGCTTGATGGTTTCGATCTGAACTCCCGCCTTCGCACCGACGACGAGCACCGAAGACTCCGCGGTGCGCAGGCCGGCCACGACCTCCCCGACGAAATCGCCTGAACCGGGGGTATCAAGGATGTTGATGAGCTTGTTTTCCCAGGATACGTGACTCACGGAGGTGTGAATCGAGATCTTGCGTTCCACCTCCTCTTCGGTGTAATCACTGACGGTTTTACCTGAATCAACGGTTTCGGCCTTTGCAATGGCACCGCCGCCCCAGAGTAGCTGCTCCACGAGGGTCGTTTTTCCGGTCCCTCCGTGTCCTGTGACAGCTATGTTGCGTATAGCATCGGTGGTGAAGCCCATGACAACTCCTTTGGAAGTGGTGAGAATAATCCACTATAGACTCACCCCAATCGGTTGTCAATTGAGTGTAGATTCGCCCTTTTCGTCCGAAAATGTTGATAGCGGGCGACAGAAGTGCCCTCGATTTGACGGAAGTCCTTGGCCGGGATAGACTTAGTCTCCGGTGGGTGAGGTATCAATGGCAGATGAAAAGGTCCGCAGAGGTGTTTCCGGTGCTCTCATAGGAGCCATGTCGATTCAGACGATCGTGGCGATCGCCGCTGTTTTGTGGGGCATCCTGCGCCCGAGTTTCCCGGTCGGGATGCTTCCTTGGTTCGTCCTTCTCGCCGCGGCCGTTGCCGCCCTTGCCTGGTTCGTTGCCGCTGCTGCCGCGGCCGTTCCGGTCGAGCGCGGCCCACAGGTCGCCCCGATGGCTCCGGCTACGCCGCCGCCGGCCAGAGCCGCCCAGCCCCGCGGCTATTTCGACGACCTCACCGGTCTTCCGGGCCGCCCGTGGTTCGACTATACCCTGCGCGCGGAAGTAGCCCGCAGCAAGCGCTACGGCCACGCCCTATCTCAGATCGTGCTCGACGTCGACGGATTCTCGCATCTCAATGAGGCGCACGGGCGGGCCAGCGGAGACTACGTCCTCATGACGATCGCGGATGTCTTGCGCCAAACGGTGCGCGTGAGCGACCAGGTCGCACGGATAGGCGACGACGAGTTCGTTATCGTCGTTCCGGAGACGGATATTGTCGGAGCACAGAAGGTGGGAGAGAAGATCCGACGCGCAGTCGAGCTGTATCCTTTTGATGAGGGTCACGAGATTACCGTCAGCGTGGGAGTAACCAGCGCAATTGAGTTTGATACACCCGAAAGCTTTCTAATGAGAGGAGAAACTGCAGTCAGAACGGCCCGAGAAAGAGGCGGCAATGCTTGCACTATCGCGAAAACATAGAGGACTCCTCGCAGCTTTCGTGCTTCTCGTTGCAGCACCGGCGTTCTGCTCCGCCCAGGCGGTCGTTCTGGTACTCGCACTCGGAAACCCCAAAGATGCGGCCCTTTCCAATGTGATCGTCAAAGCCGCGAGCGTCCAGCTCAATCAGGATTCGGCAGTCGTTTCCAAGGAAGCGACCGAAACGCAGGCCGCTGCAGCCCAGGGATCGTCTCCGGTCGGCGTGGGGTCTGTTTCGGCCGATTTCCTCCTCGTCGTCGATTACTCACGGGAGGGGCAGAACGTTCGGGTGGAGTTGTCGCTCCGCAACGCAGACACGGCCGCCACGGTTGCGAGCTACTCCGACCTCGTTCCATTCGATCTCGACCTCGACGTGAGGGTGTCCGACGCAGTCGGCAAGCTCATGAGCATGCCCGGTGTCCAAGGCGCGATTCACGCCGCCGCAGAGGCTCGGAAGGCGTCGATGGCAAGCGGCTCCGGGAGCGAAACGGGCACCCCCGCAGCGAGCCAAGGCGGAAGCGCGACGGCAGGCACGAACGGGGGCCAGAGCGGCGGAAGCACCGCAGGCAAGTCGCCGGCGGGCGGCCGTGGCGTCGAGACCCTGCCCGGGGCACAGGGCACAGGCACGCAGGCGTCGGCTGCGTCTGCCGAGAAGCGCTGGGCATTCGCGTTCAGCGGGGGAGGGGCCCCGCTGATTCTCGTCGGGAATGCGAGCAACTACTTCCGGTATGGAGCGAGCGGGAGCCTGTTTGCTGGAGCCCGATTCCCGTACAGCCGCATCAACCTCGAAGCCGGCCTGACGGTAGGGGGCGCCGCCCTCTTTCCGGCAGCCGGCGTCTCGGCGGGAATGGTCTATTCCGCGATGGGAGGACCGCAGCTGAGGCTCAGTACCCCCTCGAGCCTGCCCGTCGGGATCGGGCTACTGGCGTCCGGCGGCGCAGCGGTGATCATCGCGAGACCCACAGGTGCCGGACTCGCGGCGAAGACCGATATCTACGTTTCCGGAGCCATAACCGCCCGCCTGAGGGTCTTTCGGTCGATGGTTATCGGCACGGAGCTGGGGATATTCGTTGCCTTCGAAGAGCGCTACCCGCTCATTGCATTCGCTCCGACGCTTACACTGGGTTTTTCTCCCTAAAGGGGGTATACTTTTTCCCACTGGGACGTACTGCGGCGCGGCGGGCCGTTGGGGCCGTCAGACAGGTGGTTCTGAGACACTACGTTCCGGAATAACGGGCGAATTATCCCCGAGGAGAATCATAAAATGATGCGTCCCAACCGATTACGCGCGCGCGCAGTCGTGGTGGGCTTCTTAGTTGTCGGCTTCCTGGCGGCGTGCAGCCAATTCAGCCTCTACGATCAGTTCGCCCCTCTCACCACGTCCAAGGACTTCACGGGACCGACCCTCGCATTGAGCATCGGCCCCGGCAAGACCGGAACGCTCGTCGGCGGGACCCTCTACTTCACCGCTTCAGGCGGAGTCACCCCGTACACCTTCAGCGTCCTCTCAGGAGGCGCCGGCGGCACCATCAACTCCTCCGGGACCTATACCGCCCCGAATAGCTCGGGCACCGACACGGTGCAAGTCAAAGATTCTAGCGGCCAGATCGCCAACGCCAGCGTGACGGTGGTCGCGGCACCTCCCCTCAGGATCGTCCCCGCGAATCTTCAGGTCAACGTCGGAGACAACTACCCATTCAGCGCAACGGGCGGGGTCCCTCCCTATTCCTACTCGCTCATAGGGACCGGCGGGGGCGTAACGTCGAGCGGGATGCTGACAGCGACGGGCAACGGAAGCGTGACCGTGACGGCAACGGATAGTATTGGCGAGACCAGCACGGCATCGGTGACAATTGGTGCAACGTCACTCACGTTGAGCCCCGTGAACGTGGAGATTGCAGAAACCAAGACGCTTTTCGTTATCGCTTCGGGAGGTTCGGGGAGCTACTCTCTCAGCTTGAATCCTGGCAGTAAGGGAAATGTCACACAGATTGATCCCACCACACACGCAGGCACGTACTCGGGAAGCGGCTTTCCGGGGAGTAATACGCTCACTCTCAGCGATGGTGTGACTCAGGTGAATGCGACCGTTACCGTCGACCCGGCCGCACCGTCGAACCTTGCGGCAACCTTGGCAGGTAGTACGGAAGTCGACTTGAGCTGGTCGAACAACACGACATCCAACAATGGGGGCATAAACATCTATAGAGCCATCGGTAATGGCAGCTTTTCACCGATAGCGTCGGCTCTCGCCAATAACACCACGAGCTATGCGGACACAGGGTTGACCACGGGCAATGTCTACGTCTATAAGGTTGTCTCGGTCAAGACCGGCGGCGGAAGCTCATACTACGGCACCTCCAACTATGCCATTGCCGTAACCAAGTAGTTCTCACGGTTTCGGAGTATCGGGCTGTCGATTCGACGGAATTGTTGACCCGGCGAAGCCAACGGCTTGGCTTCGCGCAATCTCGGAAATCGCTATCAATTAGAGCGGTAGAGCAGACCCTGGAGGGTCCCGTCGATCTCGCCGAGGTAGCTCGAGATGGGATCGGCCCTCGAGACGCTGCCGGCGCTTTGCTGTTCGAGCATTCCGGTGGGCGAGGCAAGGGGAGAGGTGCTGTTTTCCTGCAGCTTCAGGTTGAGAGAGACGATTACGTCGTTCAGGGCGGATGCCACCTGATTCAATGCCGCCTCTCTTCCCTGCCGGGCGAAGATATCAGCGTACTTCTTGAAGAACGCGTCGATCTGCGAGGAAAGAAGAGGATACGCTTTTCTCGCCTCAGGGGTCTCGACGAGGCTTCTGATCTCGACCTTGGTCTTCAGCAGGTTGACCGTCTCGCTCGGGTCCAGTTGCGAAGCCGAGCCGCTGTCCGGAGCAACGCTTCGCTGCATAGCCTGCACGACCGTCGAGAGCTCCTCGGTCCGTTTCTGAACCGCCACCCTCGCCTCCGCGAGCTTGCGCTCCTGCTCGGCGATGAGAGTCTTCTGGCTCCCGATTTCGCCCTGCTGCTTGGCGATGAGCGCCTTATCGCTGCCAATCTGGGTGCGCTGTTCGGCGATCGTGGCTTGTTGTTGGGAGATCGTTGCCTGAAGGCCCGCCACATCACCTTTCAATCGATCGATCTGGGCAACGAGCTGCTTGATCTGCTCCTGGTTCGATGCAGTCGCCATCTCGTTCAGGCGGGCGTAGGCTCGCGAGACGCTGTCGAGCGTGTCGATCGCCTTCGTGTAGTACTCGTGCGCGTCGGTGAGGTTCCCCGCGCTGTAGCGCGCGTCCCCCTGTTGCACCAGCTGCTCGACCGCCGCCATCTTCGCGGAGAGATCGGACTTGGAGGCCGCCTGCAGGGCTGACTCCGCCGACTGGCCGTAGAGGAGCGCCGCGCGAAGAACGGCGTTGCCGGCTGCGAGCGCCGGTGCGATGGAGGCGATCTCTCCCCCTGAAGAGACCTTCTCGTTGAGAAGCTGGTCGGCGGATGCTACGCCGGCGAGGGCACCTGAGACATTTCCGCCGGATACGTCCGATCCTATGTTCTGATAGATCGCCCGAAGCTGGCGAATGAGGAATGCCTGCTGCTGTTGCTGGGCGGCCAGACTCGCGAGCTTGTCAGTGGTGCTCGACTGGAGCTTCGCCAGCTCGGCTTCGAGCTGTTGTTGGCGCTCCGTCGACGCGGCCGAAACTGCGCCGCCGGCGCCGGAGCCGGCAGAGCTGCGCAGATTTTCCAACTCGCGTTTGATCTCCGCGATACGGGTTTGGCTCGCACCGAGCTCGGCCGCTGCCTGCTGCTTTACCCTCTGGACGACCAAACCTTCGGTCGTAAGAAAGTTGCCGCTGCCCGATTCGGTTTGTCCGAGGCCCCTGTTTGTGAGCTGCCCGACCGCAAGTATCGCTCCCGCAAGTATCACGACTGCGATGACGTTCACGTAGAGCGGAAAAGCCGCACCTCCTCGCATTTTCTGCCGAGGCCTTGTCTCGATGGGCCGAGTCTCCCTGAAGAGACGGTCGATCTGCTCGAGGAGCTCTCGTCGTTCGTCTGAGGAAATTCCACTGTCATCGGACTCGTGCCCGTCACGGGCTGCGGATATGGGGGGGCCTCCTCCCTTTTTTTGAACAATTACCCGTGCGCGTTCGAGGAGTCCCGCCATAAATGTTAACTAATATTATACCCCGTTTGCGCCCGAATGACCAGTGAAACGATGAACATTCCTTTCTCGCCACGCAGGCGATTTTCGACATCACAATTCCCGTATATACTTGTGGTGGTAGGATTTGGCGCCGACAATGTTCGTAGGAAACCTATGAAGATAGCTCCTCGAATAATGGGGATCTTCCTCCCCGTGTTCATCGTCCCACTCGTCTTTCTCACCTATCTCGCGGTCTCCACCTCGCGCAACGCCATTACCGGAGTGGCGACCAACTTTCTGCAGTTCAAGACCGCCGAGCTTCTGCGCTTTGCCGCAAGTGAGCGCGCATTGTTGGTCGACAACAAACTTGAAAGCTCTGCGGAGTTCCTAACTGCGGCGCAGCGCGCGGTTGCCAACTACGCCACGGGTTTGGTAGGAAATCCGCCGGAGCTTATTGTCGCTTTCAATGACTCCGGAGCCGTGCAGTTCTCCACCGCCGATGTGAAGCTCAGCGAGAGCGAACGGCAAGACATCAAGGACATCGTCGATGCGCATCACCAGGGTTGGACCGAGCTCACGATGGACGGCATTCCGCGCGTGGCAAACGTCGCGGAGTTTCCCCCCTTCGGTTGGACGATCTTCGTTACCCAGGAGCGACAGGTGTTTTTCGCCTCCATAGACCGTATTACCTGGGAGGCCGCGCTTACCGGCGCGATCTCCGTTGCGGCCGTCATTATTCTGGTAATCATCTTCAGCAGGCTGCTCACCATGCCCTTGAGCCAGGTTGCCCGCGCGATGAGCGACATCGTGAAGACCGGCGATCTCGGGCGAAGGGTGGAGATCCGATACATGGACGAGGTCGGTGAGCTCGGTGACAGCTTCAACTCCATGACCGGCGCGCTCGAACAGGCTTACGGCGAGATCAAGAACTACGCGCTCCAGGCGGCAATCGCCCAGAAGCGAGAGATGAAGATCCGGAACGTCTTCCAGAAGTACGTTCCAAACCAAGTTATCGAGCAGTTCTTCAGGGCGCCGGAGTCCATGCTCGCCGGAGAGGAACGCACGCTCGCCGTGCTCTTTTCAGACATCCGCGGCTTCACGGAGATGTCGGAGCGGATGCAATCGAGCCAGATCGTCGAGTCTCTCAATCGCTATTTCGAGCGGATGGTCGACGCCATCATGCGCAACCAGGGTCTCGTTGACAAGTACATCGGAGATGCGATCATGGCCTTCTTCGGTGCGCCCGCCGTGGATGAGGACAGCGCGTATCACTCCGTCCTGGCCGGCCTCGACATGGTCGATGAGCTGGAGGGTTTCAACGACTGGCAGCGCGCTCACGAGCGGCCGGTAATGCACAACGGCATCGGCATCAACTACGGCAAAGTCACGATCGGAAACATCGGAACCGAACGAAAAATGGACTACACCGTCGTCGGCGACATGGTGAACGTGGCCTCTCGCCTCGAGGGGCTGACCAAGTTCTACGACGAGCGCGTCCTCATATCCGAGTCGATATACCGCTACATTCGCGACCGCCTTCCCTGCCGCCAGATCGACCGGGTGCAGGTCAAAGGGCGACACCGGGGCCTCGCAGTCTACGCCGTCCGGCGGGAGCTCGGTGAGACCGAAGAGAAGGCCTGGAAACTTCATGACCGCGGCCTGAGCTACTACTACAACCGCGAGTTCGAAGAGGCCCTCCACTATTTCGAGTCCGAGGACAAGCTCGTCCCCAACGATCCGATTACGAGAATATTCCTCATGCGCTGCTCGAATTTCCTCCAAGACGCACCGCCGGCAGAGTGGAACGGCGTTACCGCCTTCGAACAGAAATAGCTATGGTCCCACGCGGCCTCGGGGATAGGCCCGTTGACGGAGCCTACTGGCTTCCGTTCTTCTTCGCGAAGTGCGAGAACTCCATCGCGAAGGTGCCGCGTCCCTGAGTCATGCTTCGCAGTGCGGTCGAATAACCGAACATGTTTGCTAGGGGAGTCGTGGCATGGATGTGCTCGACGGTGGGCCGGCTCTCGAGGCTCGAGATGACGCCGCCGCGAGAGGAGAGGTGGCTGATGACGTCGCCAATGAACTCCTTGGGGGCCATGACGTCGACCGTCATGATCGGCTCGAGGAGGATCGGGTCGGCCTTGCGGCACGCCGCGTCGAAGCCCATCGAGGCGGCCGCCTCGAAGGCGAGGGCAGAAGAGGTAGACTGGTTGTACACTGCGTCGAGCAGGGTGACTCCGATGTCGAAGGCAGGGTAGCCGTACATGCTCCCCGAGGAGAAGGCATTCTTCACCCCCCGTTCGACTGCGTCGATGAGCTCGCGCGGGAGCTTCTCCGAGTTGACCTTCGACTCGAAGCGCTGACCCGTCCCCCGCTCGAGCGGCTCGATTTTGAGGGTAAGCTCGGCGGTGTTCTCCTTTCCGGCGAGCACACGATGGTACTTCTCGGTGTGGGTCACCGTCTTGGAAACCGACTCGCGGTAGGTGACCTGCGGCTTTCCGATATTCGCTTCGACCTTGTAGTCCCTCAAGAGGCGGGTAACGAGAACGTCGAGATGCAGCTCGCCCATTCCGGAAATCACGAGCTGGCCAGTCTCCTCGTCTTCCCGATAGAAGAAGGTCGGATCCTCCTGAGTCAGCAGCTCGAGGCTCGACTTGAGCTTGTCGCGATCCGAGAGGGTCTTCGGTTCAATGGCGACCGAGATGACCGGCTCGGGAAAGGTCATACGCTCGAGAAGGACCTGGTGCCCTTCGCTGCCGATCGTATCGCCGGTCTGGGCGATCTTGAATCCGATAACGACGGCGATGTCCCCGGCCGAGATACTGTCCATGACCTCGTAGCGATTGGAGTGCATGCGCAGAATTCGGTTGATCCGTTCGCGCTTCTTTTTGCTGATGTTATAGACTGCGAGTCCCTTCTTGAAGCTCCCCGAGTAGACTCGGACGAAGCACATCGGTCCCGCTTCGCGATCGTTCTGGATCTTGAACACCAGTGCGAGCGGGTCGCCGTCCGGTGAGCGCTCGACCTCCGTCGGCTCCTCGTTCTTCGCCAGATGGCCGGGAATGGGAGGAAGCTCCTCGGGTGCAGGCAGGTAATCGACGACGCCGTCGAGCAGAAGCTGCACCCCCATATTGCGAAGTGAAGCGCCGCAGAAGACCGGCAGCAGAGTGCGGGCGATCGCCTCCTCGCGGATCGCTTTCTTGAGCAGCTCAACGGGAATTTCCTTGCCCTCGAGAAAGAGGTGGGTTATCTCGTCGGATCTCGCCGATATCTGGTCGATCAGCTTCTCGCGCCACTCGCGCGCTATGTCCGCATATTTCTCCTGGATCGGCGCGCGCACCATCTCCGTTCCGAAGGAGGTGGCGTCCCAATGGATCTCGTCCATCGCTACGAGATCGATAATTCCGTTGAACTCCGACTCCCGCCCGAGGGGAAGCTGCACGACGAGCGGCGTAGAGGCGAGCTTCGTGTCGATCTCCTTCACGACCTCGAAGAAGTCCGCACCGATGCGGTCCATCTTGTTGATGTAGGCGATTCTCGGAACACCGTAACGGTCGGCCTGGTGCCAGACCGTCTCCGACTGGGGCTCGACGCCGCCGACTGCGCAGAAGATGCCGATCGCGCCGTCGAGGACGCGAAGCGAACGCTCCACCTCTGCGGTGAAATCGACGTGACCCGGGGTGTCGATGATGTTGATCTGCGTGTCCTTCCAGAAGCAGCTCGTGGCGGCTGAGGTAATCGTGATTCCACGGTCCTGCTCCTGCTCCATCCAGTCCATGGTCGCTTCGCCGTCGTCGACCTCCCCGAGACGATGAGACTTGCCGGTGTAGAAGAGTATTCGCTCAGTTGTAGTTGTCTTCCCGGCATCGATGTGTGCCATGATACCGATGTTGCGCATTCGAGGGCCTGTCATTGTTTACTCCAGAGGTAGCTCGACCCTTAATATAGCAATTTTTGCCCGTAGCAGTAAATGGCGCGTGAAAAGCGCGGTTGCTTGGATTGCACACCGGTCGCCGCCCCCGGCTCGCGGTATGGGCCTCGGATTGACAGGCGATGAGGGGCATGCTATCGTGCCAGCCAAAACTCAGGGGCGATTAGCTCAGCTGGTCAGAGCGCCTGCCTTACAAGCAGGATGTCGGCGGTTCAAATCCGTCATCGCCCATTCTTCGAATTTCACCAATAGACAGCTGCGAGAAAATCGCACAGCGCGGGTCGGTTGACTACGGTCGGAGATGGAAGCACGCGCTGCGTGCAGCTCAAGCTCGTGAGGCAGGGGCTGCGCCGTTTTCTTCCCGCGCTTTTCCGCTTGACTGCGCCGCGGGGCCCGTCTAAGCTGAACGTAGGTCGTATTCAGGTGTAAGCTCGCCGTTGTACGGATCCTATTTCGGGAGTGTAAGGAGGTGCGCGGTGGCACAGATCTATTTCCTTTCGGTCATAGTCAATATCGTTGCAGGGCTGACCCTCGCCGGAGATTACCTCGGAGAACGGATCGCATTCCTCGCTCCATTCAAGGATCTACGATCCAACCGCGTCGCAGTCACCATCGTCGCGGGGCTTGCGCTCGTGGTGGGCATTCTGAAGCTGATCGTCCTTTCCCCTGGGGAAACGGTACCGTTTGCCGGAGATCTCCTTCCCGGGCTCGCGGGGCTCGTCATGGGCGGATTGCTGGCGGTGGAAGCCTATCGTCCTCAAGCTGCAGTTCAAGGTGAAGCGATTGAGCGAATCTCGAAGACGGTGCTTACCTATAGAGTCCCGTTGGGAATCGCAGGCGTCGCGATTGCGGTGGCGCAATTCCTTTTTCCCGGTGTGATTATCCTCTGACGCTTCACGTTTCGCTGCGCCCCGCCGGCACCGTTCGGTTCAATGCCGAACATAGATGAGCGGTCTCAGGAGGACGGAGGCTCCGCGGCAAGTATGCTGTGTCCGGCGTCGACGAAAACCACTTGGCCGGTTACGTTTCTCGCCATCTCGGAGGACAGCCACACGGCTGCGTTCCCCAGATCGTTTATGTCGATGTTCCGCCCCAGGGGCGTGGATGAAGCGAACCGTGAGTAGGCGGCCCGGAAACCCGGGACTCCGGCCGCAGCAAGGGTTCGAACCGGACCGGCGGAAATTGCATTCACCCGAACGTCCCGGGCGCCGAGCTCAGCGGCAAGATAGCGAACGCTCGCTTCGAGCGCCGCCTTCGCAACCCCCATTACCCGGTAGCCGGAAGCAACCTTCTCTCCACCGTAGTAGGTGAGCGTCAACACCGAGCCGCCTTCGGACATCAGGGGAAGAGCCGCCCGGGTGAGCGCCACGAGCGAGTAGGCGCTTACCTCCATAGCTATTCGAAAACCGGAACGGCTGGTCTTCACGAAATCGCCCGCGAGGTCCTCTCGCGGCGCATAGGCGACGGCATGAACGAGAATGTCGATTCTGCCGATCCTCTCCCTCACCTGAGAGAAGAGGCTGTTGATCTGCTCGTCGTCTGAAACGTCGCACTTCTCGACGAATGTAGCTCCGAGGCTGGCCGCAAGCGGGCGAACCCGTCGCTCGAGCGGATCGGCCGCGTACGAGAAGGCGACCTCCGCTCCGTGTTCGTGCAGCGATCGCGTTATCCCCCAGGCAATCGAGCGGTCATTTGCGACTCCGAAAATGAGTGCCTTCTTCCCTTCGACAAGTCTCATCTGTTCACCTCCAGAAGTTCCGCCATCTACCGGTTGTTTCATAGCCAGCAATTGTATATCATGACGGCGAAGGTAATGAACCGCCAGCCTAAGCATCTGACGGTCCGGCCGGGAGAGGACTATGGCAGAGCTTCAGGGTAAAGTTGCACTCGTGACGGGTGGAAGCAGAGGGATCGGTCGCGCAATCGTATCCGCTCTGTCCGAGGCCGACGCGGATGTGGCCTTCTGCTACCGACAGAACGCCGATGCTGCAGCCGCAGTCTGCGCCGAAATACGAGAAGAGACCGGCAAGAATGTGTTCTCCATAGCGGCCGACATCACCAACCCTGAGGACCGCAAACGGCTCGTCGATGAGGTGCGTGAGCGACTTGGCGCTGTCGATGTGCTGGTGAACAACGCGGGAACCACCGATGACGGGCTTGCGGTGCGAATGACCGACGCCTGGGAGCGCTTGCTCGACCTGGATCTCACCGCACCCTTTCGTCTATCCCAGCTCGTCATTCCTCTCATGCTCAAACATTCTTGGGGGCGAATAATCAATATCGGCAGTATTGCCTCCCGAGTAGGCCTTCCGGGCCAAGTCAACTACTCCGCGGCAAAGGCCGGATTGGAGGGTATGACCCGCTCCCTCGCCCAGGAATACGGGAAACGGGGGATCACGGTCAATACGGTGAATCCGGGCTTCATCGAGACCGACCTCACAGAGGCCGTAGATGACTTCGTCCGCCGCTACGTAACCGAGCACTCTTCAATCGGTCGATATGTCACACCGGAAGCGATAGCGAGCACAGTTCGCTTTCTTGCGTCGAATGCGGCGTGGGCTTTGACGGGCCAGACAATCAACGTGGACGGGGGACTCGTAAAGCTATGACGAAGAGCTCTGAGGAATTTCCAGGAATCATCCCGAAACGCGGCCAAGCCGCACCGAAAGAAAGGAGCCACTGATGAGAAAGCGTGTTGTTGTAACTGGGGTTGGAAGCATAAATCCCGTCGGCCTGTCGACGAAGCAAACCTGGGACAATCTGATTGCGGGCAAGAGCGGTATTGGAAGAATCCAGGCTTTCGACCCGGAGGAGTGGCAGCTGAAGACCCACGTCGCCGGTGAGGCAACGGACTTCGATCCAACTTCCTTCGTCGACGGAAAGGAGGCCCGCAAGCTTGACCGTTTTAGCCAGATGGCGTTGGGTGCGGCAATAGAGGCGGTCCAACAGTCCGGCTTGCAGATCGATGGAGACCTTCGGTATGAGGTCGGCACCATCATTGCCAGCGGGATCGGTGGAGCGATCACTCTCGTAAATCAGGCACAGGTCCTTCTGGAGAAAGGCGCACGACGGGTCAATCCGTTTACCGTGCCGATGCTGATGCCCAACGCGGCCTCCGGGGTGGTGTCGATACGGTTCAGCGCGCTCGGGCCAAGCTATGCCACCGTTTCGGCCTGCGCCTCCGCCACCGACGCAATCGGCAACGCCCTCGACATGATTCGAAGCGGCAGGGCAAAGGCGGTGATAGCGGGAGGCAGCGAGGCGGCTATTCTGCCGATCTGTATTGCCGGATTCGAACAGGCGCATGCGCTGTGCACGGATTCCAACGATAAGCCCGAAAAAGCGTCCCGGCCCTTCGATGCAACACGGAGCGGCTTCGTACTGGCCGAAGGTGCGGGAATCCTCGTCCTCGAAGAGGAGGAGCTCGCCCGTTCACGCGGGGCCCGCATCCTGGCGGAGCTCGCCGGGTGGGGATCGGCGGCGGACGGTTATCATATTACCGCGCCTGAACCCGAAGGCGGCGGAGGTACGCGGGCGGTAAGGGCTGCTCTCGCAGATGGGGAGGTCGATACGGGCGAAGTCGTCTACATCAACGCTCACGGCACATCGACCCAACTCAACGACAAGGTGGAGACCCTGATAATCAAGAAGGTCTTTGGTGACCAGGCATACAAAATACCGGTCAGCTCGACAAAGTCGATGACGGGCCACCTGGGTGGGGCGGCAGGTGCCGTGGAAGCGGTTGTATGTGTAAAGGCGGTCGAAACCGGCTGGGCGCCCCCCACAATCAACTACGAGAATGTCGATCCGGAATGTGACCTCGACTACATTCCGGGCAAGGCTCGGCAAATCGGGACGGGCGTGGTTCTCTCCAACTCCTTCGGTTTTGGAGGACACAGCTCTTGCCTGGCCTTCAGACCCTACACCGCGCAGTAGGGGGACAAAGAGCAGACGGGCGCCGAGCCGTCAATTGCGGAGGTAACGCATGGAAGACAATTCGGAAGACTATGGATACGAGCCGTTCGCACAGACCCAAGAATACCGGGCGGTGAATGAGACCATCGTGCGCAACTGGGTAGCCAAGATGCGCGCGGCCGGCAACCGAAGCCTCAAGCGGGTTCTCGATCTCGCGACGGGAGTCGGCACCATGACCCAGCTCCTTCTCGAGGCGATACCGGGAGGCGAGCTCCCGGAGGAGGTTGTCTGCGTCGATATGAACGCTCGAGCCCTGGAAGAGGCGGAGAGGAATCTCAAAGGGCGGGTGCGAAATCTAAGATTGGTGCACGCCACGCTTCAGGCGCTGTCGCTGGAGGTGGAGAGCGTTGATGCCGCGATTTGGGGGAACGGAATACACTATTTGAGCGCGGAGGAGCAGGAGGCGGCCTGCAGGAACATCCGGCGCACGGTGAAGAAGAAGGGGTGGTTCTTCTTCAACTCCGCCTTCTACGAAGAGGCCCGGCCGACCAACACACTGTCCTTCTATCGATCGCAGATCGCAACGGCAGTCAGGAAGCTGCGCTCGCTCGGCATCTCTCGGAATCGCGATCAGCTTCACCCCGATTCCGCCAACTTTCTCCCGCTCTCACACTACGAGCAGCTCCTGCAGAAGGCGGGCTTCGAGGTGGAAGCGATGGAACAGATTGGAGCACGGCTGTATCGGTCTGCATTGGAGAAGATCAGCGGATTCTCCCAGTACGCCGCCGGAGCCCTCCACGGTTATCCCCCGCAAGCGGCGGCGGTGGCGATGCGGGAAGCCGTTGCACCAAGCCTCGAGGAGTACGGCGAACGAGACGAACACGACGAGCCCTACATTGCCAGAAACTGGCTCTCCGCGATCGCCCGAGCGATCTGACCCGGCCGACGACGTCGCACTGGCCGGCCTCCGGTTTGCCCGGTGGAGCATAATCGCGCACGGCGCCTCTCCTGCGCTCGGGTCGTTCCATCGGGTGGCATCTAGTCTTTGCTACGGGATTTCTTTTTGCGGCCAATCCTGGTCGAAGCTTTCGCGGTTCCTCCACTCGAGTGCTGCGCCTCGTTTCGCTCCGCGTCCGCCACGTGATCGGCGCCCCCCCGCTGCTGATCGGCCTGCGCGGCTACCGACTCTTCTCGCTCCTTGAGCTGAGCCTCTTTCTCTTTGAGACCCTGTCCCGTCTTCTTCTGTTTTGTCCTTCGCCGTTTGTCGATCAGGTTAATGAGAAATAGGACACCCGAATACACGATTCCAAGTATGAAACCGGCAATGGCGATGACGATGACCGAAACGTTCTCCAGTCGTGCACCGAAAAGGTTTATCGTGCTTTTGTAGTCGACATTCAGAATAATGAGGATCGCCAGAGCGACGAGCGTGACGATACCGACGATGAGCTTTGACATGGACCTACCTCCTTATTGACCTATCTCGCCTCTCAATACTTGCAGTCACTCCGCTGTCTTATCTTCGCCCGCCTCATGAACGTCGAGGAAAGCCTCCTTGGGTTTGAGCGTCGTGTCGGAGTACATCCTTGCCGTGAGCCCGGGATCCCTGTGACCAAGGCCGGCGGCAACTGCTGCGACGGCTTTGCCTCGTTGAATCTGAATCATCGCCCAAGTGTGCCGCAGTTGCTGTGCCGTCACCTCCCGGCCGATGGTCTTCAGAGCCTCGTACTTGATCCTATTCGTCACGGACACCCGGTTGAAAAGTTTCCCGTCGTGTTCGAAGAGATGGGTCGATCCGTGAAAATGCTTGCGCACACGGTCGATAAAGCTGTTCTTCGCGTGGACCACTCTTTCTTGGTGCCCCTTGCCGACGATCCGTATCTCGACGTAGTGTTCGTCCGACGGCCGGAGGTCCGAAAGCCGGATACCCAACATCTCAGAGACGCGCACCCCCGTACCGACAAGAAATCGTACCATCAGACTGACCGTGCGGTCTTTGGTCTTGCTGATCAGCAGCTTGACCTCATCAACGCTCAAGATTTTTTCCGGCGGGATCGCAAGTGTCTCGATTCGCTTCGGCTTCACTCCCTTCAGCACCTCTTCCAGCTGGTACTTCTTGCGCAAGCTGGCGGCGGCGGAGCTATGTCTGAAGGCATAGCGAATTCTGCTCTTGGCGGCCGCAATCTTCCGGTTAATCGTTGCGGGGCTGTAGCGCTTTCCGTTGTGTTCTTCATCCAGCCAGGCGGCGTAAGCCTTGAGGGCCTCCACCAGGAGCAGCTCCCGTTCCTTCATGAACTCGATAAATTGCTTCACGTCGAGTCGATATGCATCGTGAATGGCATCGAGCTCCTTGAGGAGTCTGTCTTGTTCCATATTTCTTCCCACCTCTCCGTCCGGCGTTGAAACGCCCGCCCCGGTGCGTGGCGACAACACTGTTATTTAGTAAGGTAACAGATAAATATCTTCAAATCAAGCAGGGGACGGCAGGTGCCTCGACTCAGTAGGTGAAGGCGTAAAGCGCTGTAACTTCCGCGGGTGTGAGGACCCGGTCGTAGATCCTCAGGTCGTCCACCGTGCCCGGCCAGTAGACGCTGTTGAAGTAGCCCATCGTGAGGCCGCTTGGCGTGATCGTACCGCTGTTGCTGCCGGTTCCGGCGAACGCTCCGTCGACGTAGAGCTGGATGGTCGTTCCATCCCAAGTGCCGACGATGAAATGCCAGGCGCCGACGAGACCGGCCACCGTGGCTCCGGCGCTGTTGGTGGTCGGTGTGCTGATGGCCAGTCCGATTTGCGTGCCTTGTTGCCAGACACCGATGCCTGCGTCGTTCGTCCTCACGAAGTAGTCGAGCCCCGGCGTACTCGTGGCGCAGTTGACCCACAGGGCCACACTCACCGTAGAGGTCGTTGGGAAGAGCCTTGGCGAGGTGGTCGCGGTAATCGTTGAGCTCACACCGTCGAATGAGTAGGCGCCGTCGGGCGACGGGGAATGGCCCGCTACCAGGCTCGCTCCATTGATGGCGGCAGTCCAGCCGTTCCCGCTCAAGTCGGGCGTGGTCGGAGAGCCGGCTATGTCTTTGAAGGGGTAGTAGAGCTGGAGGCCCGTCGTGTAGCTCTGGGTCGCCGTCGGTGAGGGTGACCATCCGGCGGTAGCAACGGTCGCCACCGCGTTGACCACCGTGTTGCCCCACAGCGTGAAGCTCGCCGTCGAATTGCCGCCCGGCGAGGAATTGGGTATTGGGGTCGTACCGTCGGTCGTGTACCACACCACCGAGCCCCCTGTCTGCGCGGTAATGGTCACCGTCTCCCCGCCGATGTAGGACCCGCTCACGATGGGCGAGACCGAGATGACCGGCGCCAGGGCCGAAAGGGTGTAGACCGCCGATACCGGGCTGGAGGTCGAGTAGTTCGTCCCGGAGGCGAGGGCCGTAAGCGTCATGGTCTTGTTCACAGTCACCGAAATCGGTGAGGTTCCCGAGAGCGTGTTGGCGCTTCCGCCGTCGACCGGAGCGCTTCCGTCGGTCGAATACCAGATCGTCACCCCGGGGGTCGAATCAGTGATCGTCACTGTGAAAGAGTTGTTGTAGTTGCCGGCCGGCGTATCGAATGCAGGAGTGGAGGCGGTCGTGTAGGAGATCGTCATCGTCAGTGTCGCCACGGCGCTCGGCAGCATGAGGGACTTGAGCGCGATGGCCTTTATGGTAAGCACGGTGCCGTTGCCGGCCACCGATATCGGTTGTGACGCATTGTAGAGCTTCGTTCCTACCGAGTAGGGGTTGGGTTCGCTGCCGTCGATCGTATAGTAGACCTTCGCGTCCGTCGTAGCGGAGGCGATCGAGACCAACTGGTCGAAGCTTTCAGTCGGAGAGCCCGAAACAGCGACTGAAGCACCCCCGCCGGATTGCGTGGCGGTGAAAATCGGCGTTGCAACGGGCGAAGCAGGTGTCGAATCTGCCGTCTGCACCTTCTGTACCAGATCGTTGCCGGAGGAGTAATACCCGAAGGGCGAGGGGCATCCGCTCAGCAGCACTACCGCCAGGAGCCCCGCGGAAAATAGAACAAACGACCGTGTTGATCTCATCGTCACCGTTCCTCGAGAGGCTTCCCGGCAAGAAAGCAGCAGATGCACCGCCCCTAATTTGTGAGAGAAATTATCACATTTAATGAAAATTCTCAACAATTTCGGAAAAGAAAAGCGGGAACTAGGAGTTCCCGCGTCGTGTCTCTGATTCGTTACAAGGAGGGGATACGGCGCTATCCGACTGCCTGAACGAGCGCCAGGTGAAGTGAAAGATGGTACGCCTCGCTCGTGAAGGTTGCGCCCGAGACGGCGTTGACGTGTGATCCCTGCGCACGGATCGACTCCTTGATGAGCCGTGGAAGGGCGACGCTGTTGATGTATCGAGAGGTGCCGTTGTCGTTCGGGTAGGAGATGATTTTGACGTCGACCAGGTTGCCTCCCCTGACGACGGCTTGCACCTGCACGATACCGTAGTAGGCCGATTCTCGCCGACCGGTGTAGACACCGTCGATGTAACCGGTGGAAACCGGGATCTCCGGTACGCTACCCGGGACGGGGCTTGTCTGTGAGTATAGCAGGTTGGGTGAAACGGTCGAGGGTGAAGTGGCACGGTGAGACGCAGTCACCCCCTGAGCGGTCGTCTTGGGAAAGTAGATCGCGTAAGATCCCCGGGTGTATCCGCCCGACGGTTGCAGGTTGGCCAACTGCGGTGCCGGTCGTGCGGACCCGGCGAATGCGGTGGTCAGATATCCGTACGCTCCGAAGGAAACCCCCGCGACGAGGGTGACGATTGCGAAAAGTCGTTGGTTGATACGTTTCATCAAAGCCTCCGCGATGACCTTCGGCGGCCAACATGAAAGTTCTATGAAGCGGCAGCTGCTGGTTCCTACAGAAGGATATTGGTGATGAGATTGAAGGCCTTGCCGGTGAGGTAGCCAATCGGCAGCAGGTTGTAGGGAGTCACGTAGCTAATCAGCAGCATGACCAGCAGGATGCCCGCCCCGTACCGCATGAAGCCCATCTTGAAGGAGGCATATCGATCGGGGATGGCACCGAGGAGAAGGTGAGAGCCATCGAGAGGCGGTATCGGCAACAGGTTGAATACGAACAGCAGCAGGTTGATCCAGATGAACGCGACGAGCAGCTGGTAGACGATCGGGCCGTAGGGGGCCGCCTGGAAGATCCCCGCGTTTATCGAAAGCAGGATCTTCAGAACGAGGACGAAGCCGATCGCGAGCACTAGGTTCGACAGGGGTCCTGCCAGCGCAACAAGCACCTCGCCCCTGCGGGGGTTGCGGAAGTTGCGCGGGTTGAACTGAACCGGCTTTGCCCAGCCGATACCGACGAGCAGGATCATGATGAAACCGAACAAGCTGATGTGTGACAGCGGGTTGAGCGTGTAGCGGTGCTGATCGATCGGCGTACGGTCGCCGAGACGTACTGCTACGTAGGCATGGGAGAACTCGTGCACAGTGAAGCCGACGAGGACGGCTGGAATCAGCAGCAGAATTTGCTGGATGTTGATGTTACCTATTTCGAATGCTCCTTTGCTAGAACAGCCCCGGAGGAACTGCCCATTCCACCGTCCAGCCGCTTTCGTCCCGAGAAAGGGCCACGATACCGGCGTTCCGAAACCGCACAGGCGGAGCAGAATCGGGGCTCGCCACGAGTGACCCAACGAGTCGCTGCAGATAGGGAAGGTGGCCGACGATCATGAGGTCCCTCGCTTCGAGCTCGTCGAGCTCCCGGCGGATATCGAGTGGATCGTCGTTCGGCTGCAGGTGATCGTGCAGCAGGACCACGTCCCCTCGGCCGATCGCCTCAGCCGCGATGCGCGCCGTATGCTCACTGCGCAGCTTTCCGCTGTGCCAGATCTCAACAGGACGAACACCGTGCGCCGCCATGAAGGCGCCGAGCGCCTCGGCGTGCTGCGACCCGAGACTGCTGAGGTCTCGCTCGGGGTCTTCGACCGAGTCTTTCGCTTCCGCGTGTTGAACGAGGTAGAGCATCTTTGCCTTCTCGTCCCAAATGTAACGGTTGGGACCATCCGGTTCAAGCCTTTTCTTTTTCTATGCCGCTCCGCCGCCGTACGCCTGTGATAGGATATCCACAAGGAGATGCCACTTGGCACTCGAAGAGCTCGCTCTCGACGAAGCAGATGTCTGGATTGCTCACCTCCCGACCCTCGCCCCGCTGCTCGACGGCGCAGTGGCACTGGTCTCCGAGGCGGAACGGGCACGTTCACGCCGGTTCCGCAGACCCTCCGACGGGGTGCGTTATCTGAGGGTTCACAAGCTGCTTCGTCTCCTACTCACCGCCTACCGCGCCGAGACGCAGCTGCACTGGTCGTTGAGCCATCGTGAGGAGATCGCCGCGTTTGCAGTCACGCAGACCGGTCCAATTGGCGTGGATGTGGAAAGGATTCAACCGGAGTTCGCCGCAACTCTGTCCGAACGGTGCCTAACCCCCGACGAACGATCGGCGCTCTCGCGGCTTTCTTCGACAGATCAGGCTCACAGGGTTTTCGAGTCGTGGACGGTAAAGGAGGCCCTTCTCAAGCGCTCCGGGCACGGGCTCGCCATCGAACCCGCTCTGATCGGCCTGGACTTCGCCGACGCCCGGCGTCCCACAGTGGTGTCCTCTCAGACGGCCGAGGAGGCTGTCGCCGATTGTCGGGTCGAGCTGCTCGCGGTTGCAGCGCCCTACGTGGCAGCCGTCGCGGCCGCCCGAACCTGCCGAAAGATCAACGGATTCTCCCTCGACGAGCGCACCGTGCTTACGCTTCTCGCTCGAAACGACGCCGCTACGGAAGCCTGACGTGCCACTGCACGATCGGTATACCCCCCGGCGGAGAGTTTACGCTCGCGGCCGGCACGATCCCGGTTGCGACGAGAGAGCTCGGTGAATGGGCGAAGGGCAGGATGACGCCGATCAGGGAACCGATCCCCGCCGCCGCGACGACATCGCTTGCGAAATGATTGCCGGACCATACCCGCAGAACGGCCGTCGCTCCGGCGAGGCCGAAGGCGGCCGTCCACATGCCGGCCCGTTCTGCGGGCGAGCTGTTGTAGAGGCTGAATATGTAGCCGGTGGCGGCGGCGGCGGCAAAGGCGACGGTAACGTGCCCGGATGGGAACGAGTCCTCCAGCTCGGGATCGGCAAGAAGCGCGGGGGAGGGGTTGTCGACATAGGCATACGGTCGGTAGCGCACGACGAGCGACTTCACGATGCTTTTTATCCCGTAGGAGAGAGCGAGGGCCTCGGCATAGACCACTCCGCTCGAGATGAGCTCATTTCGGCTCAAACGGGGAATCATTACCACGGGAAGCAGCACGGTTCCAACGAGGGTCGCGTCGCTCGCGAGGCTCAAGGGTTCCGAACGGTGCGTGGTGTACCACCGGTCAAAAGGGGGGATGTCCGCCTTCGAAAGCGAGGAGAGATCCGGTTTCGGCTTGCCGGCTTCGAGAAAGTGGCTTGCGACGACGAGGCCACCGCTTCCCGCGAATATCAGCGGGTCGGCGATAGGGTAGGCGGTGAGGGGGAGAGGTGGAGTCGTTTGAGCCCAGGCTCGTGCAGCCAGCGCCGCCATGAGGAGGGCGGCAAATAGGTGTCTACGCGAGAGTGAGAAAGTACTCATGGATTCGGGTCTCCTCGGTCAACTCGGGATGGAAGCTGCAGGCGAGCATGTTGTCCTGACGAACGAGTACGGGCGCCTCTTCGAACTCACCAAGGGTCTCTACACCCTGTCCCATCCTCGTGATTTTCGGGGCTCGTATGAACACGCCCCGGACGGGCTCGGAGATGAAGGTCACCGGTACGTCTGCTTCGAAGCTCTCGATCTGACGGCCGTATGCGTTGCGATTGACCCCGACGTCGAGTAGGCCGATTCGAGGCTGAGAGCTGTCTTCGATGTCGCGGGCGAGAAGAATCATCCCGGCACAGGTGCCGAAGACCGGCATTCCCGACCGGACGCGCTCGGTCAGTGGCTCGAGGAGGCGAAAACCCACCATGAGCTTCCCCATCGTCGTGCTTTCACCGCCAGGGATGATGAGGAGATCGACAAGATCGAGCTCCTCGGCAGAGACGACTATCCGCGCGCGTACGTTGAGGCGCTCGACTACTTTGTAGTGTTTTTCGAAATCGCCCTGGAGTCCGAGGATGCCGACTGTCGTCATGAGGCCGCCGGAGGGCTACCAGCCGCGAACCGCCAGTCGCTGGTTCTCTTCCAGCTCGCTCATTTCTATGCCGTGCATCGGCTCCCCGAGATCCATCGATATCTCGGCAAGACGCTCGGGATCATTGTAGTAGGTTACCGCCTCGACAATAGCCTTGGCGGTCCGTCGAGGATCGGAGGACTTGAAAATGCCGGACCCTACGAAAACGGCCTCGGCACCGAGCTGGCGCATCAACGCGGCGTCGGCGGGGGTCGCAACTCCGCCTGCCGAGAAGTTCGGGACGGGAAGCTTTCCGGTCTGAGCTACCTCTATCACGATCTCGTAGGGAGCTCCGAGGTTTTTCGCCTCACTCATGAGCTCTTCCTTCGGAAGCGCACCGAGACGGCGAATGGCATCGAGGACCGTGCGTAGGTGGCGAACCGCCTCGATTACGTTGCCGGTGCCGGCCTCGCCCTTGGTTCGGATCATCGCCGCACCCTCGCCGATCCGTCGCAGTGCCTCGCCGAGGTCGCGACAGCCGCACACGAATGGGGTCTTGAACTCGTGTTTGTTGACGTGGAACTGATCGTCGGCCGGTGTGAGCACCTCGCTCTCGTCGATGAAATCGACTTCGAGAGCCTCGAGGATCTGCGCCTCGACAAAATGGCCGATTCTGCACTTGGCCATAACGGGAATCGTGACGGAGGCCTGAATCTCCTTGATGATCTTTGGATCAGACATCCGCGCCACCCCGCCGTGAGCTCGAATGTCGGAGGGTACGCGCTCGAGCGCCATAACGGCCGCCGCTCCTGCCTCCTCTGCAATTTGCGCCTGTTCGGCGTTCGTCACGTCCATGATGACGCCGCCCTTCAGCATCTCGGCTAGGCCGACCTTCGTTCGGAATGTCGCCGTTTGCCGTTCCGACCAGATCTTGTCACTCATCCCCTTGCACCATCCAGTTCATCACATGAATCGCATTGCTACGAGCCAAAGTTATTTCGTACCTCCCGAAAAGTCAACTGGCCGGCACTTCAAGTTCACTCTTGCCCGTGTTAGGATCGTAGGAAGAGAGATCGAGAATGGGGATGATCGCGGAGAACCTTTCAAAGATTGTCGAGAGAATCGAGGCAGCGGCACAGCGCGCCGGTCGACGCGCCGGGGAGGTTCGGCTCATGGTCGTCACAAAAACCCAGCCGCGCGACCTGGTCGGGGAGGCCTATTCCGCCGGCGCCCGTCTGTTCGGCGAGAATCGAATAGGCGAAGCCGAAGAGAAATACCGTGGTTTCCACGACGACGCCGAGCTCCATATGATCGGTCACCTGCAGCGCAACAAGGCGGGGCGAGCCGCCGCCCTCGTGCGGTGCGTCCAGTCCATCGACAAAACCGAGACTGCGGCAGCACTCGAGAAACACTGCAGCTCCGCCGGCCGGAGCCTCGACCTGCTTCTCGAGGTAAACACCTCCGGAGAGGCGAGCAAAGAGGGCTTTCACTCCGACGAAGAGCTCTTTACCAGCCTGGAGGAGATCTTGGCGATGGAGCATTTGCGGCCGCGGGGCCTGATGACCGTTGCCGCCCTCACCGACGACAAAAAGGAGATCCGGAGGTGCTTTCGCCGCCTCGTCGCGTTGCGGGAGGCCGTGCGCAGTCGTTATCGTCTGGAGGGTTTCGACGAGCTTTCGATGGGGATGACGAGCGACTTCGAGATCGCGATCGAAGAGGGCTCGACCCTTGTCCGGGTCGGAACCGCCGTTTTCGGACCGAGGCCATCGCCGTGAAGCTCCTCGCGACACTGCTGATCGTCTTCGTGAACGCTCTGCCGGTCTTCCCGCAGGCCACATCCGACCAGACCACGCCTGCGACCAGCCAACCCGCTGCGACGACGCAGCCGGCGAGCGGGGGTACCGCGCCGCAGACACCCGCACCGGGCGGCAGTGGTCAGAGTGGCGCCCAGGCTTCCGGCCCGCAGCCGGTGCCCTATTCCCCGGATGAGTTCCCTGCCTGGTCCAGGGATCTGAGACGGTTCGAGATTATCTCGATCGGCGCCTTCCCCGTCGCGCTCCTGGTCTCCTCGGCGAGCTTTCAGCTGGTTCGCTACGCGCAGAGTGGGTTCTCCCAGGCCTACGTGCCCGCGGTTCTCGGAAGCGGAGCAACCCCGCTATCGGCCCAGGAGAAAATACGAGTGCTTGTTGCGGGCGTCGGCCTATCGCTTGCCGTCGGGTTAACCGACTACATTCTGGGCAGGATGAAGGCCGAGAACGCTAACGCTGCAGCCGGGCCAGGCACGGTAGGCGTCACGCCGAACCAGACGAACAGGCCCAACACCGGACCCAACCGATGAACGATCCCCAATCTCCCGTCGAGCTGACGCTCCAGGACACCGCGTGTGCGGGGATGCGCGCCGACCGCTACGTGGCCGAGCATCTGAGGCTCTTTACGCGCAGCCAGCTCAAGAGCCGTGAGGTGGGGCTGGAGATCAACGGAAAAGAGGCAAAATGGTCGCACAGGCTTTCGCTCGGTGACGTTGTCCGCCTCACGTGGGAGCCTGAGCTTCCGACGAACATCGTCCCTGAGCCGGTCGAGATCGACATCATCTACGAGAACGAGGATGTGGTCGTCGTCGACAAACCACAGGGGATGGTGGTCCATCCTGCGGCAGGCAACTATTCGGGCACTCTCGTTCAGGGCCTCGCCTACCGCAGCCTGGTCACGGGAGACGGAGAGCTTTCTGCGGACAACCCGCGCCCCGGGATCGTTCATCGCCTCGACAAGGATACCTCGGGGGTGATGATAGCCGCAAAGACCCCCCTCGCGCGGCAGTTCTTGGCCAACCAATTCGCGAAGAAGCATACGGGGAAGGTCTACCTCGCAGTTGTCAAGGGGATGGTCATGCCGCGGAACGGGCACATCGAGGAGCACATCGTGCGAGACCCGAAGAACCGAAAACGCTTCACCACCAGTGAGGAGGAGGGGAAGCCGGCGGTCACCGACTATAGAGTGCTCTGCCAGTGGGAGGACTACGCATTTCTCGCTCTCAGACCGTCCACGGGGAGAACTCACCAGTTGCGGGTACACCTTTCATCGCGCGGGCATCCCGTTCTCGGAGACCCGATCTACTCGCGCCGCGACGCTCGCTTTCCCGACGCTACACTCATGCTGCACGCCCATCGACTGAGGATACTCCTTCCCCGGCGGGTACCGGACTCTGCGTCCGCCGAACATTTCCACTATGAGGGAGGCGAGATCGTTCAGTTCCGTTCACCGATGCCCGAGCGTTTCAAATCATTCATTCTCGCGCAGAACGCGTTCGGCACGAACACTCGAGGGAGGTCCCGCGCCCGGTAGAACCAGGACATCATCGGAGAGCGATAGGATCTGGGCATCGACCTCGGCGAGAATTTTCGTCCGCTGCCTGAGCGTGGCGCTCCTGATCGTGTTGCCCGCCGTGAAAATAGTGCCGGTAAAGACGAGGTTCTCGATGCGGAATGCCAGCGGGCCCCGTTTCTCGCCGGTGAGATCCATAACTTCCACCTCGTAGCCGGCTATGAAAAGACGGCTTCCGCTCGTCAGCTTTCGACACCGGCAGTCGTAGATCATGTCGTCGTTGCCGTAAAGCTTGGAGTCGTAGATCTTGAGCAGCGTCTTGACCCCGTGCACCTGGGTCGGTTGCGGGAGCGTAATGAGAATCGCGCGGACGTAGTAGCTGTTTCGCTCGATGAGACGAAGCAGCTGGACATCCATCTCCCCCGGGTCGATGAGGATTGCGTCTCCACCCTCCTCTGGACCGATCAAGTAGGTGTTGGAGAGAAGAACGGAGGAAAAGTGGTAGAAGAGCTTCAATTGTGTCCCCTCCATTCCCTCCCAAAATCTGCCTCCTCGTAGTTGGAGTATTTGAAACTGACGCTGGATCGGTTCGATTTCGCGAACGAGGCTTTTTTCAGGTTGCAGTCCAGGAAGGTAACATCGTGGAGTGTGGCACCGATGAAGCGGGAGTAGTAGAGATCGCAGTCGTCGAAGCGGCAATCGTACGCGGTAGTCGCGTTGAAATTGGTGTGCAGTATGTCTGAACCGTTGAAGGTGCAGTCGTCGAAGCTCGTGCCGGCAAAGGAGCTGAAGAGAATGTCGGTATCGGAGAAATCACATCCAATGAATCGGCAGAACTCGAAATAGCAGAGGTGTATCTTTCCACCCGCGAAGGTCACGTGATCGAAGATGCTGTCCGAGAATATCCCGTTGGTGAAAATCCGTTGTCGAATGTCGATGCGACGGAACTCGAGGCCGACGAGACTGAGCCCTTCATGCTCCCGGCCGGCGGTAAGACGGTCCGACATTCGCCGGACGACGTCGTCCCGTTTCGCGAGGTGCCGTGAGCAGCGAGTCTCTCCGCCGACCGCAAATTGCTCGCAGCCTTCTACCTCACATCGACGCAGCGTGAACATCGCATAGAGCCTACTCCATGGCGGGCGACAGCTCAAGGTGTACGGAAGCGCCGACGGAGTCGCGATTGCGACGAGCGCACGAAGACGGTATAGTAGGCGTATGGCCAACTGCTATTCGTGCGGATTCGAGTTTCCGCAACCGATGTCGGTCTACCGGAGTACCCTCTGTCCATCCTGCGGAAAGGATGTGAAGGTCTGTCTGAATTGCAAGTTCTACGAACCCGGCGCGCACTGGGATTGTCGGGAGACGATCGGCGAGATGGTTGCCGACAAGGAGCGTGCCAATTTCTGCGAGTTCTTCGTGCTCGACCCCAAAACCCGTGCGGGACGCGGCAACGATGCTGAAAAGAAGGCTCGTTCCAAGTTCGACGACCTGTTCGGCAATGGATAGCCGTCCGATCCTTTTCTGCGATTCAGGGGTGGGCGGCTTGCCCTACCTGGCGTGGGTACGCGAGCGACTCCCAAATGAACGCTTCCTCTACGTGGCCGACAACGCCAACTTTCCCTACGGAGAAAGGTCCCCCGAGGATCTTCGCAACGTGGTGATCTCGTTGGTTGGAAGGCTCATGGTGAAGTTCGACCCGAAGCTCGTCGTGGTCGCCTGCAACACCGCTTCGGTTGTGGCGTTGGCGGCACTTCGAGAGCGCTATTCCGTGCCATTTGTCGGCGTCGTGCCGGCCGTCAAACCGGCTGCCGAGCGGTCGCGAGTACGCAAAATCGCGCTTCTTGCGACGACACGAACCGTCGGCGACGCCTACTCGGACAATCTCATCGACCAGTTCGCTTCCGATTGCACCGTCATTCGTATCGCAGGACAGCAGCTTGTATCCTTCATCGAAAACGAGTATCTCGACGCGGATGCACGACGCATCCATGAGGCAATGGAAACAGCGGTCGCGCCTCTGCGCTCGGAAAAGGTCGACTCCCTAATTCTCGGCTGTACCCACTTCACGTTGTTGGACCGGGAGCTGAAGCAGGAGCTCGGAAGCTCGGTCGAGATTGTGGATTCTCGCGAGGGGGTCGGACGGCAAGTCATCCGGCTCGTCGACTCCGGTTCCGACCCCGCGGCGGCCGGGGCATCCCTGTTCCACACCGCTCCCGACGACGAGCGGTACCGCCGCTTTGCTGGGCGTTTCGGAGTGCAATACGGCGGTGTGTTGAAGTGAGTACTATCGCACCTCACGCCGTGGAGCTGCTCGAGTTCGAGGAGATACGGTCACGCGTGGCCGAATACTGTCTTAGCGACGAGGGCCGCGCCCTGCTCGCCGATCAGGAGATATCGGTAGACTCTGCGAGGATCGACGAGTATCTGATCTTCTCGGGCGAGGTGCGTCGTCTCATCGAGGCCGAACCGCTGCCTCCCCTCGACTTCCCCCCGGTTCGGGACGCAATGCCGAAGTACCACAAGAGCGGCACCGTTGCCGACGGTCCCGAGCTCGCAGCGGTCGGAGCCTTCATCCAATCGGCGATGGAGCTCCAACGCTTTCTCACGCGAGAGCACGGCGCAAAGGGCCTCCCTGCGGCCGAGCGATTGCCGCCCTCGGAGAAGCTCTCCGAGTTCGCCTCCTCTCTGCCGGACCTGGGCGCTGTTGCGGGCAGAATTCGCCACCTCCTGAACCCGGACGGCACGGTCAATGAAGACCGGGTTCCCGAGCTGAAAGCGATCCGACGCGAAATGCAGAGACTGCACGGCGAGATCGAGACACTGACCTCCCGGTACCTTTCGAGCGACCGGGCAATCTGGCAGGCTGAGGTACCGACCCAGCGCGACGGTCGAACGGTCTTGCCGCTGAAGGCCGATTACCGCGGGAGGATCTCCGGGATCGTGCACGAGGTATCGGCCACCGGCGCCACGCTTTTCATCGAGCCGATGGATATCGTGGAGCGAAACAATCAACTGGTAGAGCGGGACAACCGCTATCGCCGCGAAGTTCATCGCATACTGGGCGAGCTGACCGGGCTGGTACGAGAGAGGGTCGACGAGATCGAGGGACTGATCGACTCGATTGCCCGTTTCGATACGATGTACGCTCGCGCCCGATACGCGTCCGGGCATTCCTGCAACCGGGCGGCTCGATCGGAGCGGCGGATCGTGCTTCGCAGAGCCCGGCATCCGCTGCTCGGGAAGGAGGCGGTCCCCCTGGATTTCGAGCTCGGGGAATCGGCGACCGTCATGGTCATAACCGGCGCCAACGCCGGCGGCAAGACGGTCTCCCTCAAGACCGTAGGGCTACTGGTTTTGATGAACCAGTGGGGATTGGAGATTCCGGCTGCCGAGGGGAGCGAGCTCCCCGTTTTGGCTCGCGTGCTGGTCGACATCGGTGACGACCAGTCAATTGCCAACAGTCTTTCCACCTTCTCGGGACACATGAAGGCGCTATCGACCATCATCGAACGCTCCGACTCCTCTTCACTCGTCCTTCTCGATGAAATCGGATCGGGCACCGATCCCTCGGAGGGGTCGGCACTCGCGATGGCCGTGCTCGACCACCTTCTCGAAGCGGGGGCGTTGGTCGTCGCGACGACCCATCACGGGATCATCAAGCGCTACGGGTATTCGAAGCCCGGCATCATAAACGCCTCGGTCACGTTCGACTCCGCAACGCTTTCGCCAACCTACGAGTTGGTCATCGGTGTGCCAGGTGAAAGCCACGCGCTCGAGATCGCCTCGCGCAGCCGAATTGCGCCTCCGATCCTCGAGCGAGCCCGGGGATATTTCGAGCAGCAGCGCACGGACCTCGATCGCGCCGTCGAAGAGCTCGCGGCTCGAAGCCGAGAGCTCGATGAGCGAGCCGAGCGGGTTGCGGAAACGGCACGGAACCTCGAATCGGAACGTGAAGAGCTCGCCGCGAAAGAAGAATCGTTGGAAGGGCAGCAGCGGAAGCTTCGCGACAAGGAGTACGGAGAGCTCAAAGCCTTCCTCTTGGAAAGCCGGCGCGATCTCGAAAACCTCGTACGAGAGCTCCGGACCGGCGAGATTACCCGGGAGAAGACCCGAAAGGTGAAGACCTATATCAATAATCTCGAACAGAAACTGGCCGATGAAGAGAGAGAGCCGGTTGCTGAGCAGCGTGCCGGAGCTTCAAAGGACTCGATCGAGCCGGGAAGCGAGGTCTACGTCGGCAAGAACCGCCGTCGCGGCACCGTACTCCGAAAGGAGCGAGGGGACAAGTGGCTCGTGATGGTCAACACCTTGCGGATGTCGATTCCCTCAGGAGAGCTCGTCCCCGCGAGGAGCGTTTCGACCGCCGAAAAGAGACACGAGAAGCTTTCGGTCGAGATAGCAGGAGCGGGAGAGTCTATCCGACCTGCCCTCGAGCTCGATCTTCGCGGTATGAGGCTCGAAGAGGCCCTCGAGAGCCTCGAGCGGCAGCTGGACCGGGCGATAATCTCAGGGCTGACGGAGTTTTCGGTCATACACGGAAAGGGCGAGGGGGTGCTTCGAGAGGGTGTGCACCGCCTCCTGAGCGACTCCAGCGCCGTGAGCGATTTCTATTTCTCGCCGCCGGAATCGGGGGGCTACGGCAAGACCATCGTGAAGCTTGGAAGCACATAGGACGACGGCGCATGATTGAGAAACTGAAGGTGCACTTTCGAAGATCGGCGAAGACTCTGGTTGTACTTACCGCGGGCATTCTCCTTCTTTCCTCATGCATCGATGTCAATGAAGACATCACCATATCGGCCGACGGCTCGGGGGTGGTCAAACTGGCATACCGGATCGCCCGGGTGGTGATCGACCTTCCCCGGGCGGAGAACACCTCGGTCGCGTTTCCGCTTCCGACAAATCCCGCCGAGTTCGAGAGCTTGGTGCAGAACGCTCCCGGGCTTACCCTCCAAGACTTCACCCTGACGAACGAGGCCGCGACCCTCGGAGCGAACGCGACCATCCAATTTACCGGCGTTGAAGCGCTCAACGCGGCGTTCACGAACTCGGTCTCCCAGGGTTTCACCTATCTTTCGACACCTTCACGCACCACGTTCACGCAACGGATCTACCAGGGGAACTCGGCAGGCGTTGATCAGCAGACGCTGGATTTAGTGAAGAGCCTCTTCGGGGACTACAAGCTGGTTTTTTCGCTTCACGCTCCGAGGGCCATTCAGAGCGTGAACATTGGCTCGACTTCGAGCAACGAAACTACCGCGACATATTCCACGACGATTCCTGATATAATTCAGTCGAAGACGCCGGTAATCTGGGAGGTTAGCTGGTAAATGGCACGCTTGTTTTCACTCGTGGCTCTGCTGACAATAGCGACGCTCGGCGTCGATGTGGGCGCCCAAACACTCTCGTCGAGCGCGTTGAAAGATCCTCCGTGGCTCCTCCTCGAGCTCGGCAAGAAGGCCTTTCGCGAAAAGAACTTCGGCCAGGCGCTCGACTACTTTCGGACCTCCATCGCGAACGGAGTGATTACCCCTGAAGCCCAAATGTGGATTGGCCGTGTATTCGAGGAGGAGGGCGAGCTGGATCTCGCCGAGAATCAGTATCAGAAGGCCCTCGCCGACAGCTCTCAGTTCGAGATTCCGGATGAAGCTGCGGCCATCCGCTACGACCTGGCGCGCATCTACTACAACACAAACCAGTACGGGAAATACGAAGTAACCCTCAAGAACATCGTTTCGGAAGACAAAGAGTATAGCGATCCGAAGGAGGCATTCACCCGACGGTCGATGGTGAGGGTGCTCAAGACCGACGGTCTCGACAAGCTTCTCGTACTCTACCGCCTCACAAACAAAAAGACGCTGCAGGCCCATTCAGATCTCGGCGAGCTCTACTACCGAACCGGCAGATATTCCGACGCCATCATGAATCTCACTTTTTCGACGATCACAATACTCAGCGTTGCAATCGACCGGGTCGCGGCATCGGATCCGCAGTACGAGTTTTCGACCATCGGCGCCCTTTTCGACATTACGGCAAAGAACACGACCGTGACCGACTACCTCTCGTCGGCAAATCTCTTCAAAGACCTCTACTATCTCGCCGCCTCCCTCTACGCCGAAGGAACCACGAATCGGGCGACGGCGATCTGGCGGACGGTCACGAGATGGTCGCAGAAGGACGCCTGGTACCGTCAGTCCGCCGCCCAGCTTCGCAGCCCGCACATCGAGCCGATCATGAACATCGGGAACTAGCGCCGAAGCGGCCCGCTATTGCACAGATCACCGCTCTATCGTACCTTTGCCTTGTTCGGTGGAACATGGATAAGATTGTCATCCGAGGCGCGCGCGAACACAACCTAAAAGATATCGACGTCGACATCCCGCGAAACCGGCTGGTCGTCATATCGGGGCTCAGCGGTTCCGGCAAGTCGTCGCTTGCATTCGACACGATATTTGCCGAAGGCCAGCGGAGGTATGTCGAGTCCCTCTCGGCGTATGCACGTCAATTTCTCGGCCGGATGGACAAACCTGACGTCGATTATATCGAGGGCCTATCCCCCGCTATCTCCATCGAGCAGAAGAGCTCTCATCGAAATCCACGCTCTACGGTCGGAACCGTAACCGAAATCTACGACTACCTTCGTCTCCTTTACGCCCGAATCGGTACTGCTCACTGCCCGAATTGCGGACGCGAGATACAGGAACAGTCGGTGGATCAAATCATCGACACTCTTACCGCCTATCCCACCGGAACCCGGCTGACGATTCTCGCTCCGATTATCCGAGGCAAGAAAGGGGAACACGAGAAGGTTCTCGAGGACGCGAAACGGTCCGGTTTCGTACGTGTCCGAGTCGATGAGGAGCTACGCTCTCTCGACGACTCGATCGAGCTCGATCGCAACAAGAAGCACACCGTGGAGATCGTCGTCGACCGCCTGAAAGTGAGCGGCGAGAACCGAAAACGCTTGAGTGAATCGGTAGAGACCGCTCTCGAGGTCGCCGACGGAAAGTTGATCGCGCTGAGAGAGGGCCAGAAATCCCACGAGGAGGTCTTCTTTTCTCAGAAGGGCTCCTGCCCCCACTGCGGGATCAGCATCCCGGAGCTTCAGCCCCGCCTCTTCTCGTTCAACAACCCGTACGGCGCCTGCCCGGAATGCTCGGGGCTCGGCGTGACCCTCGAGTTCGATCCCAAGCTCGTCATTCCGGATACCTCGCTTTCGTTCAACGAAGGGGCGATCGCGACCGCCAATCCGCAGGCAGCCTGGCACCGGAGCTGGTTTCAGGCCCTCGCGAAACATTACCGCTTCAGCCTCGACACACCGTTCGACAAGCTGCCGCCCGAAGTATTCGGGGCCCTCCTCCACGGGACGAAAGACACGATCGACGTGACCTATGTAAATCGCGAGCGCACCGGCAGGTTCGAGTACTCCTCCACCTTTCGAGGTGTTCTCAACGATCTGAAGCGTCGCTACCTGGAGACGAGCTCGGAGCAGATAAAGGATTGGCTCGAGGAGTTCATGACCCAAACCGCGTGCGAGGCCTGCGGGGGCAAGCGCTTGCGTCCTGAGAGCCTCGGCGTGACGGTCGCGGGCATCAACATCTTCGATCTCACGGTCAAGACGGTGAACGAGAGCCTGACGTTCTTCGAATCGATGGAGCTCTCCGCCACGGAGGCTCAGATCGCCCAGCAGATTCGCAAGGAGATCGTCTCGAGACTCTCCTTCTTGAAGGGAGTGGGCCTGGATTATCTCACCCTTGAGCGGCGCGCTGCCACTCTCTCGGGCGGTGAGGCGCAGCGGATTCGACTCGCGACCCAGATCGGATCGTCTCTGGTCGGGGTGCTCTACATCCTCGACGAGCCGACGATCGGGCTTCATCAGCGCGACAATCAGCTGCTCATCGACACCCTCAAGCGCCTTCGTGATCTGGGCAACACCCTGATCGTCGTCGAGCACGACGAGCAGACCCTCCGGACTGCCGACTATATTCTCGATATGGGGCCGGGCGCCGGGGTGCACGGGGGTCGCATCGTCGCGAGGGGTACCCCGCAGGAGATCATGGCTGACCCGAAGAGCCGCACGGGTCTCTATCTGAGCGGGAAAACGGTGATCGAGAGCCGAGAGGGTCGTCGTGAGGGCAACGGCCGCGCGATTTCTCTCCGGGGTGCGGCCGAGCACAATCTGAAGTCGATCGACGTCAGCTTTCCCCTGGGGAAGCTGATCGTCATTACCGGGGTGTCGGGCTCCGGCAAGTCGAGCCTTCTGACCGACCTCCTGTACCCGATTCTCGCCAACCGTGTGGGCAACACCCATTTCAGCGAGGGATCGTACAGGGAAATCGAGGGAGTGGAGCATATCGACAAGGTCATCAACATCGACCAGAGCCCCATCGGACGCTCGCCCCGGTCCAATCCAGCCACCTATGTCGGGCTGTTTACCCCCATACGCGACCTCTTCGCCGCCCTCCCGGAATCGAAAGCGCGCGGCTACAAACCGGGACGCTTCTCGTTCAACGTGAAGGGCGGACGTTGCGAGAACTGCCGGGGCGACGGCACCATCAAGATCGAGATGCACTTTCTTCCCGACGTCTACATCACCTGCGACGTCTGCAAGGGACAGCGGTTCAATCGGGAGACTCTCGAAATTCGCTTCAAAGGCAAGAACGTCCACGAGGTGCTCGAGATGACCGTGGAAGAGGGAGGTGAGTTTTTCAGGAATATTCCCGTGGCCGCTCGCAAGCTCGAGACTTTGAAATCGGTAGGCCTCGGCTACATTCGCCTCGGCCAATCCGCGACCACCCTATCGGGGGGCGAAGCACAGCGCGTGAAGCTCTCCCTCGAGCTGTCGAAACGCAGCACGGGAAAGACCTTCTACATCCTCGACGAGCCGACGACCGGCCTGCATTTCGACGACGTGAAGAAGCTCATGGAGGTGCTTCAGCTTCTCGTCGACAAAGGAAATACGGTAGCCTTGATCGAGCACAACCTCGATGTCATCAAGCAGGCAGATCATATCGTCGATCTTGGCCCGGAGGGAGGGGTACGAGGAGGAGAGATCGTCGCCTCAGGAACGCCGGAGGAGATCGTGGCCTCGCCCGCGTCGTATACTGGCAAATACCTGAAGCCACTTCTCAAAGGATAGCTTTTGAAAGCGCTTACGGCAGTCCTGTTTTTCGTGACGCTCTGCTCCACGGCGCTCTCTGCACGACCGCTCGAGGAGCCGGGAGCCACTGCGCCGCAGTCCTCGAGCACCGCGACCTCAGCAACGGCGGCGTCCGGAACATCGGGCGAGTCGCTCTTCGAGAAGACGCTGCCCTCCGATATCGACACCGCCAGCTACTACGAGCTGCTTGCTTGGGTTCGCCGCCTCGGGCTTTCGGAAAAGGGCACGCGAAGCGAGCTTCAAGCGCGACTGCGTGAATACTACAAGGTGTCCTCGAAGAAGACGACTCCCCCTTCGACCACCGCTCCGTCCACCGGGAACGAGCGGATCATAACCGTCAAGTCGGCGCACCAGGCGGAGTACTTCACCCTCGAAAAGGTCGATCAGAAGTACATCCGGTTGAGCGGCGGAGTGGACCTTCAGATGTACGACCCCAAGACGGATACCACCCACACGATCGTGGCCGACACGATCGTCTTCAATCAGACCGAGAAGACGATCACCGCAACCGGTCACATCGAGTACACCCTTACCGGCAAGCAGAAAAGCGAGGTGTTTCGCGGCGCCAGCCTGACCTTCAACGTGGACAACTGGAACGGGATCTTCTTCCAGGGGGTGTCGGAGTCCAAGAAGACGATCGATCAGAACGCGCTGACCTTCTACTACAGCGGGCAGAAGATTCACCGGTCGAGCAACGACGTCGTGACTCTCGACAACGGAACTATTACCTCGAGTGATGCCCTTCCCCCGAACTACCAGGTGACGGCCTCCCGGATCTGGGTGCTCGCACCCGGAGAGTGGGCCCTGTCGAACGCAGTTCTCTATCTCGGCAGGGTCCCGATCTTCTACTTTCCTTTCTTCTTTCACCCGGGTGACAATCTGTTCTTTCACCCTTCGGCAGGCTACCGTGAGGAGGAGGGGTACTATCTTCAGACCACCACCTATCTGCTCGGCAGACGATCGAAGACCAACAGCTCCCTCTCGTTTCTGCAGGTCACCGAGGACACGAACGTAAACTACAACACGAAGATTCGCGGGCTATTTCTCCGGAAAACCACCCCCGTGACGGCTGCAGAGCAGAAGAAGACTCCCTACGACTTCCAGCAGTCCTACGTGAAGCTTCTGTTCGACATCTACTCGCGTCTCGGAGTGTTTGCCGGGATCGAGAGCAAGATCGTCGACTACGGCGTCCTCAAGAACCTGCAAGCTGATTTCTCACTGGCTCGAAGCCGCAACATCTTTCTCCTGCCGGGCGCTTCCCAGTACACCGCCAACCTCGAGCAGGCCGACGGCAGCTTCACGAGCCTCTGGAACAGCTCCTCATTGTTCGGCGTGAACCTTCCCGTGCGCTACGGAATGGACCTCGAGCTCAATCTGACGAGCCCGATCTTCTCGATGACCGGCTCACTCCCGTTCTATTCCGATCCCTCCTACCACGCGGACTTCAGCAACCGCGAGGAGAGTATCGATTGGTCCAAGATCCTTGGCTTGAGCGGGTCCTCCACGACGACGAGCACCGCGACACAGACCTCCACACAGACCCAAACCATGACAAGCCTGTTGTGGTCGCTGCACTCGACCTATACTCCGGACGTCGGTTCTCTGAAGCCCTACGTCAGCCAGGCCTCGATTACTGCGGCTGATCTCAGCATGTACTGGCAGACGAAGACCAACTCCACTGCCGGAGTGGTGGGACTCGACCCGAATCTGCCGAACTTCGTACCCATAAGCGAACGGAGCGATTTCGCCTTTCCCGGAAAAGATTTCTTCTATCCGCAGAGCTTTGTTTTTCCGAGCGTTTCGGGAAAGATAACAGGCACGATTTTCCAGACCGCGAGCACGACGGCTCAACCTGCAGCAGCCGTCGCTCAGCCGACGAGCAAACCGCTCACAAAGCCGGAGCCGACGGCGCCGACGACCGCTCAGCCGAAACCGCCCTCCGGATCGACGTCAGCACCCGAAACGCCGAAGACGGGCCAGGAGCCCCCAAAATCGAGCTCGGAACCGATTTCGATTACCGCGCGGCCCCCTTGGCAAGAATCGCAGAAACAAAAGCCGTCCGCGGAGAAGTCAACGCTCAAAGTCCCCGAGCCGCGGCCGGACTATTCGGTAACCGCGCCGTCGGTTCTCTCCAACTACACCCAGTCGCTCACTTATTCGATCACGCCGACTGCGTCGGTGGAAGATCGTACCGTCACCGACGGCTGGCTGACGCCTGCCGACATCAATCTTGCCGACTCCTATTCGATTTTCAACTCTCGAGGCTCGGGCGCGCTCACCTACAACGGCGCCCTGCTCGGGAAGCTGCTGACCATCCAGAACACGACTGCTCTCTCGGGCAACTACAAGATCCACTACAATCAGGTCCCGGGTATTGCCGATTGGCAGTCGTTCTTGCTTCAAGACTACAACGCCACCTTCTTGAAGGCGACCGATGCACTGAGCCTGGCCACCTATCCCTTCGAAGGGGTCGACCTCCTGCAGGGGACGAACTTCAGCTATTCCATTGCCGCAGACCTCTTCGCGCGCAACTGGGTGACCAATTCGCCCGGACCGGTCTTTCAGAACTCCTTTCTTTCCTGGGACAGCAGCCACATAACGGCCCACTCCTTGGCGAGCTCAATCGTTTTCTCGCCGTGGAACCAGGTCCAGAACCTCAATGTTACCGTCACCCTTCCGCCGCTCGTTCCGCAGGTCAGTGTCAAGGCAATTAGCCACGCCGGGCCGCTCACGACGACGGTCTCGGATACCTTCTCGCTCCCGCAGGACTCTTCGACCTGGCAGTTCCAACCACTTACCCTCGAAGGGATCCTCACGCCGGTACCCTGGTTCATTGCCGACCAGACGCTGAACTACGACTTCGACCTCCGCAAATGGACGACCAGCACCTCGAAGGTAAGCCTTTTCAACAACGACAAGAGCGTCAATGCCTCGGAGACCTTCACCTACGACCTCGCAGACGGTTACCCGACCGACAGCCTCACTTCGTTGAAGCTCTGGTTCTTCAACATGCAATTCGAGGCCAAACGTACGAACCTCTACCAGTTTTCACCCGTGCAGGGATGGACCGCAACCGGAGCGGTGGACTTCGTCCCGTCGAATCTTTCGATGGGCGTGTCCTACGACTACAAGAGCGCTCCCTTGTGGAAGAACCGCATCGAGCTCGGAACCAACGTGAACACGGCGTGGAACATAAACCTTCTGCAGTTCACCGACAACGCACTGACCCTGAACCTCACTGCGACGCTTTCAATCTACCAGTTCCTCGACATTAGCTTCTCGCTCCAGTCGGAGGATCGAGCTACCTATCGTTACATCCCGGCGTTCGCCTCCCAGGTGGGCCAGACCCCGATCAGTCCGGCCACCGACCTCCTGAAGTCGATCAATTTCTTCAGCAATACCGATCGCAAAGAATCCAACTTCAAGATGAAGAGCGTGGACCTGAAGCTCGTCCACCACCTCGAGGACTGGGACCTGAACATGGAGTTCACCGGAACCCCGGAGTTGACGACCTCGAATACCGGGGTGAGCTACTATCAATGGAATCCGACCTTCACGCTCTCGGTCGACTGGAAACCGGTCCCGGAGATCAAATCCAACGTCGTCGTCCAAAACAACCAGATCTCCTTCTAGGACCGATTTCGAACCCAACGGACCGACCGAAACCGGGCAGTAGTGCGCGTGAAACGGAGGAACTGGAGAAAAAGGCTAGCTTGACTTATCTTCGTTCCGATAGCTACACTGATTTGAACGTGGAAAAGACGCGAACGGAGGCGATCCCATCCTCGTGTCGCGCCCTCGAAGAGGGCCATTTCTACGCTCCTAAGAGGAGAAAGGTTGGGAAAGAGCTTAACCATCGTTCTTGAGGATCAAAAGACCCTGAGTGATCTTTGCGGGGTAAACGATAGAAATCTGCGTACAATTTCCGACATGCTCGATGCTCAGGTCTACAGCCGCGGAAACGAGATCCTTCTTGACTCGACAGACCTGGATAAACGAGAGTCGTTCAGACGGATCGTCGAGCAGCTCAAAGACTACTCCGCAGAGGGGTATGTACCCGGGCCGGAGCTCATCAAGGCCGTATACCTTTCGATAATCGATGCGAACAGTGCAGGCGGCGAAGAAAGCAACAGGAATGCAGAGATCGTTATTCCCGGCAGTGGACGAGTCTTCCCGAGATCGCCCAATCAGGCCAACTACATTCGCGGCATGGAAGCGTGCGACATCATCATCGGAATCGGTCCGGCGGGAACCGGAAAGACCCACCTCGCAGTGGCCCACGCTCTGCGGGAGATTCTCTCGAAACGGATGAAGAAGCTCATTCTGACGCGTCCCGTAGTAGAGGCGGGAGAGAGTCTCGGCTTCCTTCCCGGGGATCTAACACAGAAGGTCAGTCCCTATCTCAGGCCGCTCTATGACGCCATGGACTCACTGGTGCCCATTGACACGGTAACAAAATTGGAGGAAAACCGGATTATCGAGATTGCACCCCTTGCCTACATGCGTGGACGAAGCCTCAACAATTGCTACATAATTCTCGACGAGGCACAAAATACCACGCGGGAGCAAATGAAGATGTTCTTGACGCGGCTCGGCGAAGGGTCGAAAGCGGTCATTACCGGCGATATCACTCAGATCGATCTGCCCCGCAAGGAGCATTCCGGGCTCACGCACGCGATGAAGATCCTCCGGTCGATTGAGGAGATCCATTTCACCTTTTTCGATGCCGGCGACGTAGTAAGGAACCCGCTCGTCAAGAAGATAATCCACGCATATGAAAGCGACACTTAACCCACCTCGTTTTCTCGAGCATCTGCGCATCGGACCGCAGAATCGAAAGACGGCCGTGGTCATCCTTCTGTCCTATCTCCTCATCTCGGCGATCCTGATTCTGTCCAACCACTTGGGCTCGCTCACGGGGCGGGTCAACCCGGCCGATTTCGAGGTGGGACAGGTGGCGGGGCGCGATTTGATCAGTGACAGGAATCTCGTCTATACCGATACGCAGGCGACCAAAGAGCGCGCAGATCAGGCTGCATCGGAGGTACCTCCGGTTTTCCAGGTCGACACCTCGGTGAGAAACGCATCGACCGGTGCATTCAACGACTTCGCAGAGCTGGTAACCAAGCTCTACACCGCTCACGATTCATCGAAGGACGCATACCAAAGGATCAACTCCCAGTTTTCCGGAACCTTTTCTGCTACCGACATCAAGACGATCATGGGAAGCCCGAACCTCCTCACAACCATCTCGATTGCTGCAAACAACCTTACGACGCTCATGAGCGACGGAATCGTGGGGAATCAAGCGAAGGATTTCGGAAAATCGCCGGGGTCGATAAAGATCGTCCGGACCTCGAGCAATACGCGAAGTGCGACCGTCATCCCCGTCAAGGACGTCGTTACGATGGGCACTCTCCCGGACTACCTTACCAACGAGCTGAGCTCGGGCGGGCTTGATGCGGCGAGCATCGGAACGGTCGTTCTCCTCGTGAAGTCGTTCGCCCGCGAGGACGCGTTCTATGACTATGCGGCGACACAGGCGAGCCGCAAGCAGGCGCGCCAGAGTGTCGAACCGGTCGTCCAACGAATAGCCAAAGGTGAGAAGGTCCTCAAGAAAGGATTCGTCATCACCGCCGCCGATATGGACAAGATCCGTGCACTCGCGAGCTCTTCGAAGAGCTTCGGTTCCAAGAGCCTTATCGGGACAGTGCTGCTCATTCTCGTGATCTATGCGCTCGCGATGACTCTCCTCAACCGACGGGTCATCCGCAGACGCATTCAAGAGAAATACATCTACCTGCTTATCGGTCTTGCGGTGTTCTACGTTGCCGCCACAGCTGCTCTCACGCACACCTCCCTCATCGCCGAGTGGCTCCCGTACGCCGTGATTCTTCCAACGGCACTTGTCGCGATGATCGTTACGATCCTCATCGACACGCATGTGGGAGTGATGTTCTCGCTGCTCATCTCGCTGACCCTCTTTGCGGTCAGCAGTCTGACACCGTTTTCGTTCCTCTTCGCGTTTCTCTCAGGTGTGACGAGCACCTTCGTTGTGGCGGGGGCCGAACGCCGAATAGATCTCATACGTGCGAGCGTAGAGATTGCGCTGGCAAACAGCCTGCTTCTCGTCGTGTTCGGATTCACGATGAACTACGAGTTCTCGTGGTTCCTGATAGCGATAGGGTGGGGGGCGTTGAACGGATTTCTCTGCGGCATTCTGAACCTCGGGTTGCTTCCGATTTTCGAGCACGTTCTCAATGCCCCAACCCCGTTCAGGCTCATGGAGCTTTCCGACATGAACAGCCCCATGCTCAAGCGTATGCTGACGCTGGCCCCGGGCACCTACGGCCATTCGGTGAGCGTCGCCAACCTTGCAGAGAGCGCCTGCAGAGCGATCGGCGCCAACGCATTGCTCGCCCGAGTCGGGGCCTACTACCACGACATCGGCAAGATCGATCAATCGGAATACTTCATCGAAAACCAGACCTCCGGCAACGTTCACGACGAGCTCAAACCGAGCCTCTCCGTGGCTGTCATCAAGTCGCACGTCAAGATCGGCATCGAACGAGCCAAGGAGCTCGGGCTTCCGCGAGAGGTCATAGACATCATTGCGCAGCACCACGGGAGCGGCCTCATCAGCTACTTCTATATCCAGGCGCTGAAGAGCGAGAAGGACTCGAAGGTTCAACCCGAGGACTTCTCCTACTCAGGCGTGCCGCCGACCTCTCGGGAGGCGGCAGTCGTCATGCTGGCCGACACCATCGAGGCGGCTTCACGCACATTGAAGAAACCGACCGCCGCCAAGCTGGAGCGGTTCATCTGGACGAGCATCATCGATCGTTTCACCTCCGGCCAGATGAACGACAGCGATCTGACCTTTCGCGATCTCGAAATCATCAAGAAGACCTTTCTCCAGATTCTCGCCGGCCATTTCCACTCGCGGATCGAATATCCCGACAAACCCGACAAACCCGATAGGAAAGAGGCTATTAAGTGAGCTCGGTGGCCGTGAGCGCAGAAGGAATTGATTTGCCTACCTGGAGTGGACGGTGTAAGATTTTCACTCAGAAGGTGCTCGACTCGGTCACGAAGCACTCCCACGAAGTCTCGGTCGTTTTCTGCAGCGACCGCTTCATCAAGGACCTGAACCGGGACTATCGAGGGAAGGACGAAGCGACGGACGTCCTGAGCTTTCCGCAGTACGACGGTGGCGAGCAGTGGCCGAAGAAGGGTCTTGCCGGAGATATCGTCATTTCACTCGACGCCGCAGCCGAGAATGCGCGCGAGTTCGGCGTCGATTTCGAGGAGGAGATCAAGCGGCTCATCGTTCATGGAGTGCTGCACCTCCTCGGGTGGGATCATTCGGACAACTCGCCGGAGCAAGAGATGCTCGCGCTCCAGGAGAAGATACTCGTAGATCTAATGGGGGAACGACTGCTGTGAAAAAGACACGCTTTCTGGGGAAAATCCTCGGAAAGAGAGCTGCCGATGAACGCGGAGGCAAATTCGACAACCTGAATCTCGAGGAAAAGGACATGATCCGCGGGATCGTCGAGCTCTCCGATACGAGCGTCAAGGAGGTCATCGTTCCCAGGATTGACGTCGTCTTCATTTCGGTGACGACCCCGACACAAGAGCTGCTCGACACGGTTACTGAGTGCGGCCATTCACGCTATCCGGTCTACGAGGAGACAATCGACAACGTGATCGGCGTCCTCTACGTGAAGGACATCCTGATAAACGTGATGAAGGGACAGGAGATCAAGGTCGCCGAGATCATCCGAAAGCCCTTCTTCGTTCCGGAGAGCAAGAAGCTCGATTCATTGCTTCGTGAGTTCAAACGCCGCAAGGTCCACATCGCGGTCGCCGTCGACGAATATGGAGGAGTTTCCGGCATCGTCTGCCTCGAGGACATCATCGAGGAGATCGTCGGCGAGATACAGGATGAGTTCGACAACGAGGAAGAAGATATCCTCAGGATCGGCGACGGGGTCTATCTCTGTGACGCGCGCATCGACATCGGCGACCTCAACGAGCAGACGAATCTCCATCTTCCCGACGAGGATTTTGACACCCTCGGGGGATTCGTGTTCGACCTCTTCGGCAAAATCCCGGTCAAATACGAAAAGGTCACCTACGACAACATCGATTTCATCATACAGGAAATGGAAGGTCACAAAATCAAGACCGTGAAGATCGTGACAAAGCAGAACGCCGAAGGCAAAGAGACCCAAGCCTCGTGAAACGACTGTTTCTCCTCGTTCTCGCGACAACTCTCTCGGCATCTACTCTTGCCGCACAGTCCAACGAGCCCGTTACCTCGATCTATCAGCAGGGAAGGCAGGCCCAGCTCGGGGGCAACAACTACAGGGCCATCGAGCTCTACAAGGCAGCCATTGAGCGCAATCCCTCCTACGCCCAGCCCATCACCGGCCTTGCGGAGACCTACTTCGCCCTGGGAGAGTTCTCCGAGGCTCTGCGATACGTCCAACGGGCCGAGAAGCTGGATCGGATGAATATGGAACTGGTTAACCTGGAAGGCAGGATCCGAATCGGCCTCGGCGAGCTCGGCGAAGCGAAGAAGCTTTTCGAGCGGGTCCTGCAATCTGAGCCGAATAACGTTCAATCCAAGTTCGGGCTCGCCGAGTTGAGCATAGCCGCAGGCGAGCCGAAGAGCGCCGCGGCGAGCTTCGAGAACGCCTTGAGCATCGCCCCGGAGAACAAGCGCGCACTCCTGTCCCTCGTCCTGCTCTATGACTCCCTCGGAGAGCTCTCGAGGGCCGAACGCTATGCACAGATGGCGCTCCAGTATCATCCCGACGACGCCCAAGTGCACTACGTTGCCGCCCGTCACTACCTCCAAGCTGCCGACTACGGCGAGGCACAGAAGCAGGACGAGACCGCCCTCTCGCTGCGTCCGGGCGGCGTCAATGAGACACTCTTGTTGAGCGAGATCTACTTGCGTACGGACCAATACGACAAGGTCGTGCCTCTGATCGAGGGGATTCTCTCGAAAAACAGCGGCGACTACCTTCTCTGGTACTCGCTCGGTCTCGCCTACGAGAAGCTCGGTAAGGTGGACAACAGCATACAGAGCTTCGCCAGGGCCTTTTCAGTCCGACCGGATGACGAGGTCTCGCGAATCGCCCTCGAGAACGAGCTCGTTACCAAGACCGACATCAAGGACCCGCGGAGAGCGAGGTTCGCCCAGTACCATTTCGACCAGGGCACCGCCTACGAACAGCGCAACTACACCGACCGCGCGCTTCGGGAGTTTCGCCGCGGTCTGAAGATCGATCCCTATTCCATGCACGGCCGTGTACTCTACGCCGATGTCTTCAACAAAGAGGGATACCCCGCGAAGTATCTCTCGGAGCTAAATGTGCTCAAGAAGATCGGGAAGACGAACACCGATATAACCGACCAGATCGAGATCGAAACGAACTTGCTGCAGGACAGCGTGAGCAACACGTGGGGAGTACAGCAGTTCACGCTTCAGAGGGAACCCTACGACGTCTCCGTCTTCTACACGACGAACGGCGACATGATTCACTACCTGGCTCAGGGCGTGCTCGCAGGCTACCTGAAGGATCTTCTGGTTAGCTATGAGAACATTTCGATCGACGGTGAACCCGCGGAGGCGAAGAGCTTCGCAGACGCGTTCCGCACGGCACGTGAGGCGGGAACGGACTACTTCGTCATCCTGAACTTCAACGAATCCGAGCGCTACTTCCGCGCTACTGCAGACCTCTATGTCTCGTTGACGGGCACGAAAATCGACAGCGAGCAGTCATACCGGACGGGCAACAACCGGGTAACCGACGCCCTTGCGAACGTCGCGCAGGGTTTGCACGGCATTCTTCCTCTTCGCGGGAGACTGCTTCAGCGGAAGTTCGATTCAGGGCTCATCGATCTCGGCAAGATAGACGGCGTAAAGACAGGAGACAAGCTGCTCATCGTCAAGAATGGCACCATGACGATCGCTCGAGACCGAATCGGCTTCGACTACACCCCCGACGCGGTCATCGGATCGTTCGAGGTCACAAAAACCGACGCCCTCGTCAGCGAGGGCACGGTAACCAAGAACCAGTTCTTCGATCTCATCAATCCGGAGGATTGGGTGATCTTCCCGCCTCCGAAAAACGAGCAGCCAAACACGACGGTCCCGCCTCCCGGCGAGCTCTACCGGAATTTCCTGAAGATTCCGAGTGACTGAGCGGCGCGTCGATCCGGTCAATTCGAATTGACACTTGAGCAGACCATGGGTATAGTCCTACGAGGTAGACGCACACTCGCCCAATTCCGTCATTTCAATCCTGTTGCTCCAACGGTCACGAGCTTGAATCGGCAACGGGAGTACTGTTATAAGGGGTAGACTATGGCCATCAAGACACTGAACGACCTTATGCTCGACAACAAGCGGGTGTTGGTCCGCGTCGATTTTAACGTCCCCATAAAAGACGGTAGGATTAGCGATGACACGCGAATCCGCGCTTCATTGCCGACGCTCGAGTACATCCTCAGCAAACCCGGCACGAGACTCATCGTCATGAGCCATCTCGGACGCCCGAAGGGGCAGGCGTTGCCCGAGTTCAGCCTGAGACCTGTTGCCGACCGGCTCGGCGAGCTCCTCGGTAAAAAGGTTATCATGGCGGAGGACTGTGTCGGAGCGAAGGTCGAAGAGCAGGCAACCAGGCTCGGGGCGGGGGAGATCCTCCTCCTCGAGAACGTTCGCTTTCACTCAGAAGAGGAGAAGAACGATCCGGCTTTTGCCGAGTCACTCGCAAAACTCGGCGAGGTCTACGTCAACGACGCGTTCGGCAGCGCGCACCGTGCGCATGCCTCCACCGAAGGGGTTGCCCACCTTCTGCCGTCGGCGGCAGGATTCCTGATCGAGAAAGAGGTGAAGTTCCTCGGCGGCGTGCTCGAAAACCCGGCCAAGCCCTTCGTAGCGATCATCGGCGGCGCGAAGGTGTCGACGAAGATCGCAGTGTTGGAATCTCTGCTCTCCAAGTGCTCGACGCTCATTATCGGCGGAGGAATGGCCTACACCTTTCTGAAGGTCCAGGGACACACGATCGGCAACTCCTTGGTAGAAACCGAGTTCGAAGATACGGCTCGTTCGCTGCTCGAGAAGGCCGAGACTGCGGGGGTCGAGATCATCCTCCCTGTCGACCACGTCGTGGCGGCCGAATTCTCTGAAAATGCGAAACCCGAACAGGTGGGAGAGGTCGATATTCCCGCGGGCAAGATCGGAATGGACGTCGGTCCGGCGACCCTGGCGAAGCTGCGCGACCGAATTCTTGCGGCCAAGTCGCTGGTCTGGAACGGTCCCATGGGGGTGTTCGAGTTCGATGCGTTCGCGAAGGGCACCATTGAGGTCGCAAAGCTGGTAGCCGAGTGCAAGGGAGTAACGGTGGTCGGAGGCGGTGACAGCGTCGCAGCCGTCAACAAGTTCGGCGTCGCCGACAAGATCGATCACGTTTCCACCGGTGGGGGGGCGTCGCTCGAGTTCCTCGAGGGTAAGCCGTTGCCGGGAATCGTCGCGTTGGAAAGGTAGGTTTGAGAGTGAGAAGATACTATATCGCGGGAAACTGGAAGATGCACAAGACGGTGGGTGAAGCCGTCCAGCTTGCGTCGCAGCTCGTCACGGAGCTTCGCGGAGTCGAGCACAAATTGATGATAGCGCCGCCGTTCACGGCGCTCCAGTCGGTCGGGGAGGCCGTTCGGGGAACCAACATCTTCTTGGGGGCTCAGAACATGGCCTCCGAGGAGCAGGGAGCCCACACGGGTGAGGTATCCGTGCACATGTTGAAGGATCTCGGCGTGGCGACGGTGATCCTCGGGCACTCGGAACGTCGACATATCTACGGGGAGGAAGACGGTCTGATCAACGCGAAGCTGCGCCTCGCTCTGAAGCACGGACTGGAGGTGATTCTCTGCGTCGGAGAGACTCTCGACGAGCGGGAAGCCGGGGAGGTAGACGAGGTCGTCCTGAGCCAGCTCGAAGAGGGGCTTCGTGACGTCTCGACGAACGAAATGGGTGCGGTTACAATAGCGTATGAACCGGTGTGGGCAATCGGCACCGGAAAGAACGCCACCCCCGAAGACGCGGAGGCGGTGCATAGGACGGTTCGGGAGAAGGTTGCGAACATCTATTCCCGGGCCGTGGCAGATGATCTCGTCATCCAATATGGCGGCTCGGTGAAACCGGAGAATGCCGCATCGCTGATGGCGATGGAGGACATCGACGGGGCGCTCGTCGGTGGGGCCTCGCTGAAAGCAGACTCTTTCGGCGCCATAGCGCGCTTTAGCTCATGAAGAACGATTAGGGACTAGATATGGGATTTTTAGGTATCGCACTTATTGTCATCTTTATCGCAACGTCGGTGCTTCTCGTCGGTGTTGTTCTCCTACAGGACGAGCAGGGCGAGGGGCTGGGCGGAATCTTCGGCGGAGGAAGCTCGACGCCGTTCGGATCGCGGGGCGGTAATATCCTCACGCGCTTCACCTCGATATTGGGAGCCATCTTCCTGTTTTGCTCCTTCGGAATCGCGTGGGCGAACCGTTCGACACAGGCAGGCGACGTCCTCGCAGCGGCGAAGAAGGCACAGGCCAATCAGACCACGGACTGGTGGAATGCCTCGGTGAGCTCCAACCAGAATATTACCCCAGGCTCGGGGACGAGCGCGGCACCGGCGACCGGACAGTCGAACGCACAGGCGGCGACCGGATCGGGAGCGGCGTCCGCTCCGTCGAGTTCGACCGGAGGGTCCGCCCAGTCGAATACTCCGGGGCAGTCACAAACCCAGCCGGCGACATCCGGTTCCGGGAGTTGAGGAGGCACCGGCCGCCCGGTTCGGCAGTCTCTGCATTTCGCTATCGAAGGGGGATCGGATGAGAGTTGCGGCGGTGTTTTTCGCCGGCAAGAATCGAAATAAACTCCTCGATGTAACCAAAGCCCTTGCCCGGGGTTTAGAGTCGCAGGGGAACCAGGTTGATATCATCGACGGTGATCGTGACATCAACGCAAAGCTGACGATCTACGGGTACATTGCCGTGGGCACGTCGGCAATCAATACCTGGGGCGGAAAGATCCCGGAGAAGGTTGCCGCGTATCTGGCAAACGCGGGTATCGTCGCCGGCAAGAGAAGCTTCGCATACACGATCACCGCCGGCATGAGAACTGGAAGAACCCTCTCGCGACTGATGCGTCAGATGGAGCAAGAGGGCATGTATCTGAAGTTTTCGGACATCCTTTCGTCTCCCGCAGAAGCGGAGGAAGTCGGAAAGCGGCTCCATCTATCTTGACGAGGACTCTTCTATGCCTCCAAGCCGGGTGTCGACCCGGAAAATCCCATGTATACTGTGAGTAAGCGATGTTGAAACGAGTTACCCTGGTTCTGATTCCATTGCTCTTGGCGACAGCCGGAGCATTTGCGCAGGTGATCGACAAACCTGCGGCGACCGTCAATCTGACCAAACCTGAATACATTTCCGTGAATCAGCTCAATCAGCGGATTGATCAGATCAATACCATCAGGAAACAAAACGGCCTCCCGATCCCCCCGGACGAAACGAAACAGGTGCTCAACGCGATGATCAACGAGGTCCTCGTCAAACAGGCGGCCGAGAAAGCAAACATAACCGTCTCGCAGTCGGAGCTCGACGACACGATCGCCAAGCAGAAGCGGGCGATCGAGGGACAAATCGGGCAAGTGGACGACCAGCAGTTCCACAACGTGATCGAGCAACAGACAGGGCTCACATGGAAGGACTACGTCCAGCAGCTGAAGACCCAGCTTACGGAACAGAAATACATCGTGAAAGAGAAGGGCGACATCCTCAACAACGTTCCCACTCCGAGCGAGCAGCAGATCCAGGACCGCTACAACCAGATCGCGAGCCGTCTGACCAATCCCGAAATCGTGCGCTTCAGCCAGATCTTCATCGACACTCGAAATCTTACCCCGGCGCAGAAGCAGAAGGCGAAGGAACGGGCCGATACGGTCTATCGCGACTACCTCAACGGGAAAGACACCTTCGATCAGCTCGTGCAGCAGTACACCGACGATCAGCACGCCCGCTACAACGGCGGTGACTTCGGATATCTCGCCCGCGACGATCAACGCGCTCAACAGGTTCTCGGGCAGCAGTTTATGAACGAAATCTTCTCGCTGAAAGTCGGCCAAGTAAAGGGTGTCCTCGAGTCCAAGATCGGGTATCACATCGTCAAGATTACCGAACACTATCCACCGAAGCTGCTGACGCTGAGCGACAAGATCTCCCCGGCAAATCCGATGACGGTGAGGGAATACATCACTCAGAACATAGAGCAGCAGGAGAAGTCCAAGGCCTTCAACCAGGCCGTACAGGATATTCTCGACAGTCTCAAGAAACAGGCGGATATCAAGATTTACGATCAGAATCTGAACTAAGCACAATGGGCTCCAGGAGAAAGGCAAGGATCATTGCATTTCAGTCTCTATACGGCTGGGACATGAACAGGGTCACGGCCGATGAGCTTGCCCAGTTCTCCTGGCTCGATGAGGAGCGCAGACAGCGCGTCGACGGCGGAACCCTCGATTTCGCGCGGCTCATCGTCGCCGGCTGCCTCGAGAATCTCGATACGATCGACGCGGCAATTCGCCAACAGCTCGAAAACTGGGACTTCTCGCGCCTGTCGCGAGTGGACCTCGCCATTCTCCGAATGAGCGTGTATTCTCTCTTCTTCCAGAAAGACATACCGGCGTCGGTGACGATCGACGAGGCGATCGATATCGTCAAGGAGTTCGGCAGCGAAGATTCCTACCGGTTCATAAACGGGGTCCTCGATGGAATTCGCAAGGCCCAAGAATCCTTGAGATGAAGCCACTCGCGAGGCTCGCGACCCTGCCGAGGCCGGTGTTGTACACAGCTGCCGGCGTCGTAGCTCTCGGGCTCGTTGCCGCCGGTATCGTCCTGTTCTTGCGCGCTCATACCCTCGCAGTGTCGCGAGCCTCAGTGTCGGAGCTGGTCAGGAAGGCGGACAACGAGATCTCCGGCGGTTTCTACAGCGCAGCGCTCCCGTATCTCGAGAGGGCCATGAAATCGGCAAACACTCGTGACTCGTGGCTCTCCATCGCCAAACGCGCCTACGCCATCGGGAAGGCGACCAAGGACTATCGATTCCTCCTCCAGGTAGCCACGAGAGGCACCAACAGTCTTCCCGGTTCACAGGAGCTGTGGGCTCTCAGGGTTCTGTCGCAGGCGAGAGGGGGAGAGCCCGTCGAGGCGCAGGCTACGGCACGCTCTCATTTGACCGGCGCACGATATCAGAGCTTTGCCACCGAAGCAATCCTTCGGGCACATCCTAATCTGCATATCTCAGGACAGTCGGTCTCTAAGGAAGACCAACGGATCATCGACACCCTAACCTCGAGAGATCCCGCGCTGTTCGAGAATCTCGCAAAAGAGATAAACAGCTCGGATCTCCTCTTCGACGCGGTGCTCCTGTATGCCTGGAAGGGTCAAATGAAGGATGCCTACACCCTCCTGCTCTCACTCGGCGCTGCGGCGAACCCCGAAGCCGGAATGCTCATCAGCTATGACGCGGGCCAATACGACAGCGTTCAGAGCTACTACGAGGGCGTTCCCGAGGCCGATCGCTCTCCGAGCTTTCAGCTGCTGGCCGATGACGTGCTCGTAGAGAACAAAGAATACGACAAGGCCGCAATCGCATACGAGCAGATGATACAGGCACATCCCGATGCTTCCTGGATGCCCTACGCAGATCTTGCGTGGCTGGCGGCCGCCGGCAAGAGCGCTCGAGTCAGCGTCGCTCATGCCCTCAAGCTCCTGCGCGAAGGACAGAAGCGCTTCCCGGATCAGCGGGAGGTCGTCCTCTCCCTCGCCTCGCTCGAGCAGAGCACGGGGAACCTGCAGTCGGCCGGCTCGCTGCTTACGGAGTACCTCAAGTCCCACCCGTGGGATCTCGACGCGAACCTCCTTTCAATGCGGATTACAGGCGCTTCCGAGAATCCGGAGCGGCTTCGTTCCAGGCTGTGGGAGCTCTTCTACCGTGCGAGCGGAAGCGACCGGGACCGCATCGCCCGGTTTCTCGGGTGGTACCTCCTCGGGATAAACGACTACGAGGGACTCAGGCTCATCTTTGCACAGATGAAGACGAGGACGGACGCAGAGTGGCTCCCCCTCTATCACGGCATCTACGATGCCCTGCTCGGCGACTACGCGAGCTCGATGGAGCAGCTCAACATGGCCTATTCAATCACTCCGCGGTGGCAGACCCTCTACGACATGGGCGTCGTCGAGCTCAAACAGGGCGATCCCAAGAGCGCCTCCGACAACCTCCAGAAGGCGGATTCCATGCTCACCGGCGACGGCGAAACACGGATGAAAAGCCCTCAGCGTGCGGTGATACACGTGGCCCTTGCCGAAGCGCTCGAGAAGATGGGCAACACCGAGGCCGCGAAACGAGAGGTGCTTTACGCGCTGGATATGGACCCGAGCAATCTGTCGGCGGCCCTCCTCCGGAAAAAACTTGATTCCACCCTACAAAAATGATACTTTCCAATCGGCCTGGAACATAGATGATCAAACTGAAAAGCGAATCCGACATCGGCAAGATCCGTGACTCCTGCGACATTCTCTCGGAGACCTATCGGGAGATCGTCAAGATGGTGGACGTGGGCGTGTCACTTCTCGAAATCGACAATTTCACCCGTGACTTCATCCGCAAGCGGGGAGGGAAGCCGGCTTTTCTCGGCTATCAAGGATTTCCCGCGAGTATCTGCATTTCGGTCAACTCGGTCGTCATCCACGGCATACCCGACAAGCGCAAGCTCAAAGCGGGGGACATTGTCAGCCTCGACCTCGGTGTGGATCTGAACGGATACATCAGCGACGCGGCGTGCACAGTGGCGGTCGGGCCGATATCGAAGGAAGTCGAGACACTGCTCCGGGTAACCAAGGAATGCCTGCAGCTCGGGATCGAGCAGGCGAGGGCCGGCAACCGCATTAAGGACATTTCGAGCGCGGTTTACGACCATGCCGACGAGCACGGATTCGGAGTCGTGCGGCAATTCTGCGGTCACGGCGTCGGCTTCTCGCTGCACGAAGATCCCCAAATACCCAACTACGTCGGGCCCGGACCGAATCCCCGTTTGAAAGGCGGGATGGTACTGGCAATCGAGCCGATGATCAACCTCGGCAGCGACGAGGTCGAGATTCTCGACGACGGTTGGACCGTGGAAACGGTCGATCACAGCCTTTCAGCGCATTTCGAGCACACCGTGGCCGTCTTCAAAGATCACACTGAGATTCTCACGGCACTTCCGTAGCATGTAACTTTGTCGCCTGCAAAATTGATTTCAGTGTGCAGTTGGATTTAATTAGTGTACTGAAGAGTAATCTGTGTAACAAATGGACGGAGGATAGCCAGCATGTCCGAACACACTCTATTTCATTCGCGAAAGTTTTTCGTTTTCAATCTCGTTCTTGTCGGTATTGTGGCAGGTTTTGTTCTGGCGCTTTTTGCATTTTCCTGCTCGACACGTCTCCCGGCCGGGGACACCGCCCACGCACAGGAGACACCATCCTCATCTTCTTCCTCCGGCGTACCGGTCGTGAACGGGGTTCCATCCTTTCACAATGTTGCTGCGAAGGTCCTTCCCACGGTCGTAGAGATTACCGTGGTAGACGTGGTGAAGCAGCCGGTGCCCGATTCCGGGCAGGGATTCCCGTTCAACTTCCCTTTCCCGCCGTTCGGCGGTCCGGGTCAGGGCCAACAGAATCAGAACAACGGTCCTCAGAGCAAGGAGTTCAAGCAAGAGGGGCTCGGTTCGGGCGTTATGGTGCAGCGTAGCGGCGACACGATCTACGTGCTCACCAACAACCACGTGGTCGGCAGCGCTACCGAGATCAAAGTCAAGCTCTACGACGGTCGTGAGTTCACGGCGAAGCTCGTCGGAAAGGACGCACGAAAGGACCTCGCCCTGGTGTCTTTCACGACAAAAGACAAGAACATCCCGGTTGCGACCCTCGGCAACAGCGACTCGGCTCAGGTAGGCGATTGGGTTCTCGCCATCGGAAACCCGTTCGGGTTCCAGTCCACCGTCACCGCTGGTATCGTCAGCGCGAAGGGCCGCCAAGGGGTCGGTCCCGGTAACACCATCGACCAGTTCATCCAGACCGACGCAGCGATCAACCGAGGCAACTCGGGGGGAGCGCTCGTCAACATGGAAGGTCAGGTCATCGGAATCAACGACTGGATCGTCGCACCATCCGGCGGAAGCGTCGGTCTCGGGTTCGCGATCGCCATCAACGACGCGAAGAGGGCGATCGGCGACTTCATCAACCACGGCTCCGTTCAATACGGTTGGCTCGGCGTGAGCGTTCAGGATCCCTATCCGAGCCTCGCCAAAGAGATGCAGCTCGAGAACAAAGAGGGCTCCTTCGTCTATCACGTTTTCCAGAGCTCTCCCGCGGAGAAGGGGGGGATTCTTCCCGGCGACTTCATCACCTCGATCAACGGGACGCACGTGAAGAATACGGACGAGCTCATCCGCATGGTCGGCGACCTGCCTGCAGGCAAGGATGCGACGTTTGACCTCATCCGCTATGGCACCCCGAAAACTGTTACCGTCAGGATAGGACTCAGAAAGGATCAGGCAGCTATCGAAAAGAACCGCAACCTCTGGCCGGGCATCAGCGTCCTGCCGATCGACAGTCAGATTCGCCAACAGCTCAAGCTTGCAGACAACGTACAGGGGCTCGTCGTCGTCAACGTCATCGACAAGACCCCGGCGGCCGTTGCCGGGCTCCAGCAGGGCGACGTCATAAAGAAGATCAACAACCAGCCGATCTCCAACGCGATGGACTTCTATCAGGACATCAACGAAAAGAGAAGCCACTTCAACTTCGATGTCGAGCGGCAGGGTTCGACCTTCAGCATCGGCATCAACAAGTAATTGGCATAAACGCATCGGCAGGTTATCATGAACGGGCAGGCGGAGCGCTCCGCCTGCCTGATTTTTTCCACAAAGGACCCCCATGAAGAAGGACTTCCTGCCCTACGTTCAGGTGAGAAACAACTCCCTGAAGCTTGCCCACTCGATCCACAACGACGGCTTCATCCCCGACGTCATCTACGTTCTGCTGCGCGGAGGAGCCTACATCGGGAACGTCATCAGCGAGTATTTCAAGACCGTCCGGACCAATGCCCGTCCGGTCTTCTACGCCGCAGTCGTTGCCCGATCATACACCGACATCCGAAAGCAAACGCGGGTCATGGTGGACGGCTGGACCTACAATCCCGCCCATCTGCGCACTGGCGACAAGGTTCTTCTCGTGGACGACATATTCGATTCCGGGCGCACGATAAACCACCTTGCAGAGATCATCATCGACAAAGGTATCCCTCGCGATGATCTCAAAATCGCCGTCCATGACTACAAAGTTTTCCCGTATCAACACGAAACCCTTCCTATACATCCCGACTACTTCTGCCGCAAACATGTGATAGAATCACCCGACGACGACGTCTGGATTCACTATATGAGCCACGAGCTTGTCGGACTTACCGAAGAAGAAAAGGAGCAGTACTATTACAGCTCGGATCCCGGACTCGCCGAGATCCTCGAAACGTTGGGTCGCTGAGAACCCGTGCCGCTCGCCCTGTTCCACGGCGGAGCGTTTTCGATAGGCTGCTGACGGAAGGGCAGATGAATCGAGTTCCTACTCTTGTTTCACTGATTCTGGCGTACACCGTGGCGCTCCTCCCCTTACAGGCCCAATCATTCCGCGTGGATCCCGCACCCGGAAGCTACAATCACGCGATCGTCGTCACACTCGCTCCTCCGAAGGCCGGGCAGGCCCTTTCCTACCGCGTCGCCATCGACGGCACCGGTCAAACGGACACTCCCACGATTCGCTACACGGTACCTCTCTACCTCACGGCGCTCCCGGGAAAACAGCGGACCTATCGCGTCACCCTCGAGGCCGTCGAAGGAAGCAAGATTGTCCAGACCGACCAGTCGGTCTGGACAATCGATCGCCTTCCCCCGGCCGGCGCTTCCGCGCCCGGCGGCGGAGGCGCCGGGCAGACACCGACAGTGCGGCCGCCTGCGTCGCCGACCTCGATTCAGGTGCTCAGCCCCGTTGCGGGGCGGTTCGCCAACAAGCAACTCCTCGACGTCGCCACCGCAGGGTTCCGTTGGGTCCGCTACAGTGTCGATGGAACTGACCCCACGGTGAACGGACGAAGCTACGAGGGACCGACATTGATTTCCCGCACCGGACAGGTCGACCTTCGCATAGCGGCTCTCGGGGAGGATTCTGAGAAACCGCTGACTGCAGAAGTGCAATTCACTGTGAAAGAAGACGGCACCCCACCGCTCTCTTCGCAGACGAGCGCCAAGCCGCTCACCTTGTCACCTCCGAAATCTGGGCGCTTCTTCTACAGCTTCCGAGAGCAGGCACCCGACTCGAGTGATATGCCGTTTGACAAACCGATCGAGCTCGGCGGTCCGCCCGGGACGATTAGCCACTATGCGTTTCGCCTTCGCAGCCTGGAGAACGGTGGTTCGTGGGGACCCGATTATCGCTTCTTCTTCAGCGTAGACCGCCGGGACGCCCCGGCACCGACGGTGACGCTCCTCGGAGGGAAGATCGCCTCTCCGCGAACTCGCATCGCCATCGAAGACGCATCCTTCGCGAAGGTCTACTACACCACCGACGGCAGCATTCCCGACGAGCGCTCGAGGCTCTACCGAGGACCGTTCGTTCCGGAGCTGCCCGCCGAATCGGAAGGTACACTGACCGTTCGAGCACGTGCCTATGCCCCCAACGACACGAAAAGCGAGGTAGTTTCGGTAGAGTACCCCTTCCTCACGAGGGCCCCCGTCCCGCCAAAAGTAAAGCTGCACACATCCAATACCCGACCCAACGATCGAAGCGTTCACGTGACGACCGAAGCACCGACGGGCTCGACTGTCGTCTACGAGCGTACGCTTGATGGTACAACACCTGCCAATCCTACCACGAGCTCGCCCCGCGCAACCCCGGACATGCTCCTATCCGTCCCGCGAGGAGCGAACGTCGTCTTTTCGATGAAGTTCGCGACCATCGATCCCACCGGTGCGCTTTCGCCCCCCTCGCAGCTCTTGCAGGCGCGAGTCGACGAGTACCCTCCGAGCGAACCGGTGATCTCGTTCACTGGCGGCACCCTTTCGATCTCGGGCAGCGGGCAGATATCCTACGTAGTCAGTGACACGGGTTCCCCACCGATGAACCCGGGACCTTCGGCACAAACCTACTCCGGAAGCGTCAAGCTCACAGGCATGGCGGGGGAACGGGTAGTGTACTACGTGGCCGCCGTGGCGACCGATAAGAACGGCCTGCGCAGCAATGTGAGCAGAGGAGGCCCCTTTGTAGTTGATCGCAGAGCTCCGTCGCTGCCTACCTACTGGGGCATCTCAGCCGGCGGAATCTACAACGACGACCGCTCGCTCGAGGTCGAGTCGCGCAGCGGAGTGGATGTTCATTACACCCTCTCGACCGACGGGAAACCCCCGGAGGATCCGACCCTCTCCTCGCCGGTATTCGGATCGGGAATGCAGTTCGCAGTGCCCTCCGGCAGTGAGAAGTCCTACGTCGTCAAGCTCCGAACAGCTATCGGGGAGAAGCTGGGCCCGGTGGCTACGATACCTTTCACGATTGACCGTATCCCGCCGATCGTGCCGAAGCTGGCCGATCTTGCCTCGTCGACACTCTACAATCATCCGTTGACCCTTGATCCTCCCACGACGCCGAAAGACGAAACCGTCTACTTGAGCCTTTCCAGCGCCGGAGAGCCGGGAGATCCGCTCGGCAAAGCTGGGCGACCGTTCGAAACTCCTGTCGAGCTCGATGCTCCCCAGGGGCAGCAACGGACCTACCGCCTACGCCTCGCGGCCCGCGATCTTGCAGGCAATACCGACGAAAAAAGCGCGACATACACCGTAACGATCGACCGTAGGGTGCCTCCCGCCCCGGTCATTCACGCCGACCCGCAGGGAACGCGGGTGGAGGGAGAAGTAGCCGTCACGATCGACGGCGGCTCAGGCAGCTACCGTTACGAAATGAGCGACGATGGAAGCGATCCGCCGGTGCCCACGGCACAGTCGCCCCTCTACTCGGATCCGATCGTTCTCCGGCCGCGCGGAGGCATCCCCACGCTCTATACAATACTCGCGACCGCCGAGGACGCTGCCGGCAACATCAATCCCAATCCAGCCGTCTATCGAGTGCTCGTGTCGCCGCCGGGTCCTCAGAGCGCATCGGCTGGCGGGCCGGCAGGCTCACGTTCGACGGGGGCGAAGTCTCAGGCGGAAGGCCCGGGCTCCGGGAAGCTCGTAACCGGGGCCGAGAACGGGGGTCTCTACAACTCGAGCGTGACGCTGCAAAGCTCGGCCCCGTCTGCCGTGCTGCGATACGAGGTCGACTCGAACGGCGGCATGCCGCCGGAGGTAACCCGATTCTCTCCGCTCCTCTCCGGCAAGCTCGTGCTCGATACCCCGCCCGGTGATACGCGCCGCTACGAGGTGCGCGTGGGCGCGTTTGCGGCCTCCGACTCCCCGACAACAACCAGAGAGGAGTCGATCAGCTTCACGATCGATCGGACGCCCCCGCCGCCGCCCTCCATATCGGGTATCGTCGACAACGCCCGCTATCAGCAGCCCGAGAGCTTCACTCTGCGCTCCAGCGGCGGAACCATCTATTACTCCCTCGACAAGTTGACCCCGTTCATCTCCTCCGGCTCCCTCTCCTCGACGAAGCCTATCAAGTACGAACAACCGGTAACGATCGGAGTGGGAGAGGCCTCGGCCCGCTACCGGATACACGCCTACACCGTCGATGCTGCCGGCAACCATTCAGCAAAGACGCCCGAATGGACTGTCTATTTCGACAGAGGGGTGGTCTACACGGCTCCGCGTGGTAATGACGCCAACGAAGGAACGAGCACCGAGCCGGTAAAGAGCCTCGAGAGAGCGCTTCAGCTCGCTCAGGAGATGGGGCGTGGGACGATATTCCTCGCATCCGGCAGCTATACACTGACTCGGAGTCACCGCATCAGCACAGGAATAAGCATTCTCGGAGATTTCGACCCGAAGGTTTGGCACCAAACAACGACTGCCGGAAAGCAGGCAACCGTCGTCACAGCATCGACGAAAGAGCGACAGGACGGTACACCGCTGTTCGCCATCGACGACGGCGGGCTGTCGATAGAAAACGTTGCGCTCCACGCCCGGGAAAACAGCGCATCGATCTTCATGCTGAGACGAAGCTCGCTTTCCGTCTCTAACAGCCGCATCTTCGCGAACCTCAACGACCGGCCCGTCGTAGATGCCGAGGGAGGGCACATCTCCCTCGATCGTACCTCCCTCGTGAATCAAGGGGGCGCCCCCGCGCTTTCGGCCCGCGGCGCGAGCGTCGAGGTGAGCGGCAGCTCGTTTACCGCCGGTGAGACGACCGGTGACTCGGTGCTTCTCTCCCTTGCCGACCAATCGACCGGCTCGATCTCCGGTTCGGTCTTCAACCCGACCGACGGACTGCGCACCGTGTCGATCCAGGCGCTCGATTCAAAGCTCACGCTGGAGAAGTCGAAGCTCTTCTCCGGCATATCCACCAGACAATCAGTCGGCGTCTTCGCGAGCGGATCCACCGTCGCCGTAAACGCCACCACCATCGACGCCTCCGCAGACTCACATCTGACCTTCGGGGTGCAGGCCCAGCATTCCACGCTTGCGATCGACGGCTCGGAGATCCTCGCACAGGGCTCGGTCGGCGCGACCGGAGTATGGGCGGACGACTCGCAGGTTCGCATCACCCACTCGCGGATCACCGGTGCAGAGACTTCGGAGTTCCTCTATCTCATCAAGCTGAGCGGCTCCGGGGGCGAAATCCTCGGAAATCTGCTGCTCGGGGCCGCGTCGGGCGACTTTCTCGGTGTATCACTCAGCCAGTGGCGGGGGAAGATTCTGGGAAACACCCTCTACGGCGGCGAGGCGAGGGGGCACGCTTCGGCTATCGCCCTTGAAGATTCGCCGCAGGTCGACATCGTCGACAACATCGTAGCGCGACCGATGGCGCCAGCCCACGAAGCAGCGCCGGCCGGCCGGGCGATCTCGATCCGCGCCGGTACCGCGCTGCCGCGCATCATCGCGAACGACATTTACGGATACCCGGTCGTCCTCGGCCGGCCGGCCGGCGGCGGCGTCGACACAGTGGGTGCGTTGAACGCGATAGCCCCGGAGGCGGCCGGGATCTCGGGCAACATCAGCGAGGCGCCGGGGGAGACCTTCATCGGCGGGGGCGATTTCCACCTGAAATCCAACTCACAGTGTGTCGGGAAAGGTGTCGATCCGGCGCCCTACGGCGGCCTGAAGAGCGACCTCGACGGTGCCCCGCGAAGCGCGCCCTACGACATAGGGGCGCTTCGCCAACGTTAGTGCTTCGGCGGGCGTGTGCGAGAGAGCGTCCGGAGGGCGGGCTCCGCTACTGCAGGGTCCAGGTGCGCTGGCCGGTGGAGCTCGGCTCGTTCAACCAAAGGCCGTTTTGACTGAGCGCAAAGATCCTCGTGGGCGACGCAGCCGCATCTTCGAAGAACCCGAGAACGTGGGCCGATGCCAGGGCGGTCGATACGTAGTCGGCTCCTGCCGTCAGCGTCGTCGTGTTTCCCGGCTGCCCGAGGGTAATCGGGGAAGTGGATGCCGTCGAGACCGAGAAGGTCGATGGATTGATGCCGATCTCGTAGTAGCCGCCGATGTCCGCCCCGACCATGACTGCATGACTCGTAGCGCTCGCACTGTAGTCGTAGAACCCGTTCAGACCCGTCAGCGTGACGCCGCTCGGCCAGGAGACGATGCTCGCAGTGCTCCACGTTCCGCCCTTGTAGGCGAAGACCTTCCCTGCGAGACCGCCCGTCTTCGACACGTCGCCGTGATCGGTGGAGACGAAGAGGGTGCTCGCCGACGCCGCCCAGTAGATGTTGCGGAAGACCGCTCCGGTGTCGATCGGCGGAAGGGGGGAAACCAAGCTCAAGCTTGTGATCGGCGAGGTCGTACCGGTGTAGAGCTTGTTGCCCGAGACGAACCAGGA
>CAZDMH010000022.1:69220-82358 GCA_964506755.1 uncultured Spirochaetales bacterium
TTCACCGAAAAGACCTTCTGCACGGTCAGGCTGGTGGTGCTCGGTCCGAACCCCGGCACCGGCGTCCAGCTCGGATTCTGATCCACGGCGGTGGCCGTAACGGGCGCCTGGTAGAGGTAGGAGGCCGGGGTATCGGAGTTGGGGTCGTAGTAGACCGCGTAAAGCGTTGTGCTGCTCACGGCGAGCGAGTTGCAGATGTAGCCCGCTACCGGCGGAGTCACCGCCTTCCACGAGATCGTCGTGCCCGCGAGTGATCCGTAGACCTTCCCCGCCGCGGCGTAATAGACGCCGGGCGAAGTGCCGGCGATCGCCATGCTGGTGACGGCTCGAGTGCTGCCGATTCCCGAGCCCGCCGATTGTACGGTCGCCTTCTCGAGTGTGTAGAAGATGCCTGTCCCGCCGCCGTTGCAGCCGGCGAGCAGGAATGACGCGGCCGCGAGGAGGAGGGCGGCGACGCCCGACCTCGCAAGCCTGAGTTTCTCGTTCGGGCGATTCTGCAATCGAAACATTCGATGAAACCTCATTCTTTCAATCCTTAGAAATGGTACAGCCCAGACAGAGACAGCGTGAAGAAGTTGCCGAAGCGGCTGCGGCTCGCCGGGGGGGTCGGGCCAAAGTAGATCTCGGGAACCCACCAGTACTCTGCGCGGACGCCGACCGACCACTTGGAGGTAATGTTCCAGTAGCCCGCCGCCCCGGGTCTCACTATGGGCCCGACATAGAGCTGGTTGTTCAACCTCATGAAGTTGACCCCTGCGCCCAAGAAGATTGGCAGGTCGAAGGGGTAGACGTGAAAGACCCAGGAGATCTTTGCCGTGACAGGGATCAGGAAGAGCGGCTGCTTGTTCACGTCGAAGGTGAACGCTCCGCCGAACTCGATACCCGCGTTCAGGTTGTTATTCAGATAGACGTCGACCTCGAGCGATCCGGCACCGCCTGCGGAGAGCTGAGGATCGAGGATGGCACCGGTCGTGGGATCCTGGGTGAAGAGCGGAGCAAAAAGGCCCAGGTTGATGAGGAACATCTGGTCGCCGAGGCCGTAGAGCTGCGTTTTCCCGCCCTGCGGCGGGCCCGATCCCGGGGTTGCCGGTGCAGGCTTCGAAGGCTGGGCCTGATCCGGCGTGCCCGAAGACTGCGCGGCGGCATATCCCCCCGCAACCACCAGGACAAGCAAACAGAGGAAGAAAAACAATAGGTAACGCTTGATCAATCTACACCTCTCTGAAGTGGCGGCGCCGCCGTCGGATCCGAGAGAGCGCCGTTTGCCGACCGAGCCGCACATTCGAGCAGGTATCCGCCGATGAGGCCGGGCAACGCGGCCATGTTAGCATCCGCCATTGGTTTGTTCAAGCCGACATCGAAGCGCGGCATCGAGGCGCTGTTGCATCTTCGAGGGAGAGGTGATACAAAGGGCGAAGTAAGGAACGAGGATGGCAGCTGAGCTGATCGACGGAAAGCAGGTGGCGGCCCGCGTGCGGGACGAAATCGCGCGAGATATCGCCGAGCTGAAGGGCCGTGGGGTAGTGCCCGGTTTGGGAGTCGTATTGGTCGGCGACGACCCGGCAAGCGCGAGCTACGTTCGGGGCAAGGAACGAGCCTGTGAGGAGCTCGGGATATACTCCGGGAACCGGCGGCTGCCGGCCGAGATTAGCGAGGCCGAGCTTCTGGCCGTCGTCGACGAAATGAACCGCGACGAACGCCTCGATGGTATCCTCGTCCAGTTGCCGCTGCCGCGACATATCGACGAGCAGAAGGTGCTTCTCGCCATCGATCCCGACAAAGATGCCGACGGAATCCATCCGACGAACCTCGGTCGAATGGTCCTCGGTGTACCCCGTTTCCTCCCCTGCACGCCTCATGGCGTTCTCAAGCTGCTTTCGGCGTACGGAATTTCCACGGTCGGGGCCCACGTCGTCATCGTCGGGAGGAGCAACATCGTCGGGAAACCCCTTGCGAATATGCTGATGCAGCGCTCCTCGGAGGCAAATGCGACCGTGACCCTCTGCCATACCAAGACAAGGGATCTTGCCGGCTTTACACGATCGGCGGACATCCTGATCGCTGCAATGGGCAAACCGGGCTCCATCACCGGTGAAATGGTGAGGGAAGGAGCCGCCGTCATCGACGTCGGCACGACCCGGGTCGATGATCCTTCAAAAAAGCGCGGCTATCGCCTCGCAGGTGACGTCGACTTCGATTCCGTGAGAGAGAAGGCCTCATTCATCTCGCCGGTGCCGGGAGGAGTTGGCCCGATGACCATCACCATGCTCATGTATAATGCCGTCCATTCGGCGCAGCTGCGGGAGCAGCGGTCGTGATAAATCGCGTCGCACGAATCGACGATCGCGTCGCCGTGTCGAACGTCCTCGTCAGCGTCGCCGACAAACGCAACCTCGACCTCCTCGTCCCGAGTCTCGTCGGTCTCAACGAGAATGTCCGATTCTTCTCGACCGGCGGCACCCATGGCCGGCTCGCGGAGCTGCTCGGAGAGTCTGCCGGGCGGAATCTGATCAAGGTCTCCGATTTCACCGGGCAACCGGAGATGCAGGGCGGGCTGGTCAAGACCCTCGATTTCAAGATCTACCTCGGGCTCTTGAGCGAGAGCTACAACCCCGATCATCAGCAGGATCTCAGGCGGAGCGGAGCAGTTCCATTCGACATGGTCGTCGTCAACCTCTACCCATTCGAACAGACGATCGCGCGAGAAGGGGTCACCTGCGAGGACGCCCGGGCTCATATCGACATCGGAGGCCCGTGCATGCTCAGAGCGGCCGCCAAGAACTTCATTCGAGTCGCCGCAGTCTGCGACCCCGACGACTATGAATCGGTTCTCACCGAGCTCGTGGCGAACGGCGGGTCGATCAGTCTCCGCCGTCGATTTGCTCTTGCGCAGAAGGCGTTCAAGCACTCCGCCGCCTACGATTCCGCAATTGCAGGGTATCTCGCCGGGCTCACACCCGAAGAGGTCGCCGGCAGCTACGAGTTGGACCGCGAATGAGCGATAAGAACCTTGCGGCGATGTACCGCACCATGATCGGCGACCACTTCCCGCCCCGTATGGAGATCACCTTCAGTGACGAGACCGGGTCCGCCGAATCCCGTCAGACTCTGGTCTTCGAGAAGGCCGAATGGACCATCGAGGGTGAGAAGCGGGGACTTCGCTACGGAGAGAACCCCGACCAGGAGGCCGCTCTCTACAGGCTCAGGAACGGCAACCTCGTCTTCGGAGAAGTAGAGAGTATCGCCCCCGGCCGATACCTCGCGTCGTCGGTGGAGCTGCTGCAGTCGGGCAAGCACCCGGGCAAGATAAACATCACCGACGCAGACAGTGCGCTGAATATCCTGAAGTTCTTCTCTCACAGCCCGTGCACGGTCATCGTGAAGCACAACAACCCCTGCGGCGTGGCGGTCGGCTCCTCCCTCGCCGAATCCTACCGAAAGGCATGGCTTGCGGATCGAATCGCCGCGTTCGGCGGCGTCATCGCCGTGAACCGTGAGCTCGACCGCGAGACGGCCGAGCTCATAGCGGAAAGCTACTCGGAGGTAGTGGTCGCACCGGAGTTCGGCGAGGGCGTGCTCGACATCCTTGCAGCGAAGAAGAATCTCCGGATCATGCGAATCCGGAACATCGAGCGCCTCGAAGACTATGTCGACGAGCGTGTGGTGGAGCTCAAGTCACTCATCGACGGCGGAATGATAGCCCAGTGGTCCTTCACTCCGAAGGCACGTTCGCCGAAGGATTTCCTGCCGGCCGCTACGACCCATAAGGGAGTCGAATATCGGATCGCGCGGATGCCGACCCAGGCGGAGGCGAACGATCTGCTCTTCGGCTGGCTGGTGGAGAGCGGTGTGACGAGCAACTCGATTCTCTATGTGAAAGACGGCGCCACCGTCGGAATCGGAACCGGCGAGCAGGACCGCGTGGGAGTAGCGGAAATCGCTCGAGACAAAGCCTACCGCAAGATGGCCGATAGGCTCTGCTGGAGTCGTCACGGCAGGGCGTTCAACCTCCTCGAGAGCTCCGAGGAAAGAAGGGCAATCGAGGAGGAGGTCTCCCGCGGGCACGGCGGGCTGGAAGGAAGCGTCATGATCTCGGACGCGTTCTTCCCATTCCGCGACGGCATCGACGTCGGCATTCGCGAAGGGGTGACGGCAATCGTGCAGCCGGGGGGGTCCATTCGTGACTATGAGTGCATCGAGGCGTGCAACGAGGCCGGAGTAGCAATGGTATTTACCGGCCAACGCTCGTTCCGTCACTAGAACGCTTCGGCTTTCCAAATTTCGAGCGGCTGAGAGGTACGTTTGGCGAACAAAAGGAAGGGCTCTCCACTCCTCATCGGATTCGTGGTCGGCGGCTTGCTCGTCGTGCTGATTGCTCTTCTCGTCGTCTTTGGGCTGCAGATCTATTCGGTCTCCGGAAGACTCGAAGCTCGTAACGAATCACTCATGAGCGCAGTTCGCGACAATACTGCGTCGCTCGATTTTCTGAAGCAGAACCTGATGCTCCTTGCCGAAGACTCGAACGACGCCCGACAGGCGCTCAAGCTGCCCGGCAGGGAATATCCGATCCTCAAGCAGAGCGCCGAGGCAGCGTCGAAGGCACCGCCGACCGACTCGCAGGAGATGTTTCTCGACGGACTCGACACGCTCATCCAGGACCGCGACCAGCAAATAACACGCAGGCGCTTCGCCGAGCTCGCATCCTCGCCGGAGCTTGCCCGCATGGAGCAGGGCAACGGGCTCAAACCGCTCAAGTCCGGATCCGATTCTCTGATTCTCGATCGAAACGGCAGAAGCTACTTCACCATCACCATCGACCCGGTGTCGCGAAACGTTCGAATCGTCGACTTCCTCGGCAGGGAGCTCACGGTGCACGGCGTCGAGAAGCGAATGGGAGACTTCCTCAAGTCACGCACCGCGGCGCTCGACACTCATTTCACTCGGCTCTCCTCCGATTTGTCGTCTTTTGCTGCAGTCCTCGAGAACCCGGCGGTCCGAGAAATCGTCAAGAAAAACGGCCTGACGATAACCAAGCCGCAAAGAAACGAAATTGGGTATTCGATGAGCGTGGAGCGAGGCGGCGCAATACTTCTCAACGTGACCCTCAACTCCCGGACACTCGGGGTCTCGTCGGGCGCTCACCGGTATGGCAACGTCGACTCTTTCCTTGCAGGATTTCCCGATGACCTGCGGAACCTCGACCTCACAACCTTGGCGCAGAGGCGAGTCGACGCCGCACGAAAGCGGATAGAGTCGCTCCGTGACGACAAGACCTTCATGCTCGCCCTCTCTTCACGTCGAATAAAGCTCACGACGAGCCCGCGGCAGGACATCGATTACTACTACTACGATTTCACCGACGCGGACGGCAACCGCATTGGCTCGTTCGCAGTCCAGAAGAAACTCGGGACGATCTATCTCATGGACAGTCAAGGCGTGCCAATCAGCGCCCTGAAGACCCTTCAAATCGATACGTCCGTGGGTTCAAAAAAAAAACTCCCTAACAGGAACGGGGTTCTTTCCTCGAGCTCGAAGGTCACTGCCGGTAACCCGGGTTCGAGCACCGAGGCGGTCGACTTCCTGCTGTGCGGTGCGCACCAGGACGAAACGGACACGATCATCGTGGTTCATGCTGACCGCGCGCAGGGCCGCATCGTCCTCATCAGCATCCCGCGCGACCTTTACTACAAGGGGCGGAAGATCAATGCGGTTTACGAGCATTTCGGGCCGCAGGAGCTGACTCGCGAGATTGCGGAGATCACCGGCCTGCCGATCCGCAAGTACATCGTCATCGATATGTACGCGTTCATTGACGTGATCAATATCGTGGGCGGCATCGATGTCTACCTGCCTGAGCCGCTCGTGGATCCGACCTACCGAGTACGCAACAACGGGCAGTGGACGACGCTTTCCTACACTGCCGGGATGCACCACCTCGACGGCATCGCAACCCTCCGCATCGCCCGTTCACGGCACACGAGCTCGGACTTTGCGCGCGCCTACCGTCAACAGGACATTCTCGCAGCGATCCGCAAGAAGATCGAACGCATGGATGTGTTCGACGTTTCCAAGCTCTACAACCTGGTCGGAGTCTTCTTCCGATACATCGACACGAACTTCACCCCCGCGGAGCTGGTCAACCTGTTCCTGACTTACCGAAACGTGCCGACCACCGGACACTTCGTCATCGACACGGCGAATGTTCTTTACCAAACCTACACAAATATTTATTATCTAGGAAACAGCGGAAAGCACCTATCCAATGATTTCAACAAAGGAGCCTGGATAGTGCTCCCGAAAAACGATGATTGGAACGTGATTCGACTGTATGTCAGCAAAATCCTCGGAGGAGACACACCATGAGCGATTTGGTTCCACGGAAAACACTCGTAAAGCAGGGTGGGCAGGCCATTGGCGGAGTTGTGGGTGGCATCGCACTCCTCATTTTGACCGGCATACATGGAATTCCGGCCCTGATTGTTGGTGGCATCATTGCCGCCATCGGCCTCTCGATCTCCGGTTCGCGTGACGATCGCACCGCGGGTCTCATCACGACCGCTGCCGGTGTGCTTACCGCTGTCGCAGCGGTTCCCTTTCTCGGCGGAATTGCGGGCACGCTCTTGTCGATCTCGGGCATCGGGCTTCTGATCATGGGCGGTATCAACCTGTTCAAGTTCATCAGGGGCTACCGCAAACGCATGTAGCTGCGAAGCAAGCCTACCTACAGAAAAGGAGAGTGGCCCATGCCCTGGAGACTCGTAACCTTCCTTATCGTCCTGACGATCGTCGTGCTGTTCGCCGGCTTCAATATCACCAACGTCGCAGACATCTCCTTCGGCTTCTACACACTGAAGAACGTGCCGGTGTTCGTAAGTCTCTTCGTTGCATTCCTTTTCGGAACCTTCCTCGTCCTTCCGTTCGCAGTCCGCAAGAGAAAAGCGAAAGCTATGCCTGAAAAGAGCCGAGAAACTAAACAAAATGCGACGGACATCCAGGCAGAAGAAGCTATCCCCGAACCGGAACCGACTCCGGTGCCTCCAAAGAAGAAACGCGGCAAGAAATAGCCGTTTCCCTGCCTTCGTCATGTCGTTCCTCGCTCTCGCTCTGCTCGCGCAGTCGGGCGGCGTCGCCCAAGATCTCCAACAGGCCGTCACGCTCGAACAGCAGGGGCACGCCGCTGAGGCGGTTGCAGCCTATCAGAAGTGGCTGGCCTCCAACCCGCCCGGACCTCAATGGGACGAGACCCTGCTGCGCATGGCCGCCCTGATGAGCGATCCGCGCAAGGCGGTCGTCTCCATTCTCGACGGGCTGCCGAAGATATCGACCAACGAAGCACGACACGACGCGTACGTAATGGTGGGTGAGCTCGATGAGCTTCTCGGCAATTGGGCCGGAGCCCAGGAAAGCTATCAAAACGCCTCGTTGGTTCCCGGGAACAAGGACTTTTCGAGCCTCCTGGAGTCCGCCCGAATCCTCCTGCAGCTCGGCCGGTTCGAAGAGGCGAGCGGCCAGGTCCGTTCGATCATTGCGATCTGCCAGGACTCCCGAACCGTGGAGGAAGCGCGCGTTCTCTCCGTGAAGCTCGACGAGATCGCGGGTAAGACCGTCGACGCCGAGAAAACAATGGCCGACCTCCTGGAAGGCACGTTGAAATCGACGCTGACGGCCCAAAACCTCGCGACCCTCTACGAAGTCAGCGTTCGGCTCGATCTCGGCGCCCGAACGAAAAGCATCGTCGAGCTCCTGAAGAGCCGCTATCCGAAGAGCCCGGAGACTGCGGTGGTGACGGGGCAGGCCACACGGTTTCCGAGCCCGGCTGCCCTGCTCGGCTATGGCTCCGGCCCCTACACGGGTGCGCCGTCCAAGAGCGGCCCCACGGCCGGCGTCCCGTCCGGCAGCGGGGCGGCGCCCGAGGGGACAACGGCCCCGACCTCTCGACCCACCGGCACTATCGCAATCCAGATCGGATCCTACGAGGACCCGACCAACGCTGATTATCGCCTCCAGGACCTCGAGCACGCCGGATTTCACGGCAAGATTCTCAAATCGAGGGTCGGCGGCAAGATCTACTACAAGGTGATTATCCCCGATGTGCCCCTCGACAAGAGCCAGGATGAGGTCGTCAAGCTGAAGGAAAAGGGGTTCGAAGGCTTTCTTCTCTACGATTGAGCCGGCGGGAAGGTCCTACTGTTTCGCCGCAGCAGCTGCGGGGCTCGCGGGACTCGAATTGGCGGACGCCGCACCGCCCCCGGAGGCCGAAGCTCCGTTTTGCGCGTTCGAACCACCCTGTGACGAGCTCCCGTCGGTCTGGAGAGTTTCGACTTGCTCGTACTGCAGCGGCGGATCGCCGGTTGCCACGAATCCGTGTATTCCGAGCCTGCCGGGCGTCATCGTCAGCTTGCGCACGATCTGCGTCTTGGATTTCTGCTCGCCCCAGTCGATCTTGTAGCTCCTCGTGCCCTCGACGATCCCACCCGGCGAGAGAAACCGCAGCTCGATGACCGGAGCTCCATAGTCGAAAACCGAATAGCCGCCGGAGCGTTTCGTGCCGCCCTCGTCGAGCACGAAGCGGGGTGCGTTGAAGTCGATCGTCGAGCCGTTCGGGCTCGAGTACCGCCCCGAGAGATCGGGAGGAGTATAGGGCTCGTTCGCCGTCTTGATCAGACTTTGCTGCATGCTCTCGGTGAGCTTCTCGTAGGTGCCCGCCCACTCGTCGGGCGAGTAGACCTCGATGTGATTGATGGAGGTCACCGAGATCGAAATCTGGGCCTTGATGTATTGAACGAGCTCGTTGTAACCGGAAATAACGAGACGGTTGTAGAGGGTGCGATAGGAGTTCTCCCAATAGTAGACCTCCATTACGTCACCGGAATAGAAGGTGATCTCTTTCTTGGCGGGATCGAAGAACAGAATCGTATTGCTGGTATCCGGCGTGCTCGCCGTCGGGTCGTTGGCGGCCTTAGCGCCGTTGCCGGAGGCTTTGAACCAGGGGCCGGCAAGGAACGTTTCGAATGCGTCGGCACCTTTGGTATAGAGGTCGTTCAGACGTTGGTCCTCGATCTGCTTTCCCGGGATCTTTTCCTGATCCGTCTCCACGTAGGTGTTGGTCTGATATCTCCAGTTGTAGGTCTTCTTCACGAGATCGCCTATGTGTTCGCCGTTCGGATCTCTCGAGTAGGTCACTATCGAGTAGCTCGTTCCGTTTTTCTGACCGAGCTTGTATGCCTGTGACCGCTCATGCCGCTCGATGTCGATGGTGCCCTTGACGGCTATACTGAAGATCTCGGTGTAGTAGAGGTTGACGCCGGTCGGAGGATGGGTCTTGCGAAAGATGTTGAGGGTTTGTTCCCCCTTCGAGTTCATGCCGGTGCAGATGATCTCGAGATTGTGATCTCCGATGATGTCTTCGGTGGTCACGGTGAAGGTCCGAATGTTCGTCGCGTTCGTTGCGTGCTCCCAGGACATAACGTACTCGTTACGGACGTTGTCGTAATCCGCCACGGCTACGCGAATCGGGGCGTCGGCCTTTTCCTTGTCTTTCAGAACGAGGATCTGCTCCTCGCTCTGATCGAGATCGAGGTTGACGTTAATTGCCTGGAGGAGGTTATCCTCTTTTCGAATCGGAACCTTCGGGGTGAGCACCTCCTGAGTCACATCGGCACCTACTTGAGAGGGAGCGTTTCCGGACGGGGTGCTTCCACCGTCGGGAACGACGATCTTCGCCTTTTCGATCGGCCGCGGCGCCTGCGAGCCCATGCCGCAAGCGGCAAAGATGGGCGGCAGGAGAACGGCGATGAGAACGAACAGTGTGGCGGGTGTAACCCGAGGGGAGATTTTCATCAGAGAGAACCTGCGGCAATGTCTATCACGGAATCGAGACCCGAATCAAGTGAGAGCTCTCAGGCCGAGTCGAACTGCAGAAACAGATCCTTTAGACCGTTCGTCTTCAGGTGAACTCGTTGTCCGAGAACGTTGGACGGAATTTCGGATCCCGTCAGCCTCGACGTGTTGAGAATTTCCAGCCGCAATGCGGTGCCGTCAAATGTGACCTGAGCAACCGGTTTATCGACATCCTTGGCCACGGCCCGGAACCCCATTGGAGTATCCTGTATCTGCAGATGTCCGCCCGACTTCAAGACGAACCTGTTCGACTGCTTGAGATCACCTTCTATAGTGAGCATGAACGAGACCCGTCGGGAGCGCACGCTTCGGCTCACGAGGAAGACGGCGAGCAGCACCAGCAGAATAACGAGCACGCCTCCACCGACGACCCAGGCGAGGTTGTTCCTCACGAATCCGTTAACCGAAACATTCGTGTCGAATACCGCCGGACTGAAGGAGGTGTTGCCGGCGAAAGTGAAGGTAACCTTGGCGCTGTGAGTCCCGGGAGCGATTCCTTCGGCAACAATCGGAATCGACAAGGTCTTCTGCCCATTCGGCTCTACCTTCACCGATGCACCCTGAGCGACGTCGATAGGCGAGGCTCCCGCCACTGCCATTTGGACATTCGAGATCTCTACAGTCTTCGCTTCGGTGTATCCCGAGCTCGATAGATCGAGGCTCAGATTGGCCCTTCCGCCGCTGCCGATCGGACTTATGTGAAGCTTCGAGGCCTGTATCAGACCGAGCAAATCCTTGGTCTTCTGTGCAAGCTCCTGCGCCGTCGGGTTGTTCGAGACCGAGGTAAACCCACCTGAGAGACTCTTCGCCAAATCAGCGGCCGCAGTTTCGGTGCCGATCCCGAGGATTTCGATCTTCCAGCCACGCTCCTGAATTGTCTTGGTATTGTCCAGGAAGGCGTGGTTGAACTTGCCGTTCGGCGAATAGTACTTACTCGTCGGCGGGGCCTCCTGGATTCCATCGGTTATCAGCATGAAATATTTGCGATGGTCCGGGTAATTGCCTTCATTGAGCACTCTCTTCAGCTCGTCGAGGGCGTTGCCGATATCGGTCCACCTACCGTCCGCTCGAATTGAATTGATCTTCTGCTCGATGGCTTTTCGGTCGGTACCGACCGTCGTTGACAGGAGGACCTTCGCATTTCCCCAAAAATCGATAACGACCAGGTAGTCGCCCGGGATGAGCATTCCGTTGATTATGGACCTGTCGATGTACTGCTTGACGGCGTCGATTTTCGACTCCATGGACAGGCTCTTGTCCACCACGAGGAACATGTCGATATTCTCAGTACGGGTATCTGCCGAAACAAAACTTGCGCCTAAGACCACGTAAATGCAGATTAGACAGAAAGTTACAAACCAATTGACTGGGTGCCTTCTCATACCCACATCATATCACGCCAAGAGTGTCAAAAAAAGCATAAAACAATTGAAATTGGAAAAAACGTGCTTTACATTCATAGCGCGCCTTTGATACGATAGCGTGAAGGCTAGTGCAAGGAGAGTACAATGGCAAGTTTAGATCTACCGAAAAGTCCGATGGTTTTCCACCCGGAAAAACGCAGTGCGGTGGGTTCTAGGAACTCTTTGGCTCAGGAAAGCAGAGACCAGCAGGCTGAGGTCGACAGACTGCTCGAGGAAGAAGTTGACAAGGTCATGAATCATATTCAAACCAAGCTCCCGAAAGAGGTCCTGGAGCGCCTGGACGTCATGGGCGGTTTGAAAGAGAAGCTATTCAACTACTTCAACCAGAACTACCAAAACATGTTCAACCGATACATCGTCACGTCGGAAGACGAGATGGTGAAGAAGATCCGCAACTTCATCGACAAAGAGGAAATGAAGGTCCTCACCCGCTATACTCCCAAAGAGATAGCATCGTTGCTCGACGAGGTCGGCGGCGTCGATCGGTTCAACACAGGTGAAATCGAGAAGTCGATCGTCAATATGTACGGCCACCTTCAGGGTCATATCCAGCGTGGCGTCAACGACCTTGAGAACCTGACGAACTCACTCCTCCGACAAAAGACAGACGTCGGCGCCTTCATTCGTGGAGAGAATGCATACTCGGTCGTCAAGTGCGCATTCAAGGACAACCTTTACAAGCCGAAGACCGTCAGCGACGTCAAGCTCTCGGTCAACATCCTGGAGTCGGAGCTCATCAGCCCGATCTTCCATTACCAGGTTACCGTCGAGTTCCTCATCAAGGATCTTCTGTCGAAGCACATCATGGATACCCTCGACAAGGAGATCGAGCAGCTCAAGGACGAGCGCATCGACAAGGGCCTCGACGAGATGTCCGACTCAGAGATTCTGTTCTCCAAGATGGCGCGCGTCGAGGACCATACTGACGATGACAAGGAAAACCCGAAATCGAAACGATACTCCATCCTTGCGAAGAGCATCATGGATCGCGTCGAGGGACTCCGCGCCGAAATCGATCCGGCAACCTTCGATCCGCTCAACATCCGTGAGAACCTGAAGAAGCTCATGGACATCGAGAACATCCGAAACCGCGGGTTCAATACGGCAATCAACTCCATTACGTCGATCCTCGACACCTCCAAGATGGGGTACCAATACGTTGAAAACCTCAAGAACGCACGCGAGCTCATCATTCGCGAGTACGAGGACACCGACGTCAGCCGACTGCCCGACGAGCGATACCAGATCAAGCTGAAGTTCTACGACAACGCCCAGATGATCGAGGAACAGAAGGCCTACGACGTGATGCTCAAATCCTTCGAGGTCGAGGTACAGCACCTGTGGGATATCCTCGAGATGGTCTACGAAGACTCGAAGTTCTTCAAACGCGTTTCCGACTACAAAGACCTCGGAGCGATCTACCGCAACAAGATTCGCCGCAAGATCAAGGCAAAAACCGGCGATCCCGTCTACGAGGACATCGACAAGAGCTGGGACGAGATCTCCTTCATCAAACCGGCTGAAACCGAGATCGAGCAGCTGAACCGTACCTATCTCTACGAGAAGGACAAGGTGAAGCGCAGGATCACTCTGATGCGCGAGAAGATGCAGCATATGTACGGCTATCGCTACCCGATACAGCGCCGGGTCATGGAGGAACGGCTTGCCTTCCTCGAATCGGAGTTCAACCGCTTCGACTACATGATCAACCCCTACCACGTGCAGCCCGGGCTCCTGCTCGATCTTGACATCACCTCGATCAAACGCAAGAAGGCGACTCTGGACGGCATGGCCAACGTGCTGAACGAGTTCCT
>CAZDMH010000023.1:0-69966 GCA_964506755.1 uncultured Spirochaetales bacterium
AGACGCCGGTGTTCGTGCTTTCCGACCTCGACATAGGGATGAACGAGTGGATGTGTTCGCCTCTTGAATGGGACGATTCCTATGTTCCAAACCGCGGGAAGGTCCTGTGTCAGAGGGACCTGGAGAAGATCGACAAGTTCTATCGATATCTCGACTCAGACGGCGATGGGATCTGCTACCGAACGCTGCCCGGCGTTGATCCGAAGGGCGCATACTTCTTGCGCGGTTCCGGGCATAACCAGTTCGGAAGATATTCTGAGCTTGCTTCGGAATACGTTGCCAACGCCGACCGCCTGAAGAAGAAGTTTCGTACAGCTGCAAATGAGCTCCCGGAGCCGGTGATTTGCACGGCCGCCGCCGGAGACAATGCGCGCTCATCAAGGCCCCGAAGCTCAGATCTCGGCGTCATCTCTATCGGAAGCTGCGATCCGGCGGTACTAGAATCGATCGACGCGCTCGCCGGGGAAGGCATCCGGCTCGACTACATGCGTATCACGGCATACCCGTTCAGCGGCAAGGTGCAGCAGTTCCTCGACGACCACGAACGATGCGTTGTGATCGAACAGAACCGCGATGCCCAGCTTCGCTCGCTGTTGATCCTCGAGACCGAGGTTGCCAAGGATAGGCTTTCGAGCATTCTCAACTACGGCGGGCTGCCTCCTGATGCGGTTTTTCTCTCTCAATCCATCAAGACCATATACAACGGAAAGGGACACTATGAGCTACGGAACGAAGCCTAAGGTACTGCATCCCAGCGTCGCCCCCAACAAGATCGGGCTCTACGAACGAGACTATGAGGGGGCGATGTCCACCCTGTGTGCCGGGTGCGGGCATGATTCGGTTACTTCGGCCATCGTCCGGGCGCTTTACGAGCTGGCGATCGAGCCCCATACCGTTGCGAAGTTCAGCGGCATCGGCTGCTCGTCGAAAACGCCGACCTACTTCTTGTCTACCGCACACGGCGTAAACTCGCTGCATGGCCGGATGCCTTCGATTGCCACCGGCGCGGGTGCAGCGAACCGCGACTTGCACCTCATCGGAATCTCGGGCGACGGCGATTCGCTCTCGATCGGCCTCGGTCAATTCTGTCACGCCGCGCGCCGGAATCTGAACATGCTCTACGTTCTCATGAACAACGGTGTGTACGGGCTCACGAAAGGGCAGTTCTCCGCTTCTGCGGACGTCGGCAGCAAGCGGAAGAAGGGTGAGGCCAACAAGTTCAATCCGATAGATCCGGCTCAACTCGCCATCAGCTTAGGCGCGTCGTTTGTAGCCCGATCATTCTCCGGCGACAAGCAACAGCTCATTCCGCTCATCAAGGCAGGAATGCTCCACAAGGGGTTTGCATTCCTTGATGTCATCTCGCCCTGCGTCACGTTCAATGACCACGAAACCTCGACCAAGAGCTACATGCACACCCGTGAAAACCGCCAGGAGGTCGTGCACATGGATTTCATTCAACCGGCAGGCGAGATTAGCGCTTCCTTCGACGCTGGCGCGGTTCAACGCGTAACGCTTCACGACGGCACACCGATTCTGCTCAAGAAAGCGGACGCGGACTACAATCCAAGCGACCCGACCGTGGCGCAGTCGTATATCCGCGAGCATCAGCTCAAGGGGCAGATTGTCACAGGGCTCTTATATATGGAAGAAACGGATGAGGACATGCACACGCTTGCAGACACCGTGGACATGCCGCTCATCGACATCCCCTATCACAAGCTCTCGCCTGGCGCTGAAGCCTTGCGCAAGCTCCAGGAGTCGTTTCGATAGAACATGTATGAACGGATCTACACGGTGGAAAGGTAGGCGAGCACATGTCGAATGACGAAACTGCTATTCGTGCGTTCTTTGACCAGTACGCCGAGCGATGGATCTCCCACGATGCGGCAGGTTGGATGAACCTCTGGGATGAGGATGGGGTGCAGATGCCTCCCGACGATGCCATGCACGTCGGAAAGGAAGCCATTCGAGAGGCAAACTCACCCGGGATTGCGGATAAATCGATATCGTGGTCGTTCACCATCGAGATACACGAAGCACTGTTCTCTGGCCCCGGCTGCGCGATTGTGCGCGGGCTCTACCGACTCGACGGCACCCCCTCGAAGGGCGCTGCACCAATTGCCATGGACGGAAAGTTCCTGAGCATCCTCAAGAGGCAGGATGACGGCACGTGGCTGCTGTACCGAGACTGCTTCAACTCGAATACGCCGCGTTAGCCCGAAGCTCGAGGAGGTCTTGACCTCTTGCCTGTTCGATAGGGCGCGAGTGGCACATCGAAAGCCGTCTTCAGTCAAGCGTCGGTCGCGCACTATTCTGGGGTGGTATTCGAGGAACTATCGTCGAGCTCGCCAGGAACATCGTCACTGTGAAGGGCATCTCGAGGGTGCCGACAACGCTCTATCCGGTCGGCTTCTTATAATTCTCGCAGGATCAGGATACAATTGTCCACGAGCGTGAGAAGATATCGGTGAAGCGCAACCATCGGATAGTCTCTCGAGGTCGACCGGTAGCCTTCAGATTTGGGTGAGACTCTCTGTGGAGATCATCGATGGCGGTGGGGCGACAAAATGCTAACACCTCGAACCTCAACGAACAAGAGAACGGGCGTCAACAGAAGAGTCCCCTAACTCCTCAACATACTGGAGTGCGTGCTCCGATGAGTGCGGACTCCGCAGCGTGGCAGACGAGTCTCGAGGCGGTGAGAGACCTCGCGCTTTGCTGCTCTGGCATGCCAACAGGCCATGCGTTCTACCCGTTTCCCGCGGACAGGCTGAGAGGAATCTACGGGGCGGTTCGAGATGCCAAGGGTGATGTTCGAGTTACAATTGCTCCCGGGAACGGTACGACTTTCGAGATTCTTCTCCCGTGAAACTCCCGCAACCGAGGTGAAGAGTGAACCGATTTGAGACGATATGGCGACAGTTAACCGAGCCCGCTCCGAGTGTGACGCCGGCCGAGCGACGTCGCGAGTCGCGACTGCTTGTGTCGCTGCTCATGGTGATCGGCATTCTCTGGGCCTTCGTCTTTCATCCGAGAAGCTGTACGCTGTGAAGGTCGTGTACCCAATCGTATTGTCTGGCATCCCACCTCCAATGGTTGCATCGCATCTGTTGGCCCGACACGGGCATCATGCCTGGGAGGCCCGAATTCTTGTGACAAGTATATCGGCCGCGTCGTTCTTCCAAATCGTCATCACCAGAAACAGCAATACGTTGAGCGTGCCGGTTATCGCATTGATGCTGTGCAGCGTGCTGCTGACTCCCATCGATACTTTGGAGTCAGCTGCAGCAACCTTCACCGGCTATCTGGTATTGGTGTTCGGCCTGAAACTATTCAACGTGTGGGACGTGTACGTAGCGCTGGTCGTCGTGGTTACAGTCACCACCTTGAGTGAGACAAATGTCATCGTTCGCTCGCGCAATCTGCGTCAGATCGAGAGTCAGACGAAGGAGCTGAAGAGGAATCAAGAGGAGCTCGTGAATGCACGAGAGACCGTGGCGCTTGCGCGTTTGTCGGCCGGGCTGGCCCACGAGTTCAACCACATCTTGGAAGCGAGCCGCCGGGCCGAGCGTCTTAATGCCGGCCTACTATCATTCGGGCAACAGACGCTGATGAGTCCGCAAACCCTGAACCTCGACGACACGGTTCGAACCCGGCTGAAGGAGCTTCAGGATCAGCTTCGTCAATCGACGCGCCACGTCTTTCGGTCCTCGCACGGCGCAAAGATCGTCCACATAGATTTGCAGCTCTTCTGTGATGCGATGACTACTCTCGTGAAACAGGCGGGAGGGAATTTCAAGGAAATTGGGACAATCACCATAGAGACAAGCCTCGTGGACCTGACGAAGAGTGACGCAACTCTGTTACCTGCCGGCACGTGCTGCAACGTGGCAATTCGCGACGGCGGGAGCACGAAAGTTCCGGCAGATCGCGGCCAGGTTTTCGATCCTTTCTACACGGCTGGGGAGTTTGGGTCCGGCAGTTTGGGTCCGGCAGTTTGGGTCCGGCAGTTTGGGTCCGGCAGTTTGGAGGTCGCTGCAGCATACGGCACCATACGGCACCATACGACAGTGTGGGGGGCGGTTCCAGCTCGAGAACGATCCGATGTTCGGTATCTCCATCGTCGTTCTGCTGCTAAAATGGACTATACAGTGACGTCGCTGGGTCGAGCATGCTTTGTGCGATGTGCTTGAGACCGTGGTGGACACGAGATCATACACAACACATGGCTATATCGGGAAGGCGAAGATACCTACGTTAGGAGGTGAGCAAATGGGGAAACGTATATTGATCATTGACGATGAGGTGATGGTTCTCGACGCTCTATCCGTCATCTTGGAAGACATGGGGTACGACATCACGGTGTGTTCGGATCCCCGGCAAGGAATACAGCATGCACTGACCGAGCCTTCTGACCTCATACTTTGTGACCTGCGAATGCCGGAGAAGAACGGTGCAGAGGTGACACGCGAAATCCTCGAGAAGAAACACGATGCCAAAATCTTGATTATTACGGCCTTTCCGAGCGACCCTCTGGCTGAGCAAGCTTTGTCGAACGGTTCGATCGGCCTCGTCAAGAAGCCGTTCGAGATCGCCAAATTGCTCAAGTACCTGGCTGACTAGGAGCTCGACTGTTCATGAACGAAGCGGAACAAACGAAGATAAACAAACTGGTTAAGAGCTCGCAGGATCTCTTGAGGACACTGTCCGTCGTGAACAGCCTCATCAGCGATCTCCCGGATCAGAGTGTCGCATCTGTGCATTCCCAGATCCATCGTCGGGAAATGGATGCGATTGACCACCCGCAGAACCGGCCTGCGGACGCTCGCATGGAGTTGCATATTTCGCAAGACGGTATGCGTTGCACGGCGAGTCTCTTTCCGCAGATTGGAGGTGGGGCGCTGCTGGACATGCGGAGCATCCAAGAGATGATCGTGGCAAAGGGAATCACGTACGGCGTCAACTACGACGCCGTTCAGAACGCAATTAACAAATGCAACACCGAAGGAGTAAAGATCGACGACGTCGTAGTCGCGCAGGGCAGGGAGCCAGTTCCGTCCATTCGCGAGCATCTTCTCCTGGTGGAGCGTTTTCGCGAGCCCAAGGTCGCGATAGAACCGGAGTCCATTCGAATCGACCACAAGGACCGAAGTCCATTCCTTCTTGTGAAACAGGGCGAGTTATTGGCGAAACGCATCCCCTCTCAGGAAGGTGCGCCGGGATGGGACATCTTCGGCGGCGAGCTTTCCGCTCCTCACGGACAGGTACCGAAGATCGTACCCGCCGAGAATGTCACTGAGACAGCACAGGGTTTTGTAGCTGCAATCGATGGTCGGTTCCTCTTTGAAGGCCGCGCGTTTTCGGTCACGGCGGTGCTCGACGTTCCCGGCGACGTGGACTATTCGACAGGAAATATCGACTTTGACGGTGACGTGCTCGTCGGAGGTGAAGTTCGGGAAGGGTTCAGTCTTAAAGCATCGGGTTCCGTATTCTGCGCAAAGACGGTCTCGGCGGGAACAGTCGAATGCGGAAAGAACCTCATCGTGCGCCTTGGTATTATTGGAAGGCAGGACGGGAACGTCAAAGTCAAAGGCGAAATTCGATGCAAGTACATCGAACATTGCAGCGTCGAGGCAGGTGGATCCATCCAGAGTTTTGTAGGCGCCATGAACTCGATAATCAATACGAATGCCACTTTTGAGACGGGAACACGCGGCATAATCGTGGGGGGCAGCATACACGCGCAAGACGGTGTCGTTGCGACGCAGGTCGGTACTGAGATGGGACCAGCTACAGAAATCTATTGCGGGCTTGACTATTCGGTGCTCGAGCGTGTGGAATGGATTCGCGATCGTAACGTGGAGTTGGCAAACAAGCTTCTGCAGGTACAGCAAACGAGGCGCTCGCGTGGCGACCCGACCGGCACACTGATGACCCTTGAGACGAAGTTGCGTCAGGCAATCCGCCGCTTGAATGACGCTTCGATGACCCTCGTGTCGCATTTGGACCAGAACGAGGAAGCGAAAGTGGTCATCAGGGGTACGATCTTTCCCAATACCTACATAGAGATATGTCATGCGTCGTTTGTGGTGGGCCGGGTAATGCACAAAGTGACGTTCAGACTCGATCGAGAACGGGGAAAAGTCGCCGTCGAATGACAATCCATGGCTACCTGTTGCTGAGGACCGTTCCCAGGCGAATGCCTGAATGTAGTCTCCCATGCGCTTTTCAAAGGAAAGATTATTCCACTGTTTTCGTCGGTCTTGTATCGTAGCTTCAAGGCCGAAGTGCAACGAATGCGATCGTCAATTGTGAACCTCCAGTAGTCTGCAAGCGTTGATCTCTCCGCGTCTGCGCGCGGGTGAGCTGATCTGGTTTGTCGGAGACAGTCCGAGAATCGATTCGCCAAGCGGGTTGTTATCGTCATCACCGGCGGGCAGGTCGCCCAGACTGTCGCCATAGGAGGAGAAGATGACTCGAATGGACACGGCCGTACGGACGGCTCCGAGACAGAGAGTCATTGTGATGACTTCAGTGGTCCTGGCGCTGAGTGCACTTTCCGGGTGCGTCAGTATGCGCGGGGCAACGGCTAACGATACACGCGCCCGTTTCTCATTCAGCCGGGTTGACGTTCTCGAAGAGGTTCCCACCGACGAAGGGACCGTGTACAACGACAAACTCCGGATCGCCGAAGTCGCAGACGAGAACGCCGCGTTGAATCTGGTCAACTCGCCCCGGAGGTCCACTGCGGTTGCGAACGCTCCTGACTGGTTGATCTCTTCCGATCAATTTGGGTGTACAATACAAGAAGAGGAGGATCCCATGGCTACGTTTTTCTTTTTCGGAAGATACTCCGGGGGAGCAATCAAGGAGATCGGCCCCACAAGGACTAAAAAGGCCGGCGAGATCTTCGTCAAGCTTGGCGGCAAGATCACTTCGGCATATGCGCTCCTAGGGAACGAGGACATTGTTCTGATCGGCGAGCTGCCAGCCATCGAGGACGCGTTGAAGGCCTCGCTTTCCCTCGCTCAGCTCACCGGTATCAGCTTCAATACGAGCCCGGCAGTGTCGATTGATGATTTCGACGAGATTGCCTCAAAGCTGTAGTCGTTCGTGACATAGTACGCACCCACCTCACGGTCCGTATCTGCGGATGCCGCAATGTGCTCCTCCTTTCTCGGACGCTCAGTTTCGCAGCAACCGTCCTTCTTGTCAGAGCTTCGATCGGAGGTCGACGGAAAGCGATGCGCATCTCCTCGGTGAAAGGGAATGTACGGAATACCGAGAGAACCTACAGATCAGCTGCCAAATGACCTCGGTTGGTCCGACAGGCCTGCACGATGCGGTATGACTCATTGTGGGATCGTATACCGTCGACCCCCTGGCAGACTCGAACCGCCGATCCGCGGCTTAGAAAGCCGGAATCGATTGAACGCAATCGCACCGGTGTGAGACGATACACCCGACCATACTTGGCCGCAGTCGCCGTATCGCTTTCTCGCAGCGCGGCGCGTGCGTCATCCAGTCTGGCATCATCAAGAGGTAGGTATGGTGACCAGCCTTCCTCGGTGTCCAAGAGCTCTACCATGATCTCCGCTACAGAGTTACCTTCGTGGACCAGCTAGGTTTGGGTGCGGGTCCTCATCGTCTTCTCCTCAGGAAGTTGTTATCCCAGGTCGCCGGCTCGAGTCGATACGCAGTGACGAGAACCGCTGGTTCTCTCCGCTCTTTGGGAATATCCCACGCGATGTTGTCAGGGTTTCCCGCCGAATCGTATTCGCGCACCAGTACGCACGCCCGATGTGAAGCTGCTCAGCGTGTTACAGGAGTGAGAAGTCGATAAGGGGAGCGATGGTTTGACGATTACGACAAGTGCGAGTTTCGAGTCCGGCGAAGTGAACCGTATGGCGTACGCGAACCGACGTCGGTCAGGCACCTTTACGCACTTGATCGAAAACTGTAGGATTTACGCAAGAAAGGCTGAGGGAGTTCCATGATTTCTCAAATGCCCAGCCGTACGCCACACCCCTTTCAAGGGCGGAACCATCTGCTTGACGTCCTTCCCGAAGCTGTGCGTGAGCGACTATTCCCCGCACTCGAATCCGTAAATCTGGCGCTCGGCAAGGCTCTATACGAATCTGGCGATCGGATGAACGTCGTCTACTTTCCGACTACCGCAATCGTATCACTGCTTTATGTTATGGAGAACGGTGCGTCCGCGGAAATTGCAGTAGTCGGCAACGAGGGCATAGTCGGAATCGCCCTATTCATGGGCGGCGAAACAATGCCGAACCGGGCTGTCGTGCAGAGCGAGGGGCAGGCCTACAAGTTGAACGGACAGCTGCTCAAACAGGAGTTCAACCGCGCCGGCGCCTTGCAGCACCTATTGCTGCGCTACACCCTGGCGATGCTCACCCAGATGGCCCAGACGGCGGTCTGCAACCGGCATCATTCCATCGATCAGCAGCTCTGCCGCTGGCTCCTGCTCAGTCTCGACCGCCTGCCCGCGAACCAGCTCGACATGACTCAGGAGCTCATCGCCAACATGCTCGGGGTTCGGCGCGAAGGGGTCACGGAGGCCGCCAGCAAGCTGCAGAACGCAGGTCTTATTCAATATAGCCGCGGCCATATCACCGTGATCGACCGTCCTGGCCTGGAAGCACGAGTCTGCGAATGTTATGAGGTCGTCAGGAAGGAGTTCCGGCGGCTGCTGCCCGACGTCATAGCAGAATAGGTTCGGGATCATGAAGGTGCCGGCCGCGTTCCCACTTCGGCAAGGGGCACGCAATAGCCCCGATGGGTTCGTGTCACACTCCCTGTCGACTGCCGCCTGAGCCTGGGCCGACGTCGACCATCAAACATTCGGTCGAACTGGTCCGCCCGCGTTTCCTACCGCTTCCCAGTGCGGCTCATCGGGATCGAGTCGACAGGGGGTGTTGATGACGTTGCAGATGCAAATCAGGTGATTATCTATGACAAGTATGCTCGGATTTCCGTCGCCTGTCTGTTCGCTGCCGTACTTAATTGTCGCTTTTCGGCCAAGTCGGAGTTTCTTGCAAGCTTCCGGTTCCTTACAGTTCCCACGGGCGGTTAAACTGACCCCGGTGCCGCAGAGCTGCATCTTCTCCCCGATACACCGGAAAAGGGACAAGAACCCGTCATGCCGGTCGGTTCTTGACCAACAATGGCAACGCAGTCGGGTCGAACAATCGGTATGCAAACAGTTTCACGCGGTCGCTGACGATGAACCAGATAAGGGCGTATCCCCAAACCAACAGCGCCAAACCCCAGCCGATCGGCGCCATAAAGACCCCGTACACCGCGATCAGAGTCGCCACCGCCTGCGTGCCGAGCACCGCGAGAAGTAGGATCCGCGCGGGGCGTATCGACCAGAACGGGCCGCGGGTGCGTGTGATGAAGATCGTGAGATGGCCGGCAACGGACAGCATCAGGTACATCATCGTTTGAAGATGCGGATGGTCGAGGTGATAGACGCGCTCGCCAAGATAAAAGAGCCCGAATGCGGCAATGGGCCCGACGATACCAAGTACTGATGCGATTCCAAGAACGAGGCGCATGTTCCAGGACTCGGGTTTGTCTTTGTAGTGGACGTTGTCGTAGGCAATCGACAGGATCGCCCCGTCATTGAGCAGGGCGAGCATGACGATCATTACTGCTGTCAACGGATAGAAGTTGAAGATGAGTATTGCCAGTGTCATGAACAATAGGACGCGTAGCGTTTCGGCAATGCGGTAAATCGCGTAGCTGTTCATCCGCTGGAAGATTTTCCGGCTCTCCTTGATCGCATCTATGATCACCGACAAGCCTGGCGTCATCAGTACGATGGAGGCTGCCGCTCGTGCCGCATCGGTAGCGCCGGAAACTGCGATCCCGCAGTCGGCCTTCTTAAGCGCCGGGGCGTCGTTCACCCCGTCTCCCGTCATACCGACGATGTGTCCGCGCTGCTGCAGAACATCGACAATATGGAACTTGTGTTCGGGGAACACCTGGGCGAAACCATCCGCGTTCTCGATGGACTCGGCCAACTGTGCCGTTTCATGATGCTTGACATCGCCGAAGCCGCTCGCGTCGAGGATGTTTGCGTTCATGCCCAATTTCCCGGCGGTTTCGCGAGCGATGGCGACCTGGTCACCGGTAACCATTTTGACCTGCACCCCCATCTGCCCCGCGGTTGCGATGGTCGCTTTTGCCTCTTCCCGGGGCGGGTCGAACAGGGGCAGTACGCCCAAAAACTGCCAGTCGCCCGTTCCGTCCGTTCGAGCAACCCCCAACGACCGAAATCCGCGTGAGGCAAACTCGTTGACGGCCTTCTCGACTGCAGGTTTTACCTTACCTGCGTTGGCCGAGAGCTCGAGGATCACTTGGGGTGCGCCCTTGGCTACCTTGAACTCCTTTCCGTCGGCGCCCTTGACTTTCGCCTCGGTGCGCTTATGCACCGGGTCGAACGGCTCGAAATGGATCACCTTGTAGCCCTTCAGTGCCTGATCATCTTTAAGCCCGCCGAGTACGGCGAGATCGATAGTATCCTTGTTGTCGGCACGTGATGCGAGCGCGGCGTTGAGAATGACCTGGTCCGGAGGAAAGTCGCCGACGCCGAAGGGATCGCCCAACGTCAACTTGTTCTGGGTGAGGGTGCCGGTCTTGTCCGAGCAGAGGACGTCCACTCCAGCCAGCTCTTCGATCGCCGCCAAGCGGGTCACGATCGCCTGCTTGAGGGCCAAGAGTCGCGCGCCGACCGCCATGGTTACCGACAGCACAGTGGGCATCGCCACGGGGATCGCGGCCACGGTCAGCACCAGGGCGAACTGCAGGGTGGTGAGCATCCGGTCGCCGCGGAAGAGTGCGACCGCAACAATCACGACCACCAGGGTGACTGCCAGAATGATGAGGTAATTGCCGATTTTCAGCACTGCGCGCTGGAAATGGCTGACGGTGTGCGCCTCCTGTACCAATTGCGCAGTCTTGCCGAAGTAGGTGCTTGCTCCCGTGGCATAGACGAGCGCACCGATTTCACCGCGGCGGACAATCGAGCCGGAGAAGACCGCCTCTCCCGGCTTCCGCTCCGCCGGCAGCGATTCTCCGGTCAGGGCCGACTGATCCACCTCGATCGCGTCGCCGTCAAAAAGACGTGCGTCGGCCGGTACAATGTCCCCCAGACGCAGGCGGATAACATCGCCCGGCACGAGCTCGCGAGCTGCCGGTTCAGTCCACTTACCGCTGCGTTTCACCCGGGCCGTGATCGCAAGCTTCGCCTTCAGTGCGGCGATGGCGTTGCCCGCCTGGTGTTCCTCCCAGAACCCTACCACGGCATTCGCCAGGAGCAGAATGAGGATGATGCCGAAGTCCGGCCAGTGGCGATCTATCGCTGATAGGATCACTGCGGCTTCGATCATCCAGGGTATGGGTCCCCAGAAATAGCTCAAGAACTTCAGGAACAGATTGGTCTTCTTTTCTTCAATCTCGTTCGCGCCGTACTGGGTCAGGCGCTTCTCCGCCTCCGTTTCAGTCAGACCGTCCGGAGACGAGCCCAACTTTTCCTGCAGTTCCGGCATAGGCAAGGATTTCAGATCTTGGTCAGCGCTCATTTGAGGTTCCCCCACTTCCAGTCGCGAATCTCAGGCAGGTCTCGGCCGTTCGCGCGGATGTATTGCTTGTGCTCGACGAGCTTGTCCTCGAGCTGTTGTTTCAGATAGACGCCCTTCTCGCCAGTCTGCGGCACTCGATCGATGACATCCATGACGAGGTGGAAGCGGTCGAGGTCGTTTAAGACCGTCATATCGAAGGGAGTGGTGATCGTGCCCTCTTCCTTGTATCCGCGCACGTGGATGTTTCTATGGTTGGTGCGGCGGTAGGTCATCCTGTGAATCAACCACGGGTAGGCATGAAAGGCAAAGATGACTGGCTTATCCTTGGTGAACAATTCGTCGAAATCCGTGTCGCTCAAGCCGTGCGGGTGCTCGGACCGTGGTTCCAGTTTGAACAGGTCGACGACATTGACCACCCGGATTTTCAAGGAGGGTAGGTGTTCGCGCAAGATGGAGACGGCGGCAAGGGTTTCCAACGTGGGCACATCGCCGCAGCATGCCATGACGACGTCAGGCGAAGCTTCCTGGTCGTTGCTCGCCCACTGCCAAATGCCGATACCCTCCGCACAGTGCTTGACTGCGGCGTCCATGGGCAGCCATTGCGGCGCAGGGTGCTTGCCGGCGATCACGACGTTGACGTACTGGCGACTGCGCAGGCAATGGTCCATCACCGACAGCAGACAGTTGGCGTCCGGCGGCAGGTAGACACGGACGACCTCGGCCTTTTTGTTCACGACGTGGTCGATGAAGCCGGGATCCTGATGCGTGAAACCGTTGTGGTCTTGTCGCCAGACATGCGAGGCCAGCAGATAGTTCAGCGACGCGATCTTCCGACGCCACGGAAGACCCGAAGTGACCTTGAGCCATTTCGCGTGCTGGTTGAACATCGAGTCCACGATGTGGATGAATGCCTCATAGCAATTGAAGAGCCCGTGCCGCCCAGTGAGGAGGTAGCCCTCGAGCCAGCCTTCGTTTTGGTGCTCGCTCAGCATTTCCAGCACGCTTCCGTCAGGGGCAAGGAACTCGTCGTTCGCGGCGGTTGCGGCGTTCCACTGGCGGTTCGTCTCCTCAAAGAGTGCGCCCAAACCGTTGGACACCGTCTCGTCGGGCCCGAAGACCCGGAAATTTCGCTGGTCACTGTTCCGCTTCACGATGTCGCGTAGAAAGGGTCCGAGCACATGGGTGTCGCCGATGCCCCGTACACCAGGAGACGGTACGTCGACCGCATATTCGCGAAAATCCGGCATCCGCAGGTCGCGGAGCAGAATGCCTCCGTTGGCGTGGGGGTTCGCACCCATGCGCCGGTCGCCACTCGGCGCTAGCTCGGCCAGCTCCGGTTTCAGCCGACCCTGCTCATCGAATAGCTCGTTGGGCCGATAGCTCTTCAGCCAGTCCTCCAACAGCTTCAGGTGTTCAGGATGGACGGCAGGGTCGGAAAGCGGTACCTGGTGTGAACGGAAGGTGCCTTCGATCTGCCGTCCATCGACAATTTTCGGCCCCGTCCAGCCCTTGGGTGACTTGACCACGATCATCGGCCAGCGAGGACGTTCCACGCTGCCGCCCGAGCGAGCGTCATGCTGAATCTTCCTGATCTGCTCGACCGCTCTGTCGAGTGTCGTTGCCATGGCCTCATGCATCGGCGCAGGCTCATCTCCCTCGACGAAGTAGGGCGTCCATCCGTAGCCGCGGAACAGCTGCTCCAATTCTTCGTGCGTAATGCGGGCAAGAAGCGTAGGGTTGGAAATCTTATAGCCGTTGAGATGGAGGATCGGCAGCACCGCGCCGTCGGTGGCCGGGTTGAGAAACTTGTTCGAATGCCAGGCCGTAGCCAACGGTCCGGTTTCGGCCTCGCCGTCACCGACGACACAGGCAACGACGAGGTCGGGGTTGTCGAACACCGCACCGAAGGAATGGCTCAAGGAGTAGCCCAACTCGCCGCCCTCATGCAGTGACCCGGGGGTCTCAGGCGACGCGTGGCTCGGAATCCCGCCTGGGAACGAAAACTGAAGGAAGAGCTTCTGCAATCCCGCTTCATCCTGGCTGATGTTGGGATAGATCTCGCTGTAGGTTCCCTCGAGGTAGGTGTTGCCCACGACGGCGGGGCCTCCGTGACCGGGGCCGGAGACGTAGATCATATTCAGATCGTATTTCTTTATGATTCGATTCAGATGGACGTAGATGAAGTTCTGCCCGGGTGTCGTGCCCCAGTGGCCCAGCAGCATGTGCTTGACATCCGAAAGCACGAGCGGCCTCTTGAGCAGCGGATTGTCATACAGGTAGATCTGGCCGACCGAGAGATAGTTCGCGGCGCGCCAATAAGCATCCATCTTTTTCAGGAGCTCCGGGGTAAGAGTCTTTGTGTTCATGTGTTAGTTTCCTTCTGTCGCAGTGGCAAAGTCCGGCTGGATTTCATGGAATCGCTTGGTCAACAAATCACCGATACGCTCGACAGCTACGTCGGCCCGCGGGTACGACGCCGAAATCTTTTCATCCCGAGCATAGTGTCCCTGTCGCACGAACACGGTCGTCACCCGCGGCCCCCAGATCTTCTTCACGGCGGTGAGTATGCGAATCTTGTCGTCCACAAGCACAAAACCGTCGGCCGGATATCGGGATTCTACCTCAGCCAGCTCGAGCTCCTTGTGCACGTAAATCAGCGTCTTCCCATCGACCGCTTCACTAAGACCTGAGCGATCGACCTTGCGGGGTTGAAAGACAACGTCGCCGTCGGTGAGAAGAACCGCTGCACCCCACTGCTTGACGTACTCGAGAACGTCGAGCGAGCTCGGGAAGAGGCGATTCGCAAAGGGATAGTCTATGAGAAAACGCGAAACGGCCAGTAGACCCGAGTCGTGCGGGTACTCGATTCGGCAGCGCTGCAAGGCACCCAAATAATCAGCGTAACCAAGCTGGGTGCGCAACTCTTCGAATACGTCCCAGTAGCTCCGTGCTCGCTCGGGACCGACCTCCCGATCCAGATATTTCCTGAGGTCGACGATGACTCGGTCGTTGTCGAGCAGGGTGTTGTCCACGTCGAATAAGAAAACTATATCGGGTAAATCAGAATCCATGGGAGATTTCCTTATCATGAGCCGATAGGCGAGCCATCAATTCGGTGGGCAAAGACCGATTGGCGGTCCCTGACATCTTCACTCCCTCTGCCAATTGGTGTGAAACGTGCCTTTGGCGTCGCTGCGCTCATAGGTGTGGGCACCGAAATAATCTCGTTGGGCCTGAATGAGATTGGCCGGAAGCCAAACGCTTCGATATGCGTCGAGATATCCCAGAGAAACCATCAGTGCCGGCGCAGGAACGCCCGATTCGGCCGCCGCGGATACCACTCGACGCAAATCCTCCTGATGTTCCATCACCCTTTGAGCGACTTGGGCATTTAAGAGGACATTCGATAGATCACTCCGAGAACTGAACGCCGCGCCAAGATCGTCCAGCAGCGCAGCTCGAATGATGCAGCCACCGCGCCAGATCCGCGCCACGGATTCAAGATCGAGGTGATACTTGTACCGTTGTGATGCTACTGAGAGAAGTGCCATGCCTTGTGCATAGGAAACGATTACGGCAACATCAAATGCGTTGTGCAGTTGCGCGAGAAGCGTCTCGCGATTGCCCTCAATACGCCGAATGGGTCGCAGGTAAAGACCGTGAGCCTGCTCTCGCTCTTTTTCGAAAACGGACAAATCCCTCATTGCTACTGCCAGATCGATGGTGGGAATCGGAACCTGCAGCTCCATTGCGCTTTGCGAGGTCCACATCCCCGTGCCCTTCTGTTTAGCAACGTCGAGAATTTCATCGATCAGGCGCCGTCCGGTTGCTTCGTCATGTCTGGAGAAAATGTGACCCGTGATTTCCACAAGGTAAGCATTCAGGTTGCCCTCGTTCCATTCGCTGAACACGCCGTGTAGCTCGTCGTCATTCAAGCCGAGTCCACGTTTCATCAGGTCGTAGCTCTCGGCGATCAATTGCATCACCGCATATTCGATGCCATTGTGGACCATCTTCACAAAATGTCCGGCCGAAGAGGGACCGAGGTACGTCACGCATGGATCGCCGTTGACCTTCGCGGCGGCCGCCTCCAAAATGGGACGAACCCGATCGTATGCCTCTTTCGAACCTCCGGGCATGATGCTCGGACCGCGCCGGGCACCCTCTTCGCCGCCCGACACTCCCACCCCGAGGAAATGGATGCCCTTCGTCATCAAGTCGCGAACGCGGACGTCGGTGTCTTTAAAGTAGGAGTTGCCCGCATCGATGATGAGATCTCCGGAATCCAAGTGCGGTGACAAGTCATCGACTACCGAATCTACCGGGGCGCCGGCAGGTACCAGCATCATGATCGCGCGCGGTTTGCGCAGCAGGTCAATGAACTCTGTGATGTTCACTGCGCCTCGGACGTTATCCTCGGCGGATTCCTTGCGCAGCGCCTCTACCTTGCTCTGATCCTTGTCGTACCCCGCGACCCTGAAGCCCTGGTCGGCCATGTTCAACAGGAGATTGCGCCCCATGACGCCCAAGCCGACCATACCAATTTCACACTGCTGTTGCGTCATATTCATTGACTTTCACGTCCTTCGACGATGCTCACGACCGAGCTCGACCGATGATTCCCATTGACAAAAGCAGTCCGACAACCGCGGATACAATGCCGCCTCCGATGTACCACATTGTATTCCGAGTCAGATGCCCGCTAAAAAACGTGCTCACGTTGTTCGCCACGGAGCGTGAATCCGCAATCCCGAAAATGATCAAGACTGCACCGACGACGACAAGAACAGCTCCGAAAATCCGAATGTTGCGCATTGTTGTTGAATTACCCTCCTGCGGCCTTGTGAATTTCGGGGTCCCCGCTTGTCGGGCCCCACGGAAACAGAGATTCTCCCTACATAAAGGATAGGGTCGGAGCCGGCCTCGGTCTGTGCGGAAGCGCACAGACCGGGAAGCATCTCCGACTGACTCGCCATAGTCGACAACGAGTGCGTCGCGGAACCGTGGCTTCACCGTTTTCCACCCGACTGAGAGGATTCTCCAACGATCCGGCTCCTCGACGCGATGGTATCAATCAGTTCGTTCCAGGACTTGTCGAACGACACGGCTCCCTCTCGTTGTAGTTCGAGAGATAGAGCCGCACTGTCGACGCCAACTTTAGCGAATCTATCCAGGGTTTCTTCGGCGTTGCCCCCGTCAACTGGCAATACGTCTTTGACTTTGCCATGATCGGCGAATGCGAGTAGCGTCTTCTCCGGTATCGTGTTTACAGTGCCTGGGGCCGCGAGCGCCTCGATGTAGAGGACATCTGAGGCTTCGGGATCTTTTGTTCCCGTGCTGGCCCACAGGATGCGCTGCGGCCGGGCCCCGGCGCCGGCCAGTCTGCTCCATCGGCGCGAAGCAAGCAGATCTTGATAGGCTTTGTAGGTCTGTCCGGCGACTGCAATACCAAGACGATTTTGCAACTCCTCCGGAACCTTGCCCGCAACCGCCTTGTCCCAGCGGCTGATGAACAGCGATGCCACCGAGCCAATATTGGGACTGAGGCCGGCCTCGACTCGTCGTTCGATCCCGCGCATGTATGCTTCGGCTGCGGCCATGTAATGCTCTCGGGAGAACAGGAGAGTGACGTTTACCGGTACTCCTTTGAAGATCGCCTCCTCGATGGCCGGAATCCCCTCGCTCGTGCCTGGTATCTTGATGAAAAGGTTCGGTCGCTCTGCTCTGGCGTGCAGCTCGACGGCGGCTTTGATACTCCCATCGGTGTCGTAGGCAAGAAACGGTGAAACCTCCAAGGACACCCAACCGTCAACACCGTCGGTTTCATCGTGAATCGGTCGAAGAAGATCGGCGGCCTCTCTCAGATCCTCCATGGCAAGCTCAAAGAACAGCTCTTCCCCCGACTTGCCTTCATCGACCTTCCGACGAATGGCGTCGTCGTAGAAATCGGCATTCCTAATGGCGTGATCGAATATGGTTGGGTTCGAAGTAAGCCCCGTCACCGAAAGTTCGTCGATATAGTGGCGGAGAGTCCCCTGACTCAAGAGCTCGCGGGTAATGTTGTCGAGCCAAAGGCTTTGACCAAGATCATGCAGTCGTTGTGTTGCTTTCATAGTAGCTCCTATTGTGCGTTTTCGATTTTTGAAGGAACCAATCGACGCGAGTAAAGTGTTGTTGGGCAGATCCCTGGTGCCATCATTCCCCCGTCTTCACCAGGAGTGGGTTGTGCCAGCCCCCGCTTGCAGCAATGAGCGCATCCGCTTGTTTCGGTCCCCAGCTGCCCGCTTTGTAGGGATGAGCACGGTCGTGGTTCTTGAGAATCGAATCGACCGCAGCCCAGGCGGCTTCAACCGCATCTTCACGGGTGAAAAGCGCCCCGTCGCCGGCCATGGCGTCGCTCAGAAGCCGCTCATAGGGTGATTCCTCGCTCGCTTGCTCGTCGAGCAGGTAGAGCTCCTGCTGCTCGCCGATGAACTTCTCACCCGCGCGCTTAACGCGCGCCGCGAGGGCGACGGCTGAATTGGGGGAGATTCGAAAGCGAAGATAATTCGCTCGACCGGCCACCGGCGCTGAGTCATCGAACAGCCGTTGTGGCGGCGGTTTCAGCTCCACTAGCACCTCCGCCGCCGTTCCGGCCAGGCATTTGCCTGAACGCAGGTACCATGGCACGCCTTCCCAGCGCCAGGAGTCGATGAACAGCCGGAGGGCGCAGTAGGTCTCGACGTCCGAGCCCTTCGCGACGCCGGGCTCCTTGCGGTAGCCGGCGTACTGGCCCCGCACCAGGTCGTCCTGCCGGAGCGGGCGCATTGCCTGGAACACCTTGGCCTTCTCGCTGTGGACTGCACTAAAACCCTGATAGGCTGGGGGTTCCATCGCAAGCAGCGCGACGATCTGGAAGAGGTGGTTCTGGACAACGTCGCGCAGGCAACCGGCACTTTCGTAGAATGCGCCGCGACCCTTCACGCCGAAATCCTCGGACAGCGTGATCTGAACACTGTCCACGCAATTGCGGTTCCAAATCGGCTCCAGAAACGAGTTCGCAAAGCGGAAATAGAGGATATTCATAATCGCTTCCTTTCCGAGGAAGTGGTCGATGCGGAAGATCGAGTCTTCCGGGAATACCGATTGCGCGATGCGGTTCAGATCCCGAGCGGATGCCAGGTCACGTCCGAACGGCTTCTCAACGATGACGCGCGCCTGATCGGCAAGACCTGTCTCTCCGAGACCATTGATCACCGTCGAGAAGAGCGAGGGAGGGATGGCGAGGTAGTGAGCCGGGCGCCGGACATCGCCCAGAGTCTTCCGCAGCGCTTGGAAGGTATCCGGGCGATTGTAGTCACCGCTCACATACTGGAGCACCGAAAGAAGGTGGTCGAGAGCGTGTCGGTCATCGACCTTCCCGACTTGCTTGATACTCTCCGCAGCATGTTTGCGTAGCTGCGCCAGGCTCCACTTTGGTGCGGCGACACCGACCACCGGCACATTCAGGACACCGCGTTTGGCCATTGCGTAGAGTGCCGGAAAGATCATTTTGTTGGCGAGGTCGCCGGTGACGCCGAACACCACCAGGGCGTCGGACTGTGGGGGGGTGGTCTTGGTCATCTATCTTCTTTCCTTTCCGTGACTCGACTCGAGGCAGCCCTCGTTTGCCTCGCAAGGAAGGCTCCAAGTCAACACGTCAATCCAGCCAGTATCCTTGACGATTGAAGTGCCCGTACAGTTTGGTCTCGAAATCCCGATTCAACCGCGACTCTTCCGTGTATTCGGGAGACTGTTTGATGGTATCGCGAGAAACGTTAACGTATACTTTCGCATCATCCCAACTCACGCGCTCAATCCATTGCGGCGAGATCAGCACCTTCTTTCCGCGCCACCACTTCCGCGTGTCGACGATCAAGTACCGAATCGCCCAGGTCTCATCATCAATGACAAAATCCTCGACGTGGCCAACCTTCCCATCTGAGGCCTCCACGGTATAGCCGCTCACGTTGCGTGTGCTGCGCAAATTGGGGTTCCACGCGCTTCCGCCCGGGTTCGCCTCCTTGGTTTTTTCACGGGTACGCGCAATGTAAGCAGTTGCTCCCCACATGTTTGGACCGTTCCAATAGGCGGGCCATCCGTAGTACCCGTAGTAGGACTCCTCGAACTGTAGCGATACCGGTTTATCGGATTTTAGGGGTGGGCTATCCTCAATCTGAACCTTGGTCAACTCAATGGTAATGAACCGCTCTTCTTTGTTCACGGCAGCCATCGCATACGGAGATATCAACACCTGCGTGTCGGTAAGCCAGTCTACTGTCTCGGCAATTAGATATCGAACCGCCCAGTGGTGGTCATCGAAGTAGAAATCTTTGACTCTTCCTATTTCCCCGTCGCGACTGTGCAATTTGAAACCTGATAGGGTCTTCGCTTCATACAACATGGTCATCCTCTCCCTCTCTGTGATTCGCGCTAATGCGCTGTGGCGTCCGACTGGAGCCAAAATCGATGCACTTCACAGGACATTTCCTTCTGCTTTCAGAATTCGCGCGGTTTCTTTCCTTTTCGCCAGTGGGCTTCAATTTGTTCGAGACTTTGCCCTTTGGTTTCCGGCATCAGGAAGAATGCAAGAATCCAGGATCCGATGCTCACGACTCCGTACAACCAAAACGTAACGGCATTACCCAAGAACTGTATAAGCGTGAGAAATGACAATGCGACGACGAAGTTGGCGCCCCAATTGGCGACTGTACCGACGCTCATGGCCCGGCCCCGCACCCGCAACGGGTAAATCTCCGAAAGCATTAACCAGAAAACCGGTCCCAGCCCCACGGCGAATGAGCCGACGTATAGCATGAGGCTCGCTACCGCGATCCATCCTAGGCTGCCGGACAATTGGGGAAACGAAAACGCCGCACCCAGCACGAAGAGGCTCATCGTCATTCCCCCCAAGCTGACCAACAAAAGGGGTCGCCGACCGACTCGGTCGAGCAATTGCATCGCAACCACGGTCAAGGCGACGTTGACTAATCCCACACCCACGCTGGCGAGAATTGCCACCGATGAGGAAGACAAGCCGGCGAGCTTGAAAATGGTCGGACCGTAGTAGATGACGGTATTGATCCCGGTGACTTGTTGCGCTACCGCCAGTCCAATGCCCACAATCATCGCGGGTCGCAGGCGGCGACTGATCAGTTCCGACCAGTTCCCCTCTTGCTGCGCCACGCTCTGCTGAATGTCGCTGAGCTCGCCCTCTACTTTTTCGGGGCTCCGAATTCGTTTCAACACCCTTCGGGCTTCCTCGGCATGTCCACTGCCGAGAAGCCATCGCGGGCTGTTCGAGACGAACATCAAGCCGACTCCAAGTCCGGCCGCAGGTATCAACCCCAAAGCGAACATCCAACGCCACGACTGGGACCCGGCAAAGGCGTAGTCCACAAGATAGGAGATGACGATACCGCTAGTGAGGGCGAGTTGATTGACTGAAACGAGCTTTCCACGAATATCAACCGGCGCAATCTCGGAAATGTACAGCGGGGCGACAAAGGAAGCGATGCCGATGGCGACGCCCACGACCAACCGCGAGGCAACCAGCCACGGAGTCCCCGGAGCGGCAGCGGCCCCGACGGCACCCAATCCGAAAATCGCCGCCGTGATAATCAACAGCTTTCTACGTCCAAGACGATCGGCCAGAGTTCCCCCGACGAGCGCACCCACGAGTGATCCCAGCAAGACGGAGCTGACTACGATTTCCTCCAGACCCGGGGAAAGTGAGAAATCCTTTTTTATGAACAGGATGGCCCCGGAGATAACCCCGCTGTCATAGCCGAAAAGCATACCCCCGAGTGCCGTGACGGCAGTAGCGAGATAGACAAATCGTCTTGCTCCCTTATTTTTTTCATTCTTCATCAGTGTCTCTCCCTATGGAAGAGACAGGCTGTTCCGGTTCGTGAAGGTTCAGTATTTGCATGCCGTCGGGCTTTCCTTGAATATCGTTCATCCGCTGTTGCTCACGCCCAATGCGGAAAGCTTCGCGCGTGTGGATTCCTATCCATCGCGAAGAGTTCTTCGAATCTCAAAACATCCGACAACGACCTTCCTATCTGCGCCTGTCGTCGTCCTTGCTTAACTGAGCTTGTTGTAAGTAAGTATGGGGAGGTTCTCTGGGGACGTCTGTGCGATAGCGCACATAGGAGAACAGCTTGGGTGTGCCACCTGTGCGACAAGGGATCAGATGAGCCGCCGGCAAGGGCCTGCCGTAGCCAATAGGGAATGATCTTGCCCCGACGTGTTGCTCCGTCTGCTCCCGGACGTTATTGAGAAGCAGCCATCCGAACGGTTGGTCTGGACAGCTCGTTTTCGCGTGCGGCCACGGAACCGTCTTGCTCGTTGCTATCGCGTCTTGACGGCACCGGCTCCCTTAAAGTCTGCGATTGCAGAGTGAGCGGCCTCGTCCAGGACCCTCCAGGAGCTCTCAACTCCCGATCTCAATTCTTTCCACGTGTCATCACCGGCATGGAGAATCGCCTCGATCTTTTCCTTGACCTCCGAACGTTTCGCTTGCAGACTCGCAACCCGGTTGGACAGCTCCACCTTTTTGTCGGAGCTTGCCTCGCGGGTTTCGGTATCCAGTCTGTCGATCTTCGAGTTCCATTTGTCGAGCTTCGTCTTCATCTTCGCAACGTAGGCATCTCTTTCCTTGTTCATGATCATCGCCTCCTAATGTACGCTCATTCCGAACCTCAGCGCATCGATAGGCTCCGAGACTCCGCTACTTCCTTCCGCGAATGCCTTATCACTGCTCCCGAGCACGACACTTTCTATCAGAGGCAAGCTGATCTATCGCTGGCGGTGCCGCCCACGAAGTACGGCATTGCATCCTGCGTGAGGTGCCTTCGGAACATTGTGCTCAGGTTGTTCGTTTCATCGGCTCCGGCGCTCGTTCTCTCGTTTTCAATCCCACTCCGCGATCAAACCCTCCGTCTTCCGACGAGTCCCATCATAAACGGAATGCCGCCCAGAGCGCAGACGACCCCTCCAACGATACAGAGGGTCGTTTGCTTCGTCAGTTCTCCACCAACCGCGCTTCGCAGGCTTTCGGCGAGTGTGTGGGCTGCTACGAGACCACCTATGACAAGAACGACGCCGAAGATTACCATCACCAATCCGGTAACTCGAGGGGTAGTCATAATGATTCGTCAGCCTCCTTTCTTATTCACATGACCTCTCGTGGACGAGGCACGGGTTCATACCGATGGAAACGACTAGTTCCTAAGAATCGGTCGCAACGACAAGTATGCGAAGGAACATGGCGGTGAGAGCGTTCAGGGGAACGAGGAAAGCAGTATCACCTACAGAAGCGCAGCGAACATGGGCCCGCGGTGAGTACCCAAGTGGATTCGCGAGTGGAGCCTTTCGCCAATCACCAAATGGTCCTTTGAAAAAAAGATTCTGCCGTCCTTCCTGAACGACCCACTTCCATCACGGATATCTCAGTTGGAAGGAGCCCCTGCTTACTCAGGCCAAAGGGCTTTAGAAGTGCAACTGAGGTATGATCACCCACAGGCCAACAATGATGAGATAGATACCCACGGAATAACGCAAGAACCTGGGGTATGCCAAGACGAGAACCCCGAACACCAGGGTTACGATTCCCCACATCAAACCAATCGGCTGGAACATGGCAGTCCACCTTCCTTTTATCTACGAGATATGACCGTTGTTGGTGGAAGAACTCTCGACTCACAGACCGAGAGCTCCTCCGCGCCTAACGGCGTCGTGGGTGATATCGTGTTATGAGCGGGATAGCAACGAGTATGATCCCGATCACGAGCGCGATATAGATAAATCCGCTCAGCCTGTAGCCGGTGCCGAGACCGAGAAGCCACAATATCAGAAGGACGATGCCGACCACCATTAACAGGTTTCCTTCTCTCCGCGCAAGCACTATTTTCAAGGCGTGGTCTCCTTCCCGGCATCACAGGTTGGCCGAATCACCGCTTTTCTCACAGGATAGCGATGACGATGACGACGATTAGAACGATACCCAAAATCGTCAATACACTCATTTTGCACTCCTTCTTCGTTTCTGCGCATTGTCTTCAGACAGCGCCCATTTACGCCAAATGCCGGCGAACCGGCAGGCACTCCTACATCCAGTAAAGGACCTGCAGACCTATGAGTCCAGAGCTGGTCCTTACCGCAAGACCGTTGTCGAGGCTCATCGCCATGATGTATGAAAGGCCGATTGAGATCGGTCCGATCATTACGTCAGCTCCTACCTTCGCGTTCAATCCTGCCTGCACCGCGGGGCTCTGGCCGAAGGTGTTGCTAAGGTTTGGGCCGACTCCGAGCGAGAGACGTAGAACCGACACATCGAGCGCGATGCCGGCATCCAAGTAGAGAATGAGGCTGCTGACATTACCCGCCGAGTAAAGCAGGAGACCCTCTCCCTGAAGCCATCCTAGTTTTATGCGGCCATCGGCGCCGAAGGCGAATTGGCTCACATTCAGGTTGGTGGTGTCGACGGGCTGGCCGAGCAGAACCGGGGATTTGTAGAACACGGCACCACCGATGGCCGTCTCGGCAAAAGTCGCCACGGGCAAAATAACTAAACAGGCGAGAATGAGAATGAGCTTCTTCACTACGCTACTTCCTTTCACAGGCATGATCGATTTGTCAGACAAGTCGACTCCCGTGTTCCACCCATCGGTGGGAATTAATCGCCGAACCGGCGGTTTCGATCCAACGTTCGCCTTCCTCCTTCTCTCCTTTGACTGTTGGTTTGGTTAAAAGGCGCCCACGACCACCCGGAGCATCCACACGATCAGGAGGATAACGGCGATTACCAGGGCTATGTGGACCAGTCCGCCCAGGGTGGTACCTGTGATAAGACCTGCCAGCCACGCGACGATTAGAATGATCGCAATGACCAATACGATTGTCACACCCACATCTCCTCAACGAGACCGATTTCAACGGGCAGCTGCGGGAGCCGTACTCTGATCGGGTCGCCGCTTGCCTCAATATCGCACATCTTCACCTTGAGACCCCGCATTGCGTGCGTGCAATCTTGCAGGTAGTAGATCCAGCCTTGCGAAATTACGTGATGACAACGGCTTTTACCATCGCTGTTCATGACAATGACGCCGGGCGTCATCGTGGGATCGCCGAGCGACCCGAGCGGCATCCATGCTGAAGGCGACACCAAATGCCGACGGGAACAAGCGGGACACCAATAGACGAGCTCGCCTTTTGCACTTCGTTCCAATACCATCCCTTTCCTCCACGAGGCGGTCCGATTCGAATGAAATCGGCATGGTGGGCCGACCGAGAGCTCGCCTCTCCAGCGTCTCAATCGACAGTAGAATCCGTGCCGATCCGATGAACGAGACACCACAAGTACACCCAAAGAGTACGCTTGATTCCCGATGTGGATCTGTTCGGTAGCGCACACACGGGTGACTTTCTTTTATCCGCTCGGAGAGCACGTGGTGGACGAGGGAGGATGGCTCGGATGGCGCTTACGACTCAATGCGCGCTACCGCACAGATTCCCGCAGCCATAGTCGTTACCTTTGTTTAGGAGGCCATATGAAAAAAATACTCGTCGTCGGAGCCCTCATGTTATCCCTGACTCTTTTCGGGTGTGTCACACGGGTCCATTGGGGAGCACCCGGTCGTTCCTGGCAAGCTCAGCATTCCGTGTGGTGGGCCCCGCACCACAATCAGCGCAAATCAGGTCGGTAACGGACGGCCGCCGGGCACTCATGAGAGCAGCAACACCTTTGCCCGGCGGCATGTTCCAACAATGTGCGGTACGGATATCGCTTTAAGCTGCCGTGGATTCCGTTTTCCATGAAGGCTTCTTCATCTTGAGAAACACCAGAGGCGGCAGCGCAAGCAGAGCCGTGCCGGCCAGCATGATCCCCATGTACACGATCCACGAAAGGTGAATTTGACCGGTAGGAAACAGGCTCACGACGAAGCTGAGGGCAGTCGCCACAAAGCCGACACCGCCTACTATCCAAACACCCACGATTCCACCCGGGATCTTGAAGGCACGGGGTACATCAGGCTGGGAATGGCGCAATTTGATGACTGCCGCAAAAACGAACATATAGACAATGCAAAGGAGGAGCACAGTTAGTGCCGAAAGCACCCAGTATGCGTTGCTCACGCTCGGCAAAAAGACGTACAATAGTGCGATTATCGTACCCGCAACGGCCTGTAGAATCAGCACTCCCGTCGGTGCCCCCCTCTTGTTATGCCGCGAAAACATCGGCGGCATGTTGCCGTCGCGTGCCACAACTCCCAGACCGACAGCTGGGCCGATCAGCCACGCCTGCAAGAGCGCGATACCCCCGAGGGTGACGAGAACGGCCAGAGGCACTAGGAGCCACGTCAGATTGAATGCTTGCAGAAAGTCCTGGAAGGCTTGCATCAGCCCGGCCGCCAGGTTGAGCTTCGCTACCGGCACGACGATGGAGATTGCCAAGGTACCGAACACCGTAAGGACAAAGATGATTAGAGCAGACCACAGCATGCCTTTGGGGTAGTCCGTCTGAGGCTTCCGCACCTCCAAGGCGTGAAACCCGGCCATCTCCATGCCCGCGAACATCAGCACGACGGTTGAAATGAACGGCAGCGTCTTGAGATTCATCGCCGGTACAATCGCCGAAAGATGAAAGGGCGGCAACTGGATCGTCTTGCCACTGAACAGGTACCAACCACCAAGTCCGATAATCAACGCTCCCGGAATTATCGTTCCGGCGATTACTCCAAATGATCCGAAGCGGCTTGCAACTTTGGTCCCCAAGAGCGCTATCAGCGTGGTTCCCCAGAACACGATGAGCATCACTACGAATACGTAGAGACCGTTCTTCGCTAGCGAAGGGCTCAACGCAAAGGCAAAGGTCGATGCGATGAAGGCCAGGACTGTGGGATACCACACCAAGCTGTTCGACCACTCGCAGAAGATTGCAATGAAGCCTGATTTGTCGCCGAAGGCCTCCTTCACCCATGCATAGATGCCGCCGCCCTTCGGCCACCCCGTGGCGAGCTCGGCCGCCGCCAAGGTCAGCGGAAGTAGAAATGTGATAGTACCAACCAAATACCAACCGATCGACGACCAGCCGTACACCGACATCGCCGGGTAATTCCGCAGGCTCAGTACGGCAGCGACGTTGATCATCGCCAGGGCAAAGATACCCAGACTTTTCTTACCTGATTTAGCGTTCGTCTTCTCCATGGCTTTTCTCCGTTTATCTCTTGCAACATTGCGAGGTATTACAACCTCTGCCCAAGGCTTTTCATTTCAAACAATACACGTAGTAAGTTCCGTCCCTGTCTTCCACACCATGCGTTTCGTGGCCGAATCCGGCGAAGCGGCGATCCCACGATTGAAGAGCGCGCAAATAGGCGAGATAGGGACCATCGTCTGCTCCGACGTTTTCGCCCGGCATCAACATTGGAATGCCGGGTGGATAGGGCACGATTCCCGTAGCCACAATTCGATTGGCCATCTTGTCAACTTCCACCAGCTCGACTTCGCCATGAACAAGTTTTTCGTAAGTGTCCGAAGGGCTGAACACGGGAAGGGGCAGGGTCGAAAACGCCGAGTCCTGCGAGCTCAATTGATCGGCCTTCTTCATCTGTGTGAACATGTCGTTCGCAAGATCGCGCAGTCCCATCGTGGCATAGCGGGGCGAAGCGGTAGCAACGCTCGGCGGCAGCACCTCGCTTACTGGTTTGTTGGAATCGTAATCGTCCTTGAAATGAAGAAGAGCATTGATGAGCGTTCCATACTTTCCCTTGGTTACGCCAATCGAAAAGAGGAACAGCAGGGTGAAGTCGGTTGTCTTTTCGACGTAGATCCCGCGATGGTCAAGGTAGGCGGCAACGAGCATCGCCGGGATGCCAAGCTCCCCAAAAGATCCGTCATTCTCCGGACCGGGAGCGACGACCGAGACCTTAATCGGATCGAGCATGCAGTAACCGTCTTCGAGGTCGGCAAAGCCATGCCATTGCTCGCCGGGATGCAGCACCCAACAATCCGGATTGGTTATCAAGAGCTCATCGGGAGCGTCGACGAATGCGATCTTCTTTCCGTTCGAGGGATCTGTGACCACGTCGGCGTTCCAGGTCCGGAACATCCAGTCGTTCTTCTTCACCGCCGTCTGAAAGGCGCGGCAAAGGCTCTTTCGGAAGGCCACCGCTTCGGAGATCGACTCGGTTGTCAAGGTAATTCCCCCAACGCCGTCCATCATCGCCGCGGATATTTCGTTGGAAACAATGATCGAATATTGAGGAGACGTGCTGGCGTGCATCATGAATGCTTCGTTGAAGCGTCCGTGTTCCACCGGCTTGCGCCCGTCGCGAACTCCGATAAGCGAAGCCTGTGAAAGCGCGGCGAGGAGCTTGTGCGTCGACGTCACCGTGAATATCGTCGGCTTATCCTTCGGATAGTCTTGGGGATCACCGAACATGCCGAACCGATCCTTGTAGATCGGGTTGAAGCGCGCATAGCCATACCACGCTTCGTCGAAGTGAATCCGGTCCACGCTCGCGTCCAACAGCTCAACGACTCTCGTCACGAGGTAGATCAACCCGTCATATGTGCTGTTCGTGATAATCGCGTGGTCGGCACGCCGGTTCTTCACCTTGGCCAACGGGTTGGCCGCGATTGCGGCCTTGACGGCCTTCGCGGTCATGCTTTCGGGATGAATCGGACCGATGATACCGAGATGATTGCGCGTGGGCATCAGATAGGTTGGAATGGCGCCGGTAAGCGTCAAAGCCTGTTCAATCGACTTGTGCGCGTTTCGATCACACAGGGCATAATCGCCGCGAGTCACCGATGCCATCATCACTACACGGTTGGATGTCGAGGTGCCGTTGGTTACCGTGTATGCTCGATGTGCGCCGAATACGCGAGCCGCGTACTTTTCGCTATCTCCGATCGGTCCCGCGTGACCCAGGAGCGACCCAAGCGCATCCGGCGCCCCGATCGAGAGGTCGGATAGAAGTAGATTCGCGCCGTAGTAATCGTAGAACACCCGGCCTACGGGTGATTTAAGGAACGCGGTGCCTCCCGCGTGGCCCGGCGTATGCCAGGAGTATTCATACTCTTGGGCGAATTTGATTACGGCTTTGGTCAGCGTCGGGACGATAGCTTCTCGGTAGCGTTGGATCGCGGCAACTATGCGACCTGCGATGAAGAAGGTTGTATCTTCTTACATCCAGATCAATTCGTCAGCTTTCCTCATGACATCCATAGTTAGAGTGCCTGAGTCACCGCGTTCGGCCATAAGGAATATCGGTATGTGCTGGTTGCGCGATCTCGTGAGGTCGATCAAGGCCTTCGATTTTTCATGTGTCGGACCGTCACCGGCCATGGTCCAGTCTATGAGAATTGTCTGTAGGGATGGGTCCGAGAGCACCACGGCCTGACCGTCTTCAGCTGAAACGGCCTCGACGACGGTCACGTCTCGAGCTCGCAATTCCTCGGCAAGGGCCCGCGTGACGCGTCCATTGGCGGACTGCTCACTGAGCTCATCATCTATTATCAGAACCTTCATTCGGATCAACGGCTCGCCTTGTTGCATACTTTCCTCCCGCTGCAGAGCAAACGTCCGTGGACTATCTCCGGGATTCCCGATCGCGATCGTCCTGGCGATCGCTCCGCTTTGCTTTTGTCGAGTGAATTTTAATCGCACAGATTCGTGCGGTCTGTTCGGTAACGCATACAACGCCCATCTCGGTTGCCCAGAAGCGCGCGGGAACGTAACTGCTCTTTCGAGGGGGCGGGGGGCGTCACAAAGAGGAGCAGGCGCAGAGCATATTACTGAATCTTCCTCGTGACTCTAAGGACAAAGCCCACCACGGCGGCCAGATATCCCGTTATCATGAGGTAACCCCCGACCTGTATTGTCACGCGAATATTGAAGGCCGACATCAGGAAACGCGTTGCGCCAGTGTTTCTAATAGCTTGGAATCTGATGGCTACCACAAAAAGAAAAAGGAAGCTTACCGCAAAGCAGAGTGAACCAAGATTGTAGCCGAGCGCTCGTCTGAATATCACGCTGAGCACGAGTCCCAGCACGGCAAGCGCAAATGCTGCAATAACTAAATATCCGTATGAATCTGCCACCGAGGCTATAAGCACGGCATTCTGCGCATGTTGCTGGTGACCGAGAATTCCTTGGGCGATCTGGTAGCCGTTGAGATTGCAGGCTACGGGAAGGAGAAAACCGACAACGAAGACAGCGAGGCCCAGTCTCAGAATATTGATCGACACTGAGTGTTTCATAGAACCTGATTGAGATTGGCAAGTAGCCAGACGCTCCTAAATGCGTCGAGGTATCCCAGCGAAATCACCAGCACCGGAATGGGAACACCCAACTCGGCCGCCAGGCATACCACGACTCCCTCGTCCTTCAACGCCGATCAAGCCCGCTTGCGGCCGATGATCCCTGACGACAGGAGCAGACCGACAACGGCGGATGCAATGCCGCCTCCGATGTACCACATCGTATTCTGGGTGAGACGTCCGCTAAAGAACGTGCTCAGGTTGTTCGCCACAGAACGCGAATCCGCAATGCCGATTATGATCAAGATCACGCCAATGATCAAAAGAACTGCGCCGAAAATTCGAATGTTACGCATTATGTTTGAATAACCCTCCTAGGTATAATGAATTTTGAGTCCGCCGCCTGCCGGGGTCTCAACTCAAGAAAGTCTCTCCATACAATAAGAATAGGGTTGGAGCCGGAATCGAAAGATTCGTGTTGGCAGCGATCGAGGGGGCCGTGCACCCATCAAGATCGCCGACGCCGCACCTCCCCAGCTTCGGGATCTCTGCGTTGAGATCCTCTGTCACCGCTTGCTCCCCGCCTTGGCCTTCACCCTGGGATTCTCTTCGGAGACTGCAGGCTGGGCCGATTCCTCCCGCGTCTTCAGGTCGGCCTCCTTTTCTTTGAGCCCCTGACGGGTTTTCTTTTGGCTGCTCTTCCTCTGCCTGCTGATCAGGTTGCCGACGTGCAGCACAATGGATGACACAATCCCGAGCAGAAAACCGACAACGGCAATGACAACGACCGAAACATCCTGCAACTGAGCGCCAAAAAGATTCAACGAGCTCTTGTAGTTCACGTTCAGAATCAGGAGAATCGCGAGCGCAATGAGAATGACGCCTCCAACAATGAGTCTCACCATACTCTGGCCTCCTTTTCTCGTATCGAAATAGCAGCCGCTCCTTGGAAGCGGCTGCTTGGAGTTTTCGTCATCATGCTCCTGTTTTCACGACTCCTTTGCCGTTGTGCTTCTGATCAAAGGGGAGAATCCCTGCCATCTCTCCGATAACATTGACAAGCTCGGTGTTCGCCGGAATCACGATTTTGGCATTGGCGGACAGAGATTTTTCCACTGCCATGAGTCTCCGGAGCAGCTGTGCGTTGCCGATGAAATAGCGGTCCGCGGCCTCGTTGACGAGCTTGATTGCCTGGGCCTCGCCTTCGGCCTCGAGAATCTTCGCCTGCCGCACCCCTTCGGCCTTCTTGATTTCGGCTCGTCGTGCCCCGTCAGCCATGGTTTCGGTGGCGGTAGCGAAGTCGACTGCGGCCACCTTTTCGTTCTCTGCCTGCACCACCTTGTTCATTGTCGCCTGAACTTCCTCCGGCGGCTCGATCTCCTTCAACTCCGTTCTCACGATGTCGATTCCCCAATGTGCCGTTTCTTCGCGCAACGTCTGGTGAAGCTCCTTGTTGATCTTGCCGCGCTCGCTGTTCGCCGACATCAACGTCATCGTGCCGATGATGTTTCGCAAGGTCGTGCGTGCCAGATTGACGATCTGGTACTGGTAGTCGTTGACGCTATACTGCGAGTTCTTTACGTTCTCCTCGTCACTCTTGACCTTGAAGTAGACCTGCGCGTCGACGCTCGCGTTGAGCTTGTCGCTGGTGATGATCTCCTGCGGCTCTGCGTTTATCATTACCTCGGTGATGTTAATCCTGAACATCCGATCGATTATGGGGATGATCCAATTGAAACCAGGGTTCGCGTATCGGTGGTACTTCCCCATTCGCTCGACGAGCCCCCTCATGGTGGGTCGTATAACCCTGATCCCGCTGAGCAAAATCACCACGACTATGACGATTCCCAGAGCAATCCAATAATACATGCTATTCTCCTTGCCCGACTAAACGGGCGCGAACATGGCGGCGACGACAGTTGTGTGCCGATTGTGCCGTCGGCCGAAAGATGCGTGTGCGTGGGGGCCCCGATCACCTACGACGCAACTCGCTTGAACCTCTTTCCAATCCACTTCTCGAGCGCGGCCACCACAGGCTTGTTCCAATCCTCTTCGCCATGGTGGGCTGCGTATCTGTTGAGCACGCGCATCACGACGATTCTCTCTTCGATCGACTGCTTTCTCATTTCGTCTACCCGCCACCCCCTGCGGCGTGAGCTTAATGAAAACCGAGGCCTCGGATGGCCGAGTCTCAATGGTCTAACCGCAAAATGCTTGCACGTTCATGCTCCTCGCGAGAATTTCCGGATGCGACTCCGGAATCGCGGTCCAACCGTATACTACCTAGCATACGCACAATGTCCTGTGCATTTCTGTGCGGTGGCGCACATAGAATGGGTTCTTTTTCGAAGTGCATTGTGTCGGATCCCGCAGGCGGGGAGCGGAAAGTCGGTTCAGGAATACTGCAGAGACATCGAGGTTCATGCGAGCACATTCTACAAGAAGCGAAAGGCTCGGGGGCAGGCAGCGATGGTGGCAATCCGAAGCGGCTTCGATCGGGACTGTGTGAAGTCGGTTCTCGAGGTGATGGGCGAACTGCAATAATCCTGGAGTTTTCACAATACCGCTTTTCCCTTCGCCCGGGAAAGACCGATCTGCACAAGGGCATCAACGGCATGAGTGTTTTGATACAGAACGCCATGCAGCACGATCCGTTGTCGAAGCGCCTGCTCTTGTTCTGGAATGGGCAGCAAATACTCCTGAAGACTATCTACTGGGACCGAAACGGATTCTGGTTGTGGCAGAAGGTACTCGAAATGACCCCGAATTCGCCTCTGAGCGTCACCTTCACCGCTTCCGCGGAAGCACGCCATCGTGGATCGCTAAGGTTCGTATCGCCTTCATTCGCCTTGCATTCATCAACTCGAGTCCGGCGCACCACTACCGGACCGACGGCACTGAGAATCGTGCGATCGGGTGCGTGGCCGTTCCTGACCACCGCATGACGCCCCTGCTCATCGAGCAAATGGGCATTCGCATTGACCCGCGACTCGATTTCTCTCTGCAGCGCCGCTTGCAGCAATCCTCGAGCTCCTTCCCGCGCGATTTCACGGATCCGCTCGACCGCCTGATCGATGGTTGGCGCGTCCGCCTCAAGTTGGATGGATTCGTCGTTGGTCTGCTATGTTCGACTTCTGCCTGCCCGCAAGAGCTCATTCCCGCATCGGCGACCATGAGCCAACCCCATGTCTTGGGGGCGGGCGCAAGATCGAGTTCACTGAGTCACGGAAAGTCGAAATGGAGGAGCGATCACGAACCTCAACGGCTGAGCTCCGCGCGAATGGATTCCATCTCGTCCGCCACTGAAGTGAAAGCCTTCAAGACGTCGGGATGAAAGTGGGAAGGGAGAGTCCTCCCGTCTCCTTCGCAGATTATTTTTACCGCCTCGGTATGGAGGAAAGCTTCCTTGTAGGGCCGCTTGCTCGTCAAGGCGTCATACTGGTCGCACAGCAGGGTGATCCGCGCCTCGACAGGGATAGCGTCTCCCGTCAGCCCTCTCGGGTAGCCGCTTCCGTCCTGCCTTTCATGGTGGCTCAGTGCAATCGAGGCGGCCATCTGGATGCTGTGATGAGTTGAGGCGGCAAGTATCCGCTCTCCGACGATGGTGTGCGTCTTGACGATTTCGACTTCCGCGGGGGTAAGCGGACCCGGTTTCAGCAGAATGGAGTCTGGAACCGCGATCTTCCCGATGTCGTGCATGGGACTTGCGAACTCGATTGTCTGGATAAAATCGGACGGCATTGACATCGCCTCTGAGATACATCGCGTGAACCTGCCGATTCGAACCACGTGCGCACCCGTTTCCGAGTCCCTGAACTCGGTGACGGCGATCAGGCGCTGCACGACCTCCGTGCTCAGGCTTTTCACCATGTCCAACGCGTCCACCAACTCGCGGGTCCGCATGTGGACAGTGTCCTCGAGAGTTTTCTTGTAATCTTTCTCAATCCGAACAAGCCGGTGATACTTGACTGCCTTTTCAATTCTCAGGACAAGGTAATCCGGACTCCAGGGCTTGAGGACAAAATCGAACGCGCCATGCTTTATTGCGTCGAGCGCGACGTCGAGCTCTGCGTATGCACTCATGAGCACGATAGGCATGTCAGGATCAGCTGCGCCTATTGTTTCAAGGAGCTCAAGCCCGGTCATGCCGGGCATCTTGACATCCGACAGCACGGCATCGAAATCATGCTCCCGGAGAATCTGACTCGCGAGCGTGGACTGCCCGCACGCGATGGCGGAAAACCCGCGACTGGAAAGCAGAGAGCGTGTCGATTCCAGCACGAGCGCGTCGTCGTCGACGACGAGCACAGTTCCGAGATTCGATCCGTTCACCCGTCTATCACCTCTCTGACCTTCTCCGCCAGGACCGTGAGCGAGAAGGGCTTTGCGATGAACTTCATCTCCTCCGTGAGTATTTCTCTATGGCCCATGACGTCCGCTGTGTAGCCTGACATGAAAATGCATTTTAACTGCGGTCGGACCGCGATCAACCGCTCGGCAAGGCGTCGCCCGTTCATCTGCGGCATCACCACGTCGGCGATCAGCAGATGGATCGGGCCTGCGTGCTCCTCTGCTCTGCGAATCGCCTCCTCGGGCGATCCGGCAGTGAGCACACTATACCCGAGCTGTACCAGACTCTCTCGGGCGAGCTCGAGAATGGCCGTTTCATCCTCCACAACGAGCACGGTCTCGGTTCCCCCTTTCCTATACTCCGGCTCGAGCTCGGCCGCGTCCTCGCCGATTGCCTTTTCGGCCCGTGGCAGGTACAACTTGAAAGTGGTCCCTTCACCCGGCTCGCTGTACACGCTGATAAAACCGTTGTTCTGTTTCACGATCCCGTAGACCGTGGCAAGTCCAAGTCCGGTGCCTTTCCCTGGCTCCTTCGTCGTGAAAAAGGGCTCAAACAAACGCGACTGTGTCTTCTTGTCCATGCCGCATCCGTCGTCGCTGACCGTGAGGAGCAGATATTCTCCAGGCACGGCTCCGGGATTTGCGGAACAATACTCCTCGTCCAACGCGATTTTCTGAGTTCCGATCGTCAGTTTGCCGACTCCTCCGATCGCGTCGCGCGCGTTGACCGCCAAGTTTGCCAGTATTTGGTCGAGTTGGGTGGGGTCGATCTTCAATTTCCACAGGTCGCGCCCGGGCATCCACGCAAGATCGACGTCCTCGCCTATTAGTCTCTGGATCATCTTCTGCGCGCTTGCCACCGAGTCGTTGAGGTCGACTATTTTCGGAGCTATCGTCTGTTTGCGCGCAAAGGCGAGGAGCTGCCCGGTCATCTCCGCGGATCGTTGCGCGGCACGCCTGATCTCGAGCAGGTACTTGTGTAGGCGCTCTCCTACCTCCGCTAGCGTCAACGACATATCCGTATAGGTGATGATTACCTGGAGCATGTTGTTGAAGTCGTGGGCCACACCGCCGGCAAGCTGCCCCACGGTCTCCATCTTCTGTGCCTGGCGCAGCCGTGCCTCCATGAGCAGCTGAGCGCTCACGTCGTGGTTCACCTCGACGTAGTTCACAATCCGTCCATTGCCGTCTCGAACCGGGGTAATCGTGGATTCCACCGTGTAGGTCTTTCCCGCTTTGTCTTTGTTCACGAGAACTCCCGTCCACGTCCTGCCCGACGATATGGTTTCCCACAGCTCACGGTAGAATTCCCGACTCTGCTCGCCGCTCTTGAGGATTCGCGGATTCTTTCCAACCGTCTCTGCCTGGGTGTATCCGGTCATTTTCTCAAAGGCTGGATTGACGTACTCGATGTTGCCCTCGGGATCGGTGATGATAACGGTCTCCACTGCCTGCTCTATGGCCGACATAAGGAGCTCATGCTCGGTCTCGGCCAATTTTCGTTCGGTGATGTCACGAAAATACCAGACCCGACCAAGGAACTTTCCGTCTGGTCCAATCATCGGGGCCGAATTCCGGTCGATGACCCGGCCGTCCTTCAGGAGAAGCTCATCGTGGCTGGTTTCCGTCGGGTGCTCATAGAGAAACTTGACGCGCCTGAGAAACTCTTCCGTGTCCGCAACCTGCGCGGATACATACGACAAGACCGGCTCATCGACATTGCCATCGATGACCTCCGCCGGAATGTCCCACATCTCGACGAACTTCTTGTTATACGTGAGGATGTGGGCGTTCTCGTCCACGACGAGGATGGCGTCGAGCGAGACTTCCTGTTGCGTGGTCAGCAAGATGTTCCTGAACTCGAGCGCCGCCTCCTCCCGTTTGCGCTCGGTGATGTCGGTGAAGATCACCTGAATTGCGGGGCGGCCCATGTATTGAAGCGGGGTTGCCAGGATTTCCGCCGCAATCGATGTCCCATCCAGCTTGAGAACGGTGTCTTCGCGCCGGAAGATCTTGGCGTCTCCTGCAAGCAATCCTGTCATGTCAGATTGGGCTCTCTCCAAACTGCCCGGATGTATTAACTGTTCGGCCGGTTTGTTGATGATCTGCTCCTCCGAATCCGCGCCGAGCAGACGCGTTCCTTCAGGATTCACAAAGACGACCTTCCCGTCGGCAACAACACAGATCCCCACGGGGGCGAGGTCGAGCAGCTCCTTGTAGTGCTTTTCGCTTTCGCGGAGGGTTTGTTCCGCCGAAACGACCTCACGCATATCCGTGAACTGGAGACAGGAGACCGGCTCTGCATCGGAGCTCTCGAGCCGCGTAGACGACAGATATTCCTCTATTGACTCGCCGTCGAGAGCCATTAGGTGAACAATTTGGCGAGATGCCCCCGTGTCCTCCTCCTTCAGAAGGGAATCGATCGCCTCGACGTCCTCGGAGATTACGTGGTCCTGGAGTTTCGATCCCAGAAGCTTTTCAAGCGGTTGCTGGAGCGTCGTCGCAAGGGCAGCATTGCATCCCAAGATCTTGCCGTCGGTAGTCACGGTGACCGTACCTCCACGTGAGGTCTCGAGGAACTCGCGGTAGACGCGATCGACGGCACCGAGGAGGTGGACCTTTTCTCCCTCACTGCCGGTAATGAGTATGGCATCCGCATCACCCGTGCGTATGGCACGCAACGTCTCCTCCGCCTCGGCCAGGCGACCGCGGAGATCCGCATTCTCGAGCAACAGCTTGCTGTTCGGGATTCCTTTTGCCATGCCGCCTTGCTCCTCTTAGCTCTCCGGGCGCAAATCGAGCCCGATCAACACTCGGTCGGCGTTGGAAAGATCTCCGATGATCCGGCGAAGTGGCGGGGGCACCTTTCGAATGACCGTGGGAATAGCCAGGATCTGATCGTCCTTGGCCAGGCGCGGGTTCTTGAGCAGATCGATCACTTCGATCGTGTAGCGCCCCTGCAGACGCTCTTCGCAGAGTCGTTTGAGATTGTCAAAGGCCGCCACTGCTTTGGGCGTCTGACCTGCAACATAGAGTTTCAGCATCCAACGCTCGTCAGGCTTCTTCTTCGGCGCGATAGATACACCCCGTTTCGGTCGGGCATTCATCGCCTATCTCCAGATCTACGCTCGGTCATGTGTCTTCCCTTCACCGCGTCGGCCTGCCGCTGCTTGGCCATTTGAACGCGATCATCGGTTCGCACCGTGTCTCGCTCTTCGTCCTGCGCGTCCATTTTCAGTGCTTTCAGTTGTTCAATTTCGAACTCCGCTCGCAATGCCGCTATCTGCGCCTCTATGGCCTTTTGCTTGTACTCCAGCTCCCGCTTTTTCGTCCCTGCTTCCTGGTTCTGCGCGACGGCCAATGCCTGTTCATGCGCCTGCTCGACCAGAAGTGAGCTGCCGGTGAGCAGCAGCCCGGACGAGCCGAGATAGACATCCCGCAGCTCCACCCCGTGATCGGTGAGCAAGAACTCTCGGATCTGGTTTGAATGAGCCATGCCTCGCGACTTCAGCAGGTGCAGCACTCGGTTCCGTTCCGCACCGCTTTCTATCTCCCGCAGCAGAAGCCAGGTGTCCATCACCGACGACAGTTTCGTGCTGTTCGTCTCGACGAAAGACTCGCCGGTAATCATGCTCGTGAACATCGAAGTGATCTGCCTCATCTTGAAGAGGTCGATCAACCGCATCAACATGTTCTTGATCTCGACTTCGCTACCGATCGAGGTGAAGTTGCTGATCGAATCCATGATGACACTTCGCGGGTTGAGCTCCTTGACTAGCTTGTGCGTGGTCAGCAGGTGCATCTCAAGGCCGAATGAAGTTGGGGGAACCGACCGAAGACGGAGCATCCCGCTCTTCACCGCAGGCGTCAGATCAACGCCTATGGAGCGCATGTTGCGGATAATCTGGTCGGGAGATTCTTCATAGACGAGCCACAGGCATCGCTCTCCCGCCGCGGTCGAGCATTGAGCGAAGTGCGCCGCAAGGCTTGTCTTTCCCGTTCCGGCCGACCCCGATACCAAAACACTGGCGCCGCGATAGTAGCCCTTGCCGCCCATCATCGCATCCAAGCGTGGGATACCGGAAGAGACGCGCTCTGTGACCACTTCGTATTTCAGCCCCATCGACGTAATAGGAAGAATGGAGATCCCGCTCTCATCGATGAGGAAGGGAAACTCATTGGTGCCGTGGTTGGAGCCACGGTATTTCACAACGCGAATTCTCCGAGTAAACGTCTGTGCAGTCTCACGGTGGTCGAGCAGGATCACGCAGTCGGCTACGTATTCTTCCAATCCGTCTCGGGTCAACGCGCCGTCCCCCTGCTCTGCGGTGATGATAGCGGTTACCCCCTTCGTTTTCAGCCAAAGAAAAAGACGGCGCAGCTCTGCCCGAACGATAGCTGTATTCGACAGTCCCGAAAAAAGCTGCTCGATGCTGTCGAGTACTACACGTTTGGCGCCGACGCTCTCGATCGCGTAGTCGAGCCGGATGAACAGACCGTCCAAATTGTATCCACCCGTCTCGCCGAGCTCGCTTCGAGCAACGTCGATGAAGTCGACGGAGAGCTTCCCCTGTGCGGCCAACGAATCTAAATCATGGCCGAGTGAGGCGAAGTTCTCCGTCAGCTCCTCAATCTGTTCTTCGAACGCCACAAATACTCCCGGCTCCTCGAACTCCTTTGCTCCTCGAACCAGGAACTCCATGGACAGGAGTGTCTTCCCGCTTCCCGCACCGCCGCACAAAAGGGTGGACCGCCCCTTGGGTAGACCGCCCCCGGTGAGCTCATCCAGACCCTGAATACCTGTTGGCACCTTCTGAAGGTGCCGAGGTTTTGCTGTTTTTCGGGTTTTCCGCTCCACCAAATTGCTTTTCATGAGCCATCCTCCGCTTGCCGATGGGCCACACACGGTGCGCCCGAACATCAACTTTTGCCCGGCACTTCAGTCATGTAGGGCAAGCTCCGATTCGGCAAGCAACCGGGGCGGATTCAGATGGCCGGGCTAAAAACGCATAAACCTGTTCTGGCCCTTCCATCACATCGCCGTATCGTTGGGTACCCCGGAGCAACGGGTGGTTTGTGGAAGGTCAAGGTGGAGTCTTTCAGCCTGAGGACTCGGCTGATTTTGGTGCGGAACAAGCAACACGCCCAGGTTGCCTTGTTTCCACTAGTGTACCACTAAACGATGCGAAAACACAGCTAAATCGGCGGGGACGAACACCCCAATTCACCCTACAGCCCTCGCACACGTCTCCCGGCAGCCCCGAAAACGAACTCAACTGCACTCGCGAGCCGCGAACCCTACCGAATCGGTCCCGCCGAACGCGACGCCCTTTCTTGCCCGGCTTGAAACACCACCTGCTCGATTGATGGCTCCTCGGCGGGAGACAGGTCCGCCGCTCTGAACTCTGCCGCCGCACGAATCCACTGGCTTTCAGAACTCGCTTCAATCGCACGAGCTACCTGTACCCGGTCTTCCGGCTGCTCCCGTATTCCCTGCACAACGAGCTGAAGCTGAGTGTCCCTTTCGTTGGTTCGACGTTGATTCGCTGCCCGATTCGCGGGAGTCGTAGTGAACGCCATTTCGGCAGGTTCCCCGTCTACTTCATGGGCCTCTCTACGATGTCCAGGTTTGCTTGAGACGGGTAAGCAGATTCTCCCCTGCCTCGCCGGGGACTCCACCGTGGAGTATTATATCGCGAAGCGATTCGAGAATGATGTTCCGGACCTCTGCGCGTTCGATCGTCGATGCCATTTCCCAGAAACCCTCTTCGTCCTTCACCGACGACTCGAACTGTTCGAGACAGTCCCCGAAATCTTCGAACTTGAGCCGCACAATCAGCTCATCAAGCTCAGCGTTTTCCTGGCTTTCAATTACGCCGTCGGATAGCATGATGCTCTTGATGCAGCCTGCGAGAAATATCCGTTCGTTCTTTGTAAGTGTGGCGGGCATGTCTCCTCCTCTGACGCGATAGAAGACTCAGCGGTCCCAGCCCGGGAATCAACGATCGCTCACGTCCTCTGTGCTCAAACCTCTTGGCGGTTTGTCGATCCCGAATCTCGCGACGACTTGCCATAAAAAGAACCGTAGTCGCCGCTCTCCCCACCGCAACCTAAACGACTTGTCGGTGCGCCTAACGGCTCAGGGTGTCGTTAGCCTGGGATCTTCTTGGTCTTGGTGGGTGCGCCGATCGCCTTGACGGCGACCTTTACAGCATCTTCCATGGGATCCTTGAAGGGCACTTCGATGCGAAGCAAACCGTGTTCGTACGTCGCCTCGGCGCTGTCGGGTTTTACCGGCCACCCCAAGGCCAACGCGGAAACATACTCGATGTCCCTCGCCGGAGCCGTCAGGTGAACGCTGTCTTTCAGGATTCTTACATCGACGGTTTCGGCCGGCGCTCCCGGAATTGCGAACTCCACAACAAGCTTCCGGTTGTCCGAGTCAGCATACGCCACCGTTTCGGGGGCGACCTTCATTCGATATTCCGGCATTTCCGTATCCTCCTTCCTCTCCCAAGAAACAATATACCCATTGCGATGTAGCAAAGATAGGCAATTCAGTACGTGGGTACTCGAGCGCCGGGTTTTCGATCAGGTGGTATACTATCAGTGGTATTCATTGTGGAACGATGGCAAGGGCATTCTGCGGTTCCAGATGAGCCGGCAGGCGAAGGAGAACTCGATGAAGACTAAGGTCGGTGTGTGGGTCGATCATAGAAAGGCGGTTATTGTCGCTGTTACCGACACGGGAGATGAGACAGGAATCGTAATATCCGCGATTCAGAAGCAGCTCCGTCGTACTGTCAGTCCCCGTTCGAAAAGGCCATTTGAATCACAGCAGGTGCTTGCAGATGACAGCCAACAGACGGCCTTTACCGGGCATCTCAACATCTACTACGATGCCGTCATTGCGGGCATTCGTGATGCAGAGCTTGTCCTCATTTTCGGCCCGGGTGAGGCAAAGGGCGAACTGAAACGCCGCCTTGAGAGAAACGGCCTTGGCGGACGCATTGTAGGTGTTGAGACGGTCGACAAGATGACGGATCGCCAGATTGCGGCGAAGGTTCGTAGGTACTTTTCGGAATAGCATCCGGTGTCGTCGTCAAGGTCCTGCGCTCAGCGCCGACGTGATTGGAATCTCGCTGGACCCCGACCTATCGCCGGCGCTCCCCTCTCATCTTCGCTTGGTCGAAGCACTTCCGGCCCCGTCGCCCTTGAGCGGCAGGTTTTCGCGGGCGTACTGAGCCATGAGCTCCAAGAGCACGTCACGATACTGCCTTCCATTTAGATGACATGCGGCCCTGAATCTGTTTGCAAAATCCCGATCTACACCCTTGATCGTAAAGGCGGTGACCTCTGTGTTAGTGATCTTTGGCACGTTCGTGTTCCTCCGTGCTCCTTGTATGGAGCGCAGTTCTTACAAGAAATATAGTATGACCAATTTTTAATGTCAATACTATTTCATTTTACTTGCTATTTATACTTCCCTGCAGTATACTTGACTGAAGTCGGTGCGACAGGTCGGGCCGGTGTAGCGGCCACCACGCCGGAGGAGTGGCTCCACGACGCGAACGGACAGGCCAAGGGACATCCAATATGGAGGGCGGTCGGAACGAAAGCTCCACGATTACCCTGTGGGATGGCAAAGCGGAGCATGGCTCCCCGGAACGGACGGGAAGCTTGGGTACAGAAAAAGAGGGCAAGATGATTCAAAACGAAAAAACGCGGATGGCAGTGAACAGGATTCTTTCGTTCGTAGTTGGAGGGCTTCTCGTCTATGTGGTCCTCACAATGACGGTGGTCTCAGGTATCAAAAAACAGAACGAACAGCTTGCAAAACAGCTGGACACTTCCCAATACGAAGCCGGCCGGCTGCTGGCCGACGCGAAGGCCCAGTTCGAACAACGGGACTTCGCGAAGGTAATGGTGACCGTTACCGACCTTCTCGATAAACGCCCGGGCTCACCCCAAGCGGCCGAAGCGAAGGGTCTGTATGAAGAGGCGAAACTGGCGATGGCTACCGACAACGCGAACTGGGAAGCAGCAATGGGCGGCATTCGAGATAAGTGGGCACAAGAAATGACTGCGCAGTTGAGAGCGCAGTCCGAGAAGACCCGCCTTGAGATGGAAAAGGGGCTCGACGATACCCTGAACAAGGAATGGGAGAAGATGAAGGAACAGGTCCGCGTAGAATGGACGAAACAACAGAGTTAGAGAGAGCAAAACGATTGACGGGCGGCCCCTGTGGGACCGTCCGTTTCCATGCTGGGGGCGACGGGACGGGAAGCGGTATCGTGTCCGACCGAGACCCCGTTCGGCTCGGTTCGGCGGTTGAGGTGACGAAATGAAGGCTCTCCTGATCCACCCTGAGTTCTCGCCTCACGGGTTCTGGAACTACAAACAGGTCTGCAGATTGGCCGGCGCCAAGTATCCTGCGGCGCCACTGGGGTTGATCACCGTCGCGGCTCTCCTGCCGCACGAATGGACGATCCGCCTGGTCGATATGAACTCTGCGACGCTTCGGGACGAGGACATCTCGTGGGCCGATCTGGTCTTCATTGGCGGTATGCTGCCGCAGCAGGTCGGGCTTCTCAACCTCATTGCCCGGATTCATCGCCTCGAGAGGAAGGTGGTTGTTGGGGGTCCCGACCCAACTTCTCAACCATGGGTCTATGCCGACGCCGACTACCTGGTACTTGGGGAAGGCGAGTGCTCGATACCCAGCTTCTTGGAAGGGTTGGAGATGCAGGCCGAACGGGGAGTATATCCACCCTGCAACCTGCGGCCCGACATAACGACAAGCCCGGTTCCCAGGTTCGACTTGCTCAAGTTCAAAGACTATCTCATGATAGGAATACAGCTCACGCGAGGCTGTCCATTCAACTGCGAGTTTTGTGATATCATCGAGCTCTACGGCCGGACCCCACGCAGCAAGACTCCGAATCAGATCATTGAGGAATTGGAGAGCTTGTATAACCTCGGCTACCGTGGGCACGTCGATTTTGTCGACGACAACTTCATCGGCAACAGAAAGCGACTCAAGGAGACTCTCATTGAAATCAAGCGCTGGTCGGTCGCCCACCGCCACCCCTTTTACTTTTCGACCGAGGCGAGCATCAATCTTGCTGACGATCGGGAGCTGCTCGAGCTGATGAGAGACCTCGATTTTCGCTACGTTTTCGTGGGCATTGAGACGGCCGACGAGCAGCTACTTCGCAGCAGCAACAAGAGCCAGAACCTGCATCGCGACCTTCTGCAGGACCTCGAGAAGCTCTATGCGCACGGAATTATCGTCAATGGCGGCTTCATAGTTGGCTTTGACAACGAAACCTGCACCTCCGCTCGCTCCATTGCCGATCTCGTCGAGAACGGCAAGATCTGCATGGCAATGGTAGGCCTGCTGCACGCCCTTCCCAATACGCAGTTGACGCGGCGACTGCACAGGGAAGGGAGACTCCTTGAAGACTCCAACCGGCTTGCCGACGATGCCACTGCCGGTGAAGATCAAACGACAATGGGTCTCAATTTCACCACCCTCAGGCCGAGAGACGATGTCCTCCGTGACTATCTTCACGTTGTCCGAAATATCTACGCAGCGAATCACTACTTCCGGCGATGTCTACAGCTCGCACGCAGTCTCAGGCCCCGCCAGCTTCACAAGCCCTCATTGACTGAGACCGCGGGGATGCTCCTGGCTTTCGTCCGAGTAGCGATGCGTCTTGGTATCTTGCCGCCCGTTGCCTACTACTTCTGGCGGAACATTTTTGTAGTGCTTGCGGTGAGGCCCACTTGTATCGAACCGATGGTCAACCTGATGGGAATGTACATTCATTTCCAGAAGCAATCCGCACATATCGTTCGTTCGGTGCGCACCCGCCCGCGGGTTTAGCCCACGATAGCTCGACGTCGCCCTGCGACCACGTTCATCTTTGCATCCTACGGATCGTGACCCGAACGAGGTGATCAATGTTGTCAGCGACGAGCGGGATAAACCTCTCCTGTCCTTCGCGGCCGTCGACATTGATTGCTATCTCATTTCCGTCGTCGCGATCAGCGGGGATTTGTGTCACAGAGATATGGTAGAGCGTTTCGCGGTATCGGTAGTCAACCCTATATCCATTCCAGTTTTCCGGTAGACACGGAGAGAGACGCAGGCGGTCGCCTTCGAGGCTCAGGCCCAGGATCGATTCGACAATCAGGCGGTACATCCAACCGGCAGACCCGGTGTACCAGGTCCACCCGCCGCGCCCTGCGTGCGGCTCGAGCGAGTACACGTCGGCTGCGAGCACGTAGGGCTCAACCTTGTAGGCTGCAATCTTCCCTGGAGAGCTTGAATGGTTCACCGGGTTGATCATGGAAAAGAGCTCCCACGCGCGCCTGCTGTCACCTAAACGAGCGAATGCCATGGCGGCCCAGACAGCGGCGTGCGTATACTGTCCGCCGTTCTCTCGGACGCCGGGGACGTAGCCCTTGATGTAGCCCGGATTCATCTGAGACCTGTCGAAGGGCGGGTCCAGAAGCTGGATCAGTCCTCGGTCGCGCCGTACGAGCCGTTCGTCGAGAGATTCCATGGCGCGACGTGATCGTTCCGTGCTACCGGAACCCGATAGGACTGACCAGCTTTGCGCGATGGAGTCTATCTGACATTCCTCATTGGTCGCGGACCCAAGGGGAGAACCGTCATCGAAGAAGGCGCGACGGTACCATGCCCCATCCCACCCGTGCTTCTCGATGTTACTGCGTAGTTCCTCGGCTTCATTGCGGCAACGAGTTGCGAAGGGAAGATCGTTGCGCAAGAGGGCGATTTGACTGAACTTCGTCAGCACCTCGATCAAAAAGAAGGCCAACCAGACGCTCTCGCCTGTTCCCAGTTCGCCGACTACGTTCATCCCGTCGTTCCAGTCTCCCGAACCTATGAGAGGCAGGCCGTGGGCTCCACGACCTTCCGCTCTCTCGATGGCCCTGACGCAATGCTCATAAAGGCTGGCCTGAGTGTCTGATCGGGTTGGGAGATCATAGTATGACTCTTCCACCTGCGCGACCGGACGCCCGTCGATGAAATCCACGAGCTCGTCGAGCACTCCGGTGTCGCCGGTGCCTGAAACGTAGCGCGACGTGGCAAGCGGAAGCCAAAGAAAGTCGTCGGAGCACCGCGACCGAGAGCCCCTACCTGCGAGGGGGTGCCACCAGTGCTGCACGTCGCCTTGCGGAAACTGACGGGAGGCGCTTCGGAGCAGATGCTCGCGAACAAGCGCGGGTTCGGTGTGAATCAACGCCATAGCATCTTGCAATTGGTCACGAAACCCAAAGGCGCCCCCGGACTGATAGTAGCCGCTTCGCCCCCAAAGACGACAGGACAACACCTGGTAGAGTAGCCAGCCGTTTGCCATGAGGTTGAGTGCGGTGTCGGGGGTTTCCACCGTTACCGCGCCGATCGTTCGGCCCCAGTAACGTCTTACTTCCTCCAGAGCTCGTCGTGCGGCGCCTGCGCTTCGAAAGCGACGGGTCAGCTTCTCGGCTTCATCGCGATCACGTTCCGCACCGATAACAAAAACTGCCTCCCCCTCCTGTCCGTCGGCAAGATCGAGTGAGAGCTGGGTCGCCGCGCAGGGATCGAGGCCCGCCCCGACCCTCCCCGATAGGCGAGTCCGCGACATCGCATCCGGATCTCGGAAAGTACCGTTCCGACCGAGAAACTCACCCCTGTCGCCGGTCATCGTCCGCGCGTTCCCGATACCATCGAGAAACACCGTCCTGCCGGCAAACTCGGTGTTGTAGCTGTTCCTTGCGAATATGGCCCCGGTACCGCTGTCAATCTCGGTGACGACGTGCATCTGCGACTTCGACCGCTGTTCTCCGAGCACGAGCTCAACGAAGGCCGTGGCCGAGAGCCTTCGTGTTCGGCCCGACTCGTTTCGCAGCTTGAGCACGACAAACTTAACGGGTGCGTCGATTGCCACGTAGGTCCAAAGCTCAGAGCTGATGCCGGCTTCGGAATGCTCGAATACGCTGTAGCCGAAGCCGTGCCGGGTCACGTAGGGCGTTTCGCCCCCGCGAGGCAATGGGGTGGGGGACCAGAACTGACCGCTTTCTTCGTCGCGGACGTAGAGGGCTTCACCGCTCGTATCGCCGACAGGATCGTCATGCCATGGGCTGATTCGAAACTCATGAGCGTTCTCGCTCCAGGTATAGGCCCCACCCGCCTCCGAAACGACCGTCCCGAAATGCGCGTTGGCTATCACGTTGGACCATGGCGCAGGGGTTGCTTGCCCGGGGGCGGTCGTGATGATGTACTCTCGCCCGTCCGGAGAGAATCCGCCGATACCGTTGAAGAAGAGGAGATCCCTACGGGGCACAACGGTCGCCTGGGCTCGATTCTTCACCGCGCGCGTCGATGCCAGCCGAGGTACGGCCGGTTTCACAATGCTCCGCCCTTCGATCTGTTCCTCGAGTGTCCCCATTCGGTCACTGATGACCACCCGGGAAGCCGCCTGGATGAGGATGCGATCTTCTATCGCAATTTGGTCCGCCGAGCGCAGGAAGATGCCGCCCGGGCGGTCGACCACGTTGGCCTCACTCCCCGCCGTAATGAGACTCAGGATTTGATCCTGAAGCTCTTGCCGATAGCCGCCGTGCTCTTCGTTCCAGATCACGAGATCGACCGGGAGCCCTTTTTGGCGCCAGTAGGCGTGGGCCTGTACAAGCTGGCGAACCAAAGTCATCTTCGCCGGGTCTTCGATCTGCAACAGAACAATCGGTAGATCACCCGAGATTGAATAACCCCAGAGCCCGGGCTGCCCTCGACGGTTGGCAAGGAGAATGCCCGCGTCCGCACGCATTCCGAACTGAGAGTAGAGGATCGATCCGGCGAGCCTTCCGTAGAGCTGCGCGTCCGTTTCGGTTCCATTGATTTGCTGCAAAACTACCTGACTGTGGGTGCGCGAGAGCTCGAATACCCGGTTCGCGAATCCCCTGCCTTGGTACTTCTCGACGAGGCGTTCCACCGCTTCGCGAGTGTCTGCAATCCCCGTAACCAGATCGAAGGTCGCTGACGCGTCCGGCTCGAGGACGATCCGATTTCGAATAGCAACGATCGGGTCAAGCACCGACCCGTGGCTTCCCGACAGCGGTCCGGCTTCGTTCATTGCCCGTGGGGCTGCAAGCGTACAACCTCGTCCGATAAACCGCATGCGGTCCGTCTCGAAGGAAGTCTCAAGGACCTCAGTGCCGCGTACGGTCATGAGATGCAGCAGCCAGGGAGCCTCTTCGCCGGAGGATCGCGGCCGGCGGGTACAGAGAATTGCTTTCCTTTCTTTTATGATCTCCGTTTGTACAAAGAGGTTGCTGAATCCGGGATGGGTCGCATCGCTCGCAGGGCTCGCCAACACGACCTCGGCGTAGCTCGTCACCTCGATCGCTCGCTGTACACGTGAGCGGTTGGCAATACGCACGCGGCGCAGCTCAACGTCGTCTTCCGGAGATACGGCGACTTCGGTGTAGGTGTCAATTCCGTGGTCAGTGCGGCGAAACTCGGCGCGCCCCTCCGAGAAGATCGCCTCATAATGATCCGACTCTTTGAGCGTTGGCTGGAAGGTGTTCGACCAGACGTCCAAGTTTTGCAGGTCTCGGATGTAGAGGAAACTGCCCCAATTGTCACGGGTGTCATCCTCTATCCAACGAGTGACCGCGAGACCTTTCCATCGGCTGTATCCGCCACCCGCGTTGGTGACCATCACATGGTAATTGTCGTTGGACAAAAGGTGGACCTCGGGGAAAGGAGTGTCCGGGGTGGTGTATTCGCGAGAGGATGGTCGGAACGCATCCGTTTCCGAGATCAGTTCCGGCATATCGGTCGAATGGAGACGGAAGGTCGTTGCGCGCGGGATCTTCTCCTCGAGCAAGAGCGCGGTCGCCCGAACCATGGGGATCGAGGCAAATCTCTTCTGCATCGGTCGGCCGAGCAAACAGTTGGCCATAGAGAGGAGGCTCATTCCCTGATGATGTGCCATGAAAGAACGGACTATCGCGCTCGACTGTCCCGACGGCACTCGCGACGCAGTGTAGTCGATCGCCTCATAGAGACCGTAGGCACCTTCAAATCCCTCGTGCGAGAGGCGCTGAAGATTCACACACGCTTTCTCAGGCACAATCATCAACGCCAGCGCAGACGCGTAGGGAGCAATAACGAGATCATCGACGAGACCTCGTTTGAGACCCAGCCCCGGCACCCCGAACGCTCGGTATTGATAGTTGAGACTGACGTCGAATGCGTTGTAGCCGGATTCAGAGACACCCCACGGTACACCTCGATGTCTTCCATAGTCGATTTGGCGAAACACGGCGCTCTTGCAGGTTTGACCGAGGAGGGTATTCTCGTGCATCGGCATGACCAGAAGGGGCATAAGGTATTCGAACATCGAGCCGCTCCACGAAAAGAGAATCTGCTTTCCCTTTGATTCGGCAAGGAGACGTCCGAGCGCGAACCAGCTCTCTTGCGGTATCTGTCCCTGTCCGATTGCAATGAAGCTTGCGAGCCGGGCCTCAGACGCAAGAAGGTCGTAGTAACCGAGGTCTCGACGGTGCCCGTCCACGTCGTAGCCGAGCGACAGAAGGCGCCGCCTCTTGTCATAGAGGAACCCGTAATCCACGTCGATCATGCCGCCGATGCGGGCGCAGAGACCCTCGACCACATCAATCCGTTCCCGGACATGGGCACGGCCATCCGAAAGGAATTCGCGCAGCTCGGAGAGGCTGCCGGACTCGGAGCTCGCATGACCATCGGGGGAGTCATCATCGAGCTTTCTCAATGCTGTGTTCACAGCAGTGAACAATTCGCGCAGTGTCGGGATCCCAGCCAGCGCGGGGAAACCGTTCTTGCTTCCTGCCGAGGATCCGGAGGATAACCACGGAACCAGGAACTCGAGCTCAGAACTTGCGTCCCTGCATTGTTGCTCCAGCGCCACCGCCCACCATGCTGTATCGCTCTCTTCGTGGCCGGCGAGCGCTTCCCTTACCCTGCCGGCCAACGCGCACATTCGCGCCAGTACGACACTTGCCGCCGTCAAGTCCGCCGGTTCCGTCTTTCTCGCAGTGTCCAGTTCGTCGCGAAATCGGACAAGAGCGTCGGGAGGAGGAATTGTGAGCGTATCCGTGAGATTCTCCTGAGTGTCTGCAATCCCATCCCAGGTTCTCGGTCCCAGAACTCGTCCGTCGGGAAGGGCGGATAGGCCGGATTGAAGCGTCAAGAGATGACCGGAGAGATTTCCGCTGTCGACGGTGGAGACATAACGCGGCAGGAGCGGCTGCAGAGTCTTGGTGTCATACCAGTTGTAGAAGTGGTTCCGATATCGATCGAGCTCCGACATGGATTCCAAAGTCAGGTTTGAGCGCTCGATCAGGCGTCCAGCCGTTATGAACCCAAAATCGTGAGCGGCAAGGTTCGCCAGTAGCGAAAGCCCTATGTTGGTGGGGGAGGTGCGATGGGCGATTTTCGATGAGGGCAATTCCTGGAAATTGTCCGGCGGAAGCCAGTGCTCCTCTTCGGTAACGAAAGTCTCGAAAAACGCCCAGGTTTTTCGAGAAAGCCTACCCAAGAATCTGATGTGGTCGGAAGACAGCGGCTTCCGGTGGCGAACAGTCGGTCGACTTACCCACCATGCGAGACCCGGAGAGCACAACCAAAGTATGAGGAGTAGTGCGGCCGGTAGAAGCGCGGACGGTTCGAGAATCAGGAGCACAAGCACCGTCGCTGTCGCAAGAAACGGGGCAAACCACATGGCACGGAACGAGGCGACGAGGCTCTTGCGTACTCTCCGATCACGCTCGTCCGACGGTTCCCATTCGAGGAGGCGTCGGTGCGTGACGAGAAGGCGCCAGGCAGTGCGAACGATTGCCGTCAGACCGAAATAAGCTTCGTAGGGGAGAAATGCAAGGCTCAACAGTCCCTGGACCAGGTGCACAGTGGGGGTCCTCATGGCGGAAGCAAGGTGGGACCCGAGATCTGTGTCTGTCGCCTTGCGGAATAACCCCACAAGGGCGATCACCAGGAATGGCATGAGAATGAGTCCTACTGCCGATACGCTCCATAGCAGAGGATTTTTCAGAACTGTCCAGCCAAGTAGCAGCAGCAGGGTAAGGGCCGTGGGTGCAAGGCTCCGCCTGAGGTTGTCGAATATCTTCCATCTCGACAGGGCCGACAGAGCGTTTCTTCGCGCGGTTCCGTCTGGGGCCGCGACGTAGGGAAAGAGCCACCGAAGCAGCTGCCAATCGCCTCGAATCCAACGCCGGCGTCTTTCCACGTCGGCAAGGTAGGTAGGCGGAGACTGCTCGAATAGTTGAACGTCGCTCACCAGTCCGGATCGAGCGTAGCACCCCTCCAGAAGATCGTGGCTGAGAATTCGGTTCTCGGGGAACCGCCCTTTCAGGGCCCGCTCGAAGGCGTCCACGTCATAGATTCCCTTGCCCACGAAGGACCCTTCTCTAAAAAGGTCCTGATATACATCAGAGACCGAATGGGTATACGGATCGATCCCCGGTTCGTTGCCGCTGAGTCGTGCAAAAAGCGAAAGGTTCGCACCGGGCAGGCTGGCCACTACACGCGGCTGCAAGATGCCGTATCCTTCGACGATTCGTCGGCGCTTCTCGTCATATCGAGCATGATTCAACGGATGCGCCATCGTCCCCACGAGACGCCGGGCAGAGTCCCGCGGCAATTGGGTGTCGGTGTCGAGGGTAATGACGTACTTCACCTTTGGGAGGCGCTCGACCGGACCTACAATCAACTCAAACCGATCCGTTGCATCGTCTCGCAGGAGTGCGTTCAAGTCGGACAGCTTGCCGCGCTTGCGCTCGTGGCCCATCCACAACCGCTCGCGGGCATTCCATCGCCGCCCCCTGTGAAATAGAAAGAACGAAGCCCCGGGAGTGTCTTTGTAGAGGTTGTTCAGCTCTTCGATCTTATGACGGGCATGTTGTGTAAGCGCGGCGTCGAGCGGTCGAATCTCTTCCGCGGCGTCCGGCAGGTCAGTGAGCAGACCAAAGAACAGGTTCTCATCTCGGTTGGCAAGCCAGCGCACCTCCAGCGCCTCGACGAGACGGTCGATATGGCGCGTGCTCGACAACATGGCAGGGACAACTACCAAGGTGAGGAACTCCGGCGAAATGCCGTCTGAAAAATCCATTCGGGGCAGGGGGTGAGGTGCTGATAGGAGAGTGACGATCCAGTTTACGAGAGCGATGGCGGGACCGCCTGCGCACAGGAATGTCAACGATGTGGCAAGCCACACCTGCCACCCGCGCATTCCTCCTGCCGACGCTTCGAGGGCCATTCCGAAGGTCAGTGTCAAGGCGAGGAGTAATGCAGCGCCAATGTAGAGGGCCAGAACCGATGGCGGCCCGAGGTTGCTCAAAACGCGGGAGGGAGACATCCGGAGGCCGGCCGCCTGACTGAGGAGCTCGAACCCCTTGTCGACGAGGTAGAAACCGACGTGGGCGGTCCTGTCTTCTTTCCCTCGGGATTTCAGGCCATCCAGCGCAAGCTGGACTGTGCGACGCGCGATGTCGCTCTCTTCAAGTCGGGCCCTTCTTGCCATAGCTTCTACAACATGGCGATAGCGATCCCTGGTCGAGAAGTCCATGGCACGGTAACAACCGGCCGGATCTTCGCGCAGCACGTGTTCCACCGAGCTTGTGTTTTCGACGAATTCCTTCCAGTCCGTGGCGTCGAGTGAACGGAGACTGCGGATACTGTTGCTAATGGACACCTGATCGGCCGCCTGCTGCTGCAGATCGGTCTGAACGAGACGTTCGATAGTAAGTCCGGTTTCAGAAAGCCGTTGCTCGATCCACGTGAGCGGCAATGCGAGTGCCGGACCCTTCCCCTGAAGCCTTCGCGCGAGCTCGGCTACGAAGGAGCTGACCATTGGGGGATCGGAGCGAGCCATGTCGGCGATAAGCAGGATCAGGCTCTTCGGATCGGCCACCGCCACCTCGGTCATGCGGTCGGCCCAGGAGTCCGCCTCGCTCTGAGCATCGATCTCTGCCGATATCCGGGCGGCCACCCGCCTTAGATTCTCGATCAGTGCCAGTCGAAGCATGATGGGGACCGCCCACAGCTCGCCGAGCGTTAGGACCGCTACCGATTGATAGGCCTCGAGAAATGCAACGAGTGTTTCGGGGTCCACGATCCCGTCACCATGGGAGATCCTCTCCAGTGCAATGTCATATACGCGCGGGAGTCCGGAAGATTGACCCTCCTCGAGACGAGGGAGCCCCCGACTATAGCCCTTCGGGAGATCCCGTTTGCTCATGCGAATGTGCTCTTCGACAAGATAGAAGTTGTCGAGAAACCAATCGGCGGCAGGAACCATCCGACGGTCGATCGTGGCTCGCTCAGTGAGTAGGACGCGCACGTCGTTCAAGACCGCTTCGTTCTTGACAAGTCGGCCAAGGAGCCTGTCGTTGTGTTTTCCTGGTCGACCGAGCTTGTGCGATTCGGCAAGAGACCGACCGTGACTCTGCATCTGCTCGACTGTGAAGAGCTCGGATCGAAGCGGCTGCTCTTCATTCGGGAGTTTTCTGACGGTGACGCGGGGCCGAATGCCGAAGCCCGAGAGAACTCTCTTTGCACCTCTATTGCGGACTTCAGCCGGCACGGTTCACCTTTTTGCTTGACATCCGCGTCCGTCCCGCGGCAACGTAGCCGGCTCTGCGAACGCCTGCTCAACGAACTCGGTTCCGATGTGTACGAGCCGGTTCTCATGACCATTGCCGACAACCTTGATCTCGAAGAAGCACTCATCCACCGCTTTCAGGTCCGAGAGCTTTTCCGCCGGCATTTCGGACAGTTGTACCTCTGTACCGACCAGAAGTCGTGCCATCGGCTCGACCCCACGCTTCGTCGACTCGTTGAGGAGCTTCCTGACCTCCTCGCCGCTACACCGGCTTCTGGAGGTGGTGGCGGGCGTTTCGACCGGCTCAGGTCTGACTTTCCTCATTACCGCTTCGAGTCTGCGTGCCTTCCTCTTATTTCCCGCACCCGAGCTGCTCCTGAAAGCGTGGCGAAGACGGTCTCTGGCCGCAAGAATTCTCCGGTTGATCGCTTCCGGGCCGTACCGCTTGCCGTTTTGTTTTCGGTCCAACCAGGCTGCGTACTCCTTGACGGCTATCAACATGAGCAGTCGTCGTTCCTTCATGAACTCGATGTACTCGCTTACGTCGAGCCGGTATTTGTCTTGAGTCAGGCTATGCTCCCGGTGGAATCTGTCTTCGTCGGTCATGTGGTTCAACACCTTCTTCCAGCTTCGCCCACGTGGAGCCCGTCCGGCTCCTCTCTGTTGCTGAGATAAGTATGCCGGTTTTGTCAGCCTGGTTCCGTGCGATACCGCACATTACAGGAGTGTTTCGAGTGCGATGAAAGATGTTCCGGTGATCTTGTTACGATGCACGGTTGGGCGCGAAACGGATGGTCGGACCTTCTTCGTCCGACGCCGGTACCCACGGGCCACGTCACCGGGGCCGTCTCGCGTCACCGGTACTCCGGTGACGCCTCCCGTGCGGTCATTCTCGGGAAACCGGACCGCTAGAACTTCCCTGCGGCCACGGAAACCGATCCTTCTCTCAACGCGTCTGCCATAGGCAGAAGCCGCTTCAGTCCCAATACAAAATCTTCAGATGCGCACGTCTGCGGTTGGAGAACAGAAACAGACTCCCACTGACCGGGTCGTGGGAAAGCTGCTCCTGCACAATCATCGACAACCCGTTGATTTGCTTGCAAAAGTCCGTGGCTCCCGGATCTATGCAGATCTTCACCCGCGACCAGTCAATGATCACCGAAGCGAATTCAGTGCCCTGATCACACCAACGAGTTGCCGCTCCTTGACATCGGCTTCTACGCGCACCAGGTACCGTTCGCCCGCCTATAACGATCTATATGCTCGGCTTCGAAGGAGCAGTCGATCGCGTCGGTACCTCTACAAGCCCACTCTTCCTCGTCACATTGTCCTCTGACCCTTTTCGCAGCCACTACCGAAACTGCGAAAGGCTCAAATCCTCGTTTCGGCAATTGGCTCGTTGGCTAAGGCCACTTGCCTTCTGTCGTTCGAAGTGCTCCTGCCAGTACTCTCGCTTCGCCCCGTGGTCTCGGTCCATCACTTCTCTCCTCTCCAAGGAGACACGATCACCCCAAAACCGGCTCCTGTGCAGACACGGAGAAATCATTCCTCTCTGTCGTCGACGAGGCTCTTCAGGTATTTGATCTTCTTGTCGCAGACCGCGACGAAGCTACCCGCTTCCATCGCGTGTTTGATGCGTTCGTCTGTCCACAGCCATCGAAAGCGCGCGAAGAGTGAGTTGTACTCCGAAACGCTGATGCCCTCCCAATAGGCCGCCTTCCGACGCGCCAACTCGACTGCGTTGCCGACCTGTCCGGTCACCGGATCCGACAAGTACATGTCCAGCGGAAAGCGCAGGCTATATTCGTCCCAGATGGACCGAGATTCGGCAACAGCGGTTTCATGCTGTCTTTCCCAGAACTCCAGCACATCGCGGATGTGGTTGATCGGTTCGAAGCCCTTCTTCCCTCCGTCATAGATCGCGCACGCTTCGAGCGCCGTAATCACGCGATCGAACTGCGAGTGCTCATATTCGGGTGTCAACAGAGCTCCCTGCTCGTAGCTTTTTAGCAGGTCGGTGTAGGGCATCTTGTGCGCAAACGGCGTCTCTTCCGTAGCAAGCCCGAACCTGCCTTCAAGATAAATGGCGTACGTTTTTTCGTAGCCGGGGAAATACTCCTTGAAGCGTTCGTGCCACTTTGACAGAACGCGCTCCGCCTCAATGCAGCCGATGGTAATGAAGATGAAGTTCCGCAGGCGTTGGTGTTCGCTCTTCATGTAGTTGAAAATGAACTCCACGCCGTTGTCGATGGATACTCCCGACGCAACGATATCCGCAGTGTAGACGGTTGCATTGTCGGGAACGACGAACTTGCGGTAGGAGTCGTCACTCACCTCGTAGTGCCCCTCCTTGAGCAGACGTTGACTGGAGATATACGAGCTGGAGTGCCATTTGTAACCGAACGCTTTCTTGAGCGCGTCCACAACTCGGAAGTTCAATCCGCCACGGAGGATGTGGTAGACGTTGACCGATCGCGAGTTTATTTCGCTGATGCGATCCAGCATGTTGATGCCCTTCAGTGCATTGGTTATGCCGTTTTGCATCAAATTGGTGAAGTCGCAGTTGATGATTTCCGGGTAGTTCATCAGATCACGCGTGGCACGAGTAGAGACAACGTACCGTTTGAAATCGCGCGGAACCGACAGACCTACCGGCGTGTAGACCGCGACAGCCTCGTCTTTGAATCTTCGTACAAGCCTTTCCACGCTCGCATCCTACGGCAAGAGCGGTGAGTGTGCAAGAGCGCGCATTGTCTCACAGATACTCTATCTGAACGGAACACGATGCCTCACAAAGAGAATCATGAACCGCCACGGTTTTCCCGGAGACTTAAACTTGTGAGAGGATTGGTGCTATGGGGAATCGAGACAGATATCCGACAGAGGTTCGTAATCGTGCGGGCGGCATCAGGAAGAATCCGACATTGCCCGGCATATTCTTGTTGTAGAAGGCATTTCCCCAATCGCCGTTGAAGGTGAAGATGCCCTTCGCAAAGCAGGAACGGGCATCCGCGTACTCGATGGCGACAATATCAGACGGGAAGTAGCCGTTGCCGACTACTCCCGTGCTTCCATGATACGAAAGACCAGGTCACCAATGTCCGTTCTGCGTTCCATTCCGTTGTTCAGCATTGCCTCACGGCATGCAATTTCATTGGTACAGCGCTGGTAGTTGGCCTGCCAAACCTATCAACGGGGTCGCGCTGACGCCACAGAAGAGGGGATAGGCCATCAACCTTCATTTCGAAAGCTCGACGAGGATCTTCGTGAAGCCGGCTGGATTTGCCGCCCAGTCCCGAAGCGCCTCTCTGTTGCCGAGATAAGTATGCCGGTTTTGTCAGCCTGGTTCCGTGCGATACCGCACATTACAGGAGTGTTTCGAGTGCGATGAAAGATGTTCCGGTCATCTTGTTACGATGCACGGTTGGGTGCGAAACGGAAGGTCGGACCTTCTTCGTCCGACGCCGGTACCCACCGGCCACGTCACCGGGGCCGTCTCGCGTCACCGGTCTTGCAGCACTCATGATTCCCTCGTTTCGTTTCATGCGAAAGGGTATCGGACGGACGTGAGCCGGTCGGGCAGGTACATGGTTTGACAGCGTCCTTGGAGCGGTAGCGATTGGAATCCGCATGCCTACGTTTGCTGCTCTCGCCGGAGGGCCTCCTCGACCTTCTCGCTCAGCTGTGAATCCGAGAACGGTTTCTGGATGAAACTCAGTTCTTCGTCCACGATGCCGTTGATAGCAATCACATCGGCGGTATACCCCGACATAAAAAGGCACTTGAGATGCGGGTAGAACGCGAGCAGGGATCGGGCTAAATCCCGGCCGTTCATCTCCGGCATTACGACGTCAGTGAAGAGTAGGTCGATCTCGTCGCCGTGCTCCCGTGCCAACCGAATTGCCTGCACAGGGGAAGAAGCCGCGATCACCGCATAGCCGTGCGATTCTAACATGATTGTGGCCATGCCCAGAATCGCAGGCTCGTCATCCACCAATAGGATTGTTGGTGTTGCAGGTGAGGTCGGCTTTCGGGTGTCTTTTATTCTCGGGGAGGCTACTCCCGCATCGTGCCGAGGAAGGTAGACCGAGAAGGTTGTCTGTTGATCCTCGCTGTACACATCAAGGAATCCGCGGTTCTGTTTGATGATCCCATACGCAGTGGCAAGACCAAGGCCCTTGCCGACACTCGTAGTCGTGAAGAAGGGTTCGAAGATGTGAGATAGTGCATCGTTATCCACGTTCTCTGTCTCGTGCCGAACACGTAGTCGGACGTACTCCCCAGGCAAGCTCCCTGGGTGCTCGACACAGTAGGCCTGGTCCAACGCGATATTCTGTGTTTCCATGGTGATCTTGCCGGTACTGCCGAGGACCCTTTGAGCATCGACGCTGAGGCCCGTAAGGATTTGGGCGACTTGGGTCGGATCGACCTTCACCGTCCATAAGCCGGTGCCAGGTTGCAGGGCGATTTCCATGCCCTCATGGGGCGGTTGCCGCAGGGCCGTCAGGATTCCTGATAGCGTTTTGTTCAGATCCAGGAGCTCGGGCGATGCTGTCTGCATGCGCGCATAGGCCAGAAGCTGCCGGGTGAGCTCGGCGGACCGCTTCGCAGCACGCTTAATCTCGACAAGTCCGGCGTAGGCCGGGTCATCCTGAGTGACCTTGTCGAGCACCAACTCCACCTGTCCGAGAATTACTGAGAGCATGTTGTTGAAATCGTGCGCAATTCCCCCGGCCAACCGGCCCACCGTTTCCATGGTCCGAATCTGTTGAAGCTCCTCCGCGAGTCTGTCCTTCTCCTTTTCGGCCCGCTTCTGGTCCTCCAGTGCGCTCAGCATCGCCTTCCGTGAGCGCTCCGCCCGAAGAAGGTTCGCCCGCAGCTCGTTTTCTACCGTCTGCCGAGCGACGATCTCCGACTCCAGTCGCTCGTTGCTCTCCCGAACAGCGACCGATTCGCGGGCAAGCGACTCTTTTGCACGGCTCAAGGAGAGGTGAATCCTGATACGGGTCAGAAGCTCCGCGGGTTTGAAGGGTTTCGTGATGTAGTCCGCCGCACCGAGCTTCATTCCGGTCATCCACTCTTCGGTGTCCGCATAGGCGATCAAGAGAATGATCGGGATGTGGCGGGTCTCCTTCGCCTCCTTGAGCCGGCGGCACACGGCAAACGCGTCCATGCCCGCCATGCGGACATCAAGGAGGATCAGGTCGGGAGGGTTTGAAGTCGCGGCCGAAAGCGCCAGCTCGCCGCTGTCGGCGGGACTCGCGCCATAGCCTTCGGCAGTCAACAACTTCACAAGTAACGATAGCTCCTCCGATGAATCGTCTACGACCAGGATCCTTGCCTTCTGCTCCATAGGTTCCGTCGGCCAGTTCTCGATCATTGATGTATCCCGTTCCCTATTGCGCTCTCCTCGAGAGCCCGGAGGATCCGCGTGTAGTGAAACAGAGCCGCATGGTGTTCCAATGCTCTTCCAGCTCGGCGTCGAGCCCGGCAATTCGATTGATCGTTTCGGCAATCCGGGTTGCCTCGAGGCTCACGAGGGCATCAGCCAGTTCCGCCCGCTGCGTCGAGGGTAGGGCAGCAAGTGCTTCGCGATCGAAGTCCTCCGGCGTCGCCTTCGTCAAAGGAGCCGGAAGCTTCTCGGAGGCAAAGTTCACACCCAAGTGACCGGCGATGCTGTCGAATATCTTGCCGAACTGAATCGGTTTCGGCACGAAATCGTCCGCACCCGCTGCAAGCACCTTCTCCTGTTCATCGCTCAGGACGGAGGCCGAAAGTGCAATGATCTTCACGCTGTCTCCGCCCTCGAGTGCACGGATATGCCGGGTAGCCTCCAAACCGTCCATCTCGGGCATGCGCCAGTCCATCCAGATTAGATGGGGCTGCCAAGACCGAAAGATCTCGATGCCCTCGACACCGTTTTCGGCCGTACGCACTTGAAAAACCGCCTGCGCCATCAGTCGCTGCAGCAACCGGCGGTTGTCCTCGTGGTCTTCGACGATCAGTATTCGGTATTCGGGCTGACCCGGTGTAAGTCGTGCTATGCGACTCTCCCTTTCAAAAGGTTCAATCGGTGGGAAGGACTCGATGGTCGCCACCGGCAGCTCGATTCGAAATAGCGATCCCCGTCCAGCGCGAGCTTCCGCACGTATGGTCCCGCCCAGCAGTTCCACGAACCCACGAGATATGGAAAGGCCGAGCCCGGTTCCCTTCTGATTCGACTCCGGCCCGAGTTGGACAAAAGGCTCGACTATGCGTTCTCGCTCTTCGGGGGGTATTCCCTCGCCGGTGTCAACTACCTCGACAAGCAGAGTCTTTTGATGGGGCTCACCGGTCGCCGACAACCGCAGGGTCACGCCGCCCTGGGAGGTGAACTTGATTGCATTACTCACGAGGTTGATGACAACCTGCCGGAGCTTGGATTCATCGGTTGTGACGATACTTGGCAGCCCTTCAACCATCTCCAGCGTGAACCCTATCCCCTTTCCCTTGGCCGGTTCGCGCATCAGATCGACAATGTGCCGTATCATCAGAGGGGAGTCGGAGGAGGGGCCCTCCACTGCGCTTCGTCCGGCTTCTATCCTGGCCAGATCGAGCACGTTGTTGATGAGATCCAGAGGGTGCTCCCCGCTTCGACTGGTGATTTCAAGCTGTTCGTGTTGTTCACCGGGCAGGGTAGAGTCGCTTCGCAACAGGCCGGAGAAACCGAGGATGCCGTTCAACGGCGTGCGCAGTTCGTGGCTCATGTTTGCGAGAAACAGGCTCTGGGCATGGTTGGCAGCTTCGGAATGTTTCTGCGCCCGTACCGAGCGTTGGCGAGCGCGGCGAGCCAGCCGTGCCATTGTGGAGATCAAGACACAGTTGAACGCGAACGCAAACATGCCGAGCCGGTCCCCATAGTCGTTGTTGAAGGGCTGTTCGACAAGGAGGGGCCACGCATAGAGTGCGATCAGGCAGGGTGCTCCGACGGTTGATAGGCCCGCAGGCCACCCGCTGAACAGCGAGGCGATGACGACTGCGGGGTAGAAGGTTACCCAAACAATGCGAGTCTCCAGAGCACCAAGCAGGACCATTCTGCCAAGAACCGCCACACTCAATGCAGGAAGGACAATGCCGAGCTGCCGAGTGACCTTTCGCTGTATCGACTGAGGATACTCCCTCACTTCGTCGACTCCTCCGACTCGATTGAGCCCTCTTCCTGACTGGGGTAACGAATTGACTCCCCGGCTTGCCGGCAGAGCTCGTTGACCTCGCGCTTGAGCTCTTGCACCCGGTCTTCGCGGCCAAGGGTGACCTCCTCCCATCGTCGGAGCTCGTCCAGTTGGATCTTCACCTTCTCCTCGGCACTCTTTTGCTCGGTGATGTCGCTCGCGGCGACTCGACAGATGGTGGCGCCGTCTGCAGCCTTAAACACGGTCGCCGAAAGGTGTACCCAGTAGACGGTTCCGTCGCCCCTTTTCATCCGCATGTCTTCTTCCTGAGGCTCTCCAGAATCAAATAGCATCTTGCGGCACATGTAATAGGTGTCCTGGTCCTCACGTGCGATGAAGCGGGACAACGGCTGCTTCATCATCGCCGCACGGGAAACGCCGAGCCGTGTCGTGGCGGTGAGATTTGCCTCGAGAATCAAACCCTCCTCGCTGACGGAGAAGTAGCCGACCGGGGCCAGGTCGTAGAGGTCAAAGTACCGCGCCCGTGCAGCATTCAGCTCTTCTTGGGTTCGTCGGAGCTCCTTGTTCTGCATCTCCAGCTCGATCTGGTGCACGCTCAGCTCGTGGAAGGTCCTGCTGATCTCCTCGGGAGATAGGTCGTCGAGGTTTGCGGGAAAATCGGCCTTCCCTCGAGCAATCTTCTCGGCTCGTCCGCGCAGTGTCTCGCCCGGATCTCCTGAAGGGAGCATGTCATCGTGACGATCGTCCTTCGAGCTCATTTCCCGTCGACCTCCTCCGTCGGTTCCCTTTCGTGCGCTGGGGAATCCAACCGCACGCAGGTAATCCCGACGATCTCCCCGCCCGCGTCCCGCAAAGGCTCTACCGTTAAGTCGTAGAAACTCGGTTTCCCGTCGAACACGGTCTGCACCCGCCGGCGAGCACCCGTCCCGCTATCCAAGACCTGCCTCTTGATACGAGTCAGCTCGGCAGCCTCTTTGGCAGGGAGCAAGTCCGTGTCGGACTTGCCGATTACCTCCGCGACGGAGAAGTGGGCGGCAGGGTTCCACATCCAGGTGTAGCGAAGCTCCCTATCCTGATTGAACAGCACGACGGGCACGGCGTGGAGCGCAACCCGCATGCGCTCCTTTTCCAGCCAGAGCGTCTCCCGAACGCGCTTCATCTCGCTGATGTCTGCAAAGGTGACGACGACACCCTCGATGACGTTGCTCAAGGTACGGTAGGGAAGCATACGCAGCTTGTACCACCGCCCGTCCGTCGTTTGCACCTCCAGCTCTTGGGGAGTGAGTGTGTCCAAAACGGTCTGAGCGTCCGCCGCCAGTCGGTCATAGCCGACCAGGTTGGAAACGATGTGACCGACCGGCCGCCCAACGTCACTCTGGATGAGGTTGATGATTTCGGTCGCGGCAGGAGTGAATCGAAGAATGTGCAGCTCCTTGTCCACAAAGATCGTGCCGATCCCGGTACCGGCGAGCAGATTGTTCATGTCGTTGTTAGCGCGCGAGAGATCGACCACCTTGTTCTGAAGCTCGGCATTGACCGTAGCGAGCTCTTCGTTGACCGATTGCAGCTCCTCCTTGGAGGTCTCGAGCTCTTCATTCGTCGATTGCAGCTCTTCGTTCACCGACTGCATCTCTTCGTTCGAAGATCGGAGCTCCTCGTTGGAAGTTTTCAGCTCCTCGTTGGTAGTCTCGAGGTACTCCTCCTTCGCGTTCAGTTCCTGCTTGAGGGCCGCAATACGTTCTTCGAAATCGATTTCCGACCCACCGTCCCCGACCTCATGTCGAAACACCGGAGTTCCGGCATGCTCGGAGTCAAAGGAGTGTGCCTCGGCGAAAACAACGAGATACAACGCAGGATCAGTCGTCCTCGCAGGGCTTGCCAGTATGGGACGGACCGTCAGATTGACGATCGCAAAATCCCCGTTTGTCTTTACGCGGAGCCCCGGTGCATGAACGACCTCCTTTTGCGAGACGGCCTTGTGCAAGGCTGTCGTCAACTCATGCCTGAGCCCTTCTCGGGCCATCTTCAGGATGTTGGCTACTCCGGCCTCGCCGGGCTCGGGCTCCAGATAGCGCCCCGTGCGACCGTGGAGGTAGAGAACGTTGCCCTGCTCGTCGACGAGCCCACCGACCGGGGCCGCATACTCGAGGAGCGCCCTTTCGGCAAGCTCCCGGATCGGCATCTTCTCGGGACGGGCCCTCATCTTGCCGGTCGGCGATACAACCCCGGGGCGGGCCTCGAAGGGGGGAACGTAGCGCGCAATGCCCCCTCGCTGGGTACTGCGAACCTCATCCTTGCGGCGATAGAGCTTCCACTTGCTGTCGACGGTGGCAAAGAGGTCGTTATGGTCGCCAACGGTCTCGGAGGTGCCGAGAAAAAGAAAGCCTCCCGGATTGAGTGCATAGTGGAACAACGGAAGGAGCTTCTTCTGAAGCTCCGCACCCATATAGATCAAGAGGTTGCGGCAACTGATGAGATCCAACTTAGAGAAGGGAGGGTCCCTGATGACATCCTGCTCGGAAAAGACAAGGATATCGCGGATGCCCTTGTGAATCCGATAGGCCCCGCCACCCGGCTCCTTCGTAAAATGTCGTGCCAATCGCTGTGGGGTGAGGTCGGCGGCGATACCGGCCGGATAGACACCGGTGCGCGCCGTCGCAATCGCCTGACTGTCGATGTCGGTCGCGAAGAGCTGCACCTCGTGACTCTTCTTGAGCGATTGGAGGGCCTCTTCCACGAGGATTCCGAGGGAGTAGGCTTCTTCGCCGGTGGAACAGCCCGGAGCCCAAACTCGGATCGCCGACCCCGGAGGCTTTTCGGCAACAAGCGTTTGAACGGCGTGTCTTTCGACTGCCTTGAAGGCGTCGGGATCTCGAAAGAAGCTGGTCACGCCGATGAGGAGATCCCGAAAGAGGGCATGTACTTCCAACGGAGTCCGCTGCAGATATTTGAGGTATTCTTCAATCGAATCGACCTGTTGGACGGCCATTCGGCGTTCGATGCGCCGTTGAACCGTGCTCAGCTTGTATTGGGAAAAGTCGTGACCGGTCTGCAGACGCAGTACAACGAAGATCTTCTTTAGCGAGCTCTCTATCCGGGGTCCCTCTGCGGCAACTGCACGCGGGAGCCGTCCGAAGGCGTGTGCCACATAGGCCATTATTTGAGCGGGCATCTCTGCCGGAGGCAGCGTAAAGTCTACGAGGCCTGTGCCGATTGCGCTTCGAGGCATTCCATCGTAATCGGTCGATTCCGGATTTTGAACGATGGCCATGCCGCCCTCACCCTTGATGGCCCGTACGCCCTGCGTACCGTCGCTGCCTGTTCCGGCAAGCACGACGCAAATGGCGCGCTCATGTTGATCTTGGGCCAGTGAGCGAAAGAAGAAGTCGATCGGAAGTCGCAGTCCTCGCGGTGCGGAGGGGGGCAATAGTTGAAGAGTCCCGTTGAGAAAGGCCATGTCGCGGTTCGGAGGGATGATGTAGGCGCAGTTGCGCTCGACAACCATACCGTCCTCGACCTCAGAGACTTGCATCCGGGTGTAGTTGCGTATGAGATCGGTGAGGATGCTTTTGTGGTCGGGAGCCAAATGCTGGACGAGAACGAAGGCCATGCCCGGGTCCTTGTCCGCCGGCATACCGGAGAAAAAGGCCTCGAAGGCCTGAAGACCTCCGGCCGACGCCCCGATACCGACGATCGGGAATGAGGCCGCAGCATCTTGGAGCGGCGCAACCCCCTTCTTCGATTTCGCCGGAGTCCCTTTGTGCGAGTCCCCTTTGGCCTTGGTCTTCGCGGTCTTACCCATACGCGAATTCCTTATCTCACCGTCCTATTTGGCGGGCGTCTTCTCGAGCCACTCGTCTATGGCAGCCTTCCGAAAACGCCAATGCCGGCCGACCTTCTGGGAGGGGATCTTTCCCTCTCGAACAATTTTGTAGAGGGTCGACTTGGGTATCTTCAGATAGGCTGCCAGCTCATCGATCGTCAGTACATCACTGTGTGAATTCTTCACCCTCTTGGCCTCTCATGCTTCGAGCGAAAACTTGATCTTGGGCAATCTCAGTACTGACATTAGGTTATAGTTATTTTGTGTTATTGTCAATTGCTTTCGTATGAACCTGCGGGAATGATGCGGCGTCAAGATCGACGGTGGGCAATCGGCCCGTCTCGCAGCTGCCGCTATCCTGTAGGGTCGGGGGCCGGGGCCGATCCGTCGGCCGGACACCGCGACGGCCATTTTTGCAGTAATTAATAGTTTTTGGTGAATATTGACAATTAGTGGTAGTATACTATAATTATTGGATGTCGACGTCCTTTTACCAAAGACGACGGGAAAGGACATCGCAGAATGGTCGCTGCGAGTCATGCGCGTACCAGGCTTCCTGATTGCTATCCGGTCGATCTGCTGACAGTCACCAAGTTGCCACCATTCAACGCAACCAATCGAGCATTCTTTCCGCCGCGCTGAGCGGCGGTGCGCTCACGGTTCGCGAGCGTTCTTGGAGCTTGGCCTGTGGAGGGAATCGGCGATCAGGATGGAAATGGACTCGCCTTCTTGGTGGTCGAGGACAGTCCGACTCAGTCTCTAACGCTCCGTCACCTCCTTGAGAAGGCGGGCTACCAGGCGATCGCCGCCGAAGACGGCGCGGAAGCCCTCGAAGTGGTAGAACGCACCCGAATTGACCTCGTCATAAGCGATATCGTCATGCCGGGAATGAACGGCTATCAGCTCTGCCGTCGCCTCAAAGACGACCGGACCACGTGGCACATACCGGTTATACTTCTGACCTCACTCGCCGATGCCGAAGACGTGCTGCTTGGGCTCGAGGCCGGGGCCGACAACCTTATCACGAAGCCCCACGATGAAGACTATCTCGTTTCATGCGTTCGAAGCACTTTGCTCAACAGGCATCTCGTCGAACGCGACAGTGCCCAATTGGGAGTGGAGATCTATTTTCGGGGCGGAAAGCGCCTGATCAACGCCGATTGCGTGCAGATGCTGAATATTCTCTTGTCTACATACGAAAACGCGATTCGTCTGAATCAGAAGCTGCCCGCCGCGCGCGAAGAGCCAACGGAGTTGAATGCTGTGCTCGAGGAGCGGGTTCGTGAGAGAACGGCGTCCCTCGAACAGCAGATAGCCGAGCGTGAGGCTCTCGAAGGCCAGCTCTGCCAGTCTCAGAAGATGGAAGCCGTCGGCCGGCTTGCCGGCGGGGTCGCCCACGATTTCAATAACATGCTCATGGTGATCAAGGGATTCACCGAGGTGCTTCTGAAACAGATCGAAGAGGCTGACAAGCGGCACCGGTATGTTGCAGAGATACAAAAGGCGGCGGAGCAGGCCGAGGGGCTCACCCAACAGCTGCTCCTATTCAGTCGAGGAAGAATCATAGATCTCGAGCCGATCGATCTTGGGGTGATGCTCACAGATATCTCAACCCTTTTGGAGCGGTCCGTTGGAGCGGACGTCCGTCTCGAGATCACCTGCCCTTCTGACATTCGAACCGTGCTCGCTGAACGTACTCGTCTGACCCAAGTGATCGTGAACCTCTGCCTGAACGCTCGGGATGCAATGCCCGAGGGGGGAGAAATCCACATCAAATCCTCGTCCCTTGTCGTCAAAGAAAAGGAAATTGCAGAACCGGGCAATCTGCCGCCGGGGGAATATGCCGCCTTGGAAGTGAGCGACACCGGGACCGGAATGGATTCGGAGGTCCTGTCGCATATTTTCGAGCCCTTCTATACGACGAAGGAAAAGGGGAAGGGCACTGGGCTCGGCCTCTCGATCGTCTACGGTATCGTCAATCAATTCGGGGGGCTGGTTACGTGTACCAGCGCCCCGGGAAAAGGAACTAGTTTCAGAATCTATTTGCCGATAGGTAAGGAAGATCACGCTAAAACTCATGAGTGGGAGTGACCGTATAACCGACCAATCCGTCCCGCAGGTGATGCCCGCGGATCGGCCGCGAAAAATCCTCGTCGCCGACGATCAGCCCGGTATTCGGATACTTCTTGTCACGCTGTGTGAACAGATGGGCTACCAGAGTGTCGAAGCCTCGACGGGGGCGGAGGCCGTAAGCCTCGCACATTCAGACTCTCCGGACCTCATCCTCATGGATGCGATGATGCCCGACCTCGACGGATTTGAGGCGACACGACGTCTGAAAGCCTCTCCGCAGACAGCCCCGATCCCGATCCTTATCCTGACGGGCCTCAAGTCGCGCGAGGACCGATTGAAGGGGATCGCTGCCGGGGCGAGCGATTTCTTGAGTAAACCGATCGATTCCGAGGAGCTGATGCTTCGGGTCAAGAACAACCTTCAGGTCAAGGAGTTCCACGATTTCCTGAAACATCATGCCGGCATCCTCGAGGAACAGGTGGCCGACCGAACACGCCGCCTGAAGGAGTCGGTCGACACACTGCAAGAGGCTCACCGAACCACCAAGGCCGCCCATCTCGACACCATCTATCGCCTTTCCGCATTGGCTGAGTTTCGCGATGAAGACACGGGGGTGCACATCAAACGCATCGGCTACTACGCGCAAGAATTGGGCGCGGCCCTCGGCCTCGACGAGAAATATCGAGACCTCATCTTCCACGCTGCAATGATGCACGACATCGGCAAAGTGGCAGTGCCCGACGCGGTCCTTCTGAAGCCCGGCAAGCTCACCGATGAGGAATGGGACACGATGCGCGCCCATACGTCGACCGGCGCGCGAATCCTCGAGGGCTCCAACTCACCCTATCTGCTCATGGGGGCGGAAATCGCACAGAACCATCACGAACGCTGGGACGGCAGCGGTTACCCAAGAGGAATCGCCGGCGAAGCTATCCCTCTGTCGGCGAGGATCGTCGCCCTCGTCGACAGTTACGACGCCCTGCGCTCCGTTCGACCCTACAAACCCTCTTTTGACCACATCGAGACCGTCAACAAGATCACGGAGGGTGACGGCCGGACTGTCCCGGAGCATTTTGATCCGACCGTCATGGCGGCCTTCAAGAAGACTAGTCACCGGTTCGAGAAGATCTTTGCCGAACAACAGGATTAGGCTTGATAGAAAACGTTGAGGCGCGGAACGGGAGAAGGGGACCGAGTGGATTTCGAACGGAATAAGAAGTACCTTCGAGGTGAGTGCCGGCACTGGGTTCGACCCGATTTGCGGTGGCCGCCCGACTTTCATCCTTCAATCATCGACCTTCGTATTCTGTCTGCTTCCAATGAGATTTCAGCTGCCAACTGGTTGGGATCATCGAATTGACCAGACGCCGACTGCCACGGCGTCTACGACGCCCTCAAGGGGTCTGCGGACAATAGAATGAGCAGCCTTCGATTTCGTCGACAAGTTGGCTTCGGGGTCCTCCCAATCAGGGACGCGATATGAACCCGAAACCCGTCCATGGCTCAATCGAAATACTCATAGTCGAAGACAGCCCGACCCAAGCCGAGCAGCTCAAGCATCTACTTGAAAAGGCGAGCTACCGAGTTGTGTTGGCGTCAAACGGGAATAGTGCGCTACAATCCCTCAAGAAACACCAACCTCACGTTGTCATCAGTGAAATCGTCATACCCGTCATGGACGGTTATGAGATTTGCCGGCGCATCAAGGCGGAGGCGAGGTTCAAGGAGATTCCGGTGATCCTTGTTACTTCGTTGACTGATCCCCGGGATGTGATGCGTGCACTCGCGGCCGGGGCCGACAGCTTCATCCGCAAGCCCTATGAAGAACGGCAACTCATTTCCATGATTCAGAATGTACTAACGAATAACGAGTTACGAAAGGAAGGTGATCTCGGTGAAGGAGTCGCCATGCGCTTCTCCGAGCATACTTATCAGGTCGAGAGCGGCCGTTTCCAGGCCTTAGAGCTTCTTCTGTCGACCTACGAGGCGGCCGTTCAGCAGAACGCGGATTTGGTGAAAGCTAGTGACGCGCTCCGAAAGCTCAACGAGAACTTGGAGCAAAGAGTCAGAGAGAAGACTATGTCGCTAAGCTCGGAAATCGAACGGCGGATTGCGGTTGAGCAAGCTATTTCGGATGAAAGTCGACTCCTTCAGACCGTTCTCAACGCAATTCCGGACGCAGTCTATCTCAAGGACGCCTCGCTTCGATTCGTCACCTGCAATGCTGCTTTCTTGAAACGGCTGAATGCGAGTACGACAGACGAAATCGCCGGCAAAAGCAATTCCGACCTGTTCTCTCCAGACATCGCGAACAAGTACTACTCGATCGATCGCAAAGTTCTTGGAACGGGAACACCATACGAGTTCGACGAAGAGCAGTCCACGGCCGGTGGGCCGATCTACGTGCGGAGTGTGCGGGTGCCAATCCGAAATGAGTCGGCGGCTATCACCGGGGTGTTGGTCATTGATCGCGACATCACCAAGCACAGGCAAAATGAGGAAGAGCTTCGGAACCTCGCGCGGTTTCCGGCCGAGAATCCTGAGCCCGTTCTCAGGGCCTTGCTCGACGGCCGTCTGATCTACGCGAATGAGGCAAGCTCGAAACTTCTCGAAAGCTGGGGCTGCCGCGTCGGCGAGATGTTCCCCGAGCCCTGGCTTGATAGGCTGCGCGAGAGTGCCGCCGCAGACTCTGTGCCAATCATCGAGGAGACGTCGTCCGGTGAGATCTACAGTCTCAACCTCGTCGCCGTTCCGGAAGCGGGCCACGTGAACATCTACGGGCGGGACATTTCCAATGAACGTCTTCTCGAGCAGCAGTTCCTCCAGGCACAGAAGATGGAGGCCGTCGGCCGTCTTGCGGGCGGAGTCGCGCACGATTTCAACAACATGATGACCGTTGTTCTCGGCTACAGCGAAGCCCTGCTCAGACGAGACGACTTGAATACCGGGTCCAAGGCCTTTGTGCAGAAAATTATGGATGCAGGCAGCCGAGCCGCAGCGTTGACCGACCAACTGCTCGTCTTCAGTCGTAAACGGGGTGCCGAACCACGTCTGATTGATCTGAACGACTCCCTTCGGAATATCGAAAAGTTGCTGCACCAGCTCATCGGCGACGACATTATTCTTGAGGTTCTGCCTTCAGGACAAACGGAGACAGTTCTGGCTGACCCGACTCAGATCGATCAGATACTCATGAACTTGGCGGCGAATGCTCGCGATGCAATGCCCGACGGCGGTACCTTCATCCTCCAGACGGAGAGCGTTGACCTCGACGAAGATTACGCGGCCCAGCACGACACGGTCAAACCGGGCCGATATGTCCTGCTCTCCGTAAGCGATACCGGTATCGGGATGGACCCGTACACCCAGAAGAAGGTTTTCGAGCCCTTCTTCACCACCAAGGGCGAAGGCAAGGGTACCGGTCTCGGGCTCTCTACGGTATACGGGATCGTCAAGCAGGCAAACGGTCACATCTGGATCTACAGCGAGCCGGGGCGAGGAACAACCTTCAAGATCTACCTCCCTGCCGCCGATGGCTCTACCCCTTTGATGGACGCGAAAGTCGAGCCTCCAATTGAAACCTGCAGGGGAGTCGAGACCATACTGATAGTCGAAGACGAAGTCTTGATACGGGATTTTGCAAAGAACACCCTTTCTGAGTTCGGCTACTCGGCAATTGCCGCAGTTGCGTCTACCGACGCTGAGGATATTGTTCGGAGTACGGGTAGTGCCGTGGACCTGGTCTTGATTGACGTCGTCATGCCTAACATCAGTGGTCCGGCCCTCGGGGAATTGCTGGCAAGCTCATCGCCGGAAATCAAGATCATCTACATGTCCGGCTACACGGGGCACGGGGTGGCGTCGCAGGGCACGCTTGAAAAGCAGAATGACTTCCTGCCGAAGCCCTTCTCTCGAGAACAGCTCGTTCGCAAGGTCCGAGAGGTGCTGGACCGCCATGCCTCGCAGGACTGACGGATTGA
>CAZDMH010000023.1:70066-79034 GCA_964506755.1 uncultured Spirochaetales bacterium
TTCGCAAGGTCCGAGAGGTGCTGGACCGCCATGCCTCGCAGGACTGACGGATTGATCGTCCGCCACCGTAGATTGGGGCGGCGGCAGTCGCTGGCCAGGGGCACAAAGCCCATGGAGGAGGGATCTCGTGATTAGCCCTGCACGAGTATGGCATTGCTTCTTCGATTCGCGTAGTTCACTCGAGACACCTGAGCTGCGCCGCCGCCGGCGGCTTCTCAATTTCGTTCTCGTGGGATTCTGGCTCATGTGGCTCATGATCCTTTCCCTGATACCCCTGCAGATCAGCGAAACCGTCGATGTCGTTCGCAAACACGCTCTGTCGACGACCTATCCCGTCTATCTCCTTGTCATGACGGTGTTCGCGGTGACTGCAACCCTATCCGCCCGAAGGGGCCGATATACGTTTGCCGCGCGCACTGTCGTTCTCGCGACCTCAATCTTGTCCTTTGCCGAGCTCGTGACTATCCAGGACTTGCGGGTTGTCGACTTTGCCTTGATACCGGTCGTTCTGTGCGGCATCCTTCTCTCTCGCGTCGACACGGTCGTAATGTACGCAATCACCTTTGTCGCCTATTTGCTCGTGCCGACCCTAATCCATACTGCCGTGATGACGGATATGGTCTCCATACTGGTTATAACCACTGTCGTCGGCGCAGCGAGCTTCGCTGCGGCCTCTTCCCGTGTACGCAGCCTCAAGCAAATGGCAGACCAGGCCGAAACGCTGGAAAGAAACCGCGACCTCCTTGTCGATCAGAGAAAGATGGAGGCAGTAGCAAGGATTTCCGCCGGCATGGGTCACGAGTTCAAGGATATCCTGAGAAGCATCAACGACCACGCCGAGAGCATCGAGCGCGGACCCGACGATTCCACAGTCGAAATTGCGAAGCGGGTACTCCATTCGAGCGGGCGGGCCGATCGAATTGCCGATCAGCTTCTCTCCTTCAGTGAGCAGTTGCTGTTGAATCCGGCTTCGGTGGAAATCGGCACGGTTGTGAAAGAGCACGAGGAGAAGCTCCGCTCAGCTCTGCGGCCGGGGATAGCGCTTGATCTTCGGAACTCCCCCGAGCCGAAGATGCTCCGTATCGACACCGAGCGCTTCTGCGAGGCAATCGGTGTGCTCGTTCGAAAGGCGGCAGAGAGTATTCCCGAAGAGGGAACGATCACGATTCAGACACGCACGGTCAATCTTCAGGAGGGTGATGATAACAAGCTTCAGGCGCCAGGAATGTACTGCAAGTTCATGATCGGCAATGGCGGCCCAGGGCCGACACACCAGAAGGGAGTCCACATGTTCGAGCCCTTTTTCACCTTCGGAGAGTTCGGTACCGGTGACATGAACCTTGCTGCGGCCTACGGTATCATCCGCCAGAGCGGCGGCTCTGTCGAGCTTGGGTTCGATCCGGCGCTTGGTTCCGTATTCGCTGTAATGGTACCAATAGATAGGTCCGGGTCCTGATAATGAGAAAGAAGGTGTTTGGCCCTCTACGAGTTTGGCACTGGTTGACCGAGCCCCCTGCTTCGATCGAAAGACCGGAGCTGCGTCGGCACACGCACCTCCTTCTTTCGATCTTGGCTTCACTATCGTTAGTGTGGGGCATGGCCGTTGCTTCGATTCTCCTGAGGATAGGGCTTGGCGGGACTAAATCGGCGGGGGCAGATCTGTCGACGACCTCCGTCATCATGTATCTGTGCGGAGGGGTGGTAATGATTTCCGCCTTCCTCATAGCTCGACGGGGCCACGCTGCGACTGCTTCACGCCTTTTTGTAGGCGTAGCTCTCGCGTTGTCGTTTCTTTACATCGTATACACTCGTGACATCCGAGTACTCGATTTTCCGATAAACGCAATTGTCCTTTGCAGCCTCTTGCTCACGCCTGCGGACATGGGGGTGACCTACGCGCTCACTCTTTTCTTCTATCTGCTTTTACCATTCTTGATCCGGTCCGTCACCTTGGCGCAGATGATCAACGTTCTTGTCGTCACGTTCTTCATTGGGGCAGTGAGCGTGGCTTCGACTTTGTTTCATGAACGGAATCTCAAACAGCTTGAGAATCAGGCTTTGGAGATGGCGAAGGACGCCAAACGCCTCGAGGAAACAAAAAGGATGGAGAGTGTGGCACGAATGGCCGCAGGGGCCGCTCACGAGTTCAACAATACCTTGATGTCGATCTCTGCTTACGCACAGGCCATGGAGCGCAGTGCGACGGGCGTCGCAGTTGACGACGCGAAGGCAATTCTCGAGGCGAGTAGGCAGGGGAGCCGGCTGACTGATAAGGTCCTCTCGCTGAGCCAGCAGCAGCTCCTGAAGCCAAAGGCTGTTAACGTCGAGGATATGTTGCGCAGCCGTGAACGGGACCTCGGTTCGTTCCTCAGGCCGGGAACGAGACTCATTCTTCGGAGCTCACCGCGGCCGATCGTCCTGCAGATCGATGCAGACCACTTCTTCGAGGCGCTTCGTACACTTGTGCGAAAGGCCGAAGGAAACCTTGGGGAGCACGGGAACATCACAATCTGGTGGAAGGCAGTGGATCTTCCGCGGAACGACGATCGCTATCTGCCCGCCGGTGCCTACTGCGCGTTCACCATCAGCAACAGCGGCCCGCGGACAAATGTCGCCGTCGACAACCGGATATTCGATCCGTTTTCTGAGACCCCAGAGACAGGTATCGACGTCCTCGATATTGCCGCCGCCCTTGGCATTGTCCGGCAGATCGGCGGCCAGATCGAGACGAGGACCGATCCCGAGCTCGGCACTGTCTTCGTCGTCACGGTTCCGATGTGGACGCCGGCCCCCTAATGGATCATCTCGCCGGGCAGTTGCTGTATATGAAAGGATGTGTTCCTTGTTGAACCTTCCGAACATATGGTCTCGGATTACAGAGCCTACTTAAGCGATCGAAGAGCCTGGGTTGCGCCGACGATCGAAGTTCCTTCTCTCGATCCTTACAGTAATCTGCTTGCTTTGGATCCTCGCCTTCCTTTCCCTACCGATACAGCTCTCCCTCCCACTGAGCGAGGTCCAGAAGAGAGGGGCTGCAACAGTCTATCCTCTCTTCCTCTCCATCCTTGCGGTGCCCGTGGCACTGAGCTATCTCTTGGCCCGCAAGGGTCGCTACTCGACTGCGGCACGCATTCTCGTGGCAACTTCTTCGGCCGTCTCCTTCGCAGAGATTCTGGTAACCGGGGACCCCCGGCTGGGCGACCTGCCGATCGTGGCGGTCGCGCTCTGCAGTATCTTGCTTTCGCCAAAGGATACGATCGCCTGTTTTCTCATAACAATCATCGGTTTCGTGCTGGTGCCCTTCGCGAATCCCCTTGTGACCTTCTCCCACATGATAGGCGCCCTCATTGTGACAACTGCCGTTGGGAGCGTGAGCCTCGTCGCCGCGGTCATACATAGGCGCGACCTCGAGCAAATTGAAGCCCAAGCCAAGGAGATATCGAAAAACCAAGAGCGTCTTCTTGACACCAGAAAGATGGAGGCAGTCGCCCGATTGTCCTCCGGTGTGGCTCACGAGTTCAACAACATCCTGATGGCGATCAGCGGGTACGCGGAGGTCATCACGAGAAAGGCGGTCGGCGTCATTGCCGACTACGCGGGTCATATCCTCGAGGCAAGCGGAAGAGCCGGTCGGTTGACTGAAGGTATGCTCTCCTTCAGCCAGCAGCAGATGCTCAAGCCAACGGTTGTCGATGTGGACGATCTCATGAAACATCATGAAAGAAAGCTCCGGTCATCCCTTCGACCGGAAACCACACTTGCCCTTCGCGCCTCGCCCGAACGGAAAATCCTCTCTATCGACACCGATCTCTTCTGCGAAGCGCTCCGTATCCTTGCGCGAAAATCGGCGGAACACGCTCCGGACCGGGCAGTCGTAACCATACGGACGGGCACGGTCGAGCTTCCACCCGGCAACGAGCTTCATCTCTCGGCGGGACCGTACTGCTCGATTACTATTGGCAACGATGGCCCAATGACGATTGAGGGAACGGAAAGCCGCGTGTTCGAACCTTTCTTTACAAGGGGAGAGCTCGGAACCGGCGATCTGGACCTTGCCGCTGCCTACGGCATAATCCGACAAAGCGGCGGTCGCGTCGAAGCGAAGCGCGGTATGGCCTTCGTTGTCATAGTTCCGAGAATGGATTCACCCGGATAGTCCTGGTCTAATCGCTTTGTCCATGCTGAATCTTCCCCGAATTGGCGGACATAGAGTTAAGCAGTTTGTAGAACTTTGGGGAAGGGAAAGAGCATGGCAGCTACACACAAGAAGTGCAGTCGAGAGCGCCAAGAACAGGCCGTTTGGATGCTTGAAGAGGACAGGAATCAGGGCATGAGATCGAAACCTCGCAGCATCCCTATTCCTCTGCGGAAGTCCGGGCGAAGCATGAAATCGTCGTCGGTCTCCTCGAGGGTTTGGCGCGCATCGACCTTCATTTCGAAAGCTCGACGAGGATCTTCGTGAAGCCGGCTGGATTTGCCGCCCAGTCCCGAAGCGCCTCTCCCGCTCCATCCAAAGGGACCGTACGTGAGACAACCCGATCGAGCGGAAGCGTCTTGCGTCCAAGAAAGCGAACGACTGCGCGGAAATCCTGCTGCGTCGCGTTGCGGGAGCCCCGAACATCGAGCTCCTTTTGTACGATCAGGCGCGTGGCAACAGGAGTGTCGTCAGCGGCATAGCCGATCCCGGTAACTCGGCCGCTGAACGCAACCTCCTCGATAGCGGCCCGGTAGGTTGCCGGCGACCCGACCGCCTCAATGACGACGTCCGGACCATTGCCATCTGTGACACCCAAGAGCCCGCCGTGGAGATCCTTGTTGCGAGTGTTGATGACGATTTGCGCGCCGAAGTCCGTGGCAATCTCGAGCTTCACGTCGTCGATATCTGCCGCAATCACCCGAGCGCCCCGGAGGCCGGCGCGTACGATGGCCCCAAGACCGATCATCCCGCAGCCAATGACGAGTACCGTGTCGTTGTCCTGCGCCTGAGCGCGGTCCACGGCGTGGAACCCGACCGTGAGAGGCTCGACAAAGACCAGCTCTTCGCGGGTAAGGCCCTCGGGAAGGATAATCTTCTGCCACGGCACAACGAGGTATTCGGCAAGCGCGCCGTCTCGCTGCACGCCGAGGGTCTGGTTGTGTCGGCAGGCATTTGGCCGGTCCCGGAGACAGGAGGGACAGACGCCACAGGAGGTATAGGGGACGACCGTCACCTCCGTTCCGCACGCGTACACCTCAGGTACCCCGGTGCCGCGTTCGATGATTGTTGCAGAGATCTCGTGACCGGGGATTCTCGGGTACTCGAGGAGCTTGTTCTTGCCAAGATAGCTCGAGAGGTCTGACCCGCACATTCCAATGAGCCGGACCTGGAGGAGGAGCTCCCCGGGTCCGCAGGTCGGTTGCGGTATCTCGACGATGCGTGTCACTCGAGGGGAAACGATTTGAAATGCGTTCATGGGATGTGCCTCAAGCTGAGAGAGAATAGTCAGCGTCGATGAGATGCTCGATCTTCATCCGCTGCCAGAACTCCGACGGAGCCTTCGAGAGAACAGATTGTACGTTTGCGGTGACGTGCCGGGGATTGCCGGTGTTGAGCGCGACGGCCGAGACGCCCGGCGCAGAGAGCCCGAACTCGACACAGGCGTCCGAGGGCTTTACTGAGTAGTCGTGGCAGAGCCGCAAGAAGCCATCCCGCCAGCGAAAGAGCCCTTCCTCGGACACGGGATCAGGCTTTCGATAGTTGTAGTACTCTCCCCCAATCAGGAACCCTGAGTTGAAAACCGCCGAGTTGACAATGCCGATTCCACGTTGCCGCAACGACGCAACGAATTCAAGAAGCTCCCGGACATGTGTTTGAACTGTTAGGCTGCACGCGAGCATGACCCAGTCCAAGTCTACTGCTTGATCGATCTCCCGAATGACGCGCCAATCCTTCGCACCGACGCCTACTGCGGCGACCGCACCCGAGCTCTTCAGCTCGTCGAGACCACGATACGCTTCGAGGACTTGCTCGAAACGCGCCTCGCGGTTCCTACTATCAGAGGCGGCCGACAGGAACTCATCCGGATCGTGGACCGAGACGAGCGCAGGGCGATAGTCCCCGCCGAGGAGCTCGCAACCCTGTTCCCAACATTCCAGGATACCCGTGTAAGAGATCGCCTGTTCGGCGTCGGAGTTGAGTCCCTTCCATACGCCCGGCTCGAAGGTTGGCTCCGGAGCATGAAGCGGTACCCGCTTCCAGCCGAGCTTATTGCTCAGGATGACGGAGCTCGGCGAAACTCCGAGGTCGTGAAGCAGCCTACCGATGGTTTCAAGGGCGAGCCCGGCCCCATACTTGCCGGCACTGTCGATCACGACCGGCGACGCGACCGTGCGGAACCATTCCTCCGCGATTGACCTCTTCTCTTCGTACGGCATGGCACGATAGAGGTTGCCCATCGCACTCGAACCGAAGATGATTGGGGGTATCTCTATGCCGGTTCGTCCGAACGGGCGCTTGTCGTGCAACTGTTCCATCTTAGTCCATTATGCACGAGAGTGTACAAAAATGACCAGCCGAGTCGTCCCCTTTCGTCGGTCGGGCGCTTCCCGGTTTCGATCCCTGCGCAGCGGACTGCGCTTGTTTGTACCGAACCTCTCTCCCTGTCCTATTGCCATGGCGATACAGCTACGCCCATCTCCTTGCTCCGTTACGGCATCGGTGTTCCTCCGGCAGAAGGTGCGGCAGTTCAAGTCGTTTCACTCTTCTCATAGTTGAGCGCATTCGTTCGGGGGATTCAAATGGTTGACAGCAAAGCAACCCCGTTCCTATACTCTTAACATACCAAAACATTCAGGATTGCGCGAAGCGTTCGGTGGGAAGATTCGAAAGATCATGAAACTGCTTCCTCGTTCACGAAATACTCGTCCGGTATCGCTGAAGGAGAATCCGAAGACGGGCTACGCATTCGCGGTGTTTAACATGGTTATCAGCGGGATCGCGATTTTCGTCAACTCGCTCGGCGTACAAATGTTCTCCGACGCGGTTCTTTACACTCTGCTTAAGAATGCTGTCGTCGGTGTGGCGCTCCTATTCCCGCTCTTTTTCCGTCAGGACCGACGCAGTGAGTACCGAAGTCTGAGCGCCCGTCAGTGGATGCTTCTGGTGATGGTTTCGTTGATCGGAGGCAGCATCGCCTACGCCCTGTTCTTCATGGGACTGCAAGTCACCACTCCCGTGACGGCCTCAGTGATCGCCCACAGTCAGTTCCTCATCGTCGCGATCCTGGCCGCCATATTCCTCCGCGAACGATTCCATGCAACCATCTGGCTTGCATTATTCCTCCTTCTCGCCGGACTGACAGTCGGCCTCAAGGTAAGCGCGGTACGGTGGGATGCGGGCGTTCCGCTGATAATCTCGTCGACGATTCTGTTCGCGACAGACTTTGTCATAATGAAATACCTTCTCCGATCCGTATCCATATTCGCCGTGATGACCTTCAAAATGAGCCTCGGTGCGGCCCTGTTATGCGTCTTCGTGGCGGCAACCGGGCACATGGGTGCCGTCCTGCACCTTTCGCTCGTCCAGTGGGGATTTGTGATCGTTACTGGCTTGATTCTCCTCGCGTTCACCGCGACCTCGATCCTCGGACTACGCTATGCTTCGGCCACAGCCGTAACGGCCATCCCCGCCGCCGCACCCATTGTGACGACGCTCCTCGTGATTATCTCTCGCCAGTCCCAAGTTCCACCGAGTCGCTGGCTTGGGCTCAGCCTGATCCTCCTTGCGGTGACTGTTGTATTCATTATCGGCCGGCGACAGGAGGTGCGCGCCTATGGCGACAACTGAATCGTCAACGGGACTATCAGGGCTCCTGCTCTTTGGTCGCTACGCATATCCGCCGAACCGACTCGGCTACTGCGGGGCCAATGAACACGAAACACTGCTCGACTATCTCTCGATCGGACGCTCCGATACAGGGCTCGCCGAGCTTGCACGGAAATTTGAGGGTGCCTACCCCTACCTTCGTCTCATCGCCCGGGCAAATGGCATCCAAGATCCATTTGATCCGCGTGTGGTGGAAGCCTACTGGATCGGAAACCGCTTGCTGGAGAAGGTCGAATCTTCGCTGTTCTACAGCTCACTCAAGGAGCGGTTTCGCCCGCGCATGACAACTCGCGAGTTCACCTGGCTCACAACCACTCTCGAGACGGGGGCAAAACCTCATCACAACTTTCACGTCTTCGATATCTACCGACGAGCGGGCCTCATGCGGGACGGACATGCAACTGTCGCGCTGGGCCGCATGGACCAGTGTCGAATAAGCTGGGGGCGAATTGTTAGCATTGAAGAGTCGGAGCTCGTGGTGGAACGCGCCGCCCTCGAACTGAAAAACGGGAAGCTTGCACTTGGCCGCCCGCAACCGATTCGCCTCACGCGACGCATTGGCGGCCGCGGCTATGCCGAGGACCTCCGCCCAAACGATACCGTTTCGATCCATTGGGACTGGGTCTGTGAGCGATTGAGCCCAGACAAGCTCAGACGACTTGTCGCGAACACCCGCCGGGCAATCTCCAATACCAACACAACGCTGTGATCCGGGATAGCTGCCAGACTATCGTCAGGTTCGGCGCCATGCCCTTTGTATCAAGGTTGTTGTCTTGGTTTTGCTCGGTGGCATCTATGCGATTCAGGGGGGGATTCAACGGATCGGTTTTTGAGGAAGCGTACCGACTGAGAGCAGATCGGTCGGCGAGGTGAGTCGGCGGGCCGGTGTGGGTGCGCGGACGATCTCTCTAAGGAAGTTCTCCAATAATGACCTCGACACCCCTTTTCTGAAGTGCATCGCGGATCGAGTCGGGGATTCCGGCATCCGTCACCACGTAGTCGACCTCTTCCACCCCCCCCAAGGACGCAAAGCTCGGCCGACCGAACTTCGTCGAATCGGCAACAAGGTAGACCGTGCTCGCAGCCTGGATCATCGCCCGTTTG
>CAZDMH010000024.1:0-72763 GCA_964506755.1 uncultured Spirochaetales bacterium
TTGGTGTGGTCTACATTAAGCGATAGAGTTTCACCTTGAGCGATGACCTGCTCGGCAACCGAGCTGTTCTCCGGAGCCAGGGGTCGTGGGTTCGAATCCCGCATTGCTCAGACAACCGTTCGTATCGTTAAGACCTATCTGCTTTGCGCGCGCACCAGTATTCAGGCGTCGCTCGTTTGCCGGGAGGCGAGATTGTCACTCTCGTGAGGTTAGTCTCAGGTTTGGCACAGACCGACAGCCTGCACTCAAATACCTACATCCAAGGGCCCCGGATTGCAAGCGCTCGCCCGACAATCTATGTTTTCTGGAAGCTGTCGCTGAGGCGATCTCCAGTATCTGCGCGACCGCGATGCGTGATGGGGTGGGTTCGCTTGACGTGCGGTGATGCGCAGCCCGACAGCGTAGGGTCGTGCCAGAGGGAGGGCATGAGCGTCATTCCGTTATCGAGTCTGTATCCACCGCCGGCCTCCAGAGCAGAAGCCAAAAGAAGTAGCTGACGAGGACGCCGGCTGCATGGTGAGATAATCTTGGTATCAAAAAGGCGGATGAGGGGCGGCCCAGATCGCTACACTAAGAGAAGAGCCGGACGCTCGTCCGGCTCTTCTCGGCTGCTACCAGCGTCCCCCGCTCCTGCGCGGCGGGCGGTCATTGGCTTCATTCACCTTGATCTGGCGTCCGTCAACCTCGCGGGAATTGAGTCCCGAAATTGCGGCGCGTGCCTCTTCGTCGGTGCTCATTTCAACAAACCCAAATCCCTTGGGCCGACCGCTGTCACGATCGCTGATGATGTTCAACGACTCGATCTTTCCGTAAGAGGCGAACAACTCGCGAAGGTCCTCTTCGGTCGTGTTGTAGCTCAGGTTCCCGACATACAGTTTCTTGGCCATTCTTGACGCATCCTTTTGCTGAAGTCCTGCTTCAGCCACGAATCGAATATTGAGAGATCTTTTATAGATGTCGCTCAGTTCTTGTTGGAGGTGCAAAGTAGTTGAACTAATCCAGAGGATACGTCAATGACTCGGCAACCTGGACAAAAAACCGGTTGTCTATACTTGGGCAGCAGTCGAAACGATGCTCCCCTTGCTCTATGTGGATTGTAGCACGCGGAGGTCAGCGGCAGTCAAGTGCTCTGTTGGCGGCTCACTGAGTCTCATTCGTCGAAACCCGGGCGTTCACTCTTTTCCCTGACTCGAATTGCAGCTATGTTGTTAGCGTCTGCGGTGCTCTTCCACGCGCTGTTTCTATCCGTTCATTCGAAATGCCGATGCCCATCTCGGGTGGAATGGCGCAGCAGACCGGCGGAATCTGATGACAGGCTGGAGCCGGGGTGCTCCCGGGAGGAAGAATAGGTGGAGATATACCGACGTATGTTCGATCTGTTCAGGCAGAAGGGTTCTGAGACTCGAATACGAAGGCTGTGCATCGGGCTCGGCTATACTGCGGTCGTGCTGGACGACGACAGCATCGGGATCGCCTACACCTGGATAGGAAACAAAACCTCCTGTGCGCTGTTCGAGGATCCCGAAGACTACGAAGGCAAACAGGCGGTCCTTCTCCTCGAGAAGCTCTTCGGCGAGGATTTGTTGGGCCGTTCGGTGGCGATCGCCACGGTAAATGCTTTGAACCACGCCAACTGCACCGCTTTCCCGACCGATCACGACACACTCCTGGACGATCTCGACATCGTCGAGGGGAGTCGTGTCTCGATGATCGGCTATTTCGGACCGCTCATCGAGAAACTGGGGCAACGAAATGCTCGCCTGAACGTCTACGATTTGGGAAAGGACGTTGGGACCCTGGAGCGTTTCTACGCCGACCTGCCGGACTACGGCGATGCGCTCATCCTGAGCTCGACCAGTGTTATCCACGGTTCCACTGAACAGCTCCTGTCCCACATCGAACAGGGAACTCCCTGTGTCCTGTTGGGGCCGACGACGACGATGCTCCCGGAGGCCTTCTCTCATCTACCGATCACCATCCTTGGCGGGACGTGCCCACTGGATATCGATCGTGTGCTCATGGCGATACGACATGCCCGGGGGACGCGCGCCATCCAGAAGGCCTCTCGGAAGGTCTACTGGAAGAAACCCTGACGAGCCCCTGCTCAGAACGGAAACAACAACGATGGACAGTGCCCTATTGCGTGATATGTTGGCTTCCCCTATCATTTCTCCGTAGGGATTCGCTGACGAGGTGAACGTGGGTAGTGCTGGTTATTCCTTCGGACCGGTTCCGTCGCGCCGGCTGGGAAGAAGCCTGGGAATCAACAACATACCAGCTAAGGTATGCAGCTATGCCTGTCTCTACTGTCAGGCCGGCCGAACCACTCGAATGCAGGCTGACCGAACTTACTTCTACCGGCCGGAAACCATTGTCCAGAATGTGCGCAAACGGCTGCAACGGGCGGGGGCGGGCAATGATCGAGTCGACTACCTGACCTTCGTCCCGAACGGCGAGCCGACTCTCGACGTGAATCTCGGCATGGAGATCGTGAGGCTCAAAGAAACGGCAGTTCCTGTGGCAGTGATCACGAACGGTTCGCTTCTGTGGCGCGACGACGTGAGAGAGGAGCTTTCGCGGGCAGACTGGGTGTCGCTCAAGATCGACGCAGTTCAACGGACGATTTGGCGAACGATCAACAGGCCGCACAAGGCGGTTGATCTGTCCGACGTTCTCACCGGAATGCGAAGGTTTGCATCGACGTTTGCCGGTACTCTCGTGACCGAAACGATGCTTGTTCGCGGAGTGAATGACAGGGATGACTGCCTGCAAGATACCGCCGACTTCATTCACCTGTTGAAACCGGCGCGGGCATACGTGAGCATTCCGACAAGACCTCCGGCGAGAAAGCAGGTCCGGGGTCCAACGGAAACGGCCCTCGCGCACGCCCATGAGATATTCGCCGGGGTCGTGGGGCAGGTCGAGTATCTGATCGGATACGAGGGGAATGCCTTTTCCGCTACCGGCGATGCAGCGCGCGATCTGCTTGCCATAGCCGCAGTTCACCCGATGCGAGCGGAGGCTGTCGATTCGCTCCTCACTCGGTCAGGCGCTTCCTGGAAGGTTGTGGAACGGCTGGTTGCGGGGGGCGACCTCACCACCGTGAAGTTCGGCGATCACCTCTATTACGTGCGACGACTTCCATAAAGAAGGGTTTGCAACATCCTCCGAGGTAGAGTCTCCTTTCCATATTTTTCGGTATGGCAAAAAGAGTTTGGCATTCCGAACAATCGTGGTATATTGGAAGTGAGCAAGAGATGGGCACCAATAAGCTCAGCCAGAGTTTGGAAGACTATCTCGAGGCCATCTACGAAATCGTTCGCAGAAAGAAAGCAGCACGAGCCAAGGACATCTCCGAACGCCTGCGAGTGAGTCGCTCGTCGGTAACCGGCGCGCTACACACACTTTCCCATCGGAACCTCATCAACTACACACCGTATGACATTGTCACCCTCACTCTGCTTGGTGAGCAAGTGGCTGCAGCCATCAGTAATCGCCACGCGGTGCTCCGGGATTTTCTCGTCGATGTGTTGGGCGTGGAACGGGGCAGCGCAGAACAGAGTGCCTGCGGGATGGAGCATTCCGTTTCCGAGGAGATTCTTGACCGGCTGACGCGTTTTGTCGAGTGTGTTCGCACCTGCCCCGGTGTGAAGCTGCGATGGGACTCGACGATCGGGGATTTCTGCGACAGCTCCCGCTGCTTGGAAGATTGTGCACGCTTACGTGAGGACCAGCGGGCACAGGAATCGGACGGGGGGTCCGTGGACGGAGGGGCGAGCCGTGAATAAGTCGCTGAACGATCTGGCGCCGGGGGAGGGTGGTCGCGTCGCATCGGTGGAGGGAGGCCTCAGGGTACGGCAGCGTCTACATAGTCTCGGGTTCGTGGAAGGCGCCACGGTTCACAAACTCTCGAATCTCGCCTGGGGAGGTCCCGTCGTGGTCGAAGTCAACCGCGTCCAGGTAGCAATCGGTAGAGGAATGGCGAGGAGGGTGTCGGTCGAGGTTTAGGCAATGAGAAACGAACGCAATCCATCGAGGTCAGAGGCGAAGAAGTCTCGGGCGGATTGGTCCCGGAAGCACTTGGAGCTCGACCTGCTGCTGGTCGGACAGCCCAACGTCGGTAAGAGTGTGCTGTTCTCTCGCCTGACCGGGGTGCGCGCGGTCGTCTCCAACTATCCCGGTACCACCGTTTCCTATACCGCCGGTCGCATGCGAAGCGGGGAGGTCACCTACCGAGTGGTCGATGCTCCCGGCACCTACTCACTAGAGCCGCTCGATGAAGCCGCCGCGGTCACCATAGATCTACTGGACGATGCCGGGCGCATAATCAACGTTGTAGATGCAGGCCACCTCGAGCGTCATCTTGCACTAACGCTCGAGCTGTTGGAGCAGAATAGGCCCATTGCCGTGGCGTTGAACATGAGCGACGAGGCGCGACGCAATGGAATCCACGTCGATGCCGTCGCCCTGGAAGCTGAGCTGGGTGTACCGGTCGTGGCGGTCGTGGCCCGTACCGGTGAGGGGGTGAAGCAGTTGATCGATCGCTGCTTGTCCCTTCCTCCCGCCCCGCGGTGCAGCGGTGACGAGGCCGGCCATCCGGGGCATCATCCGCATTTGAGACGCCTATCTCAAGACCACCTACTTTCGGAGCCAAAAGGGCATGTCCACTTGGATCCCGACCGGGTGTGGCAGCGTATCGGGAGGATTTCAGAACGAGTTCAGAGGCTGGAACATCATCGCCACGGCCTCACCGAACGGTTGGAGGAATTGAGCGTCCATCCTCTCTGGGGCAGCCTCCTTGCTGTGTTCGTACTGGCGGCGGCCTTTGTCCTTACTCGAATGCTCGGCGAGTTTTTCATTACTGGAGGTGTCGGCATTGTCGGCGAACCCTGGCTTACTCTGCCTTTCGGCACCGAGCTCCTCTTCGAGAGGGCGGTGAGGCCGTTATTGACCATGTTTTCAGGAGCCCTCCATCCCGGGAGTCTTCTCCACCGTGCTCTGATCGGCACGCTTGTCGACGGGCAGATCGACTTCATGCAATCATTTGGCATCCTCACCTCGGGGATCTTCATCCCATTGGGGGTGGTTCTGCCCTACCTGGTGAGCTTCTACTTTGTGCTCTCCCTCCTGGAAGACAGCGGTTATTTGCCGCGTCTGGCGGTATTCCTTGACAGCTTCATGCACCGTCTCGGGTTGCACGGCTACGCGATCATCCCGACTCTTTTGGGCCTGGGATGCAATGTCCCCGGCGTCATGGCAACTCGCATCCTGGAAAGCAAATTGCAGCGGTTCGTGGCGGCAACCCTCATCTCCATAGCCGTGCCCTGTGCGGCCCTCCAGGCGATGATCGTAGGGCTCGTGGGCAGACATGGAGTGGCTCCAGTGTTGCTTGTGTACGGCATACTTGCCATTGTCTGGCTCCTGATCAGCCTGGTTCTCCGCATCACCTTGCGGCAGTTCCGCCCGGAGCTTCTCATGGAGATCCCCCCGTACAGATTTCCCGTACCCCGTGCCCTTGCGGCGAAGCTCTGGATCCGGATTTCGGGCTTTCTGCGGGAGGCTCTGCCGATCATCTTCGTGGCAATCATAGCCGTGAACGTATTGTACCAGCTGCGGCTCTTCGATCGGCTGGCCGTTCTGGCCGAACCGGTCATCACCCGGCTGTGGGGCCTTCCCCCCGAGGCGGTGGTGCCCCTTATGGTGGGAATTCTTCGCAAAGACCTGGCTCTGGGCATGTTTGCTCCTCTCAGCCTTACGCTGAAGCAGTTGATCATCGGCAGCGTGCTATTGGCAATGTTCTTTCCCTGCATAGCCACCTTCGTTGTGTTATTCCGGGAGCTGAAGGTCAAGGACGGTCTCAAGTCCGTGGGAATTATGCTGCTGGCCGTATTCGGAACGGGGACGGTGCTGAACTTGGTGCTATAGTGCGGGTCGCCGTGACTGCGTACGGGTTTCGTTGCGTTTTGTCAAGGTCTGGAGTTGTCGGCGATAGGGAGCGATACTCGATATCAATTGACTTTTTGTCTATAGTCATTTATTATTTAGTTGGATGGAGCTTTCTTGATGCGTGGTGGACATGGTTTTGGAAGGGGGCGCGGCGGCGGCCGACGCAGGATGTTTTTTCTGGAGTCTTGCTTGCTGGTCTTGCTGCTGCGCAAGCCCGGTTACGGCTACAGCCTGACAGAAGGACTGAGGGAGTTTGGATTTCACACGGAGCAACTCGATGTCAGCATCATCTACCGGGCATTGCGTGATCTCGAGGCGGCCGCTCTGGTGAGCGACACTTGGGACAACAAAAGTCTCGGCCCTCCACGAAGGGTCTATACCATCACGCCTGCCGGAAGAGCCGCTCTTGCAGAGTGGATAGAGAGTCTGCGCCAGAGCCGCAGAGACATCGAGGTCTTGGAGGCCGCCTATGATGAGGTGAGAAAGCGAACGTAGGAAAGTCTCCCGTACAGGCAGGGGAGAGATGAACCAATCGTCATGAATGGAGGTGGATATTATGCCACGAGGTGATCGAACAGGTCCCATGGGCGTCGGGTCGAGAACCGGACGCGGACTCGGTTACTGCGCCGGATACGATGCGCCAGGATATGTGCACCCAGGGTTTGGCGCATTTGGATTCGGACGAGGATGGGGTGCCGGCCGCGGCGTCGGCTGGCGGCATCGCTTTTTCGCCGCGCCGCCGGTAGGGTGGGGCTACCCGTCCTACGCACCCCCCACGAAAGAGGAGACGCTCTCCGATCTCAAGGCCAACGCCGACTGGTTGAAGGCTCAACTGGATACCGTGAACGAACGGATCCAAGAGCTTGGGGAATGATGTCTCGAAGGCTGTGAGCTCTGCGCGCAGCCTTCTTGGAGGCAGCTATGAAGAATCGGCAATCCGGGAGCGACGAACTTGCCGGCGATAAAGACGGAGCGCGGAATGGGGCCGGGCCCGGCGGCGACTGTGTCTGTCCGAACTGCGGACACAAGGAGCCACACAAACGCGGTCAGCCCTGTTTTGAAAGGATATGTCCAGCGTGCGGAACCGCCTTAGTCCGAGAGTGAGGCGAGAATGAAGGTCGCAATTACGATTTCGGGGAGCACTATCGATGCTCCGTTTGATGCTCGTTTTGGACGTGCTGCTGCATTTTGCATTGTTGACACGGATGCCCAAGAGTGGGTTGTCCGGGAAAACCCTGCACTCTCAGACTCCGGCGGCGCAGGTGTTCGGGCCGCACAGTTCATCGCAAAGCTTGGCGCGCGCGCGGTTGTGAGCGGCGCGTTTGGTCCAAATGCGTTCGATACTCTGCGGGCCGCTGAGGTGGCAATGTATACTGCCTCGGCCGATCGCGTCTTCACCGGCAGTCAAGCTCTTGCGATGTTTGAAAAGGGAGAGTTGCCGAAGGCAACGAAAGCAACCAATGCCGGCCATCACGGAGGGGGGAGCGGATGGTGATTGCCGTCGTCAGTGGAAAGGGGGGGACGGGCAAGACCACCATTGCCACCAGCCTTGCGCTTGTTGCCGCGAAGGCGGGGGCTGTTCGGTTCCTCGATTGCGACGTCGAGGCGCCAAACGCGGCGCTTTTCCTGAACCCGCAGATGAACGAGCGCAAGGAGGTTGGAATACTCCGGCCTGTCGTGGAGGAATCGCGGTGCACTCACTGTGGCAGTTGCGCAGAAGTGTGCGAGTTTCACGCAATAGCGGTGATTAAGAAGAGAGTGCTCGTGTTTCCTGAGCTTTGCCACGGTTGCGGAGGCTGTACGATGATCTGTCCCCAGGAAGCTATTGGTGAACGGCTGGATGTCACGGCGGTTTTGGAGCGTGGAAAGACCGCCTGTGGAATCGATTTCGCCCACGGCATGTTGAACGTGGGTGAGCCGATGGCAGTTCCGGTCATTCGTCAGCTGAGAAACTGGGCTTCATCCGATGACGAGGCGTTGGAGATACGCGATTCTTCGCCCGGGGCGTCATGCTCGGTCGTCGAGACGATTCGCGGAGTTGACTTCGTCTTGTTAGTAACTGAGCCGACACCCTTCGGCTTGCACGATCTGAAACAGGTCGTGGGAATTGTCAGGGAGCTCGGGATTCATCCGGGCGTCGTAATCAATCGTGATGGAATCGGCGATGACGGGGTCGAGCAGTACTGCGCGGAAAACGACCTGCCGATTCTTCTGCATGTTCCGATGGAACGCCGATTTGCGGAGGCGCTTGGACGGGGCACAACCCTTGTTGGGATTGCACCCGAATACGAGATGGAATTCCACACGGTGCTCGATTTCGCAATGGCGATCGCGTGAAGCAGCTGGTCGTTCTTAGCGGCAAGGGAGGTACGGGGAAGACCTGCATTACTGCCGCGCTAGCACATATTCGCTCACACTTCAAGTTCGCGGATCAACTTGTCCTGGCAGATACCGACGTGGATGCTGCCAATCTTGAGCTGGTTATGAGGTCTCAACCGTCCGAAAGCGACGAGTTCCGAAGCGGAAAGATCGCAGTCATTGACAACGCGACATGTACTGCCTGCGGGCGCTGCGCTGAGGTTTGCCGGTTCGACGCGATATACTCGTTCGAAAGCCACTACTTCGTCGATCCTGTTGCCTGCGAGGGCTGTGCGGCCTGCATATATCAGTGTCCGGCCGTTAGCATCACCATGGAGCAACAGGTCTCAGGGAGGTCGTATCGCTCGGAGAGTCGCTTTGGACCGCTGTACCATGCGCACCTTTTCCCGGGTCGAGAAAACACCGGAAAGCTGGTTACGCTGGTCAAACAACGCGCCCGCCTGCGGGCACGGGATGACAACCGGGAGCTCATCCTGGCGGATGGCCCCCCGGGGATCGGGTGTCCGGTGATTTCGGCCACATCGGGTGCGGATCTGGCGCTCCTCGTGACCGAGCCGACGATCGCCGGCGTGCACGACCTCCGGCGTGTCGCTCAGACGGTCAATCATTTCGGCGTGCATGCGATGGTGTGCATCAACAAGGCAGATATATTCCCCGAAGGGACGGCAGAAATCGAGAGGTTCAGTCGGGAGAATGGGATCGAAATCGTCGGGAGGATACCCTTCGATGCGGCCGTACCTGCTGCAATGGTGGTGGGGGAGCCGGTAACCGAGTTTTGTCCCGAATCTCCTGCAAGCCGCGCAATCACGGCGATGTGGAGCCGTATTGCCGCGCTCATCGGAGATCCGTCATGAACGATGTGTCGCTGGAGCGTGCGATTCTGAGCCGGCTCCGGTCGGTCATCGACCCGGAGACGGGCATCGACGTCATACGAATGCACCTCGTCGAAGACCTGCTGGCAGACGCGTCCGGCAGCGTGTGCTACACATTTCGACCGTCGTCGTTCGTCTGTCCGATTGCTGTGACACTGGCCGTGAACATCAAAAAGGCAGTAGCAGATGTCCCCGGTGTGACATCACAAAATATAGCAATTGACGGCTTCGCGATGGCCGCACAGCTGCAAGCTTTGATCAATGAGGAGGTATAGCGTGAGAATTGCCGTAACCGCAGAACACAACAACGGACTCGAGAGTATGGTGTCGGAACATTTCGGACATACACCCTACTTCATCGTGGTCGATGTGGAGAACGGGAAGATTTGTGGGGCTGAGAGCGTAGTGAACCCCTTTGCCGATGGCCACGCCCCGGGAGAGCTTCCGAGCTTCATCAAGGAACAAGCCGCCGAGGTAATCTTGAGCGGCGGGATGGGCGGCCGCGCCGTCGGTTTTTTCGAGGATCTCGGTATCCATGTCGCAACAGGCGCCTTCGGAACCGTCCGTGCAGTGGTAGAAAAGTACGTAGGAGGGGAGCTCCACGGCGCCGCTCCCTGCCGCGAGAGCACAGACCATGGTCATGGGGGCTAAGCTGCTGCGGCGGTTCTGCAGCGAGAGTAGGAGGTGCCCCTGTCTTCATGCGCCCCGACGGCACGAGAGCGAGGTGGCAGCGATTGCGAGAAAACCCCGATAGTCCCTCTGATAGTGTCGTTGCCACCGCTTCGACAACGCGAGAACCGGTCTGTCGTACGCGAGCGTTGATAGGCCAAGTTCGACAGGGCGGTTTGACCGCCGGTCTGTTTGTTCCAAGAACATCGTAACCAACACTCAGCTCATCCAAAAGCCGAGGTACGCCTTTTTGGAGTACCCGGATGGCACTGAAAAAGCAGCGATGACCCCGCTTCAGGAATCCAACTTGTCTCCTTCCGCTGAAACATCACCACTATAAAGACATAATTGACTAAATGTTGAGAAATGCGTTATTGGTGGTATACTGGTTTTGGCGGGAAATAGGGGCCAATGAAGATTAGCGAGAGCACTATAGCGGATATCCTCAAGCATGGGGACGCGACGACGATGTACGAGATCATCCGCACTCTGATCCGGACTCTCAATGAGCGTGACGAGCGACTGAGGCGTCAGGAAGAGAGCTCTACGAATCTGGGAACGGCGTTTGTCAAAGCCGAAGGTGAACGGGATCGCTTTCGGCGAATGGCTGAGGAGCTCCTGGAATTGTGTAGAGAGGTCGGACAGACCGGCAGAGCCGAGGGGATTGTTCGACATTACGGCGGATTTGACAAGCCCGAAGAGAGTAGCAGAGAGGAAATAACCGTCGAGCTTGATTAGGCAAGGCGCGGGGCGTCAGTGAGACCGCCGATTCCACTGACGAACGTGGTTGTGATCTACGTGTTGAAATCGCGATCTGCTTGGATTACAATTCAAATAGGCACTTGTCATTGAACACCACCCTACCGAAGAGCGCGGTTTGCTGACGAGCGCCGAGAGTAGATGTCTGGTCTCGTTCCCGTACGAGATCAGGAGGTTGAGTTCCGTGAAAGCTCGGCGATCCCACGCGGTTACTGTGCGGACGGAAACGGTCACGACTCTGGGGGGCACGTGGCGCCACGGAGTGTTGACGGACCCGTCGCGGTGCGTTCTGTTGTCCGATTCTCGCGCGACCAACCTGGCCCTCGTCGAAAGCGAATCTTCGGCGGAACCGGACCGCCGTGTCCGGCCGTGCACGAATAGTCCTCAGATTTTCGAGATTCACGTTCACCCGGGGTGAGACTACATCGCCGAATTCGGCTGTCGGGTCTGGTGCTGAGACGGCGACAGAGAAACAGCGGGGCACTGTCGCCGATTCTGACCGTCTGCTCGAGCATTCGAAGAGGTAGTTGTGAAGATCAACGAGGCCACTATTTCAGACATTGTCAGGCGAGGTGATTCCACAACCGCAGCGGCGATCATTCGCACGATGATACACTGTGTGAACGTCCGAGAGACCCAGCGACGATTACAGGTGAGGACGACCAACAAGCTGAGGACAGCCTTCATGGAAACCGAGACTGACCGAGATCGACTCAGACGAATGGTCGGGGCACTGGTTCGCCTTTGTGAGAGAAATGGGATTTCTGAAGAATGTCTTGCGATTGTCGAGAGCTATGGCGGAATTGAAGGCTCCAAGGAAGATCCACGCGAAGTGTCGACCGCCTTCTGAACGACGGGTCAGCCTCGGCCGAAGACGCCGAAGTCGTAGCGAAAACGCATGTCTCGTATCTCACCGATGAACATCCGGTAGGTGTTCATCGCCACGGATCTCAGGACGTAACGCAGCCTGCCTTCATATCGATATCGACGTGTGTCGACCCATAGGCGCACCGAAGTGAGGTAGCGCAGCGCTCGATGATGTGCCGCTCGCTCTACGAAATTGACGTCTTCGCAAAGCGTTAGGCTCTCGTCGAACCCTCCGGTCTCTTCGAACAGCCAGCGGGCGACGAATATTGCGTATCCTGGCGCCTTGGGCCAGATGGGAGCCAGCAAACGCACAAAGTAGTTCATCAAGATATGGATGATTCGGTCGACACAACTGTTGGAAATCGGGATCACTCGGCAGGTGCAGAGTGAGATATCACGTCGATGGATTTCGTTGACAGCATTCTGAAGAAACATAGAGGGAAGCACAACGTCCGCATCCAAGAAAAAGATGAACCGGCCGCTTGCCGATCGCGCCCCCGAGTTCCTCCCGACTGCGGGGCTGCCTCCATCTACTATCAAAGTGTGGTGTGCCTGCGCGACGTTCTTCGTCGAATCGCTCGACCCTGCATCTGCGACGATGACCTCGTAGTCCCCGAAGGACTGAGCCTCGAGGCTCGCGAGCAATCGGGGAAGGAAGCGCTCCTCGTTGAGCGTTGGGACAACTACACTTACCTCAATCATAAATCGACACTCACCCTCAATTCTATCATGCGTCCGAGGGTCGCGCTCGACTACGCGCCGCCACAGAGCGCATTCCGACACTGCCTGGTGTTTTGGGTATATTATTGAGACAGACATCTTCGAGGTATCGACATGAAATCTTTGCTGCGTTCGGTGATGGTGGGCCTTGTGCCCGCCGCCATACTTGCCGGCTGTGCATCGCTCCCGGTGGGAGTGAATCAGACAAAAGCGACCGCTCCGGCACCGCTTGGGCTGTCGATCGGATACGATCTCGGCTTCTTGAGAGTAGATCTCAAACGCGCGACACACGATGAGTTGCGATTCATCAGGGAGCCGGACGGGAGCGGCGTCATGACGCTCCAGCCGCGCTACGTTCCGGTCGACAATCCGTACCACCATCTCGTCGTCGATTTCGGAAACGGTCTCATCATGGACTCCAATGGGAACCTGACCCTCGATCTGCTTCGCCTTTATCATCTCGGCGCGGCCAGAAGCTTCGACATCACCGAGCGTTTCAACAACCTCCTGCCTGCAGGGGCTCACCTGATCAAGAAGGGGAACTCCTTCGAACGACGCGGCACCGGCATTTTGGTGGAACGTCTGAAGGCGTACACCGAAGGCAGGGTCGTCCAGATTGACGACGGTCCCGCGTTGAGGCATTCACGGATCGTTCAGAGCCCGGGGGCGATTTCCTACGAGCCATCGGGTCGCCGCGACTGGAGGACGGTTAGTGTACTGCAGCCGTCGAACAACAGCGCAGTTTTCCGATCTTCAGGCAGAGAAACGAAGTTCACCTTGGTCGATCCGAAGCTGCTTCGCTCGAATCGTGGTCTCGAGATTAGCCGCAATGGGGGCCGCATCGACATGGTGATTCGCTCTCCGGGGGGCATAGTGGGTAGCTTCGTTTTCGAGAAGACGCACACGGGGTGTACGATCACCGGAAGCGGCGGATACGGAACGCTGCAGGTCATGCGGGAAGGGAACAAGATCTATGTGACGAAGAACGGTAGTCTTACCGAAACCGTCACCGTCGGCTAGGCAAACCATACTCGGTTCGCTGCACCGATTTCGGTGTGGAGCCGATTGATCTCCTGCTGTGCCTGCATCTCCAGGGAATACGCTTTGGCGACGAGGAGTCTCGTCGAGGAGGCGCTCAACTCGGTGGAGACTGACTGGAGCAAAACCTCCGCCTTCCTGATTCCCGACTGCAGATCGTAGAGAACCATTCTCACGTTGGCAGAGCTGGGCTGTGGTTCCGACGGACGACCGGTCGTCTTCGAAGCGGGTTGCGGAGGCTGAGGAAGAATCGTTCGGCCGGGTTCCGATGGGCGGCCTTGCTCCCGGGCCGCGTCCGGCTTCCCGGAGGCGGTCGCAGTGGCGGTGCCCCGTTCTTGGGGCGCCGCTGTTCCCGCAAAAGCCGCCGATACGCCTGGACTCACCGGTTGAGAGGCAATCGCCGGTGATCGAGATGCGCGATTCACCGCAGGGGCTTCCCCGGCGGCTATCAATTGCCGTTTGCCCGACGTCATCGGAATGAGTTGACGGACTGATTCGATCGCGCCGATCGGAGCGGTCCCATTCCAGGCCAACTTGTTTGTCCTCCCCTTGACCCATTATACAACAATAGCGGCCTTTGGGGTGAGCGAGCCTCAGCGGCAACCGTTCGCCTATGCCGTCGACCGGCGCTCTCTTCTACGGGCCGCGAGGCTCAGATGCGTAACAAAGGCTGCGATAAGGATCGTCAGCACAAGTGCGACCGTTCCGTCGCCCAAACCGAGACCGGAGAGGTAGGATTTGCCCATCCAGTCGGCGAACGATGCTCCGAGCGGCCGCGTGACCACGTATGCAAACCAGAACGAAGCGGTCTCGTTGAATCCGAAGAGACGTCGAGTGAGGAATGGCAGTGCGAACAGCAACGCGAAGAGCACGAAAGAGGCAGGATACCCCAATGCAAGGGAAGAGGCGGTCAAGTCCCCGGCGGCGGTGCCGAGCGCAAACGTCACCGTGGAGACGATGTACGGAACACCAAGCACCACGTGCGTTGCGTCGGTTGCCACCGTTGCCGTTCGGCCGCGGGCGTCAGAACGCCAGCGACAAATCAACCCCTTAGTCGAGGCCGAAGCCCGACGGGGCAAACGACGAATATGTCGTTCCAAGAGACGAGGCGTTGAAGAACGCGATGTCGTAGTGAACGTCGATCTGAGGAGCGAGGGAGATCATGCCCCAAATGAAGCGATAGCCGACGTGTGCAAGTAGTTCGACGAACGTGCCGGTCACTTGTCCTACCCCGGAATTGTTATCGGTGGGACTCATGTGACATCGGGCGCTCTTGTCTCGTTCAAATGCAAAGATTCAGCTGCTCTTCGATCTTCCGCCCGTGCGAAACAAGAAACCGATGACAAGCAGGCCGAGAGCGAGACTGATCCCGACGTATGCAAACCAGTCGCCGAGCGCCGCGTAGACCGTTGGAACGCGGCGAGTAGGGACGTCTGCGAACATGACCGGGTCACTCGTTTCGAAGAACTCCTGTCGAGAGAGAATGTGGCCGACCCCGTCGACGGCCATCGAGGTTCCTTCGTTCGTCTGGCGGACCATCGAGAATCCGTTCTCCAGCGCCCGGAACATGCCAACCTCGGTATGAAATGGCCTGATACCCGCCGAGTCGTAGGAGGGGACAAGGACAATGTCACTGTGAGCTCGCCCGAGGGTGTTGATGAAGCGGGGGAAGTCCATGTCGAAGCAAACCGCGGTGGCGAGGCGCCCGTAGGGTGTATCGACGGTACGGAGAGTCCCCTCCGAGCCGGTCGGGTACCAGGACATTGTCTTCACGTAGGTAAAGACCCTCTTTCCGCTCGGCGTGAACATTTCGACCTTGTTGTCGCTCACCGTCGAGCCGTAGTGCAGCTCCAGCACTGAGGCGGCAAGGTAGACTCCGTGATCGCGCGCAAACTGTGAAGCTCGCTCTGAGAAGGCCGCCCGCTCCTCGGGACGGATGACCGCGTTGCCCTCCGACCAGAAGACGATCTTGGCACCGGCCGTGACGGCCTTCTCGCTCTGCGCGAAGAGGAGATCCTCGATTCCTCGCAGCTCATCGGCGTACTCTCCGACAGGTCCGGGCGGTGTCGCTGCGTCGATCCAGTTCCAGTAGTCTCGCGGATGGGCCACGGTAACGGAGGCGACCCGTACCGTGGGAGCGGTGGGGCGAAGGAGCGCCGCGCGGACACTTCCATAGACGAACACCGTAAGAACTATCGCCACGAATACGATCGGTGTCGGTCCGGCCTCCCTCAACCGAGTCCGGCGCTCCCAAACCAAGTTCATCACGGCAGCCGTCCAATTGATGAGGAAGCCGATTCCCCAAATACCGGTGAGCGACGCGAGCTGTGCAATCATCGGAGAACCGAACTGGGTCGGCGCGACGGAAAGAACGGTCCCGAACGGCGTAAAGCTGAATACGTAGTCGAGCGAAAGGTAGATCGACGGGAAGACCAGTGTAGCGGCCCACTTCGGCAGCCGGTTCGCAAGTGCGCGGTCGAAATAGAGCGCGACCACTATGATTGCCGGTCGGAGCAGCGGCAGGAGATAGAGTTGCCACGGGTCGAGGTCCCAGGCGCCGGCGAGCTGCAGATACGAGGCGACGGTGAGCAGCGGGATCGCTATGAGCGTTGTGTACCAACGGCGCTGGTCGCGATAGAAGCGGACAAGAAACACCGGCATGATCCATGCGGCGAGCGGAACGTTGTAGCGCCAGCCGACGAAGGTGAGGGCGACGGCTCCGAGCACGAGCCAGAGCAGGCTGACGGGCTCGAACTGTCGCTGGTCCGAAAAGGATGCGAGTGGCGGTGAAGCCGGAGACGATCGGCCGACATTCGCGAGCGAAGGGACCTCGTGGGTAGACATGGGAACCTCCTTTTTTCGTCCGTCATCAGGTTTGGACGAGCTCGGGAGGTCAAACCCTTCAAAATCCTTGAGGGAAGGGATGGAGGCCGCCGGCAAACCGCGGCACCCGTTCGCCTATTGGCCGCTCGAGGCTCCTCTTGCCGTTTCTAGACGCTTGACGAGCGCAAGTGGCTCGGTAGTCGGGGGCGTTCCCTCGGGAAGGAGAATAAACTCGACGCGGCGGTTCTTCCAGCGAAGGGCAACGTTGTGCGGATCCACGAGGGTATCCATCCCGCCCCAGTAGCGAGCATGGATTCGAGAGCCGGATATTCCGAGCTGCTCGAGCGCCGTGCGTGCGATGTCGGCCCTGTTTTTCGAGAGTGGAACGATGATGTCTTCTTCGCGGTCATAGCGTGCCGTTCCCGGCGAATAGATCTCCATGGAGTAGCCGTCGAGCTCCAGGCCGTATGAGGGGTAGGACTTGAGAATATCGGAGACGAGCGACAGTGTCTGCTCGTTGGCCTTGCCCTGTTCGGCGCTCTTTGAGTTCAAGGCGTATTTGTAGGGTCCGAAAAGGAGGTTCGGCACGAGCAGGCGGATTCTGCCGTGCTCGACTCTTCCTATCGTGCGAAGCGGGAGAGCGACGCTGGAGGAAGCGGTGTTGCCGTACTGGTCGGTGGCCGTAATGTCTGCCCGGTAGCCCACGGTAGTTGTTGTGGTCGGCGCCGGTCCCCCGAGTGGAAACTGCCCGTTAACAGAGAGGGTGGTGTTGAGAGGGCCGCTTCCGGAGCCACTCTTCACCCGCGACCCCGAAGGATCGAAGAGATTCACCGTCCAGGAGGTGATCTGCCTTCCGGCGTCGGCAATCGCGAGCGATCCGGAGATCGTTCCCTTGATGTCTTTTCCGTTGGCAGTGACTACAAATGGATGTGCGGAGGTTGCCGCTTTTGCGGTGATCTGCGGAGGATTGACGTCGAGGAGGAACCGATTCGAGTCAGCGCTGCTCTCGAGGCCGTTCATGTAGTGGGTCGTCAGCCGCATACGATAGACGCCGTCCGGTGGATAGGCGTTCGAGGCGCCGGGGCTCGTCGAGCCGTCCCACGCAAACTCCTTCCGAAGCGATCCCCGAACCTTGAAGCTTGCGACTGCGGCGCCGCCCCGATTCAGGACGGCGACCGTGTATCCGTCGATCCCCGAAGGCGTATCGGTGGAAAGATCGGCCGAAATGGTATTCGATCCCGAGGGTGCGCGCGGCGAGAACCCGGCCTTCGCGACGCGCATGGAGGTATTGATCGGATGGGTGAAGAGCGAGATATCGGCCGGCGGCGGCGAGTAGGTATTCCCGGCACTGTCTTCGAAGGTCAAGTTGAGGACATAGAGCCCTGCCGGCGCCTTCTCGACGGTCGGATTCGATTTGTCGAGCACGACCTTGTCAATCGACATCGGCCCGGGAGTTCTGAGAAGCACCTGGTTCTGATTGTTCACAAGCTCGCCGGTCCAGGTTACCGGCTTGTTTGTGGTGTAAGAGATTACCTCGGTGCTGTTGCTGCCCGTGCCGTTTGGCATGAAGACCTTGGAGCTGATCGAAAGCACTACCTTCGGCGGTTTCGTGTCGATAATGAACGACTTGGTCGCGGAGTTGCTCATACCGTCTGCGAGAGTCACCTGGAAGATACCCTCGTAGGTACCGTCAGACAGCGTTTGACCGGATCCGTTCATTCCGTCGAACACGACTTGCGTCGGCGGCATGCCCGAGCCACTCGTCTTGCGAACGACGGTACCGGAGCCGTTAGTCACCTCCAACTGCCACGAGCTTGCGGGCTCGCTCGACTTCAACGAGAGGGAAGCGGTGGTCGTATCTTTGCTGCCGTCACCGTTTGGCGAAAAGACCGGGTTGCTGTAGGTGACGGCGAGCAGGGGCCTGGAGGTATCCAGAACGAGCGGTGCGGTGGTCTCCCCTTCATTCCCGTTTTGGAAGGCCGCATCGAAAGTGACGGTATAGGTCGCGTCCGAGAGGAGGTTGCCCGATGAGTCCTTTCCGTTGAAGACCTCCTGAGAGGGGAAGGTCCCCTGTCCCTCGAACGAACGAACAACCTTGCCCACGGGGTTGGATATCGTCACTTTCCACGATTCCACGGGAACCTTCGACTGCGAGGCCAGCTCGATGGTCGTCGTGTCTTTGACCCCGTCGCCGTTCGGTGAGAAGTATGGATTGCTCAGCTTGAGTGAGACAGGGGTCTTCTGTGTGTTGATGACAATTCCGCCGACCTGGTAGCTCGGGGATTTGTTCCCGGCCCGATCGGTGCTTGTGATTCGATAGGTGTAGTGGCCGTCCGGCAGAAGTCTGCCGTTGTTGTCACGTCCATTCCAGGAAAAGCTCTGGGGCGCGGAGTTCTTCCACGTGTAGGTCCTCACGACTTGGTCTGAGGCATTGTAGAAACTGCCGGTCCAGAGCTGCTCTACAGTGCCGTTGGTCTGGTCAATCTGGAGCTTCGCGCGTCTTCCTGTGGGATCGAAGACCAGTCCATCGGGCGCATCGACCGTTACGCTCGGAGCTTGGGTATCCACCACGAATGTGCCGAGATCTACGGTCCGTCTTGTCCCGTCTTGAGCAAAGACGGTCAGCTTCGCCGGGTAGTTACCGTCGGGAACGACCCGGTCCGAGCTGTCCGTGCCGTTCCAGGAAATCGTCTTCTCGAGTGTGAAGCTCTTTCGTGCGGAGAATAGGCGCGAGAAGAAACCAAGGTCCGGCTTCTGCCTCTTGACGATGTCCTTGACTACGTTGGTACTCGCATTTTCGATAGAAACCGAATATTCGGGGACATAGCCGGTCTTGCTTTTCATTGCCATTGTCACGGTGAAAGCTACCGAGACTCTGTGGACTGCGCTTGAGCTCGCTCCCGACGGAGACAAGTACCACGGGCTCGGGGTTTTGACCTGGATCTGGGGAACTTCTCGGCTGCCAAATGCGTAGAGCGCCGAAGCAGTGGTGATTGCGATAAGGATAGTCAACAGCAGTGATTTCCTGATGTGGCTCATGATGCCTCCCTGGTGATGTGCCTTCGGAGTGTGTCGGGCGGGGACAACAGCGGTTGCGCCGCAGAAGTTATCGCCGGCATGCTGTCAAAACACCGAAAATGGCGTCCGGTTGCTAGAATCCGATTAATTTACTCGTATTCAGGCCGCACGCCCTTCTTCACCGGCGCGCCGGGCGAGACCTTCGGCAATTCCTGTAACCACCACGCGCCCCAGCTGTCAGTCCTGGCAAGTCGTGGCGCTTCTTGCAGGTTCGCTCTCGAAAGGGTAGTATGCGCCTGCTGGAGGTAGGACGTGGCGGTCGTCACTGTCGTTGGTGGTGCGAACATCGATCATCAAGGAATACCGGACGAACCACTTCGTCTGAATGACTCCAATCCCGGTTCGATTTCGACGAGCGCCGGCGGGGTCGGGCGGAACATCGCGGAGAGTATCGCTCGTCTGGGTCCTGCGGTGCAGTTTCTCACGGTAGTCGGCGACGATGATTGGGGACGCTTCCTGCTGAACGGGCTCCGGCGGTTGAAGGTGAACACCTCTCATTCCCTGATCACGCGCACGTGTCCGACCTCGACCTATCTTTGTCTCCTCGAGGAGGACGGCACCCTTCACGTGGCGGTTTCCGACATGAAGGCGCTCGAAGAGCTTCGACCACTCGAGCTTGCAGAGCGATCGGAGGCAATTCGCTCTGCGGATCTCTGCGTGGTGGACACGAACCTTCGTGAGGAGAGCCTCCTCGCGGTGATCGACCTCTGCGATAGGATTCCGGTGATCCTCGACACGGTGTCGGTCGCAAAGGCGGTGCGCGCCAGGCGGTGCATCGGCCGGTTTTACGCAGTCAAACCGAACGAATCGGAGCTCGAGGTCCTGACCGGGATCAAAATCAAGGGGCTCGACGACCTCGATCGGGCGGTGGGCGTCTTGCACGAGCTCGGTACCCGGGAAGTTTTCGTCTCACGCGGCGAGCGCGGGCTCTACTACTCCGACGGCACTCGCCGGGGAATTGTCGAGCTCCCCCCGGGGCGGCCGGTGAACGTAAGCGGTGCAGGCGACGTCGTGACCGGCGCACTTGCGGTCTCTCTTCTCGCCGGCCGCCCGATCGAAGAGACGGCCGCATATGCCGCCTGTGCCGGGGCGCTGGCAGCCCGGTCCGGACAAACGGTAGGTTCGCAGTTGAGCGACGAGCGGATTCGCGCGCTTGCCCCGACAGCGAAAATCCGTCCTCGATAGGAGCAGAAATGCAGGACCTGATACAGAGATCGGACGAGGTTCGAGAAGCCTCGCAGAAGCATAGCCCAATCGTCGCACTCGAATCGACGATCATCAGTCACGGAATGCCCTATCCACAGAATGTGGAGACGGCGCTTCGTGTCGAAGAACAGGTGAGGAAGAACGGAGCCGTTCCCGCGACGATCGGAATCATCGATGGAGTGCCGATCGCGGGCCTCTCATCCGAACAGATCGAGCGGCTCGGCAGGCAGGGTACATCGGTTGCGAAGGTGAGCCGGCGGGACCTCCCTTTCATCGTTTCTGCTCGAAGTGACGGTGCGACGACGGTAGCTGCAACGATGATAGTGGCGAATCTGGCAGGAATCAGGATCTTCGCCACTGGTGGAGTGGGCGGAGTTCATCGCGGGGCTCAACGGTCATTCGACATCTCCGCCGATCTCGAGGAGCTCTCGCGGACCGACGTAGCGGTGGTTTGCGCTGGGGCGAAGAGCATTCTCGATATCGGTCTCACTCTCGAGTATCTCGAAACTCATGGGGTTCCAGTCGTAGGATACGGCACGGATGAGTTCCCGGCATTCTACACCCGAAGCAGCGGCTTCACGGTGGAATATCGGTGTGATTCCCCCGCGGAGGTGGCTGCGGCCCTCGTCGCAAAGTGGAAGCTGGGGCTCCACGGCGGCATGATCGTCGCGAATCCGATTCCATCCGAGCACTCGATGGATCCGAATCTGATCAACGGAATAATCGAGCACGCGGTGGAGGACGCGGAGATTCGCGGCATCCACGGAAAAGAGATCACCCCGTTCCTCCTGACGCGAATTGTGGAGCTCACCGGCGGAAAATCCCTGGAGTCGAACATCGAGCTTGCGCTCAACAACGCCGCGCTGGGGGCGCAGATCGCAGTGGAGTTCTCCATGCTCTGATGGAGAGGCCCCTGGGCGGCGTGCCGCTGTCCCGCGTTCAAACTCCATCCTACAGAAGAAACGATAATGTCTTGGGACGTGCCACAAGATGAGTTTGGTCCGAAATCGTATCGAGGAGAGGCGGCAGAATCCGCTGCTGATGTCGTTCTCGTTCTTCTGGAGACCCGTCGCCGAGATAATCGAGAACGCACAGCCGTTTTGTGGACTCCGGCACATCAGACTGCCGACTTCGGTATCGTCGTCGTCATGCCGCTCGAGAGAGTGGCCGTCCTGGAGGCCCTCTTTTTGTTGCATTTACCCCTTTCCGCTGGTAGATTGATTGCATGTCCGATGTGAAAAAAGAATATCTTCCGGGCGTCTGCAACATCGGGGCGGCCGAGAAAGTCATGCGGCGGCGTGCCGGATGGGCGGGTCTCGTTCTCACGGTCCTTCTCTGGGGACTCTTCATCGTCTTTCGTGTCGCCGCTCCCTGGCGCCTCTTCGTCTTCCTGCCGGCGATGCTTGGTGCGAGCGGATTCCTCCAGGCTGCCATGAGCTTCTGTGTCAACTTCGGGATGCGCGGCGTTCAGAACTTCGGCGAGACGGTCGGAGAGGTGACCGCCGTCGAAGAGGCGAATGCCGTACGAAAGGACCGCGGCCGGTCGGTTCAGATTATCGGGTATTCGGTTGCGATTGCGGTAGTTGTCGCAGTCATGAGCTTCGCGACGGGCCTTCTGGTCTGAGCACGAAGAGGATTGCGGAGCGCTTTGTCTCAGCGGGAGTAGACGACTGACAATTACGGATTGCCGCGAGGGGAGGGTGAGTGGATACGCTCCTCCTAAGGACGAAGTTGCGGGCTCCCGCGATCCGATCCGGCTTTGTTTCGCGCGGGCGTCTCCTGAGACGTCTCGACGACGTAGCCAACGGGAACCTCGTTCTTGTGTCGGCGCCGGCCGGATTCGGCAAGACCTCCCTCCTGTGTGATTGGCTCAGAACAATTGACGGCATTTCCGCTTGGTTGACAGTGGATGTCGGAGACAACGACCGGAGTCGATTTCTCGACTACCTGACCGCGGCGGTTCGCGAGTCGGGTATTGTAGTCGGCTCGCCGATGACAGCACCGAGATCGGAAACCCGAGACGAAGTCTATGAGGCGGTGCTTCCGCGGCTCTTGAATGCAATCGATTCCTCGAGTGAACGTCGGTTCGTGCTCGTAATCGACGATTACCATCTCATCTCCAACCGTGAAGTCCATCGCTGTGTTGATTTCATAGCGACACATCTCCCCGACCATGCGCTCCTCGTTGTTTCCTCGCGGGCCGATCCTCCGCTGTCGCTTTCGGCGCTACGCGCCGGCGGCGGCCTCTGCGAAATCAGAGTCCGAGACCTACGTTTCGACCTCACCGAAGCGGTCCAGTTCTTTTTGCAGGCGCCGGTGCCTCGGCTTACGCGCGAAGAGGTCGGCACCCTTCACACATGTACCGAAGGATGGGCGGCGGGACTGCAAATGGCAGCTGTCTCGATGTCCGGCCATCCGGAGGTCTCCGCATTCATCCGCTCGTTCGCCGCGAGCAACCGGTACGTTCTGGACTACCTTGTGCAGGAAGTTGTCGACCGACAGTCGAAACCTGTCCAACGTTTCCTTCTCGCAACCTCGATTCTCAACCCGTTGTGCGGCCGGCTCTGCGAGTACGTAACCGAAGACCCCACCGCTCAGATGCATTTGGACGATTTGGAGCGGAGGAACGTTTTCATTACTCCCCTAGATAACGAGAGAGTTTGGTATCATTATCATCGTCTCTTCGCGGATCTACTCCAACGAAGGCTGGAGGAGGCGGAGCCAGAACGTCTCCCGGCGCTCCATCGGAGGGCCGGACGATGGTACGAAGAGGAGGGGATGCTCGCCGAGGCGATTCGCCACTACGGGAGTGCTCACGATTCGCAAGAGGTGACGAGGCTGCTCGAAACTCGTGGCGAGCAGCTATTGGCCGACGGCGAGTTCGCGGCCTTTACGGAATGCCTTTCCATCCTTCCCGAGACGACGCTTTCCGAGAAGCCTCTCCTCAGTATCTATTTCGCATTTGCGTTTCTCGTGAGCGGCGAGTCGCTTCAACGCATTGCGGATCTGGTCGGCACGACCGTGTTCGAACGTACACCCATCAATCTTGAGGGAGAGCACGCCGCATTGAAGGCAATGCTTTGCGCATTCAAAGCGGACGCGAGAGAGGGTACGCAGTGGTGCCGGATTGCCGTCGAGCTGTTGCCACCGGAGAGAGTGTTTTTGAAAGGGATGGTTCAGCGAATGTCGACCCTGTTGGCCTACACCGATTCCGGCGAGGTTGAGGTCGCGATCGAGGACGTTCGGAGGAACGTCTCTGCGGCGAAAGGGGCCGGCAATGCCGTGGCGGTTGTAACAAACCTGTGCGAGCTGGGTGACCTCTACGTGACGGCCGGTCATCTGAGGCAGGCCGAGATCGCCTATTGTGAGGGTTTGGATTACGCCGCTGAGCGTGAAAATCTCGACACTCCGGCGTCCGGTCTCGCGCTCATCGGTCTCGGCAACCTTCTGAGAGAGCAGGGTGAGCTGCGGCGCGCGGAGACCACTCTAGTCGACGGGATTGCGCGCGCATCCCAGTTGAGTAGCTTCGGATGTTTGGAGGGGCAGATTGCGTTGGCACGGACGCGCAGATCTCTCGGTGAGCATCGTGGAGTTGCCGAAGCGATTGAGGCCGCCCGGAGAATAGCCGAACGGTTTGACGCGACTGAGCTCGACGACCTCTTCGTTGATCTGTACAGCGCGCGTTTCTTCATTCGCGACAACAATGTTCGGGAGGCCGCCCGGGTCATGACGGCCGTCCGCAAGCGAAAATCGGTAGTCACGGGCGATACGACTTTTCTCACTCGAGAGCTTGTTTCCGTGACCGAGGTACGATTGCTGATTGCGAGTGAGCAAGTCGAAGCGGCGTTGATAGCTCTCGAGTCCATAGCCGAGAAGGCTGACTCGCTCGGTCGACAGGGCAGTCTGATAGAGATGCTGGTTCTAACTGCAATTGCCGACAGCCGACTCGGACGCCTCGATTGCGCAGTCGATGCTCTCGGTCGTGCATTGCGACTTGCCGCAGCTGAAGGCTACTCCCGAGTCTTCCTCGACGAAGGCTTGCCGATGCTTATGCTCCTCGAGGAGGCGAGACGAACAGGAGTCGAACCCGATTACGTTGCCCGCCTTCTCGGCTGCACCGCTGCTGTTCCCCGTCAGCAAGCGACGGTCGTCAATTCCGATCTCCCGAGCGTACTCCTGACAAATCGTGAATCTGAGGTACTCAGCCTCCTTTCTGACGGGATCACGAACCAGGAAATAGCCGATCGACTCTTCATTAGTGTTCGAACTGTAAAGTGGCACACAGTCAATATCTATCAGAAGATGGGCGTCAGCAATCGTACGCAGGCGGTCGCGAAGGCCCGCTCGTTTGGAATGCTACCCGACTGAACAACCATACCTTTACCATACTTTTGGACAGTTTCCGTCGCGCCGATTGAGCTCGTATCCTTGAGGGCAGAGGGGGAGTGCCATGTCACGGGAGGGCTCTAGATTTCGGATCGAGGTTTCCGGGGTGATCGATGAAACATGGGCTCGCTGGCTGGGGGTCGCGTCGATCGTGCACTCCACGAATGACGAGGGTGAGAGGGTCAGCTTGCTTTTCGGTTGCACACCCGATGAGCCCGGTCTTCGGGGAATCATGGCGAGACTATGGGATCTCAATCTCGAAGTCTTGTCTATCGTGAAACTTCCCCGAGAAGGAGGACGACGACATGAAGAAGGAAACTAGTACGAACCATAGGACAAGTACTCTGAAGTGTATCTTTCCATTCATCGTTCGCCACCTTGCTGTGCCCCGGATCTGCAGGAGCCTCACCGGACGGCCCCGAGATCTGCAGCGGCTGATCCCGCTATCCCGTTTCTCGAACGGGAATCCCGGGTTGTCTGCTCTCCTCAACCGGCTCGCTCACGACCTCGAAACCCGGACTGGGCTCGCCGAGCTGTTCCTGCGAGTCGGCCGGGTGGTGAACCCGCGGTCGCGGAGGAAGCTAGTCGAGAATCTCATTTACAATTGGGGAGTCGGCGGGTTGCAGAAGCGTGAGAGAAATTCTACGAAGGACATGTGGGTACCGAGCCTCCTGGTGGTGAGTCCCACAATGCGCTGCAATCTCCATTGCACGGGTTGCTACAGCGGTCTGTACAGCAAGCAGCAGGAATTGAGCGAGCGAGATCTCGATCGGCTGTTCACAGAGTGCCGGCGGCTCGGGATCTACTTCGTCGTGATTTCCGGCGGAGAACCGTACCTGCTGCGAGACAGCCTGTTTCGGTTGTTTCACAAGTTCAACGACATGTACTTCCTGACCTACACCAACGGTACCTTGCTGGACGAAGAAACGGTGCGCTCGATTGCCCGGCTCGGCAACGTTTCGCCGGCCATCAGTGTCGAAGGATATGAGCTCCACACCGATCGCCGCCGTGGAGTCGGAGTGTATCAGGATATCATGCGAGCCATGGCGCTGCTTAGACGAGAAGGCGTGCTGTTCGGAATCAGCGTAACGTACAACCGAGAGAATCTCGAAGTGGTCACCAGCAAGGAGTTTGTTCAAGCCTTCATCCGACAGGGGGCGCTCTTCGGGTGGTACTTCATGTTTATGCCGGTAGGGAAGGACCCCAACGTCGAGCTCGTTCCGCTGCCCGAGCAGCGCGTCGAGTGCGGCCGCCGCATAGAAAATCTGAGGAGTCGGTATCCCATTTTCCTTGCCGATTTCTGGAACGATGGTCCCGCCGTCGGCGGTTGCCTGGCGGCTGGTCGCAGCTATCTCCATATCCTCAACACTGGGAAAGTAGAGCCCTGCGTATTTGCGCATTTCGGCGTCGACAATATCCACGAAACGACCCTGCTTGAGGCGGCAAACTCTCCGTTCTTCCGGTCAATCAGGTCGAGATTTCCATACAACGAAACGGCGAACCTGAAGCGACCCTGTATGATCATCGACAATCCCGAGGTGCTCAGGGAGGCTGTTGCCGATCACCGTGCGGATTCGGGCCACCGGTATTCCGAGGCGATCGTTGCCGACCCGGGCACTATCGGATGGATCGATCGATATGCCTCCCGTTTCAAAGAGCTCACCGAGCCGCTGTGGGAGAAGCAGATCTCCGATCCTGCAGATCGGTGGTACCGCAACGGCCCTGAGTATCGGACCCTCCTCGAGACCGCCCGCAGCAGGCTCGAAACCGGTCAAGCCGCCGGCGGGCACGAACGGACTTTGCGCGCACCGGTGGTATCGACCGAACGGGGGGCGCGATGAACAGGCCGGGAGGTGTTTGTCGAGCTGCACTTGTAATCTCCGGAGGAGGATCGAAAGGGGCCTTCGCGGTAGGTGTTGTGAAGAATCTCTATGAGCGCTTTCGTCCGGCCGGTTGGTTCTCCATCGTCGGAGGATGTTCGACGGGCGCCCTCATCACGCCTATGGTAGGTCTGATGGCGGCGCCCAAACGAATGGCCGATGAAGCGCTCGCCACACTGGTCTACGAGTACGAGAACACGGCGACGAGCGATGTGCTGAAGCGGAGGTCCGCAGCCCAGCTTCTCCGATTTCGTGATTCCCTCTACAGCTTCGCCCCGCTTCGCGCCCGGGTGGATCGAGCCCTGAAACAGGAGTACTTCGACTGGCTGAGGCGTGAAGAGGCTCCCCACTGCTACGTGGAGTACACGAATTTCCGGAGCGCTCAACGGGTTGTAGCCTCGCCTAAGGACCGTGGAATGACGAGGGAGAGGTTCATCGACGCCCTGATTGCGTCTGCGAGCATCCCCGTCATCGTCGAGGCGACCGTCATCGACGGAGAGCCCTGCTATGACGGCGGCGTGCGAGACGTAATCCCGGTCGAGACTGCAGTGGAGTTGGGTGCAGAGACGATTCTACCGATCTTTCTTGATCCGACCACGCTTGGAGACTACGACCGGACGGCCCGGCGACTCGATAGGGTACTGTACCGATCGATACTGATCCTCCTCGATGAAACTCAACGCAACGACATAGAGACGGCACGGCTCGTGAACGCCGCGGTCCAGGCAAAGACGGAGGTGCTCGAGTCGGTTCGGTGGAATCCGCTCGCCCAACATCGTATTGCTGACATATTCGAGAAGCTCGAATACCGGAAGCTTTTCGGCGGCGACAAACGCCTTGTTCGTATACTCGACGAAGTTCGTCCCGTCTCTCGGAGCTTCTTTCAGTGAAAGCGCACCGAATAGAGGTCCCGCTCGAGCTTCCGGGCAAGAGACCTGGATGATTCGAGAGCGAGCTTTTCGAAGCCGTCGGCGATCTGAGCGGTAGACAGATTTGCCAGGGCGCTGGCGGTAACGACGTTCCCGAAAACGTTCCCGATTCCAAACATATAGGGAGTCGCGCGATCCTCGACCGAAACGTTACGCCTCCATACCAGGTCTCCGCTGCGGTTGTGGTAGATTCGCGCAGTAATGCGCATGTACATGGATACTGCGGCCATTGGGGAATTGGCGCGGATCCCGTATTCTCGGATATCGAGATCGAGGAGATAGTCTGCGCCGTATTTTCTGTAGACCTTTCGCGCGTCGAGTGCTCCGGCCGCAGCTGTGTAGGTCTCATCGAGGACGATCGTGGGAACGTCGATCGACAGCAGGGCCTCGCGCATGCGCGATTCCACCCGGGACGCCTCGGCCGCAAGGGCAATGTTGCTGCCGATGCTGAGTGCGGTTCCGACCGGGTTGTGGGAATCGAAGAAGAGTGTCGAACGGATGTCCATTCGAGGCTCCGGCGGAACCCGGAGATCGGCCGAGATCGTTGCATTCTCAATGCGATGACGGTCGAGGCGGTTCACTGTCGCGCAGGATGCGAGGGGGAGAATCGCAACAAGAATGCAGCCTCCGATCCGGATGAGTCTCGTAATCGACCTCATCGTATTCCTCCTCTTCGTCGAAACTCTGAGTATGGAACACCGCAGTCACCCGGATGTGACACCGGGAGCGCGGATTAATCGTCTTGGTTGCGGGATTTTTCCTCTTTGTTCTTGAACTCGTTCAGCAGCTCATCGGCACGACGTCGCTCTTCTTCGCTTGTCTGAGGCAGGCCACCTATTTCGTCGTAACCTTCGCTGAAGTCTTGAAGATAATCCGAGAGCTCACGGCTGCGGTCGCGCAGTCGCCCAATCGAGTCGATCTCCTTGGCAGCGGAGATTCCGGTCATTCGGGCCAGGTCTATTTGCATTTGTTTCAGCGAGTTGAGTGAACCGGTGATTCGCAGATCGAGAAGCTCTTTCTGATTCTCGAGCTCGTCGAAGCTCTTGTTCTGCCGCTCAATCTGATCGATCGACTTCTGGTATTCTCGTCTAAGCGAGATATCCTCAGCCTTGTCGTAGCGGGCGCGGAGGGCGGAAAGGTCCTTCTGGAGCTCGACTCGCGGGATTGCCGCCATGATCTCCTCGACCTCTCGACCACGCTGGTTGAGTGTGCGGATCTGGCCAATGTAGTTCGTGAGCAGCGGCTCAAGGTCTTCACCCAGGTAGGCCCTCGTTGGATCGAGTTTCTTCGACTGCTCGAGTATCGAATCGGCGATTCGCAGGGCCTGTTTGACGACAGGCGGGTCTTCCCCGGCCACCGTCGCTGCGAGCGAATCGCTCCCCGTTGCCGCTTTCCGACCCTTCGAAGCGAAGAGCTCCTTCAGGCGTTTGCGAAAGGAGCCCCTTCGCGAGGCGTAGCTCGAAATCGAGGTCACGATCGCGATGAAGAGCCCGGCGATCGGGAAGGCCGCCCACAGGAATCCCGGCGAGACAATGAGGTTGATCATCAGGAGGAACGCGGCCACGGAGATCGTCGAGGCGAGAGTAGCGCTCACGGAGGCTCGCGCCTTATGGTACCTTCGTACCATCTTGTAGTCGGTATCGTCGAGCGTCTCGGGCAGGGCCTCCACCTCGGCCCGCTCCCGTCTGCGCGTGCGCACCGTCGCGAGGTGGCTTACAAGGCCGATTCCCCATCCGCCGAGAGGAAAGAGGAACCATGGGAAACCGAGGCCGGTAGCGGTAGAGAGATTGATGAAAAACAGAAAGCCGTTGACCACGAGAAACGGTATCAAATGACCCGCGAATCCCCCCACTGCCTTGTGTGCGCGTTCAATGACCCGTTCTCGATAATGGTCATAGCCGCGTTCTACGAGCTCTGCTGCATCCTCCGAATCGAACGGAAGGGGCGGCCGCGGGGCGTGGCGATATTCGTGACGGGCGTCTCGCACCGCTTCCCTGATTGCGTGACGCGCCTCCCGCCATGCGTCGCGGTCATGAGGTCCATGGAGAGGACGAGATGTCGGGGCTTCGTTGAGGGTTCGAGCCGGCTCGCTGCTGCGTGAAAGAAACCCCATGTCCGCGAGCTTCTCGATCGCCTCATCGAGCTCTGGGCTTTGAGACTGCAGCATCCTCCGGACCCTGTCGGTGGTGAGTCTTCTGCCGAATCGTTTTATCTGCTCGAGCACGAAGACCTTCAGCTCGTCGAAATCTTCGGGACTGTTCGTCGGAGAGTTTGTGTCGGCTCCCCTGGCTCCCGAGCTCACCTCGGTGGACGCGGGGTCGACCTCGTAGATTCGGATCTTCTTCTTTCCTCCCTCGAGCTGCAACTCGGTTCGATATCGTACAGAGACGCCAATTCTCTCGGAGACGTTTCCGAAAACCTCTTCGGAGATCGCAATCGTCCCTGGGCGTGCAGTCGTCTGAAGCTTCGTGGCGACGACAATAGGCTCGCCGGCAGCATCGTTCTCGAGAAAATGGACGTCACCGACATGGATCCCGATGGTCAACCCGTATTCCGTTGGTTTCGTCGCGGGGTGGATGGCAGCCGTCTCCCGTTGAATCGCCACAGAGCAGTTCACCGCGTCCAATGAGGTAGGGAATTCGACGAGATAGGTGTCGCGTACCGACCGAACGACCCGGCCCCGGTGCTCTTCGCACACGCGCCCGAAAAGCGCGTTCAGGCGGTCAAGCAGCAGCAATCCTTCCTCGGCGTCCCGTTCAAAAAGCCGGTCGAATCCGAGTACTTGAGCGTAGAGGATTGCGGCGAGACGGACTTCCCGATTTTGCATTATTGGTCAATCATACGGCAGCGGAGAGAAAAGTCAAGCTCGCGCAGCCTTGTTTGGCGAGCTGGCGTGTATTGACAATGTCCCCATATACGCCGATCCTAGGGAGAAAAGGAAGACGAAATGCCGGTCGTACTGAAAGAGGTCATCTCCGCCCGTGATTTGAAGCGTTTCATCCATTTTCCATACGGGCTCTACAAAGACAATCCCTACTGGGTGCCGCCGCTGATCCAGGACGAGATCAACACTCTTCGCAAAGACAAGAATCCGGCGTTCGAGCACTGTGAGGCAACCTACATACTCGCCTACCGTAACGGCGACATCGTTGGCCGGATCGCCGTCCTTATCAACAAGAAGTTCGTCGAGAAGTGGAAGAAGAGGTATGCACGCTTCGGGTGGATCGATTTCGTCGACGATCCTGAAGTCTCGAAGGCGCTGTTTGATTTCGCTGAGAACTGGGCTCTAGAACGAGGTATGGACGCGCTGCACGGCCCGATGGGATTCACCGACCTCGACCGCGAGGGCATGTTGATCGAAGGCTTCGAGGAGCTCGGTACGCTCCCCATGATCTACAACCATCCATACTATCCGAAACACCTGGAGCGACTCGGGTACCTAAAGGATGTCGACTGGCTGGAGTTCGAAATAAAGGCGCCGAAGGAGATTCCCGAGAAGGTCCTCCGCGTCCAGGAATTGGTGCTCAAGCGAAGCGGATTGCGCCTCGTCGATGCGAAGCGTCCGCGCGACCTCAGACCCTACGCTCGTGGGGTGTTCGATGTCGTCAATGAGGCGTATGCCGATCTTTACGGCGTTGTAGAGCTCACCGAACGGCAGATCGATGCCTACATCAAACAGTACTTCGGCTTCATCCAGACGGATTACACGAAGGCCATCGTCGACACGGACGGCCGGATGGTCGCCTTCGGAATCGCCATGCCATCGCTCTCACGAGCGCTGCAGCGCTCGAAGGGGAGGCTCTTTCCCTTCGGCTTCATCCATCTTCTTCATGCTCTCAGGCATCCGACGCAGATCGACATGTATCTCGTCGCGGTACGACCGAGGTACCAGGGGCTCGGTGTCAACTCCATCTTGATGAACGAGATAACGAGGGCGGGGATTAGAAACGGAATCAAGAGCGCGGAGACAAGCGGTGAGCTAGAGGAAAACAGGGCGGTCCAAGATCTTTGGAGATACTATGATCACCGGCAACACAAGCGGCGGCGCTGCTTCATCAAGCAACTGTCGTAGCGCCGAAGACGGCCGGTAGTCGAATGCCGTGGATCTTCCCGTTCGCAGAGTCACTACTGCTCCCGCCCGGTTTGTTTCTCCTCGCCATCGTCATCGCAATTGTCCTTCTCTGGCTGAAACACCGGAAGGCGGGATTCTCTCTAGCGATCGCAGGATGTGTGCTGCTCTACCTTTTCTCGATCGTGCCGGTCGCAAACTTGCTCGTAATTCCACTTGAGAACGATTACCCTCCGCTCGCGCGCGTCGACGGAGCAGATTCGGTCATCGTGCTCGGCGGTGGACTGGTGCCGGTTTCGCCGGAGGAGGGCGGCAGGCCCAGCCTCGCCGCCGAAGGCCTGAAACGACTCGTCTACGGGGCTCGGATCGCAGCGACCGCGGGATTGCCGCTCATTGTCACGGGTGGGACTGTCCCTTCGCGGCCGGCGTCCGAACCCGAAGCAATCGTTGCAAAAAGGGCCGTCGAAGCTCTCGGATTCAAGGAACGGTCCATTCTCCTCGAGGGCCAGAGCCGCAATACCTGGGAGAACGCGGTGCGGGTCGAAGAGCGATTCCACCCTCGCAAAGCGATTCTGGTCACTTCTGCCTACCACATGCCTCGCAGCGTAATAGCGTTCGAACGCAACGGCATCGCCGTCATTCCGGCCCCCACGGACTATCTCTCGGATCGTGAGGGCTACACCGTCTACAGCTTCCTACCGACCGCCGGATCTCTCAAAGTCTCCGCCGCTGCCCTCAAAGAGTACCTCGGTTACCTTTACTACCGCTTCTTCCTCTTTCACCACCACGCGTAGCTCTTCAGCAGAATGCTCCGTACATCGAACGTCGACGGGTCGATTCGAAGGACCTGTACCTGTCGTCGAAACCGCTGTTCTTGGCCACCTATGAGATAGAGCTGACTGCCGATTGCGGCCAACGAGGTGTCGAGCGCGGAGAAGTCGAGATGAATGACGCCTCCCGGGTCGAGTTTTCCTCGTTTCGCTTCGAATCTCAACAGGTCTTGCTGTTCCTTGCCGTTCCAGCCGCCTGCGATGTAGATGTAATTGCCGAGAGCTGTGGCGCTCATCCGTGCGTCGGCTTCCGGAAGCGTTCCCGTTGCAGTTACGTGGCCCGTGGCGGGGTCGATACCGTAGATTGTGTCGACAAAGTCACCCGCGGCATCCATGCCGCCGATGAGGTACACGATCCCTTGATAGCCGACAGCTGCGAACTCCTCGAGAGGTTCTGGCAGGTGGCCGACAACCGTGCCGGTTCCCGTGGCAGGGTCGATTCTGATGATTTCATCGCTCGTCTTGCTCCCGTCCCAGCCGCCGAGATAGTAGAGCCCTCCGCCTGAGGCCACGAGGGCTCCGAAGGTTCTCGGTCCAGGGAGTCTCCCGATCGTCGTGAATCGCCGAGTGGACGGGTCGAACCGATCGAGGCGGTCGGAAATGGATTTGTTGTCGGTTCCGCCTGCGACGAAGATGCGGCCGTCCAAAGTGGCTGCGCCACAGCCGAACAGGCCGGACGGCTGCTTCCCGACTCGCTTGAGCGTATTCGCGGCGGGATCGACTTCGAGGATGTCCTGCATCAGCTCGTTTTGGGAGTTCTTGCCGCCGAAAAGATAGATGCGGTGGTCGAGCGTCGCGACGGTGACCCAGCTTCGCACTGTCCATGGCCGAAAGATGACATTGCGTGCAGAGTAACCGACCACGACGAGGACCACGACGAGGAACCCGAAATAGGTTGCATAGGTTCGTCGAGCATTCATCGCCTGCGTGCCTCACCTGTAGCATTGATAAGAAAGATCGCCGGTCGTTTTCCGATTGTCATCGGGCTCCGGCGCCATGCGCCAACTGTTTTCGTTCTCACATACTCGCTCGGGAGAGTAAGATCGAGCGCTACGCACAAGAGCGTATCCGTTCGACAGGTTTCGAGAATATCACCACAGAGATGGTCGTTACGATGCGGTGCCTCGATGAATATCTGAGTTTGGCCGCTCGATCGGGCGGCCCGCTCGAGCTTGTGCAGCGCCGCGATTCGCCCACTCCTGTCTACCGGCAGGTAGCCGTGGAAGGCGAACTCCTGCCCGTTGAGCCCGGATGCCATCAGAGCGAGCACGATGGACGAAGGACCGACCAGGGGAACGACGGGTATCTCACGGGCGTGGGCCGCCCGGACTATCTCCGCCCCCGGGTCTGCGACCCCGGGGCAGCCCGCTTCAGAGAGCACACCGATATTCCTGCCGCCCAGCAGATCTTCTACGAGCTCTCGGAGCGTATCGGGTTCCTTGAGGCGGTCGGTGGTAACGAGAAGACATTTCTCCAGACGCTCGCCTAACCCCATGCGACCGAGAAAACGCACAGCGGTTTTCGTCTTTTCCACGACGAATAGGTCGATGGTATCGAGCGCCCTGCCCACGTGCGCCGGGATCGACGGTCCGGGATCGATATTGCCGAGAGGGGTTGGTATCAAGTAAAGGGTTCCGAGTTCTGCCACTCGAGTCTACCTATTGAACACTGTGCCGTCGCGCCGCTTTTCTTGCCGCGATGATACTCCACCAGGGCACATCATCGCAACTCTGTGGCTCGTGCTTGCTACCCATCCGGGTTGAGCAACCGTTTCGTTGCCCGAGGAAAGGTGAGCCCGAAACGATCGATGCGCAATGAGGTTAGGACTTTTCGGTTGGCGATTTCACGGGTATCGGGAGAGTAACTTTCGAGCCGTACCCTTCCGGCGATGCGGGCCCTGCCGACGGCGGCGATCGAGGTTACGTAGATGAGCTCTTTGCGCATCTGAAGGAGAGTGTGGGGCAGCAGACGTGCATTCACTGGAAACGATACGCGTGACAGAGCCGAACGAAACGTACCTTGGGGATGGGCAACCTCGATACCTAGTCTTTGATGTCCCTCTGCCCCGGACACCATCACGCTCGTCCGGTCAGCGTCCGCATGCCAGTCGATATTGGCGAGCTCCTTCGGCAAGCCCCAATTCGCGATCCCCCCATCCCTGCTGCCGGTAGTCGTGACCGCTATCCAGGACACCGAGTGGCCCCGTACCACCGGCGAAACGCGACCCGAGCCCCCATGCAGCCATCGGAGTACCGGTATGTGCACCGAGCAGTATCCTGGAATGTAGAGAACCTCTCGATAGGGTCCGATTTCGGAGTCACTGTAGTCCAGGGCCATGAGAATTCCAGGCCCCCAGAACGACCGCCCTCTCTTGTTGCTGCTCTCCGAATCGGTCGAAGCACGACCCGCCCCCCTTTTCTGTGACGTAAGAAAGACGATAAAGCCGTGTCCCGTGAGGTGCCATGGAGGGGGGACGATCACGTCTCGATTCCTTAGGAGAGTCTTTTCACTTGGTAGTCATACCGGAAGGACGCCGACAGGCTGATCAGATAAAGAGGGCGAGTGGTCGTATTCCAGAAGATGGTGGTTCCCGCCTCGACCGCCAGACTGAAGATGCTCTTGTCCGGTTTGGCGAAAGGAAGGTATCCCTCGAGCGCTGCCGTGACCCCGCCTTCGCCGAAGATATTCGTTATCGGGAAGAGGTTCCGTACGACGATGCCGAGCTGCCTATTGGGGAACCGCAGCTCCAACCCGACCGGAATGTACCAACTCCCCGAGAGTCCGGTCATTGGGAAAAAGATGTAGGATACCCCGAGGTTCGGTGCGATCTCAATTTTGGCTCCGGTGATCGGGAAGGTGGCCGAGGCGAGAATACTTGCATTCGGCATGAAGAAGTAGCTTCCACCTTCGAGCTGGGCACCGATGGTCACGGCGGGGGTGTAGCTCGAATCTGCCGCCGCCGGAGCCACCGCGGCGGTGGCGAGAACTGCCGACGCGATAATCAACCGCCACAGCGACGGTTCGGGTTCGGCTCTCCGTCTATGCTTCACGCGCTCATTCTATCCCTTTCTGTGGAAATACAGAACCCTGCTTTGACGCTGTGGCTCTCGGTATGGGTCTTCGTCAGGAGGTGCGATGCCGGCGAAACCGGAAGAAGGTTCGGTAGCTACCGAATAGGTAGCGCGCAGTGACGCGTTCGGGAACCGGGTCCAGTCCTCCGGTATAAAGCCCCCCCACACACCGAAGGAGACGAAAGGTACCGAGGAGCAGACCCTTGAGAATCCCATGGGTCATTACGGACTCCTTTGCATAACTCGAGCAAGTCGGCAAGTATATGCAGGAACCCGGCTTGAGAGGGGACACCAACCGTTGATAAATGGTGATAGGAAAGACGAACGCAGTGCGAAGGAGGTCGCGAACTTTCATTGCGAATACAAATTACTGAGAAACAGTGCTGTCTGCAAGCACTATGTCTCCTCCTCGATGCGTCGCGATCGGAGTCCAGCGACGATCTCGAGGACTTGCTCTCGATACTCGATCGGCGCGAGTACGATGCCCCAACCCTCCTGCTTGCGCCAGAAGCTCCCAAAAGCCGGATCGTTGAAGCCCTGCATCACGAAGGGAATCTTCTCCTGCTTCAGCTGATTCTCGACGAGGAGTGCCTCCGCGTACGAATCGATAATCGTTATCTGCTCTATCTCCGCCATTTCCTTCTCCTGAACTCCAGCAGGGGCTATAACACGTTTGCGTAGACCCACATGATGAAGAAGCTGATGACCATTGTACCATTCACCACGATGCTTGCGAATCGGTAGTCGAGACGAAACTTGGCTGAGAACGGAATGACCGTCATTCCGACCGGGAGGATCAAAGCGGTCGCCGCGATGACACGCACGAGGTGGGGGAGAGGCAGCAATCGATAGAGGAGCAGGCCAACGCACAGCCCGATACCGTAGCGGAGGAGCAGGAGCTTCACCAAGAGGAGAGTTCGCGTATTATCGATTTTCAGATTCAGATAGGTTCCAAGCAGCAGAAACACCAACACACTGTTTGCCTGTGCGGGAAGCGCCAGGAGACCTTCTATGAATCTCGGGAGACGAATCGAGGCAAGCGCCAGCGCGAGTGCAATCAGGTAGCTCATCAGGGAAGTCGAACGCGCGAGGTTGCGCGCGACATAGCGGACTCCGAACGAAGCCGATTCTCCGACCGCCCGTTTCGAATAGTAGTCTCCGATCACGTAGTTGACTCCGAGTAGCATGAAGGAGTTAGCGAGGTCGAACATCGCGATGTATTGAAGCCCATCGGTTCCCCATACCGCGCGGATTATTGGAAATGCGAACAACCCGGTGTTGAACCCCACTGCGCACATTAGCGCGATCCCTTTGATGCGCGCCTCCCTGTTCCGGAATACCAAGAAGCTGATGCCGAGCATCACCGACGAGTAGCCTAGGCTGAGTCCTGGGAAGTAGAGCAACGAAGCTGAAACGGCCACATGAGGAACGGTCTGCAGCACAACTGCCGGAAGCGTAAGGTTTAGGATGAGTTTTGAGAGGACGGATCCTTCCTCCTCGCGGATGATGCCAAAGCGCTTCAGGAGGTAGCCGATTGTGATGATGATGATCGAGTAGAGGAAAATGCTGTTGCCGTTGCCCATTTGGGCGGAGTCTACACGATAACGCGGATTGTAATCATTACCCCCGGACGCTATAGTTGGGTAGCACAGGCAGGAGAAATGATCGAGGAAGCAATCGAAAACGAGCTGGGACGCCTGTACGCGAGCTCACCGGAGATACCTCTCGGTGCGGAGGATCGGTTTGTTATCTTTAGCGACATTCACATGGGCGGGGGCGGCAGAAACGATGACTTCCTGCGCAATTCCGAGCTCTTTATTTCGCTTCTGCGGGACTACTATCTTGCAGGCGGGTACGGCTTAATTCTCAACGGAGATATCGAAGAGCTACAGCGGTGTACGATAGAGCAGGTGGAGCGGCGATGGAAGGCGGTCTACGACCTGTTCGCAGCCTTCCGAGACAAGAGCCGTCTCGTCAAATTGTTCGGCAATCACGATTTCGATTTTTCCCTCTGGCCCGAGCTGGTGAAAGGGTTTTGCACTCAGGAGTCGGTGCGGTTTGCTCATCCGGATGGTGACCTCTTTCTGTTTCACGGTCATCAGACTGCCGGCGTCTTCGATCGACCCAGTGCCTTCGTCCAGTTTGTCCTGCGCTACATTGCCAACCCTCTTGGAATCCATAATCCCTCGACCTCGCACGACAGTCGCAAGAAGTATCAAACCGAACAACGCATCTACGACTTCTCCCGGTCCCGCAAGATAATCTCGATCATCGGTCATACGCACCGACCGCTGTTCGAGTCCTTTTCGAAAATCGATTCCCTCAAGTACGATATCGAGAAGCTCGTACGCGAATATACCGCCGCCGATGTCGGTCGGAAACTGGACATCGAGGAGCTCATCCATCAGTACCAGGAGGAGCTCGAAGCGGTTACGAAGAGAGACATTCGTCGCAGCCTGAAGAACACGCTCTACGCCTCGAACGTGGTGATTCCCTGCCTATTCAATTCCGGATGTGTCGTCGGTAAGCGCGGAATAACCGGTATCGAGCTGACTGGAAGAAGGATTTCACTCGTCCACTGGTTCGACAAGCGAATCAGCAGCAAGTATCTGAGCTATCACGGCAGTAGGGCGAAACAGCTACCCGGTACCGACTATTTCAAAGCCGTCATAAACACCGACTACCTCGACTACATCTTCACGCGGATCAAGCTCCTCGCGTGAGTCCGTGCAGGGGACCTTCCGAACGGCGCATGATGGCGACTTCGCCGGCGTCAGAATTTGTAGTGGAGTCTGTTGTTGCGTTCTGATATCGAATCGTTGAGGAAGAGCTCTTCGATGACGATGTCGATATCGGCAGGCTCGAACTTGCCCTGAAAGGCGCTTCGTAGATGCTTCTCGAGTGATGCGCGGGTCCTCGGACGCTTTGCGACGGTAATCTTCGAGAGGTTCGCCACGACTGAGTCCGTGAACTTGGATTTTGGCGCGCTCTGTTTCGAGGTCGGCATCTGCGAGAGGTTGACAATCCGCTTCACGCGGACCCCGAAACGGCGAGCGTAGTCGATGACTGGGTCGTATCCCTTGTCTTTCGAAAGAATGTAGACCTCGGTGCCTTGCTGCCCGCTGGCCGAGATCCGACCGAGCTCAAACGCGATGTGAAAGTCGAGATTGTTCTTTCCGTTTCCCTCGATTTTGATCCATTTGAGTGATTCGCCGAAATGCTGGGTCGATTGAACGAGGTTGAAGGGCAGCTTGTTCTGACTCCCTCCGACGAAGAACCAGGCCTCCGTTGTTTCGGGGTCAATACTCTCGAGAGAGACCGTCTGCAGGTTTTCAAAGTCGATAAGAAGAATGGTTTTCATTGCTCGTGATGATAGTAGCACCTTTCGCCGGGAGTTGAAAGGGGCATGAATGGCCCGATGGAACGCTAGTTGAGACTGAAGAACGGGGCAGACGGTCCCTCGCCGTCATGGGCTACACAGATCTGATTCCAGTAGAGGTCGGTCAAATCACCGATTGCCCACCGCGGCACGAGCATGAAAGCGTGTCTCCCGAGGCGCCGGTTGACGACGTAGTTGGTGAATACAAAGCGTTGAGGCGCCCCCTGCGAGAGGATGAGCAGCTCGCGAAGCAGGCCCGTTTTTGAATCGAGCTTGAGCTGTGCGGTCGGCGGTGCGTTCGAGAAAGTCCATTCTCCGAAGAACAAGGAATTGAGTTTTGCTTCGAAGAGCAGGGTCGGACCGGGCTCTTCGATCTCGGCGCGGAAGCGGAGAGTTTCCGAATCGATCAAGGCGAAAGGGTGATCAAGACGAAGCCAACCGTACCGGTGGAAGTCTGTGAATGGATGCCGAGAGAAGTCGATTCGGTAACCGTTCTTGTTCGTGTGGTCGACGCGGATAAGCTCCCGTTGAGTAATTACTGTCTCGGCATCAGGAGTCCCGTTGACGGTGCGCAGATGCAAGCGTCCGCCGCTTTCACCCACAACCTCCACCAGTCGGTCGGTGTTCACATCCGGCGCGAAGGAGAGATCCTGGTACCGACACCGAAAGGTATGCACGTGACCCAGTTGCTCAATGACTCTCGTTACTGCTTTCTCTGTCACATCGTCCATCGGTCACTTCTTCCAAATAGGCAAGATAGGAGTACGCCTCCGCGAAGCTCGAGCCGCACATCTCGAGTGATGGGTGCAAACTGCCGCACACCGAGGGACGCTCGGGCCGGCCGAACAGACTACACCGGTTGTCTGCAGACAGCTGTATGCAGCGTGCCCCTGCGGGTTTCCCGAGAGCCATTCCCGGGATCGGTGAGGAAATCGAGGGAGCGATGCAGCACGCTCCACAACCCGCTCTGCACTTCACTGCGGCTATGAGCCCAGATCGCCGGGATAGTCGACCAGCTTCGTTTCTACGAGCTCGAAAAGCTCGTGCTCCATGTTTCTAGCGGCTTTTCGAAAGAGCTCGATGACACGATCCTTCGGGAACATTCCGTCTGCGACGAGAATAGGGGTACGGTTCTTGAGCGGAGACGCTTCGCCATCGTCGATTGCCGTGTGCAGATAGCCCTTGTCGCGATACCACGTGAGAGCTTTTTGTTCTCCCCGTTTGTTGTAGCAGAGTTGGAACCCGACGATTTCATCTTGGCTCGAGTCTTCGTACCAAATGAAGAGATCGAACTCCTCATCGGTGAACCATCGTCGGTAGCCGTCGTTGGGAATCTGTCTGACGCCGGTGAATTCTCTCAGCATCTTTCACCTCCTTCACACGACCGACCATGTACCACTATCTGTATATGTAGAAATTGTACCATGACCTGCCCGTGGCGAAAAGAACGACTATCTAGTCGTACACCTTCCGCCGCCCAATTTGAACGAGGATCGCTGCTGAAACGAGGGCCAGGGCGATAGCTGTCGTGATCACAACCGCCTGATTGGGCTGAACGTTCTGTGAGGTTCGCTTGATGAGTATCCCGACGAGGGCCCAATCGACAACGAGAGCATAGAATATGTCGGTACGCCGGAGAGTCATCAGGAGAGCCAAGAGACAGGCAATGATGATCATGACGACCGCCCAGAAGGTCTCACCCAGACCGAACCGGCTCCAGTGGTAGGCTACGAGGAGTGCCGTGACGTTGGCGATGGTTGCAACGCTGATCCAGCCGAGATAGACACTGAAAGGGAGGTGCACAAGATATCGCTCCCTCGGCCGGCTCGAACGGTTTCGGAGGCGAAGGTAGATCGTCACGAGCGTGGCCAGAAGGACCACCATAACCACGAGCGAAAGTGGCAGAATCTCGTACTGCCATGCAAAAATCCATCCCATGTTCGCGAGCGAAGTCACAAGGAAGAGGGGGCCGATGCTCTCCATGGCGGATTCGGTCGAGTCCGAACGGCGGGCGATCACAAAGCCATAAACGACGTAGATCGCGAGCAGGAGGTAGATAACTCCCCAGATTGAGAAAGTGAGCCCCGCCGGCACGAAGAGATTTGGGTACAGGTCCGACAGCTCGCCCGGGGTTTTCCCTCCAAGCGGGATCGTCGTCGACAACGCGTTGACGACGATCGTTCCAACGAATCCAATGAGGTTCACGACGGCCCATGCTGTCCGAGAAGTCTTCCGATCCATGCTATCCTCCTTTCAGATTGGTCTTTTCATTCGAAATATGCGGTTTCCTTCGAAATCTCCGCAGTCGAGAAAGGATCCCTCGATCCCTTTCGGGAGGTAAGGATAGACAGTTTGAGTCAAATAGAACCCTCCCGGTTCGGCGAACTGGTGACCGAGGTGGAAGATGAAGTTCACCGAATCGGAGATGATGGTACCTGTCTGGCCTCGAGGCCGAAAGACCGTGTTTCCGATGTGTAGAGCAATCCGGTAGGACAGCAGGGTGTCGAACTCGAAATCCTCGGCGCTGATGATGGTGCGATTGAGAACCATACGGTAGCAGGTTAGGACAGCATCACAACTGCGGCCGTCGAACGGAAATAGCACGAGGCCCCCGTACTCCGCCCACATCCAGATTCGACCGTTGATAGCGGAGACCGTCCGTTGTACATGTGACTCGAGTGATGCGGTAACCCGCTCGAGGTGCTCACGACCGGCCTTCGACTTCCAATCTTGATTGAGGTCGAGCTCGAAGAACATGAAGCAGAAGGTGTACTCGTTGCCCGGGGTTATCTGACTCCAGCTTTCCGTGGGGAGCAGCCGAGCCCCGTCGATGTGCTCGGAGTCGTCGGAGTCCAGCCCTTCGGAAAACGCTTCGACAGCCGTTCGGAACCGTTTGAGGGTGATTCCCTCGCGCCACATAGTCTTCCCGACGTAGTCAAACAGCCCCTGGTGAAACAGCCCTGCCACGTCGCGGATACTTTCCTTCGGGTCGATGACGCCTGCAAGGACTCCCGTTGCCGTGGATAGGGATTTCAGAGCACGAGTAATCTCTGCAGGAGAAAAGGACTGGATGTCGAGATAGAGAACAAACGGTTCACGCCGCTCTCGAAGGTTCTTCCGAAAATCCCGGGAAGGATATACCTTCACCTCGAACTCCCCTCCGCGCCGGATTCGCTTGAAGCAGTCCCGAGCACGCTGCGAATCCGAATGGACAATAACCTGCATCAGGACTCCCACCGAAGGTTGTAGCCAAAGTACATGCTTTGTGCATCATCGCTAAGCGGAACGAACTCGCTTGAGACAACCGCGTCAAGCATCACTTTGACTACCGAGCTGATTGTCACGGTTTGCGGGTGCGTGTGCTGCTCCTCAATCTCCAGCAACTGACTGAGAGTCGGGCTCTGTTTGAGACTCTCGTCATTCTCGGAATACTCAACGGGACCGCTGTGCACGGCTATCCGAACGGCGAGGGGAGAGGAAAGTGGACACCCGATTTGATTGTAGATATAGAGCTCGTGCATGATCTCCATGGCCGCGAGCGTCGCCTTCTGGTGCTTGTCCGCGAAGATGAAGGCGGCGAGCCCCCCATCACCCTCCCATCTCCAGACCCGTCCGTTTCTCTTCTCGACCGAGGTGAGGACGATATCGCGAAGTGCTCCGTACGCCCTCTGAATGAGCGCGGCGGGATTGCTGCGTACCAGTTGGGAGTTTTCAACGATATCGATACGCAGAAAGGCGAAGGTGTATTCATGTCCCTGCGCGAGCGCGCCCCAGTTTCTCGTTTTTCGGACCGCTGGATTCTCCACGAACATCCTGTTCTCTTGATCGAACAGGTAGCCCTTTTCTATGACCCCCTGGACGATGGTGCGGATGTGAGGGATCGGATAACGGCGTCCCATTATTCCGACTTCGTGGATATCGATAAGACTTCCGATGAGCTGTAGGAGGCGATTCTCCTGAATGACGTCGGTGACGATCTGTCGTGCGACCTCTACACCCGGAATCGCTAGGCTCGGTGGGAAGCCGGTTCTCTCGTGGATATCGTAGCTGGGAATGATTTCGCGCACGACCGCCGTCATTGTGCGAATGTCCATGGACTCAGAGAGAGCCCGGGCGCACAAGGCCGGAAGGTTGACACGACTTCGCATTGTCCCTCCTCTTGGCTGCATCCCCCTATTTAAAGTCGCTCGGCGACAATTCGTCAAGCTTGACAGCACTTCGACTCAGTAAGTATAGTAGAAGTGCCATGGAAACGGACACACGTCCGAAGGAAGCCGGCCCCGAACGCGATATTGCGCTCGAAGAGCTGTCGGCCGCACTTGCGCAAACCAGCGATCCCGAACTGGTCAAACAGTTCTTACTCAGTATTCTGACTGAATACGAAGCCGGAGAGATCGCCACCCGATGGGCTCTCGTTCGCCTCATCGACCGCGGAATGAGCCAACGCAGCATAGCCCGAAGTCTCGGCCTGAGTCTATGCAAGATAACCCGTGGTTCGCGCGAGCTCAAGAAGCGGGATTCCGCGTTTCGCAGGATGGTAGAGACCTACAAAGAGGTCTCTCCGGAATCACTGCACTTCAGCGCATAAACCAGTTGCTGATCTCATCGGCAACTCGTTCCCGGTCCACATCGTTAACGACCACATGCGAGCTTTCCTCGAGTACGATACACTTCTTTTCCCGCGCCGAGATTCGCGACTCTACCAGGTCGGCTGCGGATAGCGGTACGGTCCTGTCGTTCCTGGACACGATCGTCAGGGTCTCGGATCGCACGAGGGGTAGCCGCGCTCTCGCGAGCTTCTGAAGCTTTCGCAGCTCGGCGAGCGGGCCGAGCCAACGGTGTTGTCGGTATTCTTTCTCGATATATCTGAGGTCGGGATCCGTCTCTCTCTCCGGGTCCACGCCGCGATTCGGAACGCTCTTGAGGACCAGCCGTGCAAGCGGCACGAGGCGCAGCGCAGAACGGGTCGTCAAGAGTGCCGGCGCTGCGAGCGCTATCCTGGGCACTGCGAATTGAGCGGCGAGGAGTATCGTGAGAAGTCCCCCCATCGAGAGGCCCCCGACACATACCTTCGCATACCGTGAGGTCAGCTCGAGATACGAGTCCACGCACCGCCGGTACCAGTTTCGCCACGTGACGGCATGGAAGTCCTCACGGTTCGTGCCGTGCCCCGGGAGTCGCGGGATGGAAACAGTGAGCCCGGTTTCGAACAGCCGGCGTCCGAGGTACTCCATCTCTTCTGGGATTCCAGTGAAGCCGTGAATGAGAAGAGCTGCAGCGTCGCCGGACGCTTCAAAATAACGAGAAAGTGCGGGCGGGCGAATGCGAGTGCTAGCGGGTACGGATTCCATTTTTCGCCAATGTAGGGTGCTCATGTCCACTCCTTTCCGCCGGTTATTCTACGGATTCGCAGGGCGCGGTGCAAGGTGTTCGAATCGCAAATCTTGACAGATCGGGATTTGAGGGGTATCGTAATTCTAGAATATGGATGGTAACAAGAAGGAAGTGGTCACGATCTTCCACCTCTATCGGAAAGATGGATCGGCCCTTTTCCTTCATCCATTTCACGACATCGAGCGGTTTCTGGACATTATCCAGACTACCGATGTCGAGGGCCGATACGGTCGTGAACCGCGCGTAGAGTCCTTTACCCTCTTCCGAAACGACCTCTACCGGATGGCGGATATAGCTGTTCGCAAGTGGGTGTCGCAAGCACGATTCATACCACGATTCCTCATATCGGCCGCCGCATTTCTGCTCACCTATCTGTTTTTGTCGTTCGCGATCGGCGACCCGCTACCGATGATAGACGAGCTCGTCGTCGGGGTATTGGTTGGGTTCCTCACCTACGTAACGGTAAATCGAGTCGATATCCGCTCTGAGGCGGTCGCCCGAAGAACCAGGGATCTGCGCGCGAAGATCGACAGGATCTACTTTCAAAATGACCCGTTTGTGCTCGAGGTCGAGAGCGAGCTCGAAAGGAGCGAATCGGAACCACCGGAGCGCATTCTCGACAGCATTCTCGGACGCTCCGACATTGCGTTCAGCATAGAAAACGAACGGGAGGCGATGCAGCTCATCGAGTACCTCGATCGGCGGTTCAATCGCAAAGACGTGAGGCGACAGGAGCGTCTCCTTGAGCGAACGAAATCGGAGTCGAACGCTTTCCGAACGGTAGAATCTCTCACTCGGTGGGCGGAAACGAGGAAGATAGATCTGCGTCTCTTTGCTCTTTACAAGCAGATGAAGAAAAGCCTCAGGCCGGTCAAATAGCTACTACTGTATTTTCCGCAGGTTTCTCATCTCATTCTCGAGCTTCAAGGCAGCCTCCGCAGTCGTCTTGTACTGTGCGGCAGGCTGGAAGGTCGGGTCGAGCTTCAGTGCTTCGTTCCAGTAGTCGATGGCATCCTGGAGGTTGCCCTTGGCGTAGGCGTTGAGCCCCGCAATATAGTACTTGTCTACCATCTTGCGGATTTCACCGCGCCCCTGATCACCGAGATTGAAGGTAGCAGCAACGCTGAAATGATCCGGAACGTTCAGCTGCGTGGTGAGGTCGAGGGTGTAGTCGACGACGAGAGAGATCTTGTTTATCAGGATTTCACTGCCGAGCGAGAGACGAGGGTCGCCTCCCTGGTAGCGGAAGCCTCCGGCAACTGTGAAGAAGTCGGTAACTGCGAGCTTGACCCCCGTCGCGATGTTCCAGCCTTCGGCGGGGTAGGTGGTGGGCGTCAGGCTGAAGGGGTAGTTGAAGTCCATCGCCAGGGTCAGCGGCCGAAACGGCGAGTATGCCAGACCGACGCTTGCATAGGTGGGAAGCGGGTCTCCCTCCGCGTAGAAACCGAGGTTCCTTACCGTTGCCCCGATCGCAAAGTTGCGATCTCGCGAAGCGTAAAACTTGAGAAAATCGAACCTGGAGAGAGCCCCGACATCCATCATTCCGGTGAGAGCCGACTGCCCTGCGTAGATGGCGGCCGGAACGTGACGATAGGCAGCCTTGAAATTCGCTCCGACCGAGATCCCCGAGAAGTAGTAGCTCGAGAGGAAGTTGTACGAGACGTTGGCCGTTGCCACCGATTCCGAGTAGTAGCCGCTCGAGACTCGCTCGCCCCAATCGTTGTAGGCGGTGAACGGCAGGTAGACGAACTTGCCGGCCACACCGTAGCCAAGGTCCTTGTAGCGGGAGGAATAGACTACACCCTCGAGCCGGGAGTCGGCGATCCAGTTGTTGTGAAGAAACGAAAGCTCCGTATCAGCTAACCGAGAGCTTGCCGACGGATTTGCGTTGATGTAGCCCGAATCCGACGCGACTGCGGTATATGCCGTACCCATTGCCTCGTAGAGCCCCCCCGACGGTATCAGGAGCGACGGGAAAGCGGTCAAGCCGGCATTCGGATCCGAAAAAGTGGTGCCGAATTCGCTCAGTTGGCCCAGGAGGGTAGAGTAATCCGTCGCAAAGGCCGGGAACGAGAAGAATAGACATGTGATTGCCGTCAGTACGAATTTCATTGATTTTGTTCTCACGAACCGTCTGGTACCAATATACTACGTGTATCGACCGTTTTCTATGTTTCCGGAAGTCAGTTGTTCGAATATCCAAGGGCGCTAAATATCGAGGACATCGACAATTACACCCCCCGCTCCGATAAACGATGCAGACATTTGTGCCGATAATATGGTACATTGCAAAGAGGGCCATTGAGTGTGTCGACCAGAGGGAAGTTCCTTTTCCCGGCAGCAATTCTTCTCTTTTCCTTCTTCTGCAGTGGTATAGCTCTCGCATCGGGGCAGAAGGAAAGTCAACTCTCGACGGCTCAGCAGCTGATCAAGGAGAAGAAGTACAACGATGCGATCATTGTTCTCACCGAGGTGATGAAGAACAATCCGCAGGAGTTTGATAGGGCACAGGCACTTCTCGAGCAGATCTACAAGGCACGACAGACCTACAACGACAAGGTTGCCGAGCTCGTCAAAGTATTCAACGAGGGCAATCTCGAAAAGGCGTACGAAATCATCAAGGAGCTTGAATCGCTCGACCGGGCGCCGAACGAACGGACCCTCGAGGCGCAGGCGTACGCCCGCGCAACTGCGACCTACGTCTACGATACCAAGCAGTTTGAGAAGATTATGGACGAGGCGTTGCCCGAGCTCAAAGCCGGCAACTATCCCCAGGCAGTGAATACCTATCTTTCCGGGTTCGACATCGGCCTGGATCTATTCAAGCAGGCAAGCTACGGGAACATCGTCGTCAACAAGGTCATGAACCTCCGATCCGACATCACCTCCACCTCGAAGGATTATCTCGCACGGCTCAAGGAGCTCGAGGTTCAGCAGCAAACGGTCAAGACCGACCTCTCCAAACCCGAACAACTTGGCCCCGACCTGGAGTCGATGATCACCACCCTCCATACGATAAATCAACTCAAAAAACACATAGCGGATGACTCCACCAATCTGAAGATCCAGCGAGAGAGCCTTGTAATCCAGGGGAGCAACCGCCAGGATGTCCCGTTGATCGGGTACCTGGATCGCTTCGTTCACGGGCGCGAAAACTCGAACAGTCCGGAAGGCATTCTTGCCGCAATCGACCAGTCGTGGAACGCTTCTCTCGAGAGCGTCTACACGGCGCTGGACGGCCAGGCCAAGGCGCACTTTGCGGATGCAACGCGGAGTCTCGACGGACAGCAATGGCAACAGGCGACCGGCCAGCTCGAGGAGGCGAAAGTCTACGCCCTGCTCGCGAACCGAGCGGCGGCAGCGTGGGGCATGCAGGTCACCCTCGGGGACTCGCTCGCAATCTCGGATTCGAGCTGGGCGATCATCCGGAAAGGATTGGCCGCCGCCCTCGACGCCGAGATTACTGCACGGGTTGTAGACGGCTATGCGTCATTGATAGCTCAGGAGAAGACAGGGGATCAGATCGCCTTGGCGGTCAATAGCACAAGTCTCACTATGGAGGCGCTCAACACGCAACGCAAGCAGGTGCTCCAGGTCGCATCGATTCTTCGGGGAATGAAATCCACCTGGAGTGCAGTCAAGGAGCACTACGCGAGCCTCACTTCGCAGAAGCTGGACTTGGCGTCGGGAGTGAGCCGTATCGACGCGCTTCTGTCCGCGGTCGACGACGCGCTTTCCGGAACCGATTCGACAACGGTCGCGATCGTGAGCAGGGAGGACAGCACTCGACTCTCGCCGATTCAGGGACAGGTCGACGAAGTGAAGTCGCAGCTTGCGAAGGCCAAGGAGCTTATGGTGGGCCTGCCACCGGCGGATGCGAGCGGTGCCGTAGCGGCCGAACTGAAGCAGAAATATCCGGGGCAGGCCGTCGAGATACTTACAGCAGCGAAGAACAATCTGGCGGAGTATTACAAAATCGTACAGTCGGCGACGAGCGATCTTTCGAATGCGGGCTCCTCGGTTCTCAACGCGACATCGATCCAGAGGATCATCTCTGAGAAGAATCGGTTGAGCTCGGAGATTTCTCAGGTTGCCTCCCAAGTGGAAAGCTCCTTGAGCGACGCGAAGCAGCAGCTGTTTCAAGCTGAGCGTTATCGTCAGGAGGGCGAGAACAAGCTGCGGCTCGCCCAGAACGATCTCGCAAACCGTCGGTTTGCGAGTGCTCGTCAGCAGATCGCTTCTGCTGCGGACAGCTTGGACAAAAGTTTGAGTTACCAGGAGAACGCAGACGTTCGCACGATCAGGGATCAACAGATACCGAGAATTTCCTCACAGATTACCGACGATGAGAATACTGTAGTCGTCCGCGACGTGCGGACCTACATCAACGAAGGACGGCAGTTGTATTCGCAAGGCAACTACGCACGTGCCCAGGATCTGTTTCTGCGCGCTGAGTCGCGGTGGAATACGACGAACACACAACCCAACCCCGAAATCACAACCTGGCTCAAATACGTGAATACTGCACTGAGTATTAATTCCGGGCGCGTCGTCGCGCCGACCGATCCACTCTACCCCGAGGTCACTCAGGTTCTCAATCTTGCGCAGGACGACTACGACAGGGCGAAGAAGCTCGTCGATACAGGGAAGAACGCTCAAGCGCAGTCCCTCTTGACGGAAGCGCAGACGAAGCTCATCTATGTCCAGATTCCCTTCCCGCTCAACAAGGAAGCTCGAGTGCTTTCTCTGAAGCTTCTCCAGTTGACCGATCCGAAGAACTTCGCCGCCACATTCAAGCAGAAATACGATCAGGCGCTCTCCGAGCTGCAAAGCAATCCCCAGGACGCCTACATCGCATTGAAGGACCTGGAGGCGATCGAGCCGAACTACCAGGGGCTCCAACAGGCGCTCTACCGGGTGGAAGTTCTGATCGGGATGCGCCGCCCGCCCCCTGACACAGCGAAGGTCACGGAATCGAACGATCTCTATCAAAAGGCCTTCGATATCGTCCGACAGAATGTTAGGGCACAGTATCCGATCGCGCTGTCGTATCTGAACAAGGCAATCGAGCTGAACCCCAACAATCAGCAGGCCGCGGCACTGAAGGACCGGATCGCCATTGATCAAGGTGCAGAGACCACCGTGGTTCTGTCGAGCACCGACCAGGTGCAGTTCAAGCTCGCACAGGAGCAGTTCATCGCGAAGAGCTACTACGAGGCTCTGCGGATCGTCAATCAGCTCTTGAAGGACCCCGCGAACCAGAACTATTCGCCCCTGCTCGATCTGAAGAGGAGGATCGAATCAAAGATCTAGCGCGCAGAACCTACCGACGGAGCCGCCTGTGGACGCTCGGGCGAATTCCGGCGACGGGTCCGTTGATTTTCATCATCCTCCTTCTCTCCGCCGGCGGAGAAGCTCTGTTCGCGCAGCAGATTTATTGGGATAACCCTGAGGTGCTCATTCCCGGCGGTGTCACCTTCCCCGAGACGAGGTCGGCGGGCGGAGTGATTGCCACCGTCTGGGAGGAGTTCGGGACAAGCGTAGGGGGAGAGAAAACCGTTTCACTCTCGATTACCACCTCCACCGACGGCAAGAGCTGGGCGACCTCCAGGCGGTTTCTGGGACCATTTCCGTTCAGCGGTACCGAGGTGCCCGTCTTCTCGCTTGCCGTCGACTCGAAGGGCAAGATTTTCGTCGCGGTGCTCACTTCTTCGACTCGGATCGCCATCTACGAGTCTTCGGATACGGGTTCGAGCTTCTCCCAACTTTCGGAGCTCAACGGTGAACGCACGACGGTTGCTCCCAGGCTATTCGTTCGGAGCGGCGGCGGCCTGATACTCTTCACGGCCCAAGGGGCTCAGATTTCGGCAGGAATGAACGCGCTCTCCATTATGTATTCGATCTCCTCGGACGGAACGGTCTGGTCGCCGTTTCGGGCGTTGGTTTCGCAGCAGGAGCTGGAGCTCAATTTCTCACCGAACTTTCTCCAATATCGGGGGCGAGAATACGTGGTGTTTCAGGTGCTGAAGACCGGTACGCCGGCGGTCTATGAGCTCTACCTGAAGACGAGCGACGACGGAGGCACGACCTGGTCTGCGGCGAAGCTTCTGACAGGTTTCAAGGATACGAACCCTGGTCCGAATGCAAATCCGGCACTGTTCAGCAACGAGCGGCCTGACATTACCGGAGCCGGAGGACATCTCTCGCTCGTTTGGGAACGTAGCTATCAGAACGGTCCCCCTCAAATCTACTACATGCAGCTGAACCTGAACGGCGACCAGAGCGGCGATCCCGAACGGGTGACGAACGGCTCGTCAGTCAGCCGCGATCCCCGTGTCGTCGACTACCGCAATCAGGACTACGTCTTCTGGTTCGACAACAGCTCGGGCGAAGACAACATATACATGGGGACGTTCAACGGAGCGTTCTGGCAGAGCACCGACCTGAGCCAGATGCCGGGCAGCTCGATCTTCGGCCGTCCTGTCGTCGACGGCGGCAATATGTACGTCTTGTGGTACAATCAGGCGGCCAACAGCTCCCGACTCGTCTTTCTCAGGCAGGACCATTCAGTGGCCGCCCCACAGGTGTATGCTGTGAACTTCCCGGCTGGAGGTCGCTCCCGACAAAACAGCTACACCTTTGGGTGGAATGCGCCACCCGATCCCTCAGGAATCGCCGGCTTCGCCTATTCGGTAAACCAGAACCCGAAGGCCCAGGCGCCGCACGAGTCGAACGTTCTGCCAAACGACCGGCGTGCCGAAACCACGATCGACAAGGACGGTGAGTGGTATATTCATGTATCAACGGAGGACTTCGCAGGAAACTGGTCGCCGACGACTACTATATCGGTGTACCGTGATACGACACCGCCGGGGCCGATAGTGTTCAAGGAGCCGCCGACGAATGCAGACGGGTATCTTCCCTCGAACACCTATACGGTCAATTGGGAACCACCGGCCGCGAAGGATGTGGCAGGTTACACCTATGATTTCCAGTACCTTGCGCCCCCGGGCACGAAGGAGACTCAAGCGAGCTTCTCGGTGAAGAAACCACCAAACCGAGTATTAACAACCAAGACCAGCTATTCGCTCAACAACGAGGACAACGGGATCTGGGCGCTCACGGTAGCGGCCGTCGACTCGGTTGGAAACGTGGGGCCGACGACGACTCTCTACCTCCGGCTCGACAAGTACGTTCCTGTTACCTACATCACGGACGTTCAACCGAACAAGAACGCACTCGGTCAGGTAACTCTTCGCATCTACGGTCGAGGTTTTGCGGTTGGCGGCGACATCCAGGAGGTCATCCTCGATCGAGACGGGAAGAAACCCTATGACTACACCTTCACGCTCTCCTCTGGTTTGTACAAGGTGGTTAGCGATAGGATCATCGACGGTCCGACGATCGGGGAGGTCGACCAAGGGACCTATCGCGTCGGGGTCGTCCATCCCACCAGGGGTCTCTACTTTACCAGGCCACTCCTGACACTCGAACCATCGGGAACGGTCAAGTTCGGTGATTTCTCCGTTCGGCCGGCGCCGGTCTGGTTGTCGATGTCACGACCTCGATATCTGGTCTCCGTCAATACTATCGTCATTATCGCGGTGCTGTGCTTCCTTGCTTTCATGCTCATCTTCTCGATTGCACGAATCGGGAAAGTCGTCCAAGAAAGCAGAGAGCTCAGACGGGAAATACATGCATTGATCACGGGTACGCGAATCAGTCTGCCTGAGAGGAAGGAGAGATTGGCCAACATGAAACGCATAGGAATGGGCCTCAGAGCAAAATTCGTCCTGCTCATCACCCTGCTTGTCTTCGTAGTGGTCGGGATGGTCTCCGTACCTCTCGGCTATTTCATGGTCACGACTCAGCAGCAGAACCTTGCGGACGGATTGAAGCAGAAGGCGCAGGTGCTTCTCGACAGCCTGGCAACCGGCGCCCGCACCTACCTTCCCGATCAGAATATTCTCGAGCTCGGTGCGTTGCCCGATCTGCGAGTCGCGATGCAGGAGGCTCAATTCGTGACGGTCACCGGTTATGGCGCGAACGATACCAAGAATTACGACTATGTGTGGGCGAGCGACGACCCGAACATAGAGAGCAAGATCGGTGCCAACGCGTTGAATCCCGGGGTGTCTCGAATCAAGGACGACATATCGCCTCTCGTGCCTGCACTCGAACAGAAGATCGACACCGAGGCCAGGCAACAAGTGGGTAGTCTCTCCGACGAGCTTCGGAAGTTGGGCGCACAGGCGGCAGCGCTGGCGGCACGAGGGGATCAGCAATCGGCCGCCCAACTGAGCCAGTACCAGCAGGAGATCAACGCGATCAGCAAACAGGTGAACGCCAAGCTCTTCCAGATAGGAGACGTCATCGGCAGCGTTCCCATCTACGACGCGCAGCACCTGAACCGCTCGAATACCGAATACACTTTTTACAAGCCGATCGTCTATCGCAGCAACCAGGACAATCTCTACTTCAGAGGGCTCATTCGTCTTGGGGTCACGACGAAGCCGATTCTCAAAGAAATGGCAGACTCTCAGCGAACCCTCTTCATAACCGCAGCGATTGTTGCAGCCATTGCGCTCGGCCTCGGTGTGCTCGGCGCTCTCATGCTCGCCTACATCACCGTCAATCCGATTCGCAGACTCGTGCAAGGTGTCGAGATCATCCGCGACACTGAAGACAAAGAGAAGCTCAAGGACCACGTCATTAACACGGGCACGCGCGACGAGCTCTCGCTTCTCGCGAATACGGTGAATCAGATGACGCAGGGACTCGTCGCCGCCGCCGCCGCCAACAAAGACTTGACTCTCGGAAAGGATACCCAGAAAATGTTCACGCCGCTCGAGCAGGATCCCTCCACGAACCGAAAGCTCACCACGGCGCGAGACGTCTCATCGAAGGCGGAGTTTTTCGGATACTACGAAGGAGCCAAGGGCGTCTCTGGAGACTACTTCGATTTCCGAAAGCTTGACGACAAGCACTATGCGATAATCGAATGCGACGTGGCCGGAAAGGGAGTTCCAGCCTCCCTCATCATGGTGGAGGTTGCGACGATCTTCAGCGACTACTTCCGCAACTGGAAGCTGAGCGAGAAGGGGTTGCATCTCGAGGAGCTCGTCTATCGAATCAACGACCTCGTCGAGGAGCGCGGTTTCAAGGGACGTTTTGCCGCGTTGCTCGTCGTCCTCTTGAACGTCGACACGGGCGCCTGTTACTTCTGTAATGCCGGCTACAAGTTCGTGCATATCTACGACAGCCGAAAAGGTATGATGATAGAAAAGACGTTGCCGGAGGCTCCGGCCGCAGGGGTTTTCCCTTCGATGCTCGTGGAGATGCAATCCGGATTCAAGCAGATCCCTCATAAGCTTCTGGCGGGCGATAGCCTCATTCTGTTCACTGACGGTATGGAGGAGGCCAAACGCCATTTCCGGGACGCGGCTTCCAACATCGTAACCTGCTCTGAGCCCGGGATGAACGAAGGCGACTCACATGGAACACATCTAGTCGGTGCGGACAACGAGGAGTTCGGGATCGAACGGATCCACGAGGTCATCAACACCGTTTTCGCGCGCGGCCGCTACAGCCTCGAGAAGACCCACCTGGCGGCAGGGGAGACGTTGAGCTTCGATTTTGGGACGTGCTCGGGGACGATGGAGGACGCGGTGCTAGCTCTCGTTTCGGTCGAACGGATTTTCCGGCTCTATCCGGCCCCGAACGCCGGTCCCGCGGACCGCATCATGGTCGACAAGAAGATTGCGGAGTTTCTTCGGGAGCACTTCGAGCAGTATGATTCCTTGTTCCGCGAACCGATCGCCCATCCGTCGTTGCCGGAGTATGTATATTTCTCCCATTTGAAAGAGGATGAACAGTACGACGACTTGACCATCCTCGGTATCAGGAAGCTGTGATCCGCCTATGAAACATGCCGTCTTCTTCTGCGAGAACTGCGGGAAGCCCGTTCCGCTTGATGCCGAGGAATGTCCGCACTGCCACAGCCGGTTCACGGCGGTGCAATGCCCAAAGTGCTCTTTCATCGGAGAGGGGAAGCTCTTTGCCTCGGGCTGTCCCCGCTGTGGGTACCTTGCCCAACCGTACGATTTCGAACCGACTTCCGGTGTGTCTCGCACCTCAGCGGATGGATCCGGATCGGCGACCGGCCCCCAGAATCCGAAAACCGGAGGCCAAGGTGCCGGCGGCGAGAACGCGACGGCCAATGAGGAGCAGGGCACGACAGCGCCGCTTCCCAAGTACCGGAGGAGCTCTGCGCGGCTTCCCGGATGGTTTTACACCGTCGCCTCGATTCTGCTGATGATCGTGCTCATCATACTCGGGGTCATCATTCTCAACCTGAAATAGCTCGATACGGTTATTCGAGGAAGCGACGGCTCGGCACCAATCGGTTTGGGCACGGGATCAAACGAATCATCCGGCATCGCCTTCGAGTCCGATGACACACAGCCACTCGGATTCGGCGGCAACTTCCTCTCCGACGTAGGCTGTTCCCCGTTGTTTTATGATCTTGGGAGAGAGTCGAAGGTTGTCGATCTCGAGGCGAACCTCGTCTCCTGGACGCACCTGCCGGCGAAACTTCGCTTTCTCCATGGAGGCGAGGAAGAAGATGGTGCCGTCGGGGTACATGCCGAGTGTTTTGACGCCGGCGCCCCCACATTGTGCCAGGGTTTCAAGGAGAATTACCCCGGGTACGATCGGATAATCGGGGAAATGTCCTTTGAAAAACTCATCGTTGTCCAGGGTGAAGCGTCGGTATCCCACGGTGTGCTCCTTCGTCGCCACCTCGATACGGTCTACGAAAAGGAAGGGGTTTCGGTGAGGGATCAGATCCTCGATTCTGCGCATGATTATCCTCGCATTGACTTCAGCCTGCCGGCTCGTCGTTTAGTCTTGCCGTATAGACTACTGGTGTAATGCCGCAGCGACAAGCTAGGCAGTGCGCCAAGACCGGAGCGGTAGCAGATTGGCAGCGCCTGTTGTATAATGGCATTCCGTGTGTCGAACGGGCGATGAGCGCCGATTCGGTTTGGTTGACACCCGAATTTGCGCGTGGTAGTATCGGTCGATTTTTGGCACCGGGGAGGAAGTCGAAAAAGTGATGAAACCGGGCGTTATGGAGTCGATACTGTGCGGCGGCCCGAGACTTCAATCCGTTCATGCGCTGTTCGACGGGGCACGGAGACTCGACCTCGAGTAAAGTAGTCCTATTTCATCCCTCCTAGAGGTCACCGAAGGGGAGGATCCAGTGGAAACAAGTGAAATATTCGAGCTGCTAGATAAGTTTGACAAGAGCACACTCTCAGAAGTGATCATATCCAGGGGAGACTTCCGAGTGACGTTCCGAAAGGCCGTCGCGTCTGCAGAGGTCCATCAACCACTCCACACAATGTCGGCAGGAATGCCTGGACATCACCTCATCCAGGGGCATCCTCAGGCGGCGGGGGGCGCGGAACCTCACGCTTCGACGGATGATGGAGAGATGATTACTTCCCCCATCGTCGGAACATTCTACCGCGCGCCTTCACCGGACTCGCCTCCGTTCGCCGAAGCGGGGCAACAGGTGAAGAAGGGGGAGACCATCTGCGTGATCGAAGCGATGAAGGTGATGAACGAGCTTCAGGCGGAGTTCGACTGCGAGATCGTCGATGTTCTCGTCGAAAATGGGACGATGATCGAATTCGGTACGCCCCTCTTCAAGGTCAAGCGTTGAGGCCGTTGCTCGACGCGCTCAAAGAGCAGGAAAGTCGATCATGATTAAGTCCCTTTTAATTGCAAACCGCGGGGAAATAGCCGTTCGGATCATCAGAACCTGTCGGGAGATGGGAATATCCCCGGTCGCCGTCTATTCCGAGGCCGACTCCGACTCGCTCCACGTTCGTATGGCGGATGACGCCGTCTGCATCGGTCCCCCGAGCTCACGCGACAGCTATTTGAACATGTCGAATCTTATCTCGGCCGCGATTCTCAAGGGATGCGACGCGATTCATCCTGGGGTCGGATTCCTCTCCGAGAACGCCTCCTTCGCCCGACTCGTGGAGCATGCCGGTCTCAACTTCATCGGTCCTTCGCCGGAGGTGATCGAGCTGCTCGGAGACAAGGTTCAGGCGAAGGATACAGCGAAGAAGAACAACGTACCGGTGATACCGGGAACAGAGGGTGCGGTCGATCAGAAGACGGCGCTCGCCGCAGCGGAGCAGATTGGGCTGCCCGTAATCATCAAGGCGGCCGCAGGCGGCGGCGGTAAGGGAATGCGGATAGTGCGCAAATCCGAGGATCTTGTGAGCGCCATACGTGTGGCCGCGCATGAGGCCGAGATGGCCTTCTCGGATGGGCGTGTTTACATCGAGAAGTATCTGGAGAATCCGAGGCACGTCGAGATTCAGCTCTTGGGCGACGAGCAAGGCAGCGTCATACATCTCGGTGAGCGTGATTGCTCGGTACAGCAGAACCACCAGAAGCTGGTCGAGGAGAGCCCTTCGCCCGGCGTGACTGCGGAGATGCGCAAGCATATGGGGCGGGACGCTGTCAGATTGTTCAAAGACCTCGGATACCGCGGCGCCGGGACCATCGAGTTTCTCGTCGCCGACAGCAAGTACTACTTCATGGAAGTCAACGCTCGAGTACAGGTAGAGCACACGGTGACCGAAATGGTCACCGGCATTGACATCGTCGAAGAGCAGATACGAACCTGTGTCGGCGAGCCTCTTTCCTACACCCAAGCCGATGTCAAGCTCGACGGTTACGCAATCGAATGCAGGATCAACGCCATGGCGCCTGGAAGGGTAGAGGAATATCTCCCGCCGGGAGGGTTTAAAGTGCGGATCGACAGTCACCTCTCGCCGGGGTACATGGTACCTCCACACTACGACTCCCTGGTAGCGAAGGTGCTTGCCGCCGGTCGGGACCGGAGCGAGGGCATAAGACGGATGATGCGGTTGCTTTCCGAGTTCCACCTCGTGGGATTCCCGGTGAACATCGAGATGCAGAAGAGAATCATCGCGCATCCAACCTTTCGAAAGGGTGAGTTTGGCACCGGCTTCCTCGAGCAAATGCTCAAGGAGGAGAAGAAGTGATCCGGTTAGGCTTGAGACGATTTCTCAACCGCGTGAAGCCCCGAGAAACTTGGGACGAAGCGAAGATTGCAGGTCGTGATGAACGGATCTTCGTAGAGAACAAGAAATCATGCCCGGCCTGTCACAAAGGGCTCGACGCGGCCGAGCTGGAACAGACTCTCTATGTCTGTCCGTTCTGCAATCACCATTTTCGAATCACGCCATGGGAGCGAATTCGATTTACGGTAGACGGTGGCGTCTTCCAGGAGATCGCCGGGAAGGTGGAAAGCAGTAATCCTCTGGCGTTTCCCGACTACGAAAGCAAGGTGGCCGAGGCCCGCGAGAAGAGCGGAATGTCGGAGGCGGTCGTCACGGGCCGCTGCAAGATCGAGAACCGCGACGTCATCATGGCGGTCATGGCGTTTACGTTCATGGGCGGTAGCATGGGCAGCGTGGTCGGAGAGAAGATAACGCGCGCAATGTTGGAGGGTGCCCGGCAGGAGCTTCCGGTTATTATCTACACCTGCTCTGGGGGGGCGCGAATGCAGGAGGGTATCTTCTCTTTGATGCAAATGGCGAAGACCTCCAATGCAGCCGCACTGCTCGAAGAGAAGGGCGTCCCGCTTTTCATCGTTATCACCGATCCCACCTACGGCGGGACGACGGCCTCATTCACGATGCTCGGAGACGTCATCCTTGCCGAGCCGGATGCATTGATCGGCTTCGCGGGGCCCCGGGTCATCGAAGGGACGATAAAACAGAAACTTCCCGAGGGCTTCCAGAGATCGGAGTTCCTTCTTCAGAAGGGGTTTGTGGACATGGTCGTCGAACGAAAGGATTTGCGCCGGACGCTTGCGTTCCTGATCGACACGCACAGTCCGAATGCGAAGGGGGCACGATGAGCAGCAATGAGCATTTGTCGAAAAAGCTCGGAGAGCTCAAGAGCCTCGCCGAACGGGAGAAGCTCGACATCTCCGAAGACATTTCACGGCTGGAGGCCAAGCTCAAGTCCGGAAAGACAGCTCCCTCCTCGGCGTGGCGTCGGGTGGAGCTTGCCCGCCATCCAAGCCGACCGGGAACCCTCGACTATATCGAACGTATCTTCGACGATTTCGTGGAGCTTCACGGCGACCGTTGCTTCGGCGACGACCCGGCGATCGTCGGTGGAATCGCCATGTTCGGCACCCAGCCGGTGACAGTGTTCGGTCATCAGAAGGGCCGCAACATGAAGGAGAACATGCGTCGCAACTACGGGCTTGCACTGCCGGAAGGTTACCGCAAGGCCCTGCGCCTCGCAAAACAGGCCGAGAAGTTCGGTAGACCGATTGTTTCGTTTGTCGATACGCAGGGGGCGTTCCCGGGAATTGCATCGGAGGAGCGAGGTATCTCGGAGGCAATCGCGCGCAACCTCAAGGAGTTTTCCACTCTCAGGGTACCGATCATCTGTTTCATCCTCGGTGAAGGGGGATCCGGTGGGGCGCTCGGCATCGCCGTCGGCGACGAGGTATACATGCTCGAAAATGCCTGGTACTCGGTTATTACGCCAGAGGGATGTGCATCGATTCTCTTTCGTGATGCGAGCAAGGCGAAGCAGGCGGCGGAAGTGCTCAAGATGACCGCCCCCGACCTGCTCGGGTACGACATCGTCGATGGGATCATCTATGAGCCGATCGGCGGTGCACATACCGATCCCGACTTCACGGCTTCCAAGATCAAGCTCCAGATCGCCGACACTCTTTCACGCCTTATGCTGAAGGCGCCGCAGCAACTGGTGCGCGACCGCTCCATGCGGCTCCAGAAGATCGGCGTGTTTGCAGAGGCCCGGGAGCGACGGCAGAGCTTTTTGCGCCGCCTCTTCGGCGTGTAGCCGGAGCGACGACCTCTCAGAACGGAACCGGTGGCTTCGCCAGCGTCAGGAGAAGAGTGACGAAGTTGTACAGTCCGTGTGCGGCCGCGATAATGTGAAGGTTGCGCTTCCGCAGAAAGAGGAGCGACAATATCACGCCGATGACAGCGGTTCCCACGAATCCGAAGATACCCTCGTAGAGATGCCCGAGTGCAAAGAGAGTCGTCGAAGCGACGACTGCTGCCGCCGTCCCGACTCCGAGCTTCGGGAGTGTCGTCAATAGGTAGGAACGAAAATAGAACTCTTCACTGTAGCCGGCGGCCATGCTCGTTAGAAATACTAACGGCAGCATCGCAGGGTTGGTTAGCCGCCAATGCACGGCGCCGGGTGAGCCGCCGCCGACTCCAAGCGCTGTGGCGGCAAGCGAGAGAGGAATGAGGATCAGCTCGATGAGGAGCAGTGCGGCGAGGATCCATCCCAGGTCCGAGAGGTGGAACCGTGAGAGACCATAACGCCTGAGAGCAGTTCCCAGAGCCTCCTCAGGGTCACTGAGAGGCGAGCGGATCACAATGATATAGAGGAGAAGCGCAATTCGCGGCAGCGCCTGAAGGAGATATCCGAGGTTGAAGGAGATGCTGTTGAATATCCTTCCGCTCAGATGCTCAGACTGGAGTAGGTATCCGGGAAGGTAGAAGACGAGAAAGAGCAGAAACGGCTCGAATCGTGCGGCGGCGGAGATGACTGACGAATCACGAGATTCCAGACGGAACCTCCAAATCGACCTCAAAAAGGCCGAAGTTTAGAATAATTTACAAGTCTGGTATAATCTGCTAAGATTTTAGCAGGGAATCCGTAATATATCTATGCGCTAATATATTGCAGCGGGGGGTACGATACTAAGAGTATGATTGCGATACTGATAGCCCTTTGCGTCATCGCAATACTTACCGCTGTTGTCGTTCTCAGACGATTAGGCGGAGGGCGCTTCCCCTGGATTCAGTTCTATACCAAGGGCAAGGAATCCGGCTTCTCCTTTCACGAAATCAACCTCCTTCGCAAGGTGGCCGTCGAGAACCGACTCGAAAACCCAACGTCGCTCTTCTGGTCTATCAAGCAGCTCGACCGATCGATCAAGGGGATGATCATCAAGTTTCGGGCCGAGGGGAGCGAAAACGATGAATCGAACGTTGTTTTCCTCTCGAAGTTGTTCGATTTTCGCCGCCGGGTCGAGTTGAACCTGCCGAAATACACGATCGGTCTCAAAACATCACGCAAGATGAGCACCGGACAAAGGGTGAAGATTACCCTTCCCGGCGTCGGCACCTATGGTGCCGCTGTGGTGGAGAATCTCCGCAGGTACCTCGCGCTTTCATATCCGGAGGGACCGAAGCTCCCGCAGGGCTTCACCTGGAAGGGGCAGCGAATCAACATCTATTTCTGGCGCCTCGACGACGCAGGCTATGTATTCGAAACGAAGGTCGTCGGCGACTTCAACGATCAGAAGTATCCGATCATTCACGTTGGACATTCTGATTCCCTGGTAAGGAGCCAGAAGCGGCGTTCGGTGCGCGTCGAGACGAACATGGCTGCCGCGCTCTACCCGCTGAAGACTATCGATCTCGCAACCGAAGAAATCGAAACCCAGAACGGACTGCGCTGTCGACTCGTCGACCTCTCCGAGGACGGCGCAGCGATCCTCGTCGGCGGGAGGGCGAAGGTGGGGCTTACGGTGAAGATCCAGTTTGCGCTGAACGGAGCTGATATCGCAATGTCCGGGGTGGTGAAAGGTGTCAATTTCAACGAGAAGAAGAACCAATCCATACTTCACATGCAGGCCGTTCCCCTCAAACCGCGTACGCGAAATACGATCTTGAGCTACGTATACAACCTTTTCCAGGAACGTGAAAGCGAGTTGAAAGAGAAGGCCGGACAGCGGCGGTAGGCGCCGTCCGGGGAGAAGGCATGAGACTGATCACCAAAGCGGTCCTCGTGGTTTGGTTCTCCGCCGGAGCGGCGTGGGCACAGCAAGGGAACCCGTCACCGTCGAGTGTTGAACCGAACACGGCCCCGTCGACCGCCGGTGCACTATCCTCTTCAGGCGACGTCGCCGACGGGAGCGGGCCGTCGCAAGGCTCTACAGCAGCGGATACGAACGCACTTGCCTCCATCGAAAACAAGTTCGAAAACTCCGATCTCACCGGAAAACTGACCATCATCGACGAAGCGGCCGGCAACCCTTCAGTCAAAATGGGTCCGCTTTACAAGGCGGCAGTCGACTATCTCGTGGCGAACCTCGTGCTTCTGCGGACCGACACCGATGCTCAGCAGATGGGCGCAAAGGCTGCTCACCTTATCGGAACGACGGCGTACAAACCCGGAGCAGAGTCGGTATGGCAGCTCTTCCAGTTGAGTAGCACCGACAGCGTACGCCTCGCTGCAACGAATGCGCTGGCGATTGTCGCCAAGGGCGATTCGGACGTCATCAACAAGATGAATCATTGGCTCGCCGGACAGAATCTCCTTCATATCACCGGCATGAGCGTCGACTCCTTGGTTGTCGATGGATGTGTGCAGGCGCTGGCGGCCCTCGAAGACCCGAGCTCCTTTGCGGTGCTTTTTTCGACCATGGAGGCCGGTTACGGGGATCCGACGACAAACGACGCGCGAAACGCACTGAAGCTCCTCAAAGGCGATCGCGGCCGTCAGCTACTGCAGGTAGTGGAGACCAATCGTTACCGGGACCGTCCCGCCGCGCTCGAGATGGCAATGAGCGACAAGAGTCTCAGCACGCAGGAGAAGGGGCTAATCGCAACCGCAGCCTTGAAGGGAGCGTTGGAGGCGATCGATTTAGATCAGGGAAGCACGGGCTACGTCACGACGTTGCGCTTCGACGCAGTCAGGGCGCTTGCTACACTCCAGTGGACTCCTGCGGCCCCCGTCGTGCTCGCCAACTTCAACCGCGCGGCATCCGAATACGCCAATCAGCGGCTGTCAGCCGACAAGCTCGTTCAATCGGCAGATGCGCTCGCAGCGATGGCGACCCATGAAGCGGCAATCCGATTGAGCCTGTATTTGGGATTGATCAACTCGCAAACGGCCAAGGGGCTGACGTTCAACGATTCGGTTACGCTGGCGATCGTGAAAGACCTGGACAGGATCGGCGATGGTGTCGCGTACGACAATCTCTACGCAATCCGGTATCTCGACTATCCCGACTCGATCAAGACGGCCGCCAGAGAGGCCGTGCGGAATCTCGCCGTTCGATAGAAACCGCATACGGAATCGCTGGGCCGAATTCCTCTCTCCCATCGGCTGGGCGGCCGTCGGGGCCGCTGTCGTCGTGTATCTCGCCCTTCAGCCTTCTGTGCTCTATTGCGTTGCTTTGTGCCTTTCCATCGCGGCCGGATCTCTCGGGATTGTTCTTGTCTGCTGGCCTTGCGCGGCACTACGACGTTTTGGGTGTCGTCTTGTTCTGCTCGGCGTAGGGCTCCAACTCGGCGTTTGCTCGATCGTAAGGAGGGATCAGGTGAATACGTACGTCGGGCTCCCTCTTTCGTCGGTCCAAAGCTACGAGCTTCAGTTGAGTGATGATTCCCAGCGCACTCGCACCGGCGGTATGCTTCTGCGCGGATCGCTGGTCTCCGTTCGAGCTCGAGACGCAACGACAAGCGTGGCACGTGGCACGGTTCAGGTATTGGCGGGCGAGCGCGGCTATCACTGGGGAGACCGATTGCTGATTCGGGGAAAGCTATCGGTTTACGGCGGCTCGGGAGCGGACTGGAGGGGAAGTGCCGACGAGGGTTCGATCCGCTATTTGGGCGCAGCCTCGCATCTCTTTCTGATACGAAACGGTCTCCGAAAATGGGTTGCACGCAGGCTTCGGGGACTGCGAGGCGAGGATGCGGCGTTGTTCATGGCACTCTTTCTGGGGGCCCGCGATGACCTCTCGGGAGCGGAGACCTACTTCTTCAGACGCGCCGGATCGGTTCATCTCCTTGCCCTTTCCGGGTTTCATCTCGGGATCCTTTCCTTCATCCTTGTTGGAGCGATTTGCCCACTGTTGGGTAAGAGGAGAGCGGTTGCGGCGACGGCGGTTCTTCTCTGCGTTTATCTTTTCATCGCCGGTCCAAAGGTTTCCCTCCTTCGCGCCGTCCTGATGTTCGGCCTACTCGGTGTCTGTCGACTTGTATCGATTCGAGTCAGAGGAATTGATCTTCTGGGCGTAACGTTCCTCGTCTGCCTTCTCGCCTGGCCCGCCAGTCTCGACACGATCTCGTTCCAGCTAAGCTACGTAGCCCTCGGCGGTATTCTGGTGCTGAGTCCTGCGGTGGAGAGGGCCCTGGCGACGCGTCTGCCGAGATGCGTCCGCGCGCCTGTTGCCGCAACAATCGGAGCCATGTGCGCGACCGCACCCATACTGGCAGCTCGATTCGGCATGCTCTATCCGATTGGGCTCCTTTCGAGTCTTGTGCTGACCCCAATCGTTACGAGCTTTCTCTGGACGGGACTGCTCTACCTCTTTATTCCCTTTCCGAACTACTTCGCGGCCATCCTCGGCTCTTTCATTGGTCTCGACCATGACCTCTTGAGCGGCTGTGCCGAGCTCTTTGCGCGCTTCAATCCGATCAGAGTAGGGGGAACCGACATGGTGCTTCTATGTGCGGCGGCGTTGCCGGCGACTGCGTTTCTCCTTCGTTCCGTCCGTGCGGCAATGAGTCGACGTCGGGGTGAGCGGGAGCGCCTCGCTCTTGAGCCCCAGAGACCTCAAGGAGAGGCGCTGCAGTAGTCGATTGCGTTACGATTCCATATAGGCGGGTACGTCGATTTCCACTACAATGCCGACGGCAGAGTGCGCTGTGACCTACGATTCACCGAAGCAAATCTCACTGTTTCTCAAAGACAAGGGCCTCACGCTCAAAAAGCGGTTCGGCCAGAACTTCCTCGTTTCTCCCGGCGCTCGGAGGAAGATCCTTTCGCTCCTCGAACCCTTACCGGGAGAGACCCTGTGGGAGATCGGACCGGGAATCGGTTCGATGACGCATATGCTCGTCGGTAACGTGGAGAAGCTATTCGCCTTCGAGATCGACCATGGGCTCATCCGGGTCCTCGAGGAAAGTCTCGGCAATGTTTCTACACTCGTCGTAGTAGCCGGAGATTATCTGAAGACCTGGAGGAGAACCTCGGAGCTTCACGGGCTTCCTGACGCGGTTGTCGGCAACCTTCCCTACAACGCGGCCGCGCCTATCATCGCCAGCCTGACCGAGTGGGAAGCGCCCGTGCGCCGTGCGGTATTCACCGTGCAGCGCGAGGTTGCGCGGCGCATGGCCGCCTCTCCGAGAACGAAGGACTACTCGAGCTTCTCGCTGACTTGCCAGGCTCGGTTCGATGTTCAGCTGCACGGGGACATTGCGCCGGCGTCGTTTTATCCCGTACCGGAGGTTACCTCGACGATTGTCCGCCTCGTCCCCAACACACGCGATCGATCCTGCGACCCAGGACTTTTCGCGGAGGTTGTACGAATCCTCTTCGCCGCGCGGAGGAAGACGATACGGAACAATCTGCTCTCTGAGCGCAACGGCGAGCTGTATTCTCGCGGCATCGTCGAAACCGTCCTGCGGGAGGCGGAGATAGACCCGACGGCCCGCGGCGAGGAGCTCTCAGTGGACGAGGTTGTCGGGCTTGTCGTCGCACTCGAACGGGCGAGACGCGGGAAGGCTATATGACCTTCAGGTTGGTGAGCACTTGCGTGAGCTGCTCCTTCTTCGCGTCGTCCATCGGGCACATCGGGAGTCGGTAGCTTTCTTCTATCAGCCCTTTCAAATGCATTCCATATTTGATCGGAATTGGATTCGTGTCGATGAACAGCGCTTGAAAGAGGGGGAGGAGGCGGTAATGTAACGCCCGGGCATCCTCGACGTTTCCTGAGACTGCGAGCGACACCAACCTTTCCATTTCGGCGGGAATGATGTTGCTGGCGACCGAGATGACGCCGTCGCCACCCAGCATCACGATTGGGAAACAGAGGTTATCGTCACCGGAGAGGAGGGCGAAGTCAGGCGGTTTGCGCGCCACGAGATCCATGACCTGTGGCACGCTTCCGCTTGCCTCTTTGACACCGACGATGTTCGGGTGCTCCGCCAGTTTCAACGTGACGTTGTTTTCTATGTTCTTGGCGGTTCGACCGGGGATGTTGTAAATGATGAGCGGCAGATCGACGGCGTCCGCAATCTCGGCGAAGTGCCGGTAGAAGCCCTCGTTGCTCGGCTTGTTGTAGTAGGGCGCCACCTGCAGGCTCGCAGTCGCGCCGTTTTCCTTGGCCGCCTTCGTCATCCGAATCGCCTCGGCAGTGCTGTTCGACCCGGTGCCGGCGATAACAGGTACACGCCCGCCGGTCCTCTTGATAACCAGCTCAATCACGCGGTTGTGCTCTTCATGAGTGAGAGTAGGGCTCTCGCCGGTCGTGCCCATAGGAACCAGGCCGGAGATTCCCTCTTCGATCTGTATGTCGACGAGTCTCTCGAGAGCCGTGACGTCGATCGATCCGTCCTTCCCAAAGGGTGTGACCAGGGCAGTGTAAGCTCCCTGCAGTTTCATTCTGAACTCCTCTTGCTCAATAGCTCGTTTATGAAATCTTCAACCTGCAAAAAACCGTGTTTCCCGGGAAGCCACTCGGCAGCCATAACCGCGCCCAGCGCAAACCCGCCCCGGTTTCGGGCGGTGTGCTTCACCTCAATGGTGTCCGCCGCGGAATCCAGGTAGACGGTATGCACTCCCGGGACTGATCCTCCTCGGAGCGAGGCGACATGCAGCTCGTCGGGCTCGATGCGCCGATCGAGCTTCGAGTCGACTATTCGACTCTTTCGCTCGTTCGCGTCGAGAATTCGCTTCGCCGTAGCCAGTGCTGTTCCGGAGGGCGAATCCTTCTTGCGGTTGTGATGAATCTCCATGACCATGATGTCGTAGTCAGGGAGGGGATTGAGCATTGCCGCCGCTCGTTCGACGAGAGCGAAGAAAAGATGAGCGCCGACTGAGTAGTTGGAGCCCCACAGGTAGCTTGCGTTGCGTTCCTCGACAATCCTGCGAACCGCGGATCTTCGATCGTCCCAGCCGGTGGTCCCGACCACTGCCGGAACTCCCGCCTCGGCGTAGGCACGTGCGTTGTCGACCACTCCGTCGGCGTGGGCGAACTCGATGGCAACGTCGGCACGGCTGAGAAGGTCGGATGTGAGCGCATCGTGGTCGCCGACTCCGGTCGAGGGGTCGACCCGGGCGACGATCGAGTGTCTGCGGCTGGTGAGCACGGCTTCTATCTCGCGGCCCATGCCTCCGTAGCCGACGATGATTACATTCATAGAGCAATAATAAGTTGTCGACTCCCCAGAGGCAAGCCCTCAGCTCTTTGGAGACAGCACAGCCTCTGGGGAGTTTGCGTTGTCTGAGGCGCTATTTCGCCTGTGAGAGCGTGACCACCGCCGTGTTGACGATATCGTCGACGCTGCAACCTCGCGAAAGATCACTCACAGGCTTGGCGAATCCTTGAAGGAAAGGGCCGTAGGCCTCGGCTCCCGCCAGTCTCTGAACGAGCTTGTAGCCGATATTGCCCGAAGAGAGATCCGGAAACACCAACACGTTCGCCTTGCCTGCAACTGGGGATCCCGGAGCCTTCTTCTCTCCGACCGAAGCGACCAGCGCCGCGTCCGCTTGCAACTCTCCGTCGACGAGGAGGTCGGGTTCGCGTTCCTTTACGATGGCCAGAGCCTGGGTCACCTTGTCTACTGCGGGATGCGAGGCGGAGCCTTTCGTCGAGAAAGACAGCATCGCCACGATTGGCTCGGCGTCGAGGAAGGTCCGGCAGGATTGTGCAGCGGCAGTTGCGATTTCGGCGAGCTGTTCGGCAGTTGGATCCGGAATCGTCGCGCAGTCGGAGAAAATCAAGCTGCCGTCGACTCCCCACTTGGATTCCGGCAAAGTCATGACGAAGCAAGACGAGGCGAACTTCGTACCCGGTGCGGTTTTGATGATGGTGAAGGCGGAGAGGAGGACGTTGGCGGTCGTGTTTTCAGCGCCTGCCACCATGCCGTCACAATCGCCGAGGCGGACCGAAATGGCTCCCCACCGCAGCGGATCGGGAATGTCGACCCGAGCCTGCTCCTCGGTGAGACCTTTGTGCTTCCGTAACTGCCAGTACTCGCCGGCATAGAGTTCGAGCGCACCCGAGGTCTTCGGGTCTACTACCCGGATCGAGTCGAGACCCACGCCGACCTTGGCGGCAGCCGCAGTCACCTCCTCGGAGTTTCCGAGGAGCGTCACCTCGGTGACGAGCTTTTCGTCAAGCAGCTTCCTTGCTGCCTGGATCGTGCGCGGCTCGGTGCCTTCAGGGAAGACGAGCCGCTTCGGCGAAGCCTTCGCCTTTGCATGCATTCGTTCGACAAACGTCATAGGAGTGCCTCTGTTTGTTGGTGGATTTTCCGGACGTACGATGTGATAGTCTATTGTAGCGAAAACGCCCGGGTGTTACCAGAGTCCGTTGTATTGAGCTGCTCCCGAATGTGAGTTAGTATCAGGACCATGAAAGTGGGCGTTTATGGGCTTGGACGATTCGGCGCGTTTTGGGCCGAGGTTTTGTCGCAACGTTTCGAGGTCTACGGCTATTCGCGAAGCTCGAATCGCCCCACCCCGGCGGGTGTCGTACGGGCAACCGAGGAGGAGCTTCTTCGCTGTGACGCGATCTTCTTGACCGTCGCGATCTCCGCGATGGAAGAGGTCGTCGGAAGAATTGCCCCGATTGTCCGTCCCGGGAGTCTGCTCTTCGATACCTGCTCGGTGAAGGTTCACCCCGTTAGCGTAATGCAGCGGCTCCTGCCAGAGAGCGTCGAGATAATCGGCACCCATCCGATGTTCGGACCCGATTCCGGGCGTGACGGGGTTGAAGGTTTGCCCATCGTTTTCTGTCCGGTTCGAGTCGAGGCGGAGCGGGGCGCGCGGTGGCGGACCCACTTTGCTGAGCTTGGCATGGTCGTGAAAGAGCTCACACCCGACGAACACGATCGAGAGGCGGCTTACACCCAGGGAGTCACTCATTTCATCGGCCGCGTGCTGGACGACCTCGGCCTGAAACCAAGCACGATCTCAACCGTCGGTTACGCAAAGCTCCTCGAAATCATCGAGCAGACGTGCAACGATCCATGGCAGCTCTTCCTCGATCTGCAGCACTACAATCCCCACACAGCTGACATGAGGGTTGCCCTGTATACCTCCCTGCGAAAGATAAAGGATCGACTGGAGTCCTCACTCGAGGAACGGTCGCTCCAGACGCCCGAGAAAACCGCCGACTCTTGACACCTCATATCCCCTTAAGTACGATACCGACTGTGGAGAATGGCATGAGTGACGTCCATATCAAGAACGTCGAGGAGACTGAGCTCGACACGATCCTTGCTGACGACATCGATTTCACCGGAGAGCTCAGCTTCAAGAAGCCCTTGATGATTAAGGGACGGTTCAAGGGCCAGATCAATGCCTCCGGTGATCTCTATATCGGCGACGACGCGAATGTCGAAGCGCAGATCTCAGCCGATCTGGTCTCGCTCAAAGGCAAGGTGAAGGGCAATATCACTGCGCAATCACGCGTCGAGTTGTTTTCGATGTCACAGGTCGACGGCGATATCACCTCTCCGGACATCGTTATGGAAAGCGGAGCGAAGTTCAACGGGATGTGCCGGATGGAAGAGAGGAAAGAGGCACGACAGCATGGATCGTAGGCGACTCCGTCTTGCGGCCGCCTCTTCGATCGTCTCGTTCCTTTTCGTCGTTCAGGCACTCTCCGCTCAGCAGAACAACAGACCCGACGCTCTTGCGATGTACCGTAACGGTCAATATGCGCAGGCGGTTCAGACGACGCTCAACGAGATCAAGCAGATGCCTAAGAACATGGATTCCTATTCGGTTCTCGGGTGGAGTCTGCTGAAGCTCGGAAGGTATCAAGAGGCGGTCGACTACGCAAAACGGGCAATAGAGATATCTCGATACGACAGCCGAATCGTCGAGATACTCGGAGAAGGCTACTACTTCCTGGGCGACAACGCTCAGGCGATCAAGTATTTCCAAGAATATACCGTCCTGGCTCCGACCGGTGACCGGATCGACGATGTCTACTACTACATGGGAGAGATCTACATTCGCATGGGAGACTACAACCATGCAGACATTTCCTTTTCCACCGCTGTCTATCACTCACCAAACATCGCTCAGTGGTGGGCTCGCCTTGGTTACGCCCGTGAAATGGCAAAGCGATACAAGCTGGCGCTCCAAGCCTACGATAGAGCGCTTCAGCTCAACCCCTCCTTCGTTGATGCTGTGAGAGGGCGGCAGCGCGTACAAGCTGCCATGGCGGGTGGATAGGGCCGTATATATCAAATCCCTCTATACCGGGCACTTTGTTTTTTGAAAATTGCGGGTGTATACTCACCTTAGAGTTACCGATGTCTAGTAGAAAGCGCGAGCGTGCTCGACGACACATAACCTGACATGATACGAATACTTGCGCTGCTGGGAGCCTTGACATTGGTCACTGCCCACGCGACAGCACAAACTACCCAGACTGAACCTCCTTTCGAGCCCTCGTTTCCGAACTCGAGCTCGGTGGGGAACGCGATCGTGGCGTCGGCCGAAGGATTCGAATCGCTGTACGCCAACCCGGCCGGATTTGCCCGGGGGAAGCCGTCCTTTACGATTGCTACAGTTGCTCCCGGGCTCGATCTGGTTCCGACCGGACCGAACCTCAAACGCCTATCGTCCGCCTGGGATTCACCTTCGAACGCCGGCGACACTCTCGCACCGCTCTTTGCCGCCAACGGCTTCGGGGGCTCGGTCGCGGCGGGGCTTGGGTACTCCGGTTCGGGCCTCGGGCTGGGACTCCTTCTCGACGGTCGAAGTTGGGGAAGCAGCTCGAGCGATATGTCGGCGAACGCGACTATCGCGTTCATCGGCGGGATGGGATTCAACGTCGGCAAACATCTCGTCCTCGGTGGAGCCGTTCGCCCCATGCTGCGCGTCAATGTGCCCGTGTTGAGCGCAGACGAGCTCTTCTCCTTTCTCCACCAACCCGCAACTGCGGCCTCGAGCGTTCTCTCCCTCTACGGTTTCGGCGTCGCCCTCGACTTTGGGGCAATTGCCGATTACGGGGCACTGTCGTACGGTCTAACTGTCTCGGATATCGGCAATACCCGACTCTACTATGCGCAGGACAGCCTCAGCGGCTTGATCTCGAGCATCGGAAGCGGCAATGGGCTCCCGACCGGCCAGCCGGTTGCCGACAGCTACATGATCCCCATGCAGGCGACATTCGGCATTGCCTATCATCCGGCGGTCGGTAAAAGGGGCAGGCTCTTCGATCCGAGAATCGAGCTCGACTACGTATATCGATTCGATCCGGGACAGATGTTGCGGGCTCCTACGACCACGGAGCTCCTCGACGGCATCAGAGCCGGCGCAGATCTTCGTCTCTTCTCGTTTTTCCACCTCCGCATGGGCTATGAATATGGTAGAGTGAGGGGCGGAGTAGGCATACAGTTCCCCGGGTTTCAAATGGACGCAATGGTATTTCAGCAGGTCGCACCAAGCGGTTTTGCGGGTTCGACTTCCGGCATCTTGGCAGGCGTCTCCATACGTTTTTAGGAGCAGGACATGAGTGTGAAGAGGGTAATGATTGGCTTTTCGGGCTTGATGCTCGCCGTGATGCTGAGCTCCTGCCAAGCAGTTTTCACCTTCAGTCCCTTGGCATCGTTCCAGCGCAATCCGGCGACGATGACGGCAGCGCAGCAGATCACCTATGCTCAACAGGCGCTCGCCACGGGTGATCCCTCGACAATGAAGGCCGCCTACGATGCAATCAAGAGCTCGACAGATCCAGAGGTGAACCTCCTCGCGGGTCAGCTTGCCTTCGGGGCCTCCGGCGCTACCGATGCGCTGACACAGGCTCTGGCCGACGTCGCCTCCGGCGGAAGTCTGCCGAGCATCAATACCGTACTGCAAAACGTCGACATCACCCTCGCCACCGCGGGGGCAGTGAATATCCAGAATGCAAGCAGCGGAGGTGCAACCGTCACCGACTCTCAGTATGCAATTGCAAGCGCGGCGTACATCGTCGTCGCGGCACAGCAGGCGGGAGGGTTCAGCCAGCTCGCATCCCTAACGAGCGCCACCCAGCCGGCATACAACAATCTCCAAAGCGCAAAGAGCCTCGTCAACAACATTCAGTCGCCGGATCTTACGAGTACGATCCAAAGCTTCTATTGAGCAATTGATTCGATGAGCCCGGTGAGCCTGGAGGAACTTGCGCAACCAAGAGGAGGGATCGATGCCCGCGATTCATAAGCGAACAGTGCTCGTCATCTTCGCGGTACTCCTGGTGAGTTTTACTGCGGGAGCCCAAGAGCTCACAACCATGTCGACGTCACTTTCGTCGGCGCGCACCTCCGCCTTGGGTGGCCCTCACGCAGCGCTCGCCGATGACCTGACGACCCTTTTCAGCAATCCCGCGGGTTTCTACGAAGCGAAGCCGCAGACAAGGCTCTCAGAAATAACTCTTCATCTCGGCGGACCCATTTTCGATATCGCAGGCATCATCACCGGCGGAGCCGGTGGGAATATCGCTCAGGTACTTTCGACACCGAGCGTTCAGAGCCTTCTTCAAAGCATATATGCCTCGATGGGTCTCGTCGGTCCGATCTCGTTCGGCTATGTTGGAAAAGGAATCGGTTTCGGGATCTTCAATGACAGCTCTTTTACGATGGAGACTACCGCGCCCTTGACGGTTGCCACCTCGATAGGAGAGCAGCTCATGCTCGACGGAGGGTATGCCTTCAGGATCCCGCTTCCGGCCGCCTGGAACAGCTCGCTCGATGCAGGTGTTATGCTCAAAGGAGGGCTCCAGGGGGTCTCATACATTGAGAAGTCGGTGCTTGAGATTCCGGCCCTCTTTAGCTCTTTTGGTGTCAGCACCCTGACCGCGAATCCCTTCTATTTCAATACGGTAATCGGTGTGGACGCGGGCCTGCGGTATTCGTACCGAAATCTCATCAGCATCGGAATCGTCGGGCGCAACCTCTACACCCCCGTGCTTCAGAACCTCTATCCCACGCTGGGCGACTTTCTCAACAACACGGCCACACCGACGAAGAGCACCACCCTGCTGCCGATCGACGTGGGTGTGGGAGCGCTCTTCACTCCTCGACTCGGGGCTCTCGAGCGAATAGTCAGCAACTTCAAGCTAATGGTCGACTACGGCCATGCCCTCGACTTTCTCCTCTATCCGTCCACGGCGAAGAATCCGCTTCTCGACATCGGAATCGGCACTGAGCTCACTCTGCTGAAGATCCTCGATCTTCGAGCCGGGTTCTACCAGGGTCTCTTCTCTGCGGGATTGGGGCTCAACCTGAAGTTCTTCAGGCTCGACGCAGCGATGTTCGGCACGGAGCTTTCGGGCGAACCCGGCCTCAACCCGGTGTTCAATATGATCATCGGACTCACCTTCCAGTTATAGTCCACGGCC
>CAZDMH010000025.1:0-71028 GCA_964506755.1 uncultured Spirochaetales bacterium
GTCTTCGCGGCCGACCGGTTGATTCGCTGCAAGCGGTCAGCAGCTCGGTTCTTCATCCACAGCGCAAGAAGCCCCGCGACGAGCGGGAGCGCAAAGAGGAATGCCACCGCCTCGCGGACGCCGACGATATCCGCGGCCCGACCGACGAGAATGACAGCAAGTGCGCCGAGCCCGCCGGCAAACCCCATGCTGAGTCCGGCGGCGAGAGCCTTGTTTGCGGGGATAGCTTCCTGTGCGGCCACGACGGTTACTGAGAAGTTCGACATCAGTGCGGCACCTGCAAGCCCAAGCAAGATTATGCTGACGACTCCCTCCGTAAAGAGAAAACCGAAAAAGAACGGCGTCGCCGCAAGCAATGACCCGACTATCAGCCGCTTGCGGCCGTAATAGTCGGAGACCAGTCCGCCCACGATCCCACCAACGGCACCGCTCGCCAGCATGATGGTCAGCAAATGGCTCACCTCAGTATCCGAGAGCGCGTCCGCTTTCAGGTAGAGCGGCAGAAGAGCAAGCAACCCGGTGTAGGCCACCGAACGCAGCGCGATGACCCCGATAAGCACCGCGAGCTCCTGTGCTGCCGACTTCAGGGACGAAATCACCTGGGACAACGCGGGGGAGCTCTTGCCGGTAGGCTCGCCTCGGGGCGCGAAGAATTGCAGCAAGATCGCCACGACCGCCCCAGGAATGACGGCGAAAACTGCGCCGTGCAAACCATAAGCTTTGAAGAATGGAATAAGGACGAGCGGGCTCAGCGCGAAACCCAGATTGCCGGAGGCGACGAAGCCTGACAGAAAGACGGCCTTCCTGTCACCGGACGTCACGTTCACGAGGCTCGAGGCACGGGGATGAAACGCCGCTGTGCCCAAACCTGCAAATGCGGCCAGAGTCACCAGAACTGGATAGGTGTGCGTAATACCGGTGAGGCTGAGCAGTATCGCCATCCAGAGCGTGCCCAGCGTGAACATCCAGCGGCGCCCCGGGCCATCGAACAGGTAACCAAATAGCGGCTGAGCAAATGAAGAGGTGATTGTAAAGGTCGACACCAGTACTGCCGCTTCGGTGGCTCCGAACCCCGGCATCAGAATGACAAGAAAAGGCAGCATCTGAGGAAGAAAGTTGGAGTACATATCGTTGAGTAGATGAGAAAAAGACAGCAAAGCTATCGAGGGAAGTCGTGCAGCGCGTCGCACTCGATTACTCCTTTCTGTAGCGATCGAGGAAGAAAGTCAGGTTCTTGACTCGCCGTTCGATGTCTTCGGCGTATTCGCCAAGCGCCATCCTGCCCTTCCTCGTGATGAAATACCATTTTCGCGGCTGTCCCGCCCCCTCGGTAACCCATCGAGTCTCGACGAGTCCTTGCTTGTCCATCTGCGCAAGACTCCGATATACGATTGCGCTGTCCGAGAAGCAGTGAGGGAGCTCGGATTCCAGACGCGTTAGGAGCTGAGCGCCGTAGGATGGGCCATCGGAGAGCATCAATAGGAGAAACGCGGGGGTGTGGCGGCCGTGTGTCTTCGCCATTTTGTCTCGATTACTGTGAATTACAGTTTACTGCATTTAACAGTATAGAAAGCGCGTCCTGAAGTCAATAACTCCTGCCGGCTGACGTGAATTATCTGGACTTCTTGGTCGCCAAGAGCTGCTGCTCTCTGGTGAGTTCTCTTGACAAACGGGTGCGAGCTTCATACGCTGACTGCTATGGCGAACAACCGTCGGCGGCGCATTCTCATTGATTCTCTCCTCGCCCTCTCTGTCCTCGTCGCGATTGGGCTCGGTATCGGGCTTGGTGTGGTGCTGGCGCGAACCCACAACCTCGATCTCTCGCTTCGAACCAATGGTCCGACGTCGGTTCTGCCGACGCGAGTGCTCGATCGGAACGGTCAACTCATTACACAGTTCTACGGCGCCGAAAAGCGCGAGGTCATTCCGCTCGACCAACTGCCGAAGTATCTGGTCTACGCGCTTATCACACGCGAAGACCAGAACTTCTTCCGTCATCACGGGTTCAGCGTGAAAGGCACCTTCAGGGCTTTCTTCAATATCATCACCGGTCAGTACGTATCGGGCGGCAGCACCATAACCCAGCAACTCGCCGGAACACTCTACGCCGATCGCAACAAGAAGACGATATTGCGCAAGATCAAGGAGCTCTGGTATGCCGTTCAGCTCGAGCGACGGCTAACGAAAGATCAAATTCTGCAGGAATACCTCAATACCGCCTACTTCGGACGCAATACCTACGGAATCGAGGCGGCATCACAGTTCTACTTCGGCCATTCGGCGCGGGACCTCACGCTGGCGGAATCTGCAATGCTTGTCATCCAGTTGGCCAACCCGGCCCGGTACTACCCGTACAAATACCCCAACCGTGCCCGGACGATCCAACATGTCGTGCTCGAAGAGATGGTTAAGAAGGGGTATGTAACGCAGACCGACGTGGATCTGTCTTTCAAGCAGTTCTGGCAGAACTACGATTATACCCGTCCCGCCTCAAGCTCGCCCTTCACTGAGAAGGACAGCAAGGCGCCCTACTTCACTGAATATGTTCGACAGAAACTCGAAGAGGATCTCTACGGCAAGCTCGACTACCTTCGCGATGGTCTCGTGATCCATACTACATTGAATCTCGACTATCAAAAGACCGCCGACGAGATGATGAAGAGCGCCCTTAGTGAGTACAACTCCATATATCAAAAGAACGCCTCCAAGCTCTTCTCGGACGTGAACAAGAACTTCTACCCGGTCGTGAGCCTCCTATCACTCTCGTTCGATCTCAACGGGCTAGCGACTACCGACCAGGCCAAGGCGGAACAGAACGCGTCCCACACCTATTTGACCACCCTCAATCCTACGGTAGATGTCTTGTCCATGCTTTTCGGACTGGGGAGTCTCCACTCCCTCACGATCAACGCACATGAAGACAAGACTCAGAAAGAGGAAAAGACGACGATTGAGGGAGCTCTGATTACTCTCGACAATTCGACAGGGGAGATCCTTTCGATGGTAGGCGGTTACGACTATAGTATGTCCCAGTTCAACCGCGCCGTCGACTCGAAGGTACAACCCGGCTCCTCGTTCAAGCCGCTCTACTACTCCGCGGCGATTTCCTCGGGCAAGTTCACCCCGGCGACGCGAATCTACGACGGACCGATCGTTTTCTACAACTCGGACGGCACTCCCTATCGACCCTACAACTACCTTGGGGAGTGGAGCGGTCACGTCCTCCTCTGGTGGGCCCTTGCCGACTCGATGAACGTTCCCTCATTGCAGGTTCTCGACGGGGTGGGATTCGACGCTGCCATCGACCGTGCATCACAAATGCTCGGAATGCAGCAGTTCAAGAACGATCCGAACGTCTTCCCCCACGTATATCCACTCGGGCTCGGCATTACCCCAGTTGCTCCCCTCAATATGGCGCGCGCCTACGCCGTCTTCCCGAATCAGGGACGTGAGGTCGACCCCGTTGCGATCAAGTACATTCAGGATCGCAACGGCAACGTAATCCTTGAGCCCGAAAAGCAGCTGCGGGCCGAACAGAAGCGAAAAGGCAAGGATCTGCAGATCATGTCGCCCCAGACTGCTTACGTTATGGTTTCGCTCCTTAAGAACGTGATAAAAGACGGCACCCTTTGGTGGGCAACGGCACGCGCGGGCGGCTACGACGGAATGCCGATGGCAGGCAAGACCGGCACGACTCAGAACTGGTCGGATGCATGGACCATCGGATTCTCCCCCTACTATACGACCGCCATTTGGTTCGGGTTCGATAAGCGTGGGGGCTCCCTTGGGCTCGGGCTGACGGGGGCCACCGCAGCCGGGCCGGTATGGGCAAGATACATGAAGGCGATCAACAAAGACCTGCCGCGAGTCGATTTCCAGAAACCCACCAACGGAATCGTGACTGTGAAGGTGGATGCAGACTCCGGTCTCCTCCCAACGACGGAGACACGCAAGACAGTCGAGGAGGTTTTCATCGCAGGAACTGAACCGCGGCGATTCGACAATCTGGCACAGTACCGACAGCAGCGCAACGACGACATCGTTCAGAAGCTCCAGAACAGTGCGATTGTTCAGGGGTTCTCTACCGTAGCCCCGGGAACGAATATCGATCTACCCGATAGCTCATCGCTGGCAGGTTCCCCCAGCGGCAGCCCTTCTCCCCCGACGGTCGATCAATCGAGCCAAAACATAGGCTCGATCTCTGCTTCGGGCGGCGCGCCCATCATCGGACCTCCATCGGTCGGCGCCGGGGGCGGCCGCGCGGGAGACGGGTCGAATCCGTCGTCCAATCCCCTCCTCGACTGACGGACCCGTTCTGAATGTCTTGGCCACTCGCCGGCCAGTGGGAGTTTTGGGCGTCCGTCGCAACATCTGCACGGAGCACGGTCCGCCTACTGCTTGTTGGAAGTAAAGAATGAAGGAGCACGACATGAAGACCCTCTATTCACGGGACCACGTTTGGATACGCAAAGAGAACGACGGCGTGCGCATAGGTCTTTCGGATTTCGCTCAGAACGAGCTCGGTGAGATCGTGTTCGTCGAACCGCCGGAGTTAGGCAGACACGTGTCGAAGGGAGAGACCATCTGCTCGATCGACGCCCTGAAGTCGACCTCAGATGTCTACGCCCCGCTCTCCGGCAATGTGATCGAGGTCAACGGACGTTTGGCCGAGGATAACGCAAAGATCATCAACGCTGATCCACTTGGAGAAGGGTGGCTTTGCCGTATGTCCGTCGACAACGAAAACGAACTGGAAGAGCTCTTGAGCGAAGAGGAATATAGGGAGTTCGTCGACTAAGCCGCACATTCCCTGGAGTACACAGGGGCCACGGCACCGGGAGGACAGTTGTGCTGCTTCAGATCGATCAGATTATCCTTCGGCGAAGGGTGCGCAAGAACCTTGGCGATCTGTCTCCCCTCATGGAGAGCATGCACCGCCATGGGCTCATGACGCCCATTCTCGTCAATAAGAACAAGGAGCTAATCGCAGGCCATCGGAGGCTCGAGTCTGCCAAACGACTCGGATGGAAGACGATAGAGGCCTACGTAATCGACCGAGAGGACGAGCTCGAGCGCCTCGAGATGGAGGTTGACGAAAACCTGCAACGCAAGGATCTCAGCGCCGACGAGCTGACGGACGCCTACACACGGATGGAGAGGCTCCGCAATCCCGGCCTCATCTCTCGGCTGTGGCAGGCCCTTCTCCGCTTCTTCCGACGCCTTTTCGGTCGGTCATAGCACTCGCTTTCGTCTATACGTCCCAGATCTCGTGGAAGTTGTGCGGCCGTTCGCAATAGCGGCAGACGAACGTTGATTTTTCGGATCTGTAGAACTCCTTTCGCACATCCTCGAAGTTCCGAGGGTTGGAAATGCAATTCTCATTCTTGCAAGAGATCTCGTCGAAGTTGTAGATCCGCGGAGGCATGTGCAGACGGTACTTCTTCCTGATCTCGGAGTCCTTCACCATGTTGAGCGTGCAGCCGGGAGCAATCGCAGCAAGCATCTTCAATTGACGCTCGTCGAACTCCAGGATGTCGGGAAGAGAGATTATCCCCTTGAAGACCCGGTCGCTACTTGAGTGGTACACTCCATGCGAGCTGCGGTGATTCAGTCGCATGATGCGACGGATCTTGTCGATGTGGTCCCATATCTCGCCTATATCTTCGCCTCTTCCAATATGGTCGATTACGATTCCGTTTTCGACCGGTTTGATACCGACCTTGTAGTCACGGGGGGCACCGTCCTGAACGACAGCCTCCTCGACGAAATCGTCGAGATAGGCGGGTCGCACCATCGCTTCCCCCTCGAAGTCCTGACCGAGCGTTCCACTCAACAAGGCTATCTCCACGATCCGCGTATAGTAGCCGTTGATCGACTGACGATCCCAGCCGTTCACCGGAAGGTTATCAAGAAAAAAGGGGATGGTAGGAAACTCTCGGTGGCGTGGAAGCGGATGATAGAACTTTGTGCCCTCAGGCAATCGTGGGAGGAATTGCTGACCGAACGTAACCGCACGTCGGAGCATCGGCGCCTTTTCGAGTACCTCCTCCCCCATCCGCTCGAGCTGCAAACGTGTGAAGTACCAGATTGTCGCGACATCGGCCTGCGAGAGATACTCCTCGATCGAAGCGAACCTTCGTACCTGGAAGTCGTTTGCCGTCATTCGCGACTCGTAGTGTTCAGGAAGCGCCAACTCGTCTGGAGCAATGAGATCCACATGAACCTCCCCGAAGACCTTCAGTCCGTCGACCTTGGAGTGAACGGTGCGGCCATGACAGAGGTCGCCGACGAGTGCGAGGTGGATTCGTTCGTTACTCCAGTCGAGCTGCTCAAGAAAGCTGAACTCATCGAGGAACTCCTGGGTCGGGTGCTCGTGCTTGCCGTCCCCGGCGTTGATGAAAGCGGGGGGGTCACGATCGTTGCGACGCGCGTACACTCCGAGTGAGTCCTCAAGCCATCGGCTGGTCCCCTCCAGCTTGCTGCGAATGACGAACATCGAGCGTGCGCTGTATCCATAGAGCATCTTGATGGTATCAGTAATGCTCTCCTTCTTATTGAATGAAGAGCTCTGAACATTGAAATCGTTCACCTTGACCCCGTGAAACTTCGCGGCATTGCGGAACGATTCCTTGGTTCGTGTGCTGTCTTCGAGAAAGATGAGATAGACTCCGAGTGTGGGGTCGGCAACGGCAAACTGGCGCGCCTCGCCCCCCCCGGTGAGAGCTGCCTTCAGCGCACGTGTCTTCTCGTAGAGGTACAGTTGTTCGTCCACGGAAAAATCGTTGACGACGCAGAGACTCCGGCCGGCAAACACATTTTGGCCTTTTCGCATTTCCCCTCCCTCAGGTTTCTCTCCTCATCCGGTGGATGCTTCAGCCCCCGGAGCGTTTCTTTTCCTTGAGATCCGTCTTGTCGAGAATGAGGATGTTCCCCTGATCGTCCTGAACGTAGACCTCATTGCCCGATACAACGATATAGCTGTAGGGGTTGACAATTGCGTCGGATTCGGCTTGTAGCTTCAGCCCTGAATCGAAGCGCGCGAGATGTGATGTTCCCTCCTTCTCTCCGATAGCGTAGATGTCGCTTCCGCTCACCGCCATCGTGCTCGAAGGAGCCACTGCGATGTCACTTTCTCCGGTCATCTTCAATGAGCTCGAGTCAAGAGTGACCAGCCTTACGGCTCCCGTCCCTCCCGTGCGTCCGGCCACGACGAGATAGGCATTCGGCAGCCTCTCGTACCTCCTTCCTCGTACGGTATTCAACTGGGATGATGCTTTCAACTTCCCGGAGACCCGATCGATGATGACAAGTCGACCCAGATGCTCTCCCGTTCCCTCCTGGTCGTAGACAAACAACACCTCGCCAGGCTGAGCGACGGAGACAGCTTGAGTCGTGCTACCCTGCTGCGTGGTCGGCGGCGCCTGCTGCTTGAGAACGCTCCTTTGATCGGAAGCGATCGCCTGTCGTTCTTTCTGGACGTTTTGCTGACGCTCGGCGAGTTGCTGCTCCTGCTTCGCCACGCTTTTTTTCTGTTGCTCGACCTGCTGCTGCTGCTGCTGAACCTCAGCCTTCTGCTTCTCGAGGGCGGCCTCCTTCGAGGCAACCGCCTTTTGCTGTTCGGGAGTCGTGGCCTGTTTCTTTTGCTGCTCGATCTGGGCCTTCTGCTCTTGGATCGCCTTCTGTTCCTGCTGAATCTTCTGTTCCTGGGAGGCAATCTGGGATTTCTGCTGTTCCACCTTTTGCTGTCCCTGGTCGATGGACCGCTGTTGGAGCTCAGTCATCGCCTTGCGGTCGGGAACTCCTTTGTTTGCCTCCTTCCGGAGGTTCTGAATAACCTCCGGTGAGGTGAGCTGCCCGGAACCGACCGAGCTCAGGTTCCCTTTTGCTGCCTCTCCCGACAGCGGAATGAGCATTCGCGTGTTCCCCGGCCACTGGCTGTACACCCGTGCAATACCCACATTCTCGGCGGTCACATTCCTGGTAACGACCTGCTTGTAGGCCGAGTCGATATATTTCATGTCCCCGCGAAAGGCGGCGTTGTAGTAGACGACGAACTTCGCAAGCACGGCCGCATCCGCCGCAGGGTAGCCGTAGGCCGACTCCAAATACCCACTCACCATGCGCATGATGTTCTTCACATCGTCAACCGTCGCACTCTTATCAATGATGAAAATGTCGGCATCCAGCTTGTCCGCTTCGGCCGTGCTGACCGCGTGAATCACGTCGTATTTGCCGTAGTAGGTGAACTCACCGTACTGATCCGCGACAAGGTGCGTTCCGAGTGCAGTACCAATCCCGACGATTTCCGCGATCGTGTCGATCTTCGTGTGGGGGCCGACATAGTTGACGAACTGAATGTCCGCCCCCTGGCCCTTTGATAGTTCCTGCTTGTCGACCTGGAGTCCAAACGACAGCATCGCCACTGCAAGAAGGCAAGAAACCAGCAGGCTCCTTCTCATTTCGACCTCCTTGATTCAGTATATCAGCAGTTCACCAAATCCTCTACGGGCGATGGTTGCGCAGGAGCGTGAGAGCCTCATCCCGAACCTGAGACGGATAGTCGCCACGATAAATCGACAGCAACATTACGCGGCCCGCAGAGTCGGGCACCTCTCCCTCATAGTGAGAGATGGCGGCGACCGCGTGGATGGCGGCCATTGCCATCCGTGCTTCCCCGCGTCCTGAACCGGCTTCGAGACGGGTCAGAGCGAACGCGATGCCGCGGGTCGCCCGCCCGTCCCCGTCGCTTCCGATTCTGCCGAGTGCAAGGATTTCCTGCGATGCTGCAACGGGATCAGATTCCTCATTCAACACCCGAATCAGGGCATTTCTCGCAGACAGCGACCCGACTCTTCCAAGCAGCCCCGCCGCTTCTGCCCGTACATCAGGGAAATCGTTCACAACAGAGTTGCCCTCAATCACCGGATCGAGAACCCCGACTCCTACGATCCGCTCAAGTAGTCGTCTCACATACCAGGTGCTCTTTCCCAATCCTCCTGATACCATCCGACTCTGGATCTCAGCAAGCAAGCTGGAGAGCGCATAACGTGACGTCGGATCCTCTTGCGCGCGCAATGCCAGATAGTCCGGCACGAGGCCGAGTTGCCGGTTGAGAGAAGACTCGTCGAAACGTCCCGCCCCGTGGCCGGAATTCCGTTCGTCGCTCGAAGGTGCAGCCCAGGCCGCCTGCGGGTCCGGCGGCACACCCGAGTAGGCGTACAGGAGCCAATCGTCGCCTCCGATGAGAAGGGTTCCGTTGTCTGCGACCGCCATTCCACCCACCGACCCCACCTTCGTCCGTCCCTCCGAAGAGCCGTCCTGTCGTCCTAGGGTCACCACGTTGCTACCCTTTGTCATCAAATAGACCGAGCGCCTTCCGAGCAGCCAGGATCCGGTCAACCGATCCTTTAGCTTCTTGCTCCATAGCTGATTTCCCGCCGCATCGTAGGCCGCGACCTCACCTTTGCGGCTCGCGATAAACACACGCTCATCCGCGATCAGCGGACCGAAGCTCTCCGCCGGAATACGTTTCTGCCACATCACCTTCCCGCCTGGGCTCACCTTCAGGATCACGTCGTCCGAAACGCGCACGTACAGAGCACCCCTTCCCCCAACTGCCACTGAGAGCGGGTGTCCACCGAGCGGAAGCGACCATTTGAAACGCCCCCAACGATTCAGCGCGTAAAGCCGCCCATCCGATCCCCCCAGATACACCGTCTCTTGCGCATCCAGCACCGGGGCCGAAGTCATTCTGGCAGGAAGCGTGATCTTCCATTCGAGAGAGCCATTCACAGAAACCGAATAGAGGGTCCCGCGAGAAGTGCCAACAAAAACCGTCCCGTCATCCGCCGTTGCCGGGTTGCCAAGAATTGCCGACCCCGCGTCGAAGCTCCAGATTGCGCCCCCCTGGGGATTCACCGCTACGATCCGGTTGTTCCTCAACCCCGCATACACGGTTCCGTCTCGGCCCACCGAAAGCGAATCGACAACCAGGCCGCCGAGGTTGGTCGCCCACCGAGTTTTCCCGCCCGGGGTGAAGGAATAGAGGAAACCATCATCCGACAGTGCATAGATCCAACCGCCGGGCCCTACGACCGGCAAGCTTCGAATTCGACCGCCTGTCGGATAACGCCACACAAGCTGCATCGTCTCGCACCAAGTTGCGGCTCCGACGAAGAGCAGGAGAAGGACTGTGGCGAACGACACCCGGTTCATCGGGCAGACCGTATCACTCTTGGTAGTATTGCGCAACGTGTTGATTGAAGCAGGGGAAGTGGTTGCTCGGTAGTGAGTAGTGGACCCGAGGAGTTCGCAATCGACTACAACTGCAGGAGGGTGTATCGAGTCCGCCGCCCCGAGCTCGGAACTCACGCTGAGCAGGGTGCCGGCTCACATGAGGTTGCGCGCACTGTGAATTGGAAGCTCTTCTCACGGCGCTTGAGCGCTGTCCCTGATGCGGTGGATGAGACGATTCGGCGTGTGTGGATGAGTGACCACGCCCCCGAGCCGCTGGAAGGTCGGCCCGAAGGCCACCTCGCTGCACCTACCTGCCCACGCCCTCCGCGAACTCTACGCCCGATATCAACACGCTGCGTGATACTTCACATTGACTTTTCGAGTGGTGTGACGTATCGTTCCCGAGATGAGAAGCGCGGCGGCATATGCGCCGGGGCACGTTACGGGGTTCTTTCATATCAGTGACTCCGCATCCGATCCCCCCCACAAAGGATCACTCGGCGCGGGATTTTCAGTGGCTGCTGGGGTGACCACACAGGTCCGGCTCGTGTCGATTCCCTCTACCGACCCGCTCGCGGCACCCGGCAACCAGTCTTTGCGCACCCGCGTATCCATAAACGGCTCCGTTCGATCTGACGCGATAGTCTCCCAGGAAGTCGTACGTCAGTTTTTGGAGCTCGTTACGGGCACGACTGCTGACGCTGTCACACTCGACAGGGAGCTGCGGTCGTCGCTTCTCTCCGTTGAGCATCACGTGCGGGTTCCCGAAAGCACAGGGTTTGGCTCCAGCGGCGCCGCTGCGCTCAGCCTTTCTCTCGCGTTGAACGATCTCCTCGGCTCGCCGCTTTCACGGACGCAGTGCGGCGCGCTTGCCCACTGTGCCGAGATCAATTGCGGAACCGGGCTCGGAACGGTGATCGGAGAGTTCTACGGCGGCTGCGAAATCAGAACCGTTGCCGGTGCCCCGGGAGTGGGGAGTATCGAACGCTTTGATGTCGGCGAACGCGTCACGGCGATTTTCGTGGTGTACGGACCGCTTTCGACGAAGTCGATGCTTGCCGATCCCGCTGCAAGAGAGCGGATCAACGCGGCTGGAAGACGCTACCTCGACCGATTGCTGGCGGAGAAGACAGTCGATAGCTTCATGACGCTTTCGCGCGAGTTCGCAGAAGGCAGCGGTCTCATATCCGCGCGGGCGAGGGCGACGCTCGACCTCTTCGACGCCGCGAGACTGCCCGCCAGCATGCTGATGTTCGGCGATGGTGTATTCGCGTTGGCACTCCGGCAGGAGCTGCCAGTAATAAGGCGGCTGCTTGATAAGAGCGGGCAAAATGCTGATCTTTTGGTGAGCACAATCGAACCCGACGGAGGCAGGATTATTCGTGAAGATTGAGATACCGAAGAGCCATCCCCGCTATGAGTCCCTGCGACTGCGAGAACGCGTGATCGAGGGGTATGAACGCTCGGTCGTGGCCGGCGCCGGTGTCGTAGCACATGGTCGCGGCGAGGCGTTCGACTATCTCCTTGGTGAGGAGACCCGTTCCTTTGCAGAAGACGCCGTAACAGCAGCGGCATGTGCGTTTCTTCTCGCAGATCATCCCGTTATTTCGGTGAACGGCAACGTGGCGGCCCTCTGTCCGAAGGAGCTCGTCGAGCTCTCCGCCGCGAGTGGCGCACCGCTCGAGGTGAATCTGTTCTACCGAACCGACGAACGCGAATTAGCCATCGAGTCGGTACTCCGGGAGAACGGAGCAGAGACTGTTTTCGGAGTGGGTACGGAAGCGAGTGGGACCATCCCGGAGCTCGGCAGCGAACGCCGGCGGGTCGATCCGCGCGGAATTCAGAACGCCGATCTCGTCTTCGTTCCCCTCGAAGACGGCGACCGGACCGAAGCCTTGGTGCGCATGGGCAAACGAGTTGTAACGGTCGACCTCAACCCTCTCTCGCGGACCGCCCAGAAGGCAACGATCACCATCGTGGACAATATCGTCCGGGTTGTCCCTGCCCTTACGGCTGAGCTCCGCCATCTCCGGGGGACCGCCATGGAGGAGCTGTCAGAGCGGCTCGAGAGCTTCGACAATCGCGCCTGTCTATCTCGATCTCTCACCTTCATATCCGAGCGACTACAGACACTTGCTCGAACCTAACGGGGCCACCACATGAAGCTCGACGTCAACGCAGTCAAGGAAAAGAAAGTCAGAAACGAGCCGATTACCATGCTCACCGCCTACGACGCACAAACGGCCCTTCTCCTCCAAGAGGCCGGAGTGGATCTGCTGCTGGTCGGTGACACGCTCGGCATGGTCTTCCAGGGTGCCAACACCACCCGTGTCGTGACCCTCGATCAAATGGTTTATCATGTATCGGTGGTCTCCCATGGGGCGCCGGATACCTTCGTCGTCGGCGACCTGACGTACGGGACCTACGATACGCCCGATATCGCGCTTGCCTCGGCACGCCGAATCATCTCCGCAGGAGCGCAGGCCGTGAAGCTCGAAGGAAATCCGAAGGGGGTGGTTCGCGCCCTCGTCTCCGAAGGGATTCCCGTAATGGGCCATCTCGGTCTGCAACCGCAGACTGCAGAAAGGTTCACGGTTCGCGGCAAACAGGACAACGAGGCGGAACAGATCTGTGCAGAGGCCAAGGATGTCGAGGCCGATGGAGCCTTTTCGCTCGTTCTCGAATCGGTCCCCGAAGCGCTCGCGCGCCGGATTACCGACGAGCTCAGGATACCGACGATCGGTATCGGCGCCGGGAAATACTGCGATGGGCAGGTGCTCGTTATCAACGACCTTCTGGGTTTGAGCACGATACGCAAACCGAAATTCGTCAAGCAGTACGCCGAACTCGCCCCTGTCATCCGCGATGCAGCGAGGGAATACGTGAGAGAAGTCCGAGCGCGGACGTTCCCCGACGCTGAACATACCTATCACTGAACTTCAGCGAAGGCGCGCGCTTTTCTCGGCGCCCGAGCGTATACAACTGGAGCACGAATGCAGCTGAAAGTCGACGGTCAAGATTCAGAGTTACTCCTCACCGAGCTCGAGAAGCGCCTCTCACCCGACCTCACCTTCGAGGGGGGACACATACTCGGATCGATGTGCAGCTCGCCCGATCCGATCGTGCCTGAGGTCTTTGCACGCTTCATCGAGAAGAATATAGGTGATCCCGGACTTTTCCCGGCAACGGTCGCGCTCGAACATGAAGTCGTCGAGACCATCGGTGCCCTCATCGGCGGGACGGCGGTAAGCGGTTCAATTCTCACCGGCGGAACGGAGGCCAATATTCTCGCGATGTGGGCGGCGAAGCGCCGCGCAGGCGGTGGTAGACGACAGGTGGTGCTTTCTGAATCTGCGCATTTCTCCTTTGACAAGGCAGCGGACCTCATGGATCTCGAGCTGCTGCGCGTGCCGGTGGATTCCTCACACCGAGTGAAAATCGACGAACTGCGGGCAGCAATCGGCGACAAGACAATGGCAGTCGTGGGCATCGCCGGGTCCACCGGTTTGGGCGCAGTCGATCCCCTTGAGGATCTCTCCTCGATCGCTTTGGAAAACGACCTCTACTTCCACGTCGACGGAGCTTTCGGGGGCTTTGTCCTGCCGTTTCTCAGGGAGGCAGGTTACCGGGCACCGGCCTTCGGATTCTCCCTGCCGGGCGTCTCGTCGATCACGATCGATCCACACAAAATGGGGAGATCCGCCATACCCGCCGGTTGTCTCGTCTTCCGTGATGCACAGCTCGCGAAGTTTGCGGAAACGAACGTGACCTATCTGGCTGGAGGCGAGACCAATCAGCGAACGATCACCGGCACTCGTTCAGGCGCGTCGGTTGCGGCGGTCTGGGCGGTCCTACATCACCTTGGCCGTTCCGGCCTGGTCGCAAACGTCAAACGCGCGATGGACATGACCTCCTGGTTTGCCGACGCGGTTGCCGGAACTCCCGGGCTCTCGCTCGTCGTCGACCCGACTCTGAACGTCGTTGGCATTCGGGCGGAGGGTTGTCGTATGCCCGAGGTTGCCACTCGACTGCGTCGGCGAGGCTGGGCGGTTTCGCTGTTCGATGGATACGTGAGGATCGTTATCATGCCACATGTCTCGAGGGAACATCTACGCCGCTTCCTCGATGCATTGTCCGGAATAGTACAAGGGTAGTTGCATAGGAGGCTATCGATGGATCGACCTCACCCGTCTCGCGACATAAGTGGCAGCTCCGGCGGCTCCCTCGCCGGGAGGCTTGTCGTCCTCGGAGTAACCGGCAGCGTGGCTGCCGTCCGATCTCCCGAAATCGCTCGGCTGCTTATGCGCCAGGGTGCGGACGTCGTGCCGGTAATGAGCGAGTCTGCGCGGAAGATCATCCATCCCGACCTCATGCACTGGGCGACCGGAAACGACCCGATCATTGAGCTCACCGGTGCCATCGAGCATGTCGCCCTCGCCGGGAACGTCGAGGGCAAAGCCGACCTTGTACTCATCGCCCCCGCAACTGCGAATACGATCGGCAAAATCGCGGCCGCGATCGATGACACCCCGGTTACGACGCTGGTGACGACGGCCATTGGGGAGGGGATCCCTCTCATCGTCGTCCCCGCGATGCATGAGCCGATGTACCGCCACCCCCTCGTATCCGCCAACATAGCTCGCCTCGAAGAGATTGGAGTTCACTTCATCATGCCGCACATCGAGGAGGGAAAGGCAAAGATTGCCGACAACGCAGAGATAGTGAAAGCGGTGGTCGAGCTGGTCGGAGAGCGAGCACAACTCCAGGGCAGCCTGCGCGGAAGACGCGTCCTCGTCACCGCCGGCAGGACCGTTGAGTACCTGGACCCGGTTCGGGTGATTACGAACAACAGCTCCGGCAAGATGGGGATTGCGGTTGCAGCCGCCGCTCGTGAGGCCGGGGCGGAGGTCATCCTCGTTGCCGGCAAGTTGTCGGCTTCCCCTCCCCCCGGAATCCGTGTGGTTCCCACGGAGACGGCGGAGGACATGGCACGGGCAGTGGAGGCGGAGCTCTCGACCACCCGCTGCGATGTCTTCGTCGCGGCCGCTGCCGTCGGCGATTGGAAACCTAAGAAGCGCGCCGGTCACAAGGTTTCTACCCACGGGCGGGCGTCGCTACAGGTCGAGCTCGTGCCCACGGAGAAGATCATAGATGGCCTAAAAACCCGACATCCCGGGACCTTTCTCGTGGCGTTTCGCGCGCTCGCGGGGATGCCGCCGGAGGAGCTCATTGCCGACGCATATGAACGGCTCAAGAGGGCGAATGCGGATCTCATCGCCGTTAACGAGGTCACCGCGGCCGGAGTCGGGTTCGAAACGGATACGAATGAGCTCTATTTCATCGATCCCGAGAAGAACATCGAGCACGTTCCTCTCACGAGCAAGCGAAACGCCGCGGTGAAGCTCGTCGCAGCGATTGCACGACGAATTGCTTCGTAGTATTCTTGTTGGGAAAAGGAGATTGCCAGTTTCCATGGAATATCTCGCGCTTCTCATCCCGATCCTCGCACTGAGTATCCCGATTGTTGCCATTCTTACGCGTTCTCGGAGACAGGGTACTACCGTACCGCCGGAACAGGACCGCCGTATTCGCGGACTTGAGGAAAAGGTTCGCCTACTGGAAGAATCACTTGATTCCATGGGAAGCCAGGTCCACGAGCTGGAGGACAAACAGCGCTTCTTGTCTCGCCTGCTCGAAGACAAGCAGGAGTAACAGCCCCTACAGGGTGAGGCTCAGATGCTCTCCGCGACACATCTCGTCGCGCAGACGTTCGATCTGTTGGTCAGCAAGATAGTCGTCGAAGCGCATCATGCGGTCGATGATGCCCCCTCCCGGAACGAATTCGACTATTCGATTTGCGATGGTATCGAGGAACTGGTGGTCGTGAGAGGTGAAGAGCACCGATCCGGGAAACTCGATCAACGCGTTGTTGAGCGCGGTGATCGACTCGAGATCGAGGTGGTTCGTTGGCTCGTCGAGAATGAGCACGTTCGCGCCGCTCAGCATCGTCTTCGCGATCATGCAACGCACCCGCTCCCCCCCTGAAAGCACTCGGACACTTTTCTGAGCTTCGTCCCCGGAGAAGAGCATCCTGCCCAGAAAACCGCGAACGTAGGATTCCTCCTGTTCGGGAGAAAACTGCCGCAGCCAGTCGGTTATGCTCAGGTCCGTATCGAAGTAGTCCGAGCTCTCCTTCGGAAAGTAGGCGAGACTCGTCGTGACACCCCACTCGAACTCTCCTCCCTCGGCCGGTGCCTCCCCGATGAGGACCTCGAATAGCATTGTCTTCGCCTGGTGTTCGGGTCCGACGAACGCAACCTTCTCCCCGGACTGCACGGTCATCCGAAAATCTCTCAAGACGGTCGACCCTTCGACTCTTTTCGTCAGCCCTTTGATCTCGAGGACGTTCTTTCCGAGCTCCCGGGTCGGAGTGAAGTTTATATAGGGGAACTTTCGCAACGAAGGTTTCAAATCGTCAACGGTCAGTTTCTCGATCAGCTTCTGACGGGAGGTCGCCTGACGTGATTTCGCGGCGTTCGACGCGAAGCGCTGTATGAACTGCTTGAGCTCGGCGATCTTATCTTCCCGTCTTCGTTTGTCGTCTCGGGCCTGCTTCGCCGCGAGCTGACTCGATTGATACCAGAAGTCGTAGTTGCCGACAAACAACTGAATCTTTCCGAAATCGATATCCGCAATGTGCGTACATACTCGGTTCAGGAAGTGACGGTCGTGAGAAACCACTATCACGGTATTCTTGAACCTGAACAGGAACTCCTCCAACCAACCGATCGACGCCAAATCGAGATGGTTCGTCGGTTCATCGAGGAGGAGGATATCGGGATTACCGAAAAGAGCCTGAGCCAGAAGAACGCGAACCTTCTGACCTCCGTCAAGCTCTCTCATCTTGGCAGGCAGCAGGCTTTCTTCGATCCCGAGACCGGACAGCAAGGTCGCCGCCTCCGCTTCGGCTTCCCAACCTCCGCGTTCGGCGAACTCAGTCTCTACATGGGAGGCCCGGATTCCGTCCTCTTCGGAAAAGTTCTCTTTCTCGTAGATTTGCTCGCGTTCGATCATCAGGTCGTATAGCTTCCGATATCCCATGATGACCGTGTGCAGCACGGAGTAATCGTCGAATTGGAACTGGTCCTGCTCGAGGACCGCAATCCGCTCGCCCGGAGTCGTCACCACCTCACCGGCGTCGGGCTCGATTTCTCCTGAGAGAATCCGCAAGAATGTCGATTTGCCTGCTCCGTTGGCACCGATAATCCCGTAGCAGTTGCCGGGGTTGAACTTGATTGAGACGTCCTTGAACAATACGCGCTGTCCGAACGCCAACGTAATTCCGCTGGTACTTATCACCTCTGAGCCTTCCTTGATTCCGAGAGCTTTCGTGGGTCAAATCTACGCGAATTGCGGTCGTGGATTTGTCTGTTTTGCCGCATTGTCCAGTTTCCCAGGGAATTGTCAAGAGAGAGTGAAGCGCGGGAGGCTCGACAGCCGTCTATCTTCTTCGAGATGGGAAACGGCCAGGCAGCGAGGACAGACCGAGAGGGTGGTTGGACCTTTCTCGAGACCATAATCGTCATGGGAATCGTCTTGATACTTACCGGAAGCGTCGGCTTGCTGGGACTACGGTACGTTGAGAAGGCTAAAAGGGTTGCTGCACGAGCTACCGTAGAGACTCTGGTTTCCGCAGTCCAGGCATACTACTTCGACTGCCGACAGTATCCCACGCGGGAACAAGGTCTTCAGGCGCTCTGGCAGTGCCCTGTGCTCTCCCCCGTGCCGACAGGCTGGGAAGGTCCCTACATCGACCGCCCGGTTACTCCAGATCCGTGGAACTCGAGATATGACTACCTTCTCCCGGGTCCAAATGGGCTTCCCTTCGGGGTTCTCTCCTACGGGGCCGACGCACTCCCCGGAGGTGTGGGTGATGGCAGGGATATCGCTTCATGGCAGGAATGAAGGAGCTCGGTGGCGTGGTGCCAGAACAAGGAGCGGTAAAACGAACGTCGGGACAGATCCTGATCGACGCCATCGTCGCTCTCGCTGTGGCTTCTATCGCCAGTGGTGGGATCTACGCCGCTTTCAGAGCACAGGCGGACGCGGCGGCCGTGACCCACGAACGGGTACTCGAGTATCTTCGCGTGGAGAACTGCCTGGCCACGGCAGAAGGAAACGCACGTGGAGAGGTCATGACGAGGGCACGACCTTTTTTGAGGCGCTCGCGGGCCTCGCGGTTCTCAGTGTCTGTTTCCTCGTCGTCGGCGGAATTGCAGACGGAGGGATGCGCCGACTCGCACGGGCACGGCATCTCTCGGAGGTGGACCGTAAAATAGCTGCCATCGACGGCCTGCTCCGAGCTCAGCTCTGGAGAATACGAGTCCCAATGTCCGGCGCCGGCAGGAGTGCAGAAAGGCTTTCAGACGGCGAGAGGGTCTACTGTCTCGACGGTGATCCGCTGAGACACCTCGACGTGCGATTCCGAGCAGGGATGTTGTCGGTTGACGACGGGAGGTCGATACGGAAGGTCGGAGGGTTGAGTGACGTCTCAATCGAGGTCAGGGAAGTTGGGGGAAGGCCCGCTCTGGTCGTCGATGTGCGTTTCGAAGGGGGAGAGGATGCAACCATTCGCAGCTCCTACGGGGCCTGGCCGCTCCTCAGAACGAGCGCCAGATAGTGGCAACGTAGAATGCGGTATGTTCAGCGTATGGGTTTCAGTCACCCTTGTCTTCCTCTGCCTTTTGGCGGCAGCCGTTGGCCAAGTCGTGAGCAGCGGCAGGTTGGCAGCCGACCTCCTTCGCAGTCGGGTCGAGGAGCAGGTGGAGTTGGAGGATATTGCCGAACAAGTAGTGGTTCGACTGCGGGACGATCTCACGCCTCAGGCGGACTCCCCCCACGACAGGGTTTGGCAGTTGATAGATACTCTCGCCGCTACGGGCCGTCGGGTGGAGCTGTCGGACTTCTCGTCCGACGGAGGAGAGGGCGCCTACGTTAACGTGAACTCAGCTGCGCTCGAAAAGGTCGATCTGTATCTCTCGAATGCCGGAGTGCTTGCTCCGCAGCGTCGATCGATAATCGACGAGCTCGGACACAGGAGAGCTGGCGGCCTTTCCACATCCGGCCCGCAGCTCGAAGCGCTCCTTGGTCCCGCCTACTCACTCGCGTTCCCGCTCGTTTGTGCTGAGCCAACCGTCAACGTCAATTTCGCCTCGCGAGAGACCCTGTACCGGGTGCTTGGCGCCGCCCAGGCCGCTTCGCCGGCCGACCGACGCGCTTCAGCCGTGGTCGATGCGTCGGTCGAACGGGCTATCGGCAGAATCATGGCGGACCGCGCCATCACAGAGATTGCCGTCCCTCGTCTTACACGCCTGCTTAACGATTTTCCGGGACGTGACTCGGCCCGGCTCGAGCTCGGAGTAAGAACCTGGTCCTGGCGAATCGTAGCGACGGGAAAGCGTCGGCGGCTCGTGCGGCTTCTCGCGTGCGTACCGGCCGGAAATCGAAGACCGCTCCGAACGGTCGGGTCCTATCTGGAGCCGGTCCTCTCCGACCTCGGCAGGATAGCAGACAAATGACTATCGCCGAGGCTCTTCGCGCCCTCTCGCTTGGAACGGTAACGGCCATCGCGGCGGCCTGCGACCTCCGGTTTCGCAGAATCCCCGATTTCGCCATCGCATGCGGGCTCATCATCGAAGTCTCCCTCGCCGCGTCCCTCGCACGGTCGCTTTGGGGCGGGCTTCTGGGGTATGCAGTCTTCTGCATCGTACGCTGCACCTCCGGGTATCGTCTCGGAAGGGGCGACGTCAAGTACTCACTCTACCTCGGAGTCGCCCTGGGGGCGTCCGGGTGGTGGTGCGCAACACTATTCGCCTCGTGCGTCGCACTTCTGTTTGCCACGCTGGGGCCCGATCGACAGAGAACGCGTGGAGGTTCTCTGCCGTTCGCCCCTTTTCTCTCCGGCGGTGCCCTGTTCTCAGAAGGGATACAATTCATCTTCTCGATTTTGCGTGGATCGCGGCTGTAGTGAGAAATCTCGTGTGTGCACCGGCGGCAATTCTCGTCCTCATTGTTGTTTCTCCTTCAGCCAGTCAGACCGTTAACGAGTTCGAGTGCCGCGACCAACCGGTTCGGGACATCCTTCTTTCTCTCGGGGCGCTCTATGGCAGATCCATCCTACCCGACGAAACGGTCACAGGAAGAACCTCCTGCTACATTCACGAGGCAACTCTGCAGCAGGCGCTTTCAATGTTCTTGCCCCCCCTCCGTCTCTATGCCTGGGAGAAAAACGGGCTCGTCTACGTCTCGAAGATCCGGGTCAGTACCGACCGCCTAACCGGATTGCTCGAGCTCGATGCGGAGGAGGTCGATGCGGAGAGGCTCATCCAACGGCTCGCCGAGCACACCGGCATTAGTATCCTCAGCGATGAGTTGTCCGGCAGGAAAGTCACCCTTCACGGGAAGTCCCTATCCTTGGCTGGGATTCTCCGTCTGATAACCAGGAAGTACCCTGAGTGCTCTCTCGAGGAGACTGATACCGGGTTCATCATACGCAGGGTCCCTTCCGGCATGACTGCCAATGCCCCCCCAACAACGAAAACCTTGGCCTCCGACGCCTTCTCCCGCGCGGACGACGAGTACACTCTCGTGGCCAGGTCGGTGTCCTTTCGGGATGCCATCGCCACGTTGATGAAAATGGCAGGGAAGGAGGTCGTCTTCCGGACGGATTCCGACTCGACCCTCACCGACATCGACCTCGAAGCGAAGTCCTTTGACGAGATGCTCAGACTCCTGCTCAGTCTAGGGGGCTCTGGCTGCTCAAAGGACGGCGGTACCTTCGTTGTCTATGATCTTCGCGACGAGGACCTCATGAGCGGATTCAACAATACCGTCGTCGTTCCCCTCGCCCACATTTCCGCGCAGCGAGTACCGGCGCTTCTACCTACCTCACTCGCATCAACCAACCGGTTGCGCGTCGACACTCAATCGAACTCGGTCATAATGAGCGGAAAACCCGCAGAGATCGCGCCGATCCGCGCCTACCTCGAGCACATCGATCGACCGCCCGCAAACCGGGACTACTACCTATTCGAGTTGAGCTTCATCCTCGTTGACGAGTTTCTTCGCGTCCTCCCGGAGGAGTTCGGCCCGGAACATGCAGTCGTCATTCCCGGATCTCAATCTTTTGTCCTTCCGCTCTCCAAGGAGAAGAGGCAACGGCTCAGGACCTATATTGCGTCGGTTGATCGAGCAGTCAACAGCGAACCCTTCACCCTGAGGTATATCCGGGTCTCCGACTTGATTGAACGCCTCCCACCTGGAGTGAACAGAGAAGAGGTGTTTGCGACCACCGATCCGTCGACCTTCTTCTTCGTAGGCGATGAAAAGAAACGGGACTTCTTGCGTCGAAAGCTCCCGTCCGTCGACCGACCGGCACGGCAGATTCGCTACGAGCTCCTGGTGATTCAACACGACCGTGGCACAGGGCTCAACCGCGAAATCACACTCGATGCGGACACGCTCACCGGAGGTGAGCGAAACTCCTTCTTCGGTTCAATAGGAAAGCTGCTCGCGCTGAAGTTCGATATCGTGTCCGCCTTCGGATGGCTCTTCGCCCTCAACCTCAACCTCCAGCTGTCCTCGGCTCGAGCCCGCGTTCTTGCCGATACGACACTCAACGGAATCTCGGGCGAGCAGATTACATTTCGTAACACGAATACCTACCGTTACCGAGACGCTGTCGTGAATCCAGATACTGGACACCTAGATCCAACCGGTGTAGTCCGAGAAATCACATCGGGACTCATCATCGGAATCAACGGTTGGGTGTCGGGCGGCGATGTCATCACGATGGATATTACCTCCACCGTCTCCGCGCGCAGTGCCGACACTTCCGGGTCCGCTACAGCGCTTCCGCCGACGAGCGAGAAAGTAATCACCACCCACGTACGCACCAAATCGGGAAAACCGGTAGTGATCGGAGGGCTATTGGAGCGAACCACGGAGCGTCAGGTGGACAAGACGCCTTGGCTCGGAGACCTGCCGGTCGTCGGGCCCCTTTTCCAGAAAGCAACCAGCTCATCACAGGACTCAGAGCTCTCCGTCTATATCCTGCCCCGCGTCGAGCAAATTCCCGAACAAACGATCTCACTCGACGCTCGACTCATGCAGATCTACCAACGCCTCATAGAAGGAAAGAAGGAGTGAGCCTCGACGAAAAGTCCTCCAATGAAATGGCCTCGATCCGCGATTTTCGTCCCCTTCCCGGCCCGATGCAGCAGTACTCTCTTGAGTTCATCCGTCGACATCGGGCCCTCCTTCTCAGCGAGTCACCCGGGAAGGTTCTCGTGGGCATCACCCGTTCGCCGACGTGCGAGCTGCGCTTCCTCCTGCGTTCGTTCCATCACAAGCCCGTCGCCTATCTGCCAATAACAGACTCCGATCTGGCAGCCCACCTTGCCCGCATCTCTTTCGGGTCGAGCCGAACGACAAAACCTCTCACGAACAATCTCAATCGCCTCCTATTGGACCGGATGGCGAATGACGCGCCAGTCGTCGACTTTGTGAATGGGCTTCTGGTCGACGCGATAAGACTGGAGGCGTCCGACATCCACCTCGAGACGATCGGGGACTCCGCGCGGGTCCGGTATAGAGTTGACGGGCAACTCGTTACAACCGAGACCTTCGGACAAGAGCTCTTTCCGGCCATTTCGACCCGTGTGAAGCTCATGGCAAAGCTCAATATCATGGAGCATCGCATACCGCAGGACGGGCGAGTATCCTTCGAGGTCGAGGGAGAGAATAGGTCGATACGCGTTTCGACCGTCCCTTCAGCCACAGGCGAATCGATCGTAATTCGTCTGCTTCCGGCCGACCGCGAGGTGCTCACCCTCCAATGCCTTGGATTCCAACCGGAGGAGGTCGCGTCCCTCGAGAGGATAACGCGCCGACCGTCGGGCCTCATACTCGCCACGGGTCCAACCGGCAGCGGCAAGAGCACTACGCTGGCGGCCCTATTGCGTCTCCTTTCTCGTGAGGACACGAAAGTCGTGAGTATAGAGGACCCGGTGGAACGACGGCTTCCCGGAGTCGTTCAAATCCAAACGAATGAGGCCATAGGCCTAACCTTCGATCGACTCCTTCGTCACGTGCTCCGTCAGGATCCGAACGTCGTTATGGTGGGAGAGATCCGTGACGCCTCAACCTGTGAATTGGTTGTCCGTGCAAGTCTTACCGGCCACCTCGTCCTTTCCACACTTCACACCAACGGTGCCGTCTCGAGCATATCCCGACTTCGCAATCTGGGCACCCCATCCTACCTCATCGCAGAGGTACTCATAGCAGCCATTGCGCAGCGACTCGTAAGGCGGCTTTGCCCAGACTGCAAGCGTCGGGTCGATCCAGAACATGCCCTTCAAGGAGTCCTCGAATCACGGGGATTGCAGGGCGCCACATTATTCGAGCCGGTCGGGTGTAGGGTCTGTCGGGGTTCGGGTTATCTTGGGCGAGTCCCAATTACTGAAATTTTCGTAGTAGATGAGACTACACGCGATCTTGTCCACGCCGGCGCTGCGGCCTCGGTCGTAGCCGCACAACGGCAGCGAACCCGACTTCGCACTATTCACGAGGACGCACTCGAAAAGCTCGCGGGCGGCGTCACGTCCAAAGCGGAGATCATGGCGATCGGAGAGGATATTTGGAATCAAGAGCAGTAGCGCGCTTGTCTCGACGACAACTCGCAGAGTTTTCGGATTACGTCGCCGCGATGCTCGGAGCGGGGCTTGCGCTGCCGCAGGCGCTCGCCGAATGTGGAGATGTCTTCTCCGGCCGCACCGCCCGATTTGCCGCGCATCTCTGCTCCGGCCTGTCTGCGGGAAACCGCCTCTCCGACCTTCTTAGTCAACCGGAGGTTTCGCTCTGGCTACCACCGATCTATCGCAATCTGCTCTCCGCCGGCGAGCATTCTGATATGTTGGCGAGGTCACTCGAAGAGGCCGCATTACACCTTCGCGAAGAAGAGCGTGCCCGTTCGTTGCTGATCGGATCGGCCGTCTATCCCGTTTCGGTCCTGATTCTCCTTCTCGGCTTCACGGTTGGGATTATCGTCCTGTTCATTCCGAGAGCCGTCGAGCTCCTCCGGGCGATCCCGGAGATTTCGCCACAGCAAATCGACCAGATTACACACAAGGCTTTCGTCGAGGGGCTGTTCCTGTCAATCAGTCTTTCACTTCCGTTTCTCCTCATATTCGTCACCGCCGTAACCCGGAAATCGACGAAAGTCGCGTCTCAACGTCTCGACGCTCTCACGGCCAGTTTGCCGCTGGTCGGCAGGCTCGTCTCTCTGCTCCAGTTCAAGTTGTTTGTTTTTGCAATAGAAGCGCTGTGCTCTCGGGGCTTTCCCGTCGAGGCGGCTCTCCTTGAGGCGGCAATGGTGCTCGAGAACCATGCGTTTAGAGCTTCGGTCGAATCTGTCGTGCAGCAGATCGAGTGCGGTACGCCCCTTCCCGACGCCCTGGCGACTCAGCCCCTCATACCTGACCTTGTCCGCAGGAGCCTTTCCCTCGGCGATAGCACCGGCACCCTGTCGAGCGTCCTTCCCGCGCTCAGCCAGCGATACCGATGGGAGGTCGAGCGACGACTTCAAATGCTTGCTCACCTGGCCGAGCCGGCACTTATCCTAGTCTGTGGGACCATCGTCCTTGTCGTCGTAGCGACCCTGGTCGTTCCGGTTTTCGCGCTCTTCGCCGGAGGTGTGTGAGAAACAACGATGACCTATGTGCGCGGACATATGAACGGCAACGCCCTCGACCTCCTCGATCCGAAGGGAACCCCAGTGAGCCCCCCGCTTGGCTCCGGGTGTCGCCTTCTCATCGCTCGCTCGGACTGCACGGTCTTCAGCTTTCCGCTCGGTTCCAGGCGGCGTCGACGCGCCCGGAGGTTCATCGCAAAGGAGCTGCCGAGTCATTACCCCGGCACGCTTTCCGCCATGGAATACGATTTTGTTGTTCAACACTCCAACTCGGGATCAAACCTGCTCGTGATCCTCATCGACAGAGGCGTTTTGTCGTGCTATCGGAAAGCGGCGGGCAGCGCCGGACTCACGGTCCTCGCCGAGCCGATCCGTTTTGCTCTGAAAACCACTAATGACCGCTTCGCTCGTCGATTCGTGATAGAACAGGGGGAGTTTTCAGAGCTGTTGTCGCTTACGGGAAAGGTTGTCACCTCGTCGTTTCTCCTCACAAACGACGGAAGCCCTACCAGCCTACTGACGGGGGAAATCACGACCTCCCGGGAAGTAGCCGGGTCGCCGGACGAGTACCGACCGATCGAGCATCTCTCCGATACAGATGTCGGACGGCTCCTCGATCGTCGACCGGCAAGCCATCCCCTGTTTCAAAATAGGAAAACCAAGGCGTATACCTGGTCCTCGACGGCGCTTCCGTTCCTATCTTTCTGTGTCCTCCTCGCTGCAAACCTCCTCACCTACAGGCTCATCCCGGGCCGGATCGCCGAACGTGCTGCGCTCCAACGCTCCTTAACCAGTATCCACTCCAAAAGAACACTGCAACGGCTCGAGGCAAGTGAGGTAGATCGACTCCGACGCGAGCTCGTCGAGCTGGCTGCCGCGAAACCGATAGATCTCTACGATGTCCTTTCCAAGATCGCGGCGGACGTCGCAGAGCTCGCGGAAGTCAGGGACCTCACCTTGGCCGACGGTCAGCTTCGAATTGTCTTCTCCACTCTCTCCGCGGACGCGCTACTCTCGAATCTCATTCAAGGCTCTCTTCCGGCCGAATACCAGCTTGTTGAAACCTCGTCGACAGCGGCAGGGAGCTGGAACGTTACCGTACGGCGGCGAGTCCGGTGAAAAACAAGCTTCGACGGGCGGCCGTGGTGCTTTCTCTTGTAGCTGGTTGTATGTTCCTCGCCGCCACGACATGGGCTGTTCGACTCGCAAATGAGCTCTGTCGTCTCAGGGAGCTCGTTCGGACCGGCCTTCGGACAGAAGACGAGCGGCGTCCCGGACCAACCCTCGCCGAGCTCGCTGCGTTGGTCTCCGCCGAGCACGGACACTTCTATACCGCAGGAGAAATGACACCGACCCGGTTTGGCAGTCTAGTCGCGGACGCCCTACAGGCGAACGGACTTCAAATCGAGAGCATTCGTCCCGGCGCGGGACACACCCCCGCAGCCCAAATCGAACAATGCTACAGATACGAAATAACGGGAACCGCCCTCAACCTCTGTCGGTTCCTGAAGGTCGTCTCTTCCCAACGAAAATACTGGCGACTAGATCCTCTCCATCTCTCTCGCGACGGCGGCCGCATGAGAGGCGAGTTCGAGATAGGATTTGTTACCGATGAAGCCGAGAGGTAGCCTCATCGTGGTCTCGGTCGCGCTGCTGCCTATCGTCATCGTTGCAACTTCGATCTTCGTAACCCGCTATGACCCACGTTGTAGTCGGTTACTCGGGGAGGCTCCCCGTCCCGAGCTGCAATGGCAGCGCGCTCAATCTTCCTCAAAGAAGGAGCTCAGTCCCACGGAAGTCGCCCGGCTCTTCGGGACAACGCCACTTCCGGCCCGTGGCAAGGGTCGGTCAGGCCTGGTCGACTCCGTCGTTTCCCATTCCGCCGGCAGGCCTCCCGGTTGCACACTTCACTATGTCGCCCGCGCCGCAGGGCCCGGCGATCAGGACCTATTTCTCTTCAAGGACGTCATGACAGGCAGGATTCTCCCGTTGTCGCCCCTCCAGTCCCGTGGCGGTTGGCGACTTCTCGACGTCTCTGATGCTGCCTTCGTGCTTAGCGACGGGCACATCAAGTGCGAAATCTCCAGATGAGAAGGCTGGGTAAAATGCAGAACTTCACGTTCCCATTGCGACTCGTGCTCTTCGTGTTCACCGCCGTGAGCGTGCCGGCGGCAATGTTCCTGGGTTGCGTCTCCACGTCCGACCAAAATTCGTTCGATGTGGCCCCGCTCTTCGGAATGGTTTACGACCTGGGGAACGACCCCATACCATCCGTTTCGGTCCGCCTCGACGGAACGTCTCCTGTGGTCACCTCCGACCACTCCGGTCGATTCGTACTTCCCCGTTTGAGGCGCGGAGTCCACGTCGTCGAGCTCACCAAGAAGGGGTTCGAGCCCTCGACCCAAACCATCGATTTTCAGGACCAGAGCCAGGTTCTCTACGTTCGCATGATCTCCGCCGAACAACTCCTCGTTCGAGCGGCCGATGCAGTCGAGCTGCAACAGTGGGCCTGCGCCCGCCGTGCCCTCGAGAGAGCGACGCGGGTCGAACCTGCCAATTCCGCTGCCGCCTTTCTCTTTGCGATCCTCGAGCTTCGAACGGTCTCTCCCACCGCCGCGAAAGAGAGGCTGCTCACTTTGCTCGAATCGGGGGCTGAGGCTCGAGCGATCTACCTTCTGCTCGCCGATATTTATCAGAACCGGCTCGATGAGCCGAAGCTCGCGAGGGAAGCCCTCGAAGGCGCCCAGAGGATTTCAAGCGATCCGGTTGTCGCAGAACGTCTGCGTTCTCTTGCGACTGCGCCGGCCGCAAGCCCCAAATAGGGTTGGCGCCTCGGTTTGCGGTCTGTAATCTTCCCCGCACTGCATTGTCTTATTGTATGCAGGGCAGTATAATTTCCTCAAACGACCGGAATTGCGCCCATCACAGGTGAGCTCTTTCTCGGCGGCGTTACTGTGGCCGCTTGTACCATAGGTGACTGGCGCGTGCCCTTCAGTGTTCCGGCTCGGAAATCGATCGGGGGATCAATTTGGCGGAGAAAAAGATATACGACTACAAAGTCGACGCGGTAAAGAACAAAATCGTCGCCGCGCTCAGAAAGCGGAAGCTCGAGGCTACTGTCACCGATCTCGTCGCGACGACCGGCCTGCCCAACTATCAGGTCCAACAAACGATGAACTCCGTTGCCGACGAGTTTCGCGGGCAGATGAAGGTCACCGAGGCGGGTGAGATCCTCTACTACTTCCCCTCTGGATTCAGGAGCCGGTACCGCGGTTTCGGACCGACCTTCAAACGCGCCTTCAAGGGTATCGTCTCTACTACGGCAAGGGTGCTTTCTTTCCTGTTCAAGATATGGATCGTCGGAATGCTCGTCGGCTACTTTCTCATCTTCGTCGGCCTCTTGCTGCTGGCCCTCCTCGCATCCGTTGCGGGGTCCGCCGCGTCAAACAGCCAAGGACGCTCGCGCGGAAGGGGCGGATTTGGCCTCGGTGGATTCTTCATAGTCACCCGAGTCGTGCAGATCTTCATCGAGCTGTGGCTCTACAGCAGCCTGACGAAGGGGCAACGAACGACTCGCAAACGTGGTCGGCCACTACACAAGTCCGTTTTCTCCTACGTGTTCGGCGAAGGTGACCCCAATCCCGACTGGGATACGATTCAAAAAAAGGCGGTTATCAAATACATCCAGGGTAACAAGGGGATCATCACGACTGAAGAGCTCATGTCGCTCAGCGGTCTCGACGAAACGGAAGCACAGAGTCTCATGAATCGATACCTCGCGGAGTTCGACGGGGAACCTGATGTCACTGAGGAGGGCACCCTCTACTACCGATTTGCCGATCTCATGAAATCCCGCGACATCCCCAACGAACCGCAGGTGCGCACGGCTCCGTCCCGCGCTCTTTACACGTTCAGCGGAAACAAGCCGTCGGCAAACCGCTGGTTCACGTTTTTCAATGCATTCAACCTGCTCTTCGGAACATACTTCCTCTACTTCGGAACCTTCGTGCCTTTCATCCCGCGCGGTCACGGCCTCGGGCAGTTCTATCTCATGACCTCCCTTCTCGTCTCGCGCTATCTCGGGATGGACCCGACCTTCCTTCTACCGGTGGTCCTCGGCGCGATTCCATTCGTCTTCTCGATCTTCTTCTTCGCGATTCCTCTCATACGGCGCATTCGAGAGAAATCGAAAAACCGCAAGATCAAAGAGGAGAACTTCCGCCGAAGGCTGATCGACCGCATCCTGCAGAATCCACTCTATGTCGACCCCATGAAGCTGCAGCCTGTCGGCGCGGAGGAGACTCCCGAACAGTGGGAGAGTTTTAGGGACCAGAGCCTGAAGCGCTTCGCAGCCTTCAAGCACGCGGACGTCGAGGACATTGGGGAAGGCAACTACCTTTTCAAGTTTCCCGAGGTGGAGCGGGAGCAGAAGGACATCGCGCGCCTGAGGAGCTCGATCGACATCAAGGAGTTCGACATTGGTCGGACCATCTACGACTCCGGCGAGCCGCCGCAATAGGAGACGGCCTCATCCCTTTGGCCTCCCTTCCCAACCACGCCCGAAGGCGCATACGCTGCGCAACGGACAGCCGCTGCAGTCGGGCACTGTTCGGCAGGATTGCTGAGCATGGCGAACGAGAAGTGCATGATATTCCCCGAAAAGCTCCGCGTCGGACGGCAGCATACGATGACAGAAGTCTTGCACCTCTCTGTACGAGGCCCCTTCGACGACGAGCCCTGCCCTTGTGAAGATTCTTTTCCCATATGCATCGACCACGAAATGGGGCTCGCCGAAACCGTAGAGCAGGATCGAGTCCGCGGTCTCAGGACCGATGCCCCACAGTCTGAGCAGCTCCGCGCGCATGTCGACACGGTGGTCGCCCGCTTGAGGCAACCGTCCCAGCATTCGCGCCAGCTCGACAAGCTTCTGCGCTTTTTGATTGTAGTATCCGCAGGAACGGATGACTTCGGCGAGCTCACCGGTTTCGATTCGCAAAAGTGAATCCAGATCAAGCAGGCCTCGCGTTCGCAGCGCGATCAATGCCGTCCTGGCATTCTTCCACGTCGTGTTCTGTGTCAGCACCGCGCCGACCCCCACCTCGAGTAGCTCCTCGTCCGAAAGCTCGCCGCCCACCTCCGGTGAGAGCCGGTAGCCCTCGCCATTGTAGCCCTTCGAGCCGGCCCGGGTCTGGAGCGGCCACCATCCCTGATAGCCGTAGGCCTTCCCAAGCCGCCTGAAGATCTCGAGAAGAGTGTTGTGCTCTGTATTCATGGGAGGAAAACGATCAGGTGACGGAACGGGAAGGTCGTGCAATCCGAACGGCCGACTGCCGGCGGCAAAACGCCCCCGACCGCCCGAAGGCGGTCGGGAGAACATCTATTTGCTGCTTCGATTGGTGATGACAGCTTGCGCGGCCGCAAGGCGCGCGATAGGTACGCGATAGGGTGAACAGGATACATAATTCAAGTTGTTCCGGAAGCAGAAATCTATAGAAGCCGGGTCACCTCCGTGCTCACCACAGATTCCAAGCTTCAGATCGGGCTTCGTCTTTCGTCCGAGCTCCGCTGCGATTCCTATGAGCTTGCCGACGCCCGTCTGGTCGAGGCTCTGGAAGGGATCGTGCTCAAGGATTTCCTTGCTCAGGTACTCCCCGACAAAGCTTCCGATATCGTCCCGGGAGAAACCGTAGGTCATCTGAGTCAAGTCGTTCGTCCCGAACGAGAAGAAGTCGGCATGCTTGGCAACCTCGTCGGCCGTCAGAGCCGCTCGCGGAATCTCGATCATCGTCCCGATGTTGTACTTGACGTTCTTTTTCTTCTTGGCCAGCACGTCACGACATACCTTGTCGGCGTTCGCCCGAAGCGTCTCCAGCTCGGTCGCGGTACCCACCAGGGGAATCATTATTTCCGGGAAGACCTTCCCGCCTGCCGCGGCGACCTCGCAGGCGGCACTCATAATCGCCTCGACCTGCATGTCGTAGATCTCGGGATAGGTTACCCCGAGACGGCAGCCACGGTGTCCGAGCATCGGATTCAGCTCGTGCAAAGAGTCTATCTTTGCCTGGAGCTTAGCCGGCTTGATCCCGAGCTTCGTCGCAAGCGCTTTGGTGTCTGCCGGCGTCTTCGGCACGAACTCGTGAAGCGGAGGGTCGAGAAGGCGGATCGTCACGGGGAGTCCGTCCATCGCTTTGAAGATGCCTTTGAAGTCCTTCTTCTGGAGAGGAAGCAGCTTGGCAAGGGCTTTCTTTCGCGCCGGTAGGTCCTCAGCAACGATCATTTCCTGGAAGATCCCGAGCTTCTTCTCATCGAAGAACATGTGCTCCGTTCGACAGAGCCCGATACCTTCAGCACCGAACTGTCGCGCAAGCTTCGCGTCTTCGGGTTGGTCGGCATTTGTCCACACGCCGAAGCCCTTCGACTTCAGACCCTTGCGGCTGGCGACGTTCCGGACCTCATCGGCCCATCCGAGGAAGGCCGAAAGCTCCTTCGTGATCTTCGGATTGACGAGCTCGACCTTTCCACCAAAGACCTCGCCGGTCGAACCGTCGATCGTCACCCATGCTCCTTCCTTGTAGCGTTGTGCCCCGACCGTCATGACCTTGCCGGAGATTTCCACCGCGCGACAGCCTGCGACACAGGGAGTGCCCATGCCACGCGCAACGACCGCTGCGTGACTCGTCATGCCTCCGGTCGAGGTAAGGATTCCCTGAGCGACGTGCATACCGCCGATGTCCTCAGGGGAGGTCTCTTTGCGCACGAGGAGCACCGTCTTGCCGTCCTTGGCCCACTTCTCCGCCTCGTCGGCGGTGAAGACGATCTGCCCGCTCGCTGCTCCGGGCGACGCGTTCAGGCCCTTGGCTATGGACTTGAGATTCTTGCGTCCCTTGGGGTCGATCATCGGGTGAAAAAGCTGATCGAGCTGGTCAGGGGTAACCCTCATGAGGGCATGCTCTTTGGAGATGAGCTTCTCGCTCACGAGATCGGTGGCGATCTTCAGAGCAGCAGCGCCGGTCCGTTTTCCGGTTCGGGTCTGGAGCATGAAGAGCTTGCCCTGTTGGATGGTAAACTCCATGTCCTGCATATCTTTGTAGTGGCCCTCGAGGCGATTCTTCACATCTTCGAGCTGCTTGTAGATTTTCGCGTCCTTTTTTGCGAGAAGGCTGATGGATTGAGGGGTTCGTATACCCGCTACGACGTCCTCGCCCTGGGCGTTCATGAGGTACTCGCCGTAGAACTTCTTCGCACCGGTCGAGGGGTCGCGAGAGAAGCAGACACCCGTACCCGAGTCGTCTCCGAAATTGCCGAAGACCATCGACTGAACGTTGACCGCCGTACCCTTGAGTGCCTTGATGTTGTTGATCTCTCGGTACTTGATCGCTTTCGGATTCATCCAAGAACCGAAGACGGCCTCAATGGCCAGGTGCAGCTGCCTCTTGGGTTCTTGGGGGAACCCTTGCTTCTTTTCTCGCTGGTAGACCTTCTTGTATTCGGTCACGATCTTCTTCAGATCATCCGCGTCGAGATCGGTGTCGAGCTCGACTTTCTTCTTCTTCTTGGCGGATTCGAGGACGTGCTCGAAGTGCTCGGAGCTGATTCCCATTGCGACGTTACTGAACATCTGGATGAATCTACGATAGGCATCCCAGGCGAAACGCGGATTGCCGGTAAGCTCGGCAAGTCCCTCTACCGCCTTGTCGTTGAGACCGAGGTTGAGGATCGTCTCCATCATTCCGGGCATCGAAATGGCGGCTCCGGAGCGCACAGACACGAGAAGCGGATCTTTCGGGTCTCCCAGCTTCTTGCCCATGACCTTCTCGAGACGTGCCAGGTTACTCGCCAAGTCGTTTTCAAGACTCGGAGGCAGCTTACGCTTGTTCTCGTAGTAAACCCCGCAGACTTCAGTTGCAATCGTGAAGCCGGGCGGCACCGGAATGCCCAGATTGGTCATCTCGGCAAGGCCTGCGCCTTTTCCGCCGAGGGTCTCTTTCATCTGTGCGTTCCCTTCCGCCTTACCTTCACCGAAAAAATAGATAAGCTTATCTTTCGCCATACTCTCCATAAACCTCCGTTTCGCGTTCGTTATTCTTTAGTCTCTTTGTATGTGTGAAGATTACCCTGGTAGGGTAGAAAAAAAAAGCCCCTATGTCAACATAAGGGCTATTCTAAGGGCTTGACGCATAAAGATTTATGACCGAATGCGTCGAGTTAATCTGGTACAAATGCGGCGCTCGCCTACGCGGTGTATGCCGAGAGGTACTGCGATCGCGAGGGATGTTGAAGTCGTTTGATCGCTTTCTTCTCGATCTGGCGAATCCGCTCCTTCGTCAGGTTGTATTTGTCACCGATTTCCTTCAATGAGAGTGGGCTCTTGCCGTTCAGGCCGAAGCGGTAGCGAATGATCTCGGCCTCCTTCATGCTCAGGGAACGAAGCACGTCTTCGATATCCTCCTTGAGCGATTGCTCGACTGCTTGATCTTCGGGATGGCGATAACCGCTGTCCTCGATGAAGTCACCGAGTTGAGAGGAGTCTTTTTCCGCGTAGACCGGCGTCTCGAGAGAGACCAGATCGCGCGAGATATTCAGCAAATCGGCAACATGCTCTTCGTCCATGTTGACTGCTCGTGCGACTTCACGAATCTCCGGCTCTTCTGCTTTGCCTGACTGCAGCTCCTTGCGAGCCTTCTCGATCTGAACGAGCTCATTCGCCCGATTGAGCGGGAGCCGAATCATTCTCGATTTTTCACAGATAGCCTTGAGAATTGCCTGCCGTATCCACCATACCGCATAGGAAATGAAGTGATATCCCTTTTCCACGTCGAATCGTTCGATAGCATTCATGAGGCCGATGTTGCCTTCGCTAATCAGATCGGATAACGGCAGCCCTTGATTCTGGTATTTCTTTGCAACATTCACGACGAACCTGAGGTTGGACTGTACCAACATGTCCTTGGCTTCTTTTTCGCCTTTTGCCGCCCTGCGAGCGTAATGGTCTTCCTGCTCACGCGTGAGCAATGGGATCCTGTTGATTTCCTTCAGATACATTGAAAGGACATTTTCATCGTCATGGCTCGATCGCTCGCTCTTGATTCGTTGCGTCTTGTTGGGTGTTGCCTTTTCCTTGACTGCTGCCATTCTTCATAGCCTCCTACAACATAGAGTGCAATTAGCGTGCCAAGGTTACAGATTTTGGGTGACCGGGTAACTTCTTGTGGGGGAAAGAAATAATTTCGTGAGAAGATTTCTAATATTTCTGCCGGTAGTGAAGTGAGTCAATATTACACAAAATCATATATAGCGCTGAGAATTGTGTCAGAATGTCCCACGTGAAAGCTCGTCAGCGCCCTCTGTGCGCCCGCAGCACATCATGAAGGGCATTCCGCTGCCGCATCGGCAGCGGTCCGCGGCCGCAAGACGGCTCTTGTTCAGAAAATCTACCGTAACCACCTTGCTTTCGAGGATTTCCGGACTTACGTAGAAGGGGAAGATTATCTTGACTGATCTGAAGATCGAGAGCTTTTGCTCTGCGGACCTCCCTTCGAGAAGCCCCCGCGCTCTTATCTGCTTCCAGTGATCGTGTATGAGATCCTTGATCATGTCCCCTTCGGCGTCGGTAACGATCTGCCGAGTGTGTTTGGACTGTAGGTACCGCTGCAACTGAACGGAGTAGAACGCGCGCCAGTCGTCGAGCTCCGGTGTCGACTGGCGGACCATGCCATAATCGTTGCCGAAGCGGTGCAGCATCCTTCGAGAGTAGCATACCCGTTTTCGGATACGGGACCCTGCCCGAAAGCTGCGCACGGCTCCGCTGGGTCTACCGAGTCGTAGAAGTGTCAGCCCCAGATAGTAGAAGATCATCGATAGGTCATCGCGGTTCTCCACCGGACAGGAGTTCAAGGCACACTCGAATGCCTTCACTGCGGCTTCAGGATTATGGCGAGAGAGCTCGCGTTTACCGCGCTGAAGCTGACGACGACACTGTCTCATGACACCTCTGAACTAAGATAATACCGGCTCCCCGATATGGCAACAGAGAATCTTTCTTCTTGACCGCCTCGATAATTACCCGTATATTTGCGGCGAAGCTCGTTACAGACGCTAATTCATACGACAAGATAAAACTCTAAAACATGTGGAGGGAGAAATGAAAATCAAACCGATTGGGGACCGTGTGCTCGTGCGAATGGAAGAAGTCGAAGAAAAGACCTCAGGCGGTATTTTCATTCCGCAGACGGCACAAGAAAAGACGCAGATGGGTGTTGTCGAAGCTGTCGGAGACGACAAGGATGTGATCAAGGTTTCGAAGGGTCAGAAGATTATGTACGACAAGTACGCCGGCACCTCGATCAAGGTCGACGGCAAGGAAAAGCTCCTTTTAAAGATGGGTGATATCCTCGCCGTAATCGAGTAACCGCTCATATTCACGCCAAAGCAGCCCTCGAGGCTGCTTTTTTTTTGTCCGGACCGGCCGACCCGTGATTCGGTGATAACACGCAGTACTAACCGTACAGGAAGTGTTCGATCTCTGAGAGAAGCGACCGGCTCGGGCTCAACGACCGACTCGCGTCCGGCAACGAGTCGAGAAAAAGGTCCCCATAGCTCTTTTTGACAACCCGTGAGTCCAGGATAAGGACGATGCCGCGATCGCTTGCACGCCTCATGAGCCGACCGAACCCCTGGCGAAGCCGCATCACTGCGGTCGGCAGCGCGTACTCCCCAAACGAGTTCCCGCCAGACGCGTCGATCGCCTCCATGCGGGCCTTGATGACCGGATCGGAAGGCACTCGAAACGGCAGCCTACAGATGATGACGACCTTCAGCGTCTCACCTGGGGCATCAACCCCCTCCCAGAACGAGTCGGTTGCGAAGAGCACACTCGCAATGTCCGTGTTGAACGTACCGAGCAGACGCGCCCGGTCCTCATCCCCCTGCTTGAGAACCGTGATCCCTCGCTTCGCAAGCCGCGGAGAGGCCGCCTCGTAGACCCTGCGAAGCATTCCGTATGAGGTAAAAAGAACAAGACCACCACCCTCGGAAAGCTCCAGTACATCAGCAACAAACTCTGCGACAAAATCCGCGTATCGTTCTTCCTGCGTCGGCTCCGGCGCGTCGACGGGCACGCCGAGGAGGACGTGCTCACGATAAGGGAACGGCGAAGGCAGCACTACCGTTTCAATCACTCGCAGCTCGAACCCGGACAACCCTACGCGTCTGAGCCAGAAGCCGAAATCGTTGCGTACCGTGAGTGTGGCCGAGGTGCAGACCACAGTATCGTAGGGCTCGAATACAGCCTCGCGCATCAACGTGCTCAGATCGAGCGGAGTCACCACGAACTGGGCGTATACGTCCCCCGAAGGAAGCCTGGAGCGTTCCGCCCAGAAAACCTTCTCACGGATCTCGTCATACTGCGAGAACGCTTGGCAGAGTGATCCGAAACCCTCCAGACGCTCTCGTACAATCCGTGTTTCGTAGGCCTCCGGAGTCTCGAGACTACTCTCCGGAATGGCCTCCAGAATCTTCTGGACCGTACTGACGAGCGATAGCAGCGCGTCGTGAAGCTCCGCCATGGGATCGAGTAACTCCGTCCGGGTTTCCTCGCGGATTTCGCCGGCATACCGCCGGGTGAGCTCGGTACCCAGAGAGGCGAGCACGCTCGCGTCCAGAGTCTCGGCCCGCTCAGCGACCTGTTGCGTCATTCGCTCGAGGTCGCCGACTACATCGCCGCCGTAGCGGCTTCTGTCTACAAGAGACGAAAGTCGACCGGCCAACCCGAGCGACCTCCCCTTCCGCCTGCGAAAGAGGCGACCGAGCTGCCGCGAGACCGAAAACCGGTTCATATTCTCAGAGAAATATGAGGTAGCGCTGCGCTCCATGTTGTGCGCCTCATCGAAAACAACCCGCTGAAAGGGTGGGAGGACTGCCGTCGCCTCGAATCCCGCCCCTGAGATTCGGACCGCAAGGTCGGAAAAAAGCAGATGATGGTTCACCACGAGGAGCTGTGCAGTCGCCGCCTCTCTGCGTGCCTGAAGGACGAAACAGCGTTCGCGAAAGCGGCATCGTTGGGCCAGACAGCCGTCTGCCTCCGCCGCCACCCTCGACCAAACGCGGTCGTTTACGAACCGGGGAAGCTCGCTGCGGCTTCCCGTCTTCGAGGTTTCAGACCACTGCGAAATCACGGTCAGATCGTCGTCGACCTCCTCGAAGAGAGAGTCCTCGTCTCGTGACTCGTTCAGCTTGCGAAGGCAGACGTAGTTCCCTCTTCCCTTCACCAGCGCGACCTTGACCTTGCTGCCGAGAAGCTTGAGCGCAAGCGGGATATCCTTCTCCACAAGCTGCTGCTGCAGGTTGATTGTAGCTGTGGAGACGACAATTCTCTCCTGGTTCTGTTCCGCCCACGCCACCGCGGGAAGGAGATAGGCCATCGATTTGCCGACACCGGTGCCCGCTTCTGCGACGCAGATCGAGCCTTCGTTGAACGCAGTCGCTACCGACTCGAGGAGCTCAATCTGAGAGTCACGTGCTTCGTAGCCGTCCATGATCCGTGAAAGCGCACCTCCGGGCGCGAGGGCTCCGGCCAGCTCCTCAACATCGAGCGGCTCGATCTCGCGCAAAAGGTAGGGCTCAGCGACGACGTAGACCCGGTCGACGAGGTTGTCGACGATGTAGAAACCGATCCCGAGATTACCGAGCTGTGACGCAACCCCGAGATCGGCGTCACTCGGCCGCAGCACTCCCGATGGATGGTTGTGGATAACGACATCCCCCTTCTCCATGTGCGGTCTGAGTGCGGGAACTGCCGTCTCGTTGCCACGCGCGGCGACCACGACCTCTACAACCACTCCGTCCCCGTCCACTTTTCCGACGACGAGAACCTCCTGGCCATCCGCCTCCGCCACTGCCTCGCGAATCGCTCTCGCGGCATCGGGATCGAGACGTTCGATGCTGTTCATTGGACTCAAGAAAGCTCGCGAGAGACGGCCTCGATTGCCGTAAGGACGAGAGAGGTCATCTCCGATTCGACCCGTTTCCCCGTGGCGATTACCTCGGAATGGTCTAGAGGAGAATCGAGCACGCCGGCAGCCATGTTCGTGATACAGGAAATCCCGACGACACTCATTCCTAGATAGCGAGCGCTGATGACCTCGGGAACGGTCGACATGCCCACCATATCCGCGCCGAGCCCCTTGAGCATCTTGACTTCCGACGGCGTTTCGTAAGACGGCCCGGCGACCGCGGCGTACACCCCCTCTCGAAGGTTCTTGCGGGACATCTTCCTCACCAGCGCTCGGAGGTGGGAGGAGTAGGCATCGGTCATATCCGGGAACCTCGGGCCCAGGTCCTCGTCGTTCGCACCTATGAGCGGATTGGTCCCCATGAGATTGATGTGGTCACAGATCAAGACGAGGTCGCCCGGAGCGTAGTCACGGTTGATGCCGCCCGACGCGTTTGTGACGATAAGTGTCTGCACTCCGAGAGAGCGGAGGAGGAAAACAGGGAGCACCACGTTGTCCATGATGTGACCCTCATAGTAGTGAAACCGTCCTGCCAGCACCGCGGTCGCGTCGCTCACCTTCAGAATCCCCCTGTGTCCGCTGACGGTTGGATTCGGAAAACCTTCGATTTTCGAGAACGCGACCTCTGTACCGGGTAATTGCTCGGCCACGCCGGAAAGACCCGACCCCAGAATGAGGCCCACTTTCGGCGTGTGCTCCGAGAGCATTCTGACCGACTCCGTAGCTCGTTTCACTCGAATCGGAAAGTCCTCTTTCACCTCTTCCTCCAGTTTCCATTATCGCCGATCAGGGGGAAATTTCAAGCAGGTCGTCTTTCGAGTCAACCACGAGGTATGCTGGGTCCAGCGCCGAAACCCGATCGTTGACAGAAATCCGGTGATATGTTAGCACTACCCCAATGTTCACAAGACCTACCACTGACACATAACTTTTCGCCCGCAGCGCCTGTGGTCGCAGCCCATCCACCACCCGATTCAATCCGAGCGCAATTTGGAGGCCACTATGAGTAAAATACCAGTCGCGGTTCTCGGTGCAACGGGCACCGTCGGTCAGAAGTTCATCGTCCTTCTTCAGAACCATCCCAACTTCGAAATCAGAGAGCTGGTCGCGTCCGAGCGGTCAGCGGGAAAAGGCTACGCAGAAGTGTGCAGCTGGAAGCAGAACGAGTTCATTCCCGATTCAGTCCGCAGCATGACGGTGAAGTCCACGGATGACCCGCTGGAAAGTAGAATACTCTTTTCCGGACTCGACTCGTCGGTTGCCGGTCCGATCGAAGAGAACTACGCCAGTGCCGGACACATCGTAATCAGCAACAGCAAGAACCATCGAATGGACGCAAACGTCCCGCTCGTCATTCCTGAGATAAACCATCAGCACTTCGAGCTCACCAAAAAACAGCCGTATAAGGGCGCTATCATCACGAACAGCAACTGCTCGACGATGTTCCTGGCTATGGTGCTCGCGCCAATCCATCTGGCATTCGGCGTGGAGCTCGTACAGGTTACCACGATGCAGGCGATAACGGGCGCCGGTTACCCCGGGGTTCCCTCGATCGATATCCTCGGCAACGTCGTCCCCTACATCGGCGGAGAGGAGGACAAGCTCGAAAGCGAGCCTCAGAAGATCCTTGGAACCCTCCAGGACGACCGGATCCTTCCGGCGCCGTTCAAAATCAGTGCCCAGTGCAATCGAGTGCCGGTCTTCGATGGACACACCGAAACCCTGTCACTCAAGTTGAAGAACAAGGTCGGTCCCGCAGAAGTTGCGAAGGTTCTCGCCTCCTTTCGCGGTTATCCGCAAGAGCATCATCTACCGTCGGCGCCGGAGCAGCCGATCCTTGTGCTTACCGAGCCCGATCGCCCCCAACCGGCGCGGGACGTGTGGAAGAACGGAGGGATGTCCGCACTGGTCGGGAGGATTCGCGAATGCAGCGTCCTCGACCTGAAGATGGTCATTCTCGGTCACAATACGGTCCGCGGAGCGGCCGGAGCGGCCGTTCTCAACGCTGAGACCTACATCGATCTCGGCTATCTCGAAGAATGAAAGTACTGAAGTTCGGCGGCACGTCCGTCGGAAGTCCTGAAATGATCGATCGCACGCTGGACATTGCCGAGTCGATGCTCGACGAGGCTCCCATACTGGTCGCTTCGGCAATGGCGAAAACGACCGATCAGTTGGTGCGCATCACGAAGGTCGCCAGTACAGGCGACGAGGCCGGCGCCGTCGAGATACTCCGCAACGTCGAGGAGAGTCACCGCGCAACCGCTTCGGCCCTCCTCGAAGGCGACGTACTCGAGCAGACGGAACGGGTGCTCGCGGATTATTTCTCGGGCATTGCGTCGCTCATAAAGGGGTTGTCGCTTCTGCGAGAGTGCACGCCCCGCAGTGCGGACGCAATTCTCTCCTTTGGTGAGCTCCTTTCGACCACGATCATCGCCGCGCGAGCGCATCAACGCGGGATCTCCTGCGAGCTGCTCGACTCCCGTGACTTCATGCGCACCGACGACTCCTTCACTGCTGCATCGCCCCTGCTCAACGAGATCAACAGCTTGGCACGCGATCGGGTACGTCCGAGCCCCGGCAGGCTGCTCATCGTACAAGGATTCATCGCCCGTACGATGAACGGGGTAACGTCCACTCTCGGGCGCGGCGGATCGGATTACTCGGCCACCTTGATTGGCAGCGCCCTCGATGCCGAAGAGGTGCAGATCTGGACCGACGTCAACGGCATCATGACCTGCGATCCGCGAATAGTCCCGGAGGCGAAGACCATCACCCAAATTTCCTACAGCGAGGCCGCAGAGCTCGCCTATTTCGGCGCCAAGGTGGTCCATCCGTCGACCATCCAACCCGCGGTCGAGAAAGGGATTCCTGTCTGGGTGAAAAACACGCATGACCCCTCCGGAGCCGGTACCATGATCGTGGACAAGGCGGATGGAAAAGGCGTGCGCGCGCTTGCCGGGAAACGAGATATCACACTCATCCATGTCTCATCAACTCGCATGCTCAACGCCTACGGGTTTCTCTCACGCATCTTCTCTATATTCGAAAAACACCGCACTCCGGTAGATCTCATCGCCACCTCGGAGGTCTCGGTCTCGATGTCCATCGACACGATTCATTCGCTCGACGCTATCATACGAGAGCTGGACGAGATTGGACGGGTGGGAGTCGAGAGCGGTCTCGGTATTATCTGTCTGGTGGGACAGGACCTCTGGAAGGACAGCTCGTTCATCGCCGGGGTGTTCGTCACGCTGAAGGACATTCCGATTCGCATGATATCCCTCGGGTCATCCGACATAAATCTCTCCCTTGTTGTTCCGGAGAAAATGTTGGATACTGCGATTCGGGAGCTCCATCGGGAGTTCTTTGCGTGAATGGAGCTTGAGTTTTACAAGATTCACACCTGCCAAAACGACCTCATTCTCATTAGCTATCTTTACAAACAGCCGCCGCCGGACCTCGAGGTGTTACCTGCCGTCGTGCGAGCGATGTGCAATCGTCACCTCGGGGTAGGAGCCAACGGACTTATTGTGCTTCTCCCCGGCGTCGAGCATCCCGTAAAGATGCTCGTCTTTCGCCCGACCGGCCAGCCGGCGGAGGTTCACAACGACGCCCTCCTCTGCATGTCTCGCTACGCCTTCGATTCCGGGGTTGCGGGAGGCGAGCGGGTCGCGGTGGAGTGCGCCGACGGCGTGCGTACCGTCGATTTCATCGACTCGGCCCATTTCCGAATCAGCATCGGCCGTCCCAGATCGATAGGGAACATGAACGAGATCCGTGAGATTCCCGATCGCGATTACCAGGTGATCGTTGAGCTCGATGGCAAGAAGCTGCCGGTAACTCCACTCCACCTCCAATTTCCGGCCGGCGTCGTCTTTTCCGGCGATACGGCGCGCACGAAGCTGATGCGGATGTCACGTCGACTCAGGCGGTCGTCCGAGATTGAACCCCCGGTCCATCCCGTTTTCTCCGAGGTCTATAGCAAGGACGAGATGGAGATCTACACCTGGTTCAGGCACGAGCCAATCGACTACAGCTCCGCCGCTGCGGTCGCCACGGTGGGCGCAGTACTAAACGGACTCTGCGACCGAGAGGTCATAGTCCATTGCAACAAGCAAGAGCTTTATGTACAGTGGGTACAGTCTGCGAACGAAGTGCTCGTAACCTCCGCGGCGGACTATATCTTTTCCGGTAGCTACTATCTCGAAGAGGAGCGCGTACAACATCGTGGATCAGATTTTTGACAGGCTCGGGAATCTCCTCCGTTCCCTTTTCCAGGAGGATGAGCCACAGACCGAGGGTCGCAGAAGGTCATCCGCCGATCCCGACCTAGACACGGCATGGGAAGAGCTCGATGAATTCCTGAAGACCGGAAAAGATAGTGACAGCGCCGGCCAGAGCTCCTATCGTCGCCATACCGGCAGCAACTATAGCTCGAACACCGGGGGTGCCTCGGCGATACCCGAGGAGATCAAGCGTGACTATGCCAACCTCGAGGTGCCCGTCAACTCGGATATGGCAGCGGTTCGAAAATCCTACCATCGGCTGATTCGGCAGTATCACCCCGACCGCTTCGCGGGAAATCCTCAGAAGTTCAAAGACGCAACCGAGATTACCCAGAAGATCAACCAGTCCTACCAACGCCTGAAGAGGTTCCGAGAAACCGGCCGAACCTGAGAAGCGCATGGCGCGTCACGGCTCGACGATCTTGTATTCCTGAATCTTGCGATGGAGGGTCTTGCGCCCGATTCCGAGCACCTCAGCAGTCCGGCTCTTGTTGCCCTTTTCGTTCGTCAATGTGTTCTGGATGATCCGTCTTTCCGCTTCTGAAAGGCTCGTACCTACCTGAATCTTGATGAAGTCTCCGTCGCTCTCGGAGGCAATCGTGGGCGGAAGGTCCATCATGGTAATGACCCGGCCCTTCGCCATAACAACCGCGCTCTCGATGCAGTTCCTGAGCTCACGGATGTTGCCGGGCCATGAGTAGCCATACAGCGCGGATTTCGCTTTCGGGTCAATGCCGTCGATCTCCTTGTTGTTCTCCTCGCTGAACCCCTTCAGGAACGCGGCCACCAGAAGCGAGATGTCTTCCTTGCGCTCGCGCAGCGGCGGCACGTGGATATTTACGACGTTGAGCCGATAGAACAAATCCTCGCGAAAGCTCCCCTCCGCAATCTCTTTCTTGAGGTCCCTATTCGTCGCCGAGACGATCCGTACGTCCACTTCGCGGGTCTCCTCGCCCCCCACACGCTCGAATTTCTTCTCCTGCAGCACGCGCAGGATCTTGATCTGCACCGATGGGCTGATTTCCCCAATCTCGTCGAGCAGAATCGTTCCCATGTGAGCGAGCTCGAACCGGCCCCGTTTCATCGCGATGGCGCCGGTGAATGAGCCCTTCTCGTGACCGAATAGCTCACTTTCAAGGAGGGTTTCAGTCAAAGCTGCGCAGTGTACTTTGATGAAGGGCTTCTCCCTCCTGTCGGAGAGGTTGTGGATAGCATCGGCGACGAGCTCCTTCCCGACCCCGCTCTCGCCCGTTATCAAGACGGATGCCTTCGTTGGGGCAACCTGCTCGACGACGTCGAAGACTTTCCGCATTTGCGGACTCTTGCCGATGATGTTCGCAAACCGATGCTTGCGCTCGATCTTCTCGACCTCTTCCTTGAGGGCTCGATGCTCGAGAACCAGTCTGCGGTTCGAGAGCGCCCGCTTGACGAGAAGGGAGAGGCGGTCGAGATTGACCGGCTTCGTAAGAAAGTCGAACGCCCCGTCACGCATCGCTTCGACAGCTGTTTCGATCGTTCCGTGCCCAGTGAGGATGATGACCGGGATGGTCGGATAGGCCGAGGAGACCTGCTTGAGCAGCTCCTGGCCCGAAACCTGCGGCATCTTCAAGTCGGCGATGATTAGGTCGATTTCAGTCGTGTTGACGATTTCGAGTGCCTTCTTCCCGTCGGGCGCCAGTAGCACGTTATGCCCGTCGAGCTCCAATGCCTTGCCGAGCCCCTCCCGAATGTTCTTTTCGTCGTCGACGACCAAGACGTTAAACTTCATGCCCTCTTGCCTTTCCACCCGAGCAACCGCAGCTCCTTGACCGGTATGGGGAGACTGATCGTGAAGGTCGTACCCTCGCCCTCTTTCGATTTCACGGCGATCTCTCCGCCGTGCTCCTTGACTATCTTATACACGACCGTAAGCCCGAGTCCAGAACCGAAGTCCTTTGTAGTGAAATAGGGCTCGAATATCTTTGCCATGTTCTCATCCGAGATACCCGTGCCGGTATCCTGCACATGGACGAGCACCACCTCGCCTCTCCGCTCCGTTGAGACCGTGAGGGTACCTCCGTCCGCCATCGCGGCCACGGCGTTGTTGATGATGTTGAGCAGCGCCTGTTTCAGGAGCTTTTCGTCGAACTCCATCAGCGGCAAGTCCTCGGCGAGACGCGTCTCAAGGTTGACCCCCGCCTCCTCGAGCTCGAAGTGGACAAACTCGATGAGATCCTCGAGGAGCTTGTTGACGTCCTGTTCCTCCAGCCGGGCGTCCATAGGACGAACCGCGAAGAGGAAGTCCACGACGATCCGGTTCAGTCGGTCGACTTCCTCGGTAATGATCTCCAGATAGTGATTTACTGTCTTGCGGTCGAGTCTTCCCGCGCCGGACAGCGTCTTCTGAATCAGTTGGATGTGAATTCCAATGGAACCAAGAGGATTCTTGATCTCATGAGCGATGCCTGCCGCGAGGGTGGTAAGCGAGGCAAGGCTTTCCGCGCGATGGAGCCGCGCCTCTTTCGAACGGCGTTCGGTGATATCTTCGACGTGGAGAATCGTGCCTTGGATCTCACCGTCCTGAACCAGCGGCATGAAACTGATGGTGAATACCCGGGATCTTCCGCCGGAATCGATCGTGAACTCTTTGTCCACCACCTTGTCCTGGTTTTCGAGGCTCATGCGCAGGAAATCGGCCACTTCCCGGTCTCCGACCACCGTCCACACCGGCTTTTCTTCCATCTCCGGAGTCGTTACCGGAAGCACTCGCTGCGCCGCCTTGTTGTAGAGAGTCACGCGATGGCTGCGGTCGAGGACGATGACTCCGTCCGTCATTGAATCCAGCACGGTTTCGAGCTTCTCGTTCTCCATCGCGATTTGAGAGACGAGGGCGTGGATCTGCTCCATGTCGAGCTTCTGGAGCTTTGCCAGTGCCCGCTCGATGAACTTCCTCATCCTGCTTCACTCCCTGCTTCTCATATTGTAATAGAGGCATTCAAGAAGCAATGAGGAGCTTTGATTGTATTGATCGCTCTGAGTCGCGCACTCACGAATGAGGCTGCTAAATGCCTCGAGACGCCGAACCGGAATCGAGCGGCCCTTCTCGTCACGTCCCGCCAGAATATCTCCACATGCCCTCGAAAGCTGCTCGAGAAAGGGCTTGAACACCTTCCCTCCCGACAGAAACGCAAGCAGCTCTTCGTCGGGTCGCGCGTGACCGTCCCGCTCGAGGACCCCGTCGAGAAACCGGTCGGTCTCCCTCCGGAGGTACTCGATATCGGTATCATTCCACGCGAGGAAGTAGTCCCGAAGCTCGTTGTACTCCGGGTTGTTCTCCCGGAAGATCTTCGAGAGAACCTCCCGCTCCGCCTCCTTCGATCGTCCGGGGAAGTGGTAGGGGCGAAGACGCGAGAGAATTGTCGGAATAATCGCTCCGCGGCGCGTGCTCGTCATGATGAGATACACGCCCGGAGGCGGTTCCTCAAGGGTTTTCAACAATGCGTTCCGAGATGAGTCGAGCATTCCCTCCGCCGACTCGATGACTATCACCTTGGCTCGACTTTGTCCCGTTGTGTGTGCCCAGAAGACCGCCTTCCGGATCTGGTTGATCGGGATGTTGTCGCTAACGGCCGCCGCTATCTTCGTGCAGCGCTCTCCAATCGCCTGGAGGCTCTTTGCCAGTGCCCCCTCCTCCGGAACCGGTCGATCCGGCAGCAGATCCGACAGAAGATCCTCGACTTCTTCGATGTGAGCTTGAACCGCTGCGCGCTTGGCTTCCAACCCCTCCCAAAGGATCGGATCGAAGCGGTGCAGCAGCCTTCGAACGGCGCGCACGTAGAGGTACTGAGCCGGTGGTTTTCTTATCCTCGAAAGGACATCGGCACTCGCGGCGATCTCCGTTGCAAAGTAGCGCGGACCGACCAAGAGCGTATCCGGATGAGCGAGCAACCGATGCAGCTCGCAGGCGCGGCAGCTGCAGTTCCACTCCGCGCTCCCTTTCTCGCATGTCAACGCACGGGCAACCTCGAGCGCCGCGCTCATTTTCCCAGAGTAGGGCGGCCCGTGGAGAAGAAGCGAGGCCGGCAACGAACCTGACGCGATTTCGGCCCGCAGTCTCCCCACGACGGCCTGTTGGCCGATGATGTTCTCAAACACTTGTCCCTCCGGGCGACGGAGACTCCTGGGGTGTTGCCTTCGGCGGCGCGGTCGGAGCCGGCGGCGCGGAACCCGAAGGCGCTATCGGGAAGAGCTTCATTATGACCGTCGCCGCCCTGCTTTCCTGAAGGGTCGGTCCCAGTTTGAAGAAGGGTTGCACCTCCAGTATCAATACCACAACGACCACCACCAGAAGCCCCTCGGCGATGCCGAGAAAGAAGCCAAGCGCGCGGTCGAGCTTATCCAGATTGATGCTGTCCACCACCCGGTATATCCCCTTCTCGAAGATCTTGATGAGCAGATAGCACAGAAGGAAGATTCCAAGAAAGGCGATGACCTTGTTCCAGACCGATACTCCGTAGTGTGCACCGATGTAAGCGGCCACCCGGCCCGACAACAGAACCGCTGCAGCTATTCCACCGACGACCGCCGCAAACGACATCACCTCGGCGACAAATCCGCGCATTGCCGTCCGGATGGAGGAGATTCCAACAATCACCAGGAAGATTATGTCAAGCGGGGCTATTGGCATCGACCTCTCCGATCCTTTTGATGATCTGCTGCGCGATAAACCCTGCAGCGTCGTCGCGGTAGATGCTGCGCGCTGCCTTCGCCATTGCTTCGAGCTGTCCCGGCTCCCTTACGAGACGCCCCGCGACGGCGATGAGCTCCGGCCCTGTCGCCTGCTCACCGGTGAGCACCACGGCCGCACCACGCGCCGCAAATTGCTCGGCGTTTCGAAGCTGGTCGCCACGCGAGAATCTTGCGAGCGGCACGAGGATGGACGGTTTGCCGAGCGCAGCCAGCTCCCAGAGTGTACCCGCACCGGAGCGGGCAAGTACGAGGTCGGCGGCGGCCAGGATGTCAGGGTATTCCTCGGCGAAAAATCCGACCGTAAACAGCCCCTCCCGCTCGCTTTTGCGGTATTCCAGATCGCCCATCTGGTGTACCACGAAGAACTGCTTCAAAAGCTCAACGATCGATTCCGACACCAGACCGTTGATCTGGTGGGCCCCCTGACTTCCCCCGAGCACGAGAAGGATCGGCCGACCCGTCGGCGCGCCCAAACGCCCGCGTCCTCGCTGCGCGCGCCCCGAGAAGATCTCGGTTCTTACCGGGTTTCCGCTTACGATCACGGAGTCGGCGCGGCCGGCCGGGAAAAACTTGCGGGATTCCTCGTATGCAACAAAAATACGCTCGGCGAACCTGGCGTTCATTCTCGTGGCCAGACCGGGATCGACGTCGGACTCATGGGTAAACACCGGTATCCCGAGAAGATGCGCGGCGGCTACCGGGGGAACGCTGACGTAGCCCCCTTTTGAAAAAAGGAGCGGAGGGTGCAACCGCCTCAGAAGCCAGAGAGCTTTGACCAGCCCCCCGACAATCTTGAACAGGTCGACGACGTTCCTGAGCGAGACGTACCGCCGGAGCTTGCCTGAGGGAATGGGCACGAATCGGACCCCAAACCGGTCCACTATTCCCCTCTCGAGCGGTAGGCTCGATCCGATCCACACGACCTCGATCGAGGGCTCAAGCTGTCTCAACTTTTCAATGACCGCGATACCGGGGAAGACATGTCCACCCGTGCCGCCTCCGGTGAATACCACGAGCCTACTCATCTGACCTCTTGCAAATACGATGCCGATTATTTACTTTACTCTACCATGCGGCAAAAGTTTAGTTCAATCTTGTTCCCTATTCTCGTGCTATCAACTTGCCTGCCCGCATCGGCATCCGGACTGAGCGCTGATGATTTGAAATCGGCGATATCCGGGCTGACGAACGCCGAGGCGCAAACCCTGTCCGAGAAGGGGCAGGTCACGCGTTTCTTCGAATCGAACGGCATTCCGAGACTGGTACCCAACTGCAGCCTATCGACGAACGTCAATAACGGCTACGATTCGGTAGACCACACAGTCGGGGTCGAGGCCCTCTTCGTCATGAAACAGGGCGACGGGAGCCATGACGAGCGAATGCTGCGTTGGTACAACGTTCTGCGATCGGTCAGCACGATGAAGGGAATTCAATACTATTCCGTTACTCACGGCCGGATGCGGGTGCTTTTCCGCGACTCCTACGTCATTGATAATCCGACCGATCAAAACCGCCGTCCCGACCCACTCGTCGCGAAGATACCGAAGGAAAGCACCCTCACGATAAAACAGGACGATTCGACTTTCGGTGAGGCGCTTTTTCATTTACAATATAGAGGGGCAGATGATGCGATTTCGATGTCGATGGTCAATCTGAGCTCGCTCTACCTCTGGTTCATCCCCGTCATCACTAAAAAAAATATGATTCTTCAGTTGGTCTTGATGCCGTACAAGGGCAATCTGTTGTTCTACGGCGGTGTGGAGGTGAAGACCATCTCTCTCTTCGGTCTTCAGAACGCCACGCGAGATTCATTCGTCAATCGAATCGAGGCCTTGCATAGATGGTTCGAGGATATTGCAGGCAAACGGTAGGACGACCGAGGTCACTTCTGCCGATCACACTCATCGCCGTGCTCGCGTCAATCTGCTGTTCCGTTCTTGCGGACTCGTTTTCCTCCGACCCTGTAGGAAGCTCGGTTCTGACCTCTCAAGAACGGGCTCAGGTGGCGTCGGTGCCGTACAGCAACGCTCCCCTAATCAACCGGACCAACAAGTTCGACACCCGCTTCGATAGAGTGTCGAATCAGAGCTGGAGAGAGATCTTCCAAAATCCGGAAGTCGTTTCGCTCTACCTCGAGCAGGTACCGGGCGACGGCTCTCGTCAGGTCACCGTGGGCGACGTCAACGCCGTCTTTCCGGTCCAGGCGAAGTACTTTTTCAGGGCGCTGATCGACTACTCTTCCTATCCACGGGTGAGTCCCCGCACGGTATTCGACGCCGAACGCAGCTCCCGTTCAGGCCCGTTCCAGTATCACAAGCGCGTCCAGAAGGTGTCTGCTCAGTTCCTCGGGTTCGGCCAGACCTATCTCTTTGTAACGAACAACTACGAAACCCGACTTGGCAAGGACCAATACGGTCTCAAATGGAACCTCGAGAAATCCCTCGACAACAAGTTTTTCTCCCTCACCGGGTCCTGGTACATCGAGGGTATGAACTGTGACGGCACGCCCTGCTCGTACGTCCGCTATTTCAACCGTACAGGGCTCAACTCGGCCCCGCCGGTCCCCGCTCCGATACTTCGGTACGTCACCGCAACAAGCTACAAGAATATGATGATCCAGTTTTTCAACAAGGCCGTGCGTCTCGAGGCCGCCGACCGACGCGACTAACCGGTTTCTAACAATTTCCTAACGGAACCCTGATCTTTACGAGCAATCATGCACCCGCTACAATATCCAAACATCCAATTGTCGTATCAGGAGCATGGATGAGCGCGAAAATCGAGGTCCGCAACCTCAACGTACATTACGGCCAACTGCAAGCGCTGAGCTCGATCACCCTGAACATAGAAAAGAACAAGGTCACCGCCCTCATAGGTCCCTCAGGCTGCGGAAAGTCGACCTTCTTGCGCACACTTAATCGGATGAACGACCTCATCGAAAACGTCGTCACCGAGGGCACCGTCCTCTACGACGGCCAGAACATCTTCGACAATTACAACCCCATCCTCCTCAGAAAGCAGATCGGGATGGTCTTTCAGAAGCCGAACCCGTTTCCGATGTCCATCTACGACAACGTCGCCTACGGTCCGCGGATTCATGGCAAACGCAAGAAACACGAGCTCGATGAGATTGTCGAGCGAAGCCTCCGCGCCGCAGCGCTGTGGGACGAGATGAAGGATCGGCTGAATCGCCCGGCACTCGGGATATCGGGAGGCCAACAACAGCGACTGTGCATTGCCCGCGTGCTTGCGGTGGAACCCGACGTTGTTCTCATGGACGAGCCGACCTCGGCACTCGACCCCTCTTCCACAGCGAGAATCGAAGACCTCGTCTACGACCTGAAGAAGGACTATACTATCGTGATCGTGACCCACAACATGCAGCAGGCTGCGCGTATTTCCGATTCGACCGCATTCTTCCTGAACGGCATTATCGAAGAGAACGGTTCGACTCAGCAGATATTTTTCAAGCCGCAGAACCCGAAAACAGAGTCCTACATCTCCGGGAAGTTCGGTTGATAGGAGGCGGGCGTGTCCACGCGTCATCATTTCAGTGAAAGTCTCAAGTCCCTCAATCAGGACGTCGTCAAGATGGGCACACTCGTCGAAAACGCGGTTCGAAAGGCCATCCGCTCGCTCGTCGACCAGGACACCGCCTCCGCACAGGGCGTGCGGGAAGAGGACGTGGCGGTAAACAACATGGAGGCTGAGATCGAGGACCGCTGCACAATCCTCCTCGCAACCGAGCAGCCGGTCGCGAGCGACCTGCGCCACATCATCACTGCGTTGAAGATCGTAACGGAACTCGAAAGGATCGGCGACCATGCCGTGCACATCGCAAACGGCGTGCTGCGGCTGGCCGACGAGGTGTACATGAAACCGCTTATCGACATCCCCCAAATGAGCGAGATCGCAATCAAGATGATCCACGACGTTCTGACGGCGTTCATAACGAACGACGACGCCCTGGCTATCCAGGTTTCGAACATGGATTCATCCATCGACGAGCTTCATCACCAAGTCATGCGCGAAATCTGGTCCTACATGATGGAGGATCCCAGATACATCAAGCAGTCGACCAGCTTCCTATTCATAAGCCGGTTTCTCGAACGCATCGGAGACCACGTGACGAACATCAGCGAGTGGATCGTTTACAACAACAGCGGTCGCCACGTAGAGCTCAACCGCCAGTACGATCAACATGAACAGAAAAAAGATACTGATAGTTGACGACGAGAAGGACATCCTTGAGCTGATCTCGTTCAACCTCGTGAAGGAGGGCTACCTTGTCGAGACCGCCGAGTCGGGAGAGGCGGCTCTCCGAGCAGCCCGCGACTCGAGCCCCAACCTTCTCATCCTTGACCTGATGCTGCCCGGCCTCGACGGACTGGAGGTGTGCCGCCAGCTCAAAGAGAACGAGGCAACGCGTCGAATACCGGTGCTCATGCTGACCGCCAAGGGTGAAGACTCCGACGTTATCACGGGGCTCGAGCTGGGGGCCGACGACTACATAACAAAACCGTTCAGCCCGAAAGTGCTCGTCGCTCGGGTAAGAGCCGTCCTGCGACGCTCTCAGCAGCGAGGCGATGCGGCCGCCGTGGACAAGATCTCGGTTCACGGTATCGAGATAGACACCGTCCGACACGAGGCCACCGTCGACGGAAAGCCGGTCACGCTATCGGTCTCGGAGTTCGCCATCCTCACCCACCTTGCGTTGAACCCCGGATGGGTATTCTCGCGCAATCAGATTATCAGCGCCGTAAAAGGTGATGACTACCCGGTCACTGAACGGTCTGTGGATGTTCAAATTCTCGGCCTCCGCAAGAAACTCGGTGCGCACGGTACACACATAGAAACCGTGCGCGGCATCGGTTATCGCATGCGGGAGGAATGATCTGAACAAGACAAAGACCTTATCCACCCTCCTCACCTCGCTCTTGGGAGTCACGTTCCTGCTCGCGGCGGTAGCGGTCGTCGCGACCATCATCCTCTCGCATTTTTCCGAGTTTCGGGCATCTCTTCTTATTGTTCTGATTTCGATAGTCCTGTCGGCCGGAATCTCGTCGATTTTTCTATGGAGGGTTGTACGGAGATTCGAGATACCGCTCCGCGGCATCCACGATATCGCGACACGCTTTGCAGAAGGGAACTTCGAGGTGTCACCCTATCTCGGGCTGGATTTCCGTTTCCCCGAAATTGCCGATGCCCTAGCGCGAATGGGCGAAGGTCTCAAGGGAAAGATGGAGATACTCACCCGCCAGCGCAATGAGCAGAAGGCCATTCTTTTGGGTATGGTTGAGGCCGTCATCGTCCTCAACCCGAGTCTCGAGGTCGTCGAGGTAAATCCCGCGGCAGCAGACCTGATGGGAGTGCGCCCGGACCAGGCAAAGGGCCGAAGCCTCATCGATCTCATTCGAAACCCGGACCTCCACACCTTCGCTCGTGCCACTCTCGAGAGCCGCGAAACCCGCGAGGCCGAGATTCTTCTTTCGGGAGACCGCCCCCGCTATCTGCAAATCCACGGGAGCTTCATCCATCGCCAGGCAGGGCCCCACCCGCCCCTGGGCGGAGACTCCACCGATCGTCTGGTCCTAGTACTGCATGACATCACTGATCTCAAGAACCTCGAGCGGATTCGAAAGGACTTCGTCGCCAACGTCTCTCACGAGCTCAAGACTCCAATTACCTCGATCAAGGGTTTCATCGAGACCCTCAAAGACGGCGCTGTCGCGGAACCGGCCACTGCGGCGCGTTTTCTCGACATCATTGAAAAACAGACGGAACGCATGGAGGCCATCATCGAAGACCTTCTCAGCCTCTCGAGATTGGAACAGAGTGACGGCCGGCTGCCGAGCAGCGCACAGTTCGAGCTCCAACAAGTACTCCTCTCGGCTGCAGAGCTCGTCGCCGACAGCGCGGCAAAGCGAGGCGTCAAGGTCGTGATCGATGATGATAGTCCGATCTTCGCCAGCGGCAACCAGTCGCTTATCGAACAAGCCATCCTCAACCTCCTTGACAATGCAGTGAAGTTCAGCCGTACCGGAGGCTGCGTCCACATCGACGCCGGCCGGGAAGAAGATTTCATACGAATCGCCGTCCGCGACGAGGGCATCGGTATTCCGGCGAAGGAGCTTCCCAGGATCTTCGAGCGTTTCTATCGGGTAGACCGTGCACGTTCGCGCGAGCTCGGAGGGACAGGGCTCGGTCTGGCCATCGTCAAACACATCGCCATCGCTCACGGCGGTGAGGTGCTCGTGGAGAGCACCCACGGCGTCGGGAGCACGTTCATCATCAGGATCCCGGTTTGAGGTATCCCGAGAGCAAGCTCGCCCGGCCTCAGTTGAGCACGCAGACTCGATCGCGCCCCTGCTGTTTCGCCAAGTACATGGCCTGATCGGCCCGCATTACCCAGCTGTCTCGCGGTTCGTTCCGCTTGAACTCGGCTACGCCTATAGAAGCGGTCACGACAAGGTTGTCCTCACCAAACGAGATGGGTTCGCCGTTGAGCTTTGTCCGGAAGCGCTCGGCGATTTTCTCGGCCCGCCCAATTCCGGCATTCGGCAGTATTACGAAGAACTCCTCCCCGCCGTATCGTCCGGCATAGTCGTACTTGCGCAGCGACTCCGTCATCCGGGTTCCGAACATGCGGATGACGCGGTCCCCCGAGGGGTGGCCCCAGTTGTCGTTGATGTTCTTGAAATTGTCGATGTCAGTCATAAAGCCGGACAGCACCGTCCCGGATCGCACCGCTCGTTCGATCTCCATATCCATCGTCGAAAAGAGCGCGACCCTGTTCAGAAGCCCCGACAACATGTCGAAGCGCGCCATCTTGCGCAGCTGCTCGTTCGATCGTTCGAGCTCGCGCTTTATTCCCTCCAAGCTGCGACACGCGTCGAGGAGCATGCGATTCCGGTCGAGAATCCGGGCGTTAACCGCCTCCTCCTCCCTAACAGCTTGCCGAAAAAACTCCCTCTCCCGCAGCATTCGCACCTGGCCGCCCAGTCGAAAACCGGCCGCGTGCAGTCGGGCAGCCACCTCGATATCCGAGGCCGACATCGAAATGACATCGTCCGCTCCGAGCTCCAACACACGGCGATACTCCGTTTCGACCCCTGCGACGCCGATGATTTGCATCGGCGCCCCCACGAAGCGCTTTCGAACTGAGTCCAGAAGACGAGTGTAGCTTTCCTCTCCCGACAGAACAAGTACGACCAGGATGTCGAAATCACTGTTCGAGGCAAGATTCTCAAGATTTCCGTCCGCTGCCGCGGTGGTAAGCTTGAATCCTTCCTCGACGATTATGCGTTGAAGGCGGGACACACTGCCGGACGGGTCGCCGACGAGAAGAACACGGGCACTGTCCATGATTTGACCTTTTACGTGATCCCAGTGTAACCAAGAACCGAGGGGCCGTCAAATCTTTTTTGCCGCTTCCTCATCCTGAAAGGTTGAGAACTCGCAGAAGATCTTGAATGAGGCCTATCAGCGCGCCGAGCATGGCGCCGAATACGTTGATCCAACGCAGGTGCTTTTCGATAACACGCAGCAGCAGCGACTCGACCTCTTCGATATTGAGGCCGTTGATCTTCGACACAACCAGATCGTGAATGTCGATGCTCCGCAAGATTTCGGGCACTCGGGCGTCGACGGTAGCGATGAGCGTTGTAGTCAATGCCGCGTCGAATCGCTCCTTCATTGAATCGTCCATTCCGAGCAACTCTCGGATACGCATCTGCCGGTGGCTCTCGACGAAGCGCCTGAAGAACCCGCTCAACGCCTCGCCGATCCCGCGCCTCAAGTCAACTTCACCCGCTTCGCCCTCACTCCGCTGCGGAAAAATCAATCCAACAACGAACTCACCGAGATCTTTCCCCTCCAGCCCGAGAAACCGGTCGAAAAGGCTCCCAACGGTTTGAGACTTCCCCTCTTCCGTTCCCGAAAGCGTCTCGATCAGTCCCTTTCGGAAATCGGGCCCGCTCAAAACCCCCACCGCACGTTCGGCAAGCGTAGCCGCCCCTCGCTCGATCGCTTCCTCCTGTTTCTTTGCAACGTCGGCAAGCCCGCGCGCTCGAATCGAGCCCAGCTCCCGTCCCACGACCTCCACGATGCGCCGTCTGCTGGTGGGATCCATTCCGGCGTCCTCGATACTCGCTATCGCGTCGTCGACGATACCGCCCATATTCTCATCGAGTGTGCGCTGGTACTGCGCCGCAGTGATGATGAAGCGTTGGAAGCCGTTCAGCCGGTCGACGATATCCTGAACGAGGAATCGTCCACGGATGGTCAACTCACGCCGCGTACCCTCGGATCGGAGCCACTTCACAAGGAAGTGAATCAACGAGGGATAGACCGAGTCCACGAACCGCGTCAGAGATTCCACATCCTCTTCGGAGAGAAAGCGTGACATGGCTATGTTCTGTTCGAACTGCTGCTTCACCCAGCCGGCGACTCGCTCGCGAATCCCGTTTCGCCCGCGATCCGAGGTCAACCCGCTCAGGACCCCGGAAACCAGGTCGTCGACCGCACGGTTCTCCCCGAGAAACGCACTCACCGGTCTTTCCGAAAGCTCGTTGACGAGATAGCGAATGAGGTCCTTTGCCAAAGAGGCGAAGCTCTCTGAGCGCGTGAATCCGGCGAAGGCACTCGCGAGAAGCCTGCTTACCGACGACAGCAGACCGGCGCCCTCCGGTTCACCCTCACCGACTTCGAGCGCAGCAGCGTCCCCATCCCCGAACCCGCCGGAAACGCGCTCCAGCGGCATCTCGAGCAATTCGCTCGTTACTGCACGTATGTTGTCTCTGACACTGTCCTGGAACGAGGGAGCGTGAATCTGCCTGCGAACGGCCTCTTCGGTCAGCAACTCGGTGGATACCATCCTGGCCATGCTCTCGGCAAGGTCGCCTCGTTCCCTCGGAATCAATCCCGGGGTAAGCGGCACGCGAAGCCCGAAGATCCGCTTCTCGGTCAGCGGTCTGAAGAGCATACGGATGGCGATGGCATTCGTGACATAGCCGATGATCGCTCCCAAGAGCGGTGGCAGGACCCATATCAAAACGCCGCTCAAGAGCTCCACTATTTGAACCCCTTAGCCGCCTGTTCCGCCATCTGGCGCGAGTCGAACATCGTAAGGTAATACCCGAAGACCCAGCCCCGCAGTCCTTTGTAGTTGATATAATACCAGTAGTTGTTATTGCCGCCGATCGTGTCGGTGTTTTCGCTGCGCCTTACGATTTCCACGACATAGCCGCCACGCAGGGTGATGAGTGCGGTCGAGGAGGTCGAGGGCTGCTTCCGAAGACGGAGCAGCGGTGAGTTGACGATCGCCCAATTCTGTTGGGCACCGATGACGGGCGTGGGCGGAAGCTTGATGGTTTGACTCTCCTGCCGCTTTGTGCACCCCCAGAGCGCAAACACCAGACCGGCCACCACGACGAGCAGAAGCCCTATCCGGAGTCGACCGGAGTGCTTGGGTCTGCCGCGCGTGGAGCCCGCGTTGCTCGTGCTCATGTTTCGGCTTTTGTTCGTTGATTCAGTTGATAGTGACACGGGCAACTATAGCATCGATTACGACGTTTGTCATTGAGCGGTGAGATTCTTGATCCGTTCGATCTCGTCGCGCACGACTGCGGCCTGCTCGAACTCCAGGTTCTTCGCGTGCTCGAGCATCTGGGCTTCCAGAGCCTTGATAAGTGCCGCCCGTTCTTTCGGAACCAGGACGTTGTAGCCCTTCTCGAGCAGCTCGATGGACATCTGCTCGTTCTTCTTCTTCTCCTCTTTGCGCCGAAGAAGAATATCGTTCACCGCCTTGTGAATCGTTTCGGGCTTTATGTTGTGTGCGCGATTGTACGCTTCCTGTATCGTTCGCCTTCGGTTTGTCTCGTCTATCGCGGTCCGCATGGCATCCGACTCCCGGTCGGCGTACATAATCACCTTTCCGTTGACGTTTCGAGCTGCGCGCCCAATCGTCTGGATCAGTGAGGTCGCGGAACGCAGGAATCCAATCTTGTCCGCGTCGAGTATTGCAATGAGCGAAACCTCCGGCAAGTCGAGCCCCTCGCGAAGCAAGTTGATTCCGACGAGTACGTCAAAGGTCCCCGCGCGGAGATCGCGAAGGATCTCAACCCGTTCGATCGTCTCAATCTCCGAGTGCAAGTAGCGCACCTTGAGGCCCAAACCGGAAAGGTAGTCCGTCAGGTCTTCCGCCATTTTTTTCGTCAGTGTGGTCACCAGCGTGCGTTCTTTCGCCGAGACCCGCGCCTTGATCTCCTTGTAGAGATCCTCGATTTGCCCCTCGCTCCGTCTTACCTCGATCTCCGGGTCGAGAAGGCCCGTCGGCCGGATGACCTGCTCGACTATCTGCTGGGATTTCTCACGCTCCTCCATCTCCGGAGTTGCCGAGACATACACCGTTTGGTGGAGCATACTCTCGAACTCCGGAAAGACGAGCGGACGGTTGTCCAGTGCAGAGGGCAAGCGAAAACCGTGCTGTACCAACGTAAGCTTTCGCGAGCGGTCGCCCTCGTACATGCCCCGCACCTGCGGCAACGTGACATGCGACTCGTCAATGAAGGCGAGGAAGTTGTCGGGAAAGTAGTCGAGAAGGACCGCCGGGCGTTCACCGGGGGACCGCCCGCTGAGCGCCCGGGAGTAATTCTCGATGCCGGGGCAGTAGCCCATCTCTTCCATCATTTCCAGGTCGTATTCGGTCCGGGTCCTGAGGCGCTGTGCCTCGACCAGCTTTCCCTGACCTGTCAACAGCCCGTACTGCTCCTCGAGCTCCTCGCGGATGCTGTCGAGCGCACTGTGAATTTGCTCCTCCGGCATGACGAAATGCTTAGCCGGATAGATCGTACAGCTCTGCGTCTCCTCGAGTGCCTCTCCGGACAGCGGATTGATTCGCCTAATCCGCTCTACCTCGTCCCACGCGAGCTCGACGCGGTAGGCGTCCTTCAGGTAGGCCGGACAGATCTCGATGACGTCACCTCGCACCCGGAACCCGCCGCGCTTGAGCACAGCGTCGTTTCGTTCATATTGCAGCGATACAAGCTGCCGCGAGATTTCATGGATATCGATCTCCGCACCCAGGCGAATACTGACCCGCATCTCCCTGAAGGATTTTGGATTCCCCAGCCCGTAGATGCAGGATACCGTCGCCACGACGATCACGTCTTCACGGTCCATCAGCGAAGAGGTCGCAGAGAGACGCATTCTGTCGATCTCCTCGTTGATGGAAGCGTCCTTCTCGATATAGAGATCCTTCGAAGGGACGTAGGCTTCGGGTTGGTAGTAATCATAGTATGAGACGAAGTATTCCACCGCGTTGTCCGGAAAGAACTGCGCGAACTCTCGGTAGAGTTGGGCCGCAAGCGTCTTGTTGTGAGAAACGACGAGAGTGGGCATCTGCACCTTCTCGATGATCTTCGCCATCGTGTAGGTCTTGCCCGAACCCGTTACGCCTTTCAGGGTTTGACAACGATGTCCTTTGAGAATGCCTTCGGCGAGAAGATCGATTGCCTGGCCCTGATCACCGGCCGGCTCGTATTCGGAGACAACGTGAAAACCCGACACTCGCCGCTACTCCCAGTTCATACCCTTCGGACGAGTGCCCAGGGTAACCTCGAAATTCAACGGTCGGCCGTTGCGGCGGATCTCCACCGCGACTTTCTCTCCAGGCTTCGTATCTTCGAGCGCCCCGAAGAGGTCGGCGATAGAAGCGACCGGGGTCTTGTTGACCGTGACGATGATGTCCCCGCCGAGATAGATAATCGACTGACCGTAGCGAATCGGGCGGGAGGTATCGCCGCCCCGAATTCCGACCGTGTCCGCATTCCCACCACGCACTACCTTGGAGACCAGCAGCCCCTTCGAGACCGGAAGATGGGCATAGGCGACGATGTTCGGATCGAGTTGCACGGGCACCACATCGATCCAACCCCGGCGAACCTCGCCGTACTTGAGAAGCTCGGGAACGATTCTCCGCGCCGTGTCCACCGGAATCGCAAAGCCGATGCCCACTGAACCGCCGGTCGGCGTGAAGATCATAGTATTGATGCCGATCATCCTTCCGTGCGAGTCGAGAAGAGGACCTCCGGAGTTTCCGGGATTGATCGCCGCGTCGGTCTGGATCATATCGCGCATCACGAGACCGCTCCCCGACTTGATTGGGCGCCCAAGCCCGGAGACGATCCCGGTGGTGAGGGTTCGGTTCAGCCCGAATGGATTGCCGATGGCGAGTACCTTCTGACCGACCCGCAAACCGCTCGAGGAACCGAAGGGGATGGTCACCAACCGGACATCGCCGGGGTCGAACTTGATGATGGCAATGTCGTTTTCCGGATCGCTCCCGACCACCTTCCCCGGGAACTGAGCCCCGTTGGCGAGGGTGATCGTGACCTTGTAGGCCTTCTCGACGACGTGGTAGTTCGTCAGCACATAGCCGCGGTTGTCGATGATTGAGCCGGAACCAATACCCCCGCCCTGCGGCACAGGCTCGAGAAACCAGTTGAGGCCGACCGTCTCCGTGGTGATATTGACGACTGCGGCGTTTAGCTGCTGGTAGATTTCGATATTCGCGAGCTCGTTTTCGGAGTACTTCGTGTTCGAGTCTACGGGGAGAACCTCCCGGGACGGCGCGGGATTCGTCTGGAGTTGGATATTCCCGGCATTCCGGTCCCCGCCGGCGGCTTGAACCGGACTCGCCTTGGGTGTGGTTACGACGGCAGATTTCGGAAGACTCACGAACCCGAAGATAACCGCGACAGCAAGCACACCGATTGCGCTTGCCAACGAGAAGAAGACAACCTGCCCTCGGCTATAGAGTCTCATGTGCCCCCCGACGGTCTGACTATACGCCTTCGAGTGGACTTTGCCAATATCGCGCGGAAACTTGTGGCATCGACTACGTCCAGAAGTAGTCCTGGTCGCCGTAGCGGCGATGCTGGATGGCCTCGAGGAGGTGATCTTCACCGATGGCGTCCGAATCGGAGAGATCGGCGATCGTACGGGCCAGCTTCAAAACGGAGTGACAGGCACGAGAGGAGAGAGCGAGCTTCCGAATCGCCGTCGTAAACAACCGACGGATTGAACCGTCGAGGATGCAGTAGGAAGTCAGCAGCCCGGGCGGGATGCGGCTATTCCGCACGAAGCCGTGCCCGCGATAGCGCTGGACCTGCCGGGAAACCGCCGCGGCTACGCGGCGGCGAACGTCCCTGCTCCTTTCCTCATCGATCGCAAAGATCTTCTCCGGATCGACGGGTCTACACGGCACCCGGATATCGATCCGGTCGAGGAGGGCGGCGCCCACTCGTTTCCAGTAGCGGTGGATCTCGAGCTGGTTGCACATGCACACCGCCTCGTCGCGTCCCAGATTTCCGCACGGACAGGGATTGGCCGCCATGATAAGCTGGAAATCCGCGGGGAACCAGACGCTGAGACCGGCTCGCGCAATCTCCACTCGGCCCTCTTCGATCGGCTCACGAAGAGACTGCAGCAGGCTCTTGCCAAACTCCGGCGCCTCGTCGAGAAAGAGTACTCCGCGGTGGGCGAGCGACACCTCCCCGGGCCGAACGCCCCTACCCCCTCCGATGAGTCCCTCCACCGACGAACTGTGGTGAGGCATTCGAAAGGGGGGCCGCTGGACCAACCCACCGTTCGAGGGCAAGAGGCCGGCGATAGAATGGACAGTCGTCACTTCCAGGGACTCGCCTCGTGTCAGGTCGGGCAGAATCGTCGGGAAACGGCGTGCTGCCATCGTCTTGCCGCTGCCGGGAGGGCCGAATAGCAGCACATTGTGCCTCCCCGCCGCTGCAATCTCGAGCGCGCGCTTCAGTACCCCGTGGCCCTTGATGTCGGAGAAATCTCCGTACCATCCCTCTTCCTCCGCGGAATTCGGGAAGGTCGGCGCGTCCCGCGCAGGCACGCGCCCGTGAGAGATCTCACGGGCGACCTTCACCGCCTCCTCGAGACTGCCGATCGGGAAAACATCGCCCTCGTGGAGCGCCATTGCCTCCCGATAGTTTTCCGCCGGGACGAAGAAGGTGCTCAGACCGTTTCGCACACCGGCGGCGACCGCCGGCAGCGTCCCATTGACCGGGCGCACCCGACCACCGAGCTCGAGCTCTCCGATTACCATGACCCGGTGCTCGATACCGTTGGGAATCGACCCGGAGGCGGCAAGCACTGCCAACGCGATCGGCAGATCGAATGAGGCCCCCTCTTTACGCAAGCCGGCGGGTGCGAGGTTGATGAGCACTCGCTCGCGCGGGAAGTCGAAGCCGCTGTTTCGAATGGCCGCCCGAACCCGCTCGCGCGACTCCTTCACCGCCCCGTCGGGCAGCCCTACGAGGTCGACCCCCGGGATGCCGCGACGCAGATCGACCTCGATCTGAACGATCTCCCCATCGAACCCGGTGGGTGAGTAGCTGGTAATGATCAACGACGGTCCCCCTCATGGGAGGGAGACATTTGAAACGCTCGATCTGATTCACCGGACGTCGCCCGTGAGTCGCCTCCGTGCAGATCGTCTAGCTCTTTCGATTATCCGTTCGATTATCCGTTCGAAGCGAGGCGATCTCAGATCGGACCATTTGGTCGCAGAGCTCATTCAGCTCCACCCCCACATGACCGCGCACCCAGACCCATTCGACCTTGAGCCGGTCTGAAACCGCCTTCAGTCGCTGCCAGAGATCTTTGTTCTTGACGGCTGTTTTCGCCGCCGTGACCCAGCCTTTCGCGATCCAGCTCGAAATCCATTCACTCATGCCCTTCTGAACGTACTGCGAATCGGTATGCAGCTCGACGGCCCTACTGCGCAATTGCGGATCACGATCGACGGCCTCGAGCGCGTTGATGACCGCCGTCAGCTCCATGCGGTTGTTGGTCGTTGCCGCTTCCCCTCCCGATGCGCTCCGCCGCTCAACGTCATGTTCGATCACATAGGCCCAACCGCCGGGTCCGGGGTTTCCCGCGCAGCCTCCATCGGTGTACACAACAATGCTCATCGTCGCTCCTCGCGGCATCCTAACGCATCACAACAGCTTTCGCTACCGTCACTCTGCGGGCCGATTCGGGATACAATGAAAGCGTAGAAGGAGGCTGGGATGAAAAAGAAGGTTTGCCTTATCACCGGCGGCAACTCGGGGATCGGCAAGGCTGCCGCCACGGCGATTGCACGGGGAGGTCACACAGTCGTCATTGCATGCCGAAGCCGAGAACGCGGTGAGTCGGCGATGGAGGATATCCGCCGGGAGGCGGGCACGGGAAAGGTCGAGCTCGAGATCGTCGATATGTCGTTGCAGACATCGATTCGGGAAATGGCACGAAGCTTCCATTCCCGTCACACTGAGCTCGACGTCCTCATTCACAACGCCGCCGATTTCGACATTGCCCGCAAGACTCCGGAGAGGACACGAGAGGGAATCGAGCGCGTATGGGCCACCAACCATATCGGGCCGGTGCTCCTCACCGATCTGATGCTCGAAACCCTGAAGCGGAACGCCCAGGGACGCATCGTCACGATTGCCTCGAAAGGACTAGTCATGTACCCCCGCCTCGAGGTCGACCTCGACGATCCCGAGTTCACCCGCAGGCCTTTCAGCGTCCAGCGGGCCTACTATCAGTCCAAGCTCGCGCAGCTAATGTACACTTACTGGCTCGCCGAACGTTTGATGGGCTCGGGTGTGACGGCCAACTGCATCCGAGTGACGAACGTCAAGATCGACATCTCGCGCTACGAAAATTTGTCGAAACTCTCCAGGTTTGCATATTCCCTCAAGAGTCGATTCTCCATCACCCCGGAGAAGATGGCAGAGGCCTATCTCTACCTCGCCGTGTCCGAGGAGGCCTCCAGCCTCACCGGCAAGTACCTCGACGAGCGCTGTCGCTCCGTCCATTCATCCCGGTACAGCCGCAATCCGGAATCGATCGAAGGGGTGATGCAGCTCACTATGCGCTACATTGAAGGCAAAAAGAGCCGGTCCGGAGTCTGATGCCGGCGGCCCGCGGTAACGGAGGGGGAGCAGTTGTTCCGAATCGAGGATTTCGCCTACGGCTTCGCAACTGCACGCCTGAGCTCGGCGACCAGCCCGGCAGTAGCCGTCGGATTGTCGATCGGGAAATCATCGTAGGCAACACCGATTTTCGGCGATCGGTCGTAGCTGTCGAACCACGCCCGATACTTCAGATCGAGATGTGTCAGGTACTCTCGGCTGATGTTGGCCTCCCCCGGACGATTACGTCTGCGGATCCGTGCCATCGCCTCATCGACGCTGCAGTCGAGGAAGACCATCAAGTCGGGAGGGCTGACGGCAGCCGAAAGAAGGCCGAAAAGCTCTTCGTAGGTTGCAAACTCCTCATCGCTCATGTACCCGTCCTCATGGAGCATCTCTGCGAAGATGCGATCCCCGTAGAGCGAGCGATCGAGGATCGCGCCTGCGCCTCGCGGCAGAGACTGGACCGATACCGCCCGCCGGATGATGAAATGGCTCTGAGTCGTGAATGCCCATCGACTCTTGTCGGCGTAGAAGCGTTCGAGCAGCGTCTCGGTTTCCTCCGCCGCGATCTCCGCCTGGAACGGGAGACCGAGCATCTCAGAAAGCCGAAGTCCAAGGGTAGTCTTACCGGCCCCGATCTGCCCTTCCAATGCGAGTGTCTTTCCGAGCATCGTCAATCCTTTCAGTGTGCGCGATGTTTCCTACATTGGCACGCAATCGCCGCCTCGTCAACTTCTTCCCGACCCGCCCGACCGCGGCGGCGCGCGCTGCCCGTCTCGAAATCCTTGCTCCGAAATCGCCCGCCCCCATTTGTCCGGCTCTGCCGGATTTGCTATATTTTCTCGTAAAATCTGAGTGGATTGGTAATTATGGCTAACCTTGGATCATTCAAGAGCTTCATGCGCGACCTGCCCCAAGAGGAGAACCGCATGCCGGTCATCTTCGTCGGACACGGGTCACCGATGAACGGGATAGAGGACAACGAGTTCAGCCGGGGATGGCAGCAGCTCGGGCGCGAGATTCCCCAACCCAGAGCCGTTCTCTGCATCTCCGCCCATTGGCTGACAAACGGAACCCACGTAACTGCGATGGCGCATCCGAAAACGATTCACGACTTCGGAGGATTCCCTCGCGCGCTCTACGACGTCGAGTACGAGGCGCCGGGAGATCCGGAGCTCGCCGAGGAGACCGCAAAGCTCATCCGCAGCACCGACGTGGGGCTCGACCACGACTGGGGGCTCGACCACGGCTGCTGGTCGGTGGTAAGGCGCATGTACCCGGACGCGAGAATCCCGGTGCTTCAGCTCAGCATCGACTACTACAAGCCGGCGAGTTACCACTACGAGCTCGGCAAGGAGCTTGCGGCGCTGCGCAACAAGGGCGTGCTCGTCATGGGCAGCGGCAACATGGTGCACAACCTGCGTATGATGGCCTTCGACAAGATGGACCGTCCAGGGTTCGGCTACGAGTGGGCGATCGAGATGAACGAGACCTTCAAGCGGCTCATCTCGACGAAGAATCATCGTGCCCTGATGAACTACCAGGAGCTTGGACCGGCAGCCCGACTCGCGATACCCACACCCGATCACTACTATCCGCTCATCTACTCACTGGCCCTCCAGGACGATCGGGACGATATCGAGTTCTTCAACGATCGCGCTGTCGGCGGCTCCTTCACGATGACCTCGGTCAAGCTTTCATAGGGCGCGCTCGCGAGCCGAGGCGCCTATCGCCCAATCTCATAGACGACCTGCAGCGTGACGCTCACCTCGAGCGTTCCCGGGCTCACCCCGGGAGCGTTGATCGCGGCCGCACGAAATCCGGCCTGTGGAGCAGGGCCCGGGGCCCCGCCCGCGCTCACCCGCAGCACTCTTCCCAAATCCACTCCCGAAAGAGAGGCAATCTGAAGCGCCCGAGCATGGGCCTGGGCGTATGCCTGCGCGCGCGCCCTCTTCTCGAGCGGCGACGGATCGGCGATTTGAAAGCTAACTCCCTGCACCTGGTTCGCACCGTCCCGCAGGGCGTCAGCAAGGATGGTGTCGAGCTCCGACAAATCGCGCACCGTTACGGCCGCCGCGTCGCTGACGCGGTAGTACCCTGCCGGGCCGACTTCCGACTGAGGGGCGCCGCTTCGAGCCTGTGGCACGAAGCCGATGCTGTAATCGACCGTTCTGATGTCGGCCGAAGCAACCCCGGCACCCTCGAGCGCGGCGGTCAGCGCGGCAATTCTCGCGGAGGCCTCCGTAAGGGCACGTTCCACCTCAGGATCCCTTGTCTCCACTCCGAGGCGAACCACTGCCGTGTCCGGGGGCCCCGAAGCCACACCCGTCCCGCTGACCGTAATCGTTCGCTGACTCCCCTTCTCCCCCGCTCCCTCGGCGAACGCCGGAGAGAGCGTAAGGAGGTAAACGAGCAGCGCGAGGATTGTGACTACGGTCTGCACAAGACGGCGATTGAACGAAAACTCCATCTGTTCCTCCCTGTGGCTGATGCAACAAGATACCAACGTCGAGCCGTAGCGTCACCGATTATCATTAACAACCTCCGACGCAGACAATAGAATTCACGTAGCGTATCAACCGGCCTTGCTCCCATTCGACACATTCCGAGACGTGCTCAAACTCGATCATTTCTGGCTACAAAAAGGAGGTAATCAGTAATGAGAAAGACATTTCTGCTCTTGGTCCTGTTCCGCGTCATACTACCGTTCGCGGTATTTGCCGGTGGCGGCAGCGAAACGACTAAGCCGAGTGGGCAGATAACCCTGGGGCTTTCACTTCCCAGTCTCCAGTTCCCGTTCTTCGTGACCATGAAGAACGACGCAGAACAAGAAGCGGCGAAGCTCGGCGTAAAGATCGTGTTCGTCGACGCCCAAAACCAGTCTGCAAAGCAGGCGTCCGACGTAGAGGGCTTCATCGCGCAGAAGGTCGACGGAATTCTCATCTCACCTATGACGACCGACTCCCTCGTTCCGGCGATCGAAGAGGCCGTGAAGGCAGGCATCCCGGTTGCCACCGTCGACCGAAAGGCCAACACCGATCAGGTCCTCGTACACGTTGGAGCGGACAACGTCGAGGGCGGCCGCGCAGCGGGACGCTACGTCGTCCAGAAGCTCGGGGACAAGGGCTCGGTCATCGAGCTCGAAGGCACGCCGGGTTCTTCCCCTGCGATCGACCGTAAGAAGGGCTTCGATGAGGTGGTAAACGCCTCGAACGTGAAAATCCTCGTAAGCCAGGCGGCGGATTTCGACCGCGCCAAAGCGAACACGACAATGGAGAACCTCATGCAGGCATATCCGAGCTTCGACGCAGTCTTCGGCGCGAACGACGAGATGATCATCGGGGCTATCGAGGCAATGTCGGCGCAGGGCGTCGACCCGGCGAGCAAGGTAACCGTCGGATACGACGCGACCACCGACGCCATAAGCTACATCAAGCAGGGCAAGCTCGGTGCGACGATCGACCAGTTCCCCGGCAAGCAGATCAGTCAGGCGATGGATCTCATGGTCCAGTTTATCAAGAACAAGACCAAGCCGTCGCAGCAGGTGATCTACCTCTCGCCGGAAGCGGTTACGTCCGCTCCGTAACAGCGATTCTCAGATGATTCGGAAGGCCGGTAGGCACGGAACGGGTTCGGCCACCGGCCTTCTCCTCGACGGCGGCTTTCATGGCTGAACCGGTTCTCCGAATGACAGGAATCTCGAAGAGCTTCCCGGGTGTGGTCGCGTTGAAGGGCGTCGACTTCGAGCTCGGGCGGGGAGAGGTCCACGCCCTCGTCGGAGAAAACGGGGCAGGCAAATCGACCCTCATCAAGATTCTCGCGGGGGTATACCAGGCGGACGAGGGCGAGATCTACCTGCGTGGTGAACGCGTCACAGCCGCCAACACGCGTACGATGTTGAATCGCGGCGTCAGCGTCATCTACCAGGAGCTGACACTCGTTCCCTATCTTTCGGTTGCAGAAAACATCTTCCTCGGGCGGGAGCCTCGTCGGGCGGGCGGGCTCATCGACTGGAAGAGGATGAACGCGAATGTCGAGAAGCTGTTGAAGCCTTTCGGGCTCGACCTCGATCCTCGGGCGAAAGTGCACTCGATTGGCCCCGCCTACCAGCAGGTAGTTGAGATCACGAAGGCCCTTGCGCTCGAGTCCGACATTCTCGTGATGGACGAACCGACCGCACCTCTCACGGGAACCGAGGTGGAACGACTCTTCGAAACGATCCGAGCGCTCAGAGCATCCGGCGTCTCCGTACTCTACATCTCCCACCGTCTCGAGGAGATCCACCAGGTCGCCGACCGCGTCACGATCCTCAGAGACGGTGAGCACATAACAACGTCGCCGGTCGGGGCGCTGCCCATAGACGAGATTATCCGTTTCATGGTCGGCCGGCGTCTCGTCGAACAGTATCCCAGGCCGGCGCCCCGCGCCGACGAGGAGGTTTTCCGGGTCGAGGGTCTGAGCAAGAAGGGCGTCTGCGAAGGGGTTTCCTTCTCGGTACGCCGCGGAGAGATCCTCGGATTCGCCGGACTCGTCGGCGCGGGGCGCACTGAGATCATGCAACTCATCTACGGCTACCGCAAGAAAGACTCCGGCGAGGTCTACATCGACGGCAAACGTGTGAAGATTCGTAGGACCAAGGATGCGGTTCGAAAGGGTATCGCGCTCATTCCCGAGGAGAGGAAAAAGGAGGGGCTTGTTCTCGGCCTGTCGGTGCTCGATAACGCATCGCTCACGGTCTTCGATCTCCACACCGTCTTCGGCTTCGTTCGCTGGCGGGAAATCGTTGCTCTCGTCCGAAGGATGGTGGACGTTCTTGGACTGAAGACCCCGTCGCTCTCCCAGCAGGTCCGCTACCTATCCGGCGGCAACCAGCAGAAGGTCGTGCTCTCGAAATGGTTTGTGCGCAACTGCCGTGTCTACATCTTCGACGAGCCGACGCGCGGAATCGACGTCGGGGCGAAGGTCGAAATCTATAAGCTCATGCATTCCCTCGCCGAGGAAGGGGCGGCCGTCATTATGGTGTCGTCCGAGCTTCTCGAGGTTCTCAACGTCACGCATCGGATCGCCGTCGTCTACAACGGGCGAATCGTCAAGGAGTTCGAGGCGGGCCAGGCGGAGGAAGAAGAGGTCATGAGCTACGCCCTCGGCATCAATTCGAGACCGCAATGAGCAAGGAGACGCCATGAAGATCGACATCGGTCGCATACTACGTTCCTACGGCATCGTTATCGCTTTCATTCTTATCTGTGCCGTGCTCGCGATCCTCTCCCCCGTCTTCCTCAGCGTTACAAACGTCCTAAACGTCATCCGGCAGAGCTCCATATACGGGATCATGGCGATCGGGATGACCTTCGTGATCCTCACGGCCGGTATCGACCTGTCGGTTGGTTCGATTCTCGCGATCGCCGGCGCCGTGGCCGCAGGTACTTTGAAGGCAGGCGGGGGGTTGGTGCCGGCGGTGCTGTTCGCGCTCGTTATCGGTATGGGATGCGGGCTCGTCAACGGCCTGATTGTAACCGTTGGGCGCATCACTCCCTTTGTCGTCACCCTCGGGATGATGAGCGTCGCGCGTGGGCTGACCCTCATCTACACCAAGGGTTATCCTGTAAGCGGGTTCAGCGGGGCGTTTCGCTTCATCGGCGGCGGCGATGTCCTCGACCTGCCCTTCCCGATAATCGTCTTCATTCTCACGGCCGTCATCGCCTGGCTCGTCCTCACCCAGACCCGACTCGGTCGATACACCTACGCCATCGGAGGCAATGAGGAGACGGTCAAACTCTCGGGAATCAACTCGAGCTTCTACAAGACCATCGTCTACGTGATCTCCGGGCTCACCTCCGCGATCAGTGCTCTCGTTCTCACCTCCCGCCTCAATTCCGCCGAGCCGGTTGCCGGGCAGGGTTTCGAGCTGGACGTCATTGCGGCTGTGGTAATCGGTGGAACGAGCCTCATGGGCGGACGAGGGAGCGTCTGGGGCACTCTCATCGGTGCGCTCCTGATCGCGGTCATCAATAACGGCATGAACCTGCTCGGAATCTCTCCCTACTTCCAGCTCGTCGTCAAGGGGCTTATCATCATTGGAGCGGTGCTTCTGGACCGGCTGAGACAGGAGACTGCGTAACGGAGCCCATCTCGCTGACACCCGGGCTCAGCACCCGCGTAACGACCTCTCGGAAAGCTCCGGCATCCGCAAGACGTTCGAAGGCTCGCAGCTGCGAATCCACCTTCTTCTTCACCGCCTCCTCGCTTCCGCGAAGGTCCGCAATTTCCCTGTCGTACAGGTATCGAGCAAGGAGGAAACAGAGCGATACCAAGTCCTCGAGTGCGTCGCGCACGACACGCCCGTGCAGGAATCCGGATGAGAGGATCTCCTCCCCGCCATGCACGAGCGTCCACCCACGTTCCGAAACCGAGGCAGCCTCCGTCGACTCTCCCTCGTCGGACGTCTCCGTTTCACGCGCCGACCGATCGAGAATTCCCGCAACCCTGTTGGCCAGCGTTCCGCAATCGTTGACGGCCTCTTGCAGGAATTTCACGATATCTGCCTCAACCGGGATGGTGCCCTTGCCGTCTCTGAGAATGCCGATATAACGCTTGTACGAGAAAATACGGTAGCCGAACGACGCCTGCTCCAGCTTGAAACCCAGCCGGCGTATCTGGTCGATCGGCTGCATGAACAACTGCGGAGCGAATATCGAAACGAGTCCCGCCTTCGCGAGTCGAACCTTCCCCACCAGCAGCGGCCCGTAGGCAACGTCGAGCTTTCGGAGAAACTGAGGAACGAACTCTACGACATTCTCCTTGTCTCGCCGGTATACTCCCTCGAACCGCGATTCCTCGTACTCATAGAAGCTCTCGAGCAGACTGTCATCGACCTCGCCGTTTTCCTTCAGAGGAAGGTACTCTCGAACTCGACGGAGATGTCGATGGTGCTCCTCGAGCTTCAGGATGGACTCGCGCAGCTTTTCGACCGAGCCGTCGATCTCCTCCTGCACCTTCGGACCGCATGCAAAATGCGTGGGATTGAACAGCTCACCCAAATCCGTCGCTACCAGGTCGGTGTAGGTGAATCGCCGTCTGAACTTCATCATGTTGAGACCGAGCAGAAGATCATACAGCGAAGGAATCGAAAAACCCTGTGTCAGAATGCTCTTGACGAGGATCTCGGCCTCTTCGGCTTCCTCATCGTGCTCACCGTCCGCCAGGAGCACATGAGCCACATTGTCGAGCAACCGATCGACATTCTCATGGTGGTATTGGAAGACAAAGAACATCGCCTCGATGTTGCGTATCTTATCGATGAAATACCGGTCTCGATAGTTGAGGATCTTGAAGTTCACGGCGCTGATCTCGTCGCAGAGCTTCTTCATCGCCACGATCATGTTGTAATCACGTTTCGAAAGCAGCTGCCAGCCGTTCTCGAGCGCGGGCGACAGGATTTCGATGAGACGACCGGACCATGCCTGCAGAGACGCCGAAAAGAACTGCGGGACAGCCTTGTCGAGGCGCAGGATGGGAAGAAAGACCGTCGGAGCGAACACGTGCGTCTTTCGTCCGAAGTCCTTTATCTTACGGTGCTCGAGAAACAGATACGAAAGGAACGCCGTCGGGGTGTGGGGCAGCTTGATGATCGTCTTGAGGCGGCCGAGCGTGAAACGAAGAGGCTGCCAAAGCTGCACCTGTGCCTTGTCCACCTCGGAGACTTCGTCGCTCTTCGTGCGCGACTCCTCCCCGTGTCCGCCGACACCATCGAGCTTTCGGATCTTCGCTATCTTGGAATCCGTGCTGAGATCGCTATCGAGGACCTCCTGCACTGCCGCCTGCAGCTCCGGCGGTCGGTCTTTGCGCAGAAGCTTGCCCAAAGCCATGTGAGACTGCGCTTCCTGTTCGATACTATGACCGGCCATGTCTGCCCTTTCGAACGCTGATAACACTGATTATACCGCGAAGGTCACTTGTACGCCAATATGTTCTCTCGTGCCCTGTTTCTGGACGATCCTCCCCCTTTTGGTCTATACTTCTTCGCA
>CAZDMH010000026.1:0-65811 GCA_964506755.1 uncultured Spirochaetales bacterium
AACGACGGCGAAGAAATCATGACCAGGGAGGGGGTCAGAATTCGTGTCGCCAAGGGGTCAACATTGATGACGCTTGACAAATATGAGTGACCGATGCAAGAAGCGAATAAGGTTTGCGGTTAGCCTTGTTGTGGCAAACGCTCGACGAGCTGGCCGTTCTCAATTCCAGAATCCGTTCACCTGCTCTCCGACCGGACGCATTGCCCGCAGCTTTGCTTCCAGTTGCGGATTGTCGTAGCGGTCGGTCATCTGGACTGAGCGATGCCCGATGAAGAAGCGCAAGAAGTCTTCCGGCATCGCGTTGGCCAGGAGTATCTGCCGCATGCGCGTGTTATAGGTTGTTCGCAGGCACCGCATCGAGATATGGCGGTCCTCCTGTTGAATGCCCGCACGCACAAGGCCCTCCCGAAACCGATTGTATGTCTCTTTCCTGCTCCAGAACTCGCCGCGCTTGCCGCAGAACACAAATCCGGTATCTCTTCCACACTCGCGCTGCCAGTGGCGCAAGAGCTCTGCGGTGCGGCCGGGAATGATCACACCTCTTTTCCACTTGCCCTTTGTCGGGCCGATCTCGTCCGAACCGGTGACCGCCTGAACGACAAGGACCGCAGGGATGTCCAGAATGACGGCAGACCATTCCAACGCGCGCGCTTCTCCTGGACGGATACCGGAGGAGACCATAAGCGTGAACATCACGCCGAACTGAAACTGCGGCCATACCGAGCGGAAATCTCCTGCATTCACCGGGAAGAGAAGGTGAAGCTCACCAGTCGTTAACGCCACGGTAGGCGCAAAATCCTTGCCCATCGGCTCAACAGCCTCCGCAGGATTGTCGTCGATGAGGCCGTCACGTTTGGCTTCACGCAGAATGATCGAGAGGCTATAGAGGATGTGGTTACGCGTCTGGTTTGCCAGCGGCAGCGAGACCAACCAGTCCTCAATCTCGACTGCGGTGATATCGTTCAGTCTTTGATAACCGAACCGGGGCAGGATGTGATTGACGAGTTGCCCGCGACGGTTTTCGGCGACCGCTTTTGAAAAGGGGCGATTCTTCGCCCGCTGCCGGGCCACCCATTTGCACCGATCCCAGAGAAAGAAGCTCTTCGCGAAGCTCTGCAACGTCGGTGCGAGGCCGACCACGGAAACATTCGACCTCGCACGTATCCGCGCGAATGACTCTGCGTCTTTCCGATTCGTAAAACCGGTGGAATGGAAATCTCTCTCGCCCGCGAACCGAACGTGCCAATACTTTCCGCGTTTCTTGAGCAAAAACGGACGCTTCACACTCGATCCTCCAGCAAATATTCAGAAAGAGGAACTGAATGTGGTACAAAACGTAGGACAGCCCAAAACCCGGCGCGGGTTCGTAATGCCTTAATAGGTAATGACTTATGGAGACGCACACCAGAAAAAGGACAAAAATAAGGTCGCTTTTCTATGACAGGTCGATAGATGCCAACCAGGAGGGAGAACAATAAATCTCTATTCAGAAAACAATTAAGAAGAAGCGAGCGAGGGGAATCGAACCCCCGGCACAAGCTTGGGAAGCTTGGGTATTACCATTATACGACGCTCGCATAATCGGTCGACCCAAATATAGCAGAGGCCATTGCCGTTGTCAATTCCGCGCCCGATCGATTAGTATGGCCCGGGGGGTTCGCAGTGCTCGGCGGTTTCGTCATCATCATTGCGTTTCTTTTCATTGGGGAGGCGATCCGGGCGGCGGGCCTGCCGATCCCGGGCAACGTTATCGGCATGGTCCTCCTCGCCGTGGCCCTGAAGATCGGGCTCGTGAAACGTGAGTGGATTCAGGCGGCGGCAACCCTTCTCATCCGCAACCTTTCCCTCCTCTTCGTGCCTGCCGGCGTGGGGGTGATGGCCTACTTCAATGTAATCGAGCGCACCTGGCTGCCGATTGCCGTATCGGTTCTGGTCAGTACCCTGTTCGTGCTCGTGTTTGCGGGGGTTCTCGAGGATCGACTGCGACGTCTCGTCGAGCGCTTCCGACGCGGAGCGCACCCGTGATCTCCGATCTCGTTCAGTCCCCGGCCTTCGGGATGACGGTGACCCTCGTGGTCTTCGCCGGGGCCAAGTGGGTGTACGACCGAACGCGCATCTTCATACTTCATCCGGTGCTCGTCAGCATCGCGGTCATCATCACCCTCCTCTCGTTGACCCATATCAGCTACTCCGACTACATGCGAGGCGGGTCGATTATCGCCTTCTTCCTCGGCCCCTCGGTGGTTGCGCTTGGCCTCCCGCTCTACGATCACCTGACGAAGCTCCGGAGCGAGACTCTGCCGTTTCTCCTGACAACCGTTTTTGGCAGCGCCGTCGGGATTATCGCCTCGGTACTTCCCGTCGTCCTCATGGGCGGCTCGCATCAAGTCCTTCTATCGCTTGCTCCGAAGTCCGTTACGACCCCGATTGCGATGTCAGTCTCCGCCGAGATCGGAGGAATACCATCGCTCACCGCCACCCTCGTCGTGCTAACAGGAGTCGTCGGTGCGGTCGTGGGGCCGGTGTTGCTTCGTCTCGTCGGGTTGGGTTCAGGAGTCGCCTTCGGGTACGCAATGGGGACCGCTTCACACGGAATCGGGACGGCACGTGCGTTGGAATCGGGGGAGCTCGAGGGCGCAGCGAGCAGCCTGGCACTCTGCCTCAACGGCATAGCCACGTCGGTCCTCGCCCCTTGGATCGTTCGCCTCATCGTCTGAGTCGGATTTGCTCTCAGCTTCCGGGAATGGCGGAATCAGCCGCCGTTCGAACCTGATGCAGAGCCGGCGCTGCCTACCGTGATTCGGAACAGCTCCTTGTCAAAGCTCGATACGATGATCGTCGAACCGTTCTTGACCACGTAGGGAACGGTGAGAAGACCGCCGGTCGTCATGGTCTTCAGAAGCTGGGTGTGAGTCCCGTCCGGGGCTACAGCATCGACCGTGAGGTCGATCGGAACCGGATAGTCGGGAAGGTTCTTCTGAAGCATCCCGAAGGTCTCGTCCTTCGGAACGTTCGCCGGGTCGGTCATGACGAGGCTTATCAGGGTGTTTTTCGGCACATTGCTCTTCGCGTCGGGCGATTGTGAAACGACGGTTCCGGGCTTTTCGTTCGCTTGAGCCTTCCGATCGGTGAACGCGAACGGTATGTTCTGTTTGGCCAGCTCATCGATTGCGTCGGTGTAGGGCTTGTCCACCAGATCGGGGACCTCTATGGATTGGCTGTGCGGTCCGAGACTCACCACGACCGAGAGCTTCGTGAGGCCTGTAAGCGGCGTGCCGGGAGCCGGCTTCTGTTGAATGATCGTTCCCGACGGAGAGTTGTCGAAGACCGTAGTCACCGGCTTCTCGAGCTGCAAGAGCGGCCCGTAGGTCGTAGACAGCGTCTGGAGATGCAGCTCAAGATCGCTCAGCTTCCAACCGATGTAGTTCTCCACTCGGTCGATGACCGCACCGCGGCTAACCTGGAGGGCAACCTGTCTCCCCGCCTTCATCATTGTCCCGGGGCTGGGATCCTGCCCAAGGATCGTTCCCTTGTCTGCGGGATTCGACGAGTAGCGCAGCTGGACCCGCGGATACAGACCGCGATCCTGCAGCTCGACGAGCGCGTTCGCGAGGTCTTTGCCCTTGAGGTTAGGCACCATCGTCTGCTCGGCGCTGTTGATGGTCATGAAAAAGGCAACGACCGCGGCTATTACCATCAGAACGATAATGCCGAGGGAGAGATAGACGATTGTCTTGAAATGGCGCGTATCAGAGTCGTCACGCTGGTTCGGAAGGAGGTTGAGTAACTTGTTTGAAATCGGGCTCACATTGCCCCCCCGAGAGTCGAACCGACGAATCCGCGTGCTCCGTTTAGAAAATCTTTCCAACCTAGCGCTTTCTTCGACTGAAGTTTCAATTTCTTGACGACGAGGACGCCGTCACCAGTTTGTATCAGAATTCCCTCTTTCTTGTCTACACCTACCACGCTTCCCGGGGATTGCTCTTCGCCGGTTGATCGACTCGAGGTCGGGACGTCAGGGCCGTCTGACGGCTCTCCCTTGCCCGCGAGCCCACTCTTCGCGGGCTCAGCCTCGAGGATGTGCAGGCTCACCCCCTCGAAGGTGGTATGGGCCTCCGGCCACGGGGTGTAGGCGCGAACCATTCGGTCGATATCTGCGGCGCTTCTCGACCAGTCGATAAGTCCGTCCTCTTTCTTGATCATTCTGCAGAAGCTGACCCTATTCGGATCCTGCGGCTCGGGCACGATCGAATCGAAGCGTTCGAGCACATCACCGAGGAGCCGAGCACCGTGTTGGGCACAGATTTCAGTGAGCGATTCGGTAGTCTCACGCCCGGTCAAGGCTATGCGTTTCTGCGCAAGCACGTCGCCGCTATCCATCTCTTGAGATAGCTTCTGAACGCTTATTCCCGTCTCGGTATCCCCCGCAAGGATCGCCGCAGGGATTGGAGACGGGCCGCGGTATTTAGGAAGGAGGGAAGGATGTAGATTGACGGCGCCCCGGGGAAAGAGTGCAAGGAACCTGGGCCCAAAGAATCGCCCGAACGCTACAACGACGAGCAGCTCTGCGCCGAGCTCTTCGACCTCCTTTCGGAGGGGCGCTCCCAAGCGCCCGGGCTTCATGACCGGGAGACCGAGCGCGCGCGCCGCGGCGGCAACCGGCGTCTCCGTCACGCCTCCCCCGCGCCCGCTCGGGCGGTCAGGATTGGTCAGGATTGCGCAGATTGTGTGGTGTTGGTGAAGCAGATGCAGCGAGGGTAGCGCTATTTCTGGGCTGCCGGCGAATACGATTCGCATGGAACATCCGCTTTCTTGTTGTAGACCTTCAGGAGACGCTGTCGTTTCTTGTCGCTGATGTGGTCGATGAACAAGACGCCGTTGAGATGGTCGAACTCGTGTTGAATCACCCTCGCCAAAACCCCCTCAGCGTCGAGGCGAAAGGGCTTTCCATTCTCGTTCCAGGCCTGGATCGAGACTTGAGCAGGACGAACAACATCCGCATAGACGCCCGGGATGCTGAGACATCCCTCCTCCATCAGCACCTGCTCGTGGGAGGTTTGGACGATCTCCGGGTTGATGAAAACTCTCGGAATATCGCCCTGAACGTGACAAACGAAAAGGCGCTTCATCTCCCCCACCTGGGGACCAGCCAGCCCAATCCCGTTGCCTTCGTGCATCGCCTCGATCATTGCCTGGCTGAGGTCGTAGATCATTTTGTCGATGTCCGAGATGACGGCCGCCCGTTTCACGAGACGTTCGTCACCGAGAGTTATGATATTGAGCATACCGGAAAGGTACAGCAAAGAGCCCTCTGCGTCAACGAATCCGTGAAGTTGTGCAGGACCTACGCCTCAGAGAAGGCTCACCGGATCCACGTCCAGCTCCACATAGACTCCGTGGTCGGGATGCCGCCCATTCGCAACTCTCGATACCGCGTCGTGCAGATGAGCGAAGGAACGAGATCGAGCGATGAGCTGATACCGGTGGTTCCCGGAAATGATGGAAAGCGGGCATTCCGCCGGACCGAGGACCTCCCCCTGCTTCAATCCCGCAGCAATTGCCTCGGCATAGGAGGCCGCGGTCGATTGCACCCGCTCGCGCGCACGGCCCCGGAATACGAGCCGAATGAGCCTGCTGAACGGCGGAAATCCAAGTGCCTCGCGGGTAGCAAGCTCCTTTTCGTAGAAGGTTGACAGATCGTGGGAAGCGGCGAGCCGAACGGCGTCGGCGTCGGGCCGATAGGTTTGAATCACCACTTTGCCGTCCGGAAGGTAGCGCCCGGCCCGGCCCGCCACCTGAACGATCAGGGCGAAGGTTCTCTCCTGAGCGCGAAAGTCGGGGAGGTGCAAACCCGTGTCGGCAAGTACGATTCCCACGAGCTTCACGCCGGGGAAGTTGAGACCCTTCGCAACCATCTGCGTACCGAGGAGAATATCGATCTCCCCGGCACGAAATTGATTCAGGGTGTCCCGGAGCTGCCCGCGTTTCCGAATCGCGTCGGTATCGACTCGCACGACGCGCAGGTCTGGGAATCTGCGCCGGACGTCTTCTTCGACCATCTCGGTTCCGAAACCTGAATACCCTACGTCGAGGGATCCGCACTCCGGACAGACCTCAACCGGCTGACGTGAGGAGCCGCAGTAGTGGCAGATCATTCGGTTGCGTTCCTTGTGGTAGGTGAGCGAAACCGAGCAACGTTCACACCTCATCTCGTAGCCGCAGGTACGACAGTGGAAGAAATATGAAAACCCGCGTCGGTTCAAGAAGAGGATCGACTGTCTCCCCTCCTCGGCGGTCGAACGAATCTGCGCGGCGAGCGCGGCGGATATTCCGCTGCTCTCCCGTTTCATGTCCACGACCTCGACGGCGGGCATCCCTCCGCCTGATAGTCGATCCGGCAACCGCAGAGCACGGATCCGTCCGGTCGACATCAGATGGTAGGCTTCCACTGAGGGCGTGGCGCTGCCCATCACGAGCCGTGCCTCATCGGCTGAACATCGCCGCATGGCGACCTGACGGGCATGGTAGCGAGGAGTCGATCCGGATTTGTAGCTTCCCTCGTGTTCTTCGTCGATAATGACCAGTCCGAGATTTTTCACGGGAGCGAAGATCGCGCTGCGGGCACCGATGACGAATTGCGCCTCCCCTCTTCGAATCTTCATCCACTCGACCAGCTTCTGAGACGGCGTCAAAGCCGAGTGAAGCACCGCAACGTCGTTTTTGAAGCGTTCCCACACAGCTTCCACGAGCTGGTGAGTCAGCGAGATTTCGGGAACGAGGTAGATGACCGATCGACCTTCTGCGATGACCGATTCTGCAACCTGCAGGTAGACCTCGGTCTTTCCGGAGCCGGTTACGCCGAAAAGGTAAGAAATCCCGGACGGCGCGGCGAGAACCCCCTCCAAGGCCGACCGCTGCTGCGGTGCGAGCTCGTGGCGATGGGCGAGTAGCTCCTCGCCGTCGGCAACAGCCGGCAGCTTGCTTTCGCGCCTGCCGCCGGGCAGCATCGTCGCCAGTGCCTCGCCGATCGAGCAGAGGTACATCCCTGCAAGCCAGCTCGCAAGCCTGACGTAGTCTTCGTCGAAGAGAGGCTCCGCGTCGACGACTCGCTCGATGGGCTTGAGTGTGTAGTCGCCTTCGGGCGGCTGCTCCCGCGACGCTACCACGAACCCTGTCAGAGCTCGGCGGCCGAAGGGAGCCTTGACCCTCACGCCGGGGACGCAGCCGGAGAGCCCCGCCGTCGAATAGGTAAAGAGCCCGCGCGCAGGTGTATTGAAGACGACGTCAACGAATCCCGAGTCACTCACCGTCGGAAGACTCGTCGAGGAATGAGCGCAACCGCTTCAGATCCTCCCAGACCGCCGCCCTCAGGGTTGGATTGCGGAGAACCCCGCTCGGGTGGTAGGTAGCCATCAGGGGCGTACCGTTGTACCGGTAGGTGGTTCCTCGGAGACGCCCAATGCCCGTCTCAGTACCGAGCAGCTGCTGCGCTGCTATTCTTCCTACTGTCAAGATCGCCTTTGGTCGAATGATCTCTATCTGCCGGTCGAGGTAGGGACGGCAGGCAATCGATTCATCGGGAAGAGGATCGCGATTGCCTGGCGGCCGGCACTTGACGACGTTTCCGATGAAGGCATTGGTATCGCGCGAGAGCTCGATCGCGGCCAGCCACTTATCGAGATACTGCCCTGCCCGCCCCACGAACGGACGGCCCGTCCTGTCTTCGTCGGCACCGGGCCCCTCCCCGATGACCATGACCAGGGGATCGAGCACCCCTTCGCCGGGCACCACGTGATTCCGCCCGGAGCAGAGCCCGCACTTCTCGCACACTCCGATCTCGCCGGCCACAGCCGCCAGTGAACGCGAGCGCTCCTCTCGGTCGGCCCCGCCGCCCAACGGTCCCGCCGGCACCTTCCGGCCGGCCACCTCTTGAACCGAATGGCTTCTTTGTCCTGCAATCCCAGCCGGCGATTGCGGCGTGTCGCGCCGGTCTCCAGGCCGGCGAAGCTCCGGCGGCGCCCCGTGGGGACGACGCGTCCCGCCGCGAAGATAGTCCTCGGTGAGATTCAGAAGCTCCCAGTACTCAGTATTGATCTCGTTCATCATATAGAACCTTGTGGAGAAATAAGCCCCATGGGGGCGCCGTCTGTCCGGCGGCCTCTCGATCGCATGCTGCAAGTCGCGCCGCCAGCTCTTCCGGGGCCGCTCCCTTGACCGCAAGCTCAATCATCGTTCCAACGAGGGAACGCACCATCCGATAGAGAAATGCATTTGCGGCGATCTTGAAGACCATTCTGCCTCTCTCGAAATAGAACGAGGAGCTGTGCACTTCACGGACCCGCGAAACACTCGTGTCCCCCGCTGCAGCAAACGTCGTAAAATCGTGAGCTCCCACCAGCTTGGCCGCATATCGTGCCAACAGAACCGGTTCCGGAAGACGCTTCAAAGTCCACACGTAGCGCCGCTCCGTGGGGATCGCTGGAAGACCTTCCGCGAGGCGATACTTATAGACGCGAAGCCGCGCGTCGAAACGAGCATCGAAGCCCTCGGCCACCTGATCGCTCTCGATCGCCCGAACATCGGAGGGCAGAATCTGATTGAGTGCGTTTACGAAACGTTCGGCCGGCACGCTTCCGTCCGTCCGGAAGTTGACCACCTGCCCGTCGGCGTGCACTCCTGAGTCTGTCCGCCCGGCCACGCGGACAGACACCGGTCGACCGTGCATCTCCTGCAACGCCGACTCGAATACGTCCTGCACGGTTCGCCCCGAGGATTGACTCTGCCAACCGCAAAAATCAGTACCGTCGTAGGCGAGAACGACGCGGATGTTACGAGTCTCCATCCTCGCCGCTCCGCTCCAGCTCCTGCCCCAGCCTTTCGTAGAGGCTGCGAGCCCTGTCGAGAATTACCGACGGCTTATTCTTAGAGGCCTTCCCCATACCGAAAATCCGTGCACAGGTTCGTCTCGCCGTTTTGAGGGCGGCTGCGTACTTCTCGGAATCCTCCCGCGGTCCGTAGCGCAGCTCGAGATAGGCCGAGAGATAGAGAACACCGTCGTAGCCGTAGTTTTTGTCGAGATCGGGTCCGAGATGTGCTATACCCGACAGCGACTCCTTCCCGTTCTGCTCGTACTCGATCGCCTGGTTGTAGAAAAAACGAGCCTTACGGTAGAAGAGCTCCGCGACCCGCTCGAAGTTCCGGTCGGGTTCGACGAGAGCAAGGTCGTTCATGAGCCATGCACCGCGGAGCGCGCATAATCCCTGCTTGATAGTTGGGCTTCTCTCGTCCGGGGCGAAATCGTAGCACATCATCGCGAAGTAGTAGCTCGCCGCCCCCTCCTTCAGCCCCCGTGGCTCGCGGAAATCGACATCATCCAGAATAAGGCCGATATTCCGCAAGCGTTTGTCGGCGTCGAGGTCGATTTCCCTCTTCGTCTCCGGATCGATATCCAGGAAATCTCCCGGAAACGCCGCGTAATAGCAGGCCGGACAGACGGTAACCGGATAGATCAGCGGGTAGACGATACCGAACTTGTCGGAGGCGTCATAGAGTCTGCGGAGCTCGTCGGTGAGATCTCCCGCGATCAGGCGCCCGCGTCCCGTCAGGAGGTCTTCGCGATAGAAGGTGTTTTCACAGATCGGACATTGGATCTTGTTCTTCGAAAAGTAGGTGAGCTTAGCCTCGGCAGTCACGTTTCGTCTCCTTCTATGATCACCACCGCAATCGCATTGTCCTTTTCGTGGGTCAGTGAAACGTGAAGACTCTTGCCGCCCATCTTCTCGAAGGCCCGTTTGGCTTTGCCGGAGAGCCTTACGTCCGGCTTGCCGTTGTGGTTGTTCTCAACCATGATCTCGCGGAGCGTGATGCCGCGGAGCCCCGTGCCGAGCGCCTTGCCGAACGCCTCTTTCGCCGCGAAACGAGCCGCAAGGGAAAGCACCTGAGCATGTCCCCGTCGCCTTGCCTCTTCGAGCTCCTTCTCATTGAAATACCGCTCGAGTATTCCCTCGATCGTCGACCAGTGCCTGAGACGGCTAACGTGAACTACGTCGATACCGATTCCGATTATCACTGCCCTGGCCCCCCTCGTGTTACGGTAAGGGTGACCTTTTCAGGCGCGTAGCTCAATACCACCAATCCCCTCGGGACCGACGGCCTGGTCTCGAGCGTGTAAACCCCGGGCCTGGTAATGCCTGAGCACTCCACGTCGAGCGTCGCGTCGCCCTGACGGAGATTTTCCAGATCGAGTTGGCTCCCCTGGACCTGGATCTGTCCGCTCGTAGAGTCGAGCTGCATGTGCAGGCTCGGTTCGAGGTCGAGCGCGACGATATCAACCGGAGCTATCGTCTTTACCACGATGACCTTCTGGATGACCCCGTGAAACTCGACCATCTCGTTGCCGGCGACCTTGACCGTGGGGTCCGGCAACGACAAACCAACCCGCTGGGTGAAGTCCTGCGACTTGCCGTTCAAATCGACGACGTCGGTTTTCAGCGATTCGATCGGGTCTACTCTGCTCTGGGGACCGACGATTTGCACCTGGTCTGGCGACAGAAAGTACTGACCGAGCTCGTATCCCTTTGCAGGAAAGCCCCGAATGTTCGCAGTTACCTTGACCATCTTCGTCACCTTCTTCTGCAGGGTTACGGTTAGCTCGAGCGGATCCACCTTGATCTCGACGTCTGCATTCGCGGTGGCACCCTTCCTGGTGATCTTCACTGGGACTCGATAAACCCCCGCGTTCTTGTACACGCTGAGATCGACATATGAATTGATATCTTCCTCGTGCACCAAGAAGATCGTGTCGGCCTTCCCACGCAGGGTGACCCGTACGCTGTCAGGGATCGTCGTCGTCGGCACAAAGGCCTCGTTCGTCACGACGTGGAGGGGGACGCTGATGAAACGCTCTTGAAGCGTGCTGATACGGTAGAAAAGAAAGAGCAGGATCGCGGCCACGATGGAGAGGATCTTGGCAGGCCAGTTCGCGGTGATTCGCTCGAAAAGTTGCCTAGTCTTCAAACGCCATTTCCTCTTGATCGTGCTCGCCGTCGTCTCGGAACTCGAGAAGCTTCTTCAGAGTCCTCCGAATCTCCTCGATCGAGAGATCATAGAAGAGGTTGCCTTCGTACGCAAGGGAAATTGCCCCGGTTTCCTCCGAAACGACGAGGACGACGGCATCGGAGTCTTCGGCTAGACCGAGCGCTGCGCGGTGACGGGTGCCGAAGCTGCGCCGAATATCGGCCTGCTCGGACAAGGGGAGGAAACAGCCCGCGGAGATGATCTTCCCTGACTGCACGACGACCGCCCCGTCGTGGAGCGGAGTATCGTGGCCAAATATCGTCAGGATAAGGCTCGAGGAAAGATCTGCGTTCAATCGTGTTCCGGTCTCGATGATGTTCTTGAGCCCCACGTTACGCGCAAAGACGACCAAGCTCCCTCTTCTTCTTCCGGCGAGAACCTCCACGGCGTTGAGGATCGTGTCGAGCTGATAGGGTTTTGCGCGGGAGGAGAACCGGAACCAATCCCCCTGTCCTATCCGCGTGAAGATATTTCGAAGCTCCGGTTGAAAGACGATCGCCACGATAATGACCAACACCGTAGCGAGGCTGTTCATGATCCAGAGGAGCGTGCGCAGCTGGAGAAAGAAGGCGAGCGCGTACAGGAGGACGACGAGGAAGGTGCCCTTCACCAGCTGGATCGCGCGGGTCTGTACCAGCAGGAGGTAGATACGATAGATCAGGAACGCAAGGATCGCGATGTCGAGGAGAGGGAGGATGACGCTATTGAGAATCCATATGTTTGCGAACCAATCCATCTCTACTCTACGGCCGTTATCGCAGCGAGCACGCGCTTCATGTCATTCGCCTCGCGAACGTCGTGCACGCGCAGGATGTCGGCCCCCGCGAGGACTGCATAGGCATTGGCCGCGATCGTCGCGGCCAACCTCTCATCGGTCGGCCTTCCGGCGGTTAGGTGCCCGAGAAAACCCTTGCGCGAGAGTCCGATGAGCACAGGATACCCAATCTCTCGTATTTTCGGAATCCCCCTGATGAGATCAAGGTTATCTTGGACGCGCTTGCCGAATCCGATTCCTGGGTCGATCACGATATGGCTTCGAGGAAGCCCCCGTCGCTCGACCTCGGCGGCCCGCTCGGCCAGCTCGCCGGTCACCTCTCGAAGGACATCGTCGTAGTAGGGATTCTCCTGCATCGTCAACGGCGTACCCTGCATATGCATGAGCACCACCGGAGCACGAAGGCCGACTGCCGTGTCGACCATCGCGGGATCGTCCGTGAGCGCTGAAACATCGTTGATGATGTCTGCACCTGCGTCGAAGGCCTGTCTCACGACCTCTGCCTTGCGTGTGTCTATCGAGATGGGGATGTCGGTCTGATTGCGAATCGCCTTCACCAGGGGGAGAACGCGTTTCAGCTCCACCTCGAGGGGAACGACCTCCGACCCCGGACGCGTCGACTCGCCGCCGATGTCGAGAATGTCGGCGCCGTCTGCGACCATCCGAACCGCCCGCTCGGCTCCCTCGACCGAGTCGAAGGACCGACTCCCTTCATAGAAAGAGTCGGGTGTCGCATTGAGGATTCCCATGATAAGGGGAGATCGAGAAAAATCGAGAAGACGACCGTTCCTGAGCACAATGGGGGCAGGACCGGCTCGACGACGTGCGAGCTTATCCCGCTCGCCCATCAGGTTGCGACGTCCGCGTCGTAGTCGACTCCGTCGACGTCGAAGCCGTGAATCTGAAAGAAGTCCCGGCGGTACCCCTCGACGTCGGCGATTTCCCGGAAGTTCTCCTCCGTCACCTTGGTCCAGAGGGAAGCCACCGCCTGCTGGACATCGTGGCGCATCTCGAGGTCGTCGATACGAATTCTTCCCTCTTCGTCGACCGGCACCTCGTTGCCCGTGTACAGCCGCTCGGCAAACAGCCTGTAGATCTGTTCGATGCACCCCTCGTGAATCCCTTTCTCTTTCATCACCTTGAAAAGCAAGGCGATATAGAGGGGAAGTACGGGAATGACCGCGCTCGAACGGGTAACGAGCGCCTTGTTGACTGAGACGAACGCGTTGCCGTGGAGTGAAGCGAGCTCTTCGGTAAGGCTCCGGGCCGTGCGCTCCAAGTGCTCCTTCGCTTTCCCGACCGTCCCCGAACGGTAGATGTTCTGGGTGACCTCGGGTCCGACGTAGGAGAAGGCCACGGTCTTCACGCCCTCCGCGAGCACGCCGGCCGCCGCCAGGGCATCGATCCACAGCGCCCAATCCTCGCCCCCCATCACTTTGACCGTCGCCTCGACCTCCCCGGGCAACGCAGGCTCCACCGTGAACTCCTTCACCTCGCCGTTCATCAGGTCCACAGTCTCCTTGGTATACGGAGCGCCGATTGGCTTGAGCACTGAACGGTACATCTCGCCGCTCTTTGGATCGGTGCGCACGGGCGATGCGAGGCTGTAGACCACGAGGTCGACCTTCTTCATCTTGTCTTTGATGAGACCGATCGCCTGCTGCTTGACCTCGTCCGAGAAGGCGTCGCCGTTGATGCTCTCGGCGAGGAGGCCCGCGTCGCGGGCCTCCTTGTCAAAGGCGCACATGTTGTACCATCCGGCCGTGCCGGTCCGCTTTTCGCTCCCCTCCTTCTCGAACGCGACGCCGACCGTTCCCGCTTTGGCTCCGAACGTCGCTACGATTCGCGATGCCAGACCGTAGCCGGTGGATGCGCCGACGACGAGGACGTTCTTGGGCCCGTCGATCGATTTCCGGGATAGCACGTAGTCGATCTGGTTTCGAACCTCGACCGCACACCCCACCGGGTGGGCATTCATGAAGATGTTATTGCGAAACTTCGGCTGCACGACCATCAGGCACTCCTTCTTACAACGCTCTTCGCCCTGGCATATTCGCTCTCTATGCCCGGTTTTCGATCGGAACGTATTCGGCCGCCTCCGGGCCCTTGTAGAGGCTCTTCGGCCGGTAGATCCTGTTGTCGACGCGCTGTTCGAGGATATGCGCAAGCCACCCTGCCACGCGCGCCATGGCGAAGAGCGGAGTGAACAGCTGTTTTGGTATTCCGAGCAAGCTGTACACGGCCCCGGAGAAGAAATCGACATTCGGGTAGATCGGTTTGCCGCTCGTCTCCATCCGGGCACGGAACACCCGCTCGACCTCTTTGAGAATATCGAGATACTTGGAATCGCCCTTCTTCTCGGAGATCTCCTCGAGGAAGTTCTCCATGATGATCGAACGGGGATCTTTGGCATGGTAGACTCGGTGTCCCATTCCCATCACCTTCTGGTGATTGTCGAGGGCGTTGTTGACCCACTTCTCCACGTTGTCCTTGGAGCCAATGTCTTCGACCATCGACATGACCTTTTCGTTTGCCCCACCGTGCAGGGAGCCGTAGAGCGCCCCCATCGCGGCGGAAATGCTCGAATAGCAGGTCGAAAGCGTGGAGGCAACCACCCGCGCGGTAAAGGTCGAGGCATTGAATCCGTGCTCCGCATGAAGGATGAGACATTTGTCCATGATCTCACCTTCGTAGGGCTCCGGCTCCTTGCCGCGGAGCATGTAGAGGAAGTTGGCGCCATGCGAAAGATCGGTTCGCGGTTGCACGAACTCCTCACCGTCTCGAAACCGTTTGTAAGCGGCGATTACCGATGCGAGCTGTACTACCTGGTGCAGGGTGTCGCGGCAGTTGCAGGTCGCCGAGTGCTGGATCTTGTGTTGAACATATCCGCTCAAATATGCGATGACGGATTGTAGCAGCTCCATGGGATGGGCCCCCACCGGGAAGTTGCGGATCATCTCCAGGATCGGGTCTGCGAGCCGGCGACTCTCTCTCATCCTCTTGCTGAACGCGTTCATTTCGCCGCTCGAAGGCAGGCGCTCGTACAGCAAGAGAAACACCGTCTCCTCGAAATTGGAATGTTTGGCCAGGTCCTCAATCGGGAACCCGCGGTAATAGAGCTTGCCGTGCTCGCCGTCGATTTTGCAAATGTTGCTTTCGGCAGCAATGACCCCTTCGAGGCCTTTTGCGTATGAAACCTCAGCCATCTATGTACTCCTCCGAATCGATTCTCTACAAGGTTTTGTTATCATTTTTCAACCCCGCGATCCTACTTTTTCGCAGGCGGGGAATGTATCGCCCGTTCTTCCACGTCGAGGGCGGCCTCGCGCACCACCTCCGTGAGGGTCGGATGGGCGTGAACCGTGCGCGCGATGTCCTCCGAGCTTCCGCCGAACTCCATCACAGTGACTGCCTCGCTTATCAAATCCGACGCCCAGGGTCCGAGGATGTGCACTCCGAGCACTCGATCGGTTTTTTCATGGGCAAGTATCTTTGCGAAACCTTCGGCGCTCTCGGAGGCAAGGGCTCGCCCGTTTGCCCGGAAGGTGAAATTGCCCGCCCGGTAGGATATCCCTTCATTATTCAGCTGCTCTTCGGTCTTGCCGACGCTCGCCGCCTCCGGCCAGGTGTAGACCACGCCGGGAATCGCATCGTAGTTGACGTGGCCGGCCTTTCCGGCGATCAGCTCGGCGACCGCCAGGCCCTCGTCCTCGGCCTTGTGGGCGAGCATTGGGCCGCGGATCGCATCACCGATCGCATAGACACCTTCTATGCTTGTTCGATAGTGCGCGTCGACCTCTATCCTACCGTGATCGTCCGTGCGCACACCCGCGTCCGAGAGTCCGAGCCCCTCAGTATAGGGTTTCCGGCCGACCGCAACGAGAACAACGTCTGCGCTGAAGGAGGTCTCCTTCCGGGACTTGTCGACGGCTGTCAGCGATACCGACTTCTTGTTCTTCTTGACCCCGGTAATCTTCATCGAGGTGGCGATTTTCATCCCTTGCTTGGTAAGGCTCCGCTCGAGTGCCCTCGCCAGGCCGGAATCCCATCCCGGGAGAATCTGCCCCATCAGTTCCACGACCTGGACCGAAGCGCCGAGCCGCGACCACACGCTTCCGAGCTCAAGGCCGATCGCGCCGCCGCCGACGACGACCATCGAACCGGGCACACCGTCGAGCGACAGCGCCTCGGTGGAGCTCACGATCTGCTTTCCGTCGTAGGGTAGATTCGGAAGCTCGGCGGACACGCTTCCAGATGCGAGAATAATCTGTTTTGCCTCCAGCCGTACGGCCTTGTCTGTCGCGGTCGACCCAGTGGGCGCCACCTCGACGGAGCCTGAACCGAGCAGCCTACCGATACCGGCGAAGGTCTCGATCCCGTTGCCCTTGAGCAGAGACGCCACCCCACCGGTAAGCTGTTTGACGACCTTGTCCTTGCGCCTCATGAGGGTCGCGAGATCCAACTTCAACTGGCCGGTCCCGATGCCGTGCGTGGCGGCTTCGGTGCCTATCTTCTGATAGAACTCGCTGGAATCGAGCAACGCCTTCGAAGGGATGCATCCAATGTTGAGACAGGTTCCTCCGAAGGTTGCGGACTTCTCGACTATTGCAGTCTTCATACCGAGCTGGGCGCTGCGAATCGCAGCGAAATATCCCCCCGGACCGGAACCGATTACGATGACGTCGAATCTCTTTCCCGCCATTCCTACACTTCCAGGAGGAGCCGTTCAGGATTTTCGACGTATTCCTTGATTCTCACAAGAAAGGTCACTGCGCCGCGGCCGTCGACGATTCGATGATCGTAGGTGAGCGCAACGTACATCATCGGTCTCACGACGACATCGTCACCCACGGCAATTGGTCGTTTCTGAATCGAGTGCATGCCGAGGATGGCCGACTGAGGAAAGTTCGGGATCGGCGTGGAAAGGAGCGATCCGAAAACGCCCCCGTTGGTGATCGTGAAGGTGCCGCCGGTCATCTCGTCGATGGTTATCCTCTTCTCGCGCACCCTCTTTGCCTTATCCGCGATCTGCTGCTCGACTTCCGCAAAGCCGATTTGGTCGGCGTCGCGCAGCACGGGAACCACCAGTCCCCGTTCCGACGACACCGCCACGCCTATGTCATAGTAATTGTTGTAGATGATATCGTCGCCTTCGAGGTAGGCGTTGATCTCACGAAGCTCCTTCAGAGCCTCACAGGAAGCTTTCACAAAAAACGACATAAAACCAAGCTTTACACCATGCTTCGCTTCGAACGCTTCTTTGTAGCGCGCCCGCAACTGCATGACGTTGGACATGTCGATTTCGTTGAAGGTCGTCAGATGTGCCGCTTCCTGCTTGCCCGCCACGAGGTGCTCGGCTATCCTCTTGCGGATCGTCGACATCGGAACCCGCTCTTGTCGATGGCTTGTCCGCCGTGACACAGGCGAAGGTGGGGAGCTTACTGCGCCTCCCGATCGGGAAGTGGCAGCGGGTTCGCCGGGCGGGATCGCCGGCGGCGTTTTCTTGCCTTCTTCTAATGTTCTGAGCGCATCCTCTTTCGTGATCCTTCCGCCTCTTCCGGTTCCATGGACGGCCTGGATGTCGAGGTTGTTCTCTTCAACGATTCGACGCACGGCGGGGGAGAGGACAGAAGACTCGTTCGTTCCGTTTCGAGCGGAAGCGTCGTCATGAGCGACGGCCGGGGGCGTTTCAGGCGGACGCTCTGCAACCGGAGCAGGGCGCGTACCTCCGGCCTCGGCAGCAGGCGCCCCGGCGCCAGCAGCCTTGCTCTCACCGGCCGCCTGCGGAGCGCCGGCTACTATCTCTCCGACGACGCTGCCGACGGATACCTCGTCACCCGCTTTTGCCTTCTGTTTGAGCGTTCCGGATGCAGGAGACGGGACCGCAAGCGTGGCTTTGTCGGTCTCCAGCTCGAATAGCTCATCCCCTTCCGAGACCGCTTCGCCGTCGCCTTTCAGCCAGGACGCCAAGACGCCGCTCGAAACGGACTCTCCTGCAGACGGAACGATAATCTCCGTACTCATATCACAATCCTCTACTTCACATGGATCAATGGTGCACGCTCTCCGCGGGCACCGGCCCGAAGATCTCGCTCAGAAACTGATCCATCTCTTCTGCGTGCTGTTTATGTGAACCGGTCGCCGGGCTGGCACTTGCGGCCCGGCCGACGTAGCGAATCGGTGCGTCCCCAATGCATCGCCCGATCCGGTCGCTGATGAATGTCCACGCCCCCCGGTTCCGCGGCTCTTCCTGAAGCCAGATGAACTGCTTCGCCTTCTTGTATCCGGCCAACACCGCGTTCAACTGCTCCTGCGGAAACGGATACAACTGCTCGAGCCGCACGACGGCAGTCTTGTGATCGGATTTCTCGCGCCGTTCGAGGTAATCGTAGAACACCTTTCCCGTGCAGAGCACGACGGTCTCCGACTCATGATTGTCCTCCGGATCGTCCAGCACCTCATGGAATCCGCCCTCCGAGAGCTCCGCGATAGCCGATACACAGCGCTTGTTTCTGAGGAGGCTCTTGGGAGTCATGATGATCAGAGGCTTGCGAAAGGTGCGTTTGAGCTGGCGGCGGAGAACGTGGAAATACTGTGCGGGGGTGGTCAGGTTGCAGACCTGCATGTTGTCCTCCGCGCAGAGCTGAAGGAAACGCTCCATATGCCCGCTCGAATGTTCGGGTCCCTGCCCCTCGTACGCATGCGGAAGAAGCATTACGAGCCCGTTTCCCCTTCCCCACTTCGACTCCCCCGCCGCTATGAAGTTGTCGATTATGACCTGCGCACCGTTGACGAAATCGCCGAACTGGGCCTCCCACATGTTCAGCATGTGGGGCTGAGTCATCGCGTTGCCGTACTCGAATCCCAGTACTGAGTATTCCGAGAGGGGACTGTCATATACCGAAAAACGCGCCTGTGTGTCGGACAGATGATTGAGGGGGGTGTAGGGCATCGGTTTCGATGTCGCCACGTTCCACCAAACAGCATGGCGTTGTGAGAAGGTACCTCTTGCCGAATCCTCACCGCTCAGACGGATGGGGATGTTCTCAATCAGCAGCGATCCGAAGCAGAGAGCTTCGGCGGAGGACCAGTCGATCCCCTGCCCGTCATTGTACATCGCGCCCCGAACCTCGATGATCTTGCGCAGCTTGGGATTGATGTGCATCTCTTCAGGCACGTAGCAGAGCTTTTCGCCGATCGATTTCAGGGTTTCCGCGGGGACCGTTGTATTGACCGGAGCGTGATCGTACTCACGTGTGATACCGGCCCACTCGCCGTATTGAAAGGCATCCGCAGCAAACTCGATCGGGTCCTTGCGAGACTGCTCCATGTCGGCTTCGAGCGAGCTCCTATACTCCGACCGGAACGACTGTTCCTCTTCCTTCGAGAAGCTCCCCTCCTTCTCGAGCTTCTCGCAGTAGACCTGCGCGACGCTTGGGGAGTTCTTGATCCGGTTGTACATAATCGGATGTGTGAAGGCGGGCTCGTCAGCCTCGTTGTGCCCATATTTGCGATAGCAAACGATATCGACGACCACGTCGTAGCCGAACTTGTGACGGAACCTCAGCGCGAGGTCCATTGCCCGAACGACCTGTTCGGGGTCGTTGCCGTTGACGTGCAGGACCGGCATCGGCATCGATTTGGCGATGTCGGTCGGGAAGAAAGTCGAGCGCGCGTCACGGGAGGCCGTCGTAAAACCGATCTGATTGTTGACGATGATGTGAATCGTGCCTCCAGTCTTGTAGCCGCGAAGCTGGGAGAGGTTGAAGGTCTCCGCTACCACGCCCTGACCGGTGAACGCGGAGTCCCCGTGAATCAAGACCGGGATCACCTTCTTTCGATGGACATCGCCGCGCCGGCGCTGGACGCCCCGTGCCTTCCCCTCTACCACAGGGTCGACGGCCTCGAGATGACTCGGATTTGCAACAAGGCTCACGTGAATCGTGCTGCCGTCGTCATGGACGTGATCGATGCTGAAACCGATGTGATACTTCACATCCCCGCTGCCACCGTACTTGTGTGCTTTGTAGTTCTCTTCGAAGGTGGAAAAGATCTCGAGAGAGGGTTTGCCGAGCACGTTCGTGAGGACGTTCAGGCGCCCGCGATGGGCCATACCCATCACGATTTCTTGAATCCCGGTGCGCGCGGCGGCTCGGTCGAGCAGGAAGTGAAGCGCCGGTATGAGAACCTCTCCTCCCTCGAGAGAGAAGCGCTTCTGGCCGATGTAATGGCCGTGGATGAAGTGCTCGAACTCCTCGGCCTTTATCAAGTCCTTGGCGAACTGCTGCTTCTGTTCCTTCGTCCAGTCCGGTGTATTGTTGTTCTGCTCCAGCTTCTCGATGAGCCAACGGCGCATCGTCTTGTTCTGAATGTGCAGAATCTCCGCCCCCATCGACGAGCAGTAGATGTTCTTCAGGGCGGTGAGAATCTCCCTGAGAGTTCCGCGAGGCGGGTTCATGTTTGTGCCCGCATCGAAGACCTTGTCGAGATCATCCTCGGACAGACCGAAGTCCTGGAGAGAAAGGCTGCCGTAGGGTCCTTCGATCGTCTTTATGAGATACTTGAGCTCCGGCATGAGATAGCTGCCGAGTGGATTCGTGTTTGCGTAGAGATGGCCCACCTCACGATAGGCGTGGATCAAGCGACCGACGCTCGCCTGCTTGGAGGCCGCGGCGCTCCCGTTGCCTGAGACCCGATATGAGCTCCCGCCGGTGCTCAGCCCCTTCGAAGTGATGGCTTCCGTTTGTACCCTGGCAAAGTACTCTTGCCATTCCTCGGTAACGCTGGAGGAGTCCTTCTTCCAGCTTTCGTAAAGCTCTTCGATGAAAGGTGCACTGTTGATATTTAAATCTGCTCGAAACATGGTTCACTCCCAGCGCCGTCGCGCCGCTTTCGAACTTTCGAAATCAGTCGCCAACGCGCTCCTTTAACAGGCCGGGAATATCATCCGGTTTGTCTGCGACAGGGACCCCGGCGTCCTGAAACGCCTTGACTTTCGCCTCCGCAGTTCCCTTTCCTCCCGAAATAATCGCCCCGGCATGCCCCATTCGCTTACCAGGCGGCGCCGTTCGTCCGGAGATAAAGGCAACGACGGGCTTCGTCATCGACGACTTTATGTACTCGGCGGCTCGCTCTTCGTCTTCACCACCGATTTCGCCAATGAGCACGACTGCCCCGGTGCCCGAGTCGTTTTCGAACAGGGAAAGAAGATCGACATACCCGGTTCCGATGATCGGGTCACCGCCGATTCCGACGCAGGTCGACTGGCCCAGTCCGGCCTCGGTCAGATTGTAGACGACCTCGTAGGTCAAGGTGCCGCTCCGCGATATGACGCCGACACGTCCACTCTTGTGGATCCGGCCCGGCATGATGCCCACCTTGCTTTTCCCCGGGGAGATCAAGCCGGGACAGTTCGGTCCGATCAATCGCACCCCTTTTGTTCGAAGATAATGATAATTCTCCACCATCTGCAAGATCGGCACACCTTCGGTGATACAGATGATGTTCTTGATACCTGCGTCGGCCGCCTCACGAAGTGCTCCCGATGCGAATTTCGGCGGCACAAATATGATGGAGCACGTTGCGCCGGTTTCGGCCATCGCCTCTTGAACTGTGTTGAATACCGGCACTCCGGAGACGGTTTGACCGCCTTTGCCCGGTGTAACCCCCCCCACAACCTTCGTACCGTACTCGAGCATCGAGGCGGCGTGGAACGAGCCGTCGCGCCCGGTGATTCCCTGCACGATTACCCGTGTTCGTTCATCGATTAGAATGCTCATTATGCTTTCTGTCCTTCCCTCGAACGTTCGACAACCATCTTTACGGCGTCGCTCAAGTTTTCTGATGCGGCCAATCCCTCTTTTTCGAGAATCTTTCTTCCCTCCTCCTCGTTGGTGCCGATGAGCCTGATGACCAACGGGAGTTGGAGATGGATCTGTTTCTGCGCCATCACGATACCGTTTGCGATGTCGTCGCATCGGGTAATGCCGCCGAAAATGTTGATGAGAATCGCCTTGAGATTCTTGTTCCCGGTGAGTATCTGCAGCGCCGTGAGCACCTTCTCGGGATTCGAGCTGCCGCCGACGTCGAGGAAGTTCGCTGGGTTGCCGCCGAAGAGCTTGATAATGTCCATCGTAGCCATTGCGAGACCGGCACCATTCACAATGCAACCAATATCACCGTCGAGGCTGACGAAGCTCAGGCCCGCCTCCTTTGCGGCGATCTCGTCCTTGCTGTACTCCTCCGGATTCCGCATCTTCTCCACCTCGGCATGGAGGGGGACCCCGTTGTCGTCGAAGTTGATCTTTGCATCGGCAGCGACCAGAGTGCCGTCGGGGAGCTGAGCGTAGGGATTGATTTCGACGAGGGAGCAGTCTTTCTCTTTCAAGAGCCTGTACATCTTGCGGAAGGTGTCGGCGCCTTGAGACGCCAACTTCGGATTGCCGAAGAGGCGCTTGCAGTAGGCATCGAGACCTTGTTGGTCGATTCCGGCAATCGGATCGATTTCGAAAATGAGGATCTTTTCCGGTTCTTTCACCGCGAGCTCCTCGATCTCGACACCGCCTGCGGCACTCCCGATGAGAACCGCCTTCTTCTTTGCCCGGTCGACGGTGACGGAAACGTAGAACTCTTTGTCGATCTCGATAGAGCGCGCGACCAATACCTTTTCGACCGGAAGCTCCTTGATGGTGAGATCGAGAATCGCTTTCGCCTTGGCCTCTGCATCCTCGGGCGAAGACGCGAGCTTTACACCCCCGGCCTTCCCTCGCCCTCCAACGAGCACCTGCGCTTTGACCACGACGCCGCCGCCGATCTCCTCCGCGACCGCCCTCGCCTCCTTGGGGGTTGCGGCGACCTTTCCGGGCGGGACGGTTATTCCGTACGCCTTGAGTAGGTCGCGGGCCTGGTATTCGTGAATCTTCATGCCTTCGACTCCGTGTGCTTCGTGATCTTTCGCTTGAGCAGATTGATTGCCTTGGTGATCTTGATTCCGCGGGGGCAGACCTGCGTGCAGCTGAAATGGCTGTCGCAGGGCCAGACGCCGTTCGCATCGTTCAAGATGGGCAGTCGGGCCTCGAAACCGTCGTCGCGGCTATCATTGACGAACCGTGACGCCTGCACGATCGCGGCAGGTCCGATATACTTCTCGTTCTCGTCGAGAACCGGACACACGGAGTAACAGGCCCCGCAGAGGATGCAGTTCGTCTCGTCGTCGAAGGCCTCGCGCTCTTGGGGGCTCTGAATCCATTCCGTTTTTGGAGTTTCCTTCTCGGTCATGAAGAAGGGCTTTATTGCGCGGTAGTTCTCGAAGAACTTCGTCTGATCGACCATCAGATCTCGCTGAAGGGCGTAGTGTTTGAGCGGCTCGACCGTGACAACGTCCCCGTTGCCGGGTGCGACCTCGGAAAACAGGGTCTTGCAGGCAAGGCCCTCCTTCCCGTTGATGATGACGGCATCGGATCCGCACACCCCATGACCGCAGCTGCGCCTGAAGGCGAGACTTCCGTCGATGAAGCTCTTGACGTAGACCAGCCCGTCGAGCACCCGATCGGTGGGATCAACCTGTATCGGATAACTCTTGAAATAGGGCATCTTATCCGTTTCCGGGTTAAACCGTTGAATTCTCAAAGTTACTTTCATGACACACTCCCGAATTGCAAAACTTTCGCTCCGTCTGTTGTATGGGGCATCAATATACCCGAGGCTTCGGTTCCCATCGTGACAGGTCCACCGACTTGTATCCGGTTTTCACCTTGTCTCCGTCGAGCCAGAGCAGGCTGTGCTTCAGCCAGTTGTCATCGTCCCGATCCGGGTAGTCCTCCCGGGAATGCGCTCCACGACTCTCGGTGCGGTTGTTGGCAGCCACAGCCGTTAGGTAGGCGAGGTCGAGAAGATTCTGCAGCTCGAGGGTCTCAAGCAGATCAGTGTTGTAGCCTTTGGTGTCATCCTGGACCCGGACCTCTCTGAAACGGTTCCGCAGCTCGTTGACCTTTTCGACGGCTTCGCTCATCGCCTTCTCGTTTCGATACACGCCGACATTCTCCATCATGACGGTCTGCATCTCGTCGCGCATCCGTCCGCCGTGTGGACCCTTCTTTCCATCCGTGAGGCGCGCGATGAGCTTCTTCGCGTCCGCGTCTGCGTCCTTGGGGACCTTGCCCTGATCCGCTTCACTGACGAACTTCGAGATATGCTGTCCGGCCCGGCGACCGAACACGATCAGGTCGACGAGGCTGTTTGTTCCCAGCCGATTTGCACCGTGCACGGAAACGCAGGCGCACTCGCCGGCAGCGTACAGCCCCTCGTAGATGCCGCCCTCTCCATCGGCAACAACCCGTCCTTCGAGATCAGTCGGAATGCCTCCCATGGCATAGTGAGCCGTCGGCAGTACCGGCATCGGCTTCTCGACCGGATCGACACCGAGGTATGTCTTGCAGAGGGTGGCAATCTCGGGGAGCTTCGACTCGATAACCTCTCTTCCGAGATGGGTCGCGTCGAGCTGAACATAGTCGTCGATCTTCCTATCACCTCTCATCCCGAGCCCGTTCTTGATCTCGGTCATGATCGCCCGGGAAACCATGTCGCGAGGCGCGAGGTCGAGCAGCGTGGGGGCGTACCGCTCCATGAATCGTTCGCCGTTTTTGTTTCGAAGAATGCCGCCCTCTCCGCGGACTCCCTCGGTGATGAGGATACCGAGCCCCCGAATGCCGGTCGGATGAAACTGGAAGAACTCCATATCCTCCATCGGTACCCCGCGCCTCGCGAGAACCGCCGGACCGTCGCCGGTGTTCGAATAGGCGTTCGAGGTAACCTTGAACATCCGGCCAAAGCCCCCCGTCGCGAACATCGTCGCCTTGGTCTTGAAGGTGTGGATCTCGCCGGTTCGCAGCTCGATGGCCACGACCCCGGTGCACTTCCTTCCCTCGAAGACCACATCGACGACATGGAACTCGTCGAAGAAATGGACCTCGTTCTTTATGCACTGTTGATAGAGGGTCTGAAGTATCATATGGCCGGTTCGGTCGGCCGCGTAGCAGGACCGGCGAACGGCGGCCTCTCCGAAGTTGCGGGTGTGACCGCCGAATCGACGTTGATCGATCTTGCCCTCGGGTGTTCGGCTGAACGGCAGCCCACGATTCTCCAGATCATAGACAGCGTGAACCGCCTCCTCGGCCAAGATGATCGCAGCATCTTGGTCGGTCAGGTAGTCCCCCCCCTTGACCGTGTCGAAGGCATGCCACTCGGGGTTGTCCTCTTCGACATTGCCGAGAGCCGCGCCAATGCCCCCTTGAGCGGCGCCAGTGTGACTCCGCATGGGGTACAGCTTGGATAGGACCGCAGTCTTCGCGGTCTTGCTTGCTTCCAGGGCGGCGTAGAGCCCAGCTCCACCGCCGCCGACGATTACCGCATCGAATTCATGTGTCAAATGTACATCCTCCAATCTTGAGACAATACCATAACGGATGATCGAAACATTATGGTACAGATCAACAAAATGATCAATGAAACGCAGTTGTCAGCCCGGAGTATAGATGCTCTCGAGAGTCTTCACGCCCTCTTCGACCGCCGCAGCCGACTTGTCGAGCGCGGCCTTTTCTTCGCTGGAAAGCTCGAGATCGAGAACCTCTTCGATTCCTCCGCTGCCCAATCGAACGGGCACACCGAGGAAGATGTTCTTGTAGCCGTACTGACCGTCGAGGTGCGCGGATGCCGGAATGAGTGCGCTCTCACCACGAAGCACCGCTTCGACCATCCGAGCTGCCGAAGCGCCGGGGGCGTAGTACGCGCTGCCGGATTTGAGGTAGTTGACGATCTCGCCGCCGCCCTTGCGAGTTCGTTCGACGAGCCGTTCGATTGTTTCGGCATCCATAAGCTCTTGAATCGGGAAACCGCCCACTGAGGCGAAGCTGGTCAACGGGACCATGCTGTCGCCGTGCCCGCCGAGCACCATTGCCTCGACGTCGCCGGGCCACACATCGAGCTGTTCCGCAATGAAGTAACGGAAACGGGTCGAGTCGAGAACCCCGGCCATTCCAACCACTCGCTGCCAAGGGAACTTCGTCTCACGCAACATCACCATGGCAATTACGTCCAGCGGATTGGTGACGGCGATGACGATCGAGTCGGGCGCATATTTCGCAATGGCTTGCGCCGCGCTCTTGGCGATGTTGACGTTGGTCTTCAACAGATCCATTCGATCCATCCCGGGTTTGCGAGCGATACCGGCCGTCATGACGACGACGTCCGACGCTTCGATGTCCGCATAATCGTTCGTGCCCTTTACGGAGACCCCAAAACCGCGTCCCGGAGCGGTATGAGCGAAATCCATCGCCTTCGCCTGGGGCAACCCTTCGACGACGTCGACGACGACTACCTCTGCGAGATTGAGTCGCGCGATGTGGTAGACCGCCGTGGCTCCGACGTTTCCCGCACCGATAACCGATACCTTCTTCATTTGCTGCCCCCTGCTGCTACACTGGCTTTGACCGCCTGCGCGGAACTGACGAATCGCTTCTTGTCTTCGGCTCCGAGCTTCGGCTCAAGCACCTTTACCGCTCCCCCGCGTCCGACGATCATTGGAAGGCTCGCGGCACCATCCTTGACACCGTATTCCCCGTCAAGAACGACAGACAGGGAGAAGATGCGTTTCAGGTCTCCCACAATTGCGTCCACGACCTCCGCGATGACCGCGCCCGGAGCGTAATAGGAGCTCGTCCGCCCCGCAAGGCGCACGATCTCGTCTCCGCTCGAGCGGACCTCATCGATGAGCCGCTGTGTCTCGTCGCTGCTCATCAATTGGGTCAAGGGCACCCCGGATACCCTCGAGTACTCCGGCAAACCGATCATTTCGTGCGTATGTGTTCCGATAACCATCGCCGAGATATTCTCCGCGGAGAGTGAAAGCTCACGCGAAATCACATACCGGAGCCGCGCAGAGTCGAGCGCCCCACCGATGCCGAGCACCCGATTGCGCTCGAACTTCGATTCGCGCACGAAGAGGGCCGTCGTCGCGTCGACGGGCTCCGTCGCCATGATGACCACGCTCTTCGGAGCGAGCCGTGCCACGTCCCGGGCAATCTGAGATACGATCTTGCTGTTCTCAGCGAAGAGCGACTGCCGGTCGTTTCCCGGCTTTCGCACCTCCCCGACGGCGACGATTACGACCTCTGAATCCTTGATCGCGTCTATCGAATCGGCGCCTCGAAGCTTCGACCTGTACTTTCTTAAAGGGGCGGCCTCCATCATGTCCAAGGTCTTTCCGGTCGAGATTCCCTCGCGAATATCGCAGAGAGTGACATCGACCGCGGAAGTCTCGGCAACAAAAAAAGCGGTACTCGCCCCGACGTTACCGCTTCCGACAATGCTGATACCAGCCATGTGTGTCCCTCGCATTCCTAGTATTTTGGTAAGCTCTGGACTATAATACTTGCCAGCGTTAACAAAAACAAGGGAGCAACTGGGGATTGTAGAGGATTTTGATAGGTTTTTCCGGACTCTACTCTACTTCAGACGTCAATAAGGAGCTCGAGGACCGAACGGGCACGGGTATCCTCCGGATTGAGCTCGAGAGTCTTTCGATAGGACTTGATGGCCTCGGTATTGTTGTGGAGGCGGAACTGCACGGTCCCGAGTAGATAGTGTACCTCGGCGAGGTTCGGTGTGACCTCCGAGAGCTCCTTGAGCAGGTGGAGGGCCTCGTCGTACTTCCGCTCCTTCATCTTCAATTGGGCTAGATAGAAGTTGGCAATGAGCGAGCCAGGGGAGATTTTACGGAGATTCGAGAAGCCTTCGAGCGCCGCCTCGTCACTGCCAAGGAGATGATTGATCAGCCCGATGAAGTAGCTTGCCATAGCATGGCTCTGGTCCCTGAGGTCGAGCACCTTGGTGAAGGCATCCAGGCCCTCCTCGAGACGTCCGCATCGATAGTAGCAGACTCCGAGCTTGTAGTAGGCATTGCCGAAGTCGGGCTTCAGCTTGATCGCGTCGTGGTAGAAATCGATGGCCTCGTCGAGCCGGCCAAGGGAGTACATCGTATTGCCGAGCAGAAGGGGAAGGAAATGGTCCTTCGGATACCGTTCGAGAAGCGCCTCGAAGGCCCCCTTCGCCTCATTCCACTTTCCGTTTAGATAGTGCTCGATGGCTACCGAGTAATCGTTGTTCGACAGATCAAGTTCCATTTCCCACCTCTATTTCGCCATATTCAAGAGGACGGTGTGCAAGATTCCACCGTTAACAAAATACTCATACTCGACCGACGTGTCTATGCGTGAAAGGACCTCGAAACCCGTTTCTTTTCCCTGCTCGTCGACGGCAGTCACAGACAGTATCTGTCCGGGGCTTGCGACCTTCTCGATCCGGTAGGTCTCGAAGCCGGTGAGCCGGAGCGTCGCCGCACTCTCTCCGGGCTTGAACTGGAGGGGAAGAATCCCCATCCCGATCAGGTTGCTTCGGTGGATTCGTTCGTAGCTTTCCGCAATGACCGCCTGTACCCCCTGCAGGGCTGGTCCCTTCGCGGCCCAATCCCTCGAGCTTCCCGAACCATACTCCTTCCCCGCAATTATGATGAGAGGGGTATGGTCCTTCTCGTAGGCCTTCGCCACGTCGTAGATGTACATCGTCTCACCGGTGGGCTGATAGACGCTGAAGCCGCCCTCCTTGTCGGGGACGAGCTTGTTTCGAATCCGGATGTTCCCGAAGGTGCCGCGCATCATCACCTCGTGATTGCCTCGTCGGGAACCGAAAGAGTTGAAGTCGGAGAGCGCCACACCACGCTCGGTGAGCCAGCGGGAGGCGGGACTCTCCTTCGGAATTGCCCCAGCCGGAGAGATGTGATCGGTGGTGACGCTGTCACCGAGCAGGGCGAGTACCTTCGCGCCCTCGATCGGCTTTCGTTCGGCAACGTTTGGGCTCAGCCCGTCGAAGAAAGTTGGTTTTCGGATGTAGGTCGACTTTTCGTCCCACCCATAACGCTTCTCGCCGGTAATCTTCACACCGTTCCAGGTTTCGTTGCCCGTGAAGACGTTGGCATACTCGCTCTTGAACAGCTCCGCCGTGAGGGAAGTGCGCAGAGCAGATTCTATCTCGGCAGACGAAGGCCAGAGGTCCTTGAGAAAGACGTCTTTGCCATGCTTGTCCTTGCCCAACGGCTCGTTGGTTAGGTCGACATCGACGCTGCCGGCGAGCGCGTACGCAACGACAAGCGGCGGAGAGGCGAGGTAATTCGCCTTTACGTAGGGATGGATCCTGCCCTCGAAATTTCGGTTGCCGGAAAGCACGCCGGCGACCGTCAGATCGTTGTCTTCGATCGCCTTCTGAATCTCCGGCTTCAGTGGACCGCTGTTGCCGATGCAGGTAGTGCATCCGTAGCCGACGATGTTGAATCCGAGGGCCTCGAGCGCGGGGACCACACCGGCGTTCTCGAGGTAGCGGGCCACGACTCGAGAACCGGGCGCGATACTCGTCTTCACATAGGGCCGGACTGTGAGGCCCTTTTCGTGCGCCTTCTTCGCCAGGAGGCCTGCGGCCATCATCACCGACGGGTTCGAAGTGTTGGTGCAGCTCGTAATTGCTGCGATTACCACCGCCCCGTTGCGGATCTGCAGGCTCCTGCCGTCGAGTGTGAAATCGACCACCTCGTCCGCCTTCTCCTTCTTGGACCCCGAGATCATCGTCCTGTAGGTCGTCTTCGAATCGCTCAAAGCGATGCGATCTTGTGGGCGTTTCGGGCCGGCGATCGAAGGAACGACGTTTCCGATATCAAACTCGATGACGTCGGTGTATTGGGGCTCAGTCGAGGCGTCGGTCCTGAAGATACCCTGTTCCTTGGCGTAGCGTTCGACGAGCTCGATCTGCTCCTCGGAGCGCCCGGTTCTTCTCATGAAGCTCAGGGTCTGGTCATCGATCGGGAAATATCCGGCAGTCGCGCCATACTCCGGCGACATGTTACTAATGGTGGCTCGATCCTCGACCGGAAGATCGGAGAGCCCGGCGCCGAAGAACTCGACGATCTTCCCCACGACCCCGTACTTGCGGAGCTGCTCGGTCACCGTGAGGACGAGATCCGTGGCGGTTACTCCCTCTTTGAGCTTCCCTTTCAGCTTGAAGCCGACGACCTGCGGGGTCAACATGTAGTAGGGCTGACCGAGCATTACTGCTTCGGCCTCGATTCCGCCGACGCCCCAACCGAGAACTCCCATGCCGTTGATCATTGTGGTGTGCGAGTCGGTCCCAACGAGGGTATCCGGATAGACGACCGCTTCGCCATCGATCTTGTCGGCACGCACAACCGAGGCAAGGTACTCGAGGTTCACCTGGTGAACGATTCCGGTGGCCGGCGGGACGACTCGCAGGTTCCGAAAAGACTGAGCGCCCCAGCGAAGGAACTCGTAGCGCTCCCGGTTTCGTTTGAACTCCATGTCGGCGTTGACCTTCAACGCCTCAGGCGTTCCGTAGAGATCGACCTGAACCGAATGGTCGATAATGAGGTCTACCGGTATCTGTGGATTGATCTGGTCCGGTTCGCCCCCGAGATCGACAATCGCATCCCTCATTACCGCGAGATCGACGATAGCGGGTACGCCGGTAAAGTCCTGCATCACCACTCGAGCCGGCATGAAGGGGATCTCTTTCTTCTGGGAGGCCTCCGAGCTCCAATCGAGCAGGGTCTTGAGGTGGTCTTTCGTGACGAGCTTGTCGTCGATCTGACGAACAAGGGCCTCTATGAGTATTCGAATCGAGAAAGGCATTCTCTGCGTGTCGACGCCGAACAGCTTGGAGATCGCCTCCAAGCTATAGTAGGTGAATTCGCCTGAGCCGGTCTTGAGGGTCTTTCCGACGTTGAGAGGGTCGTTGAGTTCCGACATTTTGATTGGCCTCCGAAGCAAGCACCGGGGATGTGAGATTCGAAGCCGCAGGGGCGCATCCCGGTTCGAGTTGATCTACCTAATATCCCAAAAGCACCTCTTTTGTGCAAGGGTTTGCCGCCCGCCGGTTCGCTCTGCCCGCCCCCGACCGCCGTTTCGGTTCCGGTCATCACGCCGCCGACAGGCAATCGTTGACCAAGGGTATCGTCTGTACTACAGTCACGAGATCGGAGGCAACATGCAGATTCCCATCCAGCGCTGGAGCACCATGAGTCGTGCGGACCGGAAAAAAACGCTTCTTCGCTCGGAACAAGACATCGCCAAGGTGCGGGAAGCCGTCGAGTCCGTGATCGAAGGGGTTCGCAGTGGCGGCGACCGCGCTCTGCGCGAGCTCACGGCGAAGTTCGACCGGGTCGAGCTCGGCGACAAACCGTTGCGGGTGAGCGCAGTAGAGATGGACCGTGCCTCGGAGTCTTTGGGTGAGGAGGTGCGTCGGGCCCTCGAGTTCGCCGTAGACAACGTGCGACGTTTTCATACCGGACAGGTCCCCAACGGCCTCGACCTCCGCGAAGTACGACCCGGAATCTATGCAGGAGAACGCGCGACGCCGATCGAGTCCGTGGGCCTCTACGTCCCACGAGGCCGAGGCAGCTTTCCCTCCATGATGTACATGCTCTGCGTACCGGCGGTTTTGGCCGGAGTGCGCCGAATCGCCGTAGCGACACCGCCGAACAAAGAGGGGGACGTCGATGCCGCCTGTCTCTATGCCGCACGCTTGAGCGGTGTCGACGAGGTGTACCGCGTCGGAGGCGCTCAGGCGATCGCGGCCCTTGCCTACGGGACCGAGAGTGTCGGGGGTGTGGCGAAGATCCTCGGCCCCGGCAGTATGTACGTCAGCGCGGCACAGCGGCTCGTCGCTTCCGACGTCGAAGTCGGGCTTCCCGCCGGACCGAGTGAATCGCTGGTTATTGCCGACGCCGAAGCCGACCCCTACCGGGTGGCTTTGGACCTTCTCGTCGAGGCGGAGCACGGATCGGACTCCTCCGCGCTGCTCGTAACCGAGTCGAATCAGCTCGCCGAATCGGTCGCTGCGCTGCTTCCCCGGATGATCTCCGAAGTTCCTCAGCCGCGCCGCTCGTTCATAGAGGACGTCATGAAAGGTTATGGAGGGATCCTTCTTTTCGACAGCATCGAGTCCGCGATCGACTTCGTGAACGACTTCGCCCCCGAGCACCTGCAGGTTCAAACTCGCGATCCATTCGCCACTCTGAGCCGCATCAAGAATGCGGGCGAGATCCTGCTCGGCAATAATACCCCCTTTTCCGCCGCCAACTACGCGATCGGCGCGAACGCAGTGCTGCCAACGGGTGGCAAGGCAAAGACTTGGTCTCCCGTCTCGGTGCGCGATTTCATGAAGTATTCCTCAGTGGTCTTCTTGACCGACAAAGGATACGCCGCAGTAAAAGAGCCGGTGGTTACCCTTGCCGACTACGAAGGTTTCTTTACCCACGCCGAGGCGTTCCGCAAGAGACCGGAAAACACCAACCGAAGTGACTCGTCACCGTAGCCAAGGAGCGCTCATTGCCTCTCGTTGAAAAACGATTCCAAACCGTGGATGAGGGGTTCGCCTACATCGAGTCCTTCACCAATCTCGAGCGAACCACCAACAGCACAATTCGAAATTACCGCCTCGATAGAATGCGCTCGCTCCTCGAGTTCTTCGACAACCCCCAGCGTACCCTGCGACTACTCCACATCGCGGGGACCAAGGGCAAAGGCTCTACGGGGCTCTATCTCGCGTCTATCTTATCTGAGGCCGGGTATCGCACCGGATTCTACGCCTCCCCCCACGTGTCGAGCTACACCGAGCGCATCACAGACGCCGGAGCTCCTTTCGAGGATGCCCTCTACATCGAGATGATAAATCGAATCGCTTCACGGCTTGTCTCATTCCCCAGGAGCACACTACCGGCCCGCTCGAATCCGACGACCTTCGAGCTGCTGACCCTACTCGGGCTTCTCACCTTCCGGGAAGCCGGATGTCATTGGGCGGTCATCGAAACCGGGATCGGCGGTAGGCTCGATGCCACGAACGTCATCACGCCTGAGGCCTGTCTTCTCACACCCGTGGAACGGGAACACACCGACATCCTCGGAACGACCCTTGCTCAGATCGCAGGCGAGAAGGCGGGCATCATCAAGCCGGGGGTACCCGTATTCAGCGGCTACCAACATCCGGAAGTACGGACCGTCTTCGAAACTGCCGCAGCCGCGATGCGGGCTCCGATCCGCTTTCTCGACGACGCCGTGGTGCATTCGGAAACCCTCCTCCGACCCGACGGCGGTGTGGTCGAGATCACCTGGAGGGACGGGCCGGTCGAGACCTACGAGCTCGGTATGCCCGGAGAGGTACAGGGTGAGAATTCGGCTCTAGCCGTCCTGGCCGCCAAATCGCTCTTCAGCGGCGGCGATCAGTCTCGACCGGCAATCGATTCGGAGTCCATTCACCGAGGGCTGCGGCGTGCGCGTCTGCCCGGTCGGATGGAGGTCGTCTTCCCTCCGGTGAGGAAGGACACGGATCTTCTCGACCGCCGCGCGCCGATTGTGCTGGACGCCGCACACACTCCGGTATCGGTCTCTCGCCTGCTCGGCTCGTTCCGAAAGATGTTTCCCGTCCCGGCTGTCCTGATATTCGGCTCGGTGCTCGGGAAAGACCCGGCCGGTATGGCGGAGATCCTTGCGCCGCACTTTTCCCATGTCATCATTTCTACGCCGGGAAGCTTCAAGAAGAGTGATCCGAAGGAGGTATGGAACCACTTCGTCGGACACAACCCCGGGGCTCGCCTCGTGCCCGATCCCCGTCTTGCCCTTGCTGAAGCCCTTCGCGTTTCGGGCGGACACTTGCCGATTCTCGTCACCGGATCGTTCTACATGGTTGCGGAGATTCGCCGATTCTTGACAGGGAAAGAGGAAGACGGATCCGGTGCTATTCGGTAGCCCGCCGCAGCTTGGCCATGATGAGACCGAAGAAGACCCGCATCTCGCCGCGGTAGTAGGCCCATCCGAGGTGTGAGCCGCAGGCCGAGCAGTCGGCAAACGCCCATGCGTGGCCCGCAAACCAGGTGAACTCAGGCGTGGGCACTCCGACGGCTCGACACCCTTGCGCATCGCGGAAACATCCGATTCGATAGATGAATCCGGAGGGATTCACGAAGGTGTGGACATGTCCGCCGTCGATCTCGACGCGCGCTCGGCCCGTGGTAATCAACGATCCGCAGGAGCGGCAGAGAAAGAGCTCCTCTTCCTCTTCGGAAAGCTCCTCTTCGGCAGTGGTGTTTGTAGCTGCACCGACCTCTTCGTCTTCCGTACCCATATGGTAGCCATCCCGCGGCAATCTTACCAGAGGAGGTGTGACGGCTCTCTCGCTGATGGCTCCCGCGGTGAAGACCGCTTCGGTGACGGCTCTCTCGGGGACGGCCGCCTCGGCGCCCGTCCCTGAAATGGCGGCCTCCTGCGCAAAGGCTGTTGACACCCGCCCCCGCAGGCGCTTCCATAGAGGTCGGAGGAATTATGCGCTCACAGCGTCTCAAACGGCTCGTGCCCTACACACCGGGCGAGCAGCCGCAGGACAGAAGCTATCTCAAGCTGAACACGAACGAGAATCCGTATCCCCCCTCACCGCTCGTCGAGGATGTCTTGGCCTCCTTCGCGGCCGCGGATCTCCGACGATACCCGGATCCGCGCTGCCTGAAGCTGCGCGAGGGGGCCGCCGAAGAGGCGGGAGTCGATCCCGACTGGGTTTTCGCCGGCAACGGCTCCGATGAGGTTCTCTCCCTCGCTTTCTTCTCCTTCTTCGACAGCTCCCGTGGACCGCTGCTCTTCCCGAAGCATACCTACAGCTTCTTCCCGGTCTACTGCAACTTCTACGACATCGAGTATGAACGCATTCCACTCGAACGGGACTTCAGCCTCGAACCATCGAGATTCCTCGACTCTCCCGACTCGTGCGGCATAGTTTTCCCGAATCCGAACGCTCCGACCGGTATCGCGGTGGAGCGAGGAAAGATAGAGAACTTGCTGGAGCACTACCCGAACGATCGACTCGTGCTCGTCGATGAGGCTTACGTCGATTTCGGCGCAGAGAGCTGCGTCGAGCTCTGCCGAGTTTGGTCGAACCTTCTCGTCGTGCAAACGGTTTCGAAGAGCAAGTCATTGGCCGGGATGCGGCTCGGATTTGCCTACGGTCAGCCAGAGCTCATCGACGCCCTCTTCGCCGCCAAGGACTCCTTCAACTCCTACCCGGTCGATGCCATCGCACAGGCTGTCGGCGTCGCGGCGATGAACGACGGGCCCTATTACAAGTCGATGAGCGATCGAGTGATTGCAACCCGGGTACGATTCACGGCAGCACTGCGAGAGCTGGGCTGGCACGTCCTGCCCTCGAAGGCGAATTTCGTCTTCGCCGCCCACCCTTCCCTCACGGGAGGAGAGGTGTACCGTCTCCTCAAAGAGCAGGGAATCCTGGTGCGCCACTTCACGTCGCAGGAAATCGAACGTTTCGTTCGCATCACAATCGGGCTGCCGGAGGACATGGAGACGCTGTCGGGGGCCCTGGCTCAGCTCGCCTGAGAAAAATCATTGCGGGAGTAGGGAAATGGACAGGTATCTGAATGGTCGACTCATCGTTACCCGGGGTGACATCACCGAAATGGAGGTTGATGCCATCGTGAACGCGGCGAACAGCAGCCTCCTCGGTGGCGGCGGAGTCGACGGGGCGATACACCGCCGCGGAGGCCCTTCGATTCTCGAGGAATGCCGCCGCATTCGCCGGGAAACCTACCCGGACGGTATGCCGGCGGGGGATGCGGTGATTACCACGGCGGGAGAGCTGCCGTGCAAAAGAGTAATCCATACAGTAGGTCCAATCTGGTCGGGAGGAAGAGCCGGAGAGCCCGAGACCCTTGCAAGCGCCTATCGCAACAGCCTCAAGCTGGCCGCCGAGAGCTCGATCGAAACAATCGCCTTCCCGGCGATCTCGACCGGGGTCTACGGCTACCCCCGCGACCTCGCAGCGAAAACAGCCTTCAACGAGATTCGAGGCCACCTCGAAGCCAACGAGCTGCCGAGACAGGTCTACCTCGTGTTCTTCTCCGAGTCGGATCGCAGCGTTTTCACGGCCGCCGTCGAAGCGCTCGGATCCGAGAGGACCACGGACTGAATGTCTCTCAACTGGAAGGAGATTGACCTTATCCTCTCCGAGCTCGATCTCGCTGGCGGACACGTACAACGGATCAGCCAACCGGATTTTACGTCTCTCGTCCTCTCGATCTATCAGCCGCGGGAACCCTTCGAGCTCTACATCTCACTTGCAGGCGGCAAGACCCGACTGCACCGATTGTCGGACACACTGAAGAAGCCGGAAAAGCTCCAACGATTCGCCCAGCTGCTGAGATCGCGGTGCAAGGGGGGACGGATAACCGAGGCCTATCAGGTCCACGGAGACCGAATCGTCAAGCTCGGGATTTCCACGCCGGAGGCCAACACCCTAATCTGGATACGGCTCTGGGGCGGTGCGGCAAACATCATTGCGACCGACGAGAACCACGTCATCCTCGACGCCTTCTTCCGTCGGCCCGCCCGCGGAGAGATTTCCGGAGGCACCTTCGACCCTGAGGGTGATCTGGTACTCGACTCCGGAACGAACCTCCCGGGGGCCGGAAAACCGCCTCGAGAATACTCGGTCCGAGAGCTGCCGGGCGAAGGCGATTTCAACGCTCGAGTGGAGGCATACTATCGCGGAGAAACTCCCCTCGGCGACATCGAGGCTCTGCGCCGCGAGGCGCTCACTGCCCTCGAACGAAAAGAGTCTCGGCTGCTCTCCACGATCGAAGGGCTGGAGAAAAGCCGCGAAGTGCACGCCCGAGCCGACCGGTACAAGGAGCTCGGTGACCTCCTCATGAGCAATCTTCACTCCGTTCGAGAGGGCGATCGGTGGGCGAGGGTCGAGAGCTACTACGACGACAACGAAACGATCGACATAGAGCTCGATCCCGAGCTGCCACCCGAGCAGAACGCCGAGGCCTACTACGAACGCTACAAGCGGGCAAAGTCCGGATGGCAGAAGCTCGGCGAGGAAATCGCCGAGCTGCGAGCTTCGCTCGACCGGCTCTCCGACCAGCGAGCGCGAGTCGAGGCGACCGACGATCTGCGGGAGCTTCGCCGGGTGCTCGGCAGAGACAGCAAGCCAGGCCCTTCGAGGGAACGCCAGAACATACCGGGTCTCCAGTTCGTCTCCGGCGCCCATCGAATTCTCGTCGGTAGGTCGGCAAACGAGAACGATGTGCTCCTGCGGCGCCACGTAAAAGGAAACGATCTGTGGCTCCACACCCGCGACTATCCCGGTGCCTATGTGTTCATAAAGAACGTGCCCGGCAAATCGATTCCTCTGGATGTTCTCCTCGATGCGGGTAATCTCGCCCTGCACTACAGCAAGGCCCGCGGGGGGGGGCAGGCCGAGCTCTACTATACCCACGCGAAGTATCTCAGACGCCCGAAGGAGGGCAAGAAGGGGTTGGTGCTCCCCACACAGGAACGCAACCTCGTCGTGCGCCTCGACCCCAAACGCCTCGACCGCTTGTTTCGCGACAGGGAGAGCTTTGAAATGGGAGCGTAGTCGATTTACGCCGTCGGGGCTTGAATGACGGTGTGAATTTGGAGATGTTATCTGTAGCGAAAGTGAGGTTTGGAGAAATCGATGTCGATCACTGCAGATAGAGCGGAGGGGTTCGTCCATCTTACAGTCGATGGTTCGGCTCGCCTCGGAGTCAAGATCTCGGGGCACAAACGAAGCATGGCCGGTCAGCTCCAATCTCTTCGAAGAGGTCACGGGTGGATCGTCACCGGCGAGCGAATCGAGTCCTGGGAGATAGAAGGTCTCATCGAGCACGGTGGGGCGATTTATGCATACGGTCCCTTTCATGAGAGCGCTCCGATCACCGAGATATTCACGATGCAAACGGACGACGCGATCGAGCGTCTGACGAGGATAGTCTCGTCGATCCGGACTCTCATCGAACGCTCGAACGATCCCCAGCGATACGAACCCGATCTCATCCTCTCGCTGAACGACGGGGGGCTGCTATTGCTCCCGGGTGACATTATCGACGGAGTCCTGAGTGCCCAAACCGAGAGTGAGCGAGTCGGCGCCTTCGACACTTTCAACCACCCCGACCTCGAAGGCGAGCGCAACGCCTGCTTCCTCGTCGGTGTCCTCGCCTACCGCGTTCTCACCGGCAAGCTTCCCTATTCCGCCGAAACCACCGAGGAGGTTCATCAACGCATTCGCGAGCACAGAGTTCTCCCGCCTCACCTTGCACTGCCCGGAACTCGGATAGAGCTTTCCGATCTGACGGTTCGTTCCCTCGACGCCGAACAATCAGCGAGCCTCGACGAGTGGCAACGGGTGCTCGAACGCTCCCTGAGTGAAGGTGTCAGAAGCGAGATTCCCGCAGAGGAGCGAATCCGGCTGGAGGAGGAGGGACAGCGATTCAGCAAGAGCGCCGAATCCGGCTACCAGCGGCGAGACTTCTTCCGCAAGAACTGGCGCACGATGGCCATCGTAGCCGGCATCGTAGTCATCGTCGGCGCCGTCGGCGGTACCATTTTGAAGAACGCGCTCAAACCCCGAATAACGCAGGGGATGAGCCCGAAGCAGGTTGTCAGTCTCTTCTACACGAGCATGGACAGCTTCAACAGCCAGGCCATGCAGGACTGCGTCATAGACGGCGCAGGGAAGGCGGCGATCAACGAAGCAACGAACCTTTTCGTAATATCGCGGGTGAGGGAGGGCTACGAGGGAACCACCGGCTACGTTCCTGCGCAGAAGTGGCTCGATGAAGGGAAGCCGCAGCTGCCTTCGGGCACTTCGGTCTACGGCGTCGCTGATCTCAAAATCGTTCAGAGCTCGACCGGAGAGTTCACAGTCAGCTATCAGAAATGGGAGCCGGTCCAATCGAGCGGCAACCAGCCGCAGGAGGGCTCCGGTCCGGTCTTGATGAAGGTGCAAGGATGGACCATGCAGGACAAGGTCTACTTGAAAGACGAGGGCAAGTTCTGGGCCATCTACCGAATCGATCATACCGAACGGCAAAGCATCGGCCCACCGCTAACCGTCACCAATCCGAACATACCGGCGTCGCCAGGCGCTAGAGCGCTTCCTCCCAAGGCGCCTGCAACTCAGTCCCGGTAGCCTCGCCGGCATCAGCCGTTCAGGAACCGCTCGATTTGCCCACCGATCACACTGCGGGACTCTGGGGAGAACCAGACCACACCCGGCAGCTGCTTGAAGAAGGTTATCTGTCTCTTGGCGTATCGACGCGAGTTGCGCTTGATGAGCTCGATCGTCTCGGCGCGGGAACGCTCGCCGGCAAAGTACGCCTCGAACTCGCGATACCCGATCGCCTTCATCGCCGGCGCCGAGAAGGAGTGACCGGAATCGACAAGACGACGAACCTCCCCCTCGAGCCCGAGCTTCATCATCTCCTCGACCCTGTCGTCGATCCTTTCATAGAGCGCGATACGCGGCCGCTCGAGACCAATCACCAACAATCGGTATTGTGAACGGGGTGTCGTTGGGAGATTGAAGCTCGAAAGCGGCCGACCCGTGGAACGATACACCTCGAGCGCCCGAAGGATACGGTAGCGGTCGGCCGGTGCGAGACGCTCTGCCGTGCTCGGATCGACCTGCTCAAGCTCGCTGCGCAGCACCTCGAGTCCCCTTTCGTCACACTCCTCGACGAGCTTGCGTCTTGTCGCCCGGTCGCCGCGGGGCGTTTCGGGCAAACCGTAGATGAAGTTGCGGAGGTAGAAAGCGCTTCCGCCCGACACAACACTCAACCGCCCTCGTGCCTCGATCTCTGCGATAGCCGAGTCCGCGTCGCGGACGAAGGCTCCGACACTGTACCCCTCTTCGGGCTCGCGAACGTCGATGAGATGATGTGGAATGCGTTTCCTCAAAAGAGTGGTAGGCTTCGCGGTGCCGATATCCACGCCCCGGTACACCTGCATTGAATCGGCGTTGACGATCTCGGCCCGACCGGCGAAAAGCTCGAAGATGAGCTCCGTCTTGCCGACCGCGGTCGGACCAAAGAGAATGACTACGGAAATCGGGCTACTCTTCGAGTCGGTATTCAACCTTCTTGGTGAGAATCTGCTTGATTGCGGTCGAGACGATCTTGCCGTCGTTGAGGTCGACCTCTTCGTCGCCGGCAACGGTGACTTGCATTGCACGCCGCACCGCGGCGCATGTCATCTCGTAGATATTGGCTTCCCGGGCAATGAGAAGGTCCAACGGAATTATCATTCTATCTTGTACTCCCTATGTCGTCGTCAGCAAGCATACCGAAAATGCAGGTGCGTGTAAACTCTCTTTATCTCAGAGTCGCTACTGCGAGGCATCGCCCATGATGCGGCGCGCTGCGTTCGTTACCTTATCGGCAACTTCGAAGGCATCGAACTTCTCCGTGTCGATGATGAGATCCGCGAACTCGTAATCGTCATTGTCGATTCCGTAGAGCTTCAGGTAGCGTGCCCTGTCACGCTTGTCACGATCGATCGTCTCCCGCAGCGCCACCTCTACGCTTTTCTCCTCTCGTCTGCCGATTCGTGCGGCACGCACCTCTACGGAGGCAGTCAGGTAGACTCGCAGGTCAGCGTTCTTGAGGAGCCAGATCGCGAGACGGGAACCGAGCACGCAATCGCCTTCAGATGCCATCTCAATCTGCCGTTTGTCGAGCAGTTGATCATAACTGGTGTCATCCTCGGCCAGGCGGGAAAACTCCTGGAAGCTCATTCCACGTTCCTGCGCCATCGTTCGGAAGGTGTAGTTGATGAGACGCAGCCTCAGGCGGTCGGCAACAATCTTGCTGACCGATGAGTTGCCGCAGCCGCTCTTTCCCGAAATTGCTATCTTCATGCTACTCCACGTTCCGAAGCTGCTCGCGGATTTTTTCGAGCGCGTCCTTCACTTCGATGACCGCTTCATTGACCTCCATGATCGTGCTCTTCGACCCGATAGTATTGATCTCCCGACCGAGCTCCTGGCAGATGAAGTCGAGCTTCTTCCCAACCGGCTGTGAGCGCTCCATGATATCGCGAAAGTGGTGGAGATGGCTGCGGATTCTCGCAACTTCTTCGGCAATTGCCGATTTCACGAGCATTACCGCAGTCTCAGACATGATACGCGACTCGTCGACCCCGTCCCCCATCATTTCGAGAAACCGAACCTTGAGGTTGCTCTTGATCTGTGCCTCGAGCTCCGACGAATAGCCGTCGATCGTGTCGATACAGCGGTCAACGACGTCGAGATTCGCGTTGATGTCCTGCTTGGTTGCCTGTCCTTCGCGCGAGCGCGTCCTCTCGAAATCGAGATAGACCGTCTCCAGATGCGGGACGACAAGGCGCCAGTAGGCGTCGATATCTGGGTTTCTTTCGGTCTTGAGAACCCCTTCGAGGCTGAGCAGGTGATCAAGGTTGATATCAGGCGGAATCGAGGCGGTTTCGGCGAGCTCCTTGAGCACCCGCACGTAGTTCGTCACCGTTTCGCGATCCACGATGATCTCGAGATTCTCCTCGAGATCCGTGACGCGCATGTACAGCTCGACACGCCCGCGCGCGATCTTCGATGTGAGAAACTCGCGCAGCTTCGGCTCGAGCCGGTTCAGATAGGGAGGCAGGCTCGTCGCTAGGTCGAGGTAACGATTGTTGTAGGATTTGAGCTCCAAGACGAGATGCACCGCCTGGTCTCGATGTTCCACGTAGCCGTATCCGGTCATGCTTTTCATGAGATGTTGCTCCGTTTCTCGAGCTCCCGGTACACTGCGCGGCCCAAAGTCCAGTTGTTGCCGGCGCCCATCGTTATGAAGATATCCCCATCCTCGAGCGTTTCAAGGCAGAACGGCAGTGCGTCTCCGACCTCCTCGAAGTAGAAAACGGACGGGTGGTTCGCTGCCGTCGCCTTGTAGAGCTCGCGCCCGGTAACGTTCCCTACCCGTTCACGAGCAGAGGCATAGATCTTATGCAGAATGACCTTGTCCGCGTCGCCAAAAGAGGTAGAGAAGTCGTCGAGCAGTGCCTCCGTCCTCGAGTAGGTATGCGACATGAAATCAACCACAATACGGCGGCCCGGGTAGAAGGCTCGAAGTCCCGCGAGGGTCGTCCGGATGGCGGTAGGATGATGGCCGTAATCGTCCATCACCAGCACTCCTCCCGCCTCGCCGACGATCTCGCTCCGCCGTCGACTGCCCCGGAACTCCTTCAGGCCGCGAGCGATCTCCGCCCATTCCGCATCCTCGATTGGCCTGCCGGCTTCGCGTTCCCACAGTATTGCGCAGAGGGCGGCAGCCCCGGCCGCATCGAGCACCTCGTGTCGTCCGGGAATACTCAGCTCGAAGGCGACTCGGTCGCTCGCGGCAAGTCGAAAGCGAGTTCTCCCCTTGCCCTCGTCGAGATCGAGGATGCGGAATCGGCCACCGGCATGTAGACCATAGGGAATGAGCTCTGCCGCGCGGCCCGAATCTGAGAGATGTCGCGCCACCGCGCAAGCCCCATCATCGTCGGCGCAGTAGATGAGCGCGCCGCCGTCATGGAGCTTATCGACATAGCTCTTGAACGCTTCCAGGATATCCGCGTAATCCTTGAAGTAGTCGAGGTGATCCGCCTCGACGCTCGTGAGCAGGATCCGCGTCGGATCGAAGCTCAGGAAATGTCTGCGATACTCGCAGGTCTCCGCTACAAAGTACTTGGTTCCTAATGAGAGAGTTGAGGAGTCTCCGAAGCTCGACACCGCCGAGCCGACCAGCACCGACGCCGGCAGGTTGAGCGCCTTGAGAATCGTGCCCGCCATCGCAGTCGTCGTTGTTTTTCCGTGAACCCCCGCAATCCCGGTCGAATCGGAGAGTCGCGACAGCAAGCCGAGCGCCTCGGGGTAGGTCAGAACCGGAATTCCGAGCTCTACCGCTCGCAGCAGCTCGGGGTTTTTCGACCGGTCGTAGGCCGCGGAATGAATCACCAGTTTGGTGTCCGCACCGAGATTTGCGGCTGCAAACTCCTCCACGTAGGGAATACCGAGCCGAGTGAGGATTTCGTCGGTATAGAACTTCTCGGTTACGTCCGAGCCCGTCAACTTTGCGCCGCGATGAAACAGCAGCTCGGCGAGCGCCGCCATTCCAGTGCCCTTGATGCCGGTTAGATGGATGGAAACGCCTTCGAGGGAGGAACCGGTAATGATGTCGGACATGCGGAAGATGATAGAATTAAACGCTCGCCGTTTCAAGCGGGAAAAATTGCTTGCCAGACGGAAGATTAGGACCTACAATGGAAGCAAATAAACCCTCGAGGAGACTCAGATGAAACGTGTCATGATTCTTTCGCTACTGTTCGCTCTCGCGTTTGTAGTGTCCGTTTCTGCCCAAACCGTAGCCATCAGCGCTCCAAATGGCCCTGTAAGTCCTAGCTATGGCAGCTGGGTGGGGATGAACGGCAGACTTTACCAGAATGACGTCAATAATCCGCTCGCGAAGATCAATTTCATGATACCGCAGTCCGGGACGATGGAGTACGACTTCAACGTCCGCTATCAAGGGGGCGGTTTCGAGGACTTGAAGGGTGGCTTCGGCATCCAGGTGTTCATCGACAAGGCATTCAACGGCAAGTCCTGGGGCGACGGAAATTCCTATCTCTTGTGGTTGAACTACGACAACAATCCCAACGCATACGGCGGTTCGGGATTCCGCGCTCAGGTCTACAAGAGCACCTCGCCCGTGGAAATGCATATCGTACCGAGCCTGAATTACTCCCTGAATCCGTCGGTTCTGACACGGAGCAACGTCTCGACCATCGTCCCGGTGAAGATCGTGGTCAACGGCAACACCGGCAGCGTGAAGGTGTACGATCCGACCCACTCGACACCCTACTACTATGCTTTCACTCTTCCGACAGCTCCGGGAAGCGGTCAGTACGTTGCACTCCGGACAAACAGCCTTTCGGTCAGCTTCGGCGACATGAAGGTGACGAAGCTCCAGTAGTCCTGTGCGGCGAGCAGTTTTGTAACGTTGGCCTCTCGTCTCGGTGACGAGAGGCTTTTTTATTTGCGCGAATTGAACCGGAGGACATAACGGGCGGCCGCCCCGCGGCCTATAAGGCGAGTCGCAGTCACAGAAATCTTGTTGAACAACCCGGGTACGATCAATCGCTTGCGAGCAAACATCCCGGCGACCGTCACGGCGGCGACTCGGTCGGCCTCCATCACCCTACCCCCGGATTCTCGCTCTCTTTCCAATCCTGCTGCTCTGTCGAAGCCCGTTCGGGTCGCGCCGGGGCAGACTACCGACACGCTCACCCCCTCGGAGTAGAGCTCCTCGGCGAGAGCAAGAGAAAAGGAGACGACGAACGCCTTCGTCGCATAGTAGACCGCCATGAACGGCCCCGGTGCGAAGCCGGCGGTGGAGGCGACATTCACCACGTATCCTCTCCGCCGCGCACGCATGGGTCCGAGCAGTCTATGGGTGAGCTCGACGAGCGACGAAATGTTTACTCGAATCATGTCCATCTGCTTGGCGGGATCTGAATCGCAAAACCTGCCGATATCGCCGAATCCGGCGCTGTTGACCAGCACCTCGACGGAAAGCCGCTCCTGCAGGACGAGCTCGTGGAGACGTTCGACCGCTCCCGAACCGGTGAGATCGGCGCGAAACAGGTGCACTCTTCGCGGCCTCAGCTCGCGACGAAGCTCCTCCAAGGCCGATTCGTTTCTTCCCGTGGCAATCAACTCGTAGCCGGAAGCCGCGAGTCGGACGGCGATCGCCCGCCCGATTCCGCTGCTCGCTCCTGTTACTAGGGCCGCGCCGATTCTGTCGTCGCTTTCCATGAATCCTCCCATGCGCTTGAACAATCATACCGGAAGAACATAGGCTTGATCATGATCCGAGTGAAGAGGGTGTATGAGGAGCCGACACCTGAAGATGGTTTCCGGGTTCTCGTCGACAGACTCTGGCCTCGCGGCCTTTCGAGAGAGAGGGCACAACTCGACGCGTGGTTCCGTGAGGTTGCTCCCTCCACCGAGCTCAGAAAATGGTATTCCCACGATGAGTCACGATGGGAGGAGTTCTGCAGGAGATACTATGAAGAGCTCGATTCGGCGAGGGATTCGCTCCACACGCTCGAAGAAATGGCACGAGAGGGCGACGTGACGCTGATCTACTCGGCAAAGAATACCGAGCTGAACAACGCCGTCGCGCTCAAGCGCCTCATCGAGCGAATGTTAGAGTGAGGCGATCACGTCTTGAAGCTTATTGTGCTTGAGCGCGGCACGGCACTGCTTGCAAACCATGAGCTTCTTGCCGTCTACCTCGTGCTCGTACATAACCTTGATACCGGTTCTCTTGCAGACGGGGCAGTTGCCGCGACCACGATTCGGAACTTCGCGGATACCCCGCCCTCTATGCGATTTGGACATTGATGCTCCTTTCGAGTGGCTTACTCTATCCGGCTACGCCGCTCGTGTCAACCTTTCTGCTGCCCGACGACGGCAAGCACATGCCGGACGATCTCGTAGCTGCGCTCCGATGCCTTCGGAAGAAACGTTTTGAAGTCGGCTGTGGCGCTTCCGTCCACTCTGTCGGAGAGCACGCGCAGCAGCAGGAACGGGATCCGATTCACGAGTGCGACGAGCCCCGCGCTGGCCCCCTCCATCTCCACCGCATCACCGCAGAGCTCCGAAACGAGGTACTCGTGACGCGCGTCAGTCCATCGCGAAAGAAACAGGTCTCCGGTAAGGATTCGACCCGGAATGACTCGGAATCCGGAGGGGCGGTAGGTGAGCGCAGCCTCGAGGAGCTGTGGATCGCTCGGAATGATTCGGAAATCGGTGAATGGTACCCGGCCCAATTCAAAACCGGCGGCTCGGGCATCCAGATCGTACTGGAGCATCTCCCGGGCGACGACGACGTCGCCAATATCAAGCTCGTGATTGAGAGCGCCGGCAATCCCGGTGAAGACGATTCGACCAGGTTCAAATGCGTCAATGAGGTGTTGAGTTGCCATGGCCGACATCGTCTTTCCGACACCGGTCCAGGCAACAATGACCTCGCTCTCTGCGAGGCGCCCGACTGAAATCGTCTCGTTGTGCCATTTCACTTCCTGCCGCCGAGAAAGAGCGAAACGGAATCCTGCGATTTCCGCTTCGAGCGCACCCAAGATCAAGGTTGTCACCGCTTGCCTCCGCTCCAACTCTAACGAACTCGAGCCGGCGCGGAAAGCGGTGACAACACGAATCAACCGTCGACCATGTAGCCGACTCCGTGAACGGTTCGAATGATCTTCCTGCTCTCGTTCTCGTCTATCTTTCGGCGGAGATAGCGTATGTAGACGTCCACGATGTTCGTGGTCGGCATGAACGACCAGTTCCACACCTGCTGGATGATCTGAGAGCGTGTCACCACCTGTCCGTGGTGAGCAACGAGAAACTCCAACAGGGCGTACTCTCGTGCTGTCAGGTCTATGGAACGTCCACCGCGACTTACCTGATGGCGTACCGTGTCCACGACGAGGTCGTCGACTCGCAACACGGGACTGGTCGTGGAAATCTGGATGACCACGTCATAATCGGCCGGATCGTCGAGCGAGTCGGCATTAGGACCCGACTCGATCTGGTCTATAGAATACCCGTCACCTTCGAGACTCCTACGAAGCCACGGGGCGAGCTGTGTTTGATCTTCGATAACGAGAACCCTCATGTTCCTCTCCCGGCATTCATTGCCTAAACGCCAGAGCTCGATGCAGCAAGTTGGCGTCAGGGAAATCTTCCGCAGGCGAGAAACCGACGAGCAAGTTCGGTCGGTGCCGTTGCGTCGGATTGCACCACGCCGGGCCCCGCTTCTTTGTCTTGGTCATTCTCGTGTCCTCCGGAAATACTTTTAGCGACAATTGTAAGCAAGGCCGTGTCAGTGCCTTGGAGACGGCACTACCGGCGACACTCAGTGCCGCGTCAGTACCAACTACACCTACAAAAGCAACGAAATGGTCGTTCGGTGACAACATCCCCTCCCAATTTGGTTTATTATTGCCTCGCTCTCAACTCCTATAACCGAAAAAGAGGTAGCCAGATACATTAAAGCTCTCTCATTTTTCGCGCTCGGTGGATCACTCGCCCGCATTCAGATATACTCACGGGAATTTCATCGAGAGGTACGTGATGATCAGAATCAACGAAAGCTATACCAGACTGCAGTCAACCTATCTATTTTCCAATATCGCCCGAAAGGTTACGGCATTTCAGGAATCGGCTCCAGACAAGGATGTAATCAAGCTCGGGATCGGCGATGTTACGCGTGCGCTGCCCGAGTCAGTCGTCAATGCCTTCAAGACCGCCGTGGACGAAATGGCTTCGGACGACACTTTTCGGGGATACGGACCAGAGCAAGGCTACGATTTTCTTCGAGACGCGATCGCTCAGGCCGATTTCAACGCCCGGGGAGCCGAGATCGACGCCTCCGAGATCTTCGTCTCCGACGGCGCGAAATGCGACACCGGCAACTTCCAGGAGCTCTTCGCACAGGATCTCGTTGTAGCTGTTCCGGATCCCGTCTATCCTGTCTACGTCGACACGAACGTGATGGCAGGACGAACAAAAACATGGACCGACGGCCGATATGAAGGCCTCGTATACCTCGATTCTACTGAAGCAAACGGATTCGTTCCGCCTCCCCCCGGGGAATCGGTGGATCTCATATATCTCTGTTTCCCCAACAATCCCACCGGGGCGACCGCCACGAAGAGCCAGCTGTCAGAATGGGTGCGCTATGCGCGCGAGCACCGGGCGCTGATTCTATTCGATGCGGCCTACGAGGCCTTTATCCGCGACGACGATCTTCCACATTCAATCTATGAGATCGAGGGAGCCAGAGAGGTTGCCATAGAGTTCCGAAGCTACTCGAAGACCGCCGGCTTCACGGGTACCCGATGTGCGTATACCGTAGTCCCGAGGGACTGCGTAGCCTACGACGAATCAGGGAAAGCGCACAGCCTGCACGATATGTGGAATCGCAGGCAGACGACGAAGTTCAATGGGGTCTCCTACCCCGTTCAGAGAGCTGCCGCAGCCGTCTATTCCGCTGAAGGTCGAAGGCAGACGCGAGCCCTCACAGACTACTACCTGGAGAACGCCCGCCTCATCAGGACAACGACCGAGCGAATCGGACTCCCAACCGTCGGGGGAGAGAACTCACCGTATCTCTGGATCAAGACCGGAACAGATTCGTGGAGCTTCTTCGATCGGCTGCTCGAGGAGGCTGGTGTCGTATGCACCCCGGGAAGCGGTTTCGGTCGATGCGGGGAGGGATATATTCGTTTGAGTGCATTCAACTCCCGTCGCAACGTACAGACGGCGTTGGAGCGTATCGAATCGGTTCTCGCATGAGATCCGAAGGGCGGCTTGCCGGCATCGTTCTTGACCAAACCGGTCAGCGGGCATAGCCTCCTGGTTAGGGGGCAAGCAGTGGCACAATCCGCGAAGGCGAAACAGTTGACGCAAGACATCAGCGCTCAAATAGGCAGCGTTTTTGTCGGAAGCGAACGGATCGTGCACAATCTTCTCGTCGGCTTCTTTGGTAGCCTCCACGTATTGATTGAAGATATCCCGGGCGTCGGCAAGACAACCCTCGCAATGAGCCTGGCTCGTAGCACAGGCTTGGACTTCGGCCGAATCCAGTTCACCCCGGACGTTCTCCCCGGCGACATACTCGGCATGACGGTCTGGAGTGTCGAGAAGCATGATTTCCTCTTCAAGCAGGGTGCAATCATGCACCAGTTCATCCTGGCCGACGAGATCAACCGCGCCTCCGCGCGCACGCAGTCGAGCCTCCTCGAAGCCATGCAGGAGGAGAAGGTAACCGTCGACGGCGTCACGCATCGACTGCCTGAACCCTTCTTCGTCATTGCGACGCAGAATCCTATCAGCTTCACTGGTACCTTCCTGCTGCCCGAGTCGCAGGCCGATCGGTTCGGGCTCTCGTTTTCGATCGGTTACCCGGAAGCAGAAAACGAGATAAAGATACTCGAGCGATTTCGGGAGAAGAACCCGTTGACTGAGCTTGAGCCGGTGGCGGACGCCGCCGAGATCCTCTCCCTCCGACACGAGGTTGGAGCTATCCACGTTGAACGGTCGGTGATGGACTACCTGGTGCACGTCGCTGCGGCCACGCGCGAGAATAGGAAGATCAGGCTCGGAATGAGCCCGCGAGCGACCCAGCACCTCTTAAAAGCCGCCCAGTGCGAAGCGATGCTTCAGGGACGAGAGTTTGTGATTCCCGAAGACGTCTTGGCTGTGGCACCGTTGGTAATACCTCATCGTCTTGTCCTCGCCGGGGAGGCCAAGATGGAAAACGTGAGCGCCTTGGGCGTCGTCGAAGAGATACTCTCCACGATTCACCTACCGACCGGGATCTGAGATGCACGGTTTGTTGGCGCGGCTTGTTTCCGTGCTGGCATATCTATTCGTCGCCGCGCTGGTCTATCTTGCCGGTATATACGTCAGCAGGCTCTTTTACTTCATCTATCTGCTCCTCATCGCCATTCCGCTCTTCTCGGCCCTGCAGCTTCTCCTGACGCTGATCACGTTGAGGTACTCACAGGATTTCGATACCGAACACCCGATCAAAGGCGAGAGCATCGGGTATCGACTCAACCTGGCGAACGAGTCGTTCCTGGCGAGCTCGCCCGTGAGAGTCCGGTTCATGTCCATACACCCTGACCTCGACGCCTCGATCGAGGATCTCTCGCTGTTTTTTCGGGGACGAGAGAATATGCGACGAAGCTACACCGTCAGCTGCCCCTACCGCGGAATCTATACGGTTGGCATGGAGTCCCTCGAAACCAACGATCTTCTCGGCTGGTTTTCCGTCAACCGCCCCGTCTATCACCGCACCTTCTACGTCTACCCGCGAATTGTCGAGCTCCCGCCACTCGTCGCAGGAAGCCGTTCATACGGGATGAGCGATCTTTCGAGCGGCGGACGGGAAAACGACTTCGCATTGTTCGAGGGCCTCACCGAGTACCGTGAGGGCACGCCGATTCGCCATATGGCGTGGAAAAAGTTCGTCTCTACGGGTAGTCCGTTCATCCGTTTGTTCGGGAAGTCCGCTGAGCCCGGCGTCACCATCTACCTCGACTTGCGTCGAACCTCACCGCCGGATCCAACCGAGCTGGAGGCGGAGGACTGCTCGATCGAGATCACAGTCTCCCTCCTCAAAAGCCTGCTCGACCACCGTATTCCCACGACGGTGAAGGCGATGGGCCGGGAGCCCTATATCTTCAAGGCCACGGATCCCGAGGCGTTCTGGGGGTTCTATCGTCATACGATCAACATGGTCTTCCAGCCTACCGCCTCTCCGGCTTCTATGTTTCAAGACGATCGCAAACGCGCGGCGGTCTCGGGAGCCGTCCTCATCGTGACACATATGGCCGATCCGGAAATCCTCGAGCTGCCGGAGGCGAGCGACGAGGAACCGGTCGGCCTCATCATCAATCAGACGGCGATGTCGCCTGAGACCCGCAGAAGCCTCCGCAGCTGGTACGAGAGCTTCGAAGGCGCCACCGACCAGGTCTTTCTCGTCGAGGGCCCCGACACCATCCGCGAGGACCTCGCATGAAAATGCTCGGCAACGGCCTATCGGCGTGGCGGCTCGCTGTTTCGATTCCGCTTTGCTATGTCGCGCCGATCTCTTCCTGCCTGCTCCTGGGTACCGAGGGGCCGATCGCCGCGCTCCTCCTCTATTCCACGCTCACCGAGACGCTCTTCGTTCTCAGACAACTTGCCAGGCGTCGCGCCGTGCCGACTGCGTTTCTTCTTCTTGTCTTGACGGCGGGTGCCATCACCGTTTTTTCGGCTCTCGACATCACCCCCGCTTCGGCGTTTCTCGCATGGTTCAAGCTCGCTCAGAGCGGGCAGGCCGGCGGAACGATCGGCTACATGTTCTGCGTCGACTTCACCTTTTTCTCCGCGCTCTTCGCGGGACTCGTCCTCTCGATCGATCCGGGGACGGCACTCGCAGGATATTTCTTCGTAAACACCTTCATCAGCGCCGTCATCCTGACCAGCCTGCCGCTTTCGCTGACGACGATCCTCGTTCTCGTCGGTTTCGTTTTGTATCGAGCCGCCCGCCGGACTAATCGTCTGCGGCCTGCGACGCTCATCTCGGCGGCACAGGTGCTCTTCGTAGCCGGACTCGTCAGCCTCGCGGCAGCGCAGGCGATGTTCCCGAACGTTTTCGTGGACCGTCTCTTCGCTGCCAACCTCGAAAGCGTAGTGGCTCGAATCTTCCCTTCGTTTCCCTTTCTTTACAACGTACCCGGCTACGGTCATTCCTTCGGCCCCGCCGACCGGGGTGGGAGGCCGGCGCTGACATCACGCCCGGTTCTGAGGGTGTCAGCCGAGGAGGGGGAAACAGTGTACCTGCGAACGGCGGTCTACGATTTCTATACCGGTGACGGGTGGGCGCTCGCCACGGAGGCGAAGACGGAAGCCGTTCGCAAAGAGATGCATACCACTGACCGCTACGGCCACATTTTCGTCTCTCAGGGCCCTGCAGACAAATCACCGCTTCGGATAGAGGTTCTGATCGACTTTCTTGCGACTCTGCCCACGACCCTCGATACCCGCGCGATCGAGCCGATATCCGGACCGCTCCCGCCGCTCGCCTACGGAAGCGAGGCGACCGGATTCGTGCTCTCGGTTCCGGTTTCGAGCGGGTTTCAGCTCCTCGATTCGAGGCACTCCACCTCGCCCGCCGTCGAGGGCAGCAAGCCGCTCGGCGCGAAGGAGTCGGAGATCTATCTCCAAACCGGAAGGGTTTCCGAACGGCTCCAGTCTCTGGCACGGAGCCTTTCGAGGCCGAGCCCGATCTCAACGATTGCGGCGATCCGAAGCTATCTTGCGAACAACTATCGCTATTCACTCGACACGAAACCCTTCCCTCCGAAAAGTGATTCGGTTTCCGACTTCCTGTTTGGGGCCCGAACCGGCTACTGCGTGCAGTTTGCTTCGGCGTTCACGCTTCTCGCCCGCATCGACGGTATCCCGGCTCGCTACGTGACCGGTTTCCTCGTCAATCTTCCTCATTACTCGAGAACGACCGTCGTAACGGGACTCTCGGCCCACGCCTGGTCGGAAGTCTGGTTGCACGGTCGTGGATGGATCACAGTTGAAGCAACTCCTCCGTTGATGCCCGGTTCCTATCGCGATCCGGGCTACTATACGGAGTTCAATCCTACCAACTCCGCGTTTACCCGGCGTCAGCTCGAGGCAATAGCGGGTGCTCGCGTCCCGACTCCGTCGGTGCCCGGACCGATTCGCCGCGAGGCCCCGCTCCTTCCAATGGGGCTGGGTCTGATCGGGTTCTGCATCGCGGCGTTGATTCTGCGCGCCCTCGTACTCGCCTGTCTGCCGCGTTCGCGAAAGATCCGCAGAACGATCCGGCGGACGCTCAGACGCACACGTTCGCTCGAGATCCCCGATCCGTCCGAGAGGGGCTGGCGGCGCTGGGCGGCCCTGCTCGGCGAGCGTACCTCCCGCCCCGTGGTCATGAGACGTGCGGCACGAGTCATACTGGAGCTCCTCTTTGCCGACCGGCCGCCGGTATCGCGTGACGAAGCTTTTCTCAAGAGGATCTACCGCAGAGTACGGACCGTCAAACGGGGATCCGCGGCCCCTTTACATCACATCGAGCATTGAGTACATTTCGTTGTCAAAAGTTGTTGGTGAAGTAATTAAAAAAAGAGAGCACCTTGCGCACGGAAGCCGCGCCACAGAGCATCTAAACAATCGAAACGCCTACTGATGGGGAGTGAGGAGATGGCAGATCCCAACCGCGAAAATCGGCGCAGCCTGGCCGCGTCGAGCCCGTTTGATGATCACTACATACGAGACGAAGCCGACATGGAGCGGGAATTGGATGGATTCATCCTATCGGCGTCAGGATGGCGGAAAATATTTGGAGCCTCCGAAGAGGATGACGGAGCCCAGATAAGTGACACGAACAAGGAAATCGTCGCGGTTGCAGGGGCGGTCTTCGCGCGCTTTCTGCGCTCCAAAGGCAGCGGCGACACCCCGATCCTCGCGCTTGCCACAGATACAAGACCGACGGGGCCGGCAATCGCCACGACGTTGGCGCGCGCCCTGCTCAGCGAGGGATGTGAGCTGCGATATCTCGGTGTGAGCCCGGCACCCGAAGTGATGGCATACGCGCGCAAAAGCGGGCTCTCGGGGTTCGCCTATGTGTCTGCCAGCCACAATCCCATCGGTCACAACGGGCTCAAGTTCGGGCTCGCCGACGGCGCAGTGGTCGGAGGGTCCGATGCGAATGCTCTCATCCAATCCTTCAGAGAGACGATCCAAGATCTGATCGCCGCAGAAACTATCGTCAATAGCGTCATTGCTGTCGACGACGTTGCGCTCGAGCGTCTCGACAGCTCAGCAGAAACCTATAAGAAAGAGGCCCTCGCCGCCTACCGCTCGTTCACCCTCGAGGTCGGCACGATGAGCGCTGATCCTTCGCGTCAGGAAGAAATCCTGGCACCAATCCGGCGGGAAGCCGGACGACTGGGGATCGTCGTGGATTTCAACGGAAGCGCTCGCACGGTCTCGATCGACCGGCAGCTTTTCGAATCTCTCGGCATGCGCTTCGAGTCCATCAATGACAAGCCGGGTCAGATCGTGCACACGATCGTACCGGAAGGCGACGCGCTCGAGCCCTGTCGACGAGCGCTCGAATCGGCCCATTCCAAGGACTCACGATTTCTGCTCGGGTACGTGCCTGACAACGACGGCGACCGCGGGAACATCGTCTACGCGGATCCGAAAAGCGGCAAGACGGAGATGCTGCGGGCACAGGAAGTCTTCGCCCTGTCGGTAATGTCGGAGCTCGCCTATCTGGTCTACACCGGACAGCTCACCTACTCCGCGAGCGGCAGGGCTCAACAGCGTCACGCTGTCGTCGTCAACGGCCCCACCTCTCTCCGCATCGACGCAATTGCTAAGGCGTTTGACGTGCGGGTGTTTCGCTCCGAGGTCGGCGAGGCGAACGTCGTGAACCTCGCGCGTGACAGCAGAAACAGCGGTTTCACCGTCAGAATCATGGGTGAAGGGTCCAACGGCGGGAACATCACGCATCCGGCCAGCGTGCGGGACCCTTTGAACACCATTCTTGCATTCCTGAAGCTGATGACCATAGGGTCACGGCATGAGAGACCGGGGCTCTACGAGATCTGGTGTGCTCGCTCCGGGCAGAAATTCGTTCCGGATGCAGGCCTGCGAGAGATGCTCGCCTCTCTGCCGCGCTACGTGACCACCGATGTGAACGAGTCGCGTGCCAAGGTGAACATCGAGGCAACCGATCACGTCCGCTTCAAAGAGGCGTATGAGGAGATCTTCCTCCGAGAATGGGACGCCAACCGTTCGGATCTCGCTGCCGATTTGGGCATTCACACGTGGGAAGAGATCAACTACGAGGGGATGAACGAAATCCACGGGTTTGGGAGGACCTATCGCTCCGGCAAACAACGAGGTGGTCTCAAGATCCTCTTCAAGGACGATCTCGGACGGAAGGTGGCATTCATATGGATGCGAGGCTCCGGCACCGAACCGGTCTTCAGGGTTCTCGCCGACGTGAGTGGAGAAGATCCCGCCCTCGAGCGAAGGCTTCTGGATTGGCATGTCTCGATGATTCGCCGCGCAGACGCTGCGGTCCTCGAGCTCGTCAACACCGCGAGGTAAGCACCTTCGTCAGCCGTTCGAGCGCCCAACCGGCCTGCTCTTCGTCGAGTATGATCGGGGGCGTGACTCGAACGATTCGTTCACCGGCGGGAATACAGAGCAGGCCCGACTCAATGAGTTGCTTGCAGACGTTCTCGGCAGTCGGCGCCGATTCGGTCAGCTCGATCCCGAGCATGAGCCCTCGACCGCGGACTCCCTTTACCTGCCCGCTGCCCATCCGTTCGATCTCACGCTTGAGGTAGGCACCCATTCTCTCTGCGTTCTCGACAAGCTTCTCGTCGGCTATCACCCGTAGCGCGGAGCGCCCAACAGCACAGGCCAAGGGGTTTGCCCCGAAGGTGCTGCCGTGTTCACCAGGCCGAATTACGTCGAGGACGTTCCCTCGCGAAAGGACGGCGGAGACCGGGCAGAACCCTCCTCCGAGGGACTTACCGATGATGCTCAAATCCGACCTGACGTGCTCATGGTCTTCGGCCAGCAGCTTTCCGGTCCTTCCGAGTCCGGTCTGTATTTCGTCGAAGACGAGGCAGATCTCCTTCTCCGTGCAGATCTTCCTGACCTCTGCCAGGTAACCGTCCGGGGGAACGTTGATGCCCCCCTCCCCCTGGATCGGTTCGACGAGAAATCCTGCCGTGTTCGGGGTTATTGCGCGCCGCAGAGCCTCTGCATCGCCGAACGGGATGGTGACGAAGCCCCTCGGAAAGGGCCCAAACCCTTGCCGGTATTTCTCGACCGTGCTGAACCCGACAATTGCGATTGTCCGACCGTGGAAGTTGTCTGCACAGACGATGATTTCCGCCTTGTCCTCAGGGATCTGTTTGTGCTCGTATCCCCACTTCCGAACCGTTTTCAAAGCAGTCTCAACCGCTTCTGCTCCGCTGTTCATGATCAACACACGCCGCGAGCCGGTGGCCTCGCAGAGATCTTTGAAGAAGGGACCGGTCTGATCGGTGCGAAATGCGCGCGATATCAGGGACAGCTTTTCGGACTGTTCGACGAAGGCCTTGTGGATTTTCGGATGACAGTGCCCGTGGTTGACCGCGCCGTAGGCAGAGACGCAGTCCAGATACCGATTCCCGTCGATATCCCAAACCCAGACCCCCTTGCCGCGGGAGATCACGACATCGAACGGTTTGTAGTTGTGTGCCCCGTAGGTATCTTCGAGACGCGAAAACTCTTGATGTGTCATCATGTGGCCGTAGTCTATTACGGATACCCTTGATTCGTCAATTTGAACCGAGAAAAAACGCCCCACATAAGGTGTCGAACCATTGGGCAGGAGCTCTTTCGTTGACTATAATGATCAAATACCAATCAGGCCTACTACCGAGGGATTGCAATGAACCATCCTTTCGAAATCGTCGAAAGCGTTCCCGATGAAACGGCGCTCGGCCTTCCCGATACTCGCCGCACCGCAGAGGTATGGATGGAGATGATCGAGGGCGCACGCCGAACACTCTCGATCGAGACGTTCTACTTTGTTGGAAAGCAGGGATCTATCTTCGATTCGATCATCGACGCCATCCGCTCCGCTGCCGAGCGGGGCGTCTCAGTCAGGCTGTTGACCGATGCAGGGATGAGCGAAACCTATCCGAAATGGCTCGCGGCCCTCTCGTCCGTCGACAACATCGAGACCCGGACGATCTCGTGGTTCAACGAGCAATCCGGCGTCCTCCACGCGAAATACCTCATCGTCGATCGCGAAGAGCTGTTCGTCGGGAGCCAGAACTTCGATTGGCGTGCACTCGTTCATATCCACGAATTGGGCATAAGAGTAAGAAACGCAGAGCTGGCCGAGCGCTTCGAGCGGGTATTCGCATTCGATTGGGAGCTCGCATCGAACGGCCATGAGCGTCGGGAATTGCCTGCCTCTACGCCGTCCGGCCCGCGCCCCTCTGCGATCGAGCTGCCTGGGACCGACGGCATGACGGTACGCGCCGCGGCAAGCCCGGTTGGAAAGGTGCCGGGAGGGCTCGAGACCGAGGAGGAGGCACTCATCGAGCTCCTCGACGAGGCGACGAGGCGCATTGACGTTCAACTCCTTCTCTACTCACCGACTGTAGACGGCGGATACTACCCCGCTCTCGACAACGCCCTGCGCCGCGCGGCGGGGCGCGGAGTCTCGATCCGGATGATCGTATCCAACTGGAATCTCCGTGAGCCGGGTCTCTCTCATCTCAAGAGCCTTAGCCTCGTTCCCGGGATCCGGATTGGAATCAGCACAATTCCCGAACACTCGAGCGGCTTCGTCCCGTTCGCGCGGGTGGAGCACTGCAAGTACCTCCTCGTCGACGACTCGAAGACCTGGATCGCAACCGGCAACTGGAGCTGGGACTATTTCTATTCCTCGCGCAATCTCGCTCTCATCTTCGACGACGGAGGGATAGCGAGCACCGTAGGACGAGTCTTCGAGAAGAGCTGGGGTTCCACCTACGTGGATGAGCTCGACCCATGCCGGACCTACGCGGCGCCGGTTGTCGATGGCCCTGAGAACTGATTTCTACTCGATCGGAAAAGAGGCCGCGACTGCCCATTGAAGGGCAGCCGCGACGGTGGAAACGGTTCAGGATGCGGATTGTTTGAAGACCTTCGTCGCCTTCTGTTGTAGCTTGGCAAGGGTCGTACTGACGTCGGCTCCATCGAGGATTGCGTTGAACGCCGAAGACATGTCGTCGCGCACCTGAGCATAGCCGGAATATGCAGGCTCCGAATCCGTTGTTGCACCCTTCAAGATGTCGAACGCGGTCTGGTACTGCGGATTCTTCTTGAAGTAGCTACCCAGCTCCGAGGCTGTCGACTTGCGAACCGGGAAGTAGTTGCTCTTCTCCACCCAGGCTGCCTGTTGTTTCGGTTGCGAAAGCCACTTGATGAAGAGCCACGCTGCGAGCTGTTTCTGGGGAGTAGACTTCGGAACGCTTACCGATGCGCCGTAGATATTGAGCGCCGGTTTCGGCGTGCTGTGGGGCAGCGCCGCTATGCTCCAATTGAACGGTGCACCGCTCTTCTCGATCGCCGCTCGATAGTATGGGAGTCCCGTCGTAGTTCCCTCCGCGAAGAGGACCTTCTGCGTAGCGAAGAGGGTCTGCTCGCCGTACTGCACCGCTACCTTCGTTCCATAGCCGTCCTTCAGGAGCTTCTGCATGAACTCCATGTCGGCTGCAAGCGCCTTGTTGTCGAGGTTGTAACCGGCTGCATTCGGCTGGACGATCGTACCGCCGCGACTGATGACCTGTGAAAACATGTTCGAGGCTCCGGTGGTAATGGCATAGCCGTGTTTGCCGCTACCCGACTCGGTTGCCTTCTTGCACATCTGGAAGAACTCCTCCCAGGTCTTCGGCGGATTGTCAAATCCGAGCCTCTTGAGCCAATCGACGTTGTAGTAGAGCACCTCGAACGACCGGTTGAGCGGAAATCCGAGCCTCTTACCGCCGAACTCGGGATGTACGTCCTGCTGGAGATAGCCCGTGAAGTAATCTGAAAGCTCGTTTTTGATCCCCCATTTCGGCGAGTCGACATAGGGGTTCAGATCGACAAGCGCGTTGCTCAGCTCGAATGATCCCTGCATATATTGATAGGCCGTCACGAGATCAGGGGTCTTGTTGCCGGCGATGGCGGTTATCATCTTGTTGTAGATGTCGGCGTACTCGCCCGCATAGCTTTCCTTGACCGTGATGTGCCACTGATTGGTCGAATTGAACTCATCCGTAAGAGCCTTCATCTCCTTCCCGAGGGTCTGCGTATACGGATTCCAATATGTGATCGTCTGATTCGACGGATCGACGTTCGCCAAACCGCTGCTCGAAGTGCCCGGCTGCTCGTTCGAGCCGCCGGCAAACAGAAACAGCGGCGCCGCCAGCAGTCCGACGGCCACGAGAGTCATCATTTTTCTCATTCGAGAAACCTCCGTTGATTGAATACCTCGACATCCGCTACGCGGATGTTTGATCGCCAGATCTATGGCCTACCCCTTGAGGCCGGATTGTGCGATAGCCTCGGTGATCTGTCGCTGAGCAAGAAGGTAAACGACCACCGTCGGAACAAGCGCTACCATAGCTCCCGCCATTCTCAGCTCGGTGTTTGGCCCGGATTGGGAGAGAAGCTTCGTGAGGCCGACTGAGATCGGCCGCCATTGATCGGTCGTCGTGACGATCAGTGGCCACTGCAGGGCGTTCCAGCTGAAATTGAAGGCGAGGAAGGCGACTGTCGAAATGGGCCCCTTAGTCAGAGGCATCACGATGCTCCAGAGTATTCGCGCGTGCGAACAGCCGTCCATACGCGCCGACTCGACAAGACTGTTCGGGATCTGATTGAAGAACTGCCTGAGTAGGAAGATGTAAAAGGCGTTTGCCATGAACGGGACGGAAAGAGCCGGAAGGCTGTCGAGCCATCCGAGCGCAGACACGGTGAGGAAATTGGGAATGAGCCGAACGGTGTCCGGAATCATGAGAGTGGCTACAAGAATCGAGAAGACAAGATCGCGGCCGGCAAACTTGAGCTTCGAGAACGCATAGGAGCTCAGACTGGAGGTGACGATTACGCCCCCGACAGTGACCGCCGCGATGACTATGCTGTTGAAGAAATAGCGTCCGAGACCCCCATCGTCGATGACGGTCCTGAAGTTGCCCCACTCCAGCTTCGTCGGCCAGAACATCGGGGAGAATGGATCGGCGCTTGTGCGGGTTATGGTCTCACCGAGACTTTTCAGCGAGTTCGAGACCATGTAGAGAAACGGCATGATCATGATCATGGCGCCTGCTGCAAGCACCAGATAGAGCACCCCCCGCAGCGCGACCGAGCGAAAACGATAAAACGATGAGGCTCTTACGCGATCGGTTGGGAGTCGCGCGTCAGTCGCCATAGTGAATCCGCTTCTCCATGATTTTGCGTTGATACAAGGTGAGCGCCAAAACGACCGCAAACAGGAGCAGAGACATCGCGGCTGCGTAACCAAACAGGGATTTCCGGAAGAAGGTGAAGAAGATGTAGATGCTCAAGGTGTCGACCGTGCCTTGGGCTGCTGGATTGCGCAAAATGAAGATCTGAGCGAACGCCTTGAAGGTTCCGATTATCCCGATCATCGTCAGGAAGAAGGTCGTAGGAGAGAGAAGCGGAACGATAATCCGAAAGAAGACCGTTCCCGACCGTGCGCCGTCGACCTCGGCGGCATCGTAGAGCTGCCTAGGAATCTGTGCCAACCCGTTCGAGAAGATCAGCGCATAGTACCCGATGAATACCCACTGGTTGAAAAGCATCACCGAGACAAGAGAGAGGCTGGGTCCCTGAAGCCAGGTGTTCACGTATGCGCCGATGGCCCCATGGGCGTGACCGGTTCCGAGGCTGAAGATGAGGTTGAGGATTCCGCGCGGTTCCTCCAGCCATTGGAGCGGCTTTTGACCGAACGCCAACATGACCTGGTTCGCAAGCGACGTGCTGCGCAAAGAGAAGATTCGCTCGAACACCGCCGCTCCCGCCACGGTCGGAACGATATAGGGCAGTAGATAGAGGGCCCGGAAGAGCGGCCGTCCCCGAAACTTGCGGTCGAGCAGAACCGCGACCAGGAGCCCCAGTACGAGCTGAAACGGCACTGTTCCGACGGAGTACCAAACCGTCGTGCGAAGAGCGTCCAGCATCTCACTATCGCCGGACTGATAGATCCGAGAGACAACGCCGACGAAGAAGACGAGCACCGCGAGCACGACAACGGTTCTTGCCGCCGTGATGACCGGTTTCCACCCGCTTCTCACACGCGTGATTCCGCCCCGATAGACTCGCGAGACGATGTAAAGCAGAAGGATCGCGCCGGCCAGAATCAGAACAAACCAGAGAGACCCGAACATAGTGACGTAGTTGCGGAGACCGAGAAAGGGTCCCATGCGAATGCGCCATCGGTGAAGGCTAATAAAGACCGTGAAAACGATCGGAAAGAGTCCGAACACACCGATCAGAATGACCGACGGTGCAACAAAGAGGTAACCCTCGAGGTTGTCCCTAAACTTTTTCAAGCGCTTCGCCGAGGCTGCCATAGTTTACCAGCGTTGTCATGAATTCTACCAGTATCAATTCAAGTACGGAAGCGCAAGTGTTCAGAAATCGCAGTGATCTGCGACGAGATCCCGTTACCGGAAGCGGTTGATGTCCGGTCGTGGAGCGCGGTGCAATCCTTTACACACTCGGCACCTGCCGTCATACTCACCCTACGATACTGCCGCCAAGAGGGGGAACGATGAGTAAACCGAAGATATGTGTGGTCGGCGCCTGCAACATCGACCTCATCAGCTACGTTCCGAAGCTTCCGGTCCTCGGCGAGACGCTGCACGGGAACGAATTTCGCATGGGCTTCGGCGGTAAAGGAGCCAACCAGGCGGTGATGGCCGCGAAGCTCGGCGGAGAAGTAAGCCTTGTGACGAAGCTCGGCAAAGACATGTTCGGCGAGAACACGCTCGCAAATCTGAAAGAGCTCCACCTCAACACCGATCATGTTCTATTCACCGACGAGGCCGCCTCGGGTGTAGCTCCAATAGCGGTCGATCCGACCGGAGCCAACTCGATCATCATCGTAACCGGCGCGAACGATCTCCTCACTGAGCAGGAGATCGAGGAAGCGCGTCCAACAATTGCAGCCTCCGAGGTTCTCGTCTGTCAGCTCGAGGTGCCCCTCCCGATCACACTCAAGGCATTGAAGGTGGCACGAGAGGAGGGAGTACGCACGATTTTCAACCCTGCACCCGGCTTTCCGGAGCTCCCCGAGGAGATCTACGGGTTGAGTGACATCATTTGCCCAAATGAGGGGGAAACCGCTCTCGTTACCGGCATCGAGATAAGCTCTCAACGTGATGGCGAACGCGCCGCCCGCGTGCTGATCGAGCGCGGCGCGGGAGAGGCTGTGCTGACCCTCGGAGCCGAGGGGGTGTTGTGGGTCACGCCGGAAAAGGCGGAGCACATTCCCGGCGAGCGGGTCACAGCCGTCGATACGACAGGGGCGGGCGACGCATTCGTGGGGAGCCTCGCCTTCTTCCTCGCCGCAGGAAGGGAAATGGCGGACGCCATTGCTCGTGCGAACCGCGTTGCTGCGATCAGCGTCCAGGGTCACGGCACCCAGACCAGCTTCCCGTTTGCACGTGACCTGCCGGCCGGGATTCTCGATTAACCGGCGCATCACATCCGCCCGATCGCCGCATCGGATCAGCTACTCGGCGATTCGATAGACGCCTTTCTCACAAACCAGAAGGCCGTCCTCCTCCAGCTCAACGAGGGAGCGCCGCACCCGCTCGGTAGAAACCTGGAGCTCTTTCAGGATGCTCGCCGGGGCCATCGGCCCGCTGCCCGAGAGGAGCGCGAGGAGCCTGCCTCGAAGCTGTCGGTTCGAGTTCTCGAACGGTGCCTGGCGGGTGTAGTGCGCGCTTCTCGTATTCGGGTTCGGAACTCGCCTTCGGAGGGCAGCGCCGTAGTCCATGAGGGCGTAGTACCACCGCCTCGGCTCCCGCGGGTCGAGCGTCATCTCGACGAGCGGGAGGATGTCCCGGTCATGGACTACCTCTCTGCCGGGAAAGAAACAGTGAAGGTAGACCCGTCTGATGTTGGTCTCGATAAACGCAACCGGCAGCTCGAACACGAATGCGCAAAGCGCCCGAGCAGTGTAGGGACCGATACCGGGAAAGGTCTCGAGGAGCGAGGGCTCGTCGGGAAGTCTGCCCCCGTGCTCATCCACGACGCGAACAGCAATATCGCGCAACGCCTTCGCACGCCGGTTGTAGCCCAGCCCGCGCCACAGGCCGAAGACCTCGTTCAGACCCGCTTTCGCGAGCGCCTGAAAATCGGGAAAGCGTTCGAGAAATGGGCCGTATTTCGTGAGCACCCGCTCGGTCTGAGTCTGTTGAAGCATGAGCTCCGATACGAGAATCGCGTAGGGATCCCTGGTCTCTCGCCAGGGAAATGCTCGGCCCTCCCGTGCGTAGAAGAGGTGGATGAACCGCCTGAATGTCTCGATCACGTCAGTGGGCAGGCCTCCCTCCCCCGCTTCCGAATCGAGGTCGAAGAAAAACTCGAGGTTCTCCATTATTTCATCGAGAGATTGAATACTCCGTCCCAGTTCTCAGGTGGCTCCTTGGTCATGTACTCTTCGGAGCGCTTCAGGAAGGTCGAGGCTGGACCGTCGTTCTCGTCGAGCTCGAGGACCTTCGAGAAGGCATCCCTGGCATCCTGCCACCGCTTGGCTTCGAAAAAGTCGAGCCCCTTGTGAAATCGCTCGACGATCTCCTCTGCCTTGTCCTCGTTATTGCCGCGCTCGGCAACGACCTCGAAGAGACGGACCGGTTCCTGAATCCCGACGACCCGCACGCGGTCGAGCCTGCGGAAAAGGAACGCGTCTCCGCACTCCCTGCGGGTCGTTTCACTTGCGAGTATCCACGTTCCGTACTGTTTGTTGACCCCTTCCAGGCGGGAGGCCAGGTTCACTGAATTGCCCATGATGGTGTAGTCCATCTTGTTCGCAGTACCCATGTTGCCGACGACCATCTCGCCCGTGTTGATGCCCATTCGCGTAAGGAGAGGCTGAGGAGTCAGCTTCTCGCTCAAGAACCTTTCGTTGAGAGCCGTCTCGGCACGTTTCATGGCGATGGCCGCTCGACATGCGTTCGCGGCGTGCCCCTCGAACTCCACCGGCGCCCCGAAGAACGAGATGATTGCATCCCCCTCATACTTGTCGATCGTACCCCGAAGTCCGAGGATGATGTTGCTCATTTCGGTGAGGTAGGCGTTGAGCAGACGAACGAGATCCGAAGGATCGAGATGCTCGGAGATAGTCGAGAATCCCTTCACGTCGGTGAAGAACGCGGTAAGAAACTTCTTGTCCCCACCGAGGGCGAGCTTCTCGGGATCGGCCAGCAACTCGTTGATGACATCGCCCGAGAGATATCGTCCGAAGGCGTTGCGGATGTAGCTCTTCTCCCTCGCGGTTGTCAGGAATTTCAACACGCTGAGAATGATATAGGTACCCGCGATGGCAATTGTCGGAACACTCATGTCGAGGTATTCCCTGAGTATCAAGAAGAGTCCGACCGCAATGCCGAGAAAGACGAGGATGATCGCCGCCCCGACGATAATCGAGGGAAGCGGCTCGAGCGTCCGGATCGAAAAGTAGAGGACCATACAAAGAACAAAGGCGATGACGTAGGCATACCAGGTGGGGAAGGTGTCGATAAACCGCTGATTCAAGATTGTATTCACGATCGAGGCGTGTGTGCCGACGTTGGGATATTGCTCGACGAAAGGGTTCACTCCGAGATCGGTCGACGAGGTTGCCGTGTTCCCGATGATGCAGATCCTCCCATCGAGATAGCTCGAGAGAAGCTTTCGGGAATCCATATAGGCACCGTATATCGATCTCGTCTGTTTGAACTTCGCCTCGACGTTGTCTCGAATCGCGGTGAACTGTTTCTTCTGGTCGGCGGTTATCTGCGGGCTCGCGAGAGCCGTGTCGATTTGGGCGAGGATCCCCTCTTCGGCGTTGCTGTCGAGAAAGACGCCAACGGTTTTGAAGAAACTCTCGCGCAGGCCCCGATATTGGGTTATCTGCGCCTGGTTGCCGCCGTCGAGCATGTTCTGTTTGATGCCCTCCGCCTGATCGTAGGGGGCGAAGAAGTCCTTCCCACCCTGAAAGAAGGAAAGGTAGTTGGCGTCGGCCATCCCGTGGAGAAGAGTCATCAGCCCCTCTTCCTGCTGCTGGGCCAGAACGAGATTGTAGTAGCTGAGGTGAGAGAAGCTCTTGTCGTAGCTCGTCTTCGGCCAGTTGATGAGAAAATAGCCCTTTGGAGTCAGGGGAATGGTGATGTTCCGCGGTTTCTCCCCGGGGATCTTAGCGTCCTCGAGCACGATCTTGTGCGGATAGAGATCGATATGAGGGCCGCCGAGGTAGGAGAGCAGCGGCCGGAAGACGAGCTGTCCGAAGAACTTCCCTTTGTACTGATAGATCAGATTGACCCGCCGGCGCACCCCGTCGGAGTCGACGATTACCCGGGGGAAACCCGCCCCGGCGGCCCGCGTGAGAATCGGCTTGATCGCGGGGCTGATCCCGGTGATTGAATGGCCGTAGTCGCCGTGAACCGTTACGTTCTTGAGTGCCGTGTTGTCGAGAATCCAGCTCTCGTAATCCGGCGATACATCCTCGGACTTCGCCCCCGAAAAGTTCACGGTAAAATAGGCGTTCTTGAAGAACCATGCTGCCTTGCCAAGGTAGGTGTCATTGTCTCGCGCAATATCCTGTACCTTGGTCAACAGGAGGTTTCGCGTCTGATCGTTCATCTGGCTGAGCTGCTGAACGTATTCTCCGGCGGCATTCATCGGGATCTGCCCCTGAGCAAGGGCTTGAAAGAGCGCCGTGGTATTCTGATTGATATCCTGAAACTGCTGGTGAAAGAGCTGCGGGATTTGATTGTTGAGGTAGCTCCCGTTGACACCCAGCGGGCTTTGATTGACGTACTCGATATCGAACACTGCGTAGGAAGCTCCGAACTCACGCATCGTGATGAGACCGTCGGCCATGATGTTGCGGCTCCACGGCCACACCCCCACTTTTGCGATGGAGGTATCGTCGACATCGACGAGCAGAATCGATTTGTCCTGGCGGATCGGGGGTTTCAGGTGAAGGAAGGTATCATAGACCCGGTTGTCGATTGTCTTGAACAAGCCGAGCGCTCCGAGGATGACCAGCGCCGCCGCCACTCCGAGCGGCACGAACACCTGGAAATCGATCTTCTTTTTCACTCTTTTCCCCTATTTCTTAATAAAATTGAAAGACTTAATGAGGTGGATTATACTATAATGCACGGAAAACAAGTGGGGTCAACCATGAAACATTGGCGGTCGCTGCTCATTTCCATGGGAATCCTGGTCGTCGTCTCCACGACTGTATCAGCCCAATCAAACTCGGAGATCGACACCATCCTGGCTGCGGACCAGGTCAGGTTCGGCGAGGTCGCCTACCTGGTCATGACCGCGACCAAGAGGGTTCCCGACAACGCCACACAGGCACAGGCCGCGAGTGTCGTTGAAAAGCAGGGGTGGAAGCTCAAGGTGAGCAACACGGCTCAGCCCGTGACACTCGGTGAGTACTGCTACCTGATCATGAAGGCGTTTGGGATGCATGGCGGAATCATGTACTCGATCTTCCCGAGCCCTCGGTACGCTGCCCGCGAGCTCGTCTACCTCGGTTTCGTAAAAGGGGGGCCGAGCCCCTACCGTACCTTGTCCGGGACAGAGGCAGTGAGTATTCTCGG
>CAZDMH010000026.1:65911-70652 GCA_964506755.1 uncultured Spirochaetales bacterium
TCGCTGCGATGGCCGAGGTCGATGTCCGCCCCTTCATGGCAAACAACAACCTCCTTTCGCCCGGAACCACCGTCCGGTCGCCAACCGAAGGCGGATCGCTTGACAGTCAATACTTCATTGCGAAAGTCTCAGGCCCAATCGTCGGGTCACTTTTCTGGAACGGGGCGTTCGCAGTTCAGACCGGTCAAATGCTCTCCTACATCGTCGCCGACGGGCAATACGAGTACAAACCGATCCTCGCCTACCTTGCAACCGGCGGGTTTCACCTCTATGCGCCGCAGTTGCTCAAGCTTGCAGTCGGACTCGACGCGACCTACGCCAGCGGCGACAGTGACTTCGCGACCTTCTATGAAGGCAACACTGCGGGCAACGCAACGGCGTTTATTCCGATTACTCAACAGACCGTCGCGGCCGTGTTCTCACCTCAGATCGACAACATCCTCACCGGTTCGTTGTCAGTGTCGTTCAAGCCGCTTTCGGGGCTGAGAAACCCGAACCTGTCGAACCTCCAGTTCGAGGTGAAAGGTATTCCTTTCTTGAGGCCGACGACGGGACCAATTTCGGCAACCTCTTTCCTCACAGCAATCAACGGCGGCAATACGCAGTACTATCTCGGTACCGAGGTCGATGGATCTATCAAATATCGCCCGTTCTCGGACCTCGGTCTCTCGATAACCGGCGGAGCATTCATCGCGAACCCGGCAGCGTTGGCGAGCTCGGCAGGTGCCCTGCAGTGGGGCGGCAAAGTGGAGGCTTCATTGAGCTTGTAATCGACCGCATCACAGAAAGAATCATTGAGGAAAAATGATAGGAGGGGAATCTCCGATGAGAAGAACAGTTCTTGTGAGCGCAATTCTGCTTGTGGTGGCGCTCGCACCAGCTTTTTCGCAAAACGCGACCATAACGCAGATCACCGGCAAGGTGCAGCTGCTCGCACCCGGCGGATCGTGGGTAGACGCGAAGGTGGGCGCCGTCGTTTCGCCGCTGACGGTGGTGGCGACCGGCTTCAATTCGACTGCCGTTCTCAACCTCGGCACCTCGCAGCTTCAAGTCAAACAGCTGACACGAATGCGCGTCATCGAGCTGCTCCGGAACCAAAGCAGCGCCACGACTGCGCTCTTTCTCACCGTCGGTGCCGTCCACGCAAATGTAGACAACAACCTCGGAATTACCCAGAAATACAGCATCCAGAGCCCGGTCTCTACCGCCGCCGTGCGCGGCACCATATTCGACTTCGACGGCTATAGCTGCACCGTCGACCGGGGAATCGTTCACTTTTCCACGCCCGCCGGTTTCGGACGCGAAATAACGGTCGGCCAGACGAGCGTCCTCACCAGCCCGTATGTGCCGGGAAGTGCGGAGGAGTTCGAACAAGCCCAATCACAGACCAAGGTCAACACGAACCCAACCGGCGGCGGCACGACGAACCTGCCCGGCATCGGAATCACGACCGGTTCAGTCACGGTCACGATCAAGTAGGATTAGGAGGAGAGCAACATGAAACGAGCGCTGGTATTGCCGGTCATCGTCATCGCTGCACTTCTACTTGCCTCATGCTACATGATGTCGACAGAACCCACGGGGTCGATCAGCATCAACCTCGGCGGTCCCACCGTCAGAACCATCACCTCGAGCTCGCTGGTCCGCGTTTACCTCTACACTTTCGCCTCCTCGACGAGCTACTCGCTCTACACCTTTCCGGACAGCAAACCGTACCAGGAGTTTCAATACGGTACGGGTACGAAAACTTTCAAAGATATACCGGCCGGCCTGTGGGATGTCCTCGTTTCGGTCGGCAGCGACGGGCCGAACGGCTCGTTCTACACGACCGACTACGGTCACTCGGGCGTCATCAACGTAGTGGGCGGGACGGACACCGCCGCGTCCGTGACGACCGGTCCCTCACCTCTCACGATCTCCACCGATCTACTCGGGCAGAACCTCACCGGAGTGGCGCTCGGCAACTACGCCACCGGAGCGCCGGCGGTCCTCGCTTCGAGCTCCTCGATGCTTTGGATCGGCAATCTGGGTGCGGACCTCTCTGTCGGGACACCCACGAGCCCGGTCATGGCACAAATTGGCAACGCAGGCCAGATTGCCTCGAACGGACTTCAGATCCGGTCGATGAATCAAGGCTATGCCGAGACCGGCAATGGAGCGTTCGCCGCAATCTTCACGAACACCAACAAGGGAATCGTTCCCTACGATCCAACGGGCGGGTTCGATCTAACCTACTCGATCAGTCTCGCGGACGCGACGGGCGCGCGATATAGCGTCAAGAAGTCGGTCGCGATGGCACCGTACATCGCCGGTTATGACTATGTCGGGGTCTTTTACAGCAGGGGAAGTGCAATTGGGGGCGTTTATCTGGATCCTCTCTCAAACGTAATACCGTACGACGGGTCGAGAGGCGCGAGATGGGTCGATGTTCCACTCTCGTCGGACTCGACGGAGGATTCAGTATACGATATCGCGGTCAATGACAATGGTTCCAGCTCCTACGCCTATTTTGCGACCAAGTACGGTGCATTTCGAATCGATACCGGTCTGATCAAAGAGGGGCAGCCAACCGCCGGCGATTTGAGCAGAGCAACCTTCTTCGCAGGACCGAACAACGCGAAGATTCAGGCGCTCTCAGTGGATGGGTACGCTGGGCAGATATATATTGGAACCCCAATGGGAGCCTACTCGGCCCCAATCGACGAATCAAATCCTACGAAGCCGGTTGGCAGTTGGACACTGTACAAACCAACGGAAGGCGACAACATCACGATGGTATCCACGAATGTTTCCGGCAGTGGAAGCATTGCCTTCGCCTCACGATACAATCTGTACACCAGTGATTCCTACACCGGCGATCTACGCTTCGCGTTCTACTCCGGGCTCCCGGGTGAAATTCGTTCTCTCGCATGGGACACCAACGACGGATATCTATATGTCGCCGGTTCGGCGGGCTTGACGTCAGTGCCCGTTTCGATGCCGCCGCAATAGGAGATCTCCTCGGCGGACCTCGACTAACCGGGCGAGCCATGAATACAGCCACGGGTGGCACCCGCCGAAGGGCAGGAGGACGGGACAAGTTCGAGGCGTTCGGACGAGCTGATTTACGGTTAGAAGAAGTAACATAGAAAAGGAAGGGGTATGAGAAGAATCCTTACCATTACAGTCGTAATCATCACAGCATTGCTGATGGCCTCGTGCTACATGATGTCGACACAGCCTACCGGCTCGATCAGCATCAACCTCGGCGGTCCAGCAGGCAGGGCTATAAGTTCGACCACAAAGGTCCGGGTCTACCTCTACAGCTATGCGAGTTCGAGCAGCTATTCGCTCTACACCTTTCCCGATGGGAAGCAGTACCAGGAGTTTCAATACGGTACCGGTACGAAGACTTTCACCGACATTCCCGCCGGTCTCTGGCAAGTGCTCGTCTCCATTGGAAGTGACGGCCCGAGCGGGACCGATTCGTTCCAGACTACCGACTACGGCCATTCGGGAGTGGTGAGCCTGACAGGGGGAGGCAGTGCTTCCGCGTCAGTAGCTACCTCTCCAACGCCTGTCTCCACTTCGACTGATCTGTTGGGGAAGAGCATCACTGGTCTTATCTTCAATGCCTTGGGGACCCAGAACATAGTCGCTTCGAGCACCGATATGATGTGGAACGGTTCGTTCGCTCCATGTCAGCCTGCGATGCCGATTATGTCGGAAATGTCCAATTCGAGTCAAATCGCCGCAGATGGCCTTCAACTAAACTCGCTCAGCTATGGCTATTATGATAGCGGGAACGGATTCGTCCCCACGCTCTTCGTGAACTCGAACAAAGGAATCGTGCAATACGACTCAACAAACGGCTTCAATACCAGCTTCTCGCAATATCTCACCGACACATCTGGGAATCCGATCTCCGTGTTCAATTCAGGGTCTCAAGCAGCGTTGAGCCCGACTTCCGGCCTTCCTATCGCTGTTGCAGTCTTTTATCAAAGTGTCCATGGGATTGGCGGTGTCTACCTGGATACCGCCAATACTGCGCCGACGGCTTCACTCGGGGGAGCGCCCGGGATAGACATTGAGCTGCCGGCTTCAGCGGGAATGTCGCCTGTCTACAACTTATCGACTAGTATTGACGCGACCAACACCATCTATGCCTTCTATGCAACTCAAGACGGTGCCTTTTGGACCACATCGGATATTTTGAATTCCTCACTGACGCCAGGCGACCTTCAAACAGATGCGCATTTCTTCACAGCCACCGCCAATGGGCAGTCAGTGCCGATACAGGCCGTCGCAGTCGACATGCCTAGTGGCGCCTCTTCGGGAACTTTGTACATTGGAACACGGATGGGAGCCTATTCGCGGCCGATAAGTGAGGCGAACGGAACAGTCACCTTCGGTGGCAGCTGGACGCCGGTCGACAAGACCGCAAGCGACAACATTGTAGACATCGTCACCGATCCTCAGACTGGGGCGGTAGCGTTTCGTTCCCGGTATAATGTCTACACGCTCGACGCGATGAATAATCCAACGGCGGTCACAGCCTATCCTTTCTACGCCGGTATGCCGGGCAGCATTCAGATTATGAGCTTCGCGGGAGGATTCCTCTATATCGGCGGAACAGAAGGAATGGTCTATGTGTATGGCGGAGTACCGCCCTGTTGATTTGAAGCGGAGGCAAAGGGGGAGAGAAATGAAAAAGACATTGTCAATTGCAGCGGTGACTATCTCGGCCGTTCTACTGGCCTCC
>CAZDMH010000027.1:0-9837 GCA_964506755.1 uncultured Spirochaetales bacterium
GGACCTTCGCCGCAGCCGCGCCGGGGTCCTTGAGGAGGGCGTCGAGCTTCTGGGCGTTCCACGTGCTGTAGTCGACCTGTCCGTGAAGGACCTTGATCTTCTGCCCCGGCGCACGACCGGGATCGACCTCGACGCCTTCATTTGCCGTCAAATCGACGGGCTGACCGCTCGCCCCGCTCACCTGCACCTTGCCCGATTCTACGACGAACAGCGATGAGCCGTCCGCGCCGGCGAATACCTTCAGCTCGGTTCCGCGGATGCCGGCGACGGCGCTGGTCGTCCCGATGAGCGGCTCGGTGCCGCCCAGTTGGTTGAACTTGAAGGCGAGTGAGCCGAGACTGACTGATAGCACGTCGCGCTTTTTTCCGTTCTCTTCGATTTGCCGAAGGGTGAAGACCGTCCCCTGAGAAACGGTGATGTCGGCGAGGTTCTCCTTCTGAAGCTGTGCCAGGCCGTCAGAGCCGGTGATTATGGAATCGCCCGGGTTCATCGAGTCTCCGATGAATGCCTCCGTGCGCGGTTGTCCCGGCTTCTGGAGGTCGACGCTTCCCTGCACGTAGGTGACGTCCGCGCTCTGCGCGGCAAGATGAGCGGGGACGAGCAGCGCCAGCAACCCGAACAGCGGCAAGCCCCTGCGAGCAAATCCTATTTTCATCGTCGTGGATATCATCATCACGAACCCGCCTTGATGCCGATCACCACCGGAAAGCCCTTTCGGGCACCGTCGAGCAGCAGATCGAAGCTCCCGCCTTTGAAGGTGACATGGACGATCGCGGTCCCTTTCGGAAGGTACTTCTGGAAGAAAACTCGCACCTCCATGGTATCGGCAAACTGTTTGTAGCTCTCGGAGTCTATCGCCGCCGCCGATGCCACCTGGGCGTTCGTCAATTTCAACCCCGATTTCACCAGATTCGTCCAGATGACATCTACGTCGCTCTTGAGCTCCACGATCTCCCCATTGAAGAGGAACGGGACCTGAGAGATGTTGTCGAGGGTCTGGACATCGCCTGCATTGAACGTGTCGATGACACGCTGGGCGTTTTGGGGACGCTGCGCAAATGGGATCGTCGAGCACGAAGCGACGAGAAGCGCAACTAGGCCGGTTATGGCCGCCAAAACAGCGCCGGAGGGTTTTCTCATCGGGCCAACCTCGCTTACTGCGTACGGCGGTGCCGCCGCAAGGAGTCGGTACCGCACACCGGCACCACACCTGAATAGTATCCCGCTCGGGTAAGGATTTCAAGTTACGAGTCGCGGCGCGAATCGAGGACGAGATTGACAGACAGCGCCCCCCTTTCTATGCTCCCCGGTGAAGGGGGATACGCATGAGGGACAAAGCCATGCTCGCACTGTTGGGGGCGATCATCGTAATGCTTCTGCCCGGTTGTGCAAAAGACCGCTCCGAAAACGCGGTGCGATCCCTCACGAACAGCTTTTTTGAGGCCCTCGAACAGGGCGACATCGCGAAGGCGGATAGCTTCGTCGACGGCACGAACGGCGAGATGCGCCCCCTCATCAACGCCGCGAGCGAGGAGCCGGGACTCATCCCCTCCTTCACCATCGCGAGTATCGACAAGATCGACGGGGAAACCGCCCGGGTTGTCGTGCAAATCCCTGATGGCGACCTAACGACGAAAATCGCGCTCGTCGCGCGAAGAATGGCCGACTCCTGGCGGTTTGACAGCTCGATCCAGATCGAGACGCGGCTGAATAGCGTCGCAAGCGCCGGCTCCCCGAGTGAAACCGCAGCCTTGAGGTAGCGCCGACCTCCACGGGCCGATGGCGCGGTCAAATGCGTCGTGTGATGGTGCGGTGAAGCGAGCGCACGGAGGATCTTTCGATGATCCGCGGGACGATGGTCTTTCTCGTTAGCAGGTTCAGATTGGGGTTGTGGATCTGTTCGAGAAGAATATTCGTGGCGGTCTCTCCAAGAAAAAAGCTCGGGTGCTCGACGGAAGTCAGGGAGATTTTGCCGAGCTGGGCGATCTTGGAGTTGTCGAACCCGATGATCGACAAGTCCTCGGGTATTCGCAGCCCGCGGGCTTCGGCTTCCTGGACGAGCTGAAGCGCGTCTTCGTCGCTCGAGCACACGATCGCGGTTGGAAGGTCGACCGTCTCGGCGAAGAATCGACGGGCGGCATCGGGGCCGCGGCTCTGGGAGCCCTGTCCGGTGAAGCCGATGATCCATTCCTTCCGCACCGGAGCTCCCTTCTCTGCGAGATACTCTTCGACTCCACGGCGACGGGCCTGCTTCACCTGGTAGTCGCTCTGGAAGTACACGCCGATCCGGCGGTGACCCCGTTCCCAGAGGTGCGATGCCGCCAGCCTTCCGCCCTCCTCATCGTCCAGACACACATAGTTGAAGTTCGCTCTGGGATAGCAGTTGTCGCACAGCACGACGGCGACTCCCTGGGCCCGCATCTCGAGCAGAATGTCGGCGTTGGATGCATCAGGGTGATCTTCGGAGTAGACCGGCTCAATGATCACTCCGTCGACGCCTTTCTTCTTGAGGTTCAGAAGGATGTTGCGCTCCTTGGCCAGATCGTATTCGGACTGATTGAGGAGCAGATGGAAGCCTTTCCGATAGAGGACGTGATCGCAGCCGCGAATGATCTCGGGGAAGATGTAGGAACCGGTGAAGAAACAGACGAATCCGATGTTCGTGGAGAGCTCGTGGCCGGCTACCCGGGTTCGACAGAAGGTGCCTACTCCTTTGACGGTCTCCAACCACCCTTCATGTACGAGATTGATGAGCGCCTGACGCACCACATTTCGAGAGACCTCGAAGCTGCTGCACAGCTCACTCTCGGATGGCAACTTCTCCCCGGGAAGTATCCGATTTTCTACTATCCTTGTACGTATCCATTCTTCGACTATTTGGTATTTCTTCACTGTCGCTCAACGCCCTGACCGATGAACCTCGTCGCATGATTATCGCCGTCATCGGATCCTATCGGTACAAGTTGTACCGGGAAATACAGTATCGCAGGTGGCCCCAATTGTCAATGTGAGGTGAACCGAACGAAAGGGGACTCTCGACCAGATGACGGTGCCGGCGGTCGCGAACACAATCGATGAAGGGCTGGATCTGGAGCGGATCGGGGAGGTTTCTCAGATGCCAATTCATCACCCCACCCGCAAGGATGTGCCTTTCGGTCATGTATCGACTTGATAAGATCGAGCAGGTCGCGTATAATACCGACGTTCGCTGATTAGTACAAGTTGTACTGTACTGTCTTCTCCAACTCATGGAGGAACTCATGCACCATTATTCAATCGGCCTCGACTACGGTACGAACTCTGTAAGGGCTTTGATTGTCGACACCTCCGACGGACGTGAGGTTGCCACGAGCGTCTGGGAGTACGCTCAGGGCGACCATGGAGTCGTTATCGATCCAAAAAACCCGAATCTTGCTCGCCAACACCCGAAGGACTATCTGGACGGTTTCCTGCACGCAACACGCGAAGCGCTGAAGCTCGCGGCGAAGGACTCGGATTTCGATCTCTCCCGGGTCATCGGCATCGGCATCGACACGACCGGAAGCACACCGATTCCGGTGGATGCGAACGGCGAGCCGCTTGCATTCGACGAACGGTTCTCCAACAATCCGGCCGCCCTTGCGTGGCTCTGGAAGGATCACACCTCGGTCGCCGAGGCCGAGGAGATTACGAAGCTTGCCGAAAAGATACGTCCCGAGTACCTCGCAAAGTGCGGGGGAACCTACTCCTCCGAGTGGTATTGGGCAAAGCTTCTCCACTGCAAGCGAACCTCGCCCGATGTCTTCGAAGCGGCCCATACCTGGGTAGAGTTCACCGATTGGGTGCCGGCGGTTTTGACCGGGACCTCTCATCCCGACAGGCTCCGACGAGGCGTGTGCGCGGCCGGGCACAAGGCGATGTACCACGAGTCGTGGGGCGGCTATCCCGAAGAGGAGTTTCTCTCGCAGCTGGATCCTGAATTGGTCCGCGTTCGCAGGACTCTCCCCGAAAAGGCGTTTACCGTTGACGAGTCAAGCGGCAACCTCACCTCCGAATGGGCGAAGAAAGTCGGGCTGCCGGCAGGTATTCCGGTGGCGATCGGCGCATTCGATGCCCACATCGGTGGAATCGGTTCCGGCATCCAACCGGGCACCCTCGTCAAGACGATCGGCACCTCGACATGCGACCTGATGGTTGCGCCGATCGAACGCGGCCTCGCGGACATTCCGGGCCTCTGCGGGATCGTTCCAGGTTCGATCCTCCCCGGCAATTTCGGACTGGAAGCGGGCCAATCGGCAGTCGGCGACATCCTCAACTGGTTCGTCGAGTACGTCCGACCCGGTGGGGAGTCGGGCGGACACACAGCCTTGACGAAGCAGGCCGCGGATCTACAGCCTGGGGAAAGCGGGTTGCTCGCCCTCGACTGGGAAAACGGCAATCGAACGGTACTCGTCGACCAGCGACTGACCGGGCTCATCCTCGGGTTGTCGCTGCACTCTACACCGGCGGAGATCTACCGGGCGCTCATCGAGGCGACCGCCTTCGGTTCGCGCATCATCATGGAGCGGTTCGAGGAGTACGGCGTGAAGGTCGAGCGGGTAGTCGCCTGCGGAGGAATTCCACAGAAGAACGAGCTCTTCATGCAGATCTATGCCGACGTCATGGGCCGCGAGGTGGAGATATCGAGGAGCGGCGAGACCTGCGCACTCGGATCGGCGATGGCCGGAGCGGTTGTCGCAGGCAGCAAGGCGGGAGGGTATGACAGCTTCGATGATGCCGAGAGACAGATGACCGGCATCTTGGAAAAGAGATACCGACCCGTCCCCGACAATCAGCGCGTCTACGACCGGCTGTTTGCTCTATACAAAAGGCTCCACGACATCTTCGGGACCAGAGAGTACAGCGACAACCTCTACGATGTCATGAAAGAGCTTCTGGCAATACGCGACGAGGCGCGATCGAGATGAGCTACGATGGCCTCAAACAGGAGGTCTTCCGCGTCAATCGGGCAATCGTCGATGCCGGTCTCGTCGTGCTCACCTGGGGAAACGCCAGCGGGGTAGACAGGAAGCAGGGCGTCATGGCGATCAAACCGAGCGGTGTGAGCTACGAATCAATGTCGGCCGACGACATCGTCATTCTTTCGCTCGAGACCGGTGAGATCTTGGAGGGTAAGCTCAACCCATCGTCGGACACTCCTACGCATCTCGTCATCTACCGAGCCTTCTCCGAGGTCGGCGGCATCGTCCATACGCATTCAACCCACGCCACGAGCTGGGCACAGAGTGGTCTCGAGCTTCCATGTCTCGGGACGACCCATGCAGATCACTTTCACGGTACGGTTCCCCTCGCGCGGCTGCTCACAGACGACGAGCTCGATTCCTACGAGCACAACACCGGTGAGGTGGTCGTAGAGTGTTTTCGAGGAAGAGGTCTCGATCCATCGAGCGTGCCGGCGGTCCTTCTTCCCCACCACGGGCCCTTCGCGTGGGGCCCCGATCCCGAACATGCGCTTCAAAACGCCATCGCGCTCGAGCAGGTGGCGCAAATGGCAATGCTTACCTATTCCATCAATCCGAGTGCCCCGGACATTCCCCTCAATCTCCTCGAGAAGCACTTCTCGCGCAAGCACGGGGAGAGTGCTTACTACGGGCAACGGGAGCCGGCGAACGGCTGAGGGAGGTGATACAGGAATCAAACGTCGATACGATAAGATAGTCTCTCGCTACAGTCCATTCTTAAAGCGAACGATCACAAGGAGTATGCAATGAAGAACAAGAAACTGCTTGTAGCACTTGTCGCGGCGATCGCCCTGCTCTTCGTGGCGCAGGGTGTCTTCGCCAGCGGCTCGTCGGAGCAGCCGTCGACTTCGAGCTCGACGACTACTTCGTCCTCATCTTCGGCCGGTGGCAACCTTACCTTCTGGAACATGCCGTTTGTCACTCAAGAGGTGTCTCCCTCCTATGTGCAAAGCTGGGAGCAAAACGTGAAGACTGCGCTGCCGAACTACAAGGTGGCCAGCTACTTCGGTCCCGGCGACTACGGCACGTTGCGCAAGACCTTCCTGGTACAGGCGCAGACCGGAACCCCGGACGTCATCGAAGGACTTCTCGAAGATGTGCCTGTCTACGTTCAGAAGGGCGACATCGAGCCACTCGGTTCCTATTTCAACAGCTGGTCGGAGGCGAGCCAGTTCGAGAAGAGCACTCTCGCGCCGCTGACGATAAACGGCAAGCTCTACGGGATTCCCTACAATACCAACGCCCGCGGCCTCATCTATCGAACAGACGTCCTTGCGAAGTACAATCTTCCGGTCCCAAAGACCTGGACCGACCTCGTGAGTGAAGCCCGCACGATCACCAAGAACAGCAACAAGCAGATGTGGGGTCTCTTCCTCTGCAGCAAGGTCGGCGATCCGCGTGCTCCGCAAGAGTTCATCTCCTGGTACTACCAGGTGAGCGGCGGCAAGAACATGTTCACCGTCAACGGCAGCAACGTGACCTTCAACGGCACCGTCGATCAGTTCCAGAAGATCCTCACCCTCTACCAAGAGGCCTTCTCGGGCAGCGATCCGGCAGTCGACCCCGCCGAGCGCGGCAACGGCTGGCCGAGTGAAGACCCGGGCTACGCCGCCGGCAAGTGGGCGATGGCACCGATGGGACCGTGGCTCTGGGGCCGCCGCAAGGGCGACGCAACTGCGGCACAAAACCTCGACAACAGCAAGATTGCTCCTCTTCCGATTCCCCAAGGGGGACAGCACTACACCTACCTCGAGGTCAAGCCGATCATGATGAACGCCTACTCGAAGGATAAGGCGGGTGCATGGAAGCTCATCGAGTTCATTACATCGGCGAAAGAGATGGCCGGTTGGGATGCGAGCTCCGGCGGTATTCCCGCACGCAAAGATGCGCTGGATCTTCCCGAGTTCCAAGGCCCCCTCGGCAACTGGATCAAGATGTTCGCGGCGAACGTTCCCACCGGTGTGGCACAGGCCCCCGTCAACTGGGGCCCGGTTTCAGACGCCGAGATGCGCGCCGTCGACTATGTGATCTACGGACAGAAGAACCCGGCGGATGCGGCGCAATGGCTGTATGATCAGATCAACGGCATTGTAAGCTCCGGCAAGATCCTGTAGTCAGAATCGTACTCATGGGACGCAGGCCGGCCACTTGGCACGAGGTACGGTCTGCGTCTTTTTTAGTACAGGAGTTAGCATTGAAAGGAAGATTCCTTCGCGAAAACGGCGCTCTGCCGCTCATCGCGCCCACCCTCGTCATCATGGCCGTTTTCACCGTCCTGCCACTTATCGAGGGGTTCAGGCTATCGCTCACCAACGCGAGTCTGATCAACAAGGGCGCCGCCTTCATAGGCTTCGAAAACTACAAGCAGCTCTATGCCGACCCCAATTTCTGGTTGGCCTTCGTACACTCGTTGATTCTTACAGTTGTGGCCGTCGGGCTCCAGCTGATTCTCGGAACGATTCTGGCGCTCGCGCTGAAGCAGAACGTTCCCGGAATCAAGTTTTTCCGCAGCATAATCATGGCGAGCTGGGTCATACCCGTGGCGGCAACCGCAGTCATGTTCACCTTCATGGTCGAACCCGGATACGGCTACTACAACATCATCTTGAACGCCGTCGGCATCAAGGTAAACACCTTCTGGTTCGGCAGCCTGCAGCTCGCCTTCCCTCTGATCATCATCCTTCACCTCTGGCGGAATGTTCCCTTCTATGGAATCGCATTCCTCGCGGCGATGCAGGCCATACCAGATTCTCAGTACGAGGCGGCGGAAATCGACGGTGCCGGGCCCTTGCGCTCGTTTTTCACGGTTACCGTACCTGGAATCCGCAACATGGTGATCGTCATGGTGACGATCCACGTGCTGTGGACCTTCAACAACTTCGACATGGTCTATCTGACAACGGGAGGCGGTCCCGTCTTCGCAACCGAGGTACTTCCGGTCTACCTCTATCAACAGGCCTGGACGAGCTATGCGACCGGGTATGCCTCAGCCATCGGCACGATCATGTTCATCCTTCTGATGATTTACTTCATCATCTACATCCGTATCTACCAACGGCAGGAGGACTAGGACATGATGACAAAGCGACACCGCAAGGCGACTCGAATAACCCTTACCTATGTTATCCTCATCGTTGCATTTCTCTTCTTCGTACTGCCGATGCTCTGGATCACCTACAGCTCCTTCCGCTCCCAAGGCGCAATCCTGAGCGGCTCGATCGTCTCCTCGGCGAAGGAATACACCTTCGACAACTACAAGCTGGTACTTTCGATTGCGGACTTCCCGATTTACTTCTGGAACTCCCTGCGCATCGGGCTCATGGTGACCGCCGCGGCGATGGTGCTCTCGATTCTCGGCGCCTATGGTCTCTCGCGCTATCCCCTCCGGGGAAAGAACGCCTACATCATGGGGGTATTCTCCACCCAGATGTTTCCGATCGTGCTGCTCCTTATCCCGATCTACAACATCGTGTTCTCCATAGGGCTCTTCAACACGTCGGTGGGCATCATGCTCGGCCAGCTCATGCTCGTGCTTCCGTTCGCCGTGTGGATGCTCAAGGGATACTTCGACAACATGCCCAAGGAAATCGAGGATTCCGCACGAATCGACGGATGCAATCTGTTTCAGACCCTGTGGCGAATTGTTCTGCCGATCTCTGCGCCGGGAATCATGGTCGCGGCGTTCTACTCCTTCGTCGTCTCGTGGGGCGATTTCCTCGTCGTTTCGGTCATATCCCAAAGCCTGAAGACCGCGACGTTGACGCTCGCCCTGCAGCGACTATCGAGCTCTCTGCAGCTCCGCTGGGGCCAGGTAGCCGCGGCAACGGTTCTAACCATCGTGCCTACCATTCTGATGTTCTCCTTCGTGCAGACGCGGTTGGTCGAAGGTCTGACCTCCGGCGCGGTGAAAAGCTGATGCACCCGATGAAGCAACCCAGCGGCCGGAAGAGCGTCGCTGAGATCATGAGGCGAGCCCTCGATCTCAAGACGGTCGTCCCGGCATTCAACATCCCCTATCTGCCGATGATGGAACCGGTCGTCTCGGCCCTGCGCGACGCCGGATCGTTCGGCCTTATCGCAGTCGCCCGCCTGGAATGGACCAAATTCGAGGCGGGCGGCGTCGAGCCGATCCACCGAGAGTACGTTCGCCTCGGCGACCCAATCTACACCCGTCTGCATCTCGACCACGTTCCCGTCATCGATGAGGACGATCTGCGAGTCGCCTATGTGGATATCATTGATGAGGCTCTTGCCCTGGGATACGATTCGGTGATGGTCGACGGCTCGAGACTCGATCTCCATGAGAACATCGACGCCACGCGGACCATCGTGGAGCGTGCGCACGCCAGGGGTGTTCCCGTCGAGGCGGAGCTTGGATCGGTGCTCGGCCACGAAGAGGGCCCGCCGCCGCCATATGAAGAGCTGTTCCGCTCGGGTCGGGGCTTCACCGACCCGGAGGATGCGGCGCGGTTCACTGCCGAGACGAACGTCGACTGGCTCTCGGTTGCAGTCGGGAGCATTCATGGGGCGGTCTCGAAGGCACGCCGCGACGAACCGAAGATAAACGCACGCCTCGACATCGATCACCTATCGCGAATATCGGAACGAATTCAGATTCCGATCGTGCTCCACGGTGGCTCCGGAATCCCGAAGAGCTACGTTCAGGCGGGTATCAAGAACGGCATCGCCAAGATAAACATCGGGACCGCCATTCGTCAGATCTACGAGCGAGCGCGCAAGGTGTCGCCTGCTGCGGCGCGAAACGCAGTCTACGAAGAGGTAAAACGCATCCTCACCGACGATTTAGAGATCGCGGGAACGGCGCAGCACCTGGTCG
>CAZDMH010000027.1:9937-68525 GCA_964506755.1 uncultured Spirochaetales bacterium
AAACGCATCCTCACCGACGATTTAGAGATCGCGGGAACGGCGCAGCACCTGGTCGGATAGCGCCACCGTCCACTCCCCTCAACCCAAAACCATGATACAATAGCGGGAGAACATCGACGTTTTGCCGAGGCGCGCCGGCGGCCTGCCTCGACTCACCAAAAAGGAGGTGGTCGATGCGCTCTTCTTCTCCCTCACACCGGAGCGTTCGGTTCGTGCTCGGGCTGCTCATGGTGATTCTCGTGGCCCCCATTGCGGCGCCACAGGAGCACTCGGAAAGCGGGCTCTCGCGGTTCGTGCTTTCCAACGGGCTCGAGCTTTTCGTGTACGAAAATCACGTCGTACCGTTGGCGAAGATCCAGATAGTATTTCGTTGCGGCGCCTTCACCCAGACGCCTCGGAACGCAGGCCTCTTTCATCTCTACGAGCACATGCTGTTCAAGGGGAACGAGGTCTACCGCACGGAGGCCGATTTCCAGGCCGCGATGAAGGAGCTCGGCGTTTCGAGTTGGAACGGCGGAACCTCCAACGAGCAGGTGGCCTACTATTTCACGGTCCCCTCGGAAAAGGTGGGCGGAGGCATCGCCTTCTGGGCCAACGCGATTCGCTATCCGCTGTTCGACTCCAAGCAGCTCGAGACAGAGAAGAAGGTGGTGATCAACGAGATTCGCGGATATCTCAACAATCCCGACGATATCTTCGAGTCCGGGATGGACCGCCGACTCTACGCCAAGTACCCGTGGCGGCGCGATGTGTCGGGGAGTGAGGCCAATATCGAGCATGCCACTGTGGCCATGATGCGCGACATTCAAAACCGCTACTATATCCCCAACAACGCGGCGCTGTTCGTCGGAGGCGACGTCGACCCGCAGCGCATTCACGCGATGGCCGAAGAATACTTCGGTTCCTGGCAGCGTGGAGCGGATCCCGCCCTCGACAAGATCCCTCCCCATCCGGCGCCGCCGGACAACGTCTTCCTCAACTTCCCCGACGAGCAGATGTACCGCGGCGTGGCACGCGTAACCGCTCGCTTTCGAGGACCCGACGTCCTGCGAGACAGCAGCGCGACCTATGCAGCCGACGTCTGGGGCAAGTTCATGGACGATCCGAACGGCCGGTTTCGCGACGACTTGATGAGCAAAGTACCCGGTCTCTACAACAAGGATTATATTTGGGCATTCTACTTCACCCAGCGCGACGGGGGGTACATCGAGTTCACCACCTACCTTGTCCTGGATCCGAACAACAGCACCTACGGACGCATCAAGGAGCTGCTCGCCGCAGTGCGGAACGAGTTCCGTTCGATGGTGGAGGATCCCGGCTACTTCGCGGCGAAGGATTTCGAGATCCTCAAAGTGAAGCTTGGAGACGAAAAGCTCATAGAGCAGGAAACCGCCAACGGGTTTATTTCGAATCTGTCGTTCTGGTGGGCTTCGGCGAGCACCGACTACTACATGGGCTACCTCGACAACCTCAATAAGGTAAATCGTGAAGCGGTTGTGGACTTTCTCCGTCGTTACCTCATCGATGCGAACGCAGTCGTTGGTGTCCGCGTCAATCCGGAAGATTCGAACGCAGCAGATGCTCGCGCGCAGGGGTTCGAGGAGCTCGACCGCTCGAATGCCTTCTGGTGGAATGGCGGGTCGGCAGGGGGTGCAAGATGAGCGGACTGTTGAATGCGCTTAGTCGCGCGATGACACTCGCGGCGACTATCGCGTTTGTTGCGGTTGCCTGCACGAGCTCGCCCCCACCGACTGTCGCGCCGGCGCCCGAGACGAAGAGCAGTCAGACGCGCGAGTCGAAGCCGACGCTGCCTCTTACGAGCGAAGAGGCAATGTTCAACTCGAAGGGATTGAACTCGTTCGCCAAGGAGAACCTCGGGAGCTTCGAAGTCACCGCGCTGTCGAACGGAATCCCCGTGATCTTCAAGAAGAACAGTACGAATAGAATATTCGCTCTCAGGATCGTTCTCCGCGGACACACGGTCTTCACCCCTCCCGAGAAAGCGGGGATCGAAGCCATCACGCTCGGTATGCTGACCAAGGGTTCGGAGAAATATCCTTACGAGGAAATACAACGGCTGCTTTATGAGAAAACCTCCGCCATCGGGCCCGCATTCGGTTCCTCCGACATGACCTCGTTCGGCCTCACGACACTCACCAAGTACGTTCCCGAGCTCGTCGATGTCTTCACCGACTCCTTTCTCCATCCGCGGTGGGATCCGGCGCGATTCGCCGAGCTGATGAACGATTTCAAGGTGAGCAAGCAACGCAACGACAACGATCCCTACTCCGTGAGTGTGACCCTGTTGCACAAGCAGCTCTTCGCGAACCACCCCTACTACGCCGAATGGAGCGGAGTCGACGACTCCCTCGCAAACGTTACCCTTCAGGATGTAGTCGATTACTACAACTCGATGATCGTTCCAAGCCGTCTGTTCGTCGTAGCAGTCGGCGATTTCGATTCACGACAGCTGTTTGGGATGCTCGATTCGACCCTTGGAAGGATGTCGGGCCCCACCCTCATGGTTCCCCATCCAGGCTCGTTGGCAAAGAACGTCCGCTCGAAGCTGGTAGAAAAAGCCTTTCCCGAGTCGAAGGGCCTCGCCTATTTGCGCGGAGGATTCGTCCTGCCGCCCCCCGACTCGTCCGAGTATCCGGCGGTTCTCATCGCGCTCAACATGCTCGATGATATCCTCTACGACACGGTGCGAACGCAACACGGCGCCGCCTACAGCGTCTCCGCGCGAACCTACGGTCTTGCGGCCAACTACGGCTCGATCTCGATCTACAAGACCACCGAACCAGGCAGTGTCAAACCCTACGTCGACGAGTCGATTCGGATCCTCGCCTCCGGACAGTGTCTTGCCGCCCGCATCGACGCCTCGGCGGCCGGCAAGAGCGGCATAGGCGCGCAGGCGGACACGAGAGATACCAAGGGTAGCTACGTTCCGATCTCTGCAGCCCTCTCCTTCTACAAGGACCAGTTCGTAACCGGATTTTACGCGGGGCAGGCGACCAATCTCTCGGTTTCTTCGCAGATCGCGTCATCGGTAGTCTATCACGGCGACTTTCGGGACTATCTGCTGTTGATGGACCGGATAGCCGCCGTTACGCCGGAGCAGATCGTCTCCGTCACCGGGCGCTACCTTCTCGATGCGCCGATGCTCTGGGTTGCAGTCGGCTCTGAGGATGTGCTCTCGACGATAAACCGTTCGGACTACGAGTCGACGACGGCCGGCTCCAACAAGGAGGGGGAAGCGGCGGCCACGCCGAAGTAGGAGCCGCCGGTCAACCCTTCCGGGCGAAGGAGGATCGCTCCCAGCACTCCGGATTCCTGAGAACCGCCGGCGGGCTGCCGCTGATGGCTTGGCAGACGGCAGCTGCGATCATACGGCTATGATGGCGCGGGATGTCTGTGCTCGCCCCTGCGAGATGCGGAGTGATCAGGATGTTATCGAGGCCCCGAAACGGGCTGTCGGGCGGAATAGGCTCCTCAGGGTAGACGTCGAGCGCCGCGCCGGCGATGCGCCTGCCTGCCAGAGCTTCATAGAGGGCCCCGTAGTCGACGAGCGCCGCGCGCGCCGCGTTGATGAAATAGGAGGTCGGCTTCATCCTCCCGAAGATCGACCTGGAGAACAGCCCTATCGTTTCCGCGGAAACCTTCGCCGCCATGACCACGAAGTCCGACGATTCAGCGAGGCGCTCGAGTGACGCCTTTTCCACATCTTCCGACTTCGCTCCGGCATCCGACACATAGGGATCGAATATCAGAATCCGCATGCCGAAAGCCTTCGCCCGCAGCGCGACCTCCCGCCCGATCGCCCCGAAGCCGACGAGCCCGAGAATCTTCCCTGCGAGCTCGGGCCCCTGAAAGCGGTTGAAAGGAGCGGCGGGATCAAGGCTCCACTCGGAGGTAACGTCCTTTCGCTCGTCCTTCTTGTCCTCGTAGGAGACCTGCGTCAACTCCTCGGTGTATTTGAGCAGATGGTACACCTCGGCAAGATGGCGAGCGACGCCGATCATCATAGCCAGCGTGAACTCCGCGACTGACACCGCATTTCGGCCCGGGGTATGGAGGACCGGAATCCCACGCTCGCTGGCCGCGACAATGTCGACACTTGCCTCAGGACCGGTTCTACAGCAACCGATGAGCTTGAGCCGAGGCGAGCTCTCGATTACGCGCCTCGTTACGGGCTCGAACTCCGAGATGAGGATGTCTGCCCCTTCGAGCTCCTCGATGAGCTCATCCTCCTCGAGCTTCTTCGCGGTGACCCCGAAGCCGGAGTACTTCACCGCGCCCAGGACTCCCGCGAGCCCGTCCTTCATCCCGGGCCCCCCACCTCTCTCGAGGGCCGCACGGTCGAATCGCGCAGTTATCAATGCATTGTATTTTGCCTCAATCGCCATATTCGCTTCTGCCTATCGCCCGTTCAAAAACGGTCCTCAGATTCTCGTAGATGCTGCGGAATGTCTCATACCGCAAGTCGTACGTATCTCGATTCTCCTTGCGCGGAACGAAGCGCTTCTCGATGGTCACCGTCTCTTGCAAGAAGACGTGCGGGTCCTCGATCAGGCCGGCCCCCATTCCAGCGAGCACGGCGTCGCCGAAGGGGGCACCTCCCGAGCGCGCGGGCAACAAAAGAGGAATCCCGAGGACATCCGCCTTGATCTGATTCCACAGATTGCTTCGGGCTCCACCCCCTACCGTCCGCACCTCGTCGATCGAGATCCCTGCACGACCGGCGACCTCGACATTGTGGCGCAGTGCGTAAGCAGCCCCTTCCATGATGGCACGTATGAGATCCGCCTTCGTCGTCGAGAGTGAAAGCCCGAAGAACACTCCTCTGGCACTCGAGTCCCAGATCGGCGCCCTCTCACCCATCATGTAGGGGAGAAAGATCACTCCCGAGCTGCCCGGAACCGAATCCGCTGCACGTGTAGAAAGCAGCTCATATGCATCGACCCCTTGCTCGACTGCTTGTTTTCGTTCGTCATCGGCGAGCTCGTCCCGAAACCATTTCAGGGACGCACCGGTCGCCGACATCGCCCCGAGCAGCAGCGAGGCGCCCTCCACAGCGTGAGGCATAGCAATGAATGGCGCCGCCGTCAGATTCTCCACGTTCGGCAGAAGGAGAACCGTGGAGGTTCCGGTCATCTCCGCGACTCTTCCGGGATTGAGCGCACCCGCCTCCAAAGCGGCGGCCGACCCGTCAACCGTGCCGGTCACCACCGTCGTGCCCTCGGCGAGACCACACTCCAATGCAGCCGAAGCCGTTACATGTCCAATGGGGTGCTCGCCTGGATGGACCGGCGCGAATTGCTCCGATTCGACGCCGCAGAAAGCGCACAGCTCCCGGCTCCAGCCGCGATCGCTCCACCGCCTGAGTCCGAGCAACGCGGCATGAACCGGGTCCATCGTCAACACCCCGGTCAGACGGTAGTTGATGTAGCCGGTAATCGAGGCGAACCAGCGGGTTCTCTCGAACAACGCCGCTTCATGCTTTCGGTACCAGCGTATCTTCGGCGCAACGTAGAACGGATCCGGTCGATTTCCTGTAAGCTCGAAGATCTCGTTATCGCCGAACTCGGCAGCCATCTCACGAGCCTCGGCCTCCGAGCGTCGATCCATCCAGATGATCGCTCGGCGCAGTGGCCTCAAATCCCCATCGAGGGGAAGCATCGTCGGTGCCTGGGAGCTTACGGCAACGCCCGCAATGCCGTCTCCAGTACCGGTGCTCCCGACGCGCCTCGTTGCAGGTGCGGCCGCGGGCGCCACGGCGAGCATCCCCCGGATCGCTCCGCAAGCCGCTCGCCACCAGTCCTCCGGCTCCTGCTCCGCCCAGCCCGGTCTCGGGAAATGCACCTGGTACTCTTCGTAGCCCTGAGCGAGAAGCTCGCCGGCCTCGGAGTAGAGCGCCGCCTTCGCCCCGGTCGTGCCGATATCGATGCCGCACAAGAACGCCATAGAAGCTCCGCCGAGTGCGGCTAACCGACTCGCTGCTCTGCTTGACGGTCTTCGATCGAGAGGTCCTCAACAGTCTTCGCCATCAGCTTCACCGCTGCGCGACGGCTCATCAGCCGTCTCATGATGAAGCTCAAGAAGCTGTTCATCCCTCCGGGTACGAATACCGCCTTTCGACCCAGCATTTCTGCCGCGCGTCGAGCGACTTCCTCGGGCGACATTTTCGGCGGTTCGATCAGCGAGGCCTTGGCTGAGAATCCTTCGTCGAAGTTCGGCGTGGTGATGACGCCGGCGCAACAGACGGTCATGTCGATTCCGTTCTGCTTGAGCTCATACCAGAGTCCCTCGCCAAGAATCATATTGAAAGCCTTCGTGGCTCCGTAGTTGGCGATATAGGGAGAGCCGTTGAAGGCGGTCAGCGAAGACATCAGGATGATGCCTCCTTTTCCCCGCGCCTTCATGAGAGAACCGAAATGGTGAGTAAGCTCCATTGGCCGCAGGCAATTGAGCGTAACGACCGAGCGCTGCAGCTCCACGCCACGGTCGAGGAACACACCTGCATTCGGGAACGCGGCATTGTAGACGAGAAGCCCTATGTCGAGCTCTTTCGTCGCGTCGACAACGCGGTCGAACGCACCAGAATCGAGGAGGTCGAGCACGAGAGTCCGGATCTCCACCTGATGTTTCGCCTCGCACTCGGCCTTGAGGCCCGCGAGCTTCTCACCGTTTCGTGCCACTGCGACGACGTTGAGCCCGCGCGAGGCGAGCTCGCGGACGTAGGCCGCACCGAGACCGGTCGATCCGCCGGCAACCAGAGCCCACGGCCCGTAGCCGGCACGGAAACGATTTTCCCTTTTTGTTGAGTTGTTCTTCATGATTGTGATGAGGATGGTACCGGCTGGGCGCCGATTCGTCAAATGGGTAGGCTAGTCGGCATCGGTGGTCTTACCGGTCAGCTCGCCGATCCGGTCCCGAAGCTCTGCGGCACGCTCGTAGTTCTCGTCCTCGATCGCCTGCTTGAGCTCCTCACGGAGGGTGTCCACAGGACTCACCTTCTTCTCATGGACCTGCTTGAGAGCGGACTCCAGGTAGTCGATCGACCGCACGCGCTCGAATTGGAACGACGGTGTGTCGACCTCCGGAAGATTTCTTATGTTGTCGATCGCTGATTCGAGGATCTCGCGAGCCGCAGTCTTCATATGCTGATGGAGGAACATCATCGCCTTCGAGATAGCGTTCATGCGCATGATGTAGGGCTTGTACTGGAGAAGAGTATTCTTGTCTTCGATCTCCTCGCCGTATTTCTCCACGAGCTCGCAGAGCTCCATGTTGTGGTCGGTGTCGCGCGCCGTACGTCGATAATCGCCGATCTGAAAGAGGCGAAGGTAGCGGTAGTAGAAGAGAATCCCCTCGTTGGAGAGATTCACGAAGTCTTCGTGGGAGAGCGTAAACTCCCCGGGGGAGAATCGAGCTCGCTCCTGAAACTCCTCGAGCAGCGTCCCCTTGCCGTAGGGCTTCACTCCGTCGGGACGGCCGTCGAGCTCATACTGCTCGATACCAAGGGGCAATCGAACCTGCAGCACCTGTCGACCGTCGTCCGCCGTAATGACGCGTATCGATTTCTCCGAGTCGTATTCCCATTCTTCGAGGATATGCGACAAGTCTTTACTCATTCCGGGACTCCGTCATACTCTCTGTAAATATACCAAAAACCGAAAGGAAACGGAAATCCAAATGGAGGGTGCAACCCGCATCGCCGATCAACTCATTGCCGCCGCCCGTGACCTCTGCCGACAGGCGGATTCACTCCACTTCGCGCTTCCGGTAACCCACGTCTACAATCCACTCGGCTACGCATCGTCACCACATGAGACCTACATTCGCAGCTACGCCAATCAGAAGAAACGGGTGATATTTTGGGGCATGAATCCTGGCCCTTGGGGAATGGCTCAAACCGGAGTACCCTTCGGGGAGATTTCGGCAGTGAGCACCTGGATGGGAATCTCGGGGGCCGTTGGCCGGCCGCCCCATCTCCACCCGAGGCGTCCCATCGAGGGCTTCTCTTGCACCAGAAGTGAGGTGAGCGGCCGGAGATTGTGGGGTCTCATGCAGGCGCGCTTCTCCACTGCCTCGGGATTCTTCGAGGAACACTTCGTCGCAAATTACTGCCCACTTGTCTTTATGGAGGAAAGTGGGAGGAACCGAACCCCCGACAAGCTTCTAGCCGATGAGCGCGAAGCGCTCTTCAGCGTCTGTGACCTCCACGCCGCGAGGGTCATATCGATCCTCGAGCCTGAATGGGTCATCGGAGTCGGCAAGTTCGCCGAAGGCCGCCTACGCAGCGTCACCGGCGGGCTTGCCCCACGCGGTCACACCAAGGTCGGAGGAATCCTCCACCCCAGCCCGGCCAGCCCGCGCGCAAACCGGGGGTGGGAGACAGCGGCTGTGGCGGAGCTCAATGCGCTCGGAGTGTGGCGTTAGGCGCTGCGCCGCTTTTCGACTCATTCATGAACAGCGAGTTGACCGACGCTTGCTTGACAAACTCGAGGCGACCGGTATGATGGTATGGACGTATATACAACAATCTTTCCGCCATCTTTTCTGAGTCGTCACGGAGGTGTCGCATTTGAGAATAACGGATGTAAAAGCAACACTTCTCAAACTCCCTTGGGACCAACAACTCGACCCCCGGGCACACCCGAAACCAATTGTCGAGGTCGTGGTCGTCGAAATCGAGACTGACGAGGGCGTGACCGGAAGCGGCTATACCTATACCGACGGGTACGGCGGCGAAGCAATTCGAGCTCTCCTCGTGCCGACAATCCGCGAACTGGTTCTCGGCACGGATCCGACTGCAGTGGAACCGATTGTGACGGGCCTCTACTGGAAGCTCAGAAAGATCGGGTACGGCGGTGCCGTCTCCCTGGCCATTGCCGGATTCGACATTGCGGCATGGGACATCATTTCAAAAGTCCGGGGTAAGCCGCTCGTGGACCTCTTTGGAAGCTTCAAGGAGGATATGCCTGTCTACTCGAGCGCTATTGGGTCACGCATGTTCGATGTGAACAAGCAGATCGAAATGGCTCAGGAGCTCGTACGGGAAGACTATGTCGGCGTGAAGATCCAGCTTGGCCGGCCCGACGGCGACGAAGACGTTGAACGTATTCGAAGAGTTAGGGAAGCCCTCGGAGACAAGACCATAATCATTGTCGACTCCAATACGCTCTGGAACGCCGACCAAGCCATCTCGGTGGGCCGGCGGATACTCGAGTTCAAGCCGTACTATATGGAAGAACCAATCCCTCCGCACGATATCGAAGGCCATGAAAAGATCAGCCGTACACTGCCGATTCCGATCGCGACCGGAGAGGCCATCTTCGATTACCGGGGGTGCGCAGAGTACATCAGACGCCGCGCCGTCTCCTACATACAGCCGAACGTTTGCCGAATCGGGGGCATCACACAGTGGAAGAAGGTTGCGACTCTCGCGGAATCGGCCAACATGAAAGTCGCCCCACACTTCGTTGCAGAGCTTCATGTCCAGCTTGCGTGCACCATACCGAACGCCCTCATAATCGAACATGTACCATGGCTGATTCAGCACCTGAAGGAACCGCCAACGCTCAAGGGCGGGAAGATTTTCCCACGGCGACAACCGGGTCTCGGAATGGAGTTTCTGCCGGAGGCAATTCAAAAATACCGAGCCGATCGGTAGCTCGACACGCGTCGAACTGTTCGGAGGAAGCACAGTATATGAAAGTAGAGAAGATCGAGAGCTTTGTCGTTCCGATTCGTCCCTCGAAAACCGTTGAGGACAGCACATGGAAACTGGACACCATGGGATACACGATTGCGAAGGTCACGACGGACGACGGCCTGACGGGCATTGGGTGGACCTACGACGTTGCGGGTTCGGCCATCCGCTCCGTCATAGAAGAATACATAGCGCCAATCGTAGTGGGACGGAATCCGTTTGAAACCGAGACGATCTGGCAAGAATGTGTGTCGCGACTTCGTGGTGTCGGGCGCAAGGGATTGAGTTTCTGCGCACTGAGCATCGTCGACATCGCTCTGTGGGACATAAAGGCCAAGAGCGTTGGAATGCCGCTCTTCAGGTTCCTCGGGGGCAGTGATAGCTCGATACCAATCTACGGCAGCGGAGGGTGGACCTCCTACGAGGAAACAGAGCTCGTCAACGAGCTTGCCGAGATCGTCTCCCTCGGGTATCGGATGGTGAAGATGAAGGTTGGGGTCGATCGAGGCAAACGTCCTGCCGACGACGTACGTCGCGTTCGGCGAGTACGACAGGAGCTCGGCAGTGACATCGAGCTCATGATCGACGCAAACAACGTCTGGGATCCGACGACAGCATTGCGAGTTGCCCATGGAGTCGAGGAATGTGGACTGTATTTTTTCGAGGAGCCGGTAATAGCCGACGACTTCATGGGGCTGGCGGCTCTTCGCGCACGGACGAGGGTACCGATCGCGACCGGCGAGCATGAATACACGAAATACGGGGCCAGAGACCTGCTACTGAACAACGCCGTCGACGTCGTCCAGCTGGACGCAAGCAAGTGCGGCGGCATAACCGAATGGCTCAAGATCGCGGCGATAGCACAGGCATGGAACCTTCCTGTCGCCCCGCACGCTATGCATTTTCTGCACATGCATCTGGTAAGCGCAGCACCAAACGGTCTGGTTCTTGAATACCTGTTCATGCATGAAGAGGCAAACGCTCTCCTTTTCGTCGATCCGCCGATGCCCGCCGATGGGAGTCTCCGAATTCCGGAAACACCGGGCCTCGGGATCGAAATCAACGAAGAGGCGGTCCGAAGGCTGAACGTCAAGTAGGAGACGGCCAGAATGGGAATAGACGGTGTCAAGGTCCTGACATTCGACATCGGGGGGACGGTCTTCGACTGGTTCGGGACCGTGTGCGATGAGATCGAGCGCATAGGCGCCGAGCACGACACCAACGTCGATGCGCCGACGTTCGCCGTTGACTGGCGAACACGGATGTTCTCGCTCCTCAGCCAGGTGCGCAACGGCACTCTTCCGCGTTGGAACGCCGACACCCTTCACCGGATGGCACTCGACGATGCCCTCAAGAGGCACGGCCTCGAAGCTCTCACCCCGCTGCAACGAAACGAGCTCAATCACATCTGGCACCGACTCCGAGTGTGGAAGGGAGCTCCTGACTCCATTGCCCGTCTTCGTACAAAGTACACGGTATCGGTGCTTACGGTTCTGAGTGTCTCCTGCGCGATCGATTGCTCGAAGCACAACAAAGTCGACTGGGATATGATTGTATCGTGTGAGTTCCTCGAACACTACAAACCGGAAAAGCAGGCCTATCTCTCCGCACTTCATCTGCTCGGGGCCGATCCGGACGCAGCAATGATGGTCTCCGCGCACGAGGACGATTTGCTCGCCGCGGCAAACGCGGGGCTTCGTACGGCCTACATCGATCACCCGCGCCAGTACCGCGAGCCCAACGACCCGAATCTGCCCGAGCGGCCTGAGTTCACTGTTCGTGCCAGAGATTTCGACGATCTAGCAAGACAGCTCGTCGGTTAGGATCGCTTGAGAACCCGCGAAGCAAGCTCGAGATTTCGCCTCACCAGCTCCTCGGCATGCCCTACCGCCTCTGCCGACTCCTCTTCGAGGATCACCCATCCCTCATAGCCGCTCGCATTCAGGAAGTCTGCGACCAAATTCAAGTCCACGATGCCGGTTCCCAATGGAGTCCACCGCAGCCCCTCATCTACGTCTTTTAGATGGAGATGGACAATCCGTCCCTCCGCCCGCATCAGAAGCCTTTTCAGATCGTAGCCCGCCTTCGCCACGTGCCCTGTGTCCGGGATGAGGCCGACCGATTCCGCGGAAGTGAGCCTTAGGAGGAGGTCATAATCCTCCTTCCGCGTTATCATCGAGGTTGAATGAGAGGAGGGATGGACTCCGGCTTGGATGCCGGCCGCCGCAGCGGCCCGGCCGATCCTGTTGTAGACCTCGCACATTTCCTCGAATCTCTGATCTCGCTTGTCACTCCGATGCGAAGATCCGGCACTCAAGACGAGAACTGCGCCGGGAAAGTGGCGGAGATAGGCTATCATGCGCTCGCCGTGCTCGACTTTCTCATCCACTCCACCGAGCTCGTCGTAGCTGAGACCGAGACAGAGCCCGGACAGCGTCAGCTTCGATTCGGAGAGCAGCCGCGCAAGCGTTTCCGCCTTTTCATAGAGCTCACCGAGGACGAAGAGCGTTGTCTCTATGCCCGAGTAACCTGCACGCCGCACGGACCGTGCTATCTGCTCTATGCCTCCGCGCCACTTGTCTCCCTGCATCTGCCAGGTGTATGTCTGACATCCTATCCTCAGCATCTGCTTCCCGTATCATGTCTCCGTGAGCTACCCGGCGTCCTGTTCTTCCGATTCCAGTTGTCGCTCGACGGAAGCGAGGAACAAGACCGCGTCCCGTCCGTTTACGATACGATGGTCATACGACAGACAGAGATACATCATCGAGCGGGCAACGATAGTCCCGTCCTCATCCACCACCGGCTTCCTCTTCACCCTGCCGACGCCAAGAATCCCGGACTGAGGATAATTGATTATCGGTGTAAAGATCTCCCCTCCCAGCGAGCCCGAGTTCGAGACCGTGAAAGTGCCTCCGCGAAAATCCGCGGGCTCGAGTTTTCGATTCCTTGCCCGCTCGGATATGTCTCGGAGACGATCGACGAGGTCGCCGAAGCTCAAGCTGTTGACGTCTTTGATAACCGGGACAACGAGATCGTTGCCGGCCGCTACTGCCACACCAATGTTGACGACGTCGTGGTATACGATCTCTTCCTCTTCGAGGCTCGCGTTGAGAGCGGGAAACTCACCGAGGCTCGAGGCTACTGCTCGGATCAGAAACGGCATGAGCGTCAGTCGGCCGTGAGCTTGAGCGCCGCGCTCCTTGACCTGGAGCAGCACATCCACGCACACCTCTCGAATCGTCGTCACCTGGGGAATGGTCGATGCGCTCTTTGTGACGGCCTCGGCAACCTTTCGCTGGATGCCGGTAAGGCGGACTCTACGTTCGGCCATCGCTTATCGTGCAATCGGGCAACGCGCCCAGCCCGCAGCCGTCATCTGCCCGTCCTCTTTCTCGATCCACATCTCCACTTCACACTCCTTCCCTTCGGAGGTCTCGTTCACCTCTGTCACGACCGCTTTGCATGTGAGCGCATCATCGGCGAATACGGGTTTCAGAAACGTGACGAGGGACCAGCCCTTCTCCAGCCATTGAGGGCCAAAGAACGCGGCCAGGTACTGTGAGAGATAACAGTGCTCCATCATTCCTTGAGCCAGAGTTCGGGGAAGTCCGTAGGACTGCGCGAACTGCTCGTCGGTGTGTATGTTGCGCTTGAACTCCCCTCGGCCCGAATAGACGGTCATCTGATCCTGATGTACCTGCTTCTGCATCGGTTGAATAGGTGTTCCGACCATGAGATCTTCCGTCGCCTTCGCAACCGGCTTTCGGTCCGTCGGCCATTGACCGGAGACCTGTCGGGTCTTCGATTCGGCGCTCCCTCCACCGAGGCCGACCTCCTTCGGAACGCGGATGATCTCGGTGCTCCTCTGATGGACGTAGAGGTTGCCGTTCACATCATGCGCCTTGGCCTCGAGAGTGGCATATCCTTTGCCCCGTTTGACGAACTTGTCGACGTAGGCTCCGGTGAGTGTTAGCTTTGTATCCATCGGTATGGGTCTCTGGAACCAGACCTCCTCTTTTTGATGGAGGCTTGCGATGTTGTTGAAATCGTACTTCTCGTGGTAGATGCCGACGAGGTAGTCCACCACCGCTGCCGACGGAAAGATCCTCCCGCCGAAAGGAGTCTCGTCTTGAAAGTACCACGGCGTGTAGTCATCGATCGCAAACGAGTAGGCCTTCGCATGATGGTCGTCTGCGATGAACTCAACCGGACCAAATGTCTCACCGACAAACACATTCTCGAACAGCACCTCTTTTCGCTGCTTTTCGGCGCTCATTCCTCTTCCCTCTCCAGAAACGTATAGACATCTATAATTTATTCTCCCCGTGTCACCCTCTTGTCAAGGCCCCTGCCGGCATTCGCACCCTGCTTGACAAGCAGGTGCGAATGGTTCAGGATACATAGAGATGTCTATACAAGACAAGCGGTGTGCTCGTTCGAGCTGAGCTCACCAGGCGAATCCATTCCCAACATTGCAGAAAGTCCGGAGCGTCTCATGAACACACCCGGGGCATGTCCGTCGGCAGGTCTCTCAAACCGCGATGAGAATACCCTTGAAGAGAGGAGGTGCTGTATTGGAGGGTAACGACTCGACAAAGATCAGTGAGGAGAGGCGCCGCTGGCAGGCCGATACACTCAAACCGGCGCTATCCGCCGCGCCTGAACGCAAGCCGGTTTTCTCGACGGTCTCGGAGATACCTGTGGACCGGCTCTACACTCCCCTCGACAATGAAGATCTGGATTATCTTCGCGACCTTGGTTATCCCGGCGAGTTCCCCTTCACGCGTGGGATCTATCCAACCATGTATCGCAGCAAACCCTGGACCGTTCGCCAATATGCCGGCTTCGGTAATGCCAGGGAAAGCAACGAACGATTCCGCTACCTCCTCGATCGCGGCCAAACCGGGCTCAGCGTAGCCCTCGACCTTCCGACCCAGGCCGGCTACGACAGCGACCATCCCTTGTCGATGGGTGAGGTGGGAAAGGTCGGGGTCGCAATCGACTCCATCGGGGACATGCGGGTGCTGTTCGAGGGGATCCCGCTGAGCAAGGTCGCCACCTCGATTACCGCAAACGCTCCCGCCACCGTCGTGCTCGCTATGTATCTCGCCGTAGCGGAAGAGCAAGGCGTGCCCGTCGACGCCCTGAGTGGCACAATACAAAACGACATACTCAAAGAGTTCACCGTTCGGGGCCAGTACATTTTCCCGCCAAGACCGAGCATGCGACTGACGATAGACCTCATCGACTACTGCTACAAATCAGTTCCACACTGGAACACCATCAGCATCAGCGGCTACCACATGCGGGAGGCCGGCGCCACCGCGATTCAGGAAATGGCTTTTACGATCGCCGACGGGATTGCATATGTACAGGCCTGCATCGACAAAGGTATGGATGTCGATCTATTTGCGCCCCGATTGAGTTTCTTCTTCAGCGTTTTTACCAACGTGATCGAGGAAGCGGCCAAGTTTCGCGCCGGGCGGCGCTATTGGGCGCGTGTCATGAAGGATCGCTTCCGGGCAAAAAACCCGAAAGCCATGATGATGCGATATCACGCTCAGACCGGCGGTGTCACCCTCACTGCGCAGCAGCCGCTCAACAACATAATCCGAGTCGCGCTTCAGACCTACGCTGCCGCCTTGGGAGGATGCCAGTCTCTGCATACGAACTCGTACGACGAAGCTTTGTGTCTACCAAGCGAGCAAGCGGTGACTGTGGCCCTTCGAACTCAGCAGATAATCGCCGAGGAGAGCGGTGCAACGGACACAGTCGATCCACTCGGCGGGGGCTACTATCTCGAGACGTTGACGAACACGATCGAAGCGGGCATTGACGAGTACATTCGGAAGATCGATGCGATGGGCGGAACTCTCGCGGCAATCGAGCAGGGATTCATCCAGAAAGAGGTGCAGAACAGCGCCTATCGATTCCAAAAGGAGGTCGAAGGCAACGAGCGGGTCTGCGTCGGCATCAATAAGTACACGATGGAGGAACCCCCGCCTACGAACCTGCTCGAGGTCAAGCTGTCCGTCGGTGAAGTTGCAGCCGAGAAGCTGAAGAGACTGCGCCGGGAACGCGACCGCCATCGCTGGGAAGAGGCACTAGTCAACCTTCGAAAGGTGTCGGAGTCCGGTGAGAATGTGATGCCGGCGCTCATCGAAGCCGCGAAAGCCGATGCGACCATCGGAGAAGTATGCGAGCTGTGGCGCGACATTTACGGTGAGTACCGTCCGAGAGAGTTCCTGTAGTATGTCCACTGCGGCTTCGGGCAAGCCGAAGCGTAGAAGGGGAAATCGATGGCGGCAGAAAGACGGACCAAGGTAATCATCGCAAAGCCAGGTCTCGACGGTCATGACCGAGGCGCCAAGCTCCTTGCGAGAGTCCTTGCCGAGGAGGGCATGGAGGTGGTCTACACCGGACTGCGACAAACCCCGGAGATGATCGTCAACACTGCACTCCAGGAAGATGCAGACGTGGTCGGGCTCAGCAGCCTTTCAGGTGTACACAACTATTTCTTCCCGCGAGTCGTCGAGCTTCTCCGTGAAAGGGGACTGGCCGACGTCATCGTAATAGGTGGGGGCATCATCCCGCACAAGGATATCGAAGCGCTCAAGAAGGCGGGGGTCAAAGCCATCTTCGGGCCCGGTACCAAGACCACCGACATCGTCGACTTCATCCGCAGAAACGTGAGACCCGCCGATGACGCCCACTGATCTCGCCGGGGAGATACTCGACGGCTCTTCCCGCGCGATTGCACGACTCATCACCTGGTTGGAGGAAGAAGACGAGCGCGCGTTTGCCTGCCTGAAAGAGCTCCATCCACATTGCGGAAAGGCATACGTAATCGGTGTAACGGGCAGCCCTGGAGCCGGAAAGAGCACGCTCGTTGCGAGCCTGGCTCGCGCCTTCCGCAAGGACAATTTGACCGTCGGTATCATCGCAATCGATCCCTCCAGCCCGTTCACCGGCGGGGCCGTCTTGGGTGATAGAGTCCGGATGAGCAGTCTGTCGGCCGATCCGGGCGTCTTCATCCGAAGCATGGCGACCAGGGGCTTTCTCGGCGGGCTCACCCAAACAACCGGCGATGTCGTCAGAATTCTCGACGCCTCCGGTAAGGAAGTCATCATAGTCGAATCCGTCGGCGTCGGCCAGGATGAAGTCGACATCATGCGAATCGCGGACACGACATGCCTCGTTCTCGTCCCAGGAGCCGGAGACATAATCCAGACCATGAAGGCCGGAGTCATGGAGATAGCCGACATCTTCGTGGTGAACAAGGCCGACCGGCCCGAAGCAGACCTCTTGTCCTCGGAGGTTCTGTTTCGGGTGCAAAACGACGGGTCGATTCGCCCGAAGGAGTGGCGCCCACCGGTCGTCGAGACCATAGCGATCGAAGGCTCCGGCATTTCCGAGCTCCTGCGCTCGATAGCGGACCATCGCCACCATCTCGAGGCGACCGGGAAGCTCAAAGAGAGACGATACGCCCAGGCTCGCGAGGAAACGTTGCGCACGCTTCAGCGGAGGTTGTTCGAGCTGGTCCGCCGTCAACTCGAAGACAGCGGGATTCTGGACCGGCTCGTGCCGGACATCGTCGCGGGTCGGCGGAATCCATACACCACTGTGGACGAAATCGTAGAGAGGCTGCTTGTTATCCCCACGACAGAGAGGAGTCACATGAAGGTGCTCGGAACCGATCACATCGGCCTTGCGGTCAGCAGCATTCAAGAGGCCATCCCGTTCTATCGCGATCTTCTGGGACTGGGAGCTCCGAGAAGCGAGGTAGTCAAGGATCAGAATATCGCGACTGCGTCCTTCGATGTTGGAGACACGCGAATCGAGCTGCTTGAAGCCACCTCCGACGACAGTCCGATCGCGAAGTTCATAGAGAGTCACGGAGAGGGAATCCACCATATCGCATTTCGCGTGACGAATGTCGATGAAGCTCTCTCAGAGCTCGGAAGAAAAGGAGCAAGGCTGATCGACAAAACCGCTCGAGCCGGTGCCGGGGGCGCGCGAATCGCTTTCGTGCATCCCAAATCGACTCATGGGGTCCTCATAGAGCTCTGCGAGCGAAGTGAAGGACGGCAGTAGCTCACACGCCGTATGCTCCAACCTCTCGCCCGACGGAGGGTGCGAGGAGCGCCTTCTCGGCGGCACGGAACTCCTAACTTGCTTGACAACGCCGGAAATATAGTACAGGATACATAGAGATGTCTATACAAGACTGCTCGGAGTTAAGCCGACGAGGAGTTCAAAAATGATGTCCCTGGACAGAACGGCGTTACTCAACCTCTATTCAAAGCTTTATCTGACCCGCGCTTTCGAAGAAGCCCTTGTCTCACTCTACGCCGAAAAATCACTTCCGGAAAAACCGATGACAAGTATCGGCCAGGAGGCAGTGGCCGTCGGCGCCACATTCTGCCTACGAGAAGATGACTATGTACTGCCGGCGCTGAGGACACGCGGTGCGTTCTTTGCGAAAGGGATAACTGCGAAAGAGTACCTGCTCGAGGTCTTTCGCAGGAAAGAGAGCATTTCGGGGGGAAGGTGGACGGCGCACCACATGGGAGACATGGACAGGGGCGTCATTCTCGGAAGCGCAGTAGTCAGCAGCTCGCTTCCCGTGGCAGCGGGAACCGCCCTTTCCGCGAAGCTCCGGCGAACCGACCAGGTTGCCCTCGCCTTTTTCGGCGACGGGGGCAGCAGCACCGGAGCGACTCATTCGGCGATGAATTTCGCGGCCGCTCTCAACCTTCCGATCGTCTTCGTTTGTGAGAACAATCGCTATTCATTGTCAACGCCCATTTCCGTCCAAACCCGAAACGAGAATATCGTCGACCGCGCTTTCGGCTACGGAATAGAGGGTGACATGGTTGACGGTCAGGACATCATAGAGGTGGTCCACTCAGTGAGCCGGGCGATTCATCGAGCACGACGAGGTGACGGTCCGAGTCTCATCGAGGCCAAGACCTACCATTTCCGCGGTCACTCGGAAAGCCATCCGCCGGATGACGGGCGCCCCGGCGAAGAGCTCGCAAAGTGGCGCGCCCGCGATCCCCTCAAGCTTTTTGAGGAGTACTTGACGCATGCCGGTGTTGAAGCCGACGCCCTCGAGTCGACGAGGGCGGGCGTAGATGAAGAAATACGGGAGGCGGTGAAGGCGGTGAAGGAAGCCCCGGATCCATCCCCTGACGAGCTGGATTGGCGTGTGTACGCGTAGGCCTCACGACTGCGAGCCGAAGGGGAGATGCGGAATATGATGACGACGGTATCAGGTGCCCTGAGAGAGGCCTTGAAGAGAGTGATGCGGGAGGACGATCGAGTCTTCCTGATGGGAGAGGACATCGCCGAATACGGCGGCATCTACAATGTAACTCGCGGACTCGTCAACGAGTTTGGAAGGGAGCGGGTCATCGATACGCCGATGGCCGAGATTACGATCGTGGGTGCAGGCATCGGAGCCGCGGTTTCGGGGATGCGCCCCGTCGTCGAGATCATGTATGCCGACTTCCTACCCATAGCGACAGATCAGATCGTCAACAATGCCGCGAAGTTCTACTTCCTTTCAGGACAGAAGACTCCCGTACCGCTGGTGGTCAGAACCAATTTTGGAAGCGGCAAGGCCGAGGGAGCGCTGCAGAGTCAAACACCCGAAGCATGGTACATGAACGTCCCCGGCCTGAAGGTAGTGATGCCGTCGGACCCACAGGACGCCTACGGCCTAATGATAGGCGCGATTCGAGACAACAACCCGGTGCTGTTCTTCGAGCATAAGATGTTGTATGCGGCCAAAGGGGATTTGGATACCGGGGCGGCGCTTCCCGAATTGGGCACGGCGGCAACGAAGCGACCCGGGCGCGACGTGACCGTAGCTGCGTGCGGATTGATGCTTCGCAACTGTCTCGAGGCTGCGGAGCGCCTCGACAAGATGGGGGTCTCACTGGAGGTGATCGACCTTCGTACGCTCAAACCGCTCGACACGGCCGCAGTATGCGGCTCGGTAAAGAGGACAGGCAGGCTGGTGGTTGTCGAGGAGAGCCCGCAAACGGGCGGCTCGGGTTTGCAGCTCGTGGAAGCGGCGGTTTCCGAGTGTTTCCGCGACCTCAAGACGCCGCCGAAGCGGATTGCATCTATCGATGCGCCGCTCCCCGCCGCGAGCAGCCTCGAGGCGGCGGCAGTGCCGTCCGTCGACCGCGTGGTGGGCGAGATCGCGAGTCTCCTCGGCAAGAAACAATCTCCATAGGGAGTGGGAGCGAACATGGAACGGAACGTCACGGTACCCTCATACGGCGAAGATATCTCCGAGGTCGAGATTTCGGTACTGTTTGTCAAAGAGGGGGATACCGTTCAAGAGGACACGGTGGTTGCCGAAGTGCTCGCCGACAAGGCGGCAATGGAGCTGCGGGCCGATTGCGTCGGGACGGTCACCAAGGTGCACCAGGTTGAAGGCTCGATCGTCAAGATCGGTGAAACAGTCGTAACGATTGAAAGCGCAGACAACTAGGCGGATGGCAGAAACGCGCCGGCCGTCGCACCGGGCAACACTACTTTGAAAAGAGCGAGCAAAGACGACACCGAGAGGAAGCCCCCTGACGTCGTGTGTCTCGGCGAGTTGCTTGTCGATCTCTTCGGCGTCGAAACTCGCGAGCTCGCTGCCGTCGAGACGTTCAGGCGATTCCCCGGAGGCGCGGCCGGCAACGTCGCCGTCGGGGTTGCCCGCCTCGGCGGCTCTTCGGGAGTAATCACCAAGCTCGGAACCGACTTCTTCGGGGATTACCTGCTTCGGACAATGGCCGAACACCACGTCGACACCTCCGCGGTGCTGAGAGATCCGATGCGGAGAACGGGCCTGGCATTCGTTACTCTCAATGAAAAGCGAGTACCCAGCTTCACGTTCTACCGTCATCCGAGCGCCAGTATGTACCTCAGGCCGTCCGAGCTGAGAACCGACTACCTTGCAGGCTGCGAAGTCCTCTACACGAGCTCCATGTCATTGGTCAATCAACCATTTCGCAGCGCCTGCTATTCAGCGACTCGGACCGTCCGACGGTCCGGCGGGCTCATCGCTTTTGATGTAAACTTACGTCAGAGCCTGTGGAAATCGAAAGAGGAGGCTCAGAGAGAGATTGCCCGCTTTGTGAGAATGGTAGACATACTTAAGATAGACGTGCAAGAATTGGAGTTCCTAACTCGGACCGGGAAGGATCTGGAGTCGCGTCGGCGGGCTCTTTTTCGGAGCTATCCGAATATCAGGATAGTCGCACTCACGCGTGGGCGCGACGGTTCTCTGCTTGCCTCGTCTACCGAGACACACGTGGAGATTTCGGCATACAGTCTTCCTGAGGACGAGATCGTAGACACGACAGGTGCGGGCGACGCCTACATGGCGGCGCTTCTGTCCCGAATAGTGCGGGATCGAAAATCGAAGTCGATTTCCCTTACGGAACCGGAGCGTTTGCGCGCCTACGGCAAGTTTGCAAGTGCGGCGGCTACCCACGCCATCAAAGTCGCCGGCGTAATTCCTGCACTTCCCTCCGAAGCTGACGTCCTCGAGATAGTCCAACTTGCGGGGGAGTCCGGTCTCAGTTGAGTTAGTCGGAGAGGTAGCATATGAAATCAGGCATTTCCTTCAAGAAAGGAGTCTCGGCATATTATCAGATCAAAGAGGACATCATATCGAGAATCAACTCCGGGGAATGGGAGCTTGGCGAGAAGATTCCCTCGGAGATCGAGTTGGTAGAGTTCTACGGCGTAAGTCGCATGACCCTCCGGAAGGCCCTCGACGAGCTTGCCGATGAAGAGGTGCTCTACAAGGAGAGAGGAATCGGCACATTCGCCGCCAAGCGGCAGATCGTCCGCAACCAAGAGCATCTCTCCGGACTCAGCGAGGAGATGGCCGCCCAGGGCAGCAGCGTACGATCGGTGATATGTCTCAGAGAGATCGTTGAGTTCCCCAGCATCGCGAGGGACCTCGAAATAGAGGATGCACAGGTTTACCATCTGCAGCGGCTTCGTTACGTCAACGACGAGGTGCTCCTGGTAGACGATACGTTCATGCCGATCGAGGTCGCGGAATCCGCAAACGTCGAGGCGCTCGGAGAAACCGACTCGCTGTTTCAGTTTCTCGAATCGACGGACATCGCACTCCTCTATGGGGAGAAAGAGGTCCACGCAATCCTCGCAACTGCGCCCCTCGCAAAGCAACTTTCCTACAAAGAAGGACACCCGCTTTTTTACGTAAAGACGATCGTGCACAATCAGCGCGGCTATCCGATTCTCGTTTCGGAGCTCCACATTCGGAGCGATCGCTACAGTATCAAGGTCACCGCTAAGCGCCACTAAGCGCGTCGGGTTCCCGAACCTCCTGCCTTCGATTCGGACTCTTCTTGTTCATGCCGGGCTGAACCTCGCCTGAGAACAGAACCGAGCTGATTTCCCGGGCGCCGTCCTCGAGAATCCCGTGATAATAGGGAACTCGTCCTCGATCGAATCGCCCGACGAATCCGGAAAACGAGAGCCCGGCGATAATCTCGTTTTCCGGTCCGCGAACCGGTACAGCGATACAGAACCCGTTCTCGACCGATTCATTCGCATCCAGGGCAAATCCCTGCCTGCGCACCTCGTCAAGCTGCCGCACGAGAGTATCTCGATCCGTTATCGTGTTCTCCGTCAGTCGACGGAAATCGGTCACATCAAGGATTTCGTTCAAGAGACCTGCCGGCAGCTCGGAGAGCAGGACCTTCCCGGACGCGCTGGCATAGACCGGAAGCTCTGAGCCGATCGGAGGAACATAGTCTATCATCTTGTCCGTTCTCGACTGCTGGAGAATGAAACACCTCTCTCTGTCTCGAACCACGAGATTCATCGCCTGCTTCTCCCGGTCCGATAGTTTCCGCATGACATAGTAGGCGGTTTCCTTGAGCGCGACATAGAAGTTGTTCTTCTCGGTGACAAAAGAGATCTTCGGACCGATCACATACTTGTTGTCGCTGTCCTGGAATACCCAACCATATGCCTTGAGGGTCTTCAGCAGTCGAAAAGCAGTCGCCACCTTCACGGACGTCTGCTTGGCGATTTCGTTCACACCGATCGGACTGTCTGCTGCTTTGAGCGCTTCAAGCACGATGAGAGCCTTTTCGAGCACCTTCACTGTTTCGGTTTTATCTTGGGACACCAGGAAACCTCCCCTGCTGTGCTCCGATCGTCGACAGATTCGACATCATACCGGTCCAGAGAACTCTGCGCAATTCGACGCGAGCGACTTCGCCATTTGCGGGCTAGTCCAGAGCGTGCAGGAACTTACGCAGCTCTTTCCTGAAACCCGCGGGGTTCTGAGACGTGAGAGAGTGTCCGCATTCCTCGAAAACGACCAGCCTCGAGCCTTCGATCCCCCCATAGAGCTCCTCCGCAAACGCTCTCGGAGTCGAGATGTCCTTCGCTCCAACGATGATGAGCGTCGGTGCCGAAATGAGATGGAGCCGATCGGAGGTATCGTGGAAAAGGTTGGCTACATTTTGGCGAACAAGCTCCTCGCGCGACTGATCCGTATCGGACAGGAATCTGCAGACCTCCTCTATCTTTTCGCCGTTCTCACGGTAGTACTCCCTCGGATAGCACCAAAGGAGATGCTCCCTCCAAAAGGAATACCGGTCGACAGTTTTCGCCGCGAGGGTCCGGCACTCGCCGAGAACCCGCCGGTAGGCATCCGCCTTTGCCCAGGTGCTGACGAGCACAAGGCTTCGAACTTGGCTGGGGCAGTTGATGGCCAGCTCCTGAGCCACCGCCCCGCCCATTGATATCCCGACTACATGTGCCTTTCGACCTCCGCAAACCTCCAGCAACTGACTCGCGTCGGCGGCGAGCTCCCGAATCGTATAGTCGCCGCTCGGCCTCTCGCTATATCCGATTCCACGATGATCGTAGACGATGCACAGATAGTCTTTCTGGAGCTCTCGAACAATCTCACTCCAAACCCGATGGTCGGCCCCCATGCCGGAGATCAAGAGAAGCGGATCACCGTCTCCGTGGGTTTCATAATAGATATTGACACCGTCTGCAGCGGCAAAGTTCATCATGACCTCTTCGTCGAAGCTCGCAAAGAGCTATCCGTACGCCCCGAGCGCGACCAGCTTTTCCTTCAGGTACGCCAGAGAGGCGGTTGAGCTTCCGAGGGGGTGCTCCTGTCCCTCGAGCTCGACACTCACGTATCGGTCATAGCCCATTTCGCGCAGAAGCCTCAGATAATACTCGAAATCGCAGGTGCCCGTTCCGGGAACCGCGTTCAAATCGGTGACCCCATCGTTGTCGTTGCAGTGAACGCCGACAACTTGGCCCTGCAGGCACATGATCTCCGCCCTGACCTCATCGGGCTTTCCCTTCGCAATTATATTGCAGTGCCCGATGTCCAGGTTCGCCCGGCAAAATGGGCTGTCGATCTCGGAAATGAATCGCGAGAGAGTCTCTATGTCGTATACGTTCGCGGGCGCGGGACGACCCCACATGCGCTGGGTGGGTTGAATCGGCTCGAACTCGACCGCCACGGGAACCCCGACCCGCTCGGCGTATTCGACGATCCGGCGGTGACTTTCGATCGCCCACCTCCACGCCAAGTCGACCGGGATGTGCGGCCTCCTGAAACCCGGCACAACCTCCAGGTGGTCGGCACCTACGTCTCTCGCAAAGTCCAGGCGCTCTTTCTGGCCCGTCACGTAGCCGTCCATGTCCGCATATGATCCCGAATTGGGAGGAGCAAACGTCGCGATTTGGTTGATCCTCAGCCCGAGCGAATCGGCAAGCTTTCGAAGCTCCTCTCTCCCCTTCGCGTCAAACTCTCGCGGTTCCGCATGAGGGGCCGCAGCGAGAAAGTCAATCGCGTCATAGCCGGCGTCGGCCGCCATCCGCATCGACTCTTGCAGTGAATAGCCCATGATGTAGCAGGAGCTTATTATGCTGATCTTCATTCGTTTCCCTCCGTCACGGAGTCTTGATCGTATCGGTCGAACATCTTCCCCGGATTCATGATACCGGCAGGATCAAGCAGATCCTTGATCTGCTGCATCAGCTCGTACTCGGAATCGCCGACGAACGAACGAAGCCATTCGCGGCGTTTCGAGCCAATTCCGTGTTCACCGCTGATGGTTCCACCGAGCGTGCGCACAACGGCATAGAGCTCCTTCAATGCCTCGTGCTCTCGGCGGTACCACTCATCTACGGTCGATTCCGGCGGTTTGACGAGAGTCACGTGGAGGTTCCCGTCGCCGGCGTGTCCGTAGCTCGGCATCGCGATCCCCGTTGCTTCTGAGATCCTCCGCACCTCGCCGACAAACCGAGGAATCTGGGCGATTGGAACTACCATGTCCTCGATTCCACGCAGCGGGCTGTCCACGATGAAGGCTTCGGCAATGTTCTTTCGGATATTCCAGACACGATCGCGGGTGGTTCGGTTGTCGGCAACAAAAACCTCGATCGCACCACAGCCCATACAGATTTCTCCAATCCGTTCGGCCTCCCTGTCGACCTGTTCGTTGTCCGGACCATCCGACTCCACGAGCAACATTGCGCCCGCGTTCGCATAGTCGAGGGGGTCGTTCAGATATCTGCACGAGGTTTCGAAGGAGAGCCTATCCATGAACTCCAGTGACGTCGGCAGAATCCGGCCCGACGTCATGATTGCCGGCACCGCGGAGATTGCGGACGCGGGGTCCCGGAAAAGCACGAGAAGGGTACAGCTGTGCTTCGGCAACGGAAGCAATCTGAGAACGGCCTTCGTAACGATTCCGAGGGTCCCCTCGGATCCGATGAACAACTGCTTGAGATCGTACCCCGTGACGTCCTTGACACGCTTTCCGCCGAGCTCGAGGATTTGCCCGGTCGGTGTTACGACCTCCAGCCCAAGCACGTACCGGCTCGTGACGCCGTATTTCACCGCTCGGCCGCCGCCGGCGTTCTCCGCGATATTCCCGCCGATGAAGCAGGTCTCCACGCTCATGGGATAGCCCGCGAAGAACAAGCCGCCCTTGGCAACCTCCTCGTTCACGACGTTCGTAACCACTCCCGGCTCGACCACCGCCACCATGTTCTCCCAATCGATCTCGAGAATGTGGTTCATCTTCTCGAGAGACAGTACCAGGCCGCCGTAGACCGGTATTGCACCGCCCGACAATCCGCTTCCGGCTCCGCGGGGAGTGACCGGAATTCGATGCTCGACGGCCAGCTTCATGACCGAAGAAATTTCTTGTGCGCTCGAAGGCAAAACCACCACTTCGGGTAGATGGCTGTACCGTTCCCGCGGCGTCTCGTCATGAGAGTACGCCTCGAGCTTCTCCGAGTCGACGAAGACGTTTCTCTCGCCGACGATCCTGCGAAGCTCGTCCACGACGGTATCCGTTGCCCTTCCGTAGCTCACCGCGAGCCTCCCATCCGCTCGGTCAGCTTCTCGACCAACACGGGAATGAGCTCGAAAATGTCACAGACAACCCCGAAGTCTGCGATCTTGAAGATCGGAGCATCGGGATCACTGTTAACGGCGGCGATGTGCTTCGCCGTCTTGATTCCCGCCAGGTGCTGCACGGCGCCTGAAATACCGAGAGCGATGTAGAGATCGGGGCTCACTGTTTTTCCACTCAAACCAACTTGATGCGGGTAGGAGCTCCATCCCCGATCCACCACCTCGCGAGACGCTCCGAGTGATGCGCCGATCAGACCGGCAAGCCTCTCGGCAAGAAGTAGGTTCTCCTTCTTCTTGAACCCCCTTCCGCACGACACGATGACCTCCGCATCCTGCAGAGCGATGGTGTCTCCTTCGAAGGGGCGCACCGAGAGTCTGCGTACCCGATCTTCGATGTCGTCCGGATTCACCGCAACACGAACGATTTCTCCCGGTCGGCGTCGTTTCCTTGGTGCGGGCTGGGACGAGTGCGGACGCACCGTCGCCATCTGCGGTCGCTTTTCCCGGGTTCGAATCGTTGCCATGATGTTGCCGCCGATCGCCGGCCGGGTTTGCAGCAGCGCCCCGTCCTCCGCGTCGATGTCGAGATCCGTGCAATCCGCTGTAAGCCCCGTCCCCAGGCGGGCGGAGAGATGCGGCATCAACGATCGGCCCGACGTAGTCGCTGCCGCAAGAACAATGGCCGGGTCGTGCTCCCGGACCAATCTCAGAAGGATCGAGCTACGCGTCTCGACGACGAACACCCCGAGCGAGGGGTCTTGAGCGAGGTATACCTTGTCGAGCCCCCTCGCAAAGAGCTCTTCCAGGCTCTCGGGGTCGGACGACGCACACATCACCACCCCAGCCAACGCACCCCCGAGCTTATCGGCAAGCGGCCGGGCACGACCGATCAATTCCCAGGTTACTTCGCTCACGACGTCGTCCTGATTCTCGACGACGATCCATGTCTCGCCCTGATACTGCCTCGCACGCTTTGCAGTCACAGGCTGCTCTCGCGTCGAACGGCAACGTGACTGAGGATAAAATCGGCAAGCTCCTCGGCCGCATCTTCGAGTCCATCCTCGTCCTTCACTACTCTGAGCCGTCCATCCCGGGTAATTCGCGGATGGAAGATTTTCTCCACCCTCGTGGGAGACCCACGAAGTCCCAGCTCCTCTTCGGGCAACCCCAAGTCGCCTGCCGACCATCGGTCGATTTCGGCTGTCCGCGCCGCAGTCTTTCCTCTGAGAGTCGGCAGCCGCGGGCTCGCTATCTCCTTCACCACCGTCATTGCCGCCGGGAGCCGGAGGGCAAATCGTTCGTAGCCGGCTTCGGTCAGTCGATCGACGACGACGGAGCGTCCGGCCTTTCCTGTCGCCCCCACCGGCTGATCGTCGCGGAGCTCGAGAATCGCACTGACGTACGTAGCGATCGGGAAGGCAAGCAGCGCCGCGGTTGCCGGTCCAACCTGACCGGTGTCGCCGTCGGTGGCGCGCTCTCCGAAAATCAGCAAATCGCACGCGACGAGCTTGCGGATTGCTCCCGAAAGGACCTTCGATGTCACAAGGGTGTCGGAACCTGCGAACTCCTTGCCGGTAACGAGGACGCCGCGGTCGCATCCCATTGCGAGGCATTCACGGACGGTTCTCTCGGCACCGGCAGGTCCCATGGACACCACAGCTATGGTGCCCCCGTAGCGCTCGCGAAGGCGAAGCGCCGCTTCGATGCCATAGAGGTCCAGCGGATTCGGAATGCTTTCAACCCCTTCCCTGCGCATCGTCCCGGTTTGCTCGTCCAATGTCACCGAACCTGTCTCCGGGACGTGCTTCACCGCCACGACGATATTCATGGGGATTCTGCGCCGAATCGAGCTTCGAGGTGGTTCATGGCGTCGATCACCATCTCGAGCGAGACTACGTCAAACGGCTCACGCTGCATGAGAGGATCGGAAACCGTCTTGCCGGCGACCGCATCCACGTTTTCCTCGTTGAAGAGGAGGGCGAGGCCATCGAAGGAAGGTCTGAATCCGATGTCCTCGTAGAACTCCGCCAAACGCTTCAGGCGTTCTCCGTCGCGTTCGAACAAAGCAAGTTGCACCGCGATACCGTAGCCGACCTTGATCCCGTGGAGCAGATCGTGGCTCTCCTTGAGCATCGTCAGGCCGTTATGCACCGAATGCGCCACGCCGTTACGAACCGCTTTTACGCCGAACGCCTGAATCGTGCCTGCCAGGTAGATGTTCATGTTGACCACGTCGATAAACTCAAGAGTAGCCTGCCGCTGTTCTGCCGCGCGAATTGCAGAACCGGCTTTCTCCATCATGCTCTTGTAGAGATACTCGGCAAGGGTAATTGCCATCGAGTCGTACATGTCTGCGTTGCTCGCCTTCGCGAAGGAAGCTCCTCCTTCGTACCACTTCGACAAGGAGTCCAGAATCCCCGATTTCAGATACTCGGTCGGCGCATTCAATTGGACATCGGGATCGACGAGAACCATTTGCGGATTGGTGAGCGGGTAGTAATCCCTCTGGTAGATTCCGTCGTCGGTGTACAGGATACCGAGGGGAGTGGTTGCCGCGCATGTTGCCGCGATCGTCGGAATGGTGACGATCGGCAGCTTCAGGCAGTCGGCCGCTATCTTGGCCGTATCAAGCGCCTTCCCTCCTCCGGCGCCGATGACGAAATCCGGTCTCGCCTTTTCGGCAAGCTCGAGTAACCTGGCGACGTTCGCCTGGCTGCTCTCACCGACGAATACATTTAATACATAATCGACATTCGACTGCTCGAGTGAGCGGAACAGAGGGGCCTCGACCGCTCCGATTGCTCTCTTGCCCCCGCTTACCAGTGCTCGAGTGCCGAAACGGGAGGTCAGTCGACCGACCTCTTCGAGGATCCCTCTGCGATGGAAGTACTGTCCGGGACCTGACTTCACAACATATAGATAGTCCTCGAGACTTCCGCCCTGTATGGCAATCTGACCGTTCATAGAACTCACCTCTTGTCGTGCCGCTACGCCGGCACAAGCCTGTCGAATCGTGCTCCCTACCCTTTCAACGCCCCTGATGTCAGCCCCTTGACGATGTACTTCTGAAACATCACGAAGATGAGAATCGGGAACACCATCCCGATGAGTGATGAAGCAGCCATTATGTGCCATCGGATCGTCGTGTCCGTGAGCAGCGTATACAAGGATAATGTGATAGTGAACAACTTCGAGTCGGTAATGAGAAAAAGAGGAATAACGAACTCGTTGTAGGTGTTGATGAAGACGAAGATTGCCCCAACGGCGATACCCGGCCCGCTCACGGGCACGACCACGCGGACCAACATCGCAAGGAACGAGGCACCATCAATCATCGCAGCTTCTTCGACCTCTTTCGGCAGACTCTGAAAGAAGCCGAATAGGATCCAAACAACGAGCGCGAGGTTCACGCCCGTGAGGACGAGGATCAATCCGTAGCGGGTGTTCAAGAACCCGAGCCGATTGAAGATCGAATAGAGTGACGGCATGATGACGATTCCCGCCATCATCTGGGAAAGCAGGAGACTGAACAGAGCAACCCGTCGCCCCCGGAATCGGTATCGCGCGAGCACATATGCCGAGGGTACGGCGATCAAGAGCGCTACTGCGACCGACGCGATCGAATAGAAGAAGCTGTTCATGAGGCGCGGAAAGATGAAGAGCATCGCGTCACGAAAGTTGATAAAATGCCAGAACAGCGGGACAAGCTGAGGATGCATGATATCTGCATAGGGAGTGAGCGCCACGATGATGCTCGCGTATATCGGCAGCACGCAGAAAATCGCGAATAGGGCGCGCAGCGCCCACGACACCAGACTTACCGGGATCGCGTCATGTCTTTTCACGGCTATCGTCCATTGGGAATAATCGCCAGTAGAGCACAGTTATCAACGCCAGCACGATCATGGCAATCAGTGACCACGCCGAGGCCGTTCCGAAGTCTCGCATGTTCGTCAGCTCCCGGTAGATCTGGATGCTGATGATGTTCGTGACGTCGATGGGGCCGCCGCCGGTCATTCCGTAGATGATGTCGAAGACGAGAAACGTCCAAACCGTAAGGATGATCAGGGTCATGGAGGTTATGGAACGCAGGTTCGGGAGGGTTACGTAGAGGAACTTCTGAGTACCGGTTGCTCCGTCGACATCCGCTGCCTCGTACTGCTCGCTTGGAATCGTCGACATGGCCGCATAGTAGTTGATGAATGCGAAGGGCATTGCCCTCCATGCTCGAACGAGAATGACGGAAGCCATGGCGCTCTTGTAGGAGAGAAACCTGATCGGCTCTTTGATGATCCCGAGTTTCTCGAGGAACACGTTGATGATACCGAAGTCCTGGTTATACATGAACATCCAGCACGAGGCAACGATTATGAGAGGTATTGCGTAGGGCAAGAGATTGAGGGACATGAAAAGCTTCTTCAAACGGAACTCGCCCTGAAACAGCAACGCCATGAAGAGGCCAAGGATGATCGCGGGAATGACCGAGCCTACCGTCCAAATCAGCGTTCGGAGCACCGTCGGGGCGATCGTGTCCTTGATCTTCTCGAAGTTGCCGAACCCAACGAACTTGCCGGCATCCGCTCCGGCATAACCAAAGAAGGCCCCGAAGACTGTATTGCCGATCGGGATGAGGTAGATCAACAGCATAATCGTAAACAGGGGAATGAACGACAATATCAATCTACGTCGAATCAAGGCGTTCAAGACAACTCCCCCCTTACACCGGGCCGCGAGGACGCGCGCCGACGGACCCGGCAGCCATGAATCGAGCCGAGCGACGGCCGATTGTACCGCCGCCCGGCGTGCCTTCGGACAGGACCTCTCTATCTAGTATTTTATGCCCTGCCGAGCGTTTATGCTGTTCACTTTTTGTTCCGCGAGATCGAGAGCCTGTTTTGCGTCCAATTGGCCGAACATGAATGCCTGCCAAACAGCCTCCAGCTCATCATAGAAGGCATTCGGCGTAGGATGGTACTTGCCGATCATCCCGATGAGCTTGTATTGAGTGTTGATCGTGTAGAATGTCTTCCAATAGTTGTACTGATAGTACTTCTGATCGAGCTCAGAGGGCAGCATCGGAACGCTTCCGTAGGCCACATGGTGGTTGTAGAGCTCTTCCGGCGACATCAAGAATGAGATCATCTTCCCGCTCTGTACCGCGGTGCTCTGCCGCGTAGCAATCCAGCCATTGGTTCCCGCCCAGTCGATCTTCTGGCCATTTGGCCCCAAAGGTGGCGGAGCAAAGCCGATCGGGCTCGCGTCGAGATTGTCGCCGAACTTCTCGGTGAGAGTCGGAATCGCCCACGGCCCTTCGAGGATCATGCCGAGCTTTCCGTCCCGGATAAGAGGACGCAATTGCCCTCGTCCATAGTCGGTCGGGGACGGTTGAATATAGGGCCACAGTTTCTGCAGAAACTGCATGGCCTCGAGGCCTTTTGCGTTGTTGAATATCGGTTTGTTCTTCTCATCCAGCATGTCGGTTCCCGTCGACTGGTCGATGAACTGAGCGACAAACTCCTGAAGCGTGTTCACGCCGGTCTGAGCCGGCACGCCGACCCCGGGCAGGCCCGTTTTTTCTTTAATGGCTTTCGCGTAGGCCAGGAACTCATCCCAGGTCTTCGGCGGTTTTTCCGGGTCGAGACCCGCCTGCCTGAAGACGTCCTTGTTGTAGTAGAGCACGAAGGGGTCGACGCTCGACGGGACGTAGTAGTGGGCATCACCGCCGATCGACACAAGGTCCCAGATGGATTGCGGAATCGCCTTGAATACCGAGGCATCAACATACTTGTCGAGCGGTACCAAGCGGTTCTTCGCCGACACATCCTTCTGTTTGTTGTCCCACCAGAAGACGACGTCCGGCTGAGTGTCGGCGGCGAACAACGTAGTATACTTCTGGATCCATCCACCCCACGATTCGAAAATCGGTTCGACCTCAATGTCCGGATTCTTCTCCATGAACTTGGCAACGGCCGGCTTCAAGAAGGCCGCTACCTTCTGTTCGTCCCCAGGCCGCAGTACCGAGATCTTCACCTTGCCGGTGCTCGTCGTCGGCGCCGTCATCTCGCCTGACCCCGATGGCTTTTCCGATCCCCCTCCTGCGAAAACCGGCACCACCATCAGCGCCGACAGCAGCAACGCAAGCACCAATCCTGCAAATCCTCGCTTCATCGCGAATCCTCCTTATTCGAAGTGGGCGAGAAATCTCACCTCTCGTCCTCTTCAGCGGAGCCTCTCCTCCGCACGCGACACACGGTATGACAACCCCGAGGAAACTCCCGGGATGACCCGATTGCGAAATGCCCTTTTGGGTTAACTGCAGAATGTCAAATGGACTTGGTTAGATGGGTTCCATTACCGCGTCTGCCTTCGGTTGCGGAGCCGGGCGGTCGACCGAATCTCCTCGGTCGGACCTCGTCGGCTCGCCCGGACCGCAATCATGGTGCGCGACTAAATGTGGCCGAACTCCTTGAGAGTCTTCTTCAGCTTAGCCTTGAAATCGTCCGGCAGGGACATCACCGGCTTACGGGCAATACCGGCGTTGACCCCGCGGAGGGCAAGCCCTTCCTTCAAGACTGCAAGCCAGGGGGTCTGCATTCCCTTCTCGGTCTTCTCCAGGAAGAGCGGCAGGTAGGAGCGGATCGTCTTCAAGTGGTATTCCTTAGCCTTCTCGAGGTCGCCCCCCTTGATCATGTCATAGAGAGCCTTGTTTTCCTTCGGGAAGAGATTGCCTGTTCCGCAGACCCAACCGTCCGCCCACATACTGAGGCTTTCGACGGGGCAAATATCGTACCCATAGAAGATGCCGAACTTGTCGTTCGTCAGCGCACGGAGGTTTTGCTGCCGGTAGACATCGGCTTGCCGCTCTTTAACCGCGTGTATCAAGCCGTCGTTGTAGAGTTTGGCCATGAACGCGTCGGTCAACAAGCACGTCGAGTAGTAGGGATTGTGGTAGAGCATGATCGGGATCGAAATAGCCTCCCGAATTGCCGCGTAATGTGCATATAGCTCATCCTCGCTCGGAGCCATATACCAGGGAGTGACCACCATTACGCCGTCGGCGCCGTCTTTCTGCGCACTCTTCGAAAGCTCTATCGCATCTTTCGTTCGATACGCTCCCGTCGAGGCGAACACCTGGACTCGCTTTGCAGTGCGTTCGCATACCGCAGCGTTCACGCGCCGGCGCTCATCGACGCTCATCGCCGAGATTTCGCCGGTGCTACCTGACGGTATCAACCCGTCGATACCGTTCTCGATGAGAAAGTCGGTCACCTGCTTCAACCCGTCGAAGTCGATTTCCTCATCCGATGCCTTGAAGGGGGTCACCATCGGTATGAACACCCCTGCCAGTTTCTTTTCAGCCATTCGCCCTCTCCTCCTCCAGCGATACGTCGGCGCTGCCTCAGCCCGCCGCAACGAGACAACATGCTATTTCACTCAATGAAATATCTATTCCGAATAATGACATCGTAGATCGTACCCGATCTTTTGTCAAGGAAAATCCCCACGATCGGTTGCCCCTGAGCCACCCGTGAATCGAACCAATGGTGATGATGGATCCTTTGTGGCCGGCTCTAGTCATCGTGCGTGCTGCCATCTTCACAGTAAGAAAGGTCCCTCGGAGGTCAATTGGTCCTACGTATTCTCAACGCGTGATTCATCGGTGTCCGCAAGCAACGCCTCCGCTACCTCTCGACAAAGTCGTAAGCTGATCTCGCTTCGGTTTCTCTCCCCGCCCCACTGACAAACGCCACCCGATTTTCGAATTTGTGCATCTTCCTTCGCCCATTCACACGATTCGATCATACGCTCTTGGTTCGAGACTTCGACTCACCCTATCAAAACACATATGCACGTCGATATACCGTCTGAACATCTACGATCCTGATAGATTCTTATTGGCCGCGTTGCGAATCGCGGAACGTAGGCTCTCCGACCGATGCATATGTGCTATACTCGCTGGCGTCATGAAGAATCTCCCGGAGCGAGCACAGGTTGCCATCGCTGTCGGCAGTCGAAGGATTTCGAACATCCACCTGATTGTCGAGGCGCTCGTGAATCTCTTGAAGGCGGGTGACTGTTCCCTGTTTATCGTTCCTGCGACCGGAAGTCACGGAGGAGAGACCGGCGAAGGTACGGGCGGCGCTCGAGGGATACGGAGTGACGGAGAAGTTGCTTGGCGCGCCAATCCGTTCTTCATGAGAGGTTGTCAACCGTGTCAAAATCCGTACTGATTGCCACGAAGATCATGAAAGCGGCATTGTCAAGATGACCTCTGTCGGGCTCGGCAAGAAACGTCAGGCTCAGGGAACCTACAGCTATGGAGTGCAGGGTCTGAAAGGGCACATACTTCCGACAGCAAGGAAGATTCTGGAACACGGCAACGCCATTGGAATGGGCCTCGCAGGTATCATAACAGAACGTCTGAAGCAGAAAATCGACTTCAAGGCGACCCACGGGAATACGGCGGCGAGCACTCTCCACCTCGATGAGCTCCCTGTCTCTGCTGCGGTGCCGGAGGGACTTCGCAACAGCGACCCGGTGGAAATCGTCGGCCCCACGAGAGATCTGGTCGACGAGAGAGGAGCTCTCTTTTCGTGGACAGCGTAATCGGCAGGTCTTCTGCTTCAACCGAGGTTGGCCGGCGCATCAGCAAGTTTCTCATCATCGCGGATGACATTACGGGAAGTCTCGATACCGGTGTTCAGGCATCGAAACAGAACTTCACATGCCTCGTCGGCATTTGGCCCTGCGTTCGAATATCGCACAGCCGTAAGGAATCTCTTAAAGGAGGTTTCCCTTTCCGGGCGTCCGACATCATGGTAGAGGTCTTCGACACTGAGTCAAGACACCTTAGCGCGACGCAAGCAGCATACCGGGTGCAACAAGTTGTAGAAGCAAGCCGCCCCTCAAGCGTCGCTTGCTTCTACAAGAAAACCGATTCTACGCTGCGAGGAAACATTGGAGCGGAGCTTGCATCTCTGCTCCGGTCATCCGGCCGCGAAAGGATAGCCTACGCACCGGCATTCCCGGGAGCAGGCCGCTCGACCCGCGGCGGACATCAGTTCGTAGAAGGCGTTCCGCTCGAACAGACGAGCTTCGCACACGATCCGGTGGATCCCGTCGAGACGAGCGACATACGTTCGATCATAGCAAAGCAATCGTCGCTCACAACCGCAGTATGCTCAGCGAATGCTGATCTTCCGAAAACCGGCCGCATCGTGATCTTCGACGCTTCGTCGGACGACGACCTCTTCGAAATCGCTAAACGTCTTCTGCCCCTTTCCGGCTCCTGGGCGTTCGGTGGATCGGCGGGATTTGCGAAAGCCCTCCTGCGTGCATCAGCAGAGGCCCTTCGCACGGAGCGCCGTTTCGAGCAAGGGCCGGGCAACCCCATCCGTCGCCGTGATTCTCTCGAATCTACCAGGGTTCTCATTGTATCCGGCAGCCTCAATCCGGTGTCCGTAGAGCAGACATCGGTTGCCAAGACGCTCGGAGTTCCGTCTGCCGCGGCTACACCGCGCGGCCTGTTACAAGCCGGCAATGCGCGACGCCTACTCGCTGACCGTGGGATCCTGCTCATAGAGGCGAGCGAGGACCGCCGCTGGCCTAGCGAAAGAGTCGCCGGGGGTCTCGGCAGGGCCGTTCGTCAGCTCGCGCACCAGGAGGATGTCGGACTCATCATAGTCTTCGGCGGAGATACCCTAATGGCCGTCATGCGCGCGTTGAACATAACCACGCTGGCCCCGGTGGAGGAGGTGTTTCCGGGAGTGCCGATTTCGCTCTGCCTCAGCGCGGATGAAACCAGTCCAACGAATGTGCGGAAGCCTTCGAAACAGGCAACTGTGGTCGCATCGAAAGCCGGCGGATTCGGAGGACGGGATATAGTCCCACGCATTCTCGAGTACTTCGGTATAGCCCCTCCGCGAGTTCCCGATTAATCGCTGTGAAAGAAGGAGACAAATAACTTGATGATAGCAATAACGATGGGGGACGCAAACGGGATAGGTCCTGAGCTGGTCCTGAAAGCGTGGCAACGTAGAGAGCTCGGTGAGAACTTCATTGTAGTTGGAGACAGGGCCGTGCTTGAGTTCTGTGCACGGCAGCTCGATCTGCCGGCACCGTTGAAATCGATAGCAGGTGCGACAGGCTTCGAAGATGGTATGCTGAATGTGATCGATCAGGCGCAGCTGAAAGTTGAGGATCTGCAGATCGGACGGGTTTCGGAGCGAGCAGGTAGGGCGGCGCTTGCCTATGTAGAAAGTGCGACTCACCTCGCGCTGCAAGGAGAAGTCGAGGCCGTCGTCACTCTGCCGTTGAACAAAGAGGCCGTTCGCCTATCGCATCCGGGCTTCACAGGTCACACCGAGTTCATAGCCGGCCTCTGCAAAGTTGGCCGCTTCACCATGATGCTCGCCTCAGACAGGCTGACGGTTACTCACGTGAGCACCCATGTCTCACTTCAGGAGGCCATTCGAAGAGTCAAGCGTGAGCGCATCCTTGAAGTAATACGCCTGACGAATGAGGCTCTCTCCCGCGTCACTCCGCATCCTCGAATCGCTGTCGCCGGTCTGAATCCTCATGCGAGTGAACACGGATCGTTCGGGATTGAAGAAGAACGAGAGATTTCGCCCGCCATCGCCGATGCACAAGCAATCGGGATAGAAGTTGTCGGCCCCGAACCACCGGACACTGTCTTTCTGCGAGCTGCGGCCTCGTCATTCGATGCGGTTGTCTGCATGTACCACGATCAAGGTCATATTCCAGCGAAATTGCTCGACTTTGAAAGTGGGGTGAATGTCACGCTCGGTCTCCCGATTATCCGTACTTCAGTTGACCACGGAACCGCATTCGACATTGCCTACAAGGGAACGGCCTCCACAAAGAGTCTCATCTCCGCATTCAACTACGCACGCATGCTTGCCGCGTCCAACAAGTGACTGACAGGCAGGACTGTCGTTCATTCGCGATCAATGCCCAACCGACGCAATCTGCCGACAGTGCCACACAGAGCGGCCATGGTTCAAGCGAAAGAAAGCTCTTGACAGCAAGGGCTTCGTTAAATTCCAGGCGATTTCCAATGCACCTTGCCGATGGTTCGGACGTCAGGGACTCAGAGTATGCGTTAGCTCTTCACTGCCCCCGCTGAAAGCCCCTCCGCAAGGTGACGTTGAACCAGGAAGCCGAAGATGAACGGCGGCGCAATGACGAGAGTGCCCGCTGCAGCTATCCGTCCCCAGTAGGTGGCCTTGTCGGTAATGTAGCCGGCGATCAAGACCGGGAGCGTGGTATTGCTGCCGCTCGTCAGTATTACGGCGTAGATGAAATCATTCCACGAGTAGATGAATGCGAGGACCATGGTCGCCACGAGGCCGGGCCGGAGCAGAGGAAGGGCCACGCGAATAATCCCTTCGACCCGATTGCAGCCGTCGATCCGCGCCGCCTCTTCGAGCTCAATGGGCAGCCGGCTGATGAACCCCCTGAGCATCCAGGTCGAGAGCGGCACCGTAATGATGCTGTGGGTCAAGATCAGCGAGCCGAGTCTCCCAGCCAGGCCGATATGCTGAAAGATCACGTACATCGGGAGAATCATGGCGATCGGCGGCATTACGTAGAGGCAGAGGATCGCAACCGAGAGAACCGCCTTTCCGGGATACTCGAAGCGGCTGAAGCCGTAGGCGGCTGAAAAACCGACTGTTACGCCGATGGCCGTTGCGGACACGGCCACGACGAGGCTGTTGAACAAATGCTTCATGAACTGGTCGGCCTTGAAGACGAGGCCGAGTGCCTCGAAGCTCGGTTTGAACTTCATCACGGGGGGAAGCTTGACGAGATCGGGGGCCGGAAGTAAAGCGGTCCGCACCAGCCAGAAGATCGGGAATGCGAGGACGACGATCATGAGCGCAAGGAGCAGGTACTGAAAAAAGTTTGCTCGCTCCCATGGACGAGGATTATGCTGCATCACCTGTGTCTATCTCCCCTTTCATATTCATTCGTTTTCAGGCAACTCATGCCCGTCCTCACTCTCTCTCGAACCTGAAGAAGCGATTGTAGATCAACGCGAAACCGATCATGAGTACTATCATCAGCAGCGACAATGCCGACGCAACCCCCATCCTCCCGGCCAAATAGCCGAGGTTGTTGACGAGAAGGCTGAATGACTCGGTCGTGTAGGTCGGTCCGCCGCTCGTGAGAACGAACACGACATCGAAGATCCTGAACAACGCGATACTTCGCCAGAATACGGCAACGAATATCATCGGCATGATCAACGGCAAGCGGATCGACCAGAAGACGCGGAAGGCGTTCGCTCCGTCCACGTGGGCCGATTCGTAGAGCTCAGTGGGGATCGATTGCAGACCCGCAAGCAGCACGAGCGCAACGAACGCCGTCTGGTTCCACACTTCAGTAATGAGGATCGAAACCATACCCCAAAACGGGCTGGCGAGCCACAGCACCGGTTTCACGCCTATAACCGAGAGCGCCCAGTTGATCACGCCGTAGAGGTAGTTGAACATCATTTTGAAGTCGATTCCGAGAACGACCGGAGTGAGCATGAGCGGAATGATCGCTACCGCCCGAAAGAAACGACGCGCTCGGATTGCGCTGTTGAGCAACAGGGCCAGCCCGAGGCCGAGCAGAAACTCGCTCGTGACCCCGATTGTCATCAGCAGGACGGTGACCCGCAGTGAGTTCCAAAATCGTTCGCTGTGCAGGAGCGCCACGTAGTTCTGGAGCCCGTTGAAGGTCCCACCGGTTGCCAGCTGATAGATCTGTACGTCGTGAAGGCTCAAATTGACCGAGTACACGAGCGGATAGACCCACATTCCCACGAGATAGATAACTGCCGGAGCCGCAAAGAGGTAGGGCGTGAGTGTTCGCATCACTTTGTGTCTTCGTGTCATGTCAACCGTCCCGCTCCAATCCAGTGAGATTTTCTTTAAGCGCGGGGGCCCTGGAAGAACCCGAAGGCCCCCGCCTGCAATTCAGCAAATCGAAGATCAGTTGTAATATCCTGCCTTCTTGAGTACGGCAGTCCATTCGTCCGCGCACTGGTCCATCGCTTGCTTGGCAGTGAGCTGTCCAGCCACTGCCCGCACGATTTTGTCGGTCCAGATGTTCAAGAGCTCCGGCCCCTGCGGCAGGGCGGGGAAAGTGTCCGCATAGACGATAGCCTTGGCGGCAACCTGGAAGTCCGGGCGCAGCTTGATGGTGGCGGGGTCGCTGTAGGCTTTGAGGTTCGTCGGATCTCCTCCGTTCTTCGCCCATTCGATCGCACCGGCCGGCTCAGCCATCCACTTGATGAATGCTTCCGCGCCGGCCTTGTTCTTCGCATTCTTCGGAATCACCCACATGTCGTTGGTTGCGAGAGAACCGTGATGGAGCGACCCGTCCGGCTGAACACGTCCCGGCAGCAAGATAACACCGGTCTTGTTGTAGGTGTCGGGGCTGTCCTTCTGAGAGAGAAGTGTGCTGTAGGCGGCAGACCACTGGACCATCTGTGCCACCTTTCCCGATTGGAAGTATTGGTTCTTTTCGTTGTACGCTACAGCCGCTACGTCGGGCGGAACCACATTGTACTTGTTTTTCAGGTCGACGAAGTACTGCAGCGCGGCCACGCCCTCGGGGCTGTTCATGACGGGCTTGAAGTCCTTATCGAGCCACTTCGCCCCGAAGCTCAAGAAATAGTTGGCGAAATCGTAGTGTACGCTGTTGTTCTCGCCGCCGCCGCGAAATACGGCACCGTACTGAGGTTGACCGTTTGCTCCGGTCCCGGTGAGCTTCTGCGCGATGTTGAGATATTCCTTCCAGTTGGTCGCTGGAGACAGTCCCGCATTTGCTATCAGATCGGTGCGATGATAGTAGTAGTTGGTGTGGTATCCCACTACGAGGCCGTACAGCTTTCCATCGAAAATCGCCTTCTTGTAGGCGATCGGAATCAGCTGCGATATCGTGTCCTGGCTAATGACCCCGTCGATGGGAAGGAGGGTCTTGGCGGTCGCCATGGCCTGGAAGAACGCTCCTTGGAGATAGAGCACATCCCACGCATCGGACCCGGACATGAGGACGGTCGTAAACTTCGACTGGAACGCGTTTCTCGCTATCTCGTCGATTTGAACGTCGATCCCGGTTGCCTTTGTAAACACCTCCTTTGTGATTGCAAGATTCTGCTCCTCCGGACTGGTAAAGATTGCGACTGTGATCGGTTTGGCCATGGCAGTGCTCGAGCCCGATTCTTGAGTGCCAGAGGCAAAGACCGACAATGAGAAAACAGTCCCCATAACTACTAGACTCGTCAAAAACAACAGTTTGACTTTCATCTATTTGTACCCCTCTATGCCTTTTGGATTCTTCCGGCCCCAACGAGGCCTTTGTTAGAACACGACTCTCTCTTCACATAGAGCTCACCCCCTTTTCATCCTATGTCGCCTCGCCGACGACACTATTCCCGACAACAATTCGAGGTCCTCGCGTGCGTCGCTCGGGCCGGTTATCGGCGCGCTTCCATCTACGACGCATCGATGGAACTCCTCGATTTCGCATTCGAACGCTTCGCGGTACGACGCAACGTAGCTCGTCTGTTCGATTGTCTTCCCGTCGAGATTCTTGACCTCGACTACAGTCGGAGCGTTCTTCAAGAATGGGCTCGAGAAGCGAATTGTCACTGTGCGCGTGGAACCGTAGACCGTTATCTCCTCGTCGAACCAGTTGCGCTGACTGCGCGAAACCTCCCAAGAACATCGCGTCTTCTTCCCCAAGTCGAGACTGCACATCACCGACGACCCGCCGTTCCATACTTCAGCAAACATTACCTCCCTCGGTTCGCCCACGGCGCCGCGCAGCGCGTTCGCATCGTGAGAACCGACGCTCAGTAGCATACGATAGGCTTCCTGGAGCTCGCGGTCTTCGCTTTCAGTCATCTCACGAAGATCGGACAGGATGGACTGCTCGAGGGCAAGCAGCTCCTCTGCGGCAATATCGTCGAACCTCAGAATTTTGTAGACCTCCGAGATGAGCTTCTCATTGGCGTGCGGAAAGTTGTGCACACGCACGAAGTCCATGTCCGGCATATCTTGAATCAGCTCGACGCCGAGGCGATAGCCCGGATCGTAGCGTTTCATGTAGCCGACCATCACCGCCTTTTGCCGCTCGTTCGCCAACCGGATGATCTCATCCGCGTCATTCAGCGTGAAACAGAGAGGCTTTTCCACCATAACGTGCAGCCCGGCCTCCAGTGCGCTCAGCACCTGCCGAGCATGGTACGGCGTCAATACGAAGACGGCGTCCAATTCCTCGGACAAGAGATCCTCCGGCGAACGGTACCCGGACGGAATCGAGTAGCGCTCACAGATCTCTCGCACCAACCGGTCGGAGAGGTCGGCAACGGCCTTGATTTCGAACCGTTCCGGCATATTTGCGAGGTAGGGCAGGTACATCATCTGCGCGATGCCGCCGCAACCGATAATTCCCACCGAAATTCGTTCGTCCACGCTCTATTCAAGCTCCTCGAAAAGCCGATCCGCGTACTGCTTCGCGGTCCGCGCCACGATCAACGCGTCCTGACTCCAATAGTCCGCGTTGAAGATCTCCAGGGAGTACATGCCCCGGTATCCGATCCGGTCGAGCGTGCGGACGATCCCCGCCAAATCCACGACGCCGAGGCCCGGGTAGAGCCGATCGGGATCCACAATCGTGTCGATCGGCTTGTCCCTGACGTCATTCAGATGAACAAGGAAAATGCGGGCCGCATCAACCTTTTCAAGCTCCTCGAGCCGGCCGCGGCTGCGGTAGAAATGGAAGGTATCGAAAAGCAATCCCCCGTTCTCCATGTCCGCTTCGCTGATGATCTTGTATGCGACGGCGAGGTTGTTGATCTGTCTTCCGAAACCGACAAACTCCAGTGCTATCCTGAGCCCGTGATGGGCCGCGCTTCTGCACAGCTCATGGAAGTCCCACACCGCCTGAGCCAACTCTCCCTCTTCTTCGATGGCGGATACGGCCGTCACGAGATCGCATCCGACCGCAGCGGCGTTGCGGAAGAAGGTTTCCGCCTCTTTGCGCAGCTCATCGTGGCTTTCTTCTCCGTTCATCTTTATCCGACAGACCAACGGCGGGTGCCCAGTCAGCTGCCACCCCGCCACCGATCCGACATCGCTTATCGTCATCCCACGTTTCTCTATCAGCGCTTTGAGTTCGTTCATCCCGTGACCGCGGGCGAGGTAGTCCGCAATCTCATTGCCGCGCAAGCCGACCGAATCGAATCCGGCCCGTGCAGCGATGTCGACCTTTGTGTCGAGACCCGGAGCTTGTTTGATCGTCAGTGGATTCAGACCAAGCCTCCGCTTCATGCTTACCTCTTCAGTCGTATTTGTACGCGCATCCAGCTTCGCTCCACCCACATCGCTCAATTCGTCAGCGTGCCAGCGGCAGGCTGACGATCGAGTGCTCCTCGGAAGATTTGAACGCAGCAAGCACTGCCTCCAACGTGTCCCGCGCGTCCTCGCCTGACGGCGTTGGCTGAGTGTTGTTGATGATGGAGTCGACAAAGTGCTGCCACGGTCCGCCGAGGCGGCTGCGCTGCGGCACGAACGGGACGTGACGTCCCGCCGTTAGCTTGCCGGGAGGGATGTCCCTGTTCTGGGCGGAGTCGGGAATGGCGTATTCCACGTAGATCGGCTCCTCCGGTGAATGACCGAGCCGGAGGTTCCCGAACTCGCCGTACACGTAGGTGGTATTCTCCCGGGGATTGCAGGTCCAGCTCGCCTCGAGCACACCCGTCGCGCCCGAGTCGAAGCGCAGTATGGCAACGGCATTGTCTTCGACGTCGATTCCCTGTCGATGGGTTGAAGTGAATGCCGCGACCTCGGTGATTTTTTGCCCGACCAGAAACCGGATGAGATCAAGCTTGTGTATTCCGATATCGAACATGGCGCCGTGCACACCCTCCGCACTCTTCATGAACCATGTGCCGCCTGGGCTCCAGAATTGAGGCCCACCGTGCGCCATCTTGCCGCGAATCGATATCACCTTTCCGATTGCACCGGAACGAATTATCGCTTCGGCGGTTTCATGTATCGGCCAGAACCGTTGTGATTGATCGACCATGAGAAGGACGTTGTTCTTCTTAGCGGCCGCAATCATCGCGTCCGCCTGCTGTACCGTTGCCGCCATCGGCTTTTCGACCATGACATGCTTACCGGCGTCGGCTGCGGCAATCGTCATTTCGGCGTGGAGAAAGTTGGGGGTGTTCACACAGACTGCATCGACATCTTTCTGCGCAAGGAGCTCGTGCCAGTCTTCGTAGACGTGCGGCACTTGGAACTCCTCGGCCAAGGCTCGCGCGCGCGCGCCGTCGACGTCGGAGAGGGCGACGACGTGGGCGTTTTCACATCCGCCGCTCTCGTAGTAGGGATTTGCCTTGGAGGCGTTTGCCGAGCCGGGTTTCGAAAAACCGGGAAGATACGCTCGCCGAGTGATCGCACCGCAGCCGATAATCCCAACGCGCACGGCCATTACTTTTACTCCTCTCCACGTTCCACCCACCGCGCGGATGCGCGGAACGTCCGGGACGACTTAAATGTATAGACATGTATAATTCTACTCTAGCGTATGGATATGTCAAGCTTTTTTTGCGACGACCGGCCCTCTGCGGTCTCGGTGCCGACCCAACAGCCTGGATCGCGACCTCGGGAGCGAGGCGACAGGTGAAGTTGCTGTGCGGAAAGCTGGTTTGTCGTCCCGAGAGGGTATGCCCGCTACGAAGCTACCGTGAGTATCTGCGGGCCCGCGCGGCCACCGATATTGCTCCGACCAAAAGCGGAAGCAGCGAGAGCAGGACGAGTATGAGCTCGGGGCCGGGACCTCCGATGATGCGGATTTGCCGGCCGGCGCCGGCGAGAGGGTGTCCGTGCTCATCGAGGGCCGCCACGGTTATTTCCCGTTCCGAAGGGCGGATAGGCACGTGGAAGGCGATGATGTCCGGCTTGTCTCCCTTGTTATGCGCTGCGCTCGTCCACTGGACGATCTTGTAGCCCAGAGCTGCTCCCGGCAGCTGTTGCACCGCAAATCCCTGCTGCTCGACTGTTCGCGTTTGTGCGCCTGCCGACAATAGGATCTTGGCGAGCGGAACCTGCTGCAGCTTCACCCAGGTCGTCATATTCCCGTTCCCCCGGGCATCGTTGTTCATGAGCTTCGCGTAGTACAAGTCATTGTACCTCTGCTCGAAGTACGGCCGGAGATAGAGATCGGAGGAGCCGTCCACGTAGAGAACCGCCCCGGGAAGCTCCGAGGTCTCCGGTCGGGTCCATTTGTCGGCCGGAATGACATCGTATCCTACGTGCTTTGCCCCGATGCTATTGAAAACGACGAGCCGTTTCTCCGATCCCTGCATGATCGTTCCATCGGGGTTGATGAGCTTCATGTGGTAGACGCCTGCCGGCAGATTGACGACGAACGCCTCCGCCGGAGCGACGGGAGGAGAGGAATAGGAGCTCAGAGGCTGCGGGCGGGCGGGAATCTCGAGCGAGCGTATTTCGGCCAGCAGCGAGGAAGGATCACCGCCCTGGCTGCGAACCGTGACAATCTCCTGGGTCAACTCGTTGAGCTTCTGCTCGTATTCGAATTGGGCCCGGTTATACTCCGCTGCCGCTTTCTGGTAGGATTTCACCGATTTCTGGAACGCTGCGAAGACGCTCTCCGCGGCGTCCCCCTTCGCGACCCTCCAGTTCAGCTCGTATTCGCCTCGAACGTTGAAGTATGTGTACTTCTGCATGGTCAACGTTCTGGATATTCCGTGTCCCTCAATCTGCAGCTTGCCGCCGAACTGACGGTTGATCGTGTCCGTGTCCAAACGATAGTCGCCGGTGATCGGCCAGAAGTAGACCATAGTCTTCCGTGCGGAGATGAAGCTGTCCGCCTTCGAAAGGAGGTAGACGCTCTCTGAAGGCTGACGAACGAAGGTCCCCGAATAGTCCCGGCCGTTGAATGCTACGATCGAATAGATGAGCTCCTCGCGGTGGGTGGGTGCGTCGGCAAAAACAGCCGTTGACACCCCGAGGACCGTCACGAGAGCTGCGACGGCATTCGTGAGGCGACGGGCGATCATGGCCGCACCCCTTTCGCCTTGAGCAGGAAGTGGCTGCCGACCAACACCGTCGTGGTCAGCACCATTTGTCCAAGCAGACCGACGAAGAGCAGCCCGATCTGATCGTTCGACCACGCCTTCATGCTGAACGACCAGTAGAAGAACGGCGAGAACCACTTCAAAACCCATGCCGCAACCGTCGACAGGCTCTGCAGGTACCCTCCGACGATAGCCTGCGATCCGACGAGGCTGATACCGAAGACCAAGACCCCGGTGATGAAAAGTGCAAGGGCAGTGTTTGCACCGTCGGAGATCACGGAGACAAGCACTCCGTACGCGTAGATGCACAACGCCGAAAAGAAGAGTAGCGGGAGCGACACGAGGAGGGCGGTCGTAATTGCGAGATTCTCGACGAGTCCGGCGGCGACAAAGAAGCCGAGGAACGCTGCGAGGGAGACGGCGGTCAAGATCACGTCCTTGCTGAGCGATGCAAGGAAGTAGGAAGTTCCATCCGCGGGACCATAGCAGAGCAGCTCGATTGCGCCTGAGCTCTTCTCGGTGCCGAATCGGTAGATCGACGTCATGGCAAGATAGAGAAGCACCGGCAGGAAGGAGATGTGGGCTGCGAAGAGAAACGGCCCTCGCGCAAACACCCTTCCGACGAACGGGGCACCAAAGGCACCGCTCATCATTCCGCCGACGAAATTGTAGAGAGGGTTAAGGGTATAGTCGAAGCCGCTCGAGTCGATCGATCGAACGAACCCGGCAGCAAATGCGTAGGCGACCGCAAGACCCGCGGTGAGCGCGACGTAGTACCCCGGGTGGATAAGGCTTTCATACAGCCGCCGGCGACCGATTGCGATCGTTGCGTGAAGTCGGTCGCTCATTGTGAATCCTCGCTCGCCGCGAACAGGTTTATATTCTCGCGCGTTATGGTCACAAACGCTTCCTCCAGCGACAGCGTCTTCTCTTGAAATCGGAGCGGAATGAGATTGAGCTTGATCAGATACTCGGACAGCGGCCTACGATAGTCGCCGTCTCTTGCGACTTTCACGATGAGCGTCTTTCCCTCGCACGCGCTTTCGCGGACAAACGGAAGATTTGCAGCGATCTTCTCCGTCAAGCCGTCGGGGACCTCCTCCAGCTCGATGTGCATCTCGCGATCCTTCGAGAGACGCGCGAGAAGCGCATCCATCGTATCCTCCGCCAGGAGGCGGCCTTTGAAGATGACGGCTATCCGGCCGCAAATCTTCTCCATTTCCGACAAGAGGTGAGACGATATGAAGATTGTGCGACCTTCGCGATTTTCGGAGAGTATCAGATCACGGATCTGTTTAATACCGAGCGGATCGAGCCCGGAAATCGGCTCGTCGAGGAACAGGATGTCGGGATCGGGAAGAAGTGCTCGAATAATGCTTAGCTTCTGAAGCATTCCGCGCGAATACTCTTTGACCCGTTTGTCTCGAAACTCGGCAAGCTGCACCTGTTCCAACAGATGGCCTATCCGCTGTTGGGGTGATGAAAGAGCGAAGAGGTCCGCAAAGAGCTCCAGGTACTCCCGCCCGGTCATCCAGCTCCAGGTCCCCTGCGGATGTTTTTCCGGGACGACCCCTATCCTCCTGCGCAGATCGAGCCTCTCGGGAGTGTAGGGCTCGTCAAAAAGAAAGATCTCCCCGCTCGAAGGCCGATTTATGCCGAGCAACATCTTTATCGTCGAGGTCTTCCCGGCCCCGTTCGGGCCGAGAAAGCCGTAGATCTCACCAGCCGGGATATTGAGATCCAATCCGTCCACGGCCACCAAGTTTCCATATTTCTTGGTGAGACCCACCGTTCTTATCACCGGCCGCCTCCGATTCGCTGGATCACCCCGACGCCTTCCCCGGACCGGGAACGTTCCAAGAGGTCGAGAAGAAGTATCGGTATCGATCAGCGCCTCTGTTTGCATCGAGATAACGCCTGAGGTCGGCGGAGGAGGTGAAATCGGGAGCGCTTTTCATCAGGGCATCGAGCGCGGAGCTCGATATCTTGCGCGGATCGGGAACGACTACAAGGTAGTCGGCAACCAAATATGACACGTCTTGGGCGGCAAATCGCGAGTATGGAATGCTCGCGTTGTAGCGAAAGCTCTGCGACGGAGAGGGGTCCCAGCTCCAGTCGATCTTCCCGCGAAAAAGCACAGATCCGCGCACTGCTCCCGAGTCCGTCGCACTAAGAACCGGCCGCCCGTCTTTCATCTCCTCGCTTACGAGCACACCCACCCAGAGGTCGAGACACGGAAGCTCGGTGATTACGTGCCCGGCCGAATTGACCGGACGCATCTGGACGGAGAGGCCGGTCTTGGTTTGACGTTCGAACATGGCAAAGCTCGACAGGTCGGGAATCCTGTATCCCACCATTGCAATCGGCTTGGTAATGACGTTGTTGCCGAGATGAATGCGCACCGGCATGCTCACGCTCACGTAGTTGGGCGCTTCGACCTCCAGCGTGGCCCGGCCCGCCTTCAGGTGAGTGAAGGTCATTTGGACGGGACCCCTGTTCGACTGGTAGTAACTTCGAATTTCCCGGTTTTGCAGTGTAATCGTAGCATCCCAGACCCAGCTCTTGCTGACCGCGTCCTCGACCGTGAAGGCAAGACGAGTATCGCTCATCCGCGGGACGAAAAACGCTGCAACGGCGAAGAGCAGAATTCCAACGACAACCGCGAGAAGGATGACTACAGCACTTCGTTTCAATTCACAAGCCCAGCACCTGAGTTTCAGTCGAAGAGCTTACTCCAGCGATGCTGAGAGCGCTTCTTCCATGAGCCTCGATGATATACCGCGCTTGCGATGAGCGGCAATACCGTAGTCGCCTCTGCATAGACCATCTGCTCGTGGGTGACGGAGACTTTGCCCCAGGAGTTCGCCTCCCGGAGAGTCGAGCTCGAACACGCTCCGTCCCGGACGTCGGCAACGGTAATCTGGACTGCATAGGCATGCATCTCGACCTCGTGGCCGAGCACCTCCGCGCAGACGACGGTGTCCTGTGCGAAGTTTTTCGGCACCCCGCCGCCTACCATGAAGACGCCCGTTTTGCCCGCTTTGATCTTTATCTCGGTAAGCTCTCGAAAGTCCCTGACTGAATCGATGGAAACATACCGTTCTCTGCCTTCCTGATGGAGACAAAGCCCAAAACCGGCGCTCGAGTCGGAGAAAGCCGGACAGAATATCGGGACATCGTTTTCGAATGCGGCCTGAACGAGACTATCCTTCTTCACCGCGTGCTCGGTGAGGTAGCGCCCCATCTCACGAATGAACGCACGCGAGCTGTAGATCCCGGGGGGAAGGGAGTCGGCGATCTCTTTGATGGTATGGTCGCAGCGCTGCAGCTCCTCCTCATCGATGTAGGTATCATAGATCCGATCGATGTAATTGGCCCGGAGCATTCCGTCGTCGATCTGGGGCGTACCACGGTAGTGTTTGAATCCGAGCGCCTCGAAGAAATCCATGTCCACGATACTCGCACCGGTCGCGACAACCGCATCGACCATTTTGCTCTTGACCATGTCGACGTAGACCTGCATGCAGCCCGCAGCGCTCGTGCTGCCGGCAATCGTGAGAAACACCGAACAGTCTTCGTCGGATATCATCCGCTCGAGAATGTCGGCCGCCCGCGCCGTATCGCGGGAGCTAAAGGACATCTTCCCCATAGCCGCGATGATTTGCGTCGCATCGATCGCTTTGATGTCGATGTGCTCTATCGTGTCTTGCAGGAGAGTCTTCTTGTCCATCCTCGTTTCCTCCCTAGATGGGCGCCGCCGCAGCGATGTAGCCCATGATTTTGTAAACGAGCTTCGCTGCGAGAAAGGCGGGGGCGTGTTCTTTGCCGGGACACAGCTCAACGACGTCGAAGGCGACGATCTTCTTCTGCCGTGCAACCTTTCGCAGCAAACGGAGGCTGTCGTACCAGAGCAGCCCCCCCGGTTCGGGCGTGCCGGTCGCCGGCATGATCGAAGGATCGAGAACGTCCAGGTCGAAGGTCAGGTAGACCTCGTCGCTGAGCTCCTCGATCACGCGGTCCATCCACGCCGTGTCGGAGACGATGTCTCGCGCGAAAAAGACTCTCCCCTTCCGCAATGCCGGCCTCTCTGATGCGTCCATGCTCCGGATGCCGACCTGCACTGCCGGGCAGGTTTCCATCACCCGTGCCATGACGCAGGCGTGGTTGTTCGAGGAACCCTCGTACTCGTCGCGCAGATCGGTGTGTGCATCGAGCTGAAGAACGGAGAGTCGAGGATTGGCTTTCGCCGCGGCGCGAACCGACCCGATTGTAACCGAATGCTCGCCGCCCAGAAGGGCAGGGATCTTGCCTTCGTCGACGAATCGGCCTACGAGCTCTTCGACCTCGACAACCAATTCATCCACCTTCGAAGGCGCAACCGGCTCATCGTGAGTGTAGACGCCGCGCCGGTAGGGCTCGCTTTCGGTCTCGATGTCGTAGAGCTCGAGGTGCGTCGAGGCCTCGATGATCGCCTCCGGTCCCCTATCCGCGCCCTTGACCCAGGTGCTCGTCCCGTCGAAGGGAGCCTTGAGCACGGCGAAACGAGAATCGGACAGCGAGCTCCATCTCGGCTCGAGGCCGAGAAAGGCCCCGCTCATGATTCGAGAATCGGCAGGTAGTGATTAAGGAAACATAGCGACACAACTGAGGTCCCGAATTGCTTGTTCGGGACAAAGCTGTCCATGTGAAACGTTATGTCCTCGAGTCGGTACTCCTCGGAGTAACCATTCTCGTAGAGCTCGTCGAGGCTCATGCGGAGCTGTTCCTCAGCCTCGTCTTGCGTCAGCGAACCGTTGTACTCGCAGACCAAGCCGCCGTGGCGTTGATCGACTTCACGGTCGTAGAGCCAACCCCAAACGATCCCGGCGGTAGCGCGTTTGCCCCGCTCGGCCGTGCTGACCGCCATGATGGATTCGAGAACCGCGCCGTGCACGAGCTCGGCGGGTCGTTCAACCTCTGTGGCGCATGCAGGAAGAATAGAAGAATAGGTGATGATATTGCACATTTCGATGCCGGCACTTCGCAGCGCCAGGTGATAGGAACCGGCATGAACGGTTATGTCACTCTCACCCCTACCTTTGGTCACAAAATAGTCCTTGGGAATCCGCATGCCGACCGTCAGATATCGGCCGGACTCCTGGACCGCGTTACTCATCGCGGAGACTACTGCATGGGCCTCCTTCGTCGCAACATAAATCCTCTCCAATCTCTTTTCTCTTCGCTCCAATCATAGAAAGTTGGGAAAACTATATCGTTTTTTTGATTCTTGTCAATGCAAAACGATTCCCCTTGATTGCCCAAGAAATCAAAAATAAGGAGGAAAAATGGGGAGTAGTAGGATCAGGTTCGACTAGGCTGAGGGACCTCCCTCGCGTTTCCACGCATCATACATCGATGAGGATACCAGCGGCGAGACTTTTTTTCAACTCCGCATCCCGTTCGACATTGATTGTGCCGGTGGAATCCGGCTCATTCGGGTTTGTCTCGTTTTTTGGAAGCCGCACGACTATTCGCAGACCACCAAAACCGGTACAGTGGGGCAAAGATGAACATGCAGCAACAGTCTCAACTGAAAGGCACGCTCTATGCCGTCTCAGCATTTTCGCTGTGGGGCGCAACGCCGATCTATTGGAAGGCTCTCCACCAGGTGCCTCCGGCGGTCATCCTGGGACAGCGCATTATCTGGACGTTCCTTTTTACGCTTGTCTGGGTCTTGCTTCGCGGTCACCTGCGGCTGCTGCGGGCGGCGTTTGCGGACCGTCGCCACCGAACCGCTATCATCCTCTGCGCGATCACCCTAACCTCGAACTGGTTCCTGTACCTCTATGCCGTAGCTTCCAATCACCTCATCGAGGCGAGCCTTGGCTACTACATCAACCCCCTGTTGAGCGTTCTCTTCGGCGTTCTCTTCCTCAAGGAACGCCTCCGTTTTTGGCAGCTCGTCGCGCTCCTCGTCGCCGCGGCCGCTGTGGGCATTCTCACCGCCGCCTACGGCCGCTTCCCCTGGATCTCGATTCTGATCGCTTTCTCCTTCGGACTCTACGGACTCATCAAGAAGGCGAGCGGTATCGACTCACGCATAAGCATCACGGCGGAAAGCATGTTTCTGACCCCCTTTGCGGCGGTATTCCTCGTGGCCGCCAACCTGCGAAGCGGAATCTTCTACCTGGGTCTGAATCCGCTCGTTACACTGCTCATCGTTTGTACGGGAATCGTGACTGCGCTCCCGCTCCTCTGGTTTGCGAAGGCGGCAGAGAATATCCCCCTTTCCCGCGTCGGCTTTGCTCAGTACTTGACCCCCACTTCATTTCTTCTACTCGGGGTCCTTGCCTATCACGAGCCGTTCTCGAGAGTTCAGCTTGTCAGCTTCATCTGCATATGGACCGCGTTGGCACTTTTCAGTCTTTCGGGCACACCCCTTCTCCGTCGCTTCACACCGCGGAGATTCCGCCGACCAACGGGAAAACCGGAGCGATGAGCCCGCGCGTTGTCGTACCGATCGCGGTTCTCTTTATCTCGTTCTCGGCGATATTCATTCGCCTCTCCACTGCTCCACCGCTGGCTATCGCCACATATCGCATGGCCTTCTCGACTCTCTTCCTCCTGCCGCTGTTTCTCTTCGGCGCTCCGGCTCCAGCTCCGGCGGACGAGGAGCCAACCGTGGGCAAGGAACGGTCACCCGCCGGCCCGCGGCGGCCTACCGGGGCTGCCAAGCAAAGACACGGCTCGCTGGGCGGGGTATTCGCGTCGCTCTCGGGGATACGACGCGGCGATCTTCTGCTCTGCATTGCAAGCGGCGCGTTCCTTGCGCTCCACTTTGCCACATGGATCGCGTCGGTCGATATGACCTCGATTGCGAGCTCGACGGTTCTCGTCAACCTTCAGCCGATCTTCGTGCTCGCCGCCGGCGCGCTCGTCTTGGGGGAGAAATCCTCGCGGGCCTCGGTGCTCTTCGTGGGAATTACCATCGTCGGGTGTGCGGTGCTCTCCTTCGGAGACGCCCGCGTGGGGACCCATCATCTCGTCGGAGACGGCCTCGCGTTTCTCGGCGCGGTCTTCGTGGCCGGATACATGATCATTGGACGCCTCGTCAGGCAGCGGCTGACTGCGCGCGCCTATACCCTGATCGTCTATTCAGCTTCGACAGTCGGTCTCCTGGTACTGGATCTGATTACCGGAACTCCGCTTTGGCCCTTTCCCCTGACCGATTGGCTGCTCTTCGCCGCGCTCGCAGTCTTCTGCACGCTGCTTGGGCACAGCCTGCTCAACTGGGCGCTCAAGTACGTCAAGGCGAGCGTGGTAGCCACCTCGGTTCTCGGGGAACCGGTTATTGCGTCCTTGCTCGCGGTGCCGTTTTTCGGTGAGATCCCCTCCCCGCTCGGCGCGACTGGGGCAATAATCACTATCGTCGGACTCTATTTCTTTGTCCGCTCCGAGCGGGCCGACGCCCGGCAGACTCCATAGGGCAAGGCAGCTCGATCGGTGGCGCCGCCGGCGCCGACCGCCGCTCTACCCGACCGGTTTGCTCTGCATTCGCCCGACTGTCTCCCTGCGGGCCTGCTGCAGCATCACCGGTGAGAGACCGGCAAGGACGAGCTCCAGATCGTCCACCACCATCTGGCCCATCAGCTCGTAACTCTCCGGTATCCCTCCGGCCCGGTGGGCGGAGAGGAGGACATTCGGAAGTTGACGGATCGGGTGATGGGCGGCGAAGGGTTCATTCGGAAAGACATCCACCGCTGCACTGAACCGTTCTGCCTTCAGGTGCTCGGTGAGCGCCTCGAAATCGACAACGGAGGCGCGGCTTGCGAGAATGAACGCCGCCCCTTTTGCTATGAGGTTGAGCTCGTTGTGGCCCAACATCGCTCGATTCTCCGAGGTCGCTCCGGCCAAGACGATGATTACCCTGGATTCCTTGAGGATCTCAGTGAGCCCAGCCGGCTCGAGGCCCTGCTCGAGGATGTAGCTGTCGGGAAGCCAGGGATCGTAGACTCTGATATCACAATCGAACGCCTTGAGCAGCGGGGCAAGCGCCCGACCGAGGTTTCCGTATCCGATGAGGCCGACCCTCTTCCCGTGCAGGAGATAGGAGGTCGGGTTCGACATCCGTCCGTAGATTTCCTTTCCGTCGCGAAACAGCCGATCGTGCTCCGGTATTCCGCGGGCCAGGCTCAAGACGAAACCGATCACCATTTCCGCAACCGCTCGCGCGTACGCGTTTCCTGCGCCGAGCACGTGGATGCCTCGCTCGAAGCAGTAGTCATAGTCGATGTTCTGTTGGAAGTTGCCCTCCACGTTGATGATCGCCCGGAGATTCTCCGCCCGTTCGAGCCGCTCACGCGGCAGATTGGTTTGCCCAACGATCGCGTGCGCCTCGCCGATATGCTCTTCCACCGTCTTTTCAGGCATTCGTTCCCCGTCGTGGCTGTAGATCTTCGCGATCGCGCGCAGCCGCTTCATCAGCTCTTTGCTGAACAGCAGCTCCACGGTACGTGGATGAGGATCGAGGATGATTGTCTTCTTCATGATACTATCTGCTCCCTATTCGGTGTTGACCATCCACAGAGAAAAGCCATCCAGGAAATCGACGAACGCGGGAAGATGCTCCTCCGGAAACCCGTAGCGCTCGGGCGCGTCGGTGAGCACACGTTTGAAGCAGCCGAGCCAAACCTCGCGAGAGTCGGCGTCGATGCGAAACGGCATGTGACGGGCACGCAGCATCGGCTGCCCGTAACGCTCGTGGTAGAGCGGCGGCCCGCCGAGCAGACCAATGAAAAAAGCCGCGGATTTATCGGCGGATTTCTCCATGTCGGCGGGAAACATCTCTCGGATGGTCGACTTCTCGAGCTCTGCATAGAAATCGTGGATCATTCGATTGATCTTGTCCTCCCCCATCGCCCGGTAGATCTCCGGGCTGGGCCGTTCGGTCTGCGGCGGGCCGCCGGCCGGTTGAGAAATCCGCCTTGCCATCGTGAGCCTCGTCGTGAATTTGGTTGCGCGATTCTATCATTTCGACCCGTCGCGTGCAAACCGCGGGAAGGGACAGAGCGCACGAATGGGGCATGACTCGCAGTCGGGTTTCCGGGCATGACAGTAGACACGCCCATGCTTGTTGGCGAGCATCGAGAAGCGCATCTGGTCGGACTCCCGAACGATCCGAGCTATCTCCGCCTCCACCTTCGCGGGATCGGACTCGGCTGTGAGGCCGAGCCTGCGAGCTACCCGTCCGAAGTGGGTGTCGACAATGACTGCAGGTTTTCCGAAGATCGTGCCGCGGATGACGTTCGCCGACTTTCGACCTACCCCGGAGAGGCTCGTCAGATCCTCCATCGACTCGGGAACGGAGCCGCCGAAGCGTTCAACGACATCGCGTGCCGTCGCCTGAATGCTGCGGGTCTTCGCCCGAAAGAACCCGATCGAATGCAGAATCTTCTCGACCTCTGTCGGGCCGGCATCGGCGAGGCTTTGAGGCGTGGGCCACCGCTCGAAGAGCTCGGGTGTAATGAGATTGACCTGGCGATCGGTAGTCTGCGCGGAGAGGATTACGGCGATGAGCAGCTCGAAGGGAGTGCGATAGGAGAGAAAGCTCCGGACCTCACCGTATTCGGCCGCCAGCCTATCGATGATCCGAATGACCCTTCTGCTGTGCTCGACCTTCCCACTACTCATGTGCCGGTTCGCGGACGAGGTGTCCCCGAGCAAGAGAGGCGAAGACGCCGGCTACCGAGAGCACCCCGAAGACCACAAACGCGGTCCGGAGACTCGCGAGCAGCGCCGGGTGGTTTTGAGGAGTAATCTGGGTGTTGCCCACGTGCAGCGAGACGATCAGCAGCGCTATGGCCATGCTCATCATCTGCCCCATCAATCGCATGATGCTCATCATTGCCGACGCGACTCCGTACATCTTCCGTTCGGCCGACCCCATGATCGCGTTTGCGTTCGGCGAGGAGAACAGGGCGTATCCTACGCCCAAGATCAGAAGACTCCCAAAGATCATCCACAGCGGCGTGGCCCCCGTGATCCGGCTGAGCACGAAGAGCATTACCGCCATCGTCCCCATGCCGGTCGAGGCGAGCACGCGCGGCTGTACACGGTCCGATAGGCGGCCGGTAATCGGCGAGAAGATCGCCATCATTGCCGGCTGAGCGATCAGGATGAGGCCCGCACGCTCAGGGTCGAAACCCTTGATGTACTGCAGATACAGACTCATGAAGAAGGTGATGGCGAAGGTGGCGCTGTAGTTGAGGAGCGCCGCGAGGTTCGACATCGAGAAGACACGGTTGCCCACGAACATGTCGATTCTTATGATCGGGTCATGAGCGCGCCTTTCCCACGCAATGAAGAGGACGAGTCCCGCTATACCGGCTGCGACAAAGATGATTCCAGTCGTGGCGGGCAATGTCGAGAGACCGTAGATCAGGATTGCGATCGAGATCCCGGCGATTGCCGATCCGAGGAAATCGAAGCGTTCGCCGGCCGCACCCCTCCATTCCCCTTTGAGCTTCCAGAGCACGAGCACGGTGGCTGCGATTCCGAGGGGAGCCATCAGCCAGAAGATCGACTGCCAGCCCAGGTTCTGAGTGAGCACGCCGCCGAACGCCGGTCCGAGAGAGAGCCCGGTGTAGGTGAAGGCCACGTTGATCCCCAGCGCCTTACCGCGTTCGGAAGGAGGGAAGACCGAGGTCAGAATCGCCACCCCGGTTCCGAAGATCATTGCCGCTCCCGCTCCCTGCAGCGCCCGGGCAATGAGGAGAAAGACGACGTTCGGCGCGAGGGCGGAGACCGCCGAGAAAAAGGCAAACGAGATGATCCCGAAGAGATAGATCTTCTTCCTGCCCACGATATCTGCTATCTTGCCGAATGGGAGCAGGAAGATTGCGGCGGAAAGCAGGAAGATCGTAGCAACCCAGCCCAAGACCACCGCGTCGAGGTTGAAGACACGTCCGATATTCGGGAGAGCGACATTGATCGATGAGCTCATGAAGGGCACGGCGAACGAGCTGATGCTCGCAACGGCCAAAGCCGTGCGCTTGCTCACAGTCTGGTTGCCGCCCGGATGCTTGCTGTCGGTCTTTTCCATCATATCGGTTTCACTATACACGTTTCCCGGCGATTCGTTCAGACTCCCTGCCGCACGCAACCGGAGCCGCCATTGATCGTCCTCATAGGCGGATCGGGTCGAGTAGGATCGGCCGCCGTCTCTGCGCTGCTCTCCTCCGCCGATCGCATGAAGAACCTAACCCTTCGAGTCGTCACTCGAAGGCCCGATGAGATCGAGCTCGGATCCCAGGCGGAAGTCGTTGAGGGAGATCTGGACGACCGACGAAGCATCGAGCGGGCCCTCGACGGCGCCGACCGGCTCTTCCTGCTCTCTTCCGCTCACCCGGACATGGACAAACGGGAAACCGCCGTCATCCGAACGGCTCAGGCGCTCGGCATCCGGTATCTCCTCAAGGTATCGGGCAGTGACGGCCTCGTCGGCCGTCACTCACGCTCGCTGACCATGCGGCAGCACTACGAGGTTGAGCAAACGCTTGCGTCGAGTGGACTCGATTGGGCGATCCTCCGCCCGAGCGCCTTCGTCCAGACGACGATGGAGCAGATTGCTCCCTTCGTCCGCGACTCTCATCGCTTCTCTCTTCCCGGCGGCGCTCATCACTTTGCCTTCGTCGACGCACGCGATGTGGCGGCCGTCGCAGCGGAGATTCTCGCAGGCTCTGCCTGGTGGAATCGAACGCACGTCCTGACGGGCCCTGAAGCCCTCAGCTGTTCACGAATCGCCGAAATCATCAGCGAGGTCCTCGGCCGTGAGATCACCTACCGACCCCGGCCTCTCTTCTTCGCCCGGCTCGCGATCAACCAGCAAATCCACTACCACCATGCCCGCGACCAAGCCGCCGATCTCGCCGCTCTGCTTGCGAAAGGTATCGACGACCGGGCCACCGACACCGTCCAACGGATCCTGGGACGACCTCCCCGGTCAGTCGCCCAGTGGGTGCGGGAAAACATCGATCTGTTCCGCCGATAGCGCGATGCCGGCAGGGACGTATCGAACTGTCTACAATCTGCATTCCCGGCCCGGACAGACGCGCCGGCCCGCCCGACTTCCAGCCTTTTGAGCCCACGTGCCCGCACTCCTGCCCGCACCCCCGCCCGAACCCCGGCCTTGACTCCGAAAATCGGCGTGGCTATACTCTGACCGCATTCCGGGATGTAGCCTAGTGGCTAAGGCGCCTGCTTTGGGAGCAGGAGATCGGAGGTTCAAATCCTCTCATCCCGATTCGTGCGGCGTCGCCGGCGTCTCCATCGAGACGGCTTCACAGAAACACCGTTGAACGCCCCGATGCGCACCATGCGCCCTTAGCTCAGTTGGATAGAGCAACAGCCTTCTAAGCTGTGGGTCGGCGGTTCGAGTCCGCCAGGGCGTAGTTCTATTTCCTTTCAACGTAAGCCGTTGGCGTTCGTCGCATCTGGCACCGATCTGAGCTAGCAATCTATTCGCAATCTATTTTTCGTGCTTTCCTACCTCATGGCACGCCGTGCGGAGCCAGTCAGCCTCATCAAACGCCCCAAGACGAAGTACTGGTACTACAAGCTCGCCGATTGGAAGACCTACAAGAGCACCGGGGAGACGGCGAAAACCGAGGCACAGAAGGTGGCGCTTGCCGCGTTGAAGGATGCCGGAGTAGGTCCAACCGGTCCCACCTTCCGCCGCTACGCCGAACCGTTCTTCATCTGGGATTCCTGTCCGCACGTGCGCCGCCTTGCCAGCGAAGGGCGAAGCGTCACCCGCTACCACGTCAAGAACATGCGCAGCGTCCTCGAGCACCACGTGCTCACCGACCCGATAGCGAAGCTTCGAATCACCGAGATGAAGCGGGCCGATATTCTGGATTTCCGGGAGCGGTTGGTCGGGAAGATGGGTTACACCCGCACCGTGCAGCGAGCGGTGAGCGTGTAGTGTTCCCCGTCTTCCTGGACCACTCAAGCTGCTATTTGCCTCCGAAACTCGGAGGGTGTTTGATATCCTAACGCCGAGTGCGGTCGATCTTCGTGGTAGTAGTCGACCCATTCGGCAAACCGACGAAACGCTTCATCGGTATCTTCGAGGTTGTAGAGCCAGAATAGTTCCTCCTTCGCGGTTCGGAAGAACCGTTCGATCATGCCATTCTGCTCAGGCGTGTAGGGCGTGATGTATTCCTGCATGACGTTGTAGCGTTTGCTCAACTGCGTGAACTTCTTCGCGCCGAAGACCAAGCCGTTGTCACTGCGTAGCGTCAACTCATTGTCCTCCGGGTCG
>CAZDMH010000028.1:0-65761 GCA_964506755.1 uncultured Spirochaetales bacterium
GGGCCTGCGTTTCGGCCTCGTTTGAAAGCTTCGCCTCCGCGCCGTCCAGCCGGGGGCTGAATTGTGTACAAGAAATTCCTGAAAGCAGGGGCATGACCTGATGTCGACCGAAAATGGCTATCCGACCGCCGCGATCGAGAGACCAACAATTGTTTCGGTGCTCGCACGCAATTGGGCGCTCGCGTTCCTTATCCTTCTCTTTTTCGTCTTCAGCTTCACCGGACGAGGCTTCTTCTCATTAGCAAACTTCCAGAACGTCCTCTATCAACCAACGACCTTCGTCTTTCTCGCGGCGGCGGAGACTTTCGTCATCATCACGGGGGGTATCGACCTCTCGGTCGGCTTCGTCATGGGGCTCTCGTCGGTCATGGCGGCCTCGATCATGCAGACCCTGGCAGCAAGCGGGATACCGGTCGCGGAAACACTCATCGTCGGGAGCGCGGTTGGACTCGCCATATCGTTGATACCCGGTTTGGTGAGTGGTGTGTTGATAGCGCGGTTTCGCGTCCCCCCTTTCATCGCCACGCTGGGCATGTGGGGAATAACGAACGGAATCACCCTCGCAATCTGCCAGGGTTTCCCGGTCACCGGCGTCCCGAACGCCGCAGTCAACCTCGGCAACGGCTACCTCGCCTACGGCTTTCCGGGCAAACAGCTTACGATGTTTGCCTGGCCGGCCGGGGTCGTCGATACCCAGGCTCGACAGCTCATAAGGATATTCCCGAACGCCCTCCTCCTGTGGATACTCGTCATCCTCGTTCTCTGGCTGATCCTGAACCGCACGAGGTTCGGCCAGCACACCTTCGCAATCGGCGGCAACATGGAGGCCGCGAAGCGTGCGGGCATCAACGTACAGCGACATCTGATCACGATCTACGTTCTCTCGTCGTTCTTGGCTGGTTTGGCCGGCGTCTACAACGTCTTTCAGTCCGGAGTGGGCAACTTCACACCGTTCTACGCCTCCTACGAGCTTTTTGCAATTGCTGCGGTCGTCATCGGTGGAGCAAGCCTGATGGGAGGGAAAGGGAGCCTTTTCGGTTCGGTCGTGGGTGTCCTTATGTTGGGGGTGCTCGAGAACGGCCTCTCCATCTCGGGAGTGCCCTCTTTCTATCGGTTCATCGCCGTCGGTGTTATCCTCGTCTTCGCGGTCGTCATCGACCAGCTCTTTCCCGATCTCTTCTAATAAGGTAAGCAGCAATGACTGATCGAGCAAAAACGGCCGGCCCGAGCGCGACATCCTCTTTCATAGGCAGACACTGGGCAGCCCTATTTCTAGTCCTGGAAGTGATCGTCTTCTGTATCGTCGCAGACGGGTTCTTCACTCTCCATACCTTTCAGCTCGTGTTCATCGCCGGCATTCCGCTATTTCTCCTCGCAGTGGCAGAGACCTTCGTCATCATCACCGGCGGAATCGATCTTTCCGTCGGTTTCATTTTCGGATTCGGAACCGTGGTCTCGGCGAAGCTCATCGTCGTGTTCCAGGGACTCGGCCTAGGCGACGCCGAAGCGATTCTCGTCGGCTGTTTGGCGACGCTCCTCATCGGGATAATCCCGGGCTACGTCAACGGTTGGCTCGTTGCACGCCTTAGGGTACCACCGTTCATCGCGACCTACTCGATGCTCTCGGTGTCGTACGGGATCTCGGAGATTCTCGTGGAGGGGTCGCAGGCAGGAAACCTCCCCTATCTGGCAACCGTGGTCGGCACCTCCTACTTCGCCTACTTCATCCCGGGGAGAGGACTCTCGTTCTTCTCCCATGAAAGGGTCACTCGAGGGACCGATGTCATCTCTATCCTGCCGGTTATGGTCGTAGTGGTTTTCGTCATTATTCTCATCTTCGCCTTCGTTTTGCGAAACACGCGTTTTGGGCAACATACGTACGCCATTGGAGGAAGCAGCGATGCCGCCGTACGATCGGGCATCAGCGTCAAGTGGCATTTGGAGCGTGTGTACATGATTTCGTCGTTCCTTGCGACCCTTGCCGGAATCCTCTACACGCTTCAATACGCGGAAGGAAAGGCCGATGCAGGCGCATCGTACCTTCTCGATTCAATAGTAGCTGTCGTCATCGGGGGGGCAAGCCTCTACGGCGGCGTCGGAACGATCGGCGGAACCCTGATCGGTGCATTGCTGCTGTCGGTGCTTGAGACCGGGCTTCGTGTCCTGGGTCTACCGAACTTCACTATTTACGTCACGGTGGGGGTCATACTCATAGTCGCCGTGCTCGTCGACCAGTTCCTCCCGGAACGCACCGACAGCTATCGTTGACGGGGACAAGACGCAAGGAGTCATCATGGGATATCTACTTGAGGTCAAGAACATCGTAAAACGCTTCGGCGGTCTGGTGGCCGTCGATAACGTGAGCCTCGGTGTCAATCCGGGAGAGGTAGTTGCCCTCCTCGGCGACAACGGAGCCGGAAAATCCACTCTCATCAAGGTCATCTCGGGTGTACATTCACCTGAGGAAGGGGAAATACTCTTCGACGGAAAACGGGTGACCATCGAAACCCCGATGGACGCTCTCTCTATGGGCATCGAGACAATCTACCAGGATCTCGCCCTTGCCGAGAACCTGAATGTCTACTCGAACATTTTCCTTGGCCGCGAGATCACCAAGAAGTTCGCAGGTTTCATTCCGGTTCTCGACCACAACTATATGCACTCGGAGGCCCAGAAGGTTCTCGACACCCTGGTCATCAAGATCCCTTCCCTGCGCGCCCGGATCAAGAGCCTCTCCGGCGGTCAGCGCCAGGCGGTAGCCATCTCACGTTCGCTCTATTGGAAAGCCAGACTTCTCATCATGGACGAGCCGACCGCGGCCCTCGGCGTCGCTCAGCAAAGCCAGGTGCTGGAGCTCGTGGAGTCGCTCAAACATCGTGGAATCGGTATAATACTCATCAGCCACACGATGTTCGACGTTTTCAAAGTGGCCGACCGAATCGTGGTCCTGCGTCGCGGTCAGAAGGTCGCCGACAAGAAGCGAAGCGACACCACTCCAGACGAGATCGTCAGCTACATCGTAGGAGCAGATTCAGTTCAGTAGAGACAGGTAGCAGAAATGGGCAGAAACACCCTCATTGCCTTCCTCCTCACGGCGATGATTCCCGGGACTCTGTTCGTCTCCTGCGCCACCGAAACGACACGCGAGACGACCCGGGACGCCCGGTCAGAAGAACCGAGGTCCTGGTCCGGCGACCCGGTCGTGTGGACCCGCTTCGGAGCGGTCGAGGGCTACGAGGATGCGGACGCCACCTGGGTCTGGAAGGCCATACCCTATGCGGCGCCGCCCACCGGCGAGCTGCGGTGGCGCGCCCCACAGGATCCGGCTCCGTGGACAGGCGTCAGAAGGTCCCGCCGATTCAACGGCGGATGCACTCAGTTCAATCCGATTTTCAAGAGGACAATTCGCGGAACAGAGGACTGTCTCTATCTCAACGTTTGGCGCCCGCAGAGCGCAGAGACCGACCTGCCGGTCTACGTGTGGATTCACGGAGGCGGCAACTCGATTGGCTCTTCGACTTTCGTAAAGGACTACTACGGAAACCGCGTCGCCTCGCGATCGAAGATGGTGTTTGTTTCCATGAACTACCGTCTTGGACCGATGGGATGGTTCACGAACCCGGCGCTTCGTCAGGGCGCCTCCGCTGAGGATGCATCGGGAAACTATGGCACCCTCGACATCATCAAGGCGCTCAATTGGGTTCAGGAGAATATAGCCGCCTTTGGCGGCGATCCGGAATCGGTAACCATCGCGGGGGAGTCGGCGGGTGGTATGAACGTCCTCTCGCTCCTCATTTCTCCGCCGGCCGAGGGCCTCTTTCAGCGAGCGATCTGTGAGAGCGGCGTGCCGATCAGCAGCGCCGTCGAAGAGGGCGACGCCAAATCGCTGGAGATTCTCACTGCGTTGGTCGTCGCAGACGGCAAGGCGAAGAACGAGAAGGAAGCGTTGAACCTCGTCTCACGGTGGAACGGAGAGCAGACACGGGACTACCTCCGGTCGAAGAGCTCGCGCGAAATACTCCGCGCCTACTCAGAGACGGTTGCCGGAATGATAGACAATCCGGCGATCTTCCGGGACGGATACGTTCTGCCCCGCGAAGGCTATGACACTTTCGACTCCGGCACCTATCCGAACAAAGTGCCACTGGTCATTGGCAGCAACAAGGAGGAGGTCAAGCTGTTTCTTCTGCTGTCGTCCATGAAGTGGCGGAGCGAGCTCTACGCAGCTGCAGCCAGGTACGGCAGCATGAGGTGGCGCGCGCGAGGAGTTGACGAGATTGCCGTAAAGCTCGCCGCGCTCCCCGACCAACCGCCAGTGTATGCCTACCGCTTCGATTGGGGCGCGCCCGACACAGATGGTCTGAGCGTGCTACCAGGTAACTGGGGAATGCGGTTGGGAGCGTTTCACTCCCTCGAGGTTCCCTTCTTTCTCGGGACCGACACCGTCAATGGCGCGTTGAATCTTCTGTTGTACACATCATCGAACAAACCCGGTCGACTGGCTCTCTCGGCGGACATCATGGAGTATCTGTCGAGCTTCGCTCGCACCGGAGACCCCAACAGACTCGCAACCGATTTGCCGACATGGGAGCCGTGGACCAATCAGGCGGGCGGACCGAAGACCTTCGTTCTCGACGCTCGCGGCCAAACAAGCGAGTTTCGCACCCTGACCGAGAAGATGACTCTCGAATCGGTAATGGACTTGCTGCGAAGTGAGCTGACCGAGCCGCTGCGAAGTGAGACGCTCATCTATCTCCGAGATTCGTGGCTGCCGTAGCGGACGAACGCGATGAAGGACGTGCGGGATTCCCTCGCGCAAGAGACGATTGCCGTCGCCGGAGTCTCTCGTGACGCGAACGCGTTCAGCACGAATGGATACAGAGGCGCCGAAAGCGAGGAAGCGCAAGGTTTGCCGCACCTCCAACGCGCCACCAATTTCGATGGAGTAATAGTACCGCGGAGACGCGCCGATTACCTAGAGGCAGTCGCACGAGTCATTTCGTCGCGGGCGGGGGGCCCTGAACTACCTCAGCAAAATCCTTTACTCGTACCCATTTTGCCATTGCGTCCTTGACCTTCGCCGGCGTCAGATGCAGGTAGGCGTTGGCGGCCCGCACCGGCTCGTCGAGGGGGAGATCGAGCCTCGATCGGTCGAGCAGTCCGTGTGCAATCTCGCCGAAGCTCGTCTCGGACAACACGAGGGACAACAGAAGCGATCTGCGGGCGTGATCGAACGCCGTTCTACCGGGTGCTGCATTCTGCAAGTCGGCAATTCGCCCGAGGATTGAGGCTGCGACCTGAGGTACAACTTGTGGGTCGGCGGCAAAATCGATGAGATAGAAGGTCCTCGAACGACCGGAGATGTAGGATGCCGATAGGAACGAAACCGGCAGCTGCTTTGAGTCGAGCTCGGTCGCGAAACGGCCGGGGTAGGCTCCGCCGGAGAGGATCTCATTGCCCAACTGGAGGGCATAGTAGTCAGGGCTCGAGCGGACCATCGGAATGAGCTCGGCCATCCTGACCTGATCTATCGGGCTGTTGGGATCCTTGATGGTAGAGAACGAGCTCCTGTTCGGTGTACCGGAGGGCAGCAGTATATTTGGTTTTTTCCCACCACTGCGCCAGCCCCCAAAGTACTTCTCGATGACGCGTTGGGCGATATCCGCATCGACGTTGCCTACGACGACGATGGTAGTCATATCTGGACGATATACGGAGCGATAGTACTTCTCGACATCCGACAAAGTCAGCGCCTTGACCTCCTTCTCCGTGGCTTGACGACGTGCGGGATCACCCCGAGGGAGCACGGCCGACAAAAACGCCTGACGGGCCTTGATTGCGGGGTTCTTGCCGCGCGCAGCCACGATTTGTCCGACCAACTTCTGTTCGACATCGAAGTTCTTTTTCGTTAGCACCGGATGGAGGATATTCTGCGAAAGAAGGTCGACCCCGCGAGAGAACTCGTTCGACAAGACGGTCAGACTGAAGCTCGTACCCCCGGATTCTTCGGCTCCGATCTCGCTGAGAGCTGCACGGAATTTCACTTTGTTCATCGAACCGGCTCCGTCGGACATGATCTGACCGAGAATCTCGTCGACCCCTTCTTCCCCTTTGGGAACCTGCATGTAGGGGTTCGAGTTGACCAGACCGTACAGCCCAACAACGCCGCTCCCCTTCTCGGGTACCACTATCAGCCGAAGTCCGTTTCCAAGATGTGTGTCCTCGGGCTTCGACGCCGCCGGCGGCTGGACAGGCGGTGCCGCTGATCGCGCCCACTCCGGAAGAACGGAAGAGGGGCCCGAAAGATCGATCGGCTCGGGTCCCCCAAACCCCTGGCTCGACAGCGGAACCGTCGGACCGGATTTTGCCGGGGTCAGAGTGGCGAAATCGGCCTTCCCGAGATCTATGTAGCGCTCGGCAACGCTGTTCACCTCTGCGGTTGTCACATTTGCCACCGCATCGAGAACCTTCACGGGCGATCCCTTGCCCGCGGCCACCGATTCGGCCCAAGCGAGCGCACGGCCCTCGACACTGTCGAGCTGTTTTTCCAGGAACATCTCGGTACGCAGCTGGGCGGCCTCGACCGTGGCCCTCGAAATTCCGCCGTTCATGTATTTCGCGAGTGATAGCTTGAGCTGGTCCTTGACGGCAGTTCCGTCCTGCCCCTGTGGGAAGGCTCCGACCATGATTCCCAACCCCGCGTCTGGAAAGGCATCATAGGTAAACCCCGCCCCAAAGGCGTTTCCCGACGAGACCAGTGAATCGAGCCCGCCTGGTGCATTGCGGATGATGTCGGAGAGCACGAGCAGGGCGGGATATTCCGGGCTGCTCGAACCGGGCAAACGCAAGGCGATACCGGCGGCGCCGTAGGCGAGGTGACTCGTCAGCGCGAGCGACTCCGGCCGGACAGGGTCCGGCTTTGCGATCTGCTCTCTTGGCAGGGGGCGTTTCGATATACCTCCGAAAAGCCTCTTTACGTTTGAGACTATCGTCTGAGGATCTACGTCGCCGGCGACCACCAGTACCGCGTTGTTCGGAACGTACCAGGTATCGTGGAACTTCTTCAAATCGGCGAGAGTCAAGCTGTCCAGTTTGGCTCCTGTCCCAAGGGCATCGTGGGCATAGACCGAACCCTGGAATAGATCGGCCCGCAGTCGGGAGTAGAGAGAGTACTGGGGGTTGGATTTGTCCGAAGCGATCTCCGATGCGACGGCTGCCTTCACTCCCGCCCATGTGGTCTCGTCGGCAGTTACGCCCTTCATGCCGATTGCCTGCATGCGCAGAGCGACGTCGATCTCGTTGGCGGGTACGGTAAAAATAAAGCGGGTCTGCGACTCGATCGTGTCGGAAGAAAGGTCCCCGCCGATCGCCCGCGCAACGGCGGAAAACTGACCCGCAGGGAGACCGGGGCCGCCGGACATTACAAGATGCTGCAGGGCGTGCGCGATCCCCCGAGTATCGTTCGGCGCCTGTTCCGAACCTACCTTGTAGGTAAGTACGCTCGTCGCCACCGGTGCGAGCTTGGAGGGCACGACGACGACCTCGAGACCGTTTTCGAGCCTAGTTCTGACGACGTCCCGGGAAAGGCTCGCGAATGAGCTGTTACCACCGACTCCGGCATGATTGGAAAAGGGATTGCAGCCGGCGAGAACGCCGGCCATCGACAGGACAAGAATTGTCGTTGCATATTTTCTCATCAACTTTCTCACTTCAAATAGAGACACAAGCCTATCAGGAGGAATGGCTTCGCTCAAGCCCCGTGCCGGTTTCGCCGAGCGCCTGTTCGTCGAATCTGACAGCCGCCGTTCTTGCGAACAACATCGATACGTGGTAGCTTGGGTTATCCCTCCCATGTAAACAAGGCAACAAATCATCCACACCGACAAAGAGGAAGAACCATGGAAGAGTTGTCCGTCGAGCAGGTCATCCAGTTCGCTCAGACGATCGAAGAAGAGTCCTACACATTTTACACTGAGGCGAACCGCCGCCTCGACGATCCAAACCTCAAGGCCCTGACTGAAGAGCTCGCATCGGCGGAAGTGGATCACCTCAACCGATTGAGAAAGCTGCTCGACCTCACTGCTGTCGCCGAGGACCAGCTGAAGCGACGAGTGCGGCTGGACACTGCGGAATACCGCCGTGTTGTTGCCGCCAAGCCTATCGAGAACGACTCGAGCGCTCGCGAGATTCTCGAACGCGCGCTCGCCCGAGAAACTGCCACGGCCAATACCTACAAGATGCTCGTGTCGATGACGAACCTCGGGCCTGAGGTGGTAGAGCTCTTCACGTACCTCACCGCGCAGGAAACCGGGCATGTAACGACGATCAAGAACAAGCTCAACAAGCTCTAGCGACCGTCTTTGCGGCCTCGTCCTGACCCCGCTCGCGGACGAATCCGAAAACAATGATGAATTCGCCGGTTTCGCGAGAAGTCTCTCGGTATCGTCTCTCGTGTGATGTCCTCGATTTCCAGGTCGGCGAAGGCGTCGGAGTCGATCTGGAATCGGCGGAAGTTCGTCGAGAAGATCAGTGTGCCTCCCGACGCGAGGCGGTTTGCCGCGAGACGAATGAGCTTGGGATGATCCCGCTGTACGTCGAGGGTCGCACGCTTGCCTTTGGCATTCGAGAAAGTCGGCGGGTCCATGAATATCATGTCATAACGCTCCGTATCCACGTGCAGCCACTCCCAGCAGTCTGCGCGGAGCAGTCGATGCTGCTGTCCGGCAATTCCGTTGGCAGTGAAGTTCTCGCGCGCCCAGCGGAGGTAGGTGTTGGAGCTGTCGACCGACGTGGTCGAGATCGCGCCGCCTTTTGCAGCGCAGACGCTGGCCGTACAGGTGTAGGCGAAGAGATTGAGAAAGCTCTTTCCGGTGGCAGCGCCTCGAATCTTCTCACGCGTGAGGCGGTGGTCGAGAAACAAACCGGTGTCGAGATAGTCGGTGAAGTTGACGAGGAAAGAGCAATCCTGTTCGTGCACCTCGTAGAACTCCCCCTTCGCAGCAAGCTTCCGGTACTGCTCGCTACGTCTTTGACGTTTCCTTCGTTTCAGAAAGACATTCTCGGGAGGAACGCCAATCGTGTCGGGGAGCACGGTCATGATGTCTTCGAGCCGGCGGGCTGCCCGATCCGCATCGATCGATGAAGGGGCGACGTATTCCTGAACATGGAGCCACCGTCCTTCGAAATAGTCGACCGCTACGGCGTACTCCGGCAGGTCGGCGTCGTAGATGCGGTAACAGCTGATTCCGCTACGCGCCGCCCACTTGTCGAGAATCTTGCGGTTCTTCCGAATCCTATTGATGAATGAAAGGATCCCGCCTGTTGCATCCGAGTTTCCGCCTTCCGGAGCGCCGCGCGGCTTCGACAGAGGACGAGCCGAAAGTGGCCGAGCGGCCCGAGAAGACACGCCTGCATCTCTGCGCTCCTCTGCTCCGGTCGGCGCTTGGGTTCGCTCAGCCTGTTGTTTGCCCCCCGATCGCTCCGGCCGAACGGGCCTCGGAATGAAGCGATTGCCCTCGCTGAGCTCGAAATGGGCAAGAACACACCGAATCGGCCCGTTGAACAGTGTGTTGACCTTCGACGCCCGCAGCCCGATGCTCCGCGAGAGGCGCTCGTCGGAGGTGATGACGCAGGCCCTCCAGCCTGCGAAGCGATCGTGCAGCACCCTTCCAAGCTCCTCGTAGAGCTCCTCGACAGGTTGCTCGGTTCCGATGCGTTCACCGTAGGGCGGATTGACTGCCACGAGGCCGGGGGGCCCGGAGGGGGCCTTCAGCCGGGCGAGCTCTCCACGCTCGACCGTGATCTTCGCCTTCAGGCCGGCAGAAGCCGCGTTTTCCCTCGCTGCAGCAACCGCTCCGCCGTCATGGTCGAACCCGACAAGATCTGGAATTCGGGAGAAGCCCGCCAGGCACCTCTCGGCGGCTTCGAGAACGACCGCTCGCCACACACTCGCGTCGTTTCCCCTCCATCGCTGCGGGAACTCTGAGAGCCGAGTTGCGGAGAGCCCATCGTGTGAACGGGAGGCCCCGCCGAGCTCGCGCGCGCCCGCGAGCAGCCCGTCGGTCGCTCGGCGCTGCTCGTTCGTCAGAAGGCGAAGCAGGCCGGGGGCGACATCACCGGCCATAAGGGCACCTTCGATGAGCAGCGTACCCGATCCGCACATCGGATCGAGCAGCGTTCCACCTTCGCGTACGATCTCCGGCCAGCGGGCGCGCGCGAGCATCGCGGCTGCAACGTTCTCTTTTATCGGAGCGGCGACCCCTCGTATGCGATATGCCCTGCGATGAAGGCTCTCGCCGCTCAGATCTATGTTCACAGTCGCGATATTGTCAACGATTCGCACACTGATACGCACCCCCGGATCGCGCGGTTCCACGTTCGGACGTCTTCCGACCTTCGCCCGGAAGTAGTCGGCGATGCCGTCCTTGACGACGAGCGCGGCATAGTCGGAATGGCGGATGTTGGAGTCAGAGGTGCTCCCCTCGACCGCGAAGGTCTCGTCCACATCGAAGTGCTCGTCCCACGAAATCGATCGAACCCCATCGAGGAGCTCGCCGGGGGAGGCGGCGGGGAACTCACTTATCGGAAGCAGGATCCTGCTCGCAAAGCGCGACCAAAGGCACATTCGATAGGCGGTTTCGAGCGTCCCGTCGAATCTGGCACCCGCCACCGTCTCCTTGATCCGGGCGGCACCGGCCTCTGTGAGCTCTGTCACCAGAAGATCTTCGATTGTCTTGGGGCAAGTGGCGAAAAACGTCGTGTGCGGCATTGGTCCCAGTATAGCCTGCAGCGGCTCCTGCGGCCAGCCGCCCCGCCGGCTGGCCGTCAAGACGCCCGCTGCGCTAGAGCTCGCCCGCCTGCGCCGACTTCTCCGGATCATAGGATAGGAAAGACCGGAAGTCCGCGGAGAGCAGCATCGGCGCCATAATCAGGATCACGATGATCCAGGAGGCCACCATGACCGTCCGAATGGGTAGATATTGCCCGAGCACTCCTCCCACGCCCATCGCTATCGGTATCAACCCCATTGACAGGGTGTTCAGCAGCCCGTAGACCTTACCCCGCAGCTGCTGAGGTACGGTCAACTGGGTAATCGTGTCGATGAAGACGTTGATCACAGCATTGCCGAATCCGCCGACGAAGATGAGGGCGACCATCAGTAGGTAGCTTGACGTCAAGGGGAAGAGTGCCCAGACGACGCCCATCACGAGCGCCGCTACCGCAAAAACCGGCAGTCGCCGGGAGGCGGAAACCTTGACGGAGGCGATGACGATCATTCCGGCGAACATACCGAGAGTCATTATCGCCATGGCGATCCCGTAGCGGCCCGGACCGAGGGATGGAGTCCGCTGGAAGAGGGGAAGCATCAAGACGAACGATATCGAAGCAAAGAAGTTGATGATGGCGGCCCCCAGGAAGAGAAAACGCAGACCGCGATAGTTCCAGGTAAAGGAGAGGCCCTGACGCATATCCGCCCAGAAACGAGTGCGTCGAGCCCGGTGATGAATCTTCGGTACCCGAATGAAGATCTCCGTTATCGACGATACGAGGTAGGAGACGCCGTTGATCAGAAAGAGGAGCGGTGCTCCGAGAACTGAATACAGAACCCCGGCGCCGCTGTTCCCGAGAATGCCCGATCCTGCACGGATCATCGCGAAGCCGCTGTTGGCACGGACGAGATCCTTCTTCTCGACGAGATCCGGAATGATGGAGCTTACTGAAGGCTCGAAGAAGGCGGCACCGATTCCGATAATCACTCCGACCACGAACACTATCCAGATTTGGAGCACCCCGAGAATAGCCATGACACCGGCGAACACGACCGCGACTCCTCTCGCCGCGTCCATGACAACGAGTAGCCATTTCCGGTCCAACCGATCTACCCAAACGCCGGCAAACGGGCTCAGGACGACGCGAGGCAGAGTCGAGGCCGCCATCAGAGCTCCCATCAGAGCTGTCGATCCCGTGACCGCGAGGATCCAGAATCCAAGCGCTATCTCGTAGGCCACATCCCCGATGGCCGACACGAGCTGCCCCTGCCACAGGAGCAGGAAATTGCGGTTGAGAAGTCTGAGAGGTCCTCCCTTGTGGGTGGATTTCGTCTCCGATTGCTCGAGGTCGACATCGATTTGACCGACCTCTTCTGTAGCCTCTGCGGCAGTCTCGGGCCCCATTGCAGCCATTTTCCTACACTCCATGATTCCATACCGGTAGATGATTTATATCGAATAGTTAATTCATTTTATTCATTCAGTCAAGCAAAAAGATCTATTTTTTTAATATATTGGTCACTATTTTGAATTTCCGGGATTGGCTCGAAAAGGTGGGAGCGGTTTATTATTCGATCCGATTGTGGTATTCTTCGCACATGGTGGAGGGGCAAGATAGGTGAGTGATCCCGTCAAATCGTTTGTGATCGATACGAACGTCTTCATCCACAAACCGGATGCCATTCTTTCGTTTCGCGACAATGAGGTCATCGTGCCGCTCTGGGTGTTGGAAGAGCTGGACAAGCTCAAAACCTCAGGGGATGAGAAGGGCCGAAACGCGCGACACGCGATCAGGATTCTCGAGGCGATGACCAAGAAGGGCAATATCAACGAAGGCGTGAAGATGGAGAACGGTTCCATCCTGAAAGTCGTGCTGACACACGAAAAGGACGTGCCGGCCGACCTTCGACAGGACAGCGCCGACAACAAGATCCTGCTGACCGCGCTGACCTTAAAGAAACGGGGCCGTCAGGTATTCTTCGTTTCAAAAGACATCAACGCGCGAGTGAAGGCGACTGCGCTTGGCATCAAGGCTGTCGACTACGAGAAGCAGAAGGTCAATCTGAGCGATCTCTACTCAGGATACCGGCAGGAGGTGGTCGCACGTGAAACCATCAACGAACTTGCCACGTCCGGATGTATGCAGCTCAATCAGGAGCTACGCCCAAACGAATACATGATCCTCACCGAGAAGGGAACCGAGACGACGGCCATCGGCCGATTCGATGCCCGGGAGGGTCTACTGCGTTACGTAGATCACATCGGAGAAACGGTCACCGGGGTCTCACCTCTCAACGACAACCAGCGTATCGCCATCAATCTCCTCCTTGACGACTCGATACGGCTCGTGACGCTCGTCGGAAAAGCGGGAACCGGCAAGACCCTTCTTGCCATCTCCTCGGGGCTGAAGAAGGTGCTCGAGGAGAAGATATACACCCGCGTTCTCGTAAGCCGCCCGGTTATACCGCTCGGCAAGGACATCGGCTATCTGCCGGGAGCCAAGGAGGAGAAGCTTTCCCACTGGATGCAGCCACTGTTCGACAACCTAGACTACATCATGAGCGTCTACAAGAGCCCGACTATCAAGAATACCGACTGGCTTCTTCAGAACAAGATGATCGAAATCGAGGCGCTGACCTACATCCGTGGCCGGTCGCTCCCCAATCAGTTCATCATCATCGACGAAGCGCAGAACCTTTCGCCACACGAGATAAAGACCATCGTTTCCCGTGCAGGAGAGAACACGAAAGTGGTCCTAACCGGCGACCCGTACCAAATCGACAGCCCCTATCTTGATTCAAACAGCAACGGCCTTACCTATCTCGTCGAGGCTTTCAAGGGACGCGAGATCTTTGGCCACGTGACTCTGGAGAAGTCCGAGCGGAGCCCGCTCGCTGAGCTCGCGGCGGAGCTTCTTTAACACCGAGATTACGGCTTGGAGAAATGGGGAAAGAGGAATTCCGAACAGCAATATTCGACACGATCGAATACATCACCCAGATGGAGTTGCGTGTAAGCAGCAAGCGGCTCATCCTGGGCTACTTCAACATGTCGCAGATGCAGGACTCGGCCCAACGCGCCAGGTCGGCGGTGGAGCGCTACACGCAGAACGAGCTGCCCGCCCTCCAGTCGATACTCGCCCGGCGCCGAACGAACACGATGACCCGGCTCGACCGGCTCGTCCTCGCAATGGAAAACGAGGCTCGGCGTTTCGACGCGGAGCCCCCCGAGAGGGATTAGGCGAGGGCCGGCCCAGGGCGAGCTTGAGAGGTGGAGGGCGCCAAAACTTCCGTTGCCTTCTCGCAATTCCGTGCTATAATCAACCGATATTCACGTCGACATCTTCCAGATCAACTCAGTAGCCGATAAAAGGGGGCAGAAATGCAGGAATCGATTCCGAAACTCCTGAGAGAAATCGTCAACATGAACGCCGACCAGAATATTCAGTACAGCAAGGACGAAGGCGGCGTGTTCCAAGCGACAACCTATCTCGCTTTCTACCACCTCACCGAGACTTTTGCGGCCGGACTTCACTCACTCGGAGTTCGACACGGCGATCACGTCGGATTGATCTCGGACAACCGCAAGGAATGGCTGATCGCAGATCAGGCGATTCTGGGGCTCGGTGCCGCGGATGTACCGCGCGGTTGTGACTCGATGGCAAAGGAAATCCACTACATCCTCGGATTTTCCGACTGCAAGATAACGATTGCCGAAAACTACCGGGAGGTCGGAAAAATTGCCTCGGGCCTCGATGAGTTGCCGAAGCTCAAGACCATAATCGTCTTCGATCCATCAGGGGAGCCGGTGAAGAGCGGGCTCTTCTCGCGCGTAAGAATCATGACCTACGACGAAGTCATGGCCAAGGGAGCCGAAGTGCTCGAAAAGGAGCCTGGGTTCTTCGATGAACAGTTGGAAGGGGTCGTCGGCGACGACATTGCGACGATCATCTTCACCTCGGGCACCACCGGCATTCCGAAGGGCGTCATGCTTACGCACGAGAATTTCCTGTTTCAGTTGGACTCCGTGCCGACCATTCTCGAGCTTGGACCCGGAGAGGTCTTCTTGAGCGTCCTGCCCGTCTGGCACTCCTTCGAGCGAATCATTCAGTACATGGTGCTCGCCGCCGGCGCCGCAGTTGCCTACTCGAAGCCGGTCGGACAGATCATGATGGCCGATTTCGCGGCCGTCCGCCCGACGTGGATGGGCTCGGTGCCGAGAATTTGGGAAGCGGTCATGCAGGGCATCTATCGTACGGTGAGCGAGAAGAGCGGTGCGGCGCAGTCTCTGTTCCGGTTCTTCGTCGCGGTCGGCGGAGCTCACGCGACCCTGAAGAACATGCTTCGAGGTTTGATGCCCCAGTTCCACCGTCGGTTCCGTGTCATCGATGCTGTTCTCGCAATCATCCCCTTCCTGCTGCTGACCCCGCTGCGTCTCCTCGGCAATGTCCTTGTATTCAAATCGATAAAAGAGAAACTCGGCGGAAGGTTCGTCGCCGCAGTCTCAGGCGGAGGCGCGCTGCCTCCCGCGGTCGACAGGTTCTTCGCCGCCGCAGGCATCCTCCTTCTCGAGGGATATGGCCTGACCGAGACTGCCCCGGTTCTCGCAGTTCGACCCAAGCGACGACCCGTACCAAGCACCGTCGGCCCTCCGCTTCCCGGCACCATGTTCCGAGTCCTCGACGAAGAGGGAAACGAGCTCCCCTACGGCAAGAAAGGGGTGCTCCACGTCAAGGGAGCTCAGGTAATGCCTGGATACTATAAGAACGAACAGATGACTGCACGGATTCTTTCCGAGGATGGCTGGCTCGACACGGGCGACCTGGCGATGCTCACTCGCAGGGGCGAGCTTCGACTCGTTGGACGCGCAAAGGACACGATCGTGCTCCTGGGAGGTGAAAATGTAGAGCCGCTGCCGATGGAATACAAGCTCAAGGAGTCGGCCTACATCAAGGAAGCGGTGGTTCTCGGTCAAGACAAGAAGTACCTTGCAGCTTTGATCGTGCCTGATCGGGATCAGTTGGAAACCTATGCGAAGCAAAACGGCATCCCGTACATCGACGTGAGGAACCTCGTTACCCTTCCGGAGATCTACGAGCTCCTCGATTCCGAGGTCAGTCAGCTCGTCAGCGCCAAGAACGGGTTCAAGACCTTCGAGCGCATTTTCCGGTTCAAGCTGATCGACCACGACTTCGAAATAAACAAGGAGCTGTCCGCCAAGCAAGAGGTGAAGCGGCACGTCTTGGACGAGCTGTACAAAAAGGAGATTGCCTCGCTCTTCGTGGATCGCAACGGTAACTGAGGAGCACGGCCCGCCCCCTGTACAAAACCGATCTCCTTCGCTATCTTACACTCGACCGTTCGGCGGTCCAACGTGATGTAAAAACGAAAAGGGTTGTGCATCTTTGTCAAGCGTCGATTTGGCCGTACTAACTCTCGCCGTCGTCATGGCGGTGGGGGTCATAACGTTTCTATTCAGCGAACAGACCGGGATATCCTATGTCCCGATCCTCGTCGTGCTCGGGCTGATAGTCGGGCCTGTTCTCCACGTCATTCACCGATCGATCTCTCATCAGCTTTTCAATTATGCGCGGGTGTTCGGACTGGTCGTCATCCTCTTCGCGGAGGGACACAACCTGAAGTGGTCTCTCCTGAAGAAGCACATCGCGACGATCGGGATTCTCGACACCCTCGGTCTGCTCATCACCGCGTTCGTCTCGGCCTTCGTCTTCTCCGAGGTGCTCCACGTGCCGTTTGCCGTGGGATTCCTTTTCGGAGCCATTATCGGCGCCACCGACCCGGCAACCCTGATCCCGCTCTTCAGGCAGCACAATATCAACGAGGACATGAAGTCGATCATCGTCACCGAATCGATCTTCAACGATCCGCTCGGTATCGTCTTGACGATTCTCGCCATAGCGCTTCTGGTTCCGCAGGCGGCGAGCGCTCAATTCATTGAAGGCATTGCACACTTTACCACGCTCTATCCTGCGGCGGTTATCTTCTTCCTCTACGAAGTCGTCGTCTCGATTGCCATCGGGATCGGTTTGGGACTTCTCGGATACTGGCTCATCCGCATCCTCCATCTCGAGAACTTCCCCGAGCTTTACTCGCTCGCATTGGCGCTCGGCGGTTTCGGGCTCGGAGAGTGGGCCCAGGCTTCGGGCTACCTCGTTGCCACGGTTATTGCGATCGTTCTCGGCAACCACGATGTCTTCTTCAAGAAACACGACCTGAAGGACGCCGGTACCGTCATATCCAAGGAGCTCCACTTCAACGAGACTGTCTCGGAGCTCGCCACGGTGAGCATTTTCATCCTACTGGGCGCAAGCATCGATCTCTCAGCACTCGGTTCGGTTCTGTTGAAGGGAACCGTCATTGCTCTCTTCGTCGTTTTCGTCGCAAGGCCGATCGCCGGTCTTTCGATCCTTCCGCTCGGCAAATGGTCGTTCAAGCAATACCTATTCATCGTGCTCGAAGGACCACGCGGAGTGGTTCCATCCGCCCTCGCCGGATTGCCCTTGAGTCTCGGCCTCGTCTACCACGACAAGCAGCTCACCAACTGGGGCGAGTCTATTCTCGCCGTTACCGTCATTACGATCCTCGTCTCGGTCATCCTCGAAACACTCTGGGCAAGCTTCCTGAACGAGAAGCTGCTCGGCGGCGAGCCGTCGAGCAAGAGGCGGAAGAGCTCAGTGGCAGAACGGTAGCTGCGGAGGCGCAGCTTCCGCATTTTGGTTTACTGCTCCGAGATTTCGTGCTATATCTAGTATAGGCAGCTACAAAACTCTTCATAGCAAGCTCAAAAAACACATAGCACCGCAACGCTCTCACCGCTCGATTCGGTAGGGTTGTCGCCTCAGGAGTCTATCCATGATCAATTCGCGTGGGCTGCGCCGACTCGGCTTGGTTGTGCTGGGTCTACTCTCGATATCAGGATGCGCCACCATCGCCGGCATCAGGCCGGCCCCGGAAGATGTCCACTGGCTCGAGCCCGAGCTGACAGTCGGGATTCCCGATGAACAACCAATGCCGCCGATTAGAACGGAGGGCCTCAGCAGCTCGGAGATCGAAACGGTAACCGTATATCGGGACAACATCCGTGCTGTCGTGAACGTCACCTCTTTGAGCATGTTCCGAAACAGGTTCCAGGGGCACCTCCCGGTCTCGGGAACCGGATCCGGCTTCATAGTAGACCAGTCCGGTCATGTCGTCACGAACTACCACGTGATCAAAGGGGGCCAAAGCCTCATCATCACGATGTACGACGGAAGCAACTATCGTGCACGGATGGTTGGATACGACCCGGACCTCGATCTGGCCGTTCTCCAGTTCGACCCGCAGGGAAGGACTCTGGCGACGATCAAGGTTGGCGACAGTGATGTGCTTCAAATCGGTCAGAAAGTACTTGCGCTCGGCAATCCCTTCGGTCTCGAGGGGACACTTACATCGGGGATCATCTCCGGTCTCAGGCGGCCCATGCAGACGCAGTCCGGGTTCATCGTGCGCAATCTGATTCAAACCGACGCAGCGATCAATCCCGGCAACTCCGGCGGTCCCCTTCTCAACTCCTCCGGCGAGCTGGTCGGTATCAATGTCATGATCGTCTCTCCGACCGGAGGCAACGTGGGGATCGGGTTCTCGATTCCTTCCAACGTCGCCAAACGGATCGTAGGTCAGATTATCGAAGGTGGTACGGTAATGCGCGGGTGGATCGAGCTCGACGGTGTCGCGCTCGACTCGCAGCTCGCCCGTGACGCGGGCCTCAACAGAAGCAAAGGCCTGCTTGTCACCTACGTCGAACCAGGGGGCAACGCCGAAAAGGCGGGACTCCACGGCGGCGAGGCGGGCAAATTCGTCCAGCAAGGCTCGGTTTGGGTCCCCATCGGCGGCGATATCATCGTGGCGGTCGAGGGGCATCCGGTCACCACTGTGATTGAGTATCTCGGGAGCCTCGAGGCTACCCGGCCGGGAGACGTCGTAAGCCTCACTATCGTCCGCGGAACGAAGACCATCGAGCTGCCGGTCGTGCTCACTGCGCGTCCGGAGGGATGAAGGACAAGAAAGGAGGGTGGGTTGCCGCCGGCAAGTCAGCCCGCGATGTGGCGAATATAGCGCTCGGCCGAGGTGGCGACCGCGTCCTGCGCCTTCTCATGGACCTCGGCGCCCCACCAGCCGCCGTAGAGACGATAGAAGGGAAACGGGCGAAGCGCGTTGACGATGCGGCGCACCTCGAACGGAGCAAGCGGGATTCGGTTCGGATAGCTGTACATGAAGCTGACGGAGCTCTTGTCCGCCACGACGGAGATCGTGTCGCCGCTATGCAGTGAGCCGCGGCCCTCGGCACCCGGGGCCCAATGCAAGACGGTCGAGCCGGGGAAATGACCGCCACATCGGATGAGGGTAACGCCGGGCAGCGGCGAGTGGGTATCGGAATCCCAGAAGATGATGGGGGCGTCCGGGCTCATCACCCATGGTCGGTTGGATTCATGCAGATAGATGGGTGGGTTGCCCAGTCTGCGGCTCCACTCCCCCATTGAGGAGTAGAAATGGGGATGGGAGATGGCGATCGAAGCGACTCCCCCCATCCGGTCGACCGTCTCTATGGTCTTATCGTCGAGATAGGAGATGCAGTCCCAGAGAATGTTCCCCTCCGGGGTTTGAATCAAGATCGCCCGCTGGCCGATCGCGAACTCCGGCGCGGTGCTGATTCCGGTGACGCCCGGCTCGATCGATCGAAACTCGTTCTGGTACCCTTCGTCGCGCAGCTCCTCCATCGTCGTCCACTCTTGTCCATTCGGTCCGAGATACTGACGGTCGTCCTCACAGATTGGACACTGCTCCGGCGGGCTCTCGGACTCCGGATACTGCACTCCGCACCTTACGCAAATGAACTGTCTCACGTTTACCCTTCCTCTTCTCAGTGCTCGGCGGGCGATGGTATCGTGGATACTTCTCTTGAACAAGACGCCGAGAGGGGCTACGGTCCTATCCATTCAGCCCACAGCTCGCCGAGAGAACACGAGCAGCTTTGCTCGGCGGCGGCCTTGATGTCTTTTCCTGTGATGGTTTTCCAGCGGTAGGTGCGCGTCAGACCCTTGAGAAATGCGTCGAAACGCTCGGAACCCATTCGTTTCGAAAGAGCCTCGAGGAAGAGGGGCCCGCGTCCGTAGATAACCGCGCCGTATTCCTTCGGGGTGTAGGATGACACCGCGCGGCCAAGTGGAATCTGCGCACCGTTCACCCGCGACACGCGTCCGTCGAGCGAACGCCGAAACCCGGCGGCCCCCGCCTCGCCGTAACGAGCGGTGTAATAGCGCAGCGTTGCATACTGAGCGAAGGACTCATCGATCCATGGTTCCGACAGCTGATCGTTTCCCAGCAGCGCGTAGAACCACTGATGGGCGACCTCGTGTGCCACCGTCGCCTCGAGCAGCGTCCGCACCGAGGCACCGCCAACGACCCGTGCCGGGTCGCCGTAGAGCCAGGAGGTAAGGACGATGACTGCGGGGAACTCCAGACCGTACGCATCGAACTTGGTCGATACAAATGTAAGGCTGCGGTAGGGATAGGGGCCGAAGAGCCCCTCGAAAATCGGAAGAGCATGAGCGGCTACGTCCAGCACCGTTGCGGCGCTTTTGACTGCAGATCCCGAGGTGAGTGCTCTCAGCTCCACATCTCCCACCTGCTTCTGGGTAAGCTCGAGCCCGTTGCCGAGCTCGAAGTAGAAATCCCGCGCCGGTCCGAGGGAGAGAAGGTCTCGTACGCGTCCACCCTGTTCGGCGTGGTGGAGCAACCTACCGGGTGCGGCGAGCACGAGCCCCGCCGGGTAGGAAATCTCGGCGAGATAGAAAGAAACGGGATTGGCGGTGAGGTCGCCGTACGCGGGTGGTTTGCCGTAGCCCCATCTACCCGTTGCGGGAATCATCGGATAGGCATAACCAAGTGAGACGGTGCCCCCCGACGACTCGAGACCGCCGAATCCGACTGTGCTGTTGCGTGGAATCGAGAGCGCGTAATCGATTGCGATGACGGCGCTTTCTCCGGACGCGAGAGGGTGTGGGAATGTCAGACGCAGGACCATTCCGTCCGGCGAGACCTCGGCAACCGCATCGAGTCCGTCGACTCGGGTGCGGGCAATCTGCATTGAGCCTGAGGCGATGTTGGGGAGAAGAACGAAATCGAGCCTCGAGCGAGCTTCCGCTTCCGTGTTGGTGAACCGGATTTTGGCCCGGCCGGTCAGGGTCGAAAGGTTGTCACCCAGCTCGAGCTCGAGGTGATAGACGGGAGCTTGGCGGAGGAAGGGATAACTCGAAAACAGGGCCTCCTCTTTCAGGCCCGGTGCAAATGCCGCGTAGTCGTCCCACCCTACCCGGTCGATCGCGGTGAAATCCGTGCCCGGGGCATGGCGGCAGGAGACGAGGACAGCGAGAAAGACCGCGACGCCGGCGAAGACCTTGTTCATTGCCTCAAGCGCTCTATGGTATCATGAGCTCGATTGACACTCCGAAGTCGACGGCAGCATAGTATAGCGGTCGGCGCACGAATGCAAGGTGGTCTCATGAATCTCTCCTCGTTCGTCAACAAGAACATGGTAACCGTCAGCCTCCGTGCGAGCACGAAGCGCGCCGTCATCGCCGAAATCGTCGGCTATATCTGCAGCCGTCTGAGCCTACCGAACAAGAACCAGATACTCCAGAGCGTCCTCGAACGCGAAGAGAAGGCGTCGACCGGCATCGGAGACGGTGTGGCTATCCCCCACTCACGCCTCCCGCATCTCGAACAGGTGCTTTTCTTCGTTGGGATTTCCAAACCGGGGATCGATTTCGGCGCCCCCGACGGAAAAGCTGCTCACATCATATTTCTCTTCGTGACCCCTGAGGCGGAGAGCCAGACACATCTCAAGATATTGTCGGCAATCGGCAATCTGCAGAAGAACACCGTCCTGCTCGACAAACTGATGGATGCGGCAAGCGACTCGGACCTGTTCAACACTCTGAACTACGAGCAGGTTCAGAGGGAGAGCTACTTTCCGTTGTCACGAGACGAGGTTTTTCGTGAGCTCGAGACCTCCGAGGCAGGACTCTCTGAATACGAAGCGCGCGCCCGCAGTGAAATCTACGGGCAAAATCGACTCTCGATTATCGGTGCCACCCCGCTCATCGGGAGGTTTCTCCGCAACCTTGTTGACCTCTCGAATCTCCCGCTTTGGGCCGCTGCGGCGGTGGGATTTCTCTTTGGCTTTGCCGGGGTGGCGTGGGCAGTGGCAGCACTCGCGGTCATCAATGCCGGTTTCGCTTTCCTGCGCGAATACAAGGGAGAGCGAGCAGTGGACGCCCTGAAGAATCTCATACCTCCAAGCTCCAAAGTCATACGGGCCGGACATGAACGGCGAATTGCTACCGAAAACCTCGTTCCTGGAGACATCCTGCTGCTCGACAAGGGGGATGTCATACCAGCCGACGGGAGGTTGATCGACACGAGCGAGCTCAGAGTGGACAACAGTGCCTTTTCGGGAGACCAGAAACCGGTCTACAAGAGCCACGACCCAGTCCTGAACCGCGAGCAGTTTCTTTGGATTGAAATGCCGGCCCTCGTGTTTGCGGGAACAACGGTGATGGCAGGAAACGGAACCGCAGTCGTGACCGCAACCGGCATGGATACGGAGCTCGGTCAGGTAGCGTACCTCACCCAGACGATCAAGGATGAATCGAGCGGCATCCAGCGGGGAATCAACCGATTCGCACGAGTGTCGGCCGTGGCGACCCTGATCGCCCTCGCCCTCGGCGCGTTGCTTCTGCTCGCGGCTCACGGACCCCAAGCCTTTCGTTCTTCTCAAGGGATCGTGGGAGTCGTCGCAGCGGGAATTATCCTCGGACTTTCGGCTGAAGGGCTGATACCCGCAGTCACGTTCGTCCTCATATCCTCGGCCTCCCGACTTCGTCGAAAGGGTGCACTGATAAAACGCTTGTCTTCGATCGGAGAGCTCGGGATGACGGACGTAATCTGTACCGACAAGACCGGGACGCTCACAACGAGCGAGATGTGCGTCAAACGGCTTTGGCTCGGGGGGCGGGTATTCGAGGTGGGCGGCGAGGGATATCGCCCGCACGGGGAGTTCCGAGACGGTCTGGAGACAATTGCCGGCGTCGATCTCGGCAACGGCGACTACCGGGTCTTCTTCTACGACGCGGCGCTCTGCAATAACGCCACGCTGGAGCCTCCGGATGCGGACAACGACAAGTGGCACGTCACCGGAGATCCAACAGAAGGGGCCCTGCTCTCGCTTGTCGAGAAGGCTGAGATCGAAGTGAAGACCATACGGCAAACCTACCCTGCTGTTCGACGTTTCCCCTTCGATTCGGTTCGCAAACGGATGAGCACGGTCCACGCCCTCGGCACCTCGGCTGACGGGAAGGCGCTCTACCAGCTCTTCGCAAAAGGAGCGCCTCACGAGTTGCTCCGACTTTCGACGAAGGTGCTGATGGATGGCCGTGAGCGGCCGATCGATCAAGTGCTTCAGGATACCATCGACCGGCAAATCGACAAGTTCGCAGAGGAGGGGATGCGAGTCCTCGGCTTCGCCTACCGCAGGCTGCCGCATAAGACAGTCGAAAGGGGGACCGTCGAAGAGGCCGAGCGCGATCTCGTTTTTACCGGCATGACCGCCATGTTCGACCCTCCTCGCGACGATGCCCACGATGCGATTCGCACCTGTCGCGAGGCCGGCGTGCGGGTCATCATGATTACCGGCGAGTATCAGCTCACGGCGCTGTCGATTGCACGTCAGCTCGGAATAGTGGAGGACCCCGACGCACGAGTGATTTCAGGAAAGGAGATTTCTGAATCAACCGACGAAGATATCCGCAAGGCGCTGGAAACCGACGAAATAGTCTTTGCGAGAGTGAACCCTGAGCACCGACTTCGAATCGTGAATATTCTGAAACAGACGGGCAGGCTCGTTGCCGCCACCGGGGACGGAATTAGCGACGCTCCGGTGCTCAAGAAGGCACATATCGGTGTGGCGATGGGTGAGAGAGGCAGCCCTGTTACGCGGGCGACCGCAGAAATTGTGCTCTCGGCCGACAGCTTTGCAAGCATCGTCTCGGCAATCGAGGAGGGACGAACGGCCGTATCGAACATTCGGCGGATGATCGAGCATATAGCCTCGCATCTTCTGCCGGAGACTACTGCGTTCGTTGCGTTCCTAGTGTTCTCGCTTCCTCTTCCCCTGTCGCTGGCCCTCGTGCTTCTGCTCGATCTCGTCATCGATCTGATTCCGTCGCTCGCAATCGGGACAACCCCCCCATCGTCTGAGGCGATGTCGTCGCCGCCGTCGCCCGGGGGCCACCATATCGTCGCTCGTTCGATCCTGACCCACGGCTTCCTGATGCGCGGTCTCCTCGTGAGCGTCGTTGCCGGAGCCGCCTTCATTCTCGCCCTGACGGCAACCGGATCGGGGCAAGTTCAGAGAGCGTTCGATCTGCGGCCAGGCACGATTTTCTTCGCCGGCATAGCCGCCGCCCAGCTCGCGCTCTTTGTCTCTCGAATGGGAAGGATGTTTAGCTCCAGTCGAAATCGAGTGAGATTGATGACGACGCTCGTCATTGCCTTCCTATTCACCGCCGGACTCTTGGCACTAACCGTCTACCTCCCCGAGCTCGAGCACATCTTTCGAACCGCCTCTTTTGCTGCAATAGATTGGATCGAGGTTGGAGCGGTTTTCGCGGTTGTTTATGTCGTCTCGGAAGTCTCCGGCCTCATTGCCGGGAAATGGGCTGCAGCCCACTCGGAGTCCGCCGGATCGGAAATCAGCTGAAGTAGGGAATCGTCACCGGGCCCTCGGGAAGAACACAGACTGAAAGATCGCCGCCCCGCTCGCGGCGAAGAGCCTCGACTCTGTCCTCGATCGAGGGACACGGGTGAAGAAATGCACCTCGCACCGTCTCGTCGTCGAGATGGCTTGAATGAAGGTAGACATCCGCCGTCTGGCAGACCTTCGCATGGATCTGTGCCTGCCACATGTCCTGCCGATGGAATCCGGAAGTACGGATGCGTCGGAGAAGCGACTCAGGGCTCTCGGCCTCCGCGAGCAACTTGCCGTATTCGCCGTGCTCGGGCACACCGTCCCAGCATTCCGACGCCAGGATGATCGAACCGCCAAGTTTGACCACTCCCGCCGCAGCGCTCATCCCTTTCACCGACTGATAGAGGTTAAGGTCGAGTGGATAGCCGCTATTGCTGGTTATGACGACGTCGAAGGGGCTGGAGACCGGAGCCATGCTGGCTTCACGCACATAATTGCACCCGACGCGGTGAGCTTCGACGAGGTCGCCTGCAAATACGGCCGTTATCTTCTTCTCACGGTTGAGCGCGACATTTACCAGGAAGCATCCGTCGATCATACGTGCGGCCTCCCTTACCTCGCTGAACACCGGATTCCCCTCCGTCACCCCCCAAGTTGCCTTCGGATGATCCATGTTGGCTGCAGAATGGTTGTGAACGATCGTCGAGAGAGCAGCCATTCCGGGCATCACCGCCTTGCCGCCCCCTGAGAAGCCGGCAAAGAAATGCGGCTCGATAAACCCGGTCAGGATCTTCACGTCGCAGTCGAGAAGCTCCCGATGAATACGGACCTCGTTCCCTCGCCGGGTAACACCCACGCTCCTGTGTTCCTCCTCGAGGCGGGCGTCGTTCTGCACGATGGGAAAGCGGCCGAAGACTGTGGGCCCGAGCATGGACTTCAGCTCGGAATCGGTGTTCGTTCGATGGGTTCCCGTAGCGTTGAAGAGTACGATATCTGCATCGCCCTCCGGGCCAAGCTCCTCGGCGATCGTCTCGATAATGAGGTCATTCGGCGTTGCCCGCGTGATGTCGTTGAAGACGATACCCACACGTTCCGCTCCGCGGGCCAGCTCTCTGAGTGGCGGTGAGCCGATCGGACGGCGAAGAGCTTTGCGCAGCGCTGCCCTGGCATCATCGAGCGACGGTCGACGTGCCGGCCGTACGACCGAGACCTGCAAGTCATCGGGCAATTCGACCGCAAGCCCCTCTTTTCCGTATTCAAGTGAAAGCCTCACGTATTCGAACCTCCGCGAACGCTGTAAACGCCCTATGTGTATGAAAGATGGACACGTAGGATCGTACGGGCACCCCGCCGACCTGTCAATCGGTGAAATGAAACCGGGAGCGGATCGCGCTCGTGAGCCATACCGCAGACATCGCCGCGGCAGTCGCTGCGATGCTACCCACGGAGAGAAGGGACACTCCGGTTATACCATGGCCAACGTTGCACCCTCCTGCGAGGGAGGCGCCAACACCCGTCAATGCGCCGGATCCGACGAGCTTCAGAAGCTCCGTGGTCGCAGGGATTCGAAAGTGAAGAGTCCGCTTCAGCCGGGCCGCGAAGAAGACGCCGATCGGAATACCGAGAATCATGAACGTTCCCCAATAGAAGGCGTCGAAATCGCCGAAGAAGATTATCCGTCCGAGCGCCAGGGTCGGTTGCGTCAAGGAGAGGCCGTAGGTATCACCGTTAACTCGTGAAACGAGCCATGCCGCCACCCCCGTGAATCCGATTAGCATTCCCGTGGCGACCCAGGATCGGTCGTCTGCATCGCGGCGGCGCATTGATAGTCCCAGCCACACCGTGCCGGCGAGAGCGGGAATCATCACGACAGCCCACTGCAAAAGCGGGTCCCCCGGGGCAAGAAGCGTCGGGAGAGTAATCTCCGTTCCATGGAGCTCGAGCACGTAGCGGCGAAGGGAGATGAAGACCGGAGCGAAAACCGGGGTACGGATGACGTGCGTCCCGAACATGAACCCAAGAAGCGCAAACGCCAAACCCGAGGCACCGGTTCCGGTGCCATGCCAGATGTTCGCACAGCCGGCGCCGAACGACATCCCCAAGCCGAAAAGGAAACCGCCGACCACTACCGCGGGCCAGAAGAAGGGAACGCCTCGCGGCCTGATGAGGCCGGCGGCGGCGAGAACGTGAACTGCGACGATATTGATGATCAGTATGGTGACGTAGGCCCGGAGGTCTTTTTTGGGTCCGGCAAACAGGATGCTTCGCAAGGCAGTACCCATGTTGAATCCGCGATACTCGAGGAGAAAACCCAAAATAAGACCCACGGGGAGTCCCAGCACACTCGTCAGTCGCATTTCTGATTGTATCAATAAGGTACTCAAAAAGCGCTGCAAACCGCAATCCGCCTGAAACATCGCCGAGTGTGTTGATGTCCGAGCGCTTAATTCTTGACAGACGCGATCAGTTTGGTGAAATTCGTTTGTGTATGGCCCGCACTCGATTTCAAAACAGTGAGCTGACGTTCAATTGGATCGATTCGATCCTGGATGTCGATGAGGCGGCCTGGGACGCGCTTGCCGGCCCATTGCCGACTCCCATTCTCGAGTGGGAATGGCTGCGACAGCTTGAGATCTCCGGCAGCACCGTTCCGGCCACCGGATGGATACCCAGCCACCTGACGGTGTGGGCAAGCGACGAGCTGGTGGCTGCGGCTCCCCTTTACATCCGGAGCCACAGCGCGGGCGAGTATGTCTACGACTACGCCTGGGCCGACGTTGCGAGGCAGTTGGGGGTGCGTTACTACCCGAAGCTCGTAGGGATGAGCCCTGCGACGCCGGCGGTGGGATATCGCTTCCTGATCAACCCGAGGCTCGATGAAGAGGAGACTACATCCTGGATACTCGAAGAGATCGAGCGTTTCTGCGCCAAGCGAAAGATCTCAAACGTCGGCTTCAACTTCGTCGATCCGGATTGGGCCGATCTCATGGGACGACACGGATTTAATCGCTGGAAGCACCAGAGCTACGCCTGGAAGAACAAGAGCTATCGAACCTTCGACGACTACCTCGCAGTATTCAACAAGAATCAGCGCAGAAACATCAAGCGCGAACGCCGCTCGACCGAGGAAGAAGGAGTTGTCCTCAGAGCTTATCACGGAGACGAGATTCCCGATTCATTCTTTCCCGCGATGTATCGTTTCTACGACCTCACCAACAGCCAATACGGGCCATGGGCGGCCCGTTTTCTCACCAGAGAGTTCTTTCTCGGGTTGGCGGAACGGTTTCGACATCGCCTGCTCTTCATGGCGGCCTTCGAACAGGGAAGGGAAGACAAACCCATTGCCATGTCATTTCTTCTCACTAAAGGAGAGCAGCTCATTGGCCGGTTCTGGGGAACGACTGCGCACGTGAACAATCTACATTTCAACACCTGCTACTACGGCCCCATCGAATGGGCAATCGATCACGGTATTCAGATATTCGATCCGGGTGCCGGTTCTCCTCACAAGCTGCGCCGCGGCTTCGAGGCCGTTCACAATTACAGCCTGCATCGATTCCTGGACCGAGACATGCAGCGGGTAATGGACAACTACATCGACGAGATCAACCGGATGGAGCAGGAACAGATCGACGCGATGAACAATGCGGTCCCCTTTGTCGAGGAACGAATCAAGGATCTTTCATCGGAGGGGGATGCGAGCCCTAGTTGACTCGCTGACTTGCGTATACGAGCGAGATGTAGCTGTTGCGGAACTCGGAGATCTTCTTGATCTCACCGAGGAACTTCTCGGCTTCCGACTGATTCAGGTAGGGACCTACCCGTACGCGGAAGTAGGTGCGACCGTTGATATCGCGCGACATCACCTTGCCGGTGATCCCGTTGGTCTCGAGCGCCTTCTTTGCCTGCTCGGCACGGAAATCGCTCGTGTAGGATGCCACCTGAATCCAGTGCTGAACGACACGAACTGTAGCTGGCCTCGACGGTGCGACGCTCTTCGCCGGTCTGGGAGCCGGGGCCGATGCAGTTGCCGTCCGACGCGGCGCCGGCGCAGCCGCTTTCGGCGCGGGGAGCGTTTGGGTCGCCTTGGAGGTCGAGCCGCTTGACTGCGGAGAAACGGTAACTGTCGGCTGCTTTGACGCGCCACCCGATTGGGTCTCACCCTGCTGCTGACCGTAGATTATCGTGAAGTTGCCGCTCCCCTGCCCCGCTGCCTGTCCCTGGCCGGCCGGCGGATTCTCGAGGCCCGGATAGTTGCTGTTCTGGGATTTCGCCCATTCGTAGGGATCGAAGCTGATCTTTGCCTGATTGCCGGACTTTGTCGTCGTAGCCTGAGCGACCGTATTGTGATTCGAAGGGAGAAACCAGATGACGCCTACCCCGACAACCACGAGGATGAAGAGCGCCACCGAGAAGATTATCCACAGTATTTTTTGCTGTTCCATCTCTACTATTCTCAACCCGTCTTTACCAGGCTCAAAACGCTGGCTTCGAGATCCTTCTTGTTGCCCGAGTTCCGGACATTATATATATCGACAAGATTCTGGAAGGGTTGAGGAGAGAGTTTTCGCTGGGACCAGATCCTTCGGATGACCTGCGGCAGCGAGAGGGCGTCTCGGCGCAGGGCACGCCGGATCCGTGTTCCGAGGGGCGCCTCGACCCAGATGACGCGGTCGCAGAGGGCATGAAGCCCCATTCGAAACAGAATCGCTGCATTGACGACACAGTTGCCACCAACCTCGCGCTCGATCTCCCGACGAACTGCACGGATCATCGCGGGGTGAATCGTCTCTTCGAGCTTCCGGAGAGCATGTTGATCGGCGAACACGATTCTGCCCAGCGCGCGACGGTCGATTTCCCCGTCGGCTCCCACGATTGCGGGTCCGAACTGCTGGATGACTCCTTCTTTCTGCTCGATCAGGGCCGTGTGGCCGAGCCGATCGACATCGATGACGTGAAACCCCGACGACGAAAGCACGTCGGAGACGAGGTTCTTGCCCGCGCAGTACTTTCCGGTTACGCCGATTACCACTGCTGACGACCGTCTCCAACAACCATCGGCTAGTGAAGATCTCCCCAGCTTCCGCCGGTCTCAATACTTACGCGTAACGGGACGTCGAGCTTCACAACCTGCTCCATCTCGCGTCGAACCAGTTTCCGCATTCGGTCGATTTCGACTTCAGGGACCTCGAAAACAAGCTCGTCGTGCACCTGGAGGATAAGACGCGACTCGAGTTCCTCCCGTGCAAGAGCGCCCACGACGTGAAGCATAGCAAGTTTCACGATGTCGGCCGCACTTCCCTGGATCGGGGTATTGACGGCTATTCGCTGTGCCGCCATCTGCTCGGTCCGATTGCGGCTGCCGATTGCCGGAATCGGTCGGATTCTCCCCATGAGGGTTCGCACGTAGCCGGATGTCTTGGTCTCCTCGGCCGTTCGATCCACGAAATCGCGAATGTTGCTGTATTTCGCGAAGTAGGCCTCGATGAACTCGTCGGCCATTCGCCGGGGTATCTTCAGTTGCCTCGAGAGCCTGAATGCCGACATACCGTACATCACGCCGAAATTGATGGTCTTGGCAATTCTCCGCTGCTCGGGGGTGACTTCGGTGTCCGGGACACCGAATATCAGTGAGCCTGTCTGACTGTGTACGTCTTTGCCCTCGATGAACGCCTTCTTCAAGGCTGCATCGCCCGTGAGGTGAGCGAGAACGACCAGCTCGATCTGGGAGTAGTCGGCGCTCAAGAAAAGGTGACCTACCCTCGGAACGAAGGCGGCACGAATCTGCCGCCCCTCCTCTTCACGGATTGGGATATTCTGGAGATTCGGATCCTTGCTCGACAGACGCCCTGTTGCGGTGCCAGTCTGACCGTAGTGGGTGTGGATGCGCCCGGTTCGAGGGTTCACGAGCTTCGGTAGGGTGTCGACGTAGGTCGACTTGAGCTTCGAGAGCAGCCGATAGCGAAGCACGAGGGTCGGCACCTCTGCCGCCGCTCCTTCTCCGCCGGCAAGCTCCTCCAATACGGCGTTATCAGTAGAATAGCCGGTGCGGGTCTTCTTGATCGGCTTCATGCCAAGGTCTTCGAACAGAATCTCCTGAAGCTGTTTCGTGGAGTTGAGGTTGAACTCCCGGCCGCAGATCCGGTAGACCTGTTTTTCTACCTCGGCAATCTCCGCTGCGAGCTTTCCGCTGTACGTCTCGAGTATCGCGGGTACCAGCTTGATGCCTTCGAGCTCCATGTCACCAAGAACGGGAATGAGCGGCATCTCGAGCTCGGTGAATAGCGTCTGCAAACCCTTCTCATCGATCATCGGTGCGAAGGTTTCATACAGCCTGAAGGTGATGTCCGCATCCTCGGCTGCGTAGTCGGTGGCTGACTCGAGCTCGACAGAGTCGAACGTGGCACCTTCAGGCACGACGTCCTTGAAATGGACGGTTTGGTAGCCGAGATACCATTCCGCGAGGGTGTCCATGTTGTAGCTGCCGCGCGTCGTGTCGATAAGCCAAGCAGCGATCATCGTATCGAAGGACGGACGCAGGGTGATGCCCCACCGCTTCAACACCTTGTAGTCATACTTGATGTTCTGGCCTATCAGACGAAGCGTAGAATCCTCGAGGATCGTCTTCAGTTTCAGACGTACGACTTCTTCCGAGAGGCACTTCGCTTTCCCCGCTTTCAACGGGATGTAGCAAGCTTCTCCCGACTTGACGGAAAGAGAAAAGCCGACCGGTTTGGCTTCGACGGCGTCGATGCTGTCGGTCTCCGAATCGAAGGCGAAGGTCCGGCTCCTCTTGACGCGCTCGATCCACCGGTCCAGCTCCGCAGCGTCGGTTACCGCTACATACCTGCCCTTCTTCTGCCCGTAGAGATGGGAGCCGGTCGTGCCCACTCCCCTCACCTCGCTCCCGGGTGGATTCAGGCCCTCGGCCTCACCTGTAGAGCTCTTCTCCGACCCGGACCGCCCGGCTGAGTCTCCCGCCGTCTTTGCGCTGCCCGTCGTTGCCTTCATCCCCGGCATCGTCGTCGCCATGGATGTCTCTCCAGCGGCCCCCTCCGGCTTCGCCGTTCCCCCACCGCTCTGCTCGGCCAGCTGCTTGAGCCCCTCGCGCTGGAAAATCGGTACGGCCTTCGCCCGATCCCTCACGTCAACTGCGAGTCCTTCGATAGGGCGGTCGAGCGGAACATCGTAACGAAGGGTGATGAGCTCCTTGCTGAGGTAGGCCTTGTCTTTGTCTTGGGCGAGCTTCTCGGACTGGGACTTGGTGAGCGATGGAAGGTTTGCGTAAACCCCGTCGAGGTTCTCGAAATCGGAAAGGAACTTTGCGGCTGATTTTGGACCGATCCCTTTCACCCCCGGGACGTTGTCTGCGGTGTCACCGATCAGTGAGAGATAGTCGAGAATCTGATCCGCTCGGACACCCCAGTCCTCGACAACTTCTGCCGTACCGATCTTGGCGTAGGTGCTCTTGTCGGGTTTCAGAACCCACACATGCTCACCTACGAGCTGAAGCAGATCCTTGTCTCCGGTGATGATGTAGCAGTCCCGCTCCTGATCCCGGCATGCCGCAGCAAGGGTCGCGATGATGTCGTCAGCTTCGAAGCCGTCGGCCTGCAGCGTGGGGACGTCTATTGCAGCGAGGATCTCCTCTATGACCGGAACGGCCGCGTGCAGGTCGTCCGGGGCTTTTTCACGAGTAGCCTTGTACTCGGGATACCGCTTGTGCCGGAAGGTCGGCGTACGCGAATCCAGCACGACGGCGAAGAGCTCAGGCGAGAACTGATCGAAGAAGCTGAAGAGCGTGCGAAAGAAACCGAAGGTGGCCGAGACGTTTTTTCCGTCTGGATTGATGAGCGGATTGCGGATGAAGGCGAAATATGAACGGTAGATGAGACTGTACCCGTCCAACAAGTACAATGGTTTCATCGAGAACCCCTATGTACGTATGTCTATCACGGATGGGGCGTCGACGTCACCATAGGGGGATTTTGCCTGTTTCGGAATCTTGAGAGACTTGATCTCCTGGCGGAGGTTCGTGATTGCCTCGTGAAGCAGCGTGCGATTGTGCTCGTTGTGGGCAAGGACCTCGGCCCGCAGATGCTCGAGTGATGACTCGAGAGAGGGTATCTCGGGCTCTCGGGTCGGATAGGCAACGCGATAGAGGTCCTGCAGCGGTACGATTACCCTCTGGAAAGCATATATCTCTTCGACAATTCCCTTCTCCAGCTCGACCTGAACCTTGAGCGCATCGAGGTTGCCGCTGTGAATGGACTCCTCCTCCTTGTCGAGAACGTCGAGATATCTCTGAAACTTGCCGCGCTGGGCAAGCAGATGGTCTTTGAGCCGTTTCAGGATCGCGACACGGTTTGTCGTGTTGCTCGAATCGCTGCCCATCGAATGAGCCTACCCTGCTATGTTGACACCGGTCGGTGCGGTTCTTTCGACGTCTGCGCCCGACTTGAGAATCTGGACCCAAGCGTCGCGGAGCTCTGCAAGCATCGCTCGAATGCTCGTAAGGATATTACGGCTCTTCTTGACGTTGGCTACCAGCAGCTGCTCCCGGAAGAACATGTAGAGGTTGAACAACCCCTTAGCGATTTCCCCGCCGCGATCGAAATCCAGGGAAACCGTGAGCTCGGTCACCAGATCCTGAGCCTTCACGATGGCATTGTGGACCATGTCCAGCTGCTTCGTGCCCTCCTCGAGCCCGGAGGCGGCAATATCGATCTGCTTGATTGCTTCATCGTAGATCATCACGATGAGCTGCCCCTGGCTGGCAGTTCGGATTTTCGTCTCCTTGTAAGCGTTCAGCGGGTTTATCGTGCTCAAGATTCTGCTCCCTCCCGGGGTAGGCTGTCGAGGGCTTGGCGCGAGCGGGAAATCGTCGCTGCGCAGAGCGCTCCTTTTCCTCAAACAACCTGATATTTTGCAGGCTTTCTTCTAATATCGACCGCCCACAGGTCGATCTTGATTTTTTTCTCCGGTCTAGCGCGCGTGTTCCATCAACGTAGAGACGGGAACGATGGTGTAACCAAGCGAGATCAAGTCATTGATCAGCACATCGAGCCTATTCCATACGTAGTCCCCACGTTCTCCATTCGTTTTGCCGATCCGTAGGGGGATGATGGAGCCGGGCTTTTTCAGTCTCATGATTCGATTGATGATGTCGGCTGAGGAAAGATATATATTCGCTCCCCTGAGACCGTCGCTCTTCGTAACCCAATCAAGCGGATCGACGTCACGGCCAACGTAGGTGTAGTTCATCTTTTCGGCGGCTTTGATAATGTCCGAGTTGGTGAAGTAGTGGGGAGCGTGCCAGAGCAGCGATAGCTCCTTTCCGGTCAGGGAGAAGTAATCATCCTCGGCCCGGGCGAGCCCCTGTCGTATGAAGGTAGGATCAGGCTTGAAACGAGAATCGGTCATGTCGAAATAGGCGAAGAACAGCGAACCGACCTCTTGGCCGGAATCTGCAATCTCCCTCACCGCCCCCGGATTACGCCGCATAAACTCCCCGTTGATGAAAAAGGTGCAGCGAAGGTTGTATTCCTTGAGGGTATTGAGGATGGTCGTGAGTCCTTCGACCGTGTCGACTGCGTTGAAGACTAACGAGACCTCCCGTCGCCGGATACGCGAACCGTGCGTGAAATCCGTGAAATCGACCGGCTGCTCCTTGGTCGGGAAAGCCTCGTAGCGGGCCTGCGGGTAGGGGAAGAGCGGCTGCGTGCCTTCGCCCTGTGCTTTCCGCACCATCACAATATTCGTGTAGCTCATGGACTGGGCGCTGTCTGTGTAGACACGGTACAGCCCGGACGCTACTCGCGGCTCGGTCACTGAATACGAGCCGACGGTGCTCCAATTGACACCGGACGAACCCCCGCTCTTCGTTGGATCCGAGTGATCGACAGAGTCGCTCGAGGAGCCGTTCCCGGCGCCTGAAGCACTCGCCTGTGACTGCAGACCGCTGCCCTCGAGCGCGAGAGCTTTGCCGTCCATCCGCATCTCGATCTTTTCGGTACCCTTCTCGAATCCGTACGCTCCCGGCTGTGAGACGCTGATGAGACGCCTGGAATCACCGGTGAGACTGACGAGCTCGGTCAACCGGCCTCCCGCGAGAATGAGTCGATCCGAAGATAGCCACAGCGCGTGCAGCGGATCGGGTTCAGAGAAGCTCCGAATATCACGCCAGTCTTGATAGTCGCGTACAATGACCTGGTTTGTCTTCAAGACTGCAACCCGAGTACCGTCGGGGCTCAAGACTATCGAGCGGATATCGCCCGCCTCGGTTTGCCTGAAGAGTGGTGTTTCGGTCTGGTCGTATACGTTCAGTCGAAAGAGAGTGCCCTTATTGCTGTCGCCAAGGATGCTGTGAGTCAGTAGGGTGATGACCCCATCCGGAGACCAAAGCACATCCTGAACCCTCGTATCACGAGGGAGGAGCAGGTAGGGAAGCGATTTGGTCTTACCCGTCGCCTGGTAATCTTGCGCATTGAGCAGATAAAGAAAGAGGTTCCGCCCCTCCTTGTCGAGGAGGATCGAGCCACCGTCCGGCGATATCCAGAAGTCGTCGAAATTGGCGTCGAAGTTGAACGGGATCTTGCCTGCAATCGTTCCGATGTTGAGGAGGTCGGAATAGAGCGAGCGTGTGAACAGCTCCGAGCTCGCAATCCGATAGACCAACGATCCCTCCACGTAGTAGAGGTAGCCGTCCCTTCCCCACTTCACGTTGGCGATGGTGCCGCTTCCTATCTTTCTGAACTGCTCGTCGACTACTCGATCTTGTCTCAGCTGATCGACGGAGTAGTAGTAGAGCTCGTTGCTACTTGAATAGACGAAGAAGCCCGAGTCCGGCGACCAGAGCGCGGCCGGCCCGGTGAGAGAATAGGTGATTTGCTTGGCAACGGTCACCGTCTTGCCGCTGGAAACCGAATAGAGCAGCAGATCTCCATGTCCGAAATCAGTCTGTTTCAGATAGAGGATGTAGTTCCCGTCGGGCGAAGCGCTGTTGGACGCGATCTTGCCCGTTTGAACGTCATGGCCGTAGACGAACGCAGGGAAGGACCCCACCGGAGCAAGGTTGGCAAGATTGGCATCTGTGCGAAATACTCCGTAACGGTTCTGGATCTGAAGCCGGTCTCGGTTGCCGACTAACATCGCCTGTTCCGGGTAGAACGTCAGCTCCCGCATCTGCTTGGTGATCAGGTTCGACTCGAACAGCGTTTCGAAAGTACCGTTCCCCGGTGATTCGGTCTGCGCCTGAAAGAGGAGGCTGTTGGAGGGGGAGAGGTCGAGTCCGGAGAAGGTGACCTCACCATACACGAACGGCGCCAGCAGCAATAGGAGAGGGGCCAGAAAGCGTTTCATCTCGATGTAATTCTCGGCAGCAGCCTACGGTATGTTCACAAAAAAAGAATCACTATCCGTTCTTCGAGGAGAGAAAGAGATTGAGTTCGGTCTCCATGTCCGTTAGCGTCGACTCCATTTGCTCCAATTTGTGGAGGGCACCGAGACTTCGCAGTCCATCGACTTTCTCAATGAGTCGATTGAGGACTCCTTCCGATCGTATCGAGTCGCGACATTGCACTCCACAAAACGGGCAATAGGAGAACTCATTCCGCAATATCCTGCCGCAAAACGTACAGTATTCGATTTCTTCCATGCTATTTGCACAATTATAAGCCCATATTCCGGGCCACGCAAGGCAATTCTTGGCGGAAAAGGGTCGTTTGCCCCGCGATATGTGACGGGAAAGGATACGGGTTGACTTTCCATATGATTTGTATAAATATTGTTTGTAAGGAAATGATTCTTAAACAAATGTTTTCTTTTCAAATCATAATCCCAGGTGGTGAAGATGACTCACACTGAGATCCTCTCGCCAAGAACACCGGATCCCGGCTCGGAATCCGACGCCGGCCATCGGATTCTGCATTCGATTCGGCGGATTACCCGTGCCGTCGATCTGTACTCCAAAAAGCTCGTTCTGGAGCACGGAATCACCGCACCCCAGTTGCTCGTTCTCGACGAGATTGTGGCCAAGGGAGCAATGATGGTCAGATCCGTGGCCGACGAGATTCATCTCAGCTCGAGCACTCTCGTTGGGATTATCGATCGTCTCGAGGCAAAGGGTCTTGCTCGACGTGAGCGGGCCACGGCAGATCGTCGCAAGGTCATGGTCGTACCGACCGAAGCGGGCCGATCGCTCGTTGCGCGAGCACCGTCTGCTCTTCAAGGGACCCTTGCAGAGGCGTTGAAACACCTTCCGATGGGGGAGCAGACGGTCATAGCACGATCGCTCGAGAAGGTCGTCGATCTGATGGAAATCGGCAAATGGGAAGCCGACACTCTGCTCGGATCAGGCGGTCCGACCACTCGTGTCGAGCAACCGGGTGTCAGAAGCCCGGTGGATGGGAGTTGAGGACAGCATGACTCAGTCGAGCTCCGAGATCACGATTCGAACCCCGACCACCGACGACGGGCTCGAGGTGCACGCGCTCGTGAAGGATTGTCCGCCGTTGGATGTGAACAGCGAGTACTGCTACCTCCTGTTGTGCTCCCATTTCGCAGACACCTGCACGATCGCGGAGAGCAAGGGGCGCATCATTGGATTTCAGACCGGTTATCGCGAGCCGCAGGCTCCGAACACGCTCTTCATCTGGCAGATCGCCGTCGGCTCCTACGGCCGCGGAAAGGGTCTCGGCAAACGAATGATCGAGCATCTGCTTGGGCGGTTCCCCGATATCGAATATCTCGAGCAGACAGTCACCCGATCGAACACGGCGTCACGTGCGCTGTTCGAGTCGGTCGCGCGACATTTGAACGCGGAGGTGGATCAATCGATGATGTTCGGTGAGGAGCATTTCGGTTCTTCGGCACACGAGCCGGAGTACCTTCTTCGCATCGGTCCCATCCCGAAGGGACGGATGACCGCTTCGACACATGCAAATAAGAACCAAGGAGTCATGTAATGGGTATTTTTCGAGACCTTGAATCCGAAGTGAGAGGCTACTGTCGATCCTTCCCAACCGTATTCACGACGGCCCGAGGATCGACGCTCAAGGACGAGGAAGGTCGCGAGTACATAGATTTACTGGCGGGCGCCGGAACGCTCAACTACGGCCACAACAATCCCGCCCTGAAGACTGCGCTCATGGACTACCTCGAACGCGACGGAGTCGTCCACGGCCTCGATATGCACACCACAGCCAAGAAGGAGTTTCTGCGGGCTTTCAATTCGATCATCCTCGAGCCGAGGGAGATGGAGTACAAATTCCAGTTCACCGGTCCAACCGGTACGAACGCGGTGGAGGCCGCGTTGAAGCTCGCACGCAATGTCACCGGTAGAGAGAACGTCATCTGCTTTACGCACGGTTTTCACGGCGTGACGATGGGCTCGATCGCCGCCACGGCAAACAGCCACTATCGCGATGCAACGGGAATCTCTCCTCAGGGAACCACTTTCATGCCGTATGACGGATATCTGGGGGGGGATACCGACACCACGGAGTATCTCGACCGAGTGCTCGAGGACAACTCGAGTGGTGTCGATTATCCCGCCGCGGTCATCGTCGAGACGGTCCAAGGAGAGGGTGGCGTGAACGTCGCCAGCTACCAGTGGCTCGAATCCCTCGAGGCAGTCTGCAGGAAACATGGTATCCTCTTGATCGTCGACGACATCCAAGTCGGCTGTGGCAGAACCGGCCCCTTCTTCAGTTTCGAAGAGACCGACATATCGCCGGACATCATCACCCTGTCCAAATCGCTGAGCGGATATGGTCTGCCCTTCTCGCTTGTGCTGATGAAGCCGCACCTCGACCAATGGGAGCCGGGTCAGCACAATGGAACGTTTCGGGGTCACAACATCGCGTTCGTCACGGCAAGGGCCGCGATAGAGAACTACTGGAGAGACGACGGCCTCACACACGAGGTGACAGCGAAGGGTGAGATTCTCCGCAGCCGACTCGAGCAGATCAGCAAGGTCACCGACGAGGCGATGTTCTCAGTTCGAGGGCGCGGAATGATTCAGGGGTTGGACTGCACCGACGGGGAGCTCGCAGACATGATAACCACGAGGGCCTTCGAGAAAGGAGTCGTCGTCGAGACCTCGGGCGCCAACGACGAGGTAATCAAGTGTCTTCCGGCGCTGACCATAAAGGAAGAGCAGCTTGAGACCGCCCTCCAGAAGCTCGAGGAGAGTGTCGTCGAGGTCCTCGCGACCGACAAGGCCGAAAAACTCGTAAGAATGGCGGTGAAGTAGCAATGATAGTACGTCAGTTCGGCAAGTGCGAGCAGAGCAATCGGCGGATCGTTACGAAGAATTGGGAAAGCACGCGAATGCTCTTGAAGAATGACGGGATGGGCTTTTCATTTCACATCACCACCATCTATCCCGGAACCAGCACACATATGTGGTATCAGAATCACTTGGAGTCGGTCTACTGCATCGAAGGCACCGGACGAATCGAGGAGGTCGCCAGCGGCAAGAGCCACGATATAGAGCCCGGCACTCTCTATGCGCTCAACGAGCATGATGAGCACGTGCTGCATGCCGAAACTCGCCTCGTGCTCGCCTGTGTCTTCAACCCGCCGTTACTCGGGACCGAGGTGCACAACGAAGACGGGGTATATCCGCTCGAAGCGCAGGAGATTACCGACTGAACCGAGTCACGGCCGATCACGACCCGACTCCAGAATAGGCCGAGCCGGTTTCCGCGAGCTCAGCTCGACTGTGCATCCCAGGCGGCGAGAATTCGGTCGATCAGACTGTTTACCGCAGGTTCGACAATCCGCCGCTCCGGGTGCGCATCGAGATATGCCACTGATCGGCGCATGCCTTCGTGGAAAGGAATCCTGCAGACGAAGCCGGGCACGAACCGCTTTATTTTTGTATTGTCGAAAACGACACTGTAGGCCTTGTCGCCGAGGAGCCCTGCGCCGACCGATGAATCGAATCGATTGATCACTTCGGAGGGAATGTGGACGATTTTCGGTTCGACCCCGAGCGCCGCGCCGACTATCTGGTGGACTTGGTCCCAGGTAATGGCTTCATCGGAGGTGATTTGAAACGTCTCTCCGATCGCATTCGGATTGCCGAGAAGCCCCGCAAATCCGACCGCGAAGTCATCAGTGTGAGTCAAGGTCCAGAGTGACTGCCCGTCGCCGTGAACGATCACGCGCTTCCCGTCGAGCATTCGCTGAGAGATAGTGAAATCGCGTCCGCCCCATATGTTGGGCATCCAACCGTCGCTGTAGGTGTGAGACGGTCGGACGACCGTCATTGGGAATCCCTCTTCGGAATATGCACGCCAAAGTCGCTTTTCGCAGGCGATTTTCTTCTGTGAATACTCCCAGAAAGGATTGTATGCCGGCGTCGACTCCGTAATGATGTAGTGGCGCGGCGGTTTATGATATACCGACGCACTGCTGATGAAGATGTACTGCGCTGTACGACCGGTGAAGAGTGAGATGTCCTCCTCGATGTCTTCGGGCGAAAACGCTATCCAGTTGACGATGACGTCGAAGGTGAGATCGCCGATTGCCCGCTTCACCTCCGTGCGATTCTTGATATCACAGCTCAGCGTCGTCACCCGGCCTCCAAGCTCGCTCTTCGTCTTGCCTCGGTTGAGATGATAAACCTCGATACCCCTCGACAAGGCCTCGCGAGTACAGGAAGTTGATATGTTGCCCGTTCCGCCAATGAATAGGATCCTCACAACTGACTCCTTCTTGCGATTCGAACCGTCATCGCTATGGGCTTTTCGCTAGATTTATAGTAACATTAATGACGGTATGGATGCAGAGGGGACATCCCATCTCGAGTGGGAGGAAGAGTATCGAGAGAAGGAGAGCAGCTTCGGCATCTTCGAGGTCTACCGGGTAACCCGCGTTTCCCCTGCCGGTCAACGGGGCAACTTCGTGATCGTCGACGCACCAGATTGGGTAACAATCGTACCGGTCCTCAAGGACGAGCGTGGGAAGGAATGTTTTCTCATGGTCCGCCAGTATCGCCATGGCAGCCGGAGCGTCACCCTCGAGTTCCCGGCCGGGGTCGTCGAATGGCAAGAGGAGCCCGACGATGCAGCCAGACGAGAGCTCATCGAGGAGACCGGTCGAACCGCCGGAAATGTCGTCTTCCTCGGTAAAGCGAGCCCGAACCCTTCCTTCATGTGCAACACCACATACACCTTCTTCGCCTCCGGACTCGGAGACGCCGACGAACAGAGTCTCGATGAGCTCGAAGAGGTCGAATTGGAAATTGTACCCGTCGAGGAGGTCATCTCCCAGATGGGCATCGAGCCCTACGACAATGCCATCATGATGAGCGCCTTGGCCTACTATCTCAGATGGAAATCCGGCACCGAATCAAAGGTGCGCGCCGGCAGAAACAGAAAATAGCGCGCCGCCAATACTAATCAACGGCAACCGTTGCGGCGGTAAACGCGACGAGCTTCTTCTCACGCGAATCGAGCAAACGCAACACCACGTGAGTGGCGCTGTAGAGATGAACGATGTAGCATCGGACAACATAGCGCTGTGACGTGTCGATACCCGCGAGCTCCGCGGCAAGATCGATCCGCGGTGTCGCCCCCAGTGCAGCGGGTCCGTCGGAGCCCAGAGATCGACCTCCCACCGCGGCAATTGCCGCTCTCAAACGCGTTTCGAGTTGTCGCTCAAATCCGGACGAGATCTCCTCGCTACCGACCAGCGTGAATGCCGGTCTCATATGGACCCGTTCTCCTCCAACCGAGGGCCATTGAAGCAACTCGCGCAGCATCGAGGTAAGAACCTGCTCCGCGCCGACGTCGGGCACCTCTCCGGGCAGGACCGGTTCCCGAGACCAGGCAACCGCGTCCGGGTTGTTGAGGGAGCCCGGGCGCCGAAGGATGCCAATGTACTTCTCGAGGATCTTCCGCTCCGCCGAGAAGAGATCGCTTCCCATGACGGAGTTGAGCAGCTCGATGCTCCGGCGAGCCTGGATTGTCACATCCATCGCGTCCCGATAGAGGTACTGCACTGCGGTCGTCAGCTCGTCGGGCTCGGCGCTCATGAGAGAGTCGACGAGGGTATCGTACTTCTTCAGGTCATAGAGCTGCGGGAGCCTTCGATATGGTGCATACCCCCGCGGCCGTAGCTTGACCCACTCTTTCGCCGCCTCGTCGAGCCGACCGATCTTCTGCAGCGCGTGCGCAACACCGAGCATCGTGACCGCCTGCGCCGTGTCCGGGTGGCTCGGGAAGAGGAACGGCGGGCGCGCAGGAGTCCAGGCAAGCACCGTCTGCTGCGTCGTGGTCTTCGCAGCGCCCTGTAGGTCCTCATATCGAACCGAGACGGTGACCGGCATGGCTCGTGAACTCACTTCGGACGGCGGCGCTTTCACGTGAACGAGCATCGTCTCGTAGTCCCGCAGATGAACGCTCGGGAGGTGGAACTCGATTCTGTCGCCGCGCAATTGATTCTCATATCCCCAGGTCTCGAGGATTCGGAGTGGAGCGGGTATCCGCAGCTCGACGTCGACGTTCCGGGCCACCGAAACCACCATTCGATCGAGCTGAGACGAAAACTCCTGTTCCATCTTCTCCCGGTCGGAGATGAACCTGCTGCTGCCGCTGCAAGACCGGGCAAGCTCCGTCATGTCGGCAAGATTGAAGTTGTTACCGTAGCCAACCGTGGTAAGCGGCGTCCGGCTGAGCTCGAATTGCCGTTTCGCCGCATCGACGGCGTCCTTGTTCAAACCAAGACCATCGGAGAGGAAGAGGATCCTGCGAATATCTCTCCGCTCCGCCGTCCTCGCCATCGTCCGGTAGGCGAGATCAATCGCACTCGAGGAAGTCGACGCCCCGAAGGCTGTTAGTGCGTCGACCCTCTTCTGCACACGCTCTCGAGACTGGTTCGAGGACAGCCTCGTTTTCTCCAAGAGCACCTTCGGTGTATCCGCAAAGGCAACAATCGCTACGCTGTCGACCGGGCGCAGCCTCGAGAGCAGGACGGAGACGGACTGTTTCGCCCAATCGAGCTTGTTCGGCTCGCTCATCGAGCCGCTCGTATCGACGACGAGCAGGAGGTACAGCGGTGATAGCGCTTCAAACTCCGTTCTTTTTCCCTGCAACCCCACCTGCAGCCATAGCTCGTCTCCGCTCGCAGACACGAGCCGAGAGCTCGGGTAGAGGTGAACCGTTACCGGGTCGTCGGAGTCCGGATAGTTGTAGTCGATTTGAGAGAGATAGGAATCGATATAGACCTCGCTCGAAGGGATTATCTTCCCCTGGCCGGCGAGGTAGTCTCCCCGGGAGGCCGTCGACGCACTTTCGGCGGCCCCTCCGCCAAACGCCAGAGGGGCCGCGAACATGAATACGGAAAACAGAACGGCAGTCCGTCGTTTGTTCATAATGCCCCCGATCGATCGTTCATGATGCCGGAATACCTCTCGGTTGCATTGAAAAATGAGCGATTCTCATTTATAATTATAGATCATGGATCGCAGAGTTATCAACGGTTTTATGCTCGTTGCTCTGCTCCTTGTCGTTCCTTCGTTTCCCGACGCGCAGTCGGTCCCCACTCTCGAGACGCTCCGTCTTAACGGCCCGGTTCGCTCGCTCAGCAGTGAAACCCTCACCTACTCGTACATCAACGGCGATCGAGAGATGCACTCCCGACGACGGGGCCTTGACTACGACTTCGACCGGCGGGGGCTCGTCGTAAGCGAGGTGAGCTACGATTCCTACAACTTCGGGAACCGAAGGCGGGCCTTCGAGTTCGACGCAAGCAAACGGATCGTGAGCATCAACAGCTTCGACCGCAACGAAGTTCTCAGCGACAGCGAAGACTACACCTACGATTCGGAGGGGGGGTACACCCGGACCTCCTACGACGTCGAGTATCCGGCCCGAAGGCTCCTCGAAAGTGTAACGGTGTACGACGGGGACGGGCTCATCGTCAGGCAGACCACCTATACCGCGGTTCGGAACTCTCAAGAACGTCGGGTGAGATCGACTACGAAGGTCGAGAGGAGCTCTGAAGGCACCACGTATTCCTACAGCGCCGGCAGCCGGTTCGAGTCGTTCGTGGTGGACGCCCGGGGCGCTCCGAAGTCAGACTACTACAGGGATGGAAGTCGAACAGTCAGCATGCAGTACTCCTACGATTCGAAGGGGCTTCTGTCGAGGGTTGAGGAATATGACTCGACGACACGTAGGAAAAGCTCGTGGGAGGTCAGCTACACGCCACAAGGCCAGGCCACAGAGATCAGCCATCTCGACTATCTCGACCGGCTCGTCTCGAAAGTGAATATGGACTACGAGTCCGGCCACCTCAGCAGCAAACAAAGCGTTCACTACGATGCGGACCAGAAGCCCCTATTCACCTGGCTCTACCACTACGATTCGGAAGGCAACGAGATCGGTAAGAGCCTCTCGTTCGCCAGCTTCCCCGACAGGTTCGTATGGAAGACCCGTTACAGCGGCGGGAAGATGATAGAGCAAACCGTCACAAACGGAAGCGGAAGATTGCTCGAGGGCTACCAGGGCTCCTACGACAGTCGGGGCCTCCTCACCCGACGAGTCCAGCTCGGAAGAAACGGAGTCGTTCGCAGCACGCTCGACCAGGTTCTTCGCTCGGAAAAGGAAGTCGAGTCCTACACCTCCACCGACGCCTTCGGGGTCACCGACAAGCACTACACGAACGCCTACGACGAGAAGGGGAAACTGCTTCGTGCGGTCACCTACAACTCCGACATCTCCGTGCTCTCGATCAAGGAGTATCGCTATCAGTACGACCGTTTCGGAAACTGGACGCATATGGAGGTGTACGAGAGCAACAACCCACAGGAGTACTACGAACGGCTCATACAATCCACCACGAGGAACATCAGCTACTACTAGCAACTCGTTACCAAATCACCAAATTGCCAGATTACCAAAAGACCAAATTGTAGGGTGCTCGTTGCGGGTGTTTCTTGGAACATACACCTGGCGAACAAGCATCTTCATGACGAATGGAGGACACCATGAGACGAATTGCGCTCATCGTGTCGGTCGCCGTTCTGACTACGATTCATCCGCTTGCTTCCGACACCTTCCTCAATCTCGGCTATAACATCCAGTCCTTCCCGACCGCGGATATTAGCATCAACAGCCTCGGCCTGGTTTGGACGGTTCTGCCGGCCGGCGACCGCGGATACTACGGTCAACTCGTTCCCTACTTCGCCCTCAGCGGTGAACAGCAAGGCTTCCGGTTCAACTATTCCGACTACGGGATGTTCGGTGCCGGGCTCAATTTCACGATGGGCTATGGACGGAAGTACAAGATGGGCTCGGCGGGTCTTCTGCTCGGAGGCGGTTTTGTCGGCGACGCGTTCGGCGAGTACTCGGACTACTACGGCTTCCTCGATTTTGTCGGGACCTTTGGCGTCGGTGGAGGTGCTCATCTCTATTTCACGGTTCCGGGAACTGTGCTGTCGCTGAACCTTGGGATCGACGGCTCTTGGCGGCCCGCAGGTGTCTGGGTCAGCGAATCCTCGGGAGCTGAGTTCCGATTCTTTCCGAGCAACTTCAATACGAACGTGAATGCAGGGCTGATGTTCAGATCCCCGTCACGCCGGGAGCGAGCGGTGAGGAGGGCAGCGAAACCCCGTTGGGATGCGGAGATGACCGGACCGCGACGAAGGATTGCAGTGGATGCGGTCTTTGGGGGCGGATCGATGGGGTCCGTCCGCTTCTGGGTGTTTCCCGTCCGTGATCTCTGGTTCATACGGGCCGGCACCGGTTTCACGATCCCCTCGGCAACCCCCCTGCTCGTGAACGTGCCGGTCTCGCTTGCAACCGGGATCTATCCCTTTCCTCGCCGCTTGAAAACGCTGCGCGTGTATGCCGGCATTCTCGACACGGTCAACGTGGTCAGCTACCTCGAAGGACGGGGCGTGTCTGCGGGCGGACACTACATGACGAAGAGACTGTGGCAGAATCTGGGGATCATGGTGGGCACCGAATACAACTTCTCCTCCCACCTCGGGATCTCAATCGAACCCTCGTTCTATCCCCTCATTGCTGCCGCACGCACGGCAGAGGGCTCCTCATTCCAGCTTGCGCTGGCAATACGGGTGATGTAGCCATGAACAGATTGTCAAAGATGCTATGGTTTGGATTCCTCGCCACGGTCCTGGGAGCAACGTTGGGCGGATGCTTGTTCTGGCAACTCACCGCCGAACGGTTGATTTCCTATTGCGAGCTCGATCAGTCGGTGGTCTACTCGGTTAGATCTGGGGATCGTCTGTACGTCAAGGTCGGCGACGTTGGAACCGACAGCGGCCAACTGGAGATACTCGATATCTCCAATCCGTTCGACGTGGAGGAGGCGCAGGCCGGCGACATGGTCGACTCACCGCCCGTGGGGTTCGATAGACTCTTCGCCTACAACGGTTTAGTTGTCACAATGGGAGGGCCGCTGATCACCGTCATTGACCCCGCCCTTCCCTCCGGCGGACAGTTCGTCAATGAGCTCGACATGCATGACATGCCCGACAATATGATGAGATACGCCGTCTACGGCGACTATTACATCCGGATGGTCAACTCGGACCCGGGCCTCGAGCTCACCGTCAACGTGTATTCGATGTCGGATATCGTGGGCAGCCCTTCGCCCGCTCCCATATCCACTCTGACGATTCCAGGAAGCACTCTGGCGGCCGGCACTGCGGCAGCAGTGCACGGTACTGTTCTCTACCTCGCCTCACCCCCCACATTCCACGTCATCGATCTGTCCAACGTGAACACACCGACCGAGATGGCGACCTGTCCCCTTCCCGACCTCGCGCGGACCGGCAACGCTCTGGCTATTCAGGGACGCTACGCCTATGTTCTCCCGTCTCCTTCAGCACAAACGATCGTCTACGGAACGGAGGGTGATACCGATCCGGGTGACGCAGTCATAGTAGATGTTGGCAGCAGCACGGCGCCAAGGGTCGTTACATCGATTGAGGGAGTCGGCGGACCGTGCGCCGTCTCGGGAAGCTACCTGCTTGCAAGGTCGGGAAAATCGATCGACGTCTACGACCTCTCGGACATTGCCGATCCAAAGTACCTGAAGCCGCTCAACGTTCGCCTGTCGGCGACCGCAATCCACGTCGACGGCGACTACGCTCTTGTGCCCGAGGCCGAACCGCAACAGCGGAAGGGTGTTGCCACCGTACTGATAGCTCCCTATCGGTAGGATCGGAGGATAGTTCCCTCCTCCGCCTCACCGTCCGACATAGACCTCGTTGTAGTAGTTGATCGCAGCTTCCGGCGTACCGGCCAGAGCGTCACCCCCGGCAAGGAGCACAAGACCAACGCCCAGCGCTCCCAAGACCCACCAGACTGTCGCAGGCTCCACGTGGGGAGAATCCTGCATCCCGCCCAGGCCTGCGAGTGAGCCGATCGTAAGGACGAAACCCGGCCAATACAAAAGACGTCCGAAGGCGCTCTTCCACCGGTAGCGACGCACGTAGCGCCGAAGGATTTCATCACTTGCAGCGGAAGCAAGAAGGTCCTTCGAAAGAGCGAGATAGCTGTCGGACCCGACCCGAACGCCGCCAAGACCTCTGACCCCGTAGAAACGCCCTTGGAATTCGTAGGTTCCCCGACCGACATCCTGGACAGGAAGCGGAAGCTCGGTTTCAGCGTATGCTCCACATTCGATCTTCTCGATGACCGAGTAGGGGATGCTGCGCAGGTAACCTTCCGATAGACGAACGACAATATCCTGGGTCCGCTGTTCGACGACCTGGACGGGGAGTCGTTCGCCACCTTTCAAGATCAGATCACAATCTTCACGACGATCGGCGCCAGCTTCCGCACCCGTAGTTTCGGGCCCGCCAACCGTAGCGGATACTTCCTCGGCGACGGCCGCCTGGGTACCATTCGACTCAGCGAAACACGACGCGCATGTCAGCACCATCGCAGTCGCAAGGATCGACGTCGCTTTCACTTCCGCGAATCCTTCATCCAGGCGTTTGCGACCAACATGCCCACTGCATCCTCCAGCGCGGAGTCCTGAGGGAGATCCTTGAGCATTTCGGCGGCCGCCTTGCGAATCGCTTGGTCTGCGGTGGTTCCCGCCCCCTTCGCTTCGGCGGTAGTGAGCGCTGCAATCTTGGAGTCGTCTCTCGCCATGGTCATCGAGAGCGAGCAGTAGGCAAACTCGATACCATACTCGTTCGGCGGTGAGCTCCTGCCTCGAACGGTTACGGAGATGAGGAACGGCGTGGGGTCGTCACTCCGCAAGACCGCCAAGGCGTAGTCTTCGGTCAAGATCGAGGTTACTGAATCGGTCAGCCACCTCCTATCAAGCGTTTCAGGACCGTCGAGAAGCAGGTGTACACCAAGCGGCAGAACTTCGATTTCGAGCTGCGCCTGAGGGGCCCGGGCGAGCAGAGGTTTGTCGGCCCCCTTGATAGCGGCGGGAGCCAATCCGACAGAGCAGAGGCGCTTGCCGGATCTCAAGCCGGCGATGCCGAGTGCGCCCCCATAGCTCCCGTCGCTGCCGGTGGCGAGCTCGGCGAGCGTCTCCCCGCGTGGTCCTCGCACCTCCATTGCGAGCGCACCGATGGGTCGATTCTCGGTCGAAGCTACCCGTATACGAAGCTCGGCTGGACGTCCCGGAGGGAATCGAATCGACGGTGGATCCACTGTCACGTGCAAACGGTCGAGCATCGCTCCAAGCTGAGTGGAAACGAGATCATCGAGGACACCATGCGTTCCTTCCAGCTCGATCGGAATCTTGCCGCCATACTTCGACTTCCCGAGAAGCTCGAGCGCGAACGAGTAGGTCCGTAGGCGCTCGGACACGCTCGAGGTCGGATTTGCAACCGCCCCAATCATCGCGAGAACCCGGTCGCGGAGCTCGTACATTTCCCTGTTCTTGATTTGATCCCAGGTTGCTTTCGAAAGACGAAAGTAGAACCAGTAGCCTTCTTTATCACTATGGAAGCTATCGACCGTTTCGACGCCCTCCAAGTTCTGCGCGGTCAGTGTACGCACGATGATGTCCACAGTCGTCGAGGAGTCGCCGGACGAAGTCGCCGTCTCCCGATAGGTCTGGTCGCTGCGGATCGTGACCTCGATCTCCGAGGCTAACTGGGCGAGCGCGTTGGCCCTCGCCCGTTCGAGGTCACCCTGCCGATCGCCTGTATCGGGCGAGCCTCCGACCCCTATGAAGTACTCAGGGTTCGTCGGATAGCGACTCATCCAGGTGGGAAGCGAGTCCGCGCGGTTGGCCCTTGGCGTTGTTGCACATCCGGCAAGAAGAATAGCCACCAGGGGCGAGACAACCGTGAACCATGTCACGCGCTTACCCGAGCGCGTGCTGCTCGCCCCTACCCTGGTTGCATCAGAGCACCTGCCCCCGAACACCTTCACAGCAGTGCCGAGACCTCAGAGCTCTTGGGGACAATCACCTGCGCGGCCGATTCCACCTCCGACGTCTCGACATTGACGATTCTCGCAAATATCGCGACCGAGCTCGGCATCTCGATCACCGATCCGGTAAGAATGAACTGCGCAGAGACCAGCTTGCCGACCGAGATCGCGTTCGTGGTGTCCATCAAGTCGGAGAGCGAAAGTTTCTGTTCTTTCATCACCGTATCCAGCTTTTCGCGTTCAACGACCCTGAGGTTCTCGATGCCGGACATCTCGACGAGTCCCTTCTCGTTGAGCAGACTCACGAGCTGCGGCTGGGGCTCCTTCTTCGCCATGAAACCGGAAATGGCGATGGTTCCCCTCACCTTCGATTTCATCTCGAGAAGGATCTCCTGGAAGAGATTGGTCAGATTTTCGTCGAGCGATCGTTGCGGCGCGGGCGAGGCAATGCCGTAGTCCGTAGAGATCTTCGAGCTCTCTTCGCCGGTCAACGCGAGATCCGTCCCAAGCATTTGAATGTAGCGGTCGAGGATTCCGATTTCATCTTCGAAACCTGTGTTGTCGAGCCGCAGCTGAGCGTTCTTCAGCTGGTTCCGCATGCTCACCGACAGATCGAGGCATTTGCGTCTGTTCTGCATATCCATTGTGTTTGCATAGTACAGCCTGCCGATATCAACGAGAGTTTGGGCGAAGTCGAGCATCGAACCTGACTGGAGGACGGTAGCGTCCGAGTAGCCGCTCACCGGCGTTTCGCTCGCCACCACCTCGACCGTGATAGGGTACGGTCCGAGAGAGTGCTCACCCCCCTCGAGATCCCGGTAGACAAGTGAGAACCGCCCGATGACCATGGGCCCCCGACGGAGAGTCCCCCCCAGGTGTACCCGGGCAAGGATTGTTTCGTAATCTCGGTGGTGGAGCGTCGGCAGTGCATAGTTCACGTTCGAGCCGTGCTGGGTGTTTTGGTAACCCCATGTGCCGACGAGCCTCACCGCCGGTTCGAGCGCAAGTGTCATCTTGACGTCTCGTGCGGCAGGCACCAACATTCGATCGAGGTCCGACCCGAACATCTCTTCCATCTCCTTCATGTCAGAGATGAAACGGGAGCTGCCTCCTCCCCTCATAGCAAGATCGTTCATCAATTTCAGGTCGAAGCTCGTGCCGACCCCGATCGTGGAAACGTTGACGCCCATTTCGCGATACGACCCCGCCATTTCCAACATCTGTCGAACGTGATCCTGATTGTCGTTTCCGTCGGTGAGGAACAGCACCCGGTTCGTGTAGTCGCTGCGATAGTTGGTCATCGCCTGTTCATAGCCGAGCCTCAGGCCGGATAGCAAGTTCGTACCGCCGGCGGGCACGATCGAGTTGACGGCCCATTTGAACCTCGTTCTCTTGTCCGGGGTATCCATTCGAGTCGAAGGGAACACGACCCTGGCGGTATCGTCAAAGATGACCAACGAAACGTAGTCCTTGTCTCGGACGCTCTTGATGAAAGTTTCGAACGAGCGCTTGACCCAGTCCAGCTTATTGCTGCTCGACATCGACCCGCTGTGGTCGATGACGAACACGAGGTTCATCGGCGCGAGCTCTTCGAAGGGTGTCTCCGAACCCTGGATTCCTATGTGGATGATCTCGTCTTGGCCAGTAAAGGACACTTGCCGGTGGCCTGTGTGTATGCTCACACCGATACCATGCGCGGGTTTCGGATAGTGATAGTCGATGCTTGCGATGTAGGAATCGACGATTACCTGATCGGCGGGGATGATGATTCCTTGTGCCGCCAGATATTTGCCTCTCGAGGATGAACCGCTCGATTCGGCTGCTCCTCCGGCCCACGCGGCTGCGCTTGAGATGACGAGAGAAAGAGCGATAGCGATTGATCGTCGCATGCCAAGCCTCCTTTTTGTCGAGCTTATTGTCCCGACTACCTGGTCTGAATCTCGCTGTTCAGCCTGCGCAGTGCCTCATCGGCCTTGAACTCGGCAAAGGCCGCCGCTTCGTTGCGGCTGAACTCGGTCTTCGCCGCATCGAGAAGGTTCTGAACGTTATAAGACACGAGTGCGTAGACGGATCCATCGTCGGCAACCTGGATTTTATCGGTTCGGCACCCTGACAACGTCACATCCGCAATCTGACGGGAAACCGACTCGACGAACTGTACCGCCTGCTGGTTGTCTCCTTCACCGGCCTGCTGGGCGTAGTCGGTGAGCGCATTCTTCACCGACACGCTCACCTGCCCCGCGATGTCATCCCGAGCACGAGCCAACGCTGTCGAGCGCGAGAGATCCAGGGTGGCCATTTTCGCGTGCCCCACTCCGTAGAGCGTATCTTTCGACTTCGGGGGATTGAGATAGAATGAAGGGATTTGTCGAGTGTCTACCTTAGGTGCGGGCGTTACGCAGGCCATAAGACCGGCGAGTACGGAGACCAGACCGACCAGAGTAATCAGCTTCGCAACTTTCATGACAGACTCCTTTTTTGGACCTGCGCCAGTGTGCAGGCCTGCTTTGTCGGAATAGAGTCTGATTCGAAGGCAAGAAGCCAATCCACATGGGCTCCATGGGTCGCAAGAATCATAAAGCGCCGCCGCGAGACAGGTGTCCCGCAACTCGAGGAGCAATCACGTGAGGAAACGGAGGGTCGTCTGCATTTTTGACGGCGGATCAGTTTGCTCGGACATGGCATTCACCTTCAATCAGACACGAAGATCGACCAACGTGTCGCACATAGTTCCACATCGATTATTAGACCATGCCTGAAGAGGGGAAGGGAGCTCCTTCCCCTCTTCAGAGCTTCCGGAGACCTATTCCGCCTCACTCCGCATGAGCTTTGCCGGACTGACTTCAAAGGCTAGCCACGGACTTTCGGCGTCCAATTCCGACACGAACTCCTTGACACCTGCAGGCTTTAGACTGACGTCGACGTCGATATCGTAGCCCCATTCCGAAGACCTGCCGACCTGTGAGCTCTTGTTTGGGGAACGGAACGTTAGCATGACATCACCGAGGTAGACGACCTTCCCGGGTTCGACCTTGAAACGCCAGCCTATCTTGCCGGGTCCCAATGACCCGCGGTGATTCCCTCTGTTCACACTGGCACTCCAGGTCTCGAGCACATAGGTGTCGCCCGGTTCTGCAACGAAATAGTAGTAGCCGCGCTTCTGTGTGAAGACCTCCAGCCTGTTGTCGTCGGCCGAATCCCGGAAAGCCAGTTTTACGTGGTTTTCCAGGGTGGTCGCAGATTGGCCAAAGAACCCATCAGGGAAGTCGACCACGAACCGACCGACCACGAGTGAGCTGCTCGAACCCTGCGGCTCCGGCATACCCGCGCAGGCAGTGAGCAGCACCGCTGTGCACATGTAAACAATCCATCGTTTCACCACATACCTCCTTTCATTGCATGAGCAGCAACCGGGGACGACAAATCAGGTTGCAACGTACGAGAGGTATGCCGAAGTCTCGACTAAAGGTCGCTGTCCTCAACTGAGCTCGAGTTCACTCGATGGACTTTCTTGCATTTTTCGAAAAAGTACCGGTGTCAGACCGTGTTGAAGGAAGGCCGTTGAGAGAAGCGCGAAGCAACCCCGCATCGACGGACTCTACCCAATTGAGTCGAACATAGCAGAAGTAGTGGCCCGTCTGACGGGATCCTTAAATTTTGCACCCATTGTGCACTTCCCGTCAAGGAAAAATCTGCGGCCCCACACGGGCCCCTCGGGACTCGTACCCGGAGGCAGCGCATTGGGACGAAATCGAGTGGTTTCAGTCCCCGCGTAACGATCATCTTTCGGGATTTCGCGAGTCGGGCCACGGTCATTGCCTGGGCAACAGCTTCACGAATGACCGCCGACCGGACCGACCAACGGGAGGCCGGCTTGAAAGTGTGGCGCCGCGACGTGAAGCAATGAGGCGCCGACCGGAATCGAACCGGTGCATAAAGGTTTTGCAGACCTCTCCCTTACCTCTTGGGTACGGCGCCTTGAACCTTCGACAAGGCAGGCTTGTCGCTTCAGGCTGAATATAGCAGAGCAGTGCTCCGTTGTCCAGACGGAACGATTCCACACCTACTGATGCGATCTGCTGAACGGGAGCGAACCGCCCACAAAACTCGGGGCGGGAAACCCGCCCCTTCGGTTTTTTTCTATTGGAGACGAGCAAAGATGTTCCCCGGTTCAAGTCAAATCCGCACTTGAGCGTTCTGCGTCCTGCTGCGAGAAACATCGGCAATGCGGCTCACCGGGAAGGTTGAAGCTACTCCTCGACGATAATGGCGCTTCCTGGGCAATCGTCGGCAGCGCTTTTCACGTCCGCTTCGAGGTTCGGCGGAACGTCGGCGGTAATGACCTCTGCAACATCATCCCCCATCCTGAATATCTCCGGAACCTCATCGGGACATAGTCCACATGCGGTGCAGAGATCAGGTTCGATCTTGACTTGCATGACAGCTCTCCTCTTAGGTAGTGGGGATTTGGAATTCATCCTTTTCCCTGAGTGTATCCTTTTCCAGTTATCTCTTCAATTCCCCGAACCGGCGGAGCAGTCGGATTCTCAGATGGGTAGGCGGTCGAGAGACGCATTCGGGAGGTCTCGGTGAACCATTCACTCGAGTCCGTATTCCTTGATCTTATTGAAAAGGGTTCGCCGGGTAATGCCGAGCTCCTCCGCAGCCCGAGTTCGGTTGCCCTCCCAGCGCAGCAGAGCCTCGGCAATCATTTCCTGTTCGACCTCTTTGAGAGAACGCGGGCCTCCGGTCAATGGGGACAATCCGGTTCCCATCGCGCGAGAACTCGGAGCCCCCTGCAACGCAACCTCACCAGGAAGCTCGACATCCCCGGCAGCGATCGTGGGTCCCTCTGCGAAGATTATCGCACGCTCGATGAGGTTCTCGAGCTCGCGCACATTGCCCGGGTAGCTCCAGCTCATGAACCGTTCGAGAGCCTCGGGCTCGATCGATTCGACGCTCCTACCGAGCCGTCGCGAGAGCTTTTCGATGAGAAAGCCCGCCAGGAGCGGAATGTCCCCTGTTCGCTCTGAGAGCGAAGGCACGTTGATCCGGACAACGTTGAGCCGGTAGAAGAGATCCTCACGAAACTCACCGGCGGCGACTTTCGCCTCGAGATCGCGGTTGGTGGCGGCAATGATACGGGCATTGAAGGGAATGAGCTGGGTTCCTCCGAGGCGCTGGATCTTCCGCTCTTGAAGCGCCCTCAGGAGTTTCACCTGGAGGTGCAGCGGTATGTCGCCGATTTCGTCGAGGAAGAGGGTACCCCCGTGGGACAGCTCAAACATGCCGATCTTCCGCTGGACGGCACCGGTGAAAGCCCCCTTCTCATAGCCGAAGAGCTCACTCTCCAAGAGGTTCTCAGGCACTCCGCCGAGGTTGATCGCGGTGAACGGACCGTCGGCGACGGTCGATCGAAGGTGAACCGTGCGTGCAATCACCTCCTTCCCTGTGCCGCTCTCTCCGGTAATGAGGACCGTGGACTGGGTTCCCGCAATGCGCTCGATGAGCTTCTTGATTTTCTGCATGGGCTCACTCTCGCCGATGAGATCCGTGAACGGGTCGCTCGTCCTTCGGCCGAGCTCGAGCAGATCGCGGGTCTTTCGCTCCTCGACGATCCTCTTCAACCGAACGACGAGCTCGCTTGGGTCGAAGGGTTTGACGATGTAGTCCTCTGCACCAAGTTTCATCGCGGAAACGGCGTCTTTCACCTCACCGTAGGCAGAAATCATTATCGCGGGAGTCCGCGGTCCTTCCTCTTGAAGCCATCTGAGCAGCTCGAGCCCCGTCATGCCGGGCATTCGCAGGTCCATGACCACTGCCTGAAACGGCTCCTCGCTCAAGTGTCGCTGCGCGGCGATTCCGTTCTCGGCCCCGACTGTTTCGATTCCTTCGAGCTTCAGATAGCGTTCGATCGACTCGCGGATATTCTTCTCGTCGTCGACCACGAGGATCTTCATTCCCTATGCTTCTCCACCCGCTTGGGCGCCGGATTCGGGGCTGACGCGCTTCAGCGAGATGCGAGCTTCCGTGCCCCCCTCCTTGCCGGTCTGAAGGCTGAGGGTTCCGCCGAGCGATTCGACGAACCGCTTCGAGATTGCCAGTCCTATTCCTGAGCCCTTGACCTTTGTAGTATAGAAGGGATCGTATATCTTTTCACGTATTTCATCGGGTATGCCGGGCCCACGATCGATGACGCGGAGCTCAGCTCGCTGTTTGGAGGCATGGAGTTGGATGGAGAAAGGTGTACCCTCGCCGCCGCTCTCCGCCGCGTTCTTCAAGATGTTCTCGAGGACGGTTCGGAGGCGGCCCCGGTCGAAGCGGACATAGGTATCCGCCTCGGGGAGCTCCAATTGCTCGACGTTCCAGTCGAAGCGCCCAACCAGGTCTCGAAGGAACGATCCTACTTCTATCGTTTCGGGACTGCCCGTCGGGTCCCGCAGAAACTCCCCGATCCGCTCGACGAGGTGGGTAAGTCGATCGGTCTCCTCCTCAATGAGGGTCAGCTCGCGAGACGCTTCTCCGTCGAGTACCCTCCGCATGATGCCTGTTTGAAGTCGGATCGAGCTCAAAGGGTTCTTAATCTCGTGGGAGAGGGTCCGCGCTATCTCGCCGAGGTGGACGAGGTGCTGTTGGGACTCGATCTTTTCCCGATACCGACGATTACGCAGGTAGAGCAACCAGACGACCGCCATCGCGACGCCCAGCGCTATCGGAACAAGAATGAGCGCAAGAGTCAGAAGGCTTCTGTTGGCGAAGAAAGCGCGCGTGCTGAGCTTCACGTAAACGTAGGCTGGGAATTCACGTTCGTTTGGAAACTGCGCGCCGGCGGGAGGCCCGAACTGATCGCCCATCATCCCGAGCATCCGCCCGCTCCGCGTGCTGCGAAATCGCATCGGTCTGCCGGCTTCACCCGGGAGAGCCCCCAACATTCGTACGAGCTCGATCGTTCCGGCTCGTCGGTCGAAGCGAAACAGGCGCGGCTCTACACGGGACATCAGGTTCGCGATGGCATTTGGAGCGGAACCCATCACTCGAAGCGGTTCACCATCGACGCCGTAGACTCCGAACCCCTCGACGTTGCTCGGGAGGGTTGCCGCAGCGTTGCTGCTCTGATTCTGGGTCGAACCTTGCCGATCGAAGGAAGACTCTCGAAAGGACTCGAAAAGTGCGGAGGCAGCACGGTCCGCCTCGTACTCCGCCAGAAGTGTGTTCCGATTGCGCTCGCTTCCGATGAGCAGCACAACCAGTACGACAAAGGTGGCAAACAGTATGGCGAGAACGGAGAAGAGAAGAATCTCCTCCCTCGCGAACGGACCTTCGCTTCGAACAACGTTGCTCTTCATACGGCCTCTCGTCTCCCCGCCCTATTATCATCGGGAAGAAGCGCAAAATCAACAAAGAGAGGGGCGAGCAAAGCTCGCCCCGAGGAACCTTGATATCGGAAAGGACCTACTGCGCCTGATCAGAGCCGCTGCCTTGGAACCGGTAGCCCATACCGGGACCGAATCCCGGACCCATCATACCGTAACCATAACCGGCTCCGGGACCGTACTGGGGACCAGGACCGTAGCCGCGGCCGCGGGGACCGCGACCGAAGTCGCCTCTGCCGCGGGGGCCGAAGCCCATCTTAGGACCGTAGCCGTAGGTTCCCTGGCTCTGAAGCGCAACCTTGAAGTGGTCCGCCCACCCGGAAAGATCATAGGCCTTGCCATCGACGGTCGCAGAGCTGACGAGCAGCTTCGATGTGTTGTCTGCGGTCTGTGCTCTGCCGTAGAAGGGGCTCCATACGGCGCCTTCGACCTTGTAGCCTTTGACCGTGATCGTCTGCCCGTTCTTAACGCCTGCCTGGTAGACATCGTAGCGCGGTACGATCAGCTCGTATTCAGCCGCACCGCTCTTGATGACCGGGTGGATCAGGTTCGCGAGCTGGACCTGACCGGTGACGGTCGTCAGCTCCTTTGCCACCATTGCCTGAGTGTTTCCCTGGGCTGCGCCGGGAAATCCTTGAGTCGGCGATTCCTTCTGACCGCCTGCAAAGACGAGCGAGCCCCCGACAAGCAGGAGCACAGCCGTCATGACCAACAGATTCGCATTGAATCGTTTCATCTTTAGCCTCCGCTAAGTGATTTTCTGCTTCAAGTAATGCAATCTTCGTGCCAACTCACGCGCCGTCTCCTGTGTCCTGTTGCGTGCCTGCAGGTACGGAGTGGGTATTCTTTTCCCACCCCTTCGGATTGCCGAAAAGATGGGTAAGATTTTCCGAGTAGACGGGGCCGAGAGGCAGGATCGGCCGTGCACCGGGATTAACAGGGGGGACTCGGCGTACTACAATCGGGGCAAGGAGTTATACATGAAACGCATCGGAATCGGCCTCGTCGGTTACGGCGGGATCGGGAAGATCCATACCCTCGGCTATCGGACAATTCCCCTTTACTACCCAAACAAGCTGCCTGAGGTACGCCTGGCGGCGGTCTGCACCGGACATCCCGAGACGGCCGAGTCGGCTGCACGCGACGGCGGATTCTCAGCTTGGTACGACACGATCGAGGAGCTGATCTCGGACGATTCCGTGGACGTCGTCGACTGCTCCACTCCCAACAATTCTCACAGAGAGATTATCGCCGCCGCGCTCGCTGCGGGAAAGAGCGTGTACTGCGAGAAGCCACTCGCAGTATCAGGCAGTGAGGCACGAGAGATTCTCAAGGCTGCCGGCACAAAGAGCGATCGGGTGGGTATGACCTTCAACTATCGTTTCATCCCGGCCATCATGCGCGCAAAAGCACTTATCGCCGAGGGAGCACTCGGGGAAATCTACAACTTCCGTGCCGAGTACCTTCACACCGGCTACCAGGATCCGAACAGACCCTTCAGCTGGAGAATGCGCGCCGACCTCTCGGGCGGCGGGGCCCTTCTCGATCTCGGCTCTCATGTCATCGATTTGGCACGCCATCTTCTCGGCGAGTTCGACTCGGTACTCGCCACCACCCACACCTACATCACCGAGCGACCTGTAGCGAAGGGGAGCTCCGACACTGCGACGGTGGAGGTTGACGACGCGGCCTGGTTCCAAACGAAAATGGCAAGCGGAGCCCTCGGCACCGTCGAGGTCTCCCGCTTTGCGACGGGGACCCTCGACGACCTCAACCTCCGCATCGAGGGCAGCCGCGGCGCTCTCAAGTTCAGCCTCATGGATGCCAACTGGCTCTACTATTTCGACGCTACGAGAAAGGGTGGCGCGTACGGCGGCGACGCCGGTTGGCAAAGGCTCGAAACCGTCCAGCACTACCCGGACGCGGTCATCCCTCCTGCCCGGTCGATCGTCGGTTGGCCGCGAGCCCATGCCGAGAATCAGTATCAATTCCTCCAGGCGGTGACAAATGGGACCAAGCCCAGCCCTGGTCTTATCGACGGAGTGAGGGCTCAACTGGTGATGGACGCCGTCTACGAATCTGCGAGGGCCGGCAGATGGGAATCGGTTGCTCAGGAATAGTGAGAACGGTAGGAAGAGGCTCGGCTATGGCCAGGCGGCCCGTGGGCGTAAACATCCGCTTTGCGCTGTCATGTAGCTCGAGAACGGCGCCGGGGCTCCGGTTGCCTTTCGCTTGAGATCCCCTCACCATCGGTAACGCGCAGAGTCTGGAAGATCTGCTGGATCGCGGAGAAGGGGTCGATCTCTCGATTGAGTATCATGTAAACGAACTTGCAGATCGTCAATCGAAGATTGAAGTATTCGGCAATCTGCTGCACGTAGCGCGCGGCCACGGCGCCCTCAGGCAGGTAGCCGATGGTATCGATGTGCGCAATCAGGTCGTCGAGATCCTTGAACCGCTCGATGATGTGATCGAGGATGATCTCCTTTCCGAACTTTCGGTTTCGCCCGTAGCGACTCCTGCAGGTCACGTCGAGATCGCCGACACCGGCGATCGAGGTGAACGTCTCGGGATGAGTCGACCCGAGCGCCTGTCCGATCGTTTGAATCTCATTGAGACCGGCCGCAAGGAGCAGCGACTCGGTGTTGTCTCCAAAGCGGTCGGAAAGCTCCATCAGCGCATCGAGCATACCGAATGCGATTGCGATGACATTCTTGACCGCTGCGCAGGTTTGGACTCCCACAACATCGAATGAGGAGAACACCATGATATTAGTTTCGCTGAAGAGCTTGCGGTAACGTATCGACTGCTTCGCCGACTGCGATGCGCTGATGAGCCCCGTGAGCTTCTCCCGAGAGACCTCTTCGGCGTGACTCGGTCCCGAAATGTAGACAAGGTTGCCTGCGTACGATGCCGGAAGGACCGATTCGAGCGCTTCGGTCAAGAGCTGCGGACGGGACGGACCGGAAACAAACCCCTTCGTGAGAACCGCGATAGGGGTTTTCCCTTTTGCTACCGACGGGGCTTCCGCGAGCAACGCTGCCGTTTTCTCCAGGTAAAGAGACGGTGTCGCGACGAATAGACAGTCTTTCCCGTCCGCGACTTTCCGAATGTCACTCCGGGCCTTGAGATTGTGCGGAAGATCGACGCCGAAGAGATATCGGTTGTTGGTGTGACGCCCGTTGATTTCGTCGACGACGCCGTCGACGAAATCCCAGATCTCGACTGAGCAGCCCTTGCGCGCAAGCACCAGGCCGATTGCGGTACCCCAGGCTCCCGCGCTGATGACACCGACCCTGGCGCTCATGGCTACGCTCCGTTCCCTTTCTTGCCCAGCTCGACGAACCGATCTACGCGACGGCGAACGACCTCGATTCCGGAACGCCAGAAGTCCGGCTTCTCGATATCGAAGCCCACGCTTCGCGTCACCTCTTCTGCCGAGGCTCGTCCGGTCATCTCGAGAACTCCGCGGTACCTGGCCGCGAAAGCGTCCCCTTCCTCGAGGTAGAGGGAGTAGAGGCCGAGGCCAAACAGCAGACCGAACGCATAGGGGAAGTTGTAGAAGGCGAGATCCTGCCGATAGTAGTGGCTTTTCACCGCCCACATGTAGGGATGCAGCCTCGCCTCGTCGAGTCCGTCTCCGTAGGTTTCCCGCTGAGCCGCAAGCATGAGGTCGCAGAGCTCCCGAGGGGAGAGCTCGCCCTCGGATCGCCTATCAAGCACACTCTGCTCGAAGAGAAACCGCGAGAGTATGTCGACGATTACCTGCGATGCGCCCTGTAGGAACTCCTCGAGCACGGTAATCTGCTGTGCTGGAGGAACTGTCTCGAGTGCCTTGCCGTATATGATATTCTCGGCGAAGATCGATGCAGTCTCAGCAAGCGTCATCGGATATTGACGATGAATCGATGAAGCGTCTTTGAGCACCTCGTGGTGAAACGCGTGGCCGAGCTCGTGGGCAACGGTGGTGAGGTCCGAAAAAGTTCCGCTGTAGTTGCAGAGGATTCGACTCGATTTGGTGAGCGGGAAGCTAATGCAGTAGGCGCCGCCGACCTTGCCTTCGCGGGGACGAGCGTCGATCCACCGCTTCTCGAATGCCTTCGTCGCCATTGCCCCCATCTCGGACGAGAAGGCGCCGAATTGCGTTTCGATCATCTTTCTTGACTTCTCGAACGGCCACTTCTCGACGTCGTCGCCCACCGGAGCAAAGAGATCGAAAAAGGCGAGCTGTTTGACGCCGATGATCTCGGCTTTTGCGTGAAAGTAACGACGGAACATCGGCAGGGATTCACGCATCGCCTGGAGAAGGGAATCGAGAGTCGCCTCGCTGATACGGCTCTGTCGGACAGATCTGGCGAGAGTGCTTGAATAGCCGCGTCTGGTGTTGAGCGTGGTCGAGAAGCCTTTGACCCCGTTCAGTGAGAAGGCCATCGGAACCTCAACTGATTTCCAGGCCTCGAGCTCTTTTTCGTAGGCACGCTCTCGCACTTTTCGATCGGGATCCATCGCAAGGCTTCGCAGTTCTATGACCGTCTTCCGCTCGCCCGTCTGCTCGTCCCAAAGCCAACTCAAAGTGGAGGAGACTGCCTCCTGAAGCCGCTCCCATGAATCGCCCCCAGCGCGGGAGAGATCCGCCGCGAGCGACTCCTCCGCCTGACTCATTTGTCTCCGTGAGAGCTCGAGCTGCTCGAGGAGAAAGAACCGGTATTCGGCGAGCTCGGGATCACTGCTCGCCTCTCCCACGGCGCCTGGCTTGTTGGACTCGGCTTCAGCCAGTGCAGCGCGAAAACGCACCCCCACATCCTTGAACGAGAGGCCGATCTCTTCGAGCTTTCCGATCTCCTTCTGCGCCGACTCACTGCGCGTATCGGCCGAGAACTGCGTGTAGGCAAACGCGAATAGGTCCTCGTACAGATCGGAGGCCTCGTTGTAGAGCCCGATATAGTCCTTTAAGCTCTCTGCGACGACCGGACTGCCGCCGAAGACCGAAGAAAGCGATGCGATCTTGTCGCGCAGGCGCTGCTTCGCGTCAATGAACTCCGGCGAATCGAAGCCAGGATAGGCCTCCGAAAGATCCCAGGTCGGAACGGTGTCCGGATTAAAACCACTTCGCATTTCCGTCCTCGAATACCTCGATCTCCTCCTTCTGGAAGAACAGGCTGATCTCTCGTGCGGCGCTTTCGGGGGAATCGGAAGCGTGAATGAGGTTCCGCTCGGTGGTAACGCCAAAATCACCTCGAATCGTTCCGGGTTCGGCTTTGTCGGGGTTCGTTGCGCCGACCACGGTCCGCAACACTGTTATGGCGTCCTGCCGCTCGAGAACCATGGCGACGACCGGCCCGGAGGTGACGTAATCGATGAGTGATTGGAAGAATGGTTTTTCTTTGTGCTCCGCGTAGTGGGACTCGGCGAGCTCGGTAGATATCCTCATGAGCTTCAAGGCAACAATGTTGAAGCCTTTCTTCTCGATTCTGCTCAAGAGCTCACCGACGACTCGCCGCTGCAGGACTCCAGGTTTGAACATCGCGAACGTCTTTTCCGTCGCCATCTAATTCTCCTTCGTGAACGTTGATTGTGTGGTGTGGTCCGTCTGTTATAGAACATCCGACCCGCAATGACAAGGAGCGGAAGGGAGCGGAGTCATTGAGAAATCCGATGAGTAAGCCTAATTGGAATGCTCGAACATTTTACGCAGCTCATTTTTCAGATCGGCCAGAGCGGTCTGGTAGCGTTCCTCGAGACTTCCGAGATTTCTCTGGAGCGCGTTCGCAAACTCGGGGTCCTGCATCGGGTTGAGCCGGACGTTCTGCCCCATCTGTTTTGACAGTTGAGCCTCGCGCTGCCGCAAGCGCGGTGCGAATTGCTGCTCGAGCTGGGTTCGAACTGCCTTTTTGTTTTCCAGATATTGGTCGAAAAACTTCGTGAGCTGGTCGAATATCATCGACAGGCGTTTCTTATCGGGAACGATTTCCGGGAGGCCGCGACTTATGACGTTGAGCTTTTCCCGGTAGTTCTCATCGAGCGGAAGAACGATGTTGGCCACGAGCGTCTGGTAGACGCCCTCCTTCACCCACTTCAGCTCTTTGCCACTGTACGCCTTGAGCTTCTCTTTCATATCGGTTTCCGTCGTGTCTTCGGAAATGCTGAGAAAGGAGGAGGCGATCCGTTTCCCCTCTTTGACCATATTGTCTTCGGCAAGCTTCTCCGGGTCGCCGGTGACCCCTTCGGTCCGCTCGAGAGCGATCTCCAGGGCAGATTTTATATGCGTCATCGTTATCCACCGTCCTTTGTACCTAATGTAATGTCGTTTCGAAGTCAGTTCAAGAGGTACTTTATTTCGGTTCGACTTCCGTACTACATTTGTGTACATGAATCTGTCCGGGAAGACCGTACTGGTAACCGGCGCTGCACGGCGGATCGGACGCGCTGTCGCACTTGCACTCGCCGAACAGGGCGTCGACGTCATCGTTCACTACCGGACCTCGGTCGATCAGGCCGGTGAGGTAGTCGATCAAATTGCCGCCCGTGGAGTCCGTTCGACGGCGATCAAGGCGGACCTGGGCCTCGAGGCCGAGGCTCGAGGGGTGATCGAAAAGGCATTGACGCTGACAGGACGGCTCGACATTCTCGTCAACTCGGCTTCCATCTTTCAGAAGGCACGACTGGAGAGCGTCGAGCAGGAGGATTTCCGACGCAATCTTGCCGTCAACAGCCTCGGACCGTTCACCTTGATGCAGGAGTTCTACCGAATCGTGAAGAGACAGGGCAGCCCGGGGTCTATCATCAATTTCCTCGACACTCGGATCGCCGACAACGATCGGGATCACGTGGCCTATGCAGTCAGCAAACGGGCGCTGCACACGCTGACCCAGATGGCCGCAGCCGAGTTTGCCCCGACCCTTCGCGTCAACGCCGTGGCTCCCGGTCTGGTTCTCCCTCCCACGGGAGAGGATGAAAGCTACCTCGAGCGGCTGCGCGACACCAATCCGCTTCGAAGCTTTGGCACGCTCGAAGAGGTCACAGATGCCGTCCTGTTCCTCGCCGGAAATGCATTTGTCACGGGCCAGACCATATGGGTAGACGGGGGACGCCATTTGAGGGGGAGTTTCTATGGATCGTAGAGAGCTCGAAGGCCGTGCGTCGGAGGCTCGCGGAGTCACCGAGGGGCTCGACCGCATCCGGATCAAGGATCTTCTGCTTCGATGCATTGTCGGGATCAACCCTGATGAACGGAAGAACAAACAGGATGTGCTCATCAACATCACCCTTTTCGCCGACTTGCGAAAACCCGGCTTGAGCGACAACATCGACGATACGGTGAACTACAAGACGATCAAGAACCGCATCATAGGCCTGGTAGAGTCTTCTTCCTACTTCCTCGTGGAGAAGCTCGCCGAAGAGATTGCACGCGAGTGTCTCACGAACCCGCCGGTGGTTGCCGTTGAGGTAGCAGTGGACAAGCCGGGAGCTCTTCGATTCGCTCGAAGCGTTGGAGTCGAAATCCTACGCGCGAGGCAGCAGTAGTGCAGACCTTGGCGCGGCGAGAATGACGACAGTCTATCTCGGAGTGGGATCGAACATCGATCCGGCTCGATACATCCCCGCCGCCTTCGACGCCCTCGCGAATGTTGGGCTCGCGGTAGCAGCCTCGTCCCGGTTCTACCGAACCGCGCCGATAGGGCGCCCCGAACAGGCACCCTATGCAAACGGAGTGTGGCGCCTCGAGTGCGACGCGCGCCCGCAGACGCTGCGGTCGAGCCTCAAGATGATCGAAGAGCGACTCGGGAGGATACGCGGTTCGGATAAGTTCGCTCCCCGCTCGATCGATCTCGACATTCTGCTCTTCGGGGATTCGCTCATAGAGGACGACGGGCTCCTCGTTCCCGATCCGCATATCCTCGAGAGGCCGTTTCTCTCGCTATGCCTCCTGGAAATCGACCCGACGATCGTCCTTCCGGGCACCGGGGCACCGCTGCGAGAGATCTTCGAAGAGCCGGAGCAGCAGCTGGAAGAATACCCTGAGATAACCGCAATCGTGCGCAAGAAACTGGAGATGACAAGATGAATCAGAAGCGCGTAGAGGAGCTTGTTCGCGAGCTCCTGATCGAGATCGGGGAAGACCCGAGCCGTGAGGGTCTCGTTCGCACCCCCATGCGTGTCGCAAAGGCCTACGATTTTCTCACGAGCGGCTACCGAAGCGACCCCGGAGAGATTATCAACGGAGCGATATTTGCCTCGGAAGCCAACAACATGATCATCGCCCGCGACATCGAGGTTTACAGCCTCTGCGAGCACCACATCCTTCCCTTCTTCGGACGGTGCCACATCGGCTATATCGCCCGAAAACGTGTGCTCGGCGTGAGCAAGCTGGCACGAATCGTCGACGGTCTCGCACGGCGTCTCCAGATCCAGGAACGCCTGACGGCGCAGATAGCGCGGCAGATCATGGACGCGGTCGACGCCGAGGGCGTCGGCGTCGTGATGGAATGTCAACATCTGTGCATGATGATGCGAGGTGTCGAAAAGCAGAACTCACTCATGACGACCTCTTCGGTGCTCGGGAGCTTTCACGCCGATCAGGCGACTCGACTCGAGTTCTTGAATCTGATTAAGCGGAAAGCGTAGCAGACCGAACGACGACTAATTCTTGACAACGAGTCACTCATGATTTAATGTTTCTCATCACCGAATTTCGAGCTTGAATGTTCGGCGTTCAGGAAACGGAGGTATAGAATGAAAAAGACATTGGTGCTCCTGCTTCTCACCGTCGCGCTCGTTGTGGCCGTCCCGAGCGCTCTCTTCGCTCAGTCAGCTTCTGGTCTTACCAGCAACTACAAACCGGGGAACGTGGCGGTCGGAGTCGACGTTGGTGGGGGATTCTATTACTCGTCCTTCAGTTTGGCAGCATACCCGGGTGTAGAGTTCCTAGTTGCCAAGTATCGGGTTGGAGACTACCTGCCGCTCGATTTCGGTGTGGCGGCGCGCGGTCGATTTGGACTCGATGCGGGGGCTGGCGGTACCGGAGTGGACATCGGAGTCGGTGGGTTTGGTACTGTCCACGTCGGCTTCCGTGGATTACCGGGAGACTTCGGCAAGATTCTCGGGAAGTTCGACGTGTTCGTTGGTCTCGGAGCTGCTTTTGATATTATTGCTCCTCCCTATTACGCAGGATTAGGGTTCGCGCAATACAGCGGCATCAACTACTTTCTGAGCGACAACATGGCGGTCACTCTGTCTGATCAGTGGTGGCACAACTATTTCGACTACACGATCGGCATTAGACTGAAGTTTGGATCCGCCGAGGCGGCAAAAAAGGCCATGTAGTGAATACCACTGACTCTTCAGCGCTCAAGACTGGGGAGGTCTCGTACAAGAGGGGCAGGTCGCACGCCGGGGCGCCGCCCCTTTTTATTTGGGTTGATCCTTC
>CAZDMH010000029.1:0-43958 GCA_964506755.1 uncultured Spirochaetales bacterium
CGACGTCGGAGAAGACCGGTATCGGGTCCACCCCCGCTGCCGGCTCGTCGGCGGGCTCTCCCTCGGCGGGAAACAACCCGCTTCTCAATTAGTCCCGGCGGCGCAGGGAGTATGTTCGGTCTCTGGTCAGTTGTCAGGAGGGGCCGCCGGACGACTTGCGAGCGCTACGAACAATCCGTTCGATGTGAAGCGATACCCCAGGCTCTTCGGCTCGCTCAGGACTCTCATGCATTCGGAGAACGCTTGCTCCGACATTATCCCGTTCGAGATGATGGCCTCACGCTCCAGGGAGAAGTGTTCCAGCAGCATTCGGTGGTTCACGTCGGTCGTCCGATATTGACCGTGATGGGTATCCATACGCACGACCGCGTTGATGTTTTCGAACCCAGCGTTCTGTAGGTAGGTGGAAAGCTTCCGCCCGACGAACCGATCTCCACCCCGTCTGCTCTGTAGCTGATGAAACGCACTGGTGAGAAGCTGTCTCTCCGGCAGTGGATCCGGGTAGGTGAGAACGAGCTGATCGTCGGCATCGATGAGGCAGACGAAACCTCCGGGACGAAGCACGCGGAATATCTCCTTGGTCGCCGTGTCGGGCTCTTGAAGGTGTTGGTATAGATGCCACGCTACCACGAGGTCGAAGCAGCCATCTTTATACGGCAATTGGTAGGCGTCGCCGTGGGTGAACCGGACGATACCGGGCATGCGAACTACTGCGCCGATACGGCGCTTGAGCTTATCGGCGATATCGACCTTCGAGGGGTCGCTGTCGAGGCCGTCGATCTCGACACCCCATTTACTGGCAATTTCCAGGGGAAGTGTCCCGAATCCGGTTCCAATGTCGAGGATCTTTGAAGCGGGCGCGATGGGTAGGGCGTCGACGATCGCCCGGCGGCTTTCGGCCATGAGGAAGGTCTGTATCATCAACCAGCGATCGTCGAAGGTGTGCTCCTCGAGGAAGAGCTCGATCTGCCGGTCTATCGTCTCGTAACCGGGCAATTCAGCCTGCATTGTTTCACTTAATCAACAATACCAAATCGCGTTCGTTACATTCGGCTCCCCGGAAACCGCGCCATAGCGCCGAACGCGCTTGGCGTACGCGGCAATTGCCAGTCGGAGGTCCTCAAAACCGAAATCGGGCCACAGTTTTGGGCTGAAGTAGAGCTCAGCGTACGCAGCTTCCCACAGCAGGAAGTTGCTGACTCGCTGCTCACCGGCGGTCCGGATGATGAGGTCCGGATCAGGTAGACAGGAGCAGTCGAGGCATTCACTCAGGTCGCGCTCGGTGAGCATCGGTTTGCGCCCGTTCTCGTCGCCGTGGAGCGCGAGCCATCGATTCACCGCACGTACAATCTCGTCGCGGCCGCCGTAGTTGATGGCAAGGTTCAGAGTCATACCTGAAAACTCCCGCGTCTCTTCCATGACAACCCCTATCTCCTTCTGGATGCCCTTCGGCAAGCGCGACAGATCCCCCGAATGGATCACACGGATCCCGTTCTCGCGGTAGAAACCCGACTCCTTACGCAGATGCAAGCGGATGAGATACATGAGAAACGAGACCTCTTCCTGTGCCCGTTTCCAGTTCTCCGTAGAAAACGTGAAAAGCGTCAGGAATCGTATCCCCAACTGCGATGCAGCCTTCACGACTGCTTTTGCAGCGGTCAGCCCCTCTTTGTGCCCGGCAGTACGGGGAAGCCCCTTCTGGATCGCCCATCGTCCGTTGCCGTCCATTATTATCGCAACGTGGCGCGGCAGGTGCGCGATTTCCAACATGTTCAAATCTTCGGTTCCAATCATCTACTCGGCACTCCGATACTCGCGATACCCGTCTTCTCTTATACCCGAAAGGTAGAAGCTTCCAGCCGGTACGTCGTTGCGTGCCTCCACGACGAGCTCGTTGTATCGCCCCCTCTCATAGGGGGCTCCGACCCACCGGTCGTATTCGAACATGTCGGCAGAGCGCGCAGATCGCCACTGGGCTCCCAGCTTCCACCTCTCGAGCACGCTCGGGGCAGATTCTGCCACCACTGCCGAGATGATCGCCATGGTGTTGCCCGAGCCGTATGAAGCAAGTAGCATCCGCTTTCCGATTATTCCGTTTCCGATAATTCGAAACTGCTCGTTCAGAATGAAAGCGAGCGACATGAAGAGAGAGGCCGTGTAGGTGTTGCCAATCCGGGCAATAGGATCGATCCCCTGCAAAAAGGCGCGCTCCCTGAGGAAACCTTCCGCCTGCTCCTTCGAGTATCCCAGGTGTGCCTTGAGCAGACGGTTCATCGCCCGAACGGGCATATTCCGAAATGGCGTGTGGAGCACGAAATAGTCGGTGGCCTCGAGCACCTGCGCAGGCATCGAGCCTCTACGTTCGCAATGATCGAGAAATGCCGTCTCGAGACTGGAGTCGTAACATTTCATCGAGTAGCTGCCCTTCACCCTGGCTACCGTCGAACCAAGCGGGCGGAAGAAATCGTCGACGTCCTCTGAGCTGAACCCGACGTTGCTCAGATCGAGCTCCACGAGTTTCGGGTCCTTTTCCACCAGAAGCGATGCAGCTCCGGCACCCTGGGTAATCTCGGCAGTCGTCGCCTCCGAATAGCGGGCGACGTCGGAACAGGCGATCAACCCCGCTTCGTGAGGCCGGTTGCTCATTGCAAGCAGTCCGAGCACGCTGATGGCCGCGAGCGCGCCCCCGGCACAGGCATGCTGCACTTGAAAGGTGGATATCGTCGTCGGTACCGGGATCCCCGTACGCTGCAACATCCCCTCGACGTAGGCGGCGGCCGCCTTCGAGTGGTCTATCGGGGTCTCGGTCCCCACCGCCAGGTACCGCAATCGACCGATATCGAGATCGCCGTCCTGCTGCAGCAGGAGACGGCTCGATTCGGCGGCCATCGTGCTCGTGTCCTCCCAAACCTCGGGAAACCGAAGCTCCCGTTGCCCGGTGGTGTCGAGGGCACGAAGGAGCCTGTGCTCGAGCTCCGGCTTCGACCGTATTCGCTCCCTGACTATAGTCTCGATCTCGATTTTCGGCGGCGGCAGGTACAATGCGATATCGCTGATTCCGAGCGTTTGTTCTGACATACGCTATTCCTCTTCGGTAGATCGGCTCGGCCATGGGAAAGGGTGCATTGAAAGGTCATCGTTGACACCTGAGGAAGGATCACGACACGGAAGCGAGGACTTCCGTGCGAGGGGCAACATGTTGACTTCTTTGGATACGATTGTCGATCGCAAGGTGCTCTTCTTTCACGCACGTTCGTGCGCCCTTCTTGTCGTATAGATATAGCAAGATCGGGACCAACTCAATGTCTCGGCGTCCGATTTCCTAACTCACTGCACGGAAGGGGGTTACGACCGTCTCCACGATGCGGCAGAAACCGGTCGAAGGCAATGTTACTCATTTGTATACATCGAAATTCTCATTCCGCCACACTTTCCCGGCCGTCGGACTCGACTGCGCTGCGGTTCAGGGGGTAGCTGTCGGGCCTGCTCTATCCGGACGGCTCGCCTTCATTCCGTACCTTTTCGGCCGCCCAGAACTCGAGGGGCTTCCCGAGCAGCAGCCTCGTCTGAGCGTGGAGGGCGGGAAGGCCGGAGAGAAACAGAGTTATGACCGGCAGAAGCAGCCATTCGAAGGGATAGAGCAGCTTGCGCCAAAGCGGGATCGATCGATTTCCGCGGAAGACGAAAAGGGCCGTCACGACGATCATGAGAACGAGGTTGATCGAGGCGAGTTGAAAGATGAGCCCGGTAATTCTGCCGAGGTTGAAAATCGCGATGGCGTCCAGGTTGAATAGCCGCCCGAAAATGCGCGGCAGGACGCCGAAAATCGTCAATAGGAACGGCCAGGTCGCCCAGATGAAGTAGGTGTCGAAAAGCTTGAAGATATAGCGAAGCTTGTCGAGCAAGGATATTTGCACGTTCCCAAGGAGGCCCCGCGCGGCGATCGGTACGTTCTCCACTCCCCATGCCCACCTCAGTTTCTGACGGTAGGCGTTGACGAAGGTCTTGAAAAAGGTCGGGGCCTCGGAGGCGTCCATCGAAAGGGTGGCCGGCATCGGTACGACGCGAAAGTCGCCGTCGAAGAGTATCAGACTCTTCCAATAGATCGCAGAGTCGTCGGGTATCAACTCGACCGACCAATAGCCTACGTCAACGAGCGCGCGAAAGCTGAGGCTGTGGCTCGAGAATGAGACTAGTAGATCGTGGTTGGTGGACTCGGCGAGCTGAATGACCGTGGCACCCATCTCCAGGGTACGCGCGTAGAACGGGACTCGCCAGATGTTGTTGTCGTACAGTGGTACCGGTTGAAAGCTGGCGCGGTTTCGAGCCGGGCAGGTGATGAACGCATAGGTTAGGCAAGCGAAGTATTCGGGCCCGGGAACGGTATCCGCGTCGAAACAGGAGACGATGACATCCTCGAACGCTATCCCCTGCCGTTCGAAATACTCTGCCGCAAACCGCGCCGCGTAGGTGCTGTTCGCCCCTTTGACGGCAGCCTCCCCCGGAATATTCTTTGGATGGACCGTCACGAACAGATCGCGGAACCTATTTCGGTACTCTGCCTGCACCGCGCGCACCTGTTCCTTCACCTCGTCGGGCGCGCGCTCCTCGAGGGCGAGGATCAATATCATCCTCCGAGAGGGAAACGTATTCTCGGTGAGTCCACGTATACCCGGTTCGAAAACCTCCCTGCTCTCCTTGTAGATCGGAATGATGACGAGGTGGAGAAGGCTCTCGTATGGGGGAAACTCGATCTCGCCCTCGCCAACCGCCCGTTTGACCCGTTCGTGCAGGGCTACCGATATCCTCTCGCGCAATCGCCCCCCTCGCCGACGCCCCGCGGCAGGCTCCCTGTACAAGTCCTCGATCCGGGCGATCCAGTCCGTTCCTGTCTCGACCCATAGTCGGAGGAATGCGATCAGGATAAAGACGGCGTTGTACATCAAACGAACGAACCAGTAGTAGAAGAAGCTGATCATGATAACGGCGGCCACCGAAGGGGCGACGGCTGAGAGGACGACCAACCCGAGCAAGGTTCCCCAACTCAAGAGTCCGGGTATCATCTCGAGAAGTCGCTGAAAGGCACCTTCGAAGGCGCCAAGCCCGTTGCGTGTGTATCGAAACTCCATCCAAGCTACTCCAGGGTCGGAAGCAGGGGCTTCGTTATGAATCGAGTGACTCGCATCTGGGTGATTGCACGGTCAATCACCAGAAGAAAACCGGTTGCCTCTGAATACAGGTAGCGCTCTCCGGGCGCGAGGGTCAAGACACGCTCGGCCTGACCTACCACACCTGACAGCACCGGCTCGATCCACACAATCCCATCGCTCACGAAAAGGCAATTCGACATTCCTGCCGCCGGCACGACGTCGGAAATCCGGCTGTTCGTCGGAGGAGGCGGCGCCCAATCGATTCGGTCTGCGAGCGCCGGGCCCGTCGTCGGGAAACGCAGGCTGCCGACTCTCGAGTCCGACCATACCACGAATCTGTCCCTCGCTCTGTCCGCGACAATGCCTCGGATACCGTGATACTCTGCAAAACCGTCGGCGTTGAAGAGGGTCAACGTGCCGTCGGGCGATAGAGCGACGCCCCATTTCTCACCGGCATACTCGATGCGCGTAGCCCCCGTCATCTCTGCAAGGATCTTCTGAGGGACCGTGAAAAGGAAGTGCCGGCGTCCGAACGCGGTGATCTGGCCGAAGCGTCCGTTCGAGTCGATGAAGAAAAGATTGTTGTTCACCACCCCGACCGAACGAACCATTTCGAGAAGGATCCGATCGGAGCTGGAGGACCAGGATTCCATCGTCCGGAGCATGTGCCCCTTTTTGAAGTAGACGGCGCCGGAAAGAGTGGGAGACCAGGCGAATTCGACGTCCTGGAAGAAACCGGCACCCACGGCGTGCTCGAGATCTACGCCGAGCGCCCCAAGGTGCAGCGCGAGCACCAGGCTCCTGCCTGCATGAAGCACCTGCACCAGGAATACATTGCCCCACGGAAGCTGCGAAACCCGCTCGACCGGATCGTGCAGATAGGGAGAAAGCCCGGTCATGTTCGGGAGAAATCGCTCGGTCTTCAGGTCGTACACCCGCAATTCTTCGAGCGTTCTTCCCTCCAGAATGAGGTACTGAGAATTGTGGCTCAGCTGCTCGCTGCGATGAGACCCAATGGGGACGAGATGAACCTTTGGAACGCGAGGAACGAGAATTGCGTAGGACACGCGGCGGACCGCCTGGATGTCGACCTTCACCTGACCGCGCCAATCGTCGTACCCGGATTTCCGAAGCTCGATTCGGTAGTCGCCCGCGCTCAATCGTTCGACTGCCGTAGGCGTTGTCTTGCCGGTGTCCGTACCGTCGAGATAGAGCTCCGCCCCGCCGGGGATGGTTTCGATTCGCATGACCCCGGTTTCGACGACCGGATGTTTCGCGGAGGGAGAGATTACGATGCCCAGCGCGTAGAAGATCAACAACGGCCAGGTAAGCACGAAGAGGGTCGCAGAGATCCAGAAGACAATCTTCCGTGCCCGTGTGATGGCTCGATACCCCGTCATAGAAGGCCTGCCCCAATCCTGTCGCGCTGAAAGCTCCCCGAGTCGACGGCAGCCGACTAAAAAGGAAGTAGCTCAGAGCGTGTAGTTGAGCGAAATGATACGCAGATTTCTGCCCCATGTCGCGTCGATCCGTCGCCGGTATTCCTGCATGATAGGGATTGGCACCAACAAAAACAAGGCCCGCCCCTCGTTGACAACGTCGTCAGCCGGACGTAGCCTGAGCTTGATGCGAAACACGATCTCGCGGTCCCTCCCTCGCCTTCTCTTCTCCGCCCGCGCTCCTGTTGCGGGACCCACAGTCATCGAGCCCTTCCTCGGTCATGAGAGGCTGCAGGGTATGTTCGAAACGATCGGGGGAAGGTACGATCTCCAGAATCACCTGCTCTCTCTTTGGCGGGATACTCAGTGGCGCCGCATTCTCATCGAAGCAATCCAGGCCAAACCCGATTCAGTGATCTGCGACATGGCGATCGGTACGGGCGACGTCTCAATCCCAACGGCTCGCCGCTATCCGGGAACCCGCCTTTTCGGAATCGACTATTCGCCGCACATGCTGCGAGTAGCCAAACGGAAGATAGCCGCCGCGCGGTTGAGCGACCGCATCGAGCTCGTACAATCCGATATTCGGGCGACCCCGTTCGGACCCCGCAGTGCAGACGTCATCACGAGCGCATTTACGCTGAGAAATCTACCTGATCGTGAGACCGTTCTCGCCGAATTCAGGCGAATCTTGAAACCCGACGGACGCCTGTTCATTCTCGAGCTTGCTCTTCCAGACAGAGGCCCCGCTCGACTCGTCTATCAGCCCTTCTTCGATCACCTCATGCCGCTGCTCGGCAATCTGCTGTCGCGCACGGACTACGCATACAGCTATCTCCGGGAATCGGTCCATGCCTTTCCCAAAGCCCCCGAATTTCTCGAGGAGCTATTCGCGGCAGGATTCCCGCGATCGCGAGCGATCAGCCTGAGCTATGGCACGGCGATACTCTACATCTGCACTGCAACTCAGAAGGGAGAGATTCGATGAAGACGAATTGGGCGGAGAAGGTTTGGGTCAACGGCCCGCTGCGGATATTCTTTCAACAGCGCGAGGTCAAGTTCTTCAAAACCCTCAGCGACCCTGAAAGGCTCGGACAGGTTCTGGAGATTGGTTGCGGTCAGGGAACCGGCGTTACTCTCATACTTCGACACTTCCACCCCGCCCGGGTGAAGGCCATCGACATCGACCCGGCGATGATCGGACGAGCCGAGCGCCGATTTCGCTCCCCAAGCGAACGGGGCAACGGGACGGCGATCGATTTCCGCGTCGCGGACGCGGAGGAGCTGCCGTTCGACGCGGAAAGCATGGATGCCGTCTTCAACTTCGGGATCATTCATCACCTCGAGAACTGGGAAAAGGGAATTCGAGAGATAGCCCGCGTGCTGAAGCGCGGCGGAGTCTTCTATTTTGAAGAGATCTACCCTGCGCTCTATGCCAACCTCCTGCTGCGCTACCTGCTCGTTCATCCGAAGAGGAACCGGTTCAACGGCCCTGAGTACAGGCGGGCGATCGAAGAGGCCGGCCTCCATTTGGTAGGGGGATATCGGGAATCCCGCTATACGATCGTCGGCGCAGCAATCAAACCGAAATAGGCTCTGTGATGAAGATCGGCTATTTCTTTGCGCTGTCGCGCACTCCACACGCCCTGCTAGATCTGGCGGCCCCGGCCTTCGCTGCACTCGTCTGGCTCAACTACTTTCCCAGTGGGGCAGTCGTCTTGCTCGGGCTGCTCACCTCTTTCGCTGCCTACACCTCGGTGTATGCTCTCAACGACCTCGTCGACTACCGAGAAGACCGACGAAGGCTCGCCATCGCCGAACAGGGTTATGATGACTATCTCGACGCCGCTGTCTCGCGCCATCCGGTTGCTCAGGGCTTCCTGAGCCTCCGATCGGCGCTGCTGTGGACGGCAGGTTGGGCAGTGATCGCGGGCGTCGGCTCCTATCTTCTCAACCCTACCTGTCTGTACATCTTCGGGACTGCATTGTTGATCGAAGGGATATACTGCCGCCTTGCAGGGGTCACCCCGGTGCGCACCGCCATCGCAGGTCTTGTCAAGACGGCCGGCCCCGTTGCCGCAGTCTTCGCCGTAGATCCAAGCCCCGCTCTCGGGCGACTTCTGCTGCTCTTCGCCTGGCTCTTTCTCTGGGAGGTCGGAGGCCAGAATATCCCGGCCGACTGGACCGACGTTGACGAGGATCGCCGCCTGAAGGCGCAGACGCTTCCGGTACGCCTCCAGCCGGGAACGGCGAGCCGCATCGTCATGACCTCGCTTTCAGCGGCAGTAGCTTTGAGCCTGCTACTCGTCCACCGCGTCTCTCTTTTCGGATCACTCTTCTACCTGGCGGCAGCCGCCGTCGCCGGGGTGCTGCTTCTCCTCCTTCCCGCGCTGCGCCTTCTTCTCGGGAATATGCGCGGCGCGGCTCTTGCGCTATTCAATCGAGCGAGCTACTACCCGCTGAGTCTTCTCGGGGCAATGGCTTTGAAAGCGGCGTTGAGGATCTAATGAAACGGTTTATCCGTATTGCTGCGATTTTGATGACGCTCTCCGCGACCCTCTTCGCATTTGGAACCGGTGAAGCGGCGAACGAGCCCCGCGCGCCTTCGACCTCCGCCGAGCCGAAAGCGGGAGCGGTACAAGACAACCGCTCGGAGGAGCGGAACGCGCTCGTCGATTCCACCATCGTTGCTCGAGGAGTCACCGACCCACTGGTGATTCGCGCAATGCGGAGCGTCCCCCGCCATCGCTTCGTGCCTGACGAGCTCTCCGACCGAGCCTACCGCGACAGTGCTCTCCCGATCGGTTACGGTCAAACGATCTCCCAGCCCTATGTCGTGGCTTTCATGACTGAAGCTCTCGCGATAGAGCCTGGCAACAAGGTACTGGAAATCGGGACCGGGAGCGGCTACCAGGCTGCAGTGCTCGCGGAGCTTGCTCGAGAGGTCTACTCGATCGAGATCGTTCCGGAGCTCGGCGCCCTCGTGGAGAAACGCCTCCGGGGACTCGGCTACGAATCGATCGGGCTCAAGGTGGCTGACGGCTACTACGGCTGGGAAGAGGAAGCGCCGTTTGATAGGATGATGGTGACCGCCGCCGTCGATCACGTACCGCCCCCTCTCCTCCGACAGCTCGCGGCAAACGGAAGGCTGATCTTGCCGCTCGGGTCCCCGGGCGGCATCCAGACCCTCCTCCTGATCGTCAAGCATGCCGACGGCAGCCTCGAGCGTCACTCTCTGCTCGCAGTGAGATTCGTTCCCATGACAGGTCGCGCCCTGCAGTAGCACCGACCGGTTGTCTAACCGCGGCGCCTCCGATAGGCTTGCGCAAAAAGAATAACAGGCTAGCCATGAACGAAACCACACGGGTACTAATCGTGCGCCACGGAGAGACGGAATGGAACCGACAGGGCAGAATCCAGGGTCACCTCGATAGTCCCCTCACCACGCGGGGAGTTGAACAGGCGGACCAGGTGGCCAAACGCCTTCGTGCGGTAAAAATCGACGCATTGTACTCGAGCGACCTCGGTCGGGCCTTTGCGACCGCCGAGAGGATATCCGCGGCCAACGGCTGTCCGGTCTCCTCCGAGCCGCGCCTTCGGGAGCGTGCCCTGGGGATCTTTCAGGGGCTCAACGAATCGGAGATCGAGGAACGCCACCCCAACGAGTGGAGCCGTTTCCTGGGCCGTGACCCCGATTACCGAATACCGGACGGGGAGAGCGCCCGCGACAGGGTCGACAGGACCAATGACGTATTGAGCGACCTTGGGAAGCGGCACGCCGGAGAGACTATTCTCTTCGTGACCCACGGCGGCATCCTCGATGCCCTCTTTCGACTCGTTGTCGGTCTCCCGCTCGACGCGCCACGCCAGTTCAGGATCTGGAATGCCGGAATCAACCTCATCTCGCGCACCGTGCACGCTGCCGCCGGACCCAGTGATACCGGCCGCCTGGGAAGCGGCGGCCCGGCGAGTCCCACCGGCGGGGGATGGATGATCGAGCTGTGGGGTGATACGGGCGCGATTCTTCAGGATCAGGTGCTCGACGACACCTGACCCGCCGCTCGTCCGTGTCGCCTGTTTTCTACGTTGCCAAGCACGAACAGCAGCCCGCCGCCCATGCAGGCGAGAACGAACGCCATTACCCAAGCGATTCCAATGGGATGATGCTCCATGAGCGCACCCACGATGGGCGCGTTGACCGCTCGACCCGTTCCCCAAACGATCGGCGCGAATCCGTTCATCCGGCCGCGGTGGGAGGCGGGAGTGTGGTTTGCAAGGTATACCGTCATGTTGGTCGCGTTGATGACCTCTCCGACCGACCAGATCAGGACGGAAAGCACGAAGAGCCAGACCTGATGTGCGAAGAACAGCATCCCGAAGCCGATCGCGTAGAGCACAGCGACGGCGAGGAGGTTCCTCACCGGCCGGAACCTTCTTGTCAAACTGATGATCGGTGCCGTGAGCAGAACCACCGATACGGCGTTGATCGTCATGATAATGCCAAAGTAGACCGGACCGCGCGATGCGAACAGTTGCCCGAGTTGAAGCGGCAGCGTGAAGCCCGATTGTGCATAGACGAAGTTCAGGATCAACGCGGCGACGAGGAACATCAACAGGAAGGGTCTGCGCAGGAGCACACGAACCAGGCCGCCCAGCTCGGGGCTCTCCTCCGGATTGATCTCCGCGGCGCGAGCCATCTCGTCTGGGCCGGGCGTGGACTCACGCACGAAGATGATCGACAATACGACCGCGATGAAGGTGCTCACCGCATCGCCGACGAAAAGAAGCGGCGCGTGCTTCTCGAACAGGAAGCCGGCGAAGAGCGGGCCGACAGCGTAACCGGCGTTGAAGCCGAGGTAGAGCAGCGAGAAGGCGGCCTGCCGATTCTCGGGCGCCGTACGGTCGGTGACCAGCGCCGAGGCCGCCGGGCGCGCCGCGCCATTGAAGAAGTTCGCGATGATGATGAGATAGGCGATGACGACGTGGTGAATCAAGAATGCACCGGGCAGGATGAGAAGCGCCGTTGCCGCCTGCATGATGACGAGAATGCGTTTGCGGCCGAAGATATCGGCAAGCTTTCCTCCGATCAGGGCGCCCGGAATGACGGCCATCGCGGCAAAGAAGATCAGGGTCCCCGCCTCCGTCGTGGACAGCCCCATCCGCTTGGTCAAGAGCAATGCCAGGAACGGGTAGACGAAGCGTCCCAGCCCGCTGACGAAGCGGGCGGCGGCAAGGGCATGCACGTCGGAGGGCAGGTGCGAGTAGATCGAAAGGGTGCGTACCGATCGGTACCAGAGGCTGTGAAAGGTCATGCGTAGCTGCTTCTCTTCTCTTTGCCGGGCGGGCACCTCATACTACACAGATTCCCCGGCAGATGAAAGCAGAATGCCTGCCGTCCCGAACCGAAATCGGACGAAATATGCGTCGGTTACAAAGATTGACTTCCCCCCATATTGGGGTACAATTCCGAAAGGCTGTGAGCTTCGCAGATGGAACAACGAATAGAATTACGAGGAGGCCGGCGAAATGTCAGAAAATGGGAAACTTCCGGTTCGGACGAAACTAGGGTTCGGTATCTGCGACTTAGGAGGCAACCTCTTCTTCACGATGATGGGCCTCTACCTGCTGTTCTTCATGACGGATGTTGTCAAGCTCGCGGCCGGCCTCGCGGGTACTGCGCTGATGATCGGAAAGATCTGGGACGCAGTGACCGACCCGGCGGTCGGCGCGATCTCGGACCGCACGACCACTCGTTGGGGTCGCCGCCGCCCCTACATGTTCGTCGGCGCAATTCTGCTTTTCATCTTTATGATCGTCATGTTCGTCAATCCTCACATAGCAACCCAAGGCGGCCTGTTCGTCTGGGTGGCGATCATGTACTGCCTGCTCAACACCGCGTACACCCTGGTAAACATCCCCTACGGCGCGTTGACCCCGGAGCTTACTGAGGACTTTCACGAGCGCACTTCCCTCAACGGCTTCCGCATGAGCTCCGCGGTAATTGGGACTCTCATCGGGGCTGCTCTTGTCCTTCCTCTGACGAAGGTTTTTGCGAATCCGGATGCCGGGTGGCCTTTCATGGGAGCGGTAACCGGTGGAATCATGATGGCCGTAGCTTTCATCACGGTCTTTTCCATTCGCGAGTCCTCGGTTCGGAAGAAGGCCGAGGCCAACACGGGAATTTTTAAGTCCTATTTTCAGGTTCTCAAGCAGAAGGTCTTCCTCCAGGCTCTCTTCCCGTATGCGCTTCATATCACCGGAGTCACCATCATTCAAGGGGCGCTGCTTTACTACTTTCGCTACATCTACCACAACGAGGCTGCATTTCAGATTGCGTTCGTGCTTCTGCTCGTCTCCAGTTTCGTGTTCATTCCCATTTGGGTCCGGGTTTCCAAGCGGATCGGTAAAAAACTCAGCTACAACCTCGGCATGGGGCTCTTCGCGTTTCTGGTGGTCGTCTTCTTCGTGTTCGGCCAAACGCTGGGAATCGTCTTCGCCTACGTCATCTTCGCAGTCATCGGGATCGGACTGGCCACGCACTATGTAATGCCCTTCGCGATCATCCCAGACGTCGTCGAGAACGACTATGCGGAAAACGGGACCCGGCGAGAGGGAGTCTTCTATGGATTGTGGACATTCACGAGCAAACTCGGTCAGGCGTTTGCTATCGCCCTCGATGGCTGGATTCTGTCGGCGTTCGGCTACGTTCCGAACGCTCCACAATCTTCGATGTCGATCCTCGGCATTCGGCTTCTCGTCGGCCCGATGGCCGCGCTTTTCTTCCTCGGAGGAATCATCATTCTCTCCTTCTACCCGATCAACCAGAAGTACTACGAGAAGATCGTAGCGAAGGTGAAAGAGAGAGATGCCTGAGCATGCGACGGTTCAGCCGCCGCTTCGCTATGTTCCCCCGCGCTTCAATCGAGCTCTGTTTCGATTCGTAGCTTCAATCTACCGAGTCTATCTGCGACTCGCCCTCGACATTCGCCACGTGCGGGTCGAAGGAATCGAGACGCTTGTCGAACACTACCGGCTTTTCAAGGACAGGAAGATCCGGTTAATGGTCGCCTTTCGCCACCCGCACCTTGACGATGCCGCGTTGATGGCCTGGCTGCTCGGCGGGATCGTACGCAAAGCATCGAGAAGGGACGGCAAGCGCGCGGGGAAGCGGACGCTCGCCTTCCCCACCTTCGCCTATTTCGTCTACGACCGCGGCGTTCCCTTGTGGGCCGGATCTTTCATCGGCTGGTTGCTCCCCCGCATGGGCGCGATTCCGGTCTTCCGCGGCAAGCTCGACTCCCACGGGCTCCAAGAGATACGCAGCGCCCTCCTCAACGCCGATCAACCCCTCGCGATCGCGCCGGAGGGTGCGGTAAGCTACAGCGAGCGTTTTGCAGCTCCCCTCGAAACAGGGGTTGCCCACTTTGCGTTCTGGTGCGTGCGGGATTTGCACGCCGCGACGCGCACCGAGAAGGTCGTCATCGTACCGGTCACCCCCTCTTACAGCCACGGCGCGGACGCGCTGAAGGGGCTGCGGCGTATTGCCGCCTACCTCGAGCGGGAGTGCGGCCTGCCTCCGGCCCCCGACCAACCGATTCCCCGGCGCCTGCGCGTCGCGGCGCAGACGCTGTTCACAACAACCGAGCTCTTCTACAAGCGGTTCTACTCAGAAACCTCCACGGCGATCGAAGAGCCCGAAGCGGCGACGAAGGACCGCGAGTGCGGGGGCGGGCAGTTCCGCACTTCCGAGGCACGACGCGTAGAAGCAATCGTCGATGCGGCCCTGTCAGCGGCGGAACAGCGACTCGGTCTTCCGTCGATCGGCGATCCGATCTCCCGTGTGCGAAAAGTGGAACAGGCGTGCTGGGACCGAGTCTATCGCGAAGACATCGGCGACATCGCCTCGCTCTCCCCTCTCGAGCGCGCGCTCGCAGATCGAATCGCGCAGGAGACCTCTCTCACCATGCGCCATTTGCAGCTCGCCGATCTCATGGTCTATCTCAGCGAGCTCGCGATACCCGACGACGCAACTGTCGATGAGCTCGCGGAGACGGCATCGAACCTCACCGGAGTCGCTGCGCGGCTCAAGGGCGGTGATATCTCCGCCACCCCAAGAGTCGGATCGCGCACGGTCACCTACCGAGTCGGTCAACCGATATCAGTCAGCAGCCGATGGGAAGCATATCTTCAGAATAAACAGGAATCGGTAGAAAAGCTGATGCGAGAACTGCGCGACGAATTCCAACGCCTCTGCGACAACGGTAGCGACAAAGGGGTTGCGCTCGACGCAGAAGCGGGTAGATAATATCTGCAAAATCCAACTCAAAAACGAAGGTTTCTCGACACGTGCGGATATGGGGAAAGGAGGCTTTCCATGAATATCGGTCTGCCTGAGATCCTTCTCATCGTCTTTATCGCTTTTCTCCTTTTCGGAGCAAGGAAGCTGCCTGATGCGGCACGCTCGATCGGCAAGGCACTCAACGAGTTCAAGCGCGGTTTTCGCGAGCCGGCCGACGAGCTGAAGAACGAGGTTTCCGGGACGAGAACGAGCGACGAGGACCATGCTACGCCGAAACCCGGAACTTGATTTCTTCGACCACCTTGAGGCGCTGCGCCGGAGCATCCTCTTCGCCGGCGGGTTCTTCCTCCTCGCCGCAGTGGTGATCTTCATCTTTGCCGATCCCATTGCCGGCTTTGTGAGACGCCCCGCAGACCATATGGGAGTTCCGCTCTATTTCTTTCGGCCGCAGGAGAAGTTCCTGGCGTACGTCAGACTGGCCCTCTCGAGCAGCATTTTGGCGACGGTACCGGTCGCCGCCATTCTTGCCGTTCGGTTCGTCTCGCCGGCGCTCACCAGGACGGAGAAACGCACGCTCATACCGGCCGCCGTTGCAGTTGTCGTGCTCTTTGCAGCGGGCGCATCCTTTGCTTTGCTCGTCATCGTGCCAGTCGCACTCTCGTTCTTCGCCGGTTTTCGCTCAGGCGATGGTATACGGCCGCTGTGGAGTATCGGCGAGTATCTGCGTATCGTGTCCTCGCTGGTCTACGCCTTCTGTTTGGTCTTCGAGACGCCCATCGTCCTTCTGCTCCTCCTCAAGGTAGGCGTCCTGAGAATTGAAACACTTCGAAAATACCGGCGACACGCGTTAGTCCTCATTCTGCTTCTCGCAGCTCTCGTGACACCTCCCGACGTCGTTTCCCAGGTGCTGCTTGCGGCCCCACTCTACCTTTTGTACGAAGGGACGATCCTTGCGGCCCGCCTTCTGCTGCGGACGGACTCACGCGACCGTCAGATTACCAAGGAGTCAAATCATGGATAGGCGGGAGTTCTTGATACGTTTGGGACGCTATGGTGCCGCAGCCGGGGCGGCGTTCCTGGCGGGACGAGCAGGCCTCTTCGCCCAGAGCGGGAGGGGTCGGAAGACCTACGACTTGGTCGCCGTCAAAGGAGGTGAGCCTGATCTCATGTTCGATCGCGGGATAGAGGCTCTTGGTGGGATGGGTCAGTTCGTCCGCACGGGGCAAACGGTTGCCATCAAACCGAATATCTCGTTTGGTTCGGAACCGGGGCCGCGAGGAGGTGCCAACACGAATCCGCTGCTGGTCAAGCGAATCGTCGAGCATTGTCTGAACGCCGGCGCCTCCCGAGTTTATGTTTTCGATAATTCCATTCAGTACTGGAAGACCTGCTACGACCGCAGCGGCATCGAGCGTCTGGCGAAGGCGGCCGGAGCAATCGTCGTCCCGGCAAACTCCGAAGGGGCCTACCAGACCGTGCCGGTCCCGGGTGGCCGCGCACTCAAGAATGCGAAGGTGCACGAGCTCTACCTCGGTTCGGACGTCGTCATCAACGTACCGGTGCTCAAGCACCATTCGAGTACCTCGATCACCGCCGCCCTCAAGAATTTGATGGGCACGGTGTGGGACCGAACGACCTGGCACTTCATCGATCTCCATCAGTGCATCGCCGACTTCCCGCTCTTTCGGCGGCCTACTCTCAACGTGATCGACGCATACCAGGTGCTCATGAGCGGCGGTCCTCAAGGATATTCTACTTCTCGCCGCCTCAAGATGCAGATGCAGATTCTCTCTGCGGATATCGTAGCAGCCGACGTTGCCGCCGCGAAAACATGGGGCATCGAACCCGAGAAAGTCGCCTACATCATGAAAGCAGCAGACCTAAGGTTGGGAGTGGCGGACCTCGACCGACTGTCGATCGGTCGGATCTCGCTCTGAAGGAGCCTCGGCGTGCCCGGCGAGTCGGCTTCCCCCAAGACAAGAAGACCCTCTCCGCTTCGAGCGATCCGCATTTTCGTGTCGACCGCCGTGCTCGTACTGGTGGTGGTCGGGGCATTCCTGCGGGACCCCCGCGCGGCAGAGGTGACGCTCGTCGTCGCTCGCGCCCAACTTCTTCCTGCGCTCATACGCTGGCGCGTCTTTCTGAGCTCGGGTCTCGGTTCGGCACTTTTCGTCTTGCCCGTCCTCCTAATCTCCGCATACCTTTTCGGACGCGCATACTGCTCCTCCCTCTGCCCCCTTGGGACCCTCCAGGACGGTGTCCAATGGCTCGCGAGACGGGGGTCGGCCACAAGATTCCGCTTCCATGCCCCCCGTTTTTGGCTTCGCTTGGGATCGTTCGTCCTGGTGATGGGGTTGTGGGTGGGAGGCATTTCAGCTCTCGTTTCACTCGTCGAACCCTACAGCCTCGTTCAGCGAGTCGTCTCCGTCGAGGCCGTCAGATTCGACCGGCAAGCGGGCCTGCCCGACGGCACAGCCGCGATTCCGCAATGGAGGGGGGAAACCGCAGCCATCGCGATTGTCTCCTCCGTTCTCTCCTTTCTGCTGCTTCTCACCGTGCTCGCGACGGCGGTTGCGAAGGGCCGCCTCTTCTGCAACACACTCTGCCCCGCCGGCGCCGCCTTGAGCCTACCGAGTCGCTTCTCGATTCTTCGAATACGACTTTCCCGCTCCCGCTGCACCTCCTGCGGTCTCTGTGAGCGCATGTGCAGCGCACGCTGCATCGACGCTCACGGGAAGAAGATCTACGCCGGAAGCTGCGTTCTCTGTTTCCGTTGTATCGACGCGTGTCCCTACGGCGCAATCAGCTATTCCGTTCGGGAAAAGAAAGAATGACGCGAAGAGCTTTCCTCGGGCGACTTCGAGAGCTCGGGAGCATCGGTGGCCCTCTCCTATTGGGAATTCCATGGCTGACGAAGACGACGATCGGGCGACGGAGCCGCGATCCGGGCGGGGGCCCCAAGGCGCCGGTTACCCCGCCCGGCTCAATCACGTTGCGTCACTTCCGTTCGAACTGCACCGGCTGCCATCGCTGCGTGGCCAACTGTCCCACCGGCGTGCTCCAACCCTCACTTCTCGACTACGGAGTCACCGGCCTTCTCAAGCCGGTCCTCGACTTCTCGAAGGGGTATTGCGAATACCCCTGCACGATCTGTGGCGGAGCCTGCCCAACGGGTGCAATAAGCAAGCTGTCGGAAGAGCAGAAGTCGATCACAAAGATAGGCAGGGTCTACCTCGTCAAAGAGGACTGCATCGTTTTCACGAGGGGGACGCCGTGCGGCGCCTGTGCCGAGATATGCCCGACTCAGGCGATTCGCATGGTCGCCTATCGGCCCGGCTTGACACAACCGCTCACCGACGAGGCAAGCTGCGTCGGTTGCGGAGGATGTGAGTTGGTCTGCCCGGCGCGGCCGAAAAAGGCCGTCTACGTCGCGGGAATCGATCCGCACCGGGCCGCGAGCATTCCGAACCGCCCCCCCTCGCCAACGAAGGACGCTTCGCCGCCGCCTGAGGAGTTCCCGTTCTGATGAGAGGATCTGGCGACTAGGAAACCGTGATCTCTTTCACACTTTCCCACAGGCCGTGGATATTACAGTAGCTCACGGCGTGAATCGTTCCCGACTGCTTGAGCGTGACGGTAGCGACGATCGCCGGTTCGGTGAGTGCGGGCCCTTCGCCGGAGCCCTTTGCGGATGCGCCGTGCGCGACGAACTCGTTCGCAGCGAGCTGCTGGGTGAACTTCTCGCCTTCGGGTTGGAAATAGAGCTCTATCCAAGCGATGTGGTGCTCGGCTGTGTTCGGATGGGCTATCTCCTTGCCCACCGACGCGCCGATCTGGAACTTGGCTCCAGCCTGCACGCGGTCCGGGCACTCGATGACGGGAGCGTGTTTCTCGCTCTTCCAGTCGGCCGATTGAACGTACTCTCCGAGTCGTTTCATAGTTTCCTCCTAGCTTCCCGATCTGTTGGACCGTCTCAGAATAGCGCCGAAATCGATCGGCGACAAGTGAGCCCCCCGCGCAGCCACAGAGACATTGACCCTCCACGGGGAATACGATATCGTTAGACCAATTAACCAACAATTTCAAAAGCCTCACCAAGCGCCACGTGCGCGACGTCTCAGAACAGGATCTCTGCGTCCTGTGTAAAAGGTGGTCTCGAGATGTCTGCATTCGTGAACGCCTTCGTTCTGCCTGAACGTGCGTTCGGCGATGAGAGAACCTACCACATTTCCCGGGTCCTCATCCTTCTGCTTCTTTTCGTTTTGTATGCCACGGGAAGCGCGCTCGTCGCTCGGTTCTATGCAACCCCGTACGTCGCAGGCCTCGTCATGCAGCAGCGAGAGACCGCCAACGCACGCTTCGCGTTCGGTCCCCCACCGGGTCGTGGTCCCGGCGGCCAATCGACACAGAACGGTCGCTCTGGACTCGCGACGGCTGCCGCGACCCCCAGCCCGGTCGTACGCTCTATCGGTATTGTTGTTCGCTCATTGCTCTTCCTTCTCTCCCCTCTGCTCACCTGGTGGCTCCTGGTGATCTTCGTACAGTTTCTCGGAGGAGAGGAGGAGAAGACGGAACAGGGACCCCATCGCAACAGCCGGTACCTCCTGTGGTATGCGTGGATTCCGCTTGCACTCCGGAGGCTGGCGGAAGGAGTGCTCATCCAATTCCAGGATCCGGCCGCCGCTTGGAGCGCGTTGAATCTCGAACAGTACCGACGCCAGAGCGCCGTCAGCTTCAGCCTCCTTTCCGTGATCCGTTTGCCGGATCTTCCGCAGATTGCCTCATACCTTCTCTACAACCTGACCGATCCTTTCTTCCTCTGGTTTCTTTTCATCATCGCCTACGGCGGCAAGACCGTTTTCCGAATCTCACAGAAAAAGGGATACGTCATCGCGGGTTTCGTCCTGACAGTCCTCTATCTCGAGCGAGTGGTCTTTGCTGCAGTCGGAATTTCGACGGGAGTATGATTCGATGCGACACGGACCGATTTTCGGCTCAATTCTCTTTGCTTTGACCGCTGCAGGTCTTGGCGCACAAGGGACCGGACCACCGCTTACACTCGATATGGTGGTTGCGAAGCTCCTCGAACAGAGCCCGCAGGCAGTGATCTCCCGGCTGAGCGTCTCCTCTGCGTACAACAGCTACCGAAGCCAGTGGGCACAAGCACTTCCTCAAATCACCCTCAACCTCGATCCGGCCTACTCCGTAAATCTGACGAAATACCCGGACCTCACCCTCGATACTTCCGGTATTCCGTATAAGATCGTGACCCAGAGTGAGGACCAGACCAATCGACAGATCGGCGAGGGTGTCTCGATCACTCAAGCGCTTCCGACGGCGGGGAACCTTTCGTTATCGCTGCGCAACAATACGACCATCTCCGAGACAAGCACGGGAGGCACGACGACGAGCGTGATTTCCCAGGCTCCAAAGCTCAGCCTGACGATATCGCAACCGGTCTTCGTCAACGACAAGCTCATCGACATGGAGCTTTTCCCTGCCTCCCTCAAATCGACGGAACTCCCCTACTTGAAAACTCTGCAACAGGATGTCTCGGTGCGTAACTCGGTCGTGACACAGGGCGTATCGACCTACCTCACTGTCGTGGGACTTCGCAAACAGCTCGAGCAGATGAAGCTCTACAAGTCTGTACTCGAGGAGAGTCTTGAGCGCAGCCGCCTCGCTCAGGCGAACGGAAGTGCCACAGAAAACGTGGTTTGGAGCGCCGAGCTCGCGGTAGACCGGCAGGCTGAAGCGATTCTCGAGCTGCGTTACTCGCTCCTCCAATCGGAACGCGCTCTCGCGCGTTCGATCGGGTCGACGAGCACCCTCGCAAGCACCCCGTTTTCCGATGCGATTCCCTCTATTCCGATCAAGGAGTCGCCGAACCAGCTCTTTGCGAAGGTAGCGCAGGAAAACCCCGAGGTGGTACAGGGCCGCCTCGACGTCGAGAACGCTCGCATGCAGTCGATCATCGGGGGACAAACCTATGCACCAAATCTGATGTTGTCGCTTTCGGTCTCGCCGCAGTACGGTGACAACCGACCTGACAGCAATCTCTTCGAGAACTCGATCTCACAGCTCTTCGACAAGAGCGCCGGTGCCTACAACGATGTGACCTTTTCCGTTGGGATGCAGGTTCCCGTCTACAATGGCGGCCGATACAAGAAGGACAAGGCGGCACTGGATGCCTCCGTTCGAGTGGCCGAGACGAATCTCGCCTCGAAACTGGGAACGCTCAGGGACAACCTCGATTCACTCTTCCTGAAACAGCAGTATCTCTCTGAGAAGGTCTCACTTACCGAGGGAAACCTTCGACTCGAGGAACGCCGTCTCGCCGATCAGAATCGGCTTCTCGGCCTCTCCCGAGCAACGGACCTCGATGTGAAATCCGCCGAAGCCGAGCTCGAAGCCCGCCGCAACGACTTGTGGAACGCGCGGGTGGATCTATTTCTCAATTCTCTCGATATCCTCTCGATTGCCGGAAACGACCTCTCCAAGCTCATCACCAAGGACGGAATCCGATGAAACCACGTGCCTTTCGAGTCATATTGATAGTCGTTGGGGCTGCCGCAATCGCTGCAGTCGCCCTGACCTTGATCAACCGAGCAAACAAGGCGGGACAAGCGCTGCCAATCGAGACCTACACAGTCCAAAGTGGCTCGCTCGTGGAGCAGATTACCGGCACCGGAACCTTCAAACCGCAGGTCGAAGCGACGATCACAGCTCGCGTCACCGGCCAGATCGTGTCGATTCCCGCACAGGAAGGGGATCGAGTCTCGCCCGGGCAGATCTTGCTCCAGATCGATCCGAGCGACTATCGTCTGGCCGTCGAGCAGGCTCAGAGCGCTCTCGAAACCACGAGACGCAACGTGCGGCAGAGCCTCGTGACCCTCCGCGCCTCCTACCGAAGCGCCGTCACTGGATTTGACCAGGCGAAACGGGCGTACGAAAAGAACAAGGAGCTCTTCGCAGGCAAGGCGATCTCCGGTGACGAGCTCAAGATGTCCGAAGACTCCTTCACGAGCGCGAGCGTCAACCTTCAGTCTGCTCGGGAGCAGCTGAATCTCCGGCTCGCTCGCCCCCTTGCTTCCGAGCCGATTCTCGATCCTTCCGGCGACAATGCGATCATCGAGGCCTCACCGGAGGTCGTGCAGGCCCGACTCAGCCTGAAGACCGCTCTCAACAATCTCGACAAGTGTACCGTCCGCTCGCCGGTCGAAGGAACCGTGACGGCCGTCACCCCGAGCCTCGGTGACATAGTTGCCCTCAACTCCCCCCTGGTGAAGGTCGAGGATCTCTCCAAGATGCTCGCCGAGGTCCAAATCGACGAGGTGGACATCGGCAAGCTCGGCACAGGAAACGTCGCAGAGGTCACGAGCGACTCTCTTATAGGACATACCCTAAACGGGCGGGTGGTAAGCGTAGCACCCACGATCTCAACAGTCGGCAGCACGAGGGTGAGCACCGTTAAGGTCTCGATCGATCCGGCCGGCCTCCAGCTGCGGTCCGGTGCCTCGTGCTCGGTGAAAGTCACCACCCAAACCAAGGAAAACGTCCTGAACATCCCGATCACCGGATTCATCTCCCGTGGCGGCGGCGAGCGGGTCTACGTCCTGAAACCTCTCGACGCGACGTCGCAAGGACGGGATCGGCCCGGGGCACCGAAGATCTACCGTCTCGAGGAACACACCATCACCACAGGCATCAGCACAATCAACTCGATCGAGGTGAAGTCGGGGCTTGTCGAAGGAGAGATCATCGCGAACGGAACTCTCAATCAACTTCGGGTCGGAATGCTCGTCACCCCGAAGGAAAAGCTGTGATTTCGGTCTCTGCGATAACCAAGATCTACATAATGGGCGAGACTCGCGTTGAGGCGCTTCGCGGAGTCGACCTGGCGATCACTCGTCGGGAGTTCGTTTCGGTGATGGGTCCCTCCGGGTCCGGGAAGTCGACGCTCATGAACATCATCGGCGCGCTCGACCGCCCCTCATCCGGTCGCTACTTTCTCGATGGGGTAGACGTATCCAAGATGAGCGACAACCAGCTCGCAGAGATCCGCAACAAGATGATCGGCTTCGTCTTCCAGACCTTCAACCTCCTGCCGCGTATGACCGCCCTTCGGAATGTAGAGCTCCCCTTGATGTATGCCGGGCTTTCCACCAAGGATAGGCGGACAAAGGCACAGAACGCCCTCGAAATGGTAAGCCTCGCGGACCGCATGTATCACCGACCGGCCGAGCTCTCCGGCGGTCAACGGCAGCGCGTCGCAATCGCCCGAGCCCTCGTCAACGATCCCGGCTTTGTGTTCGCCGACGAGCCGACCGGCAACCTCGACAGTCGAACCGGGGCGGAGATCATGGAGATCTTCCAACGACTCAACGACGACGGGGTAACCATTCTACTCGTAACCCACGAAGCCGATATCGCGAAGCATGCGAAACGACTCATTCACCTCAGAGACGGCCGAATAACAGGAGATGAGCCGATAACCGAACGGACAACCTACGGCCTCGACAACGGCTGGGCAGGATCAAACCAATGAACCTGTCCGAAGGATTCCGCGAATCCTGGGATATGATCCGGCACAACAAGCTCCGCACGTTTCTTACGATGCTCGGCATGAACATCGGCGTTGCCGCCGTCATCGCGGTGATGGCAACCGGACTGATGGCGCGTGCGGCGGTGATGGAAGGCGTCGAGAGCATTGGGACGAGCCTCATCTGGGTTCGCGCCAACACCCGGGTCTATGAAGACCGCAGCAATGCCATCTATATGAAACCCGAAGATCTCTCCGCCCTCCAGACCGAGGTTCCGGGCGCATGGCTCTCGCCACTGCTGCGCACGCGATCGGAAATGGGCTACCGCGGCTACCAGGATATCGCGAGTCTCTACGGGGTGTGGCCCACCTACACCCGACTTTGGAATATCCCGATTGCATACGGACGGTTCATCACCCAGCAGGATGGAGATCAGCGGAACAAGGTAATCGCCCTCGGCTACAACACGGCCCGCCTATTCTTTCCCGATGAGCCAAATCCCGTCGGCAGTATCGTGACAATCGGCGGAAGGGCTTTTACGGTCGTCGGAGTTGTCGCGCAGCGCGAGCGGTCGGCAATCGGCGACGGTTCGGATGACGATACCTCCTACCTCCCCTATGAGACGGCTCAGAACATGTTCGACTGGACCCGGTACGGCGGGGTGAGGGTTCTCAATCTGTTCTTCAAGGTGCACGACCTCAAGCAGCTCGATGCAATCGCGTTCAGCATCAGCCAATACCTTTACGCGCAGTATGGCAGCTACAAAGGGCAGCCACGCTTTCTCGTGCAGAAGGCCGAGGAGAACATCAACACATTCAACAAGGTCTTCGACATCCTGACGATCGTCATTTCTCTTATCGCCGGAATATCGCTGCTCGTCGGCGGAATCGGGATCATGAACATCATGCTCGTCGCAGTGAGCGAGCGCACGCGGGAGATAGGTATTCGAAAAGCCGTCGGCGCCAAGCGGGCCGACATTCTGGCGCAGTTCCTCGTCGAGGCCGTCATCATCTGTCTAGTCGGCGGGGGCATCGGAATATTCGTCGGGCTCGGAGTCGCGTACGCGATAGCGGCGGTTCAGAAATGGCTCTATGTGTTTCCGCTCGTCGGAGTCACCCTCGGGGTCGGGGTGTCGATCGGGATCGGCCTGTTCTTCGGCATCTATCCTTCGATGAAGGCGGCGCGCCTCGACCCGGTGGTTGCGCTGACGAAGGAGTAGTCGATGCGCTTCCTTCAGCTCCTCGCCGAGGCGATCATTTCCATCCGTGCAAACCCATCTCGAGCAGCGCTGACGGTGCTCGGGATCGTTATCGGAGTCGGCTCGGTGATCTCGGTCGTAGGGATCGGGAACGGCGCGGCGACCGTCATCCGACAGGCGCTCGGAGAGTACGGCTCGACGTCGCTCTTGATCCTACCGAACTTCCCCGAGCTCCGCGCATCTCAGGGACGGTTCCGGCCCGAAGAGCTTACCCGCGAGGACATACGCGACATCAACACCGAAGCGGAGGCCGTGAAGGCCGTTACTCCGCAGATACGACTCGATGTGAAGGTTTCATACGGCAGCACCAAGGTCGATTGCACCCTCTTCGGGACCATGCACCAGTACCTCGAAGCGGGGGGTATGAAGGTCCATTCAGGGAGGTTTCTGAGAGAAGAGGACGATACCTACCTGCGCAAGGTCGGGGTTCTCGGGTACGACCTCGCCCGAAGTCTCTTCGACAACGAGAACCCGCTCGGCCGGTATGTCGTCATCAACAACTCGATTCAAGTCGAGGTAATCGGGGTCCTCGCAAAAGAGGAGAAGTCGTTCATCTCCACCGTCTCCGATTTCGACACATCCTCCAACAACACCCTGTTCGTGCCGGCAGGCACCGTGGAGCGCGTACAGGGACGAACTTTCATCTACTTCGCGATCGGGGACGCGGTTTCCGAAACGAAGGTCGAGGAGGCAAAGCTTCAGATCGCCTCGATACTCAACCGAAATCACGGGAAGTGGGGAGGCAAGACCTCGATGTTTATGGTCCAGGAGCTTGGTGCCATCCTGAGCACGATAGACATGGTCACCGGCATCATAACCGCCTTCATTTCGATCATCGCAGGAATCGCGCTTGTCGTGGCGGGAATCGGGATCATGAATATCATGCTGGTTTCGGTGAAGGAACGCACCCGAGAAATTGGAACCCGCAAGGCTCTCGGAGCCAAGCAGTCGAGCATCCTCAATCAGTTTCTCCTCGAAACCTTGATGCTCTGCGGCGGCAGTGGGCTTCTCGGGGTAGGGTTCGCGTCGATCGTCGTGCAGGTCGTCTCGAGACTGTTCAATTGGCCGGCGCTCATTGCGCCGAGTGTCGTTGTGCTGGCGGTCACGCTTTCGCTCGCCACGGGGATGGTTTTTGGCCTCTACCCGGCGAGCAAGGCGGCACGCATGGACCCGGTCGAGGCACTGAGATACGAATGAACAAGGAGGTATGTCGAGATGAACAATCTGCCTGAGAAACGGGAAAACCGGATCGGCACCTACATTTCCTCACTCGTCTTCGGGGGAGTAGCGCTTTGGGTAATGAACAAGCTTCCGAGCTGGAACATTCCCTATCTCCTCGATTCCTACCAGAATGCGCTTCCAGCGATCAATCTCTCCCTCTATGTGCAAATCGCTATGAATCTGGTGCTGCTCTTCTACCACCCTCGGTTCTTCCATCACTTGAGCCAGGTGGTTACGGCCGGCTTCAGCATCTTCGCGATTTCCACAATACTCCGTATCTTCCCGCTCGACTTTTCGTCCATCGTCCTGCCTGCCGGCGTCCCGTCGATCAACCTCATGGCACGAATCGCGCTCGGAGTAGCCATCGGGGGCGCAGCCATCGGGGCGCTTGTCCACGCGGTCAAGTTCCTCGCCCATATCTTCCGCGGCGAGGTGGAGGATTGAGAGCACCGTCTGGCAAAACTTGCGGTTTGCTCGATTTTTCCCAATAATTAATAGCGTCGGTGCGGCTTCGGGCCTGTTGAATGCCCGCAGTCGCCGGATCGACAGCCCGTGAGGGGATTGGAGTAGCACGTGGAGAAAGACCGGGTTCTCGGCGGAATTGTCGGAATCTGTGTCGGCGATGCGTTGGGTCTGCCGGTGGAGTTCCGGAGCCGGGCGTATCTCAAGGAGGATCCTGTTGCCGAGATGATCGGATACGGGACCCACAATCAACCGCCCGGGACATGGTCGAGCGACAGCTCGCTCGCCTTGTGTACTGTCGAGGCGCTCAGTGACGGAGCTTCTTACGAGGGCATAGCGGTTCTGCTCATGGAGTACCTCAAAGACGGAAAGTGGGCTCCGACGGCAGAAAGACCGGAGATCGGCGCCGAGCTGCGAGAGATCTTGTCGCACCTCTCAAAGGCGCACTCCGGACTCGTCGTCAACGGTGCAGGAGGCGACCGTGCCTTCTCGGTCTTGAGCCGCGTTCTCCCACTCGCCGCAGCAATTGGCCGGCTCCCTCCCGCGAGTCGCTTCAAGCAGATAGGTCGCACGGCGTCGTTGACGAACGGCAACCCCACCGCGATCATAGGTTCTCATATCCTTTCCGAAATGGCGATCGAGTTACTCTCCGGCAACCTACCGATGAGGGCGTTTTCGCGTATGAAGCATCGGATTTTGGAGCAGTTGTCGTCCGAGCCGCAGCTCTCGTTGTACAATCGGATCCTCAAGGAAGACCTTCCCGGAATCGGCGAAAGCGGCATCTTCTCGGACGGCAGAATGGTGCACACCGTCGAGGCGGTTTTGTGGTGTCTCCTCACCGAAAATGATTTCCATTCGGTCGTCCTGAAAGCGGTCAACCTCGGGGGCGACGCCGACACGATCGGCGCGATCGCCGGTGGGCTTGCCGGTTACGCCTATGGGCTCTCTGGAATCCCGAACGATTGGGTATCTCAGCTGGTTCGTTCCGAGGAAATCATGTCCCTCGCCGAACGCCTCTTCCACAAGGTGGCCGACCGAAGGTAAGCTGCCTGCATGCAGCCGTTCTACTTCCATGCTTTGTTCCCTCTGGTCGCGTTCCTCGCCGCCTATGCCGTTTGGATGGTACCTGAGCTCCTCCTCGGGGCCCGTCATCGTAATCGTTCTCAGGGGCGCTCGGCCGAACAGAGCTACGACCGGGGGTCGGGTTCGATCATACTGCTCGGGATTCTACTTCTTCCCGGCATCCTCGTTGCACTCGCCGGACTCTTGCCTTCGACGTCAATCGCGCGCCATCGCACGCTTCTGTTCACGGCCGGCATTGTCGTGATGGTTCTCGGAGTCGCCCTGCGGTGGCTCGCAGTTCGCGCGCTTGGAAGGCAGTTTTCCCCGATGGTCGCCATTCAACCGAACCACGAAATCGTGTCTGACGGGCTCTATCGGTTCGTTCGCCACCCGTCCTACAGCGGCACGATGACTACCCTTCTCGGGGTCGGGATGACGACCGACAACTGGCTCTCCATCCTGGTCGCGGCGGTTGGGGGGCTTGGAATCTACAGCTATCGAGTGACCGTCGAAGAACGGACCCTCCTGCGCGAGATGGGTGAAGACTACCGGCGATACATGGGAAAAACAAAGCGTTTCATCCCGTGGATCTACTGAAGCGACTGCAAGAAGCGATAGCGTCTGACCATTTCCGGATTTTCGAAGAGAGTACGGACGTTGTAGTGCACGGGTGCGACGATGATTACGGCGAGGCGTATGATCTGGTCCCTCGTAAGCTCCCGGAGAGGCCTCCCGTAGTATTGGTAGGCGGCGGCTTGTATCCCGAATACCCCTTTGCCCCATTCGATGTAGTTCAAGTAGAGCTCCAGCTGACGCTCCTTGCTCATGGCGAGGTTGAGAGTGAGGGACATGAGGATCTCGACGTACTTACGCGGGTAGCTCTTGTTCGTCGTGAGGAAGAGGCTCCGGGTGAGCTGTTGTGTTATGGTACTCGCCCCATAGGCGGGATATCCGAGGCGCCGATTCGCTTTCCAGGCATCGATCATGGCTGGGACATCGATCCCCGGATTGCTGTAGAAGGTCTTGTCTTCCACCATGACGAACATCCGTTGCACGCTCTTGCGTATCCGTGAGAGGGGAAGAAAGCGCACCGGCTTGATCGCATAGTGATACTGGACGTGACGCAGTATCATGAGCGAGGTGATCGGCGGGTTCACGTGAGAGTAGACGATTCCTGCCCAGAGAGTCATGAGAAAGAGCGCGAGATGGATTGCCGCAAGCCCGCCGAGCAGCGCCGCCACGGCTCGGGAGAAGAAGAATCCAAGGGATCGTATTCCGCGACCCCGCCAGGCAGTCGAAAAACGGTCAGGATATGTCTTGGGTGGAAGTATCGCAACTGGGGTATAGCTCATGCTCGACTAGTTCGCTTTCAATTTCGACCGGCAGCCTAATCCCGCGTCGGAGGCAGCGTCAAGGGGATGTTCCCTCGGATGCTCAAACGGCGGTAGCCGACAGGCCCTCTGTTTCCCGTAGACAGAATCCCCGAAACTCTTCGACAAACTCCGTCTCGCTGAAGTCATTCCACACGAAGCGCAACTCCCGTTTGATTCGGGGTCCCGCGAGGGGAAGGCGAACCAACCTCCCCGTCTCGAGTCCTTCGACAGCGGCAAGACGTGAGATTACGGCGATCCCTACATTGGCTTCAACGAGGGAAATGATTGCGTTGTTGCTTCCGATCTCCATCACGGGATGAAGCAACTCCACGTCGTAGCCCTTCGCAGCGAGGTATCGCTCGAAGACCTCCCGCGTACCCGAACCGGGTTCGCGAAGAATGATTTCCTGTCCGAGCAGTGTCTTCAACGAAATCGGTCGTTTCGCCCCGCCGGGGGCCAACGGGTGACGGGGAGAAGATACCGCGATGAGCTCGTCGGTTCGGAACCTCACGAGTTGGAGCCCTTCCTCCTCGAATGGTCCTTCGACTATACCGAGCGTGAGCCTGTTCCGTCGAAGCAACTCCACCGTGCGTGCGGTATTCTGCACCGAAAGCCGGATTTTCACACCCACATTCCGGCTCAGGTAGCGGCCGATCAGGCTCGGCATCAGGTATTCCGCCACCGTGAGCGTCGCTCCGACCTCATAGCTCTTCGGCAGCAGGTTGAGATTGGCCATCTCACGGTCTATCGATCGGTAGAGCGATTCGAGCCGCTGCGCGCGTTCGTAGAGCACCGAGCCGGCGTCGGTCGGAATGGTCCGTCGGCCAGAACGCGTGAACAGCTTGACTCCGTAGGTCTCCTCGAGTGAGGAGACGTGTTGGGAGACGGCCGGCTGCGTGATGTGTAGGCCCTCGGCGGCGGCGGAGAAGCTCCCCCGGCGGACGACCTCGAGGAAGCTTTTTAGTCGAAAATCGTTCATACGTATCTATAAAATTTCCTTATGATTTCATAAGAATATATAAATTGAACCTATAGTACTAATTCACTATCCTTTCGACAAGTATTCCCTATAGGAGCACCTGGTGAAAAAAGTACTGCATCTGTCTCCCGGCATCTTCTATGCTGCACTCATAGCCGTCGCTTCGGTCTATCTGGGGAACCTTGTTCCATTGCTCGGCGCGCCGCTCTTCGGAATCCTGATCGGAGCCGGCGTCGGCAACCTCGTCGGCCTTCCCGGCCGAGCTCGTGCCGGCACTCAGTTCACGTCGAAGAAGCTCCTCCAATGGTCGATCGTGCTCATCGGCTCGTCGCTGAGTCTCGCGGAGGTATTTTCCGTCGGAAGCAGCTCTTTTCTCGTAATGATCGGAACCCTCATCGTAGCGTTCATCGCGGCAATTGCCATCGGGAGAGCTCTCGGTGTTCCGGCGAAGCTCACCGTGCTCATCGGCGCAGGTACCGGAATCTGTGGAGGCTCCGCAATCGCAGCAGTCTCGCCGATCATCGAGGCTGAAGAAATTCAGATCGCCTACGCGATGTCGACGATCTTTCTTTTCAACGTCGTTGCCGTCCTCGTTTTTCCCGCCATTGGTCATCTGTTCAATTTCTCTTCAAGCAGCTTCGGACTTTGGGCGGGAACTGCCATCAACGATACCTCGAGTGTCGTGGCCGCCGGATATGCCTACAGCATGGCCGCCGGCAACTATGCCACGATCGTCAAACTGACTCGAACGACGATGATCGTGCCGATCAGTCTCGCACTTGCGGCGCTCGTGTCTTTTCGGATCCGACGATCATCCGGTCAGAGGCAAACAAATGGCGCGAAAATATCTGTGGCCCGCGTCTTCCCGTGGTTTATTCTCGGTTTTCTCGGCACATCGCTCATAAATACCCTTCATCTCGTTCCGCCGTCCGTTCTTGGTGATGCGGCAGCGGCGGGGAGGTTCCTGATCGTCATGGCGCTCGCAGCGGTTGGGCTCAATGCCGATCTCCGACGGATGACTCGCGCTGGGCTGCGCCCAGTCGTGCTCGGCCTCGGCGTGTGGGTGAGCGTCGCCGGATCCAGTCTCTTGATTCAAGCCCTCACCGGTTGAGGCGCGCCTCTGCTTTCGACTTCCGCGCCAAAAATCGCTATCTTTGTGCCCAAAAGGAGGAACGATGAAATACTGCGTGACGGGCGCCACGGGTTTCGTCGGGTCTCACGTCGTGCGGCAGCTGCTCAATGCGGGGCACACCGTGACCGCGCCGGTGAGAAGCCTCAAGCGGGCAAGCGATCTCGCCGCTATGGGCGTCGAGCTGTATGAAGGGGACGTTACTGATAAAGAGAGCCTGAGGCCGGCAATGGCAGGCGTCGACGGCTTGTTTCACATCGCCGGCTGGTACAAGGTGGGGTCGCGCGACACCAGCATGGCCGAAAAGGTGAATGTCGAGGGAACGCGGAACGTCCTCGAGATGATGCAGGAGCTCGAGATCCCCAAGGGAGTCTACACCAGCACGCTTGCGGTATTCTCAGACACTCACGGCAAGATGGTGGACGAAAGCTACGAGTTTCGCGGAGCTCATCTGAGCGTCTACGACCGCACCAAATGGGACGCCCACTTCAAGGTTGCGCGGCACATGATTAACCACGGACTGCCGCTTGTGATAGTGCTCCCAGGGCTCATCTACGGTCCCGGCGACACGAGCACCGTCCGAACCAATTTCGTTCAATATCTCCAGGGGAAGCTCCCCATGATGCCGGCAAAAACGGCGTTCTGTTGGTCGCACGTAGAGGATGCTGCAACGGCCCATATTCTCGCAATGGAGAAGGGTAAACCGGGGGAGAGTTACATCATCGCGGGGCCGAAGCACACCTTCGTGGAGGCAATGGAGCTTGCGCAGAAGCTCACGGGGATCAGGGCGCCGACCATTCGCGTCTCGCCATGGATGATGAAGATGATGGCAGTACTTATGGGACCGGTCGGTGCTGTCTTTCCGCTTCCGCCGACCTATACCTCGGAAGGCCTGCGAATCGTCGCGGGGGTCACCTATATCGGAGACAACAGCAAAGCTGCGAGGGAGCTTGGATACACGCCACGTCCCCTGATTTCGGGGCTGCGCGAGACGCTCGATCACGAGCTGAAGCTGATCGAGGAGGAACGATGAAACGAAGCCTCTCACGACAACCTTGGTCGCTATCGAGGACTGCCTCCGGGCTCACCGGAGCGGTCGCGGCGACTACGCTGGCGTTCGCCCTCTTTGCTTGGGCATCGACGGTATTCGCTCAGTCGCAGCCGGAACGTGGGTCCGCTACGGAGGGCGCATCGAGCCTTCCATTCCCTTTGACGGTTCCCACGGGATTCCAGATCTCCCTCGTATCCAATCAGGTTCCCGGAGCGCGGTTCCTTGCAGTGGCCCCGAACGGTGACGTGATCGTTTCCCTGATCCGGCGGGGCAGGGTGGTTGCGATTCATCCGGGAGCGCCGGTCGACGCCCCGCCCGCGCTCGTCGCCGACGGGCTCGATCTCCCCAACGGGCTCGTTTTTCACGGCGACGATCTATACATCGGAACCTGGACGGGCGCAGCCGTCGTGCGGGATTACTCGCGAACCACGAGCGGGGCCGCAACTATGCTGTTCGACGACATGCCGCGAAACCGAGGCCACAACGCGCGCGCTATTGCGGTCGCAGCCGATGGAAGCGTCTTCATTTCGTCCGGTTCCGATTGCAACGTCTGCACCGAAAGCGATCCCCGCCTCGCTACCATACTCCGCTACAACCCCGACGGGAGCGACGGCGAGATATTCGCCACGGGACTCCGAAATGCGAGCGGGCTGGCCTTCGATACTGCGGGACGTCTCTGGGCTGTCGTAAACCAGCGCGACAACCTCATTCCGGATCACACGGACCTACCGCCCGACGAGCTCGATCTCATAGTGGAGGGGGGCAACTACGGCTGGCCGAACTGCTATCCAATCGGACGCAGACGGATCGCCAATCCCGAGTACCCGGGAGCCGACTGTTCGCGCGCCCTGCCAACGGCAATAGGCTTCCAGGCTCACTCGGCCCCGCTCGGGATGACATTCTACACCGGGAACCAGTTTCCTCCGTCCTACCGAGGAAGCCTCTTCGTGGCATTCCACGGTTCCTGGAATCGCACCCCCCCGACCGGCTACAAGGTGGTGAGTGTAACCTTCGGCAACGGTCGCCCAATCGAGGTTCGGAACTTCGTGACCGGGTGGTTGACTTCGAGCTATCAGGTACGCGGACGGCCGGTGGGCGTAGCGGTGGGAACGGACGGTTCGCTCTTCATCAGTGATGACCGCGGATATATATTCAAGGTGACCTATCGTGAGTAGCGGGCGCATCGCAGCACGATGCGCCCGCCGAGCTGCAGTCGCTTCAGATATTCTCTTTCAAGAATGCAAGCATTCGTTCCCAGGCGCCCTGTGCGGCGCCGCCGTCGCGGAACGTGGTGCTCTTCACGAACGCGTGACCGACACCGGGGTAAATCTCAATCTGGTTTCTGACTCCGCGCGAGCTCAGGGCACTCCTGAAACCCTCCACCTGTGAAACGGGGATGTTGCGATCCTCCGCCCCGTAGATTCCGAGAACAGGTCCCGCCTCTCTCATCGCTCCGAGCTGCTCGGGATCAGTGATCGGCCCGCTGCCGTAGAAGATCACCACTGCCGCGAGGTCGGCTCGTCGCGTGCCCATTCGCATCGCTTGGGTGCCCCCGAAGCAGAAACCAAGAACGGCGACCCGTGCTGAGTCTACCCGCGGGTGACCCTCGAGATAGCTCAAAGCAGCATCGAGGTCTCCTGAGATCTGCGAAGCCGGAGTCGACGACACCTGCCGTGACGCCTCGGCGGGGTTCTGCGCGACGCTGCCGCGAAAAGCGTCTGCCGCGAGCACCACGTAGCCCTGCTCGGCAAGTGCGTCGGCCAACCGTGCCACGTCATTGTTGAGTCCCCACCATTCGTGAACCATCAGGACGGCAGGACTCTTGCCGGAACCGGCGGGCAGTGACAGGTAGCCCCGCAGGAGGGTTCCGTCGGCTGCGCCGAACGATACGTTCGGCGTCGCGGGTGCCGTCGGATCGACCTGGCCGAAGACCGCCGGTGACAGCGTTGCTACACCCATCAATACCGCTGCCACGAACCGGAAATGAGAAAAACTCATTCTTTGTACCTCCGGACGCTAAGATCGACTTTCATTAGTGTTTCAGTCAAGTAAATTAGTCCTTTCCCGAGGGGATTCGTCTCAGGGATGATAGGTAACGACCACTGAAGAGATAAGAGGAATGTCGGCGGCAGCTTCGTCCGAGGTATAAACCGGAGCCGGCTCGACCGTCGTCCGCTCGCCTCCTACCTCGATCCCGGCGCTGAAGTAGACGATCTCCTCCCAGAAGATGTTGCCTTCGATCCGCACTGAGTAGGTACCCGGGGGGACCGGTTCACTGTTCGAATTCTTGCAGTCCCAGGTCAAGCGAATGCGACCGTTCCCCGGCGTAGCGTGGCTCACCGCGTCCACTTCCTGCGCCGGGCGGGCCGCCGGTTCGTAAGAGCGCACCCACGCCGGCAGCGCCGCAAGACGGATCCGGTACCCGCGTCTACGGGCGGTGAAGTCGGTGACGAAAAGGGTCCTCACGTGTCGCCCGTCGGAATCCTCGATCCAGACGGCGACCTGATTACTCGCGATTCGACCCATCCTGTTGAAGTCGAACTCGACGTCGACCTCTTTGGCAACGGCATTCCCACCCACGAACAGGCCGATTGCTATGCCGACGGCGAATATGGTTCTCTTGGCATTGACACCCATTTGATACCTCCTTCAACCTGACTCTATTCGCGGGGCCTGGTCGAAGCAAGTGTCGCACCGCATCGGGGCCTCCGGAGCATGACGACTTGCCTCAGACTCCTTCAGAGGTTACGTTTACCCTATGAAACAACGCGCATTAGGTAAGAGTGGTCTTTCAGTATCCGCCATCGGTTTGGGCTGTATGGGAATGTCGGAGTTCTATGGCAAGTCGAACGATCTCGAATCGATCGACCTTATTCACTTGGCCATGGATCTAGGAATCAATCTCTTCGATACCGCCGATATGTACGGGGTCGGACACAACGAGATGCTCCTCGGTCAGGCACTTCGGGACGGACGACGGGATAACGTGGTGGTAGCAACCAAGTTCGGCAACGTCCGCACCATCGAAGGGGGACGGCTTGGCGTCAACGGAAAACCGGAATATGTCAAAGCTGCCTGCGACATGAGCCTCAAGCGTCTGGGGATCGACACCATCGATCTCTACTACCAGCATCGCGTCGATCCGGACACTCCGATCGAAGATACCGTGGGAGCGATGGCGGACCTCGTCAAGGCGGGCAAGGTTCGCTACCTCGGGCTGTCGGAGGCCGGTCCGGCAACGATCCGTCGGGCTCACAAGGTTCACCCGATCACGGCCCTCCAGACCGAATACTCTCTCTGGACTCGAGACCCGGAAGGGGAGATCCTCGACACATGTCATGAGCTCGGAATAGCCTTCGTTGCCTACAGCCCGCTCGGCAGGGGGTTCTTGAGCGGAAAGATCCGAGACTCGTCGGATCTCGAACCGACGGATTTCCGCAGGGGTAATCCACGGATGAACGAAGGAAACTTGAAGTACAATCTCTCACTGGTGGAGAAGGTGGAAGGAATCGCCAAGGACAAGGGAGTGACAACGGCGCAACTCGCTCTGGCGTGGGTCCTCTCGCGCAGTGAAGAGATCGTCCCAATTCCCGGGACAAGACACGAGCAGTACCTTCGGGATAACATCGCAGCAACAGAGATCAAGCTGACCTCCGATGAGGTCGAAGCTCTGGAGAAGGCGATTCCCGCCGGCGCCGCAAAGGGTCTTCGCTACCCCGAACCGGCGATGAAGTTCGTAGGCCTGTAGAGCAGGAGCCGACGGGCGCCGCGAGGAAAGGGGGGGGGTCATGGGCAGTTTCTGGATGTCTCTCGTCCGCCTCGTGAGCGAACCCCTGGGTATCGGCGCCACAGCGCTTCCATTCTCGATTCTCGGGCTCCTTCTCAAGCTCGTCCTTCCGCTGGCGGTTCTGCTCGTGCTGTGGCGCCTCATCCGGCGCCCGACCCGGCGGCTGCTGCTGAGGATGAACGTCTCGCGCCGGGCCCGCCACCGCATCCTCCGGTGGACTCGTGGCCTGGCTCGAACGGTCTATTTCCTCACCGCCATTGCACTCATAACGGCTCTCCTTGGCGCGGAGACGCTCCGATTCGTCGGCACACTGCTGGGATTTCTCAACCAGGCTATCTACACCTCAGGGGGAACGCGTATAAGCCTGTTGACGATTATCCTGGCAATTCCGATCATCTACCTCGCGTCATGGCTCTCGAAGATCGTGCGGGGACAGCTCGATCGAACTATTCTCTCGCGGATGTCAATGGACAACGCCAGGAGGTTCTCGACATCCAACCTTCTTCGTTACGCTTTCCTGGCATTGTTCATCCTGATCGGCCTCTCTTTCATCGGGATCGATCTTTCCTCGCTCGTCGTCCTTTTCGGAGTGCTCGGTATCGGCGTCGGTTTCGGTCTTCAAAACGTGATCGCGAACTTCTTCGCCGGCTTGGTGATCTTCATCTCACGTCCGATAAAGGTGGGTGACAGGATTCTCGTCAACAACTTCGAAGGCGACGTGGTTCAGATTCGGCTCATTGCGAGTGTCATGAACACCCTGACCAACGAGACCCTCATCATACCGAACGCGCAAATCGTAGCCAATGTCGTGCACAACTACTCCTACGAAGACAAGCGGGTCATCATCGTCAACAGCGTTCAGGTCTCCTACAGCGCCGATCTCGACGAGGTCGAAGCTGCGCTCCTCCGGGTCGGAGGTCACAACCCCTATCGAGTCTCGAACCTCAAGCCGGCGGTGCTCTTCCGGTCCTTCGACGCCTCGGGGATAACCGTAGATCTCAGGACATGGATCAACTACGCCCATGACAAGATGACGGCCCATTCATGGGGAAACCTCGAGATATGGCGGGAGTTCAAGCGCAGCGGTATCGTCATTCCCTTTCCACAGGTCGATCTGCATATCAAAGACCGACCGCCGTTCGAGAACCGTCCTCCCCTCGAGGGCGAGGGCGTTTAGCCCGTACGCTCTTCGAGAAGGTGCCTTGACAGATCGGGCGAAGCCACTCAGAATAAATATTACAAAATTGCTCATAGAAACCTGCTGAGTGAGCTTGCGAGCACCAAAGGAGGCCTCGTGCGATCACGAAACTGGATTCTCATCGAATCGGCGGCGTTACTGCTCAGTTTCCTGCTGGTGCCCGCCGGGTTTCTTGCTGCGCAGGCGGAGATCACCTACTCGGAAGGCATCGTGCGCGTCGAGCGCGGAACTCAGAGCATCGACGGGGTAATCGGTACTCCACTCGAGATTGGTGACACCGTCGTGACCGGCAGCGATGGAATCGCGATCATTGCCCTCACCTCACAGACTACTATCAAGACAAGGTCGGACACGAGAGTGAAGATAGACTCGCTCGGTGAGCACGCGAAGGTCGGTCTCAGCTCAGGCGGCCTCTTTTCTCGAATCATCGGACACCTTTCGGGGAGCTACGAGGTTGCGACTCCAACTACGACAGCAGGGGTTCGCGGCACTGAGTTCTTCATGGCCTACGGGAGGACCATCGACCAGAATCCGGACGTCTGGCTGTGCGTCAATTCGGGCACCGTGGCAGTCTCCGTTCCCAAGACGGGCGACAATGTCGACGTGCCCGCAGGCAAAGGGATCGACATCCTATCTGGTTTGAAGCTCACTGAGCCCCGTCCCTACAAATGGACGAAACAGCTCAACTGGAATATGGATCCCAACGCGGCCCCGGTACGCGACCATACAAACCTGGATCAGGCCTACAGCGATCTCCTGAATCAAGACTACGACTAAACCTGGAGGGAAGATGAAGATTCGTCTGGGAGCAGTCCTATTGATGCTCGCGGTTTTCGGCGGGACGGCCGCGGCCGATCACGTTCCTGTCGCTCCCCCGCTTCCGTTGGAATACGAGCCGGTGGGACGAGTAATCGCTTCGGTTGGCGCCTTCAACCCCTATCTGGAGGTCCTCGGGAGGTGGAACGACCCGAGCCCCGGTTTCGGCTACCGTTCGGTGACCGTCGGCAGCTACTTTCGGGTTATTCGCAATCTGAAGGTGGGAGCCTTCTATCGCCTCCAAGCCGATGCACGACACAACGACGACTGGGTGGCGAGCGGACTTGTCTCACCGGGCTGGATATGGCAGGACACCAGTAATCGCTACGAGAACCTTCTGGTCCTGGACGCTTCACCACGTTTCCTTCTGCCGATCCCGGGCAAGAGTACCGTCTTCATGCTGAAGAGCCGCTGGACCTACAACTTCTTCAATGGCCAGCAGTCCCTCCTGCTGAGGCCGGGGCTCACCTATTTCTTCATACGCGACCGACAGCCGATAGCTGAGATCAGGCTCCAGTACGCTGCCTACCTTGCGCTGAACTTCGGCGAGGCTCTTCTCTACCGACAGGCCCCCTATCTCGAGGGTCTCTATCATCTGACTCCGGACCTGCTCGTCTCGTTCAGTGCAAGCTACCAGAATCGCGTCTGGACGACCTCGTCCGGCGTAGTCGCGGCGGGCGACTCCCACTACAGCGTCAATTTCCCTTCGCTTCGGTTCCAGGCGGGAATAATCTATCGGCCGGGGTTTTGATGTTCTCGTAGGCGTCTCGAGCCGTCAGCGCGTGTGGAGGAGAGGTCACTCCTCGGTGGAGACCGAATCGCCGGCCCTCCGCTGCCGCAGAGTGATCGGAACATGTCCGGCCGCGAAAACGAGAGCCGCCACGGCAAGAATGGGTGAGCGCAGGATCCCTGCGGCGAAGAGAAAATAGAGGACCGGGGCGATCGCCATTGGGATCGGTATTCCGAGAATGGACTTGACGAGAAGCTTTCGGTCTCTTCCCGCGAGGAAATAGCGAGTCCAACATGCATAGTAGAGACCGAGGGTTACCGCCATACCGAACAGCGCCGCGATATCGAGAGTTGATGTGAAGTGAATGGGGTAGAAAATCGGCGAAAGAAAGACACCAACCTGCCCGACGCGCTCCAGAACCGCAAGCGCGAGAGGTTCGCCACCGGTGGCCCCCCCTGCCCCGAGAAGCCCGGCAGCCGTACCGGTCGGGCTGGTCGTCGGTCGACGGCGTGGGTCGCCGGCCCCCGCTGATGCTGCGCCCCAGCTCGAACGACCGCCGCCTGCCGCAGCGAAGAACACGTTCGGCAGGAGCGCGAGAAGGGGAATCAGGAGCGAGCTGAGGTAGATCACCGGGCCTCCCCTTTCAGCTTCTCCGGTGTGGATTCCTCCAGCAGCAGCTTGATGATATTCTTGTAGCCGATCTTGCGGTATCTCTTGAGAATCTCCGAAATCGCCCGAAAGGCTTCCGGGAACATGGTCCGAAACTCTTTGACCTTCCCGTCGACCTCTTTGAGGTCTTCAAGGCTTGCGAGAGCGGGCATTCACTCCTCCTCACGGCTCGTTTGACTGCAGGGCGTCTGGACATTCTACCAAATCGAGGTCGTCATTGCAGCACCCGGAAAGAGAAGGGGGTAGATGAACCTGGCTCCCGACTCCTCTGAAGCACGGGTGGTCAACACTCCTTCTCCGCTAGTACATTAGGTGAACCGCATGCAGACGGCTGCGTTCGGATTCGAATCGAGTCCGTTTGCCGGCTCAAAAAGTGATGTAGATATGATCAGGCTGTCAACTTCCCGATATCCCATCCGAATCCCAACAGAGAGACGGGCCGTTGCTCGAGACACGGTGGCGGCGGAGGCTCGATATCCTGAAACCGGCGGAGTCGGAGGGGGGAGAGTCTCGCAATGAGTAGCGAACGGAAACGATTGGAGGATTCCCGCGGGAAGGACTCACCGTGGAGATTCTGGGGCCCCTACCTGAGCGATCGTCAGTGGGGCACGGTTCGCGAGGATTACAGCGCCGAAGGGTCGGCCTGGGAATACCTGAGCCACGACGCCTCCCGCTCGCGAGCCTATCGTTGGGGAGAGGACGGCATCGGCGGAATCAGCGACCTCAAGCAGCGTCTCTGCTTTGCTCCTGCCTTCTGGAATGAGAACGATCCCATCCTTAAGGAACGTCTCTTCGGCTTGACCGGTAATGAGGGCAATCACGGCGAAGACGTCAAAGAATACTACTACTATCTCGACAACACACCTTCGCATTCCTACATGAAGATGCTCTACAAATATCCGCAGGCGGAGTTTCCCTATTCGCGCCTCGTAGCCGAGAACGGCCGGAAGACACGAGCAGATGACGAGTTCGAGCTCGTTGACACCGGCGTGTTCGACGACGACAGATACTTCGACATTTTCGTTGAATACGCAAAGGCGGGACCGAGGGACATTCTCGTTCGGATTACCGCCCACAACCGCGGCCCGGAGAGGCGTCCGCTGCATCTCCTGCCTCAGCTTTGGTTTCGCAATACCTGGTCCTGGGAAGAGGGTGCGGAGAAACCGGTTCTCTCCTGGCTCCCTCCAATTGAGGACCGACCGGGAACCGTTGCCGCCGAACATCCGGTCCTCGGACGCTATCTCCTTTTCTATGAAGGCTCGCCTGTTCCCCTCTTCTGTGAGAACCAGACGAACGCGCAACGCCTCTACGGAATCGAGACCAGCGGCTACTTCAAGGACGGAATCGGCGAGTTTCTGGTAGGAGGGAATCGAGATTCCGTCAATCCCGAACGCAGCGGAACCAAGGCGGCGCTGCACTATACGCTCTCGATGCCGGCGGGCGCAACGAGGACAATCAGGCTGCGGCTCGCTGAAGGTTCACGCGGAGATGATCGGGCAAAGCATCACCGGAGCTTCCAGAAGGATCCGTTCGAGGATTTCGATTCGCTCGTCGAGGGCCGGATCGACGAGGCCCGCGAGTACTACGTAGAGATCCAAGAAAGTATCTCCGATCCGGACGAGCGGCTCATCCAGCGCCAAGCTCTCGCCGGCCTACTCTGGTCGAAACAGTACTACCACTATAGCGTTGCTCGATGGCTGGATGGTGATCCCGGACAGCTGGAGCCTCCGGCTCTGCGTCGCACGGGCAGGAACCGCAATTGGACACACCTGTTCAACTCCGACGTTATCGCGATGCCCGACACGTGGGAATACCCCTGGTACGCCACCTGGGATCTTGCGTTTCACTGCATCGCCTACGCCATGATCGACTCCGAGTACGCGAAGCATCAGCTTGGACTCCTTACCCACGAGTGGTACATGCACCCCAACGGGCAATTCCCGGCATACGAGTGGTCATTCGACGACGTCAATCCGCCGGTGCACGCGTGGGCCACTTGGCGAGTCTTTCAGATCGATCGAAAGGCCCGCGGCGGGGACGGCGATATCGCATTTCTCGAGCGTGTCTTTCACAAGCTGCTTCTGAACTTCACCTGGTGGGTGAATCGAAAGGATCCGGCCGACCGCAACATCTTCGAAGGCGGTTTTCTCGGTCTCGACAATATCGGCGTCTTCGACCGGAGCGCACCGTTGCCTACCGGCGGTTCGATCGAGCAGGCGGACGCCACGAGTTGGATGGCGATGTACTCTCTCAACCTCATGCGGATCGCTCTCGAGCTCGCCCAGCATAACCACGTCTACGAGGACATCGCCATCAAATTCTTCGAGCATTTTCTCTACATTGCCAAATCGATGTCGAACATAGGGAGCAAGGGACTTTCCCTGTGGGATGACGAGGACGAGTTCTACTACGACGTCTTGAGCCTTCCCGGCGACGAGTTGGTGCCGATGAGGCTGCGTTCGATGGTCGGCCTCATACCGCTCTTTGCCGTCGAAACCCTGGAGCCGGCGCTCCTCGAACGAGCTCCGGAGTTCAAAAAACGCATGCAGTGGGTCCTCGATCACCGTCCTGACCTCGCCTCACTCGTATCGCGATGGCACGAGCCGGGTCGAGGGGACAGACGTCTGCTTTCGCTGCTTCGCGGTCACCGAATGAAGATGCTGCTGAAACGGATGCTCGATCCCGAAGAGTTTCTGTCGGACTACGGCGTACGCTCGCTTTCGCGCCGGTACGCGGATCGACCCTATCGCTTCAGCCACGACGAGATCGAGCGGCAGGTCGGCTACGAACCGGGGGAGTCGCGCACCGCTACCTTCGGCGGCAACTCGAACTGGCGAGGACCGATATGGTTTCCGGTCAACTACCTCATTATCGAGTCACTGCAGAAGTTCCATCACTACTACGGTGACGACTTCAAGATCGAGTGCCCGACCGGTTCGGGTGAGTATTCCACGATTCTAGAGGTGTCGGAAGAGCTGACCCGGAGGCTCATCTCCCTGTTCCTCGCCGACGACAGCGGACGCCGCCCGGTCTACGGCCAGTACCCGGGGCTCCAGGGCGATCCCTATTTCCGAGACAACATTCCGTTCCATGAATACTTCCACGGGGACACAGGGCGGGGCGTCGGCTCCTCTCACCAGACCGGCTGGACCGCCCTCGTCGCAAAGCTCATCCAGCCCCGAGGGCGATAGGCGTCGACACCCGCGGCGGCCGGTCAGCGGCCGCTTGGCGCGCAGTGAGCTCGAGCTATGTCTCGCGGCCGCGGCGCTTGAGCAGATCCTGCAGAAGAGTCTGACCGTAGATCGCGATGATGAGCACTGCCCCGACCGTACCTGTTTCGATGACCGAGTTGATGTTCGCGTAACCGAAGGTGAAGCTCAGCATGGTGACGACCGCGGTGGCAAGTGCCGTTCCAATGATGGTGCCGCGGCCGCCGAAAATGTAGGTGCCGCCGAGAACGGCTATTGCGATCGCGTTGAGGTTGTCCGTGGCGCCTGCGTCGGGGCGTGCCGTTGCGAAACGTGAGCTCTGGATGATCGCCGCGAGCCCGCATAGTAGGCCGGTCAGCATGTAGGCGCGAAAGCGAACCCATCCCACGTTGATGCCGGAGAACCGTGCGGCCTTTTCGTTGGTTCCGACAAGGCGAAGCTGATAACCGAAGACCGCCTTCGTCGTGATGTACCACATGATGAGCGCAACGGGTATATAGAAGACGAGAAACTGGAAGGGAAGCCCGAGCGCGCTCCCCTGACCGATCGTATTGAACGAGTTCGGAAAAACCGAGAGATTCACCCCGTTGCTGAAAACCAACGCGAGCCCGGAGTAGGCATACAACGTGCCGAGCGTGACGATGATGGCCGGTATTCTCGCGACCACGATGAGCAGCCCGTTGAGACTACCGAGCGCACCCGCGATGATCAGCCCGAAGAGCGCCGCCGGCAGCATGGCCACATGATGCTGGACCATGACCGCGATAAGTATCTGCGTCAATGCGAGGTTCGAACCGACCGACAGCTCGATGCCGCCACCCCCGCCGAGTATGACGAGCGTCTCTCCGAATGCGAGCAACCCTATCTCCACACCGAACGTGGTCATTGTCGCGAGGTTCGTGACCGAAAGGGCGCCGGGAGCCACACCCGCAGTAAACAACAACACCAGTACGAGCATGGCAATGAGCATCCCATACTGCTCGGCTGTCGACGTCATCCAACTCTGTTTCTTCAAATCACTCATTCCTGCCGCCTTCCTCTCATTCCAATCAACACTGATACGAGGATCATGCCCCCGAGGACTACGCTCTGCCAGAAGGACTGGATGTGGAACATGATCACCGCGTCTTGCACCACTTCGACGAGGATTGCACCGAGAACGCTGCCGATGATGCTGCCCTTTCCGCCTTGAATGCGGGTACCGCCGACAACGACTGCGGCGATAACCTGCAGCTCGAACCCTGTCCCTGCGGTCGGCTGAACCACCGGACTTTGGGCGAGCATGAGCAAACCGGCGACGCCCGCGAGGAGACCCATCGCGGTGTACAGGAAGAATTTCAGCTTTCGAACCGGAATCCCCTGGATCGAGGCCGCCTCCTCGTTATTGCCGATTGCAAAGATTCCACGAAAGCTCGGCCGTGTTCTGCTCGCCCAAGCCCCGACGATCACGAGCAATACCGCGCCCAAGAATGCGTAGGGGATGTACCTGCCGATCTTTGCAAGCACGAGGGTATTCACAAGAAACGGCGGTATTGTCGATATCCACGAGCCGCCAAGCAGCGCATAGACGACCGCACGCCAGA
>CAZDMH010000029.1:44058-46124 GCA_964506755.1 uncultured Spirochaetales bacterium
CCGCACGCCAGAAGAGCCCGTGAGAAACGATACCGACTCCCACAGCTACGACGACGATGAGCGCCGCCAGGATCAGCTCGTACTGAAACGAGCTCGCGCGAAACCAAGCGACCGGAGAACGCCGTGTTGCCTTTGCTTGTTCTACATCTGCTAGGGATTCTGTCATCTCATTCCATCACAAATATTATTCGCCCGCCGCCAGAGCGTGCTTCACCACGTCCTCGGGACGAACGTTGCCGTCGTTTCGGAAGGTCGCCACAAGTCTTCCCTTCCGCATGACGTTGATGACGTCTGACACTGCCAGAACCTCGGGCAGGTCTGAAGATATGACGACGACGCTCAATCCTTGATCGGCCGTCTCGCGAATGAAGCGGTGAAATTCCCGCTTCGTCCCGACGTCTATTCCTCGAGTAGGCTCGTCGAGTATCAGAACCTTGAGATCCTCTGCGAGCCACCGTCCGAGCATGACCTTCTGCTGGTGACCTCCGGAAAGCGAGAGGATAGGATCGTTGGTGCTCGCGATCTTGATCTTGAGCGTCCTGCGGTAGTCTTCGGTCAGGTTGATAGTCTTCTTTTTCAGAACGTGCCCGATGAACGCCGTCAGCTTCGGAAGAATCACGCTGATGAGGTTCTCACGTATCGACAGCCACCCGAAGATCCCCTGGGACTTGCGATCCTCGGGGAGATAGCCGATGCCCCTTCGGATCGCATGGGAAGCCGAAGCGGGAGAGATATCGCGTCCCTCTAGACGGATCGCTCCTCTCTGCGCCGGCAACAACCCATAGACCGCCATCGCCATTTCGCTTCTTCCCGATCCGACCTGCCCGTAGAACCCGAGAACCTCGCCGCGATGAACTGACCAGCTCAAGTCGGAATAGAGCGGAGGGTTGGAAAGACCCGAGACCTCGAGCACGACCTCCGACTCTGACCCGGTGTCGGCCGCAACACGATGCTCCTCTCGATGGGTGTACTCACGCATCGCGACCCCTGCAATCAGTCGGTACAGCCCATCGATGTCGAGACCTTTGGATGCATCGAACTCACCGACGACGTGACCGTCTGTGAGTACCGTCACACGATCGGCGAGCCCTTCGAGCTCTTCGAGGCGATGCGATATGTAGGCCACGCCTTTGCCGGATTCCCTGAGGAACTTGATGATCCGGAACAGCCGTTCGGTCTCGGAGGCCGAGAGTATCGAGGTCGGCTCATCGAAGATGACGAGGCGGGCGTTCTGCAGCAATGCGGCGGCGATCAGGACCAACTGCTGGTCGCCGAGCCTGAGCTCACTCGCGTGCATCTCGAGCAGAGAGTGTGGAATCTCGAGCTGAGAGAAGATGGGTGCGATTTGCCGTCTCATCTCGTGACGATCGACGCTTCCTGATTTCTTCAGAGGAGGATTGGCAACGAACATATTCTCCATCACTGAGAGATAGGGATAAATGAGCGGTTCTTGATAGACTGCGGCGAAACCGAGGTTGCGTGCCTCCAGAGGATTGGAGATGACCACGGGCTTCCGATCGACGAAGATCTCTCCTGAATCGGGTTGGAGAACCCCGGTGATGATCTTGATGAGTGTGGACTTTCCGGCACCGTTTTCGCCGATAAGCGCGTGGACCTCTCCGGTTTTGATGTCAAACGAAACATCGCTCAGTGCCTGCGTGCCGCCGAAGGCGCGGTATATCTCCTTGAGCTCGATAATCTGGACCTGATCGCTCACATCCCTACCCCCTCGCTGGCGTGTGAAAATCGACGCGGTAGGGGCGTATGCCCCTACCGCCTCTTCGAGATCGTTGCAGACGGATGCCCGTCCGCGTTCAACTAGAAGTTGAGGCTGACGTTGCTTTTGTCGATGATCAACGGCGGGCCAAGAAGCAGCATGTGCCGAGCGGCATCATACTCGATCTTGTTCTTGAGACCGGGAACGGTATTCTCAGCCTGGAACTTGTGGCCTTCGAGCACTTGGAGCACGCCCCATGCGGTCAGGTAGCCGAGATCCGTGGGATTCTACAGAACGACGGACTTGACGGTTCCATTGAGAATGTAGGGACGGATCGTGTTCGGGTCGG
>CAZDMH010000029.1:46224-60551 GCA_964506755.1 uncultured Spirochaetales bacterium
TGTTCGGGTCGGAGGCGAGAAGACGGGCGGCCACTTTCTCAGAACCGGTGATGCTTTCGCCTGCGTATTCAACCTTGAGGACGTGGAGATTCGGGTACTTCGAAGCGATGCGCTCCTTCATGTACTTGATCCACGCATTGAGATTCGTTGCAGTCGAGCCGGCGGAGATGATGGCGACGTCACCGCTTCCCTGGATCTGCTTACCAACTTGGTCGGCGGCGGCGTAACCGATGGCCTTCGCTCGAGCCTGCTCCACCCAGAGCTGGTTGTTCGAACAGGAAACGTTCGAATCGGAAGCGTAGAACATTATCCCCTGGCTGATCGCCTTGGTGACCGAATCACAGAGCGATGTGGGGCTGTTCGCGGACACACCCACCGCATCGACATGCTGAGCGATGAGGGTGGAGACATATTGATCCTGCCCGGACACGGACGCGGTCGTCGTACCCTCGTAGATGATCTTCATGTGGCCGAACTTCTTGGCGGCGGCTTTCATCCCGTTGTACATTGCGGTGAAGTAGGGGATGCCGATGAGCTTCGGAACGAATGCGATCTTGTAGACCTTCCCCGATGCGGCTGCAGTCATCGTGGTCGAGGAAGAAGAGCTGGACTTCTCGGACGAACCGTTCGCGAAGATGGCCTGCGCGGACAGGAGCATGCCGACAAGCAGCACAGAGAACATGACTAATCGGAAACGACTCTTCATGATGAAACTCCTTGTGATTTTGTTCGTAAACCAACGAGATTCTGATAACTTACAGTCTCTTAATAATTAATTGAATATAGTTATTAAATTTGCTAATATTTCCGGTAGCGTCACCTCGACAGCGAGGCGACGGATCTCGACGATTCGGAGGTCGAACGATGGACGAACGGTTGCGTATCATATTTGCCCGTCGGAGCGTGAGGGACTACACTCGCGATCCGGTGGGCGAATCAGAGATCGAGAGTCTTCTCGAAGCGGCGATGGCGGCGCCTTCGGCAAACAACCGACGCCCCTGGCAGTTTGTAGTCGTTCGCGACCGCTCCCTCCTCGAGCGACTTGCCGAGGCGCACCCCTACGCGAAGATGCTTGCCGGCGCCCCACTGGCAATCGTCGTCTGCGGGGAGAGGAGACTTTCGGACTGGTGGGTGCAGGATTGCGCTGCCGCCACGGAGAACATACTGATCGCTGCGGCCGCTCTTGGGCTGGGTGCGGTGTGGATCGGTTGTCATGGGAAGACGGCGCGAGAGGAGGCGGTACGTCGGCTGCTCGATATCCCGGCCCCGATCGGTGTCCTCAGCATGATATCCGTCGGCCGCCCTGCAGTCGCCGCTCCACCCCGAACCCAGTACGACGCCGGGAAGATCCATTCGAATCGCTGGTAGTACGACGGATGCCGACCCGGCCACGGGCCGCACGGCCAGTCCAAGTCGCAGCGACCGCTCTAAAGCTTGCTCATCGTGGCTTCGAGTGAGGTGTAGCACTCGTCGAAGACCGGTTTGATTTCCGCATAGCGCTTCGATGTCCCGACGTCAGGCTCCACTGATTCGCGAATCCTGATGAAACGCCGCGCACCCTCCGCGAAGTCGAAATAGCCGGCCCCGACGCCGCCGATGATAGCCGCTCCCATCGACGTCGCCTCTTCGAGATACTCAGGAACGAGTATACGCACTCCGTAGATGTCGGCGAGTATCTGTCGCCAGAGGGCGCTTCGCGCACCTCCTCCGATGAGTATCAGCTCGTCGATGTCGATATGCTGCCGCAAAATCGAAAGGACGATTTCCAGATTGAATGCAACCCCCTCGAGAACGGCGCGAGCGAGGTCGGCCCGGCCGTTGCTCAGCTTGAGACCGATCCACGCACCCTTTGCATCCGGGTTCCAACGTGGGCTCCGCTCTCCGAGAAGATAGGGCAAAAAGACAACCCCGTTCGCTCCCGGCGGTGAGGAGGCGGCCTCTCGGTTGATGCTCTCCAAAGCGGCGGCCTCGTCGTCGGAGGCCCCGGAGCGGCCGGCGAACAGCTCGCCTGCAAGCCATCCGACCGAGCTCCCGGCGGTCTGTACCGTTCCGCACGGTTGATAGAGCCCCGCCACCGGGAGAGCCCAGGTGAAGGTGCGCATGGTTTCGTCGAGGATCGGCGTCCGCGTCGCTGTAGAAATCCAGGATGAGGAGCCGAGATAGTTGTAGCAGATACCTTCTTGTACGCACCCGACCCCTACCGTGGCACAGCCTCCGTCGCCGGCTCCGATCACAACAGGGGTGTCGACCGCCAGGCCGGTTTCGGCCGCTGCCTCGGAGGTCAGGCCGCCGGCGACGGAGGCGGAGTCGTAGGCATCAGGAAGGAGCTTTCGGTCGATTCCGGCCGCTTCGAGCACCTGTTCCGACCATTTCATTTCGTTTATGTCGAAGCAGTTGGTTCCCGAGGCGTCGTTGAAATCGGTGAGGAACTTCCCCGTAAGCCTCAGGTTGACGAAGTCCTTTGCATTCAACATCTTGTGAGTTTGACGGTAGATCTCCTTCTCATTCTCCCGAAGCCACATCAATTTCTCGATCGAATAGGAGGCACTGACCCTGTGGCCGGCAATCCGGTAGAGCTCACGTCCGTCGATCTTCTCAAGCAAGCTCTGAGCCTCAGCGGTCGCCCGCTGGTCGGAGTAGATGATGGAGTTTCGAAGCGGTCGGCCCGCTGCGTCTACGCAGAGACATCCCATCATCTGACCGCTGAGGCAGACGACGCCGATTTCGCTCTTGTCGGTGGTCTCGAGGATAGCCCGTGTGGTTTCTACGACGGCACGCCACCAGTCGTTCGGATTTTGCTCGGCCCGGTTCCCGGGGCCGTAGAAGGTCTCGTAGCTGCTCGTCCGAGAGCTTACGAGTCTTCCTTCGGTATCGAAAAGCGTCGCCTTGTCGCCCGACGTCCCGAGATCGTGTGCCAGGATATAGGGTTTCATGATCCTCCCCGAAAGATCATTATATGTGACTCAGACCAGATGTCAATGAAGCATTTGACAAACAAGGGTGCCCTAACTATAATCTTATCATCCTGTAATTACATCTTTGCGCAACGCAGAGAGCGTGTGATTCGAACCCACCGGGGAGAACCTGTGCCGCAGAGACCATTCACACATCGCGTCCGGGCTTCGGACTTCGTCCCAGAATCCTACGACAATCGCACCGAACGCCGGCTCTCGGCGTTGGAGGGGCAGTTCGCCGACGAAGCTGCTTTTCGCACGATGATCGCCCACGGAGACCCGCTGCTCTATGAGGTCTACGAGTTCGGTGCCGAAAGAGTACCCGGGGGCCTGCTCAGCGGTGTCTCGATTCTCCACAGCGGTCGAGTAGGAGAAGAATACTTCATGACCAAGGGCCACTTTCATCAGCTCCTCGAAACTGCGGAAAGCTACTACTGTCTGGCGGGCAGGGGATTCATGGTCATGGAGACGCCCGAAGGCGACACCGCGGTTGCGGAGCTCGGCCCGGGGACCGCCCTCTATGTTCCTCCCAGATGGGCTCACCGATCAGTCAACATCGATGATTCGGACGATCTGATAACCCATTTCGTATATCCTGCAACCGCGGGACATGACTACGGAACGATCGAGAGTCGCGGGTTCCGTAAGCTCGTGGTCAGTCGAGAGGGAAGGACCATGGTAGTCGACAACCCGAAATGGTTGGGGAGCAGGTAGGCGCATCATGGATCCGAAAACCTTTCGTATTCTCGTCACCCCCACCTCTTTCGGCCGTATGGACCCGGGATTGCGCCGGCGCCTCGAGGAACAATCCGGTGCGGTCGTCTACAATGAGACGGGGAAACCTCTCACCGCTTCGCAGCTCAAGGAGCTGCTTCCGGGCATTGACGGATACATCGCGGGAGTGGACGCCGTTACCGAGGAGGCCCTTGAGGCCGCCGATCGGCTCAAGGTGGTGGCCCGCTACGGCGTCGGCGTCGATAAGGTCGATCTCCAGGCGGCAAGACGACGCGGGATAGCGGTGACCAATACGCCGGGAGCGAACTCGGTTTCGGTGGCGGAGCTCACGATCGGGCTTATCCTTTCGCTTCTTCGAAAGCTCCCGAATGCAACGGCAGCGACACGCGCGGGAGCGTGGCCTCGGATCAACGGCCTCACCCTGCGAAATAAGTGCGTGGGGATCCTTGGCTTCGGGGCAGTCGGTCGATGTGTCGCACGGCGTCTTGCTCCCTTCGACTGCCGGCTCCTCGCCTTCGATCCCTACGCAGAGGGCTCTGCCGCCGGAGCGATAGGCGTCACGATGACGAATCTCGAAAACCTGTTAGCGGATTCGGACATCGTTACACTGCACGTGTCCGTTACCGACGAGACGCGAGACATGGCGAACGACCGGTTTTTTGCTGCCATGAAAGAGGGCTCCTACCTCATAAACACCGCTCGCGGAGAGCTGGTCGATGAATCGGCGCTTCTTCGCGCGCTCGATGCCGGACGCCTCGCCGGAGCCGCGCTCGATGTCTTCGGACAAGAGCCTCTCCCTGCAGAAAGTCCGCTTCTGGCGTCGGAGAAGATCATCATTACGCCTCATATGGCCTCACACACCGATGATGCGATGAGGCAGATGGCGGAAATGGCCACCGCAGACTGTCTTGCAGTTCTACGGGGAGAGAAGCCAAGACACCCTGTAATTTGACAACCGGCGAGGACGACGAACAATGGCAATAAAATCGACCTTTTATTTCATCGGAGTGACGACAGCCCACTCCTCGATCATGAAAATATTTCCGCTCTGGATGCGGGAGCTCGGACATCCGGAGGTCCGCATAGAGGGAGTAGACTGCAGGATCCACGACGACCCGGAGGTGTACCGGCGCATCGTTCGACGCATAAAGGAGAACGACGATACGGTCGGCGCTCTGGTTACGACCCACAAGATCGACCTCCTCGCCGCCGCCCGCGATCTATTCGACTATATCGACCCATACGCTCAGACAACGGGAGAGATATCGAGCATCTCGAAACGGGAGGGACGGCTGGAAGGACACGCGAAAGATCCGATAACCGTCGGCGCGAGCTTGAACGAGATCGTGCCCTCCGGCTATTTCGGCAGCACGGGCGGAGAGGTCCTTATATTCGGTGCCGGTGGATCCTCGGTCGCTACGGTTCTTCACCTTGCAAATGTGAAAGAGCCGGCGGACCGACCCGAACGAATTGTTGTCGTCAACCGTAGCAGACCGAGACTCGACTCGATGAGGTCCATGGTGGAAGAGCTTTCTCCGCAGTTTCGCGTCGAGTATGTCGAAAGCACAGATCCGGCACGAAACGACGAGATTATGGCCGCCATGCCTGAACACAGCGTGGTGATCAATGCCACCGGCATGGGCAAGGATAGCCCCGGCTCGCCGGTGACCGACGCCTGTCGCTTCCCGTTGCATGGGATTGCATGGGAGTTCAACTATCGAGGCGAGCTCCTCTTCCTCAAGCAGGCCCAAGCTCAGCAAACGACGAGAGACCTTCGAGTAGAGGACGGGTGGGTGTACTTCCTCCACGGGTGGAGCCAGGTCGTCGCCCAGGTGCTCCACCTCGACATGAGCTCGGAGCTCTTCGCCCGACTCTCGCAAAGGGCTGCCGAGGTGACGGGGAAATAGGCAGGAGCGCTTTCCGCACGCAGTAAGCCACGGTATAGTGTAGCGAAAGGAGCGCTGAATATGGGCATTCTGGCGGCGGATGATTTTGTCTTTGACAAGCGGCTGCCCTACTATCTGCAACTGAAATCCGTGCTCGAAGAGAAGATCGACCGAAGAGAGCTTCGTCCCGGCGACAAGCTGCCGAGCGAGGCAGAGCTCTGCGACGAGTTTGGGGTGAGCCGAACCGTGGTTCGCCAGGCCCTGAAGGACATGGAATACGAAGGGCTCATCATCAAGAAAAAGGGCAAAGGGGCATTCATATCGGAGCCGAAGATCCTCGAATCCTTTGTCCAACAGCTGACCGGATTTCACCAGGACATGGCGGCTCAGAAGCGTTCGACACGGTCGACCGTCATCGAGCTCGATACGATCTCATGCAGCCGACGAATAACGAAGATACTTGGGCTTCGATCCAACGCCCGCGTGGTGCTCTTGAAGAGATTGCGCTTCGTCGACGACGACCCGATCCAGCTTGTCAGCTCCTACATCCCCTATCGCCTATGCCCGGAGCTGTTGTCGGCCGACTTTCGCTCTCAATCGTTGTATCACTTCCTCGAGGAACGAGGGATATTCCTGGCACGAGGGTACAGGACCATCGAGGCGGTCGGCGCAACCGCGGAGGAGGCAAGCCATCTGGGGCTCGAACCGGGAAGCCCCACGATCCGCATTGAAAGCATCGGCTACACGGCGGAGGGCACCCCTGTCGAGTACTACGAATCGGTGCATCGGGGGGACCGAACCCGCTTCCGCGTTGAGCTGGTACGGAAACGAGTCCGAAAAACGGGTGACAGCCGGGGTCAATCGATCCCCGCAGACCCGACCCTATTTGGAATCGAGGTTCTGCCGACGACCATTCCAGAATCGACATCCAAGCGCTCGAAATCCAAGAAAAGGAGGTAGCGGCTGAGATGGACTACCGATACCTGGGAAAGAGCGGGCTCAAGGTCTCCGAGCTTGCCATGGGAACTCAAACCTTCGGTTGGGGAGCCGACGAGAAGATCGGCCATCTGATGGCGGACCGGTATCTCGACGCAGGGGGCAATCTCTTCGACACGTCGAGTACCTACAACGAAGGGGAATCCGAGAATATCCTCGGACGCTGGATAGCATCGCGCAAGAATCGCGATTCCGTCGTCATTGCGACGAAGGTGTTCTTTGCCACCGGCGTCGGCCCCAACGACATCGGTCTCTCACGAAAACACATCTTTACCTCGGTCGAGGAAAGCCTTCGCAGGCTCCGTACCGATTATATCGACCTCTACCAGGCTCATTGCTATGACCTCGCCACTCCGATCGAGGAAACGATAGATGCGTTCAACGATCTGGTCCGAAGCGGCAAGGTGCGCTACGCCGGGGCGTCCAACTTTACCGCAAGCCAACTGACGAAGGCGCTCCTCCTTGCCGAGTCCCACTCCTCCTCCCTTCTGATCTCGCTGCAGGCCGAATATAGCCTTCTCGTTCGGGAGACCGAATGGGAGCTTCTCCCGGTCTGCGAGGAGAACGGAGTGGGTCTGCTTGCCTGGTCCCCGCTGGCAGGAGGCTGGCTCTCGGGAAAGTACGAGAGGGGCATTTCCGCCCCGGCCGACAGCAGGGTTGGACGAGGCGACCGGTGGGACGACCTGCCCGAGCAACGCGAGGACGAACGCACCTGGCGGGTCGTCGAGGCGCTGAGAAAGATTGCGGAAGCGCGCGGCAAGACCCCCTCCCAGATTGCGCTCAACTATCTCCTACGGCAATCCCGGCTCGTCGTTCCGATCTTTGGTGCACGCACTCCCGAGCAGCTCGCCGAGAACCTTGGGGCCACCGGCTGGGAGCTTACCTCCGAGGAGACGGAAACCCTCAGCAAGGCAAGCGTGCTCCCCCTGCCCTATCCCTACCGCTTCATAGAGCGCTACAGTCGTCGGAGAGATCGACCATAGCCACCTGCGACCGGGGCGAAGGCGCTACAACGATCTGATCGTCTTCTCCATCGAAGTGGTTTCTCCGCCGTCGAGAAAGCCGGTCTTTACCGAGAAGGTGACCTTCTCCTGCCCGGGCAGAGACCTCACGTTCCCCTTCTTTTTCTCGGCCGTGTACCCCTCCGGTTCGCAGGTCGACGGCAGGGCCATGCCGATTACCTGTTGATCGCGGTGCTTCAACATCCACCTGACCGTGTGGTTGAGCTGCCGGACGTCGTAGCTGACGTAGTCCGAAGTCCCATCGACGTGCTTCTGAATCATATGTGTCATGCCCTTCGCGTCGTGTCTCAGATTTTCCACATAGAAGACGACCTCGGGATTGTACTCGTCCTCCGGTCTCAGTACCCGTGTCACCTCGGGGTTCTTCTTCAACTTATCGAGAAACTGAAGGTAGGTTTTGGTCGGATGAACATGGCCGGGTATCTGAGACCGGACGACCATGTCTGAGGTGCTCCATCCCGTTGCCTGAATGATCTCTCCGTTGTCCTCCGGCAGGAAGTTGATGTGACACATATACATCAGGTCCATCGGATAGTGGGCAAGATTTTCGATCGTCATGCTCACATCGACGACCCCTCGCCGGGCGTAGAGCTTCACAAGGGGGACGGCGCGGTACTTGTCGCCGAACGCACGTATGTAGGTAAAGGAGCCCGAGATGCCTATGTAGGGCTCCCCCTCCTCCTCGCCGAAACACAACCAGGCCTCCTGATAGGGTGCGGCAGGAAGCTCGCCATGCACCGGGTGGTCGTCCTCCGGACCCGGCGTGCCCATACGAAGCGCGCCGCAGTGGTAGAGAAAGGCCCCGTAGGAATCGAAGAGGTTCGGGGAGCGTACCGGCTCGGAGAAGAAGCTCTTCATCTGAAGGGGACGACCCCCGAAGTGTGCCTCCCAAATCTGCTGGCCCTGATAGGGGAGAACGACGATATACCCCCGTGGGGACTCGATCCGCACCCCCTCGACGCCGGTGCTGAACAGAAAAGTGGAGGCTCTTAGATCGCCGGTCTCGAGGATCGGCCGGACAGAGGCCGAAAACTGCGCTTTCCTCAGATTGACACGTCCTTCCATGCACTTCCTCCCTCTATGAGGTTGCTGAAAAAAGAATGGTAACCACGAAAAATATATTTCAACAACATCACAGTTTGTTTCGTCCTCTACTATATCACCACTCTATCGGGCTCAGCGCAAATTATCGAAAGGGAGTATACTGAGCTGCGGACTTGAGTGCGATCGCAGCCGTCACAGCCGAGGAGGCAGAGATGTATCTGGCCCATACGAGCGACGAAGGTATCATGTGCACAACCAAATCAGGCAACAAAATTTACTGGATGCTAACGAGCGAGATAGGCGCTCCCAACTTCGAGATGCGCTACATAGAGGTTCCCCCCGGCGGCAGGACGAGCTTCGGTCATCATCCTCACGAGCACGAGGTCTTCGTCATTCGAGGTGAGGGGACCATCAAAGGGCCTCATCCGGATGCACGGCTCGTTCCGGGGACTGCAGTCTTCGTGCCCGGCGACGAAGATCATCAGTTCGTGAACGCGAGCGAGATTGAGCCCTTCGGGATTATCTGCATCGTTCCCAAGGGAGCGGAGAGCGAATACAAGCCACCGTGCGCCGGGTAGAGTTGCCCATGAATCATACCGTCGAAAGCGCCCTTCAATTCGGGGCGGGTAACATCGGACGCGGTTTCATGGGGCAGCTCTTCTTCGAAACCGGTTACCACACAATCTTTGTAGACTCCGACACCAAGCTCGTCGAGCGGATAAACGGGCGCAAACGATACGTTCTGCGTCTCCTCGACGCCTACTCGAAACGCGAACGCGACCTAAGAATCGCAAACATCAGCGCTCTCTCCACTCTTCAGACCTCGGACATTGCGGCCTCCTTCGCCGCCGCGCGTACCGCTGCGACTGCGGTCGGCGTCGAAAATCTAAAGTCCATTGCCCCGCTCATCGCCGCGGGCATCGCCGAACGCTACCGTTCGGACGGTGGCCCAATCGACATATACCTCTGCGAAAACCTCTACGGGGCGTATCAGATCCTGCACGACGAGGTCATGCGACTGCTCGAGCCTGGACCGAAACGGTGGGCACAATCCAACGTCGGATTCGTGGGAACCGTCGTGGCCCGGATGGTACCTCAGCCGCGTAAGAACCGCACCGGCGCAGACCCTCTCCTCGTCCTTGCCGACTCCTACCACACCTTGCCCTTCGACGGTGCCGCCACCAAGGCTCCGCCGCTGCCGGTGGAGGGGATGTATCCCGCGGCGAGCTTTCGCGCCGAGGTCGAACGCAAGCTCTTTACCCATAACCTCGGCCACGCCATCCTCGGCTACATCGGCTATCTGAAGGGTTTGCACTATGTGCACGAGGCGATCGCCGATCCCTACATCGCCGACGTCTTTTCCAACGCGCTCGAAGAGTCTGCACAGGCTCTCGTAGCAAAGTATCCCCAGGATATCGACTCGGCCAACCACCGGGAGGTACTGGCCGACGTCTACGTTCGTTTTGGCAACCCCATGATCATGGACACCGTGCAGCGGGTGGCCCGAGATCCCATCCGTAAGCTCGGTCCCGACGACCGCATGATAGGAGCCGCCAAGCTCTGCATAGAACAGAAGGTCACCCCACAGGCGATCGCGCTCGCCTGCAGCGCGGCGCTCTGTTACGACTACGAAGGCGACGCGGCTGCGGTGAAGCTGCAGAAGACGATCAAAAAGCTAGGGGTGGAGAAAACCTTCGCAGGCATCTCCGGCGTCCGACCCAGCAGTGCTTTCGGGAAGGCCGTGCGTAGGGGCTATGACGAGCTGCAAAAGTTACGAGCCGTCCGGCACGAGGAGTGACCACACCGGTTTAATCAACCTGTAATCACAGGTTGATCTTTTTTCTTGACAAACACAGGAGTTGATCTATACTAGTTTCTGCCTCATTAAATTTAATTAATGGGGAAGGAGGAATCGAAGTATGCGAAGAAGACTCTTACTTCTCGTTTTACTGGTATCTCTTGGCCTCGTCGTGACGGGATTTGTCTTTGCCGGAGGGTCGAAGGAACAACCGGCCCCGTCGGCCACCTCGAGCACACCGGCTACTTCCCAGCCGACGCAGGCGGCGCAGACTGCAACCGCCGGAACCGAGGTTTCCGCGGCCATCAAAGACCACCGCGCCGATCCGAACAATCTCTTCCCGAACGGTATCGGCTCTACCTCCTACAGCGGTGTACACCTCGTCGCGGTCAGCCAGACCGGACCGCAGGTGTCGGGCCCGTTGCAGGAGTACAAGGCGATGTGGGAGAAGAAGACCGGCGCGACGGTGGAGGTTCAGACCTTCCCGTTCGGTGATCTCTTCCAAAAAATCCGGACGGCCTTCGTGTCCGGGGCCAACCCCTTCGACGTGCTGGTTTACGCCTCCGACTGGGCCGGCGACATCATGGGCTCCGGCTATGTTGTTCAGGTTCCGCAGAGCGTCCAGGAGCAGATGGGCTACAAGTATTTGATCCCGGCCTACAAGGATCGGATCCTCTCCTGGGGCGGCAAGATCTACGGCCTACCCTACGACGGCGACGCGCACATGATGTACTATCGCCACGACCTGTTGACGAACCCGACCTACCAGCAGGAGTTTAAAGCTCAGTTCGGATACGATCTGCCGGCACCCCCGAAGACCTGGCAGCAGTACTACGACATCGCCAAGTTCTTCAACGGCAAGACCGTGGACGGTCATACGATCTACGGTGCCGGAACGGCGTTCAAGCCTCATGACCAGTCCTACTGGACCTTCCTGGGTGTTGCAGCCTCCTTCTCGAAGGCGCCGGGAGACCCCGCCTACTTCTTCGATCCTACAAACATGAAGCCGCTCATCAACAACCCGGGCTTCGTCAAGGCACTTGACTTCTACACCTCGCTCGTGAAGGTCGGCCCGCCTGGAGTAACGAACTGGAATGTGGGCAACATTCGCTCCAACTTCCCGGCAGGCAAGGTGGTCGAGGCCATCGACTGGGGCGACGTCGGACCGCTCTCCTCCGACCCCAACTCCTCGGTGGTAGTCGGCAAGTGGGGCTCGGCCCTCGAGCCCGGAGTGGACGAGTACTGGGACAACCAGAAGAATGAGTGGGTCAAGAAGTACAACCAGGCCCCCTACCTCGCCTTCGGTGGTTGGATCGAAGGGGTAACCAGCACCTCGAAGAACCAGCAGGCCGCCCTCGATTTCGCAGCCTTCATGGGCTCCGACAACATGAGCCTACGCCTCTGCGTCGAGCCGGGCACGGGCGTCAACCCGCACTACTTCAGCGATCTGAACAACTTAGCTCCGTGGGACAAGCTGGGGATGACCCCGGCTGAAGCGAAGGAGTACCTCGACGCCATCGGCAACATCATCGGCAACTCCAACAACGTCGTCGACCTCCGCATCCCGGGTGCCGCCGAGTATTTCGACGCTCTCGACACGCAGCTCGCGCAGGCCGTCGCCGGCCAGATCAGCTCGAAGACGGCTCTCGACAATGTCGCTGAGCAGTGGAACAAGATAACCGATCGCATCGGACGAGCCCAACAACTCAAGCTGTATCGCCAGATGCTCGGTTTGCCGCCGCTGTAGGACGCGTCGCCCGCGATTTATCGCGGCTTCAAGGCGGGCTCCGCCGAGCCCGCCTGCCGCCGTAAGACATTTCATATTGTGTCAGTGAACGATTCCCATCTCTGAAGGGGTGCAAAGTGGAATCCAACGTAACCAGGCTTCAGAACCACGGCCATCTCCCCCGAGACAACAGCAAATACCTTTTCATTCTCCCTGCAACGCTTATGATCCTGGTCTTCTCAATTTTCCCATTGCTATTCTCGCTGGTCTTGAGCTTCGTCAACTGGGATCTGAGCAGGCTGAGCGGGGGAATACGGTTTGTTGGTCTCCATAACTTCGCCGAGCTCTTTACCGATCACCGCTTCTGGAACACGGCCAAGGTCACTGCGATATTCGTGGTGTGCGGTGTCATACTGCAGTACGTCGTTGGGCTGAGCATCGCGCTGTTGCTGAACCAGAATGTACGCTTCCGTCGCTTCTTTCGGGTCGTCTTCCTCATGCCGATGATGTTGACGCCCGCTGCCGTGGGCTATCTCGGACGGATGCTTTTCGACGAAACCCAAGGGCCGGTGAACGATCTCATCAAACACCTGGGCGGACCGATCATTCCCTGGTTGAGCAACTCGGTCCTCGCCCTGCCGACCCTGATTCTGACCGATACCTGGGAGTGGGTTCCCTTCATGATCATCGTGCTCCTTGCAGGGCTCCAATCCCTCCCTCCCGATGTGTTCGAAGCGGCCTCGGTGGACGGGGCCTCGACCTTTCAGGTATTCCGCCGCATCACCTTCCCCATGTTGCTGCCCACCACGGTGACCGTCATGCTTATTCGAGGGCTCGAAGCATTCAAGCTGTTCGACATCGTTGCAGTGATGACGGGTGGGGGACCGGGAAATGCGACTGAATCGGTGACCTGGTACGCCTATCTGACTGCGTTGACCTTCGGTCGTCTCGGATACGCCTCTGCGATCGCCTATATTCTGCTCGTCATGATCGTCATATTCTCGTTGGTGTTCCTGAGAGTCATGCGAGACCGTATTGCGGCCACACAGTAGAGAGGGGGAGAAGATGTCATTGACCAAGACCGTGAGACGACGCGCGTGGCGCACAGTCACCTATGTACTGCTGTTTCTCTGGGCCTTCATCGCTCTGTTTCCTCTCTACTGGTTGCTGATTACCTCCTTCAAACAACCAATTGCAGTTTTTCAGGGGCCCAAGTACCTTCCATGGATCGATTTCCAACCCACTCTCAACGCCTGGAAGTTCCTTCTCACCGGCCCAAACCATGCCGCAGTGCTCCGAGATTGGCGCAATAGCGCCATCGAGGCAATCTCGAGCGCCGTCCTTGCAGTCTCGATCGGCTCTATGGCAGGTTACGCCCTGACCCGCTTCTCCTATAAGATCCGTTTTCTGAAATGGAAGAACAAGGATATCGCCTTCTGGATAATCTCTCAGCGCATGCTGCCCCCGGTCGTCGTGGTGCTGCCCTTCTTGATCATGTACCGAGTGGTCGGCCTGGTCGATACCTACCTGGGAATGATCCTCGCCTATACCGTCTTCAATCTGCCCTTTGCCGTCTGGATCATGCGCGACTTTTTCGCCAGCCTTCCGCTCGATCTGGAGGAGAGCGCGCTCATCGAAGGCGCCTCCCGTTTCAAGGCATTTCGGTTGATAGTCATCCCCCTTGCCGCTCCCGGGTTGGTAGCAACCTTTCTCTTCTGTATGATGTTTGCATGGAACGACTACCTGTTCGCGTTGATGCTTACCTTCAGCCGCGCCTCGACCATTCCGATGTACATCGCAGGGGAGGGTAGCCAGTCCTACGGCCCACAGTGGTGGTACCTTTCTGCCCTTTCGATGATGGCGGTCGTCCCGATGATGATCGTCGCAGTCTTCGTCGAACGATTCATCAGTCGCGGCCTTGTCGTGGGGGCGATCAAGTAGAAGCGCGTTGCTTCAATTCTTCACACAGCTCGCTCAATTGAACCGCATGCACGGCTCTCATGGCCTGAGCCTACTGATCAACGCGCAGACGGACGGCTGGAGCCGGCTGCCGATTCGCGTGGTCCTCGGTCGAGATCCCGGTCTGGATGAGTCCCATGCGGATCGGAACTGTCGCGGCAGCGGGTGTCGCACTCGTCGTATCCGCGGGTCGTATCCGCGGGTCGT
>CAZDMH010000029.1:60651-65068 GCA_964506755.1 uncultured Spirochaetales bacterium
GTCGCGGCAGCGGGTGTCGCACTCGTCGTATCCGCGGGTCGTATCCGCGGGTCGTGTCTTCGGACTGACGCACCGTCAGGCTCGGACCAGGAGTTTACGGCATGTTGCGGATTTGTTATCTTATATTCAGAGGACCGAATCATGTATCGCAACGAACTGTTTCGGCAGACCTCCGTCAGACAGGGGGTGCCGAGGAATGGATGGTCCCGGCGGACAGCGACTCGCCGAGCCGAGCTCATCGCCGCGACGGGGGAAACGCGACTTCGGATCGTGACGCCGGCAATCAGGCGGCAGCTATCGATCGTAATGACGATACTCATCGCTGCGATCACACTTGGAGTCGTATTCTACCGAGAACCATTTCGGTTCTGGAAATACCCACTGAGCGACCTCGGAGCGACCGTGACCGAGCACGGATTCTCGAACATTTTCTCAATTCTCTTCTTCGATTCCGGAATGATTCTGAGCGGGCTCATCATGTTTTCCATTAGCTCACGGTTTGCAGCCTCGAAGGTTGAGCATCGCAGAATCAAGCGGGGGTTGACGTTCCTGTGCGGAATCGGCTTCTTCGTCATCATCTTCCCCTACAACATCAACGACACCATTCACATGACCGGCGGCGGTGCAGTATTCGGAAGTCTGTGGGGGCTCACCGTACTGTTCCTGCTCGAGCTGAGACACAGTGTCGGGTGGCTCCGATTCTGGGCCCTGCAGCTTCCGCTGCAGGGAACGATACTCCCCTACGCGGCGTTGTTCATGGCCGGCTTGCCGATCAAACAGGTTTTTCAGAAGCCGGCGGTGGTTGGGTTGATGCTGACGTTGGGGCTGACCTTGTGGATGCGAACGAGGGTGCGTCGGGCTGCGCCCCTACCGGCGAACCGTTCGGGAATCGGCAGCGAAGCTCGTCCCTTCGACGACACACCTGAATTGAGGTAACCGCTTTCTGCCGTCTCGGTGTTACAGTACCGAGTGTGTTCATGAAAGGGGGATTCCCGATGAAAGCTCTGTTGAGCATCGGGCTCGTGCTCTGCCTCGGTTCCTTCACCGGCTTCACTGCGGGCGCCTATCCCGGCGGAGGCGGCGGAGTAGAGCTCTATACCAATATGGACGCCGCGCTTCTGTCGGGAGTCGGCATCCCGACCGCCGCGCTTGTCGATCTGCCGCAAGGTTCAGCCTACGGAGTCGGAGGATTCGGGTATGGGATAGATCGCCACGGCTGGAAGATAGGCGGATTCGGAAAGGCGATCTTCATGGGTGGTCCGTCGCTGCCGCTTTCGATGCGCAACGCGCAGGTGGTGGTCAACTCGGTTGCCGGAGGTATCGGTGGCCTGATTTCGGGAGGTCATGGACGCATCGGCCCTCTCGATCTGTCGATCAATTGCCGCCTCGGCGTGGGGGGGCTTGCAGTCAGCGGATGGATCAGCCGTCAGGGTTTCGCTCCCTATTTGTCGAATATCGGGATTGTAGCACTCTACGGAGCCGCAGATATGGAGGTCGGGGTTCATTTCTTTCCGGCAATGATGATCTCGGCATTCGCAGGCATCGAAAGTCTCGCACCTATTGCCTATGGCGCCGATCTCGTGATCGTGCCTACGCCGACGATGGGCATTCGCCTCACGTGGGGGAGCTTCTAAACGCCTCCGGTGGACTGACGGTCGGTGCGATCGAACGCGGGAACAACGGTGTTGACCTTCAATGACCGGTCAGTGCCCGTACGCGCGTCATGCCGGAGGAGCGCACGCTTGAGGCGCCGAATAAGCTCACGCGCTGCCCTTGTCACAACCACGAGAACGTTGAGGACTCGAACCTCGATTCCGGTCTTCCCGTCCGTTGCGCCGCTCGCCAGCCAAACGGCTCGCTGAGCGGGCACCTCAGGAGGTTTCCCCCACATCCGTGTTATCGTTTCAAAGGGGTGCATCCGGTCCTCGTAGCCGGCGATAGCCGAGACGTTCAAGACCATGTCCGTGAGAACGAGGCCGGGATTCAGCGCAAACACCCCGATATTCCGGTCTCTGTATTCTTCGGCAAGAGCCTTCGTGAATGCCCGCACCCAGGCTTTGGACGACGCGTACGCGTTCTGCAGCGGCACGGGTTGTTTGTCCCCTCTTCCGAGGAGATTTGTCAATTTCCCGCCGCCGTTCCTCAGGAAGTGTTCGAGAGCGACGCGGGAACCGTGGTAGGTTCCGAATATATTCGTCTGCAGCACCGCTCGATATTGATCGTCAGGAACATCAACCGTCGGGCCGTATGGTCCGGAGAGGCCGGCATTGTTGACCCAGATGTCAATGTGTCCAAACCTGCTCACCGCACGCTCGGCAAGCAAACGCACCTGTACAGCGTCACCCACGTCGCATGCGATTCCGTCCGCCAAACTGCTTCCACCCAGCCCTTCGACTGCCCCCCTCACCGAGTCGCCGGACCGCGAACCTATGACGACTCTTGCACCTGCCTCGATGAAGGCGCGGCAATGCCCAACCCGAGTCCTCGCGTGCCACCGGTGACTACTGCTACCTTTCCTTCCAACGATATCTTCTTCATCTCACTCCTGCGTAATCTCAGATTCTCAGGTGCAGTCTATTGGAGGAACGTTGTGCAGTCAAACACCAACCGCAGCACGGATCATTGACATCGTGGTTCGCACAGGAATATAACCAAATAGTCGACGCTATCTGATCAACAAAAATCATTATACAAACACGGTCGAATCAGTCACTCTTCACGTTCTATCCGTTCAGAATGGCCTCAGCAGGTTAGAGGCTGGGCATGAGAGGAGGCAGGATGATTGAGGAAGTGATGGGCGAGGCCGACAGAAACCGTTCCAGAGCACGCGGCGCTTTCGGCGAAGCGCTGCGCTCGCGGGTTTGCTCGGAAGGTTTCGCAAGAAGGGTGCGCATTTTCTCTTCACCATTTCGCCGTTCGGCGTCGTCCCGATTTCTCAGACAATCTCGGGTGCGGCGCTCCGCATCGGAGCGGTGCCACTCTTTGTCGTAGTTGGAGGTCTCGTGGTGGCCACCGCGCTCGTCTCGACTACAAACCGCCGCATACGAGCGCGTGAGTTCCGACAACGATCTCTCAGAAAGGAGGTTTCCCGATGAATCTTGCCTCGGGATGGGCACCTGTCTTCTCAATCGTAATGGCCGCAATCGCTAACGCGGGAGGATCGACCCTTTTGAAGTACTCGACCTCATACCGGAGCGCCGAGGGCGGCAAGAACGCCGTGTTCTACCTGCTCTTCTTCGGCGCGATGGCCCTCTTTGGAGGATCCTTTCCATTCTATGCCTTTGGCCTTTCGAAGATGCGTCTTTCCGTAGCGCAGCCGATATTCACCGTGGGGACCTACACCGCAGTTGCCCTCGGCGCAATTCTGCTCTTCCGGGAACCCTATTCAGCAACGAAGATCATCGGTCTCGTCGTCATCATGGTAGGGGTGCTTCTCGTCTCGAACGGATGAAGAAACCGTCTGCCGGGGGCTCGCGGGACTCCGTGAACCTCCTGTGTCACGGCCGGACGATGCGCCGCGGGAAATCGCGTCTCTTCCGAGTGTGGTCGACGACATTCGAACACTGTTCAACGAACAGGATGTGCTGATCTTGGAGGATCTCAATGCGGACGTCGCGTACTATCGGGAGGCAGGATACCGGTCCAGCTTTCCCGAGACCGCTTACCGATGGCCCATCCCCAACGCCGTCGACATGACCGTCGCCCCCTCCGACAATACCTACGACCGTATCGTGATCGCCTGCCGGTTTGGGCCCTGTTCTATTGCAATAGGGACACCGATTGATGCAAATCTTGCATAAACGGTATCGACGAACTTACAAAGTTCCTGAAAAGAAAGAACGCATACCTGCTCCGCGCAGGGCAGTCGCAGGTGGCGCCGCCGCCGAGATCGCGGGCGTCTGACAACGAGATTACGGACCGACTTCGGCAAAACGTTTGATAGGATGGCAAATCGGCATCGAGAGAGGTCGAAGTTCCGGTCCCCGCAGAGACAATTGTCATATCATCGGTCTTTTCCTGGGGCTGAAATCTTGACCCTCGCCGAAACCCGATCCCAAATTGGAAAGTTTTGCAGAGGAAATCGAGGAATCTGTGCAAAATTACGCAAAATATCCTTGACGAAACCGCGATTCCGGTCTAAGCTGTTTGTCGTGGTGGTTTCCACCAGAACATATGAGAAGGAGTTACTGAAGTATGAGAAAGATTCTTATCGCTTCTGTCTTGATCCTGGGTCTCGTCGGCTTCGTCTTCGCAAGCGGATCGTCGGAAAGCTCAGGGTCCTCTGCCAAGGCGCCGCTGACGCTGATGCAGAATAAACCCGAAATCGGCGCCGCCCTGACCGCCTATGGCGCTGAGTGGACGAAGACCTCGGGTATCCCGATCACCATCAAGTCGATCGGCGGCACCTCGAACGGGC
>CAZDMH010000030.1:0-55443 GCA_964506755.1 uncultured Spirochaetales bacterium
GGCTCGCTGGTACTCGTCGCCACCGGGGCCGGGCTCTACGGAGTTGTGCTCCTCCGCCATTGGCTTCAGCATCGGAAGGAGGCCGAGCTTCTCGAGTCCCGGGTAAAGAGCCGGACTGCGGAGCTCGAGAAGGCACTCGCCGAGCGGGTGGTGATGCTGCAGGAGATCCATCACCGAGTCAAGAACAATCTTCAAATCGTAGCCAGTCTACTGCGCCTTGAGACGAACAAGCTCGAAGACGAATCTGCCCGACGGCCGATGGAAACCAGCATTCAGCGAATCCATGCCATGGCACTTGTCCATGAGACGCTCTACCAGTCAGAAGAGCTCCAACGTGTCGAGCTGGGTCGCTATACCCGCGAGCTTTCGGCAGCGATCTCGGCAACCCTGAGTCCGAATATCCAGCTCGATCTCGATTGCGATTCTCAGATCGAGGTGGACCTCGATTTCGCGGTCCCCTTCGGCCTTCTGCTCAATGAACTGATTACCAACGCCGTTGAGCACGCCTTCGAACCGGAGCGACCGGGAAGAATCTGGGTGCGGATCCGCCGAGAGTTGGAGCTCGAGCTTGTGGTTCAAGACGACGGTGTCGGGCTGCCGGAAGAGACGAAATCCGGCGGGCGGCACAATCTCGGGCTGACCCTCGTCCATTCCCTTGTTCAGCAGCTGCATGGTGACATCGAGGTGGAGAATACACCCGGAACTCGCTGGCGGGTCACGATACCCGAAGACGCCCGAAGCAGCCTGGTTTCAACCGAGCATCAATCCGGCTGATTGCCGGCATAGTTGGTTTATCTTTTGCATTCCCGATCTTCATGGTGTATTCTGTATGTGATGATGTACCGCGACTTTGACCGTTGGCCGGATCGCGATCTCGAGTTCATCGTATCGGTCCTCGTACCCGAGAAACAACACCGCGGAGAGATGATCAAGGTGCTGCGTGGAGATGCTCAGATTCTTGATGGAATGCTCAGCGACGAACGTCTCTTTGATCATCTCATGAACGACACCGAGCAGGTCCTGAACATTTCGGGGCGTTTGTTTTTTACGGTGCTGCTGAACAAAGCCAGGTCGGACCTCAAACGGCATCCGTTCACCTTCGAGCAAGATAATCGCTTCGGCGTAGTGGTCTTCGACGCTGCAGCAGTGCTGGAGCTTCTCGACGATCGGGCAACGCGTGCCTATCTCGCAACCGTCCTCTCCTCGTTCGTTCGAATCGAAAGCAGGATCGCCTTTGTCCGAGTAGGAAACGGGACCTTCAGGACGATACGGGTAAACGATTTCGATATCGAGAGCCTCATCGAGTTCAGCAGGATTGTCGATGACGAGCAGCGGGTCTACCTATGGAAGCGCATCGGGGAGGTGTGTCTGTTTCTGATCGGCGTTTTCTCCGACTACGTGGAAGCGCAGCGTCAGCTTCCCGGAGCGTGGTACCGTGCGACAAGCAAGAAAGAGCTTGCGGAGTGCGGAATCTACTACTACCGTGCCGCATCGAAAGAGGCGAAGAATCTGCCCGGTGAGCTCGAGCACGCCTTGGCGCAAATGTCGGAGAACTTCCAGCTTGCGACGAAACCGCTAGCCTACATCTCACGGCGGTATTTGGGATATATAGAACACACGGTGTTCCTACAATAACTGCTTGAGACCTTCACTACGATTGTGAACGAAAGGAGGTAGCCATGATTCAATGGCTTTCGGGACAGTCGCACGTGATACAAGCGCTCATAGCGACGCTCTTTACCTGGCTGATGACGGCGGCCGGAGCAGCAGCGGTATTCTTCTTTCGAGGATTCAACCGCCGTCTCCTGGACGCAATGCTCGGCTTTGCCGCAGGGGTAATGATAGCAGCGAGCTTCTGGTCGCTTCTTGCGCCGGCAATCGAGATGGCTGAAGAAATCGGCGGCTCACGGTGGCTTCCTCCGTTGATCGGTTTCGTCCTGGGCGCGGGATTCCTCTTCGCGATGGACAGGCTGCTGCCACATCTCCATCCGGGGTTCCCGGATTCGGAAGCCGAAGGTATTCGTACCTCGTGGCAGCGCAGCATCCTGCTTGTCCTCGCTATCACGCTGCACAACGTTCCTGAAGGTCTTGCTGTCGGAGTGGCGTTTGGGGCTGTCAAGTACGGACTCTCGACGGCAACGTTTGCGGGTGCAATCGCATTGGCAATCGGAATTGGGCTGCAGAACCTCCCCGAGGGGACAGCGGTCGCCGTTCCATTGCGCCGGGAAGGGTTGAGCCGCGCGCGTTCCTTTTTCTACGGTCAGGCATCAGGATTAGTGGAACCGATTGCCGGCGTACTCGGCGCCGTGGCAGTCGTCTTGGTTCGCCCGCTCCTTCCCTATGCGCTCTCCTTCGCCGCAGGCGCAATGATCTACGTCGTGGTCGAAGAGCTCATCCCCGAATCCCAGTTGGAGAGCAAATCCGACGTGGCGACGGCGGGTGCGATCGCGGGTTTCGCCGTGATGATGACACTCGATGTTGCTCTTGGATAAAAAAGGCCGGTATCCAGCGACGTGATACCGGCCAAACGGTACGGGACGGAGCGCGACTGGTCTTCCTAGCACCATTCGCGACTCAACCGGGCGGCGCGACACCCGGGAATGCGACTGGAGGGCGCCCGTACCACTCCTCAGATGTTCTCTTCGCCAACGTTAACAACGCGCGCCTGTCGTCGTTTCCAAGGATTGAAAGAACGTTGACTAAGTATAGTATCACCCAAAGTGGAGATTTTGACATGTCGCATTATTGCCGATTATCGTGTCGAGCTTACCGCACATTTTGTGTCGTACAAAGAGCTACAGACTTGCTACTCGATGAGGCCGTGCTTGATAGCGTAGCGGGTGAGCTCGCTGTTCTTTCCCATGTTCATCTTGGACAGTATCCTGGTCCGGTAGGTGCTCACCGTCGAGACGCTGAGGTTGAGCTCGTCGGCTATCTCCTTCACACTTCGGCCGAGCGCCAAGGATCTCATCACGTCGAGCTCACGGTCCGACAGTGCATCGTGCGGCTCGTGGTCGAGACCGGAACCTACCTGTGCGGCCATGCTTTGCACCAATGAAGGACTCACATATCGATTTCCGGCCGCCACCGTTTCGATGGCGAATACCAGCTCGTCGACCTCCGCATCCTTCGTAAGGTAGCCGAGGGCACCGGCCTTGAGTGCGCGCATCGCAAAATCCTCTTCCGGCAGGCGGGAAAAGACGAGCGCCGGGATCCGAATTCGTTCGGCTCGAACCTGTTTTACGAGATCAATCCCGTCGAGTCGCGGCAGATCCACTCCACATATAAAGACGTCGTAGTCGCCGGCATGCAGCGCCGCAATTGCATCGAATCCGTCGTCGACCTCTGCAGCAACAACCATTCTCGGTGATTCGCCGATCATCGCCCGAATTCCGTATCTTGTTACCGGCAATCTTTCGGCAACAAAGATACGAATCTGTCTCCTTTTGCGGCCGCCAGTTGATCCGTTATTAGCAGATTCCCTCATTCCCTCTCAAGAATCCACCCGGGAGAGTGGATCACTACCTTCTACAATGATCTTCATACTACACCGTGAGGGCCGTTCTGACCAGAGTCACTGACAATCTCATTCCACGGCAAGCAACTAGAGGACAACCTCTCTACGATCGCGCGCGCTGCGATAGATAGCAAGAATGATCTCCACCGATTTCCTCGCCTCCGAGCCATCGACGAGCGGCGTTCCACCGGTTTCGACCGCACGAATAAGGTCCTCGAACTGCTTTCGGTGTCCCTCGAAGCTGATCGCCAGGGGATCGGCCGCACCCCCGCCGCCAGATTCTCTCTCTCCGTACCGTCGTCTGACTACGGCGTCGTCGGCAGCCGGCTTCGAAAACTCCCATGCCCTCAGCGTCGATTCCTCGAGTATGATGCTCCCATCGCTGCCGGAAACCTCGATCCTCTTCTGGAAACCGGGGAAGACGGCAGTGGATGCCTCAACGACCCCGAATGCTCCATTGCGAAAACGAAGCGCCGCCACGGCGTTGTCCTCCACCTCGATTCCGGTGTGTGCAACCGTGGAGGTGTAAGCACTCAGTGACTTTACCGGTCCCATGAACCACTGGAGCAGATCCACCGCATGAATTGCCTGATTCATCAACGCCCCGCCGCCATCATACCCCCAGGTCCCTCGACCGAGGGTCTTGTCATAGTAGTCCTGTACGCGAAACCACTTGACGTACGCATCGCCGAGCGTGATGCGACCGAGACGCCCCAAGGCGATAGCCTCCTTGATGATTTTCGATACTTCGCTGAAACGAGACTGGAAGATCCCGGCGACGAGAACTCCGGCTTTCTTGCCCGCCTCGATGATCATGTCGCACCGATCGAGGGAGATCTCGATCGGCTTCTCGATGATCACGTGCTTGCCTGCCTCGATAGCCGCCAACGCCGGCTCCAAGTGGTGTCCAGCTGCGGTGGCGATCGAAACGATGTCTAAACCGGGATGTCCAACGAATTCTTCCAGAGATCCGTAGGCGCTGCATTGATACTTCTCCGCGAAATCGCGTGCCTTCTTTTCGTCTCGGGAGCAGCACGCGACGAGCCTCTCGGGCCCAATTGCCCGCACCGCCTGCGCGTGAAAGTCCGATATGGCACCCAACCCAACGATTCCTATTCCGAGACTCATTTCTTCCCTCGCTTTGCGCTACCGTCCATTCGTCCCCCTCCGACTATCAGATATCAGAGCCGCCCGGGACGACTTCTGTCAAGGCATTTTGTGTAGGACGAAGACTGTTGACGGGCGGGCCGGCGAGCCGTACACTCCTCGCCAATGCTGCATCGAATGGTCCTTTCCGAGCCGCAGGCCAGGGCTGCGATCGAGAAAGGCGAGTTTGACATGGAGGTACTCCGCTCCTCGGAAAACGTCGCGATCGTCTTGACTCAGGGCTGGTGCTTCGAGTGGGTCTCCATGGCACGCTGGCTCGATCGGATGGCGAAACGGCGCGAGCCGGTAGACATCGAAATCGATGTTTACGAGCTGGTCTATGATCGCGTCGACTATTTTCACGATTTTCTTCTGTTCAAAGAAACCGTGTTTCGGAACCATCGAGTGCCCTATGTTCGATACTACGTGAAGGGTGTGCTCCAGTCAGAGTCGAATTACGTCAGCGCCGCGGAGTTCCTCTCGCATTTCTGAGTCTCACGTTGTGGGGCCCCCCGACGGTCGGGGAGGGTCTCGGCTCGGTCCTTCCGAAAGACAAAAAAAGCCCTTCCATCGGGAAGGGCCGAATGCGCAGAATCGCCTCCTAGTTCGATTTGATCTGGATGGACCGTGGCTTTGCCTCCGGCGTCTTGTTGAGAACCAGGGTCAACAGGCCGTTCTTGAACTGCGCGTCGATCTTCTCGCGGTCGACGTCCTTCGGAAGGACGAAGCTTCGAGAGAAGGATGCGGCACGTCGCTCACGGAGAACGTATCCATTCTTGTTGGTCTCTTCGCTCTCAGCTTTCTTCGAAGAAATCGTGAGCAGGTTATCGTGAACCTGAACGTCGAAATCGTTCTCGGTCAGACCGGTAAGCTCGGCCTCCAGCACGTAGCGTCCTTCTTCCTCGCGGATGTCCACCGCCGGATGTTTCATCCACGAACCGTCGCCCACGAGCGAACCGAACAGACGATCAACACCATCAAAAAGATCGGTATAGTCAGGGCGATAACTAATCAGGCTCTTCATTTCTCAACCTCCTGGAAATGTTGCTTAGTTCTTTCACTTATAATATAGCAACAACCGTGCCAAGTCCGTTGATTTGAAGCCAAACCATTACCTGTCAAAGAATTAGAAGCCGATCCCTGACCGAGTTGATCTGTCCTGACATGTCGAAAGAAGAGCGAAATGGGCCAATTATACCCACTAGGTCGAATTGGGGTTCCACCAGTGTCATTATGACACTATCATGCAAACTCGATTCTTCCGAACTGTTCCGGACGGTGATAATCGGGTCGAGCAGACTCGATCGAGTGCCAGGTTACATAATGGGGAACGCTGAGATGATCTCCGCACTTGTAGAAGTTGCCGGTCATCACGGAGCCGCTCAACTCGCCGACTTCGTGAAACACGAACGTTTCGACTGGAAGCGCTACCGTCAGAGACCATGCAGTTGGGCCCTTGCGTTCGGCAAAAGCCTCATTGCCGAGCGTCGAGCTTCGACGTATCCGGCGAATCAATTCCGGGTCGAGTAGGCGCCGGCCGTGTCGCTGAGCACCGACTCCGGCGAGACAGGTGCCGATGCAACTCCATTCGAAGTTGTAGTAACGGCCGTCCCCGCCCGGCGCGATGAACATCTCGACGCAGCTGTCTTCGCTGACCTGGCTGTTCGACTCCGTCTTCTCGGCAAGCGCCGCCTGCTCATGGACGTCGAACCGGAGGAATATCGCAGCACCCGAATGCCCGATATGGACCGTTACCTCCGGTTTGTATGGGAATTCGGGCCACGGCGCCTCATCGAGGCGCGCTTCAGCGCCCGATAAAGCTACTCTACTCGAGATCTCCTCCATCGGATTCGAGAGCTCACACTCGATCCGTGGAATACAAAGAGACTGCTGCGCCGTCATGGGTCGATTTTGGCCCCCCGGGCATCGGGAGTCAAGCATCTGTCATCACGCGTGCTGATGATTCTCGCTTGACGAAACGGCCATAGAGGTGATAAGAAAGGAGTGAGGTTAGTTCATTCTGTGCACGAACTAACCGGATTTTTCGGAGCCCGAAGATGAACCAACGCGACCAGAAGCTGAAGAATAGATCGCTCGTTCTCTCGCTCCTGCGCTCTCAGCCGGGCATTTCGCAAGTAGAGATCGCCGCCTGTGCAAATCTGCAGCCGTCGACGACCTCCAACCTGATTCGCAGGCTCAAACAGCTCGGTCTTGTCCAGACTGTCGGCAAGCGGGAGTCCGGTCCCCAGGGGGGAAAGAAAGCCGACCTGCTCGCGCTGCGACCCGACTACGGCTATTTCGGCGGCATATACGTAAAAGAAGACGAGATCACCTTCGGTGTGGTCGATTTCAGCGGCAGAATCGTGGAGCGAAGGCGAGTCGCTGTTGCCGACGAGAGAACCGAAGAGATTCTCGGAGAGATCGTCGACGAGATTGTGTCCTGCTCACATCGCTACCCCACCTTCCATGGGACCGGCATCGCCGTCTCTTCAATCGTCGACCTTGCGGGGGAAATCGAGGAGTCGACGCACTTCGGCTGGTCCATGCCGAGAATCCTGTCAGAGATTCACAGGCGGGTGCCCAAGCATCCGGTCGTTGTCGACAACGACGCAAATTGTGCTGCCGACTGGGACCTTGCGAGGGACGGACAACGCTACCAGAATCTCATCCATCTGCAGGTGCAGACTAGCCCAATCACGATCGGTGCCGGGATCGTGATCGCCGGGGAGGTGTACCGCGGCATTCGAGGCGCCGCCGGAGAGCTGCTTCAACCCGACATCTCGGAGCGCAGCGACGATCTCGTAGCACGTATCGAAGAAACGGTCCGTTTCGTCGCGACATTCATGGACAGCGAGGCGGTCTATGTTGCCGGAGAGCTCGACGCTGCAACGGTCAAACGCTTGAGCGGTTGGGCTGAGGAGCTGGGTGCAACGATGCCACAATCGGTTCACATTCTCGACAACCCGGATATTCCCGTGCTGGGCGCATCGCTGCAGGCGGTGAAAGTGCATATGAACGGGATAATTGGAGAATGAGTCAATGAAAGGAAACGCGATTATCGGCCAGTCAGGCGGACCCACGACCGTCATCAACTCGAGCCTCTGCGGGATAGTCCAGGCTGCGAAGGCGTGTGCGGATATCGAAGGGGTCTACGGTATGCGGTTCGGAGTCGAAGGGTTCCTGGGCGAACGGATTATCGATCTCGGCCGGGAGGCGGAGGAGACGATCGAAGCTCTTCGCCGCACTCCCTCTTCGGCGCTCGGCTCCTGTAGATACAAGCTGCGTGACGACGACCTTCCAAGGGTACTCGAGATCTTGAAGAAGCATGAAATTCGCTACGTCTTTCTCATTGGCGGCAACGACACAATGGACACGATCGCCCGCGTCGAGGCCTACTGTCGCGGCAAAGGATATGAGCTACGTGGAATCGGCGTGCCCAAGACCGTCGACAACGACTTGTTCGGTACCGACCATACTCCCGGCTATCCCTCGGCGGCACGCTACGTCGCGCTGTCGGTGCAGCAGGCCGGCCGATTAGCTGCCGATATGCGCATGGTCGACCAGTTCGTGATACACCAGACGGTGGGCCGAGACGCCGGATGGCTTGCAGCCGCCACTGCACTCGCCCGCAAACATGAAGGCGATGCTCCGCACCTGATCTATGTCCCCGAGCGAGCGCTCGACCGTGAGCAGTTCGTCTCTGATGCACTCGACTGCATCGAAACCTACGGGTTTGCCTCGATCGTGTGCGGCGAGGGTATCGTGTGGTCGGACGGCACTCCGGTATCGGCCTCCACGGAACGGGACAGGTTTGCGAACGTCGAGTTCGGCGCGATGGGCGGAACGAGCGCAGCCATCGTCCTCCACGGTATACTTTCGAACGCCGGTGCGAAACCTACTGGCTCAAGGCTGCGCGGCGAGTTCCAGATCACCGAGTCGTTGCCAATGTGTGCGATCGACCGTGCCTCCAGCCTTGATCTCGAGGAAGCATACGAATGTGGACGCCGAGCGGTCGAGCTTGCCGAGCAAGGGACGACCGGCGTCATGGTTTCGATCCAACGGTCGAGGCGTTCGCCCTATCATTCCACTCTCGGTACAATTCCCCTCGCGCAGGTTGCTGCTCGCACGAAACCGATGCCTGATGAATACATCGCAGCCAACGGGCACGATGTGAGTCCGGACTTTCTCGACTACCTCGGACCGCTCGTCGGAGAGCTTCCGAGCTATTCAGTCCTCGCGAATATCCCAATAGGAGGGGCACAATGAACCTATCCGATTCCAAGTATTCTCGCTATTCGATCTGCAAGGAAATGCTGGAGACGGCCGATGTCGTCAAGAACTTCGACATCGAGTCGGTCGATCCCTATCTGGAAATCGCCGGCTCCAAGCGGGTCCTGCTCACCGGCGAAGGCTCCTCCCGTATCTTCCCGGCAAAGAATGCGATATGTACGGCTCGACGCCTCGGTTCCGGCTCCGTGCTCTTCACCGAGGCCGCAACTCAGGCGATGGAGTATTCGCTTTCTGACGCGGCAGTCTTCGTTGCGTCCAACAGCGGAAAGACCAAAGAATGCGTCTCGCTCATCAGGCGGCTGAAGGCGGACAATCACAGGAGACTCTGCGGGGTTGTGGCAAACGCCGACACGCCGGTTGAGAAGGAGACCGACCTCCATTATATCCTCACCTGCGGCAGCGAGTCCGCAGTCGCGGCGACGAAGAGCGTGGTAGAGCAGGCCCTCTTCTACGACGTTCTCTTTCGCAAGTCGAATCGGCTACCCCTTCCGGATCTGTCGAGGCTTTCCGAGGAGATGCGCAAGGCAATGGAGATGCGACTCCCCGAAGAAATCACTCGACGTCTTGCGGTTTCGACGACACTCTATTGGGCAGGTCGCAACGACGGGACGGCCGAGGAGCTCACGCTTAAAAGCAACGAGATTGCGAAGAAGAAGTCGGACTTTCTCGAAGGCACCTACGCAGTTCACGGGATCGAAGAGGTGATGGACCCGACGGACGCGGTCATCATTATCGACCCCTTCGAATCGGAAGAGCAGAAGTTCCGCGAAGTGCTCGAACGAGGGGTCGGCCTTTCGGTATTTGCAGTCTGCGACCGCGAGACTCACTTTCCGACTGTCCGTACGGGTTCCTACCCCGAGTTTCAACCCTACATCGAGATGGCTGCCGGGTGGAACGTGCTGGTCGAGGTTGGAGTGAAGCTCGGGATAGATCTCGACAAGGCGGAACGGGCCCGCAAGGTTGGAAACGAGTATCCGGGATAGCGAGGAGAAAGGCATGGAAAACGCAACGTCACCTTCGACCGAAGCGGAATCGAACAGTTTCCGCGTAACGAGACGCGCTACCCATGGTGAGGTGACCGAAACGAAGTCGCTTAGAGAGCTCATGGACGGCTGGCACGATGGGAAGGAGCGATGGCTATTCATCGCTCCCCATGACGACGATATCGTTATGGGGGCAGGACTTCTGCTCCAGGCTGCTCTCGCCGAGGGGGTGGACGTCTCAGTTCTCATCACGACGGACGGAAGTATGGGGTACTGCGAGCTTGAGGACCGAGATTCCATCCGCTCCATACGGCAAAAGGAGACTCGGGAAAGCTTCCGCATCATCGGCGTGCAGGACGTCAGCTGGCTGAATTTCCCAGACTGCAACTTGACCCCCTACCTGGGGCGGCGCGCTGCAAAAGGCGAGGGACCCCACGTCGTTGAGGGATTCACTGGGCTTCAGAACGCCTACACCTACGAGCTGCGTCGACGAATGCCGACGAGGGTGTTTCTGGCAAGCGGCAACGATCTCCACCCCGACCACAAGCTCGTCTATCAAGAGGCCAGGGTCTCGATCTTCCATGCTGGGGGCGCGATATGGCCCGAGTTGGGAACACCGCTTCGAGAGCTCCCAACGCTATATGAGCTTGCCATATACTGTGCATTCCCGGAGGCTCCTGACTATCTGATCGAGGGAACGCCTGACCATCTCGAAACCAAGCTCGAGGCGATCGCTGCGTATCGGTCGCAGAAGCAGATCGACCGCCTCGTGGAGAGGTTGCGAGAGGCCGGAGCGGTCGAATATCTGCGTATTTCGGATTTCAGCCTCTATTCGCCAAGCATCTACCGTCACCTCTTCCAGTCGGAGGGGTGAGTTTTTCGCTGATCTTCGAGGGACCACGAAAAATTGAATGGCGTCTCCGCCTGCGCCGTGGTACAATCGAATCAACAAGGAGGGGCGAAATGCCATCGGTTGATCAGGTGATCCTGGACAACGTGTGCAACGAACCGTCCCTGGAAAACAGCAATGTTGGTGCGGAAATACAAAGGGCCGGGTTCCTGCGACGGAGGAAGTCGGTGCGGCTGTTCGGAACAGTCCACTCCGACGGCGCAAAAAAGAAGGTCGAGCAAATCGCTCAACATGCAGCAGGCGACAACTACGACATAGTCGATGAGATAGTGGTCAAGTAGCTCGCTTTGCTGCCCGACGGCCTTTGCCCGCCGCCGCGCGTTCTGGCGGGTAGATCGCAAGGATCGATCGCACGGCGCGGTGCCAGAGGTCGAACTTCTGATTTCTCTTCTCTTCCGACATAGTCGGGGTGAAGGTGTCGTATCCTTTTGCCAGGCTCTTCAGCTCGGTGAAATCCTCCCAAAATCCGACGGCCAACCCTGCAAGGTAGGCTGTGCCGGTTGCCGTCATGTCTGCCTCGGGAGCGCGGTAAACCGGAAGCTTCGCAAAATCGGCCAGACATTGCAGGAGGATATCGGAGCGGCTCACCCCGCCGTCGGAACGAATCGATCTAATGGGGATACCTGTATCCACCTCCATGCCGCGAACGATGTCGAGCATCCGCAGCGCAATTCCCTCCAATACCGCGCGCGCCACGTGACGTCTATGCGTCGAAAGTGAAAGTCCGATGATCGATCCTTTGACTCGAGGATTGAAGTAGGGGAAGCGAATCCCGGTTGGAGTCGGCAGAAACACTACCCCCTCGGTGTCGCTGCACTGAGCGGCAAACTCGTTCAGCACTGCCGGAGTGTCCGACAGCCCCAATCCCTGGCCCAACCAGTCGATAAGGGTGCCCGCAGTCGCGACATATCCTTCGAGCATGTAGGCAGGCTTGCCCCCGACCACCCAACCGACGAGCGGAAAGAGCCCGCGATGGGAGACCTTCCCTTTCGGTCCGACGTTCATGTCGACGAATGCTCCCGACCCCTGAGAGATCTTGACGTCGCCGGCTTCGAAGCAACAGTGGCCAAAGAGAGCTGCCATCTGGTCACCAATCGAGGCTCGAATCGGAATCGCTTGTCCGTCGAAGAGACTTGGGTCGGTAGTACCGAAGTCCCCATTCGACTCGATCACCTCCGGGAAGATTTCGAGAGGAATGCCAAAGAGCCCAAAGAAAAGCTTGTTCCATTTCAACCCAAAGGGGTCGTACAAAGAGGTGCTCGAAGCGTTGGAGGGATCGGTGACGTGGCGCGCACCACCGGTCAATTTATAGATGTACCAGGTGTCGAGTGTGCCAAACATGACCTCGCCGCGGTCACACATGGCTTTGAGAAGCGGGTCTCGATCGAGAACCCACTTGAGACGACAGCTCGCGTGGTCCGTGGTAAAGGAAAGCATCGAAGTGGCGGTCATCATGGGGTCGCGTGTGAGGGCACGGACGAACGTCGCACCCGCCTTCAAGAGCCGCCACCTGGGGTTGCGGTTCATGATGTCGGTCGTCGACGCAGCCCGGACGTCCTGCCAGCTGATGACGGGGGTGAGCGGCCGACCGGTCGCTCTCTCCCACAGACAGAACGAAGCCCGTTGATTCGTGATTCCGATTGCCTTGATACTTTGCGCGCACACGGCCTTTCCATGACGGGTCAACACCCGATGAGTCACAGAAAGGACGGCGCGCCAGAGCTCCATGGGGTCGTATTCAGTGGCGCCCTCCTCTGGATGGGCGGCAGGAGTCGTCTGGTATTCCCGGACGACAATCGAACCGGCTCTATTGAAAACCATCGCCCGGACGCCCGCGCCACCGGAATCGATTGCGAGTACGTACTCCGATTGTTCCACATCTCACCTCCGCAGAAAGAGCGGCTACTTCCAGCGAAGAATCTCCCAGCTGCGCCGGGAGGCCTCATCCGCCAACTTCCGATCGGGATTCACCGCTACGGGAGTTCCAACCGATTCGAGCAGCGGCAGGTCGTTGATACTGTCGGAATAGAATGAACACTCCTCCGGCCGTCGACCGCTGCTCTCGATAAATCGAAGCACCTGATCGCGCTTTTGAAGATTGAAGATCGGCCCGCCTTCGAAACGCCCGGTGCACGTATCACCCGAAAACTCGAAGGAGCTTGCGATCGAGTCCGCCACGCCCAAGTAATCCGCAAGCGGCCGGATGATGATGTCAACGGAGAGGGTGGCAAACACGACCTCGCCGCCCGCACGTCGCAGCCCACGGATTCGCTGTTCCGCTTCCCGAAAGATGTCGGGGCGTATTCTTTCCTCGAAGCACCTTGCGGCGATCAACTCCAGCTGCTCGCGATGCAGCCCCGCGAGCGACGGGATCTCCTGCTTTACTGAACGCGGATCCATTCTCCCGATCCGGTAGCGCCAATAGAGCAGTGGCGCGGTCACGAGTGGAGCGAAGGGAAGAATCCCCATTTTGATCCCTTGATACAGGAAGCTCAGTCCCGTGGAATGTTTCGTCACTGTGTGGTCGACGTCGAAGAAATGCAACCCTGAGTCCACGCTCACCTCGAAGCTCAATACGAAGAGGGCGGCCCCCCTTTTCAAAATCGGCCCAGTATAACCGCTTTTCCTACCCCGCACAACCTTGGACGAATCACTGATCGTGTTCGACCAAACTGAGAAAGCGTCTCAATCCCTCCGAGTAGTGATCGGAGTCCGCCACGAATCCTTGGACGTGGGGCCCCCTGATTTCCAGGAACATCTTTGGCGTCTTGATCGCGGCGTAGAGAGCCCGTCCCTGGCTGATTGGCACGACGGAGTCATCGCGGCTATGAACTACCAGAACCGGACAGTGGACTCGGTCGAGAAACGAAAGGGTGTTGTAACGGTAGCGAAGGAGAAGCCGTACCGGAAGGTAGGGCGCTCTCGAGCGGACGAGCGATGCAATGGACGGAAAGGTGGAGTCAAGAACCAGAGCGGCGGGAGGATGGATGGAAGACAGGTACCCTGCAACCGGACCGCCGAGCGAACGACCCATGATGATGATCGAGAGCGCTCCGGTATGGACGCCAGGAACGTGGGAATGAACCCATTGCCATGCTGCCGCTGCGTCGTCGTAGGTTCCGCGTTCCGTAGGCCGGCCGGTGCTCCTGCCGAAGCCGCTGTAATCGAAGATGAATGAGCTCAAGTGCAGCTCGTGAAGCGCGACAAGCAGAGGTATTCGTGTGGAAATGTTGCCTGCGTTGCCGTGGCAGATGATGACCACCGCATGCGGTTGAGGAGACGGTACGTACCAGCCATCGAGGACGGAGCCGTCGGATGTCGAGAGACGAACATCGGTGTACGGCAGACCGGCGGAGGCCGGTGTATGGTGGATGACCGGATCAGGGTAGTAGACGAGGCGATTCTCGGTCAGCAGCAGGACGCCACCGGCAAGAATCAAAAGTGCGAGAAGCCCGGCGACCACAAGCGAGAGTACTCGGACGGTCTTCCGAAACCTCTCTGTCCCCCGTCCTCCGATAACCTACCTCCCGGCGCGTCGCCCGTTCGATCGAATCGAGATATCCGTATGTGTTTCAATGAACCGCGCAATTGCGGTCACGGCTCGTCGAGCTTCGGGAAGATAGGGGATAAACACCTGCCACACGTGCCACATTCCTTCGAAGACCTGAAGTGTTATCTCAACTCCGTCCTCGCGGGCCCGCCGGGTGAATGCCTCCGCGTCCGTAAGGAGCAGCTCATCGCCCCCTGCCTGGATGAGAATGGGAGGCAGCCCATGAAGGTCTGCAAAAAGGGGAGAAAGGAGAGGATCGGAGGGGTTGTGATCGGCAACGTAGGTGTCAATCATCGGAGCAATGAAATGCAACCGGATCATCGGATCGTTGGGTGCGCGCGCTGCGTCGGCGCTCTTCGTCTTCTCGTCACTTCGAGCAAGATCGACAACAGGCGAAAGACATATCGCGGCGGCAGGGAGCTCCGCCCCACCGTCACGCAGACGAATGAGCATCGAAAGGGCCAGATTGCCGCCTGCGGAATCTCCGGCTACGACGATCCGGTCCGGCGAGAAGCCCCTTCCGAGAAGATGAAGGTAGCAGGATATGCAATCGTCCAGAGCAGCAGGGAAGACATGCTCGGGGGCAAGGCGATAGTCCGGAACGAGCACGGACGCCCCCGTCAACTTCGATAGTCGGCCCACGAGATGGCGGTGTGTCACCGGAGAGCCGGAACAGAACGCTCCTCCGTGAAGATAGAGGATCGCGGCTTCGGGTCGGGTAGATTTCGGCTTGAGCCACTCGCAGGGTACGCCGTCGACGGTAATCCGTTCGACGGCGACCGTGCGTGGAGGGCGAATCAGCAGAGCGACTCGCTCCATCGATTCGCGAAGCTCAGACAGGGTAAGTGCGTCGTTTCGTGCGGCCCCTCGCGCTACCATACGGCGAACGTATCGACTGATAAGGCTGGCCATAGAGCCACATTATGCCGCCGATTTTCCGCCTGCTCAAGACGCCGCCCCCCTACTGTGGAACCGGGAGGACAATAGAGGCCAAACGACGGATGCTACATGCCCGGATTGAACTTCGCCGGATCGATGACGAACCAGACCTTTCCGACGTCTTGGCCGGTCGTTTCGCCGCGCTTCTTGTCACGCACCCAGTAGTAGAGCGGGTAACCCTTGTACGTGGACTGCATTGTCCCGTCGCTCCGGGTGATCGAGCCGAAATCGGAGGCTTTCAATCCTGAAGGGACGACGATATTCGGGGCATAGAAAATCGGCCAGAGTCTGGCGCAGTTGTTATAGCAGGCGCTTGTATTCGGAGAATCTTTGGTGAAGTAGTAGAGAGCCATGCCGTTCGCATCCGTCAAGTAGTTGCCGAGCTGCTGTGAGGTTCCCACCATTACCGTGTAGAAGGGAACGGTCATAATGTACCAGACATCGTGTGCGCCTTCGCCCTTCATTTCGCCCGGCGCCTTGTCCGGCTCGAAGTAGTAGAGGGGCCAGCCTTTGTAGGTGGTTTGGTGGGTGCCGTCGTTGCGGGTGATCGTTCCAAAATCGGACGAATTGAGCGAGGAGGGCACGTTGATCGTACGAGCGTCGAAAATCGGCCACAGTTTGGCGCAACCTCCGTAGCACGCACTCTCGCCGGCCACATCCTTCGTAAAGTAGTAGAGGGTCATGCCCTTCGAATCAGTAAGGTAGTGAAGATTGCCAGAGCCCGCGACGTTGATCGTGTAGGATTGCCCCCAGACCGTGCCGGCAATTCCGAAAAGAACCAGAAAGAACGCAGAGAAGAGAACACCGTAACGTTTCATTACATCTCTCCTTGGATTCTGAGATAAATTAAGGGTATCTCGCACGGCGAGCCAGGTCAATTAAAATCTTTTAAGTCAGGATTAGTCGCGAGCGTGGCCGCTATTCGAGGATACAGGCCGAGAAGGGACCGGGGGCAATCTCCTTCACCGGCTCACGGATCATCGCCCGCACCGACACATCGGCCATCGCTATCGGCTCATCGGCCACCACGAGCTCAGGGTTCGTCACCAATGCGCGGGCAGGCACCACCCGCTGCGGCTGAACCCCCAAAGGCTGGTGCGGGAGCCCTACACGGCGCGGGGAAAGAAGCCACGATTCACTTGTCTGTGCCGAACAGATGATGGGGAGGACTCGAGTTGCGACCCGTAAAGGTTCGAGAAGTACGCGGTCGGAGCAACTGGTTTGTACCGACGCGTCTGCTTGTCGACTGATTCCACCAAGCTTGGAAGGATCTGAGCAGTTCCCGGCTTGTAGGTGCGGAACCTCTGATCTATGTTATAAAAGACCCTGCACGCATGAGAATCGCGTGCGCTGGTCGTATCCATGCTGGTGACCTTCTCGGTGGTGTCGTAGACGAGATCTTGCTGTGGCATGTTTGAGGTTACATCGGTCGCACCCGACGTACAGGAACCCGAAACCGCTCGGGTTGTGACCGACACTGCAACGACAAGAGAGGGCGACAAAACTCGCATGACAAATCCTCCTTATGTTGCGATTATTCTGACAACAGGATCCACTTCAAGCGTACGGGGATCATTCTTCAATCGTTGATGATTTTTGTAAGCATTATGTTGAAGAGTAAGAGTCCAAGTCGCTTCTGCAATGTCACCCAATAGCCTGCTCGTCAATCGCGTTTAGCTTCCCACGATTTCGAGCCACCTCTTGCTGTCACTGGTACAGATGACAAGCGACGAAATGGCCGGTTTTCAATTCTCTCAGTTCGGGATATTCAGATCTGCAGCGGTTCATGGCGAACGGGCAGCGCGGATGGAAGTGGCAGCCCCCGGGCGGGTGAATGGGTGACGGGACATCGCCCATTACGACCCGTTTTCGTTCTGATCGACGCTCCGGGTCGGGATCGGGGTAGGCTGCAAACAGCGCCTGTGTGTAGGGATGCATGCGCTCTTCGGAAAGTTGTTCCTTGGTCGTGAACTCAACGATCTTGCCCAGATACATGACAATGATGCGGGTGGCAATGAACTCGACCACCGACAAATCGTGTGCGATGAAGATGTACGTGAGCTGGTGCCGTTCCTGAATATCCAACAGCAAGTTCAGGATTTGGGCCTGAATCGAAACGTCCAGTGCCGAGACCGCCTCGTCACAGACGATGAACTCCGGGTTGAGCGCAAGCGCCCGAGCAATGCCGATTCGTTGACGCTGACCGCCCGAGAATTGATGCGGGTAGCGGTTCCCGTATTCCGGGCCCAATCCCACCTCACCCATCAGCCGTGAGACCGTCTCATGAATTTCCGACCGGGTGCGACCGCCGTGTATTCTGAGCGGCTGCCCGATGAGACTTCGAACTTTTTTGCGAGGATTGAGGGAAGAAAACGGATCTTGAAAGATCATCTGCATGCGGCCCCGCAAAGATTTGAGGTCCTTGCGCGGGAGGCGAAAGATGTCTTGACCCTGAAAGGTCACGGTGCCGGAGGTTAGTTCGTAGAGCCGAAGCAGGGTCTTTCCGAGGGTCGACTTGCCGCATCCGGACTCGCCCACAATTCCCAGCACCTCTCCCCGATAGACATCGAACGTTACGCCATCAACTGCCTTCAAGACCGCCGATCGTTCGCTCATGTTCGCGCTGGACAGCTCGAAGTGTTTCTTCAGGTCGCGGACCTCGAGAAGCTTTTCCGCCATGCGCTATCCTTCCCCTTCGTTCGGGCGTTGCCCGGCGGCGCCTGCAGGCAAGTCGTCGCCTGCAGGAAGATCGCCGGCAAAGTGGCACCATGCAGCATGCCCGTCGGCAAGTTCGACGCGAGGCGGGAACTGCTTGCGGCAGATCGGCTGCACAAACGGACAGCGGTTTTCGAAGGGGCACCAATCGCCGAGAGAGATAAGGTCCGGTACCGTACCCCTGATGGATTCCAGCCGCCGTGCGCTCTGGTATTTCTTGTTCGACGGGAGCGAATTGAGCAACCCCAACGTGTAGGGGTGGGTCGGAGACTTTATGAGCGCCGTCGCATCCCCTTCTTCGACCTTGCAGCCCGCATACATGACGACCACGCGGTCCGCGTTTTCGGCGACAACCCCCATGTCGTGAGTAATCAGCAGAAGCGCCATCTTGACTCGTTGCTGGAGATCCTTCAGCAGGTCAAGGATCTGCGCCTGGATTGTGACGTCGAGCGCGGTAGTCGGCTCGTCCGCAATGAGAAGCCCCGGTTCGGGGGAGGCAAGCGCAAGGGCGATCATCACGCGCTGTCGCATGCCGCCGGAAAGCTGGTGCGGGAAGGCATGAGCCCGTCGTTCGGGCGCCGGAATCTTCACAAGGTCGAGCAGCTCGATGGCTTTTTGGAAGGCCTCTTTACGGCTGTACCCCTGGTGCGTAATGAGAACGTCTGCGATTTGGTTGCCAACTTTGAACACGGGATTGAGCGAGGTCATCGGCTCCTGAAAGATCATGGAAATGCGAGTGCCGCGGTAGGGCTGCACTTCCTTCTCCGAAAGTGTCAGCAGGTCCGTGCCTTCGAAGATCACGCTCCCGCTCTCGATCTTTCCGGGAGGCGTGGGAATGAGCTGGTTGATCGACAGGGCGGTAACCGACTTGCCGCAGCCGGATTCCCCCACGAGCGCGAGCGTCTCACCTCGCCGAATACGGAGATCCAGGTTGCGAACAGCGCGCACCACGCCGCGCTTCGTATAGAAGTTGACAGATAGATTCCGGATCTCGAGGAGATCGTCACTATGTCCCCGCCACGTCACATGCGCCACTCGATACCCCTAGTCCTTCAGCCGTGGATCGAGGACGTCGCGCAGACTGTCGCTCATCAAATTGAATCCGAGCACTGTCAATAGAATGGCGATTCCCGGAAAGGTAACGACCCACCATGCTGAGGTGACGAACTCCTTCGCAGTCGCGACCATCAGTCCCCACTCCGGCGTCGGCGGTTGAGCGCCGAGCCCCAGGAACGAGAGCGCTGCGGAGCTCAAGATTGCATCTCCAATCCCGAGGGTCGCCTGCACAAAGATAGGTGCAATGCAGTTGGGAAGTATCGTCCGCAGCATGAGCTCAAGGTCGTGCGCGCCGAGCGACCGCTCGGCGACGACATAGTCGTTCTCCTTCTCTGCGAGAACGGTCGCCCGCACCACACGGGCATACTGCGGTATCTGGGATATGCCTATTGCGATCATCGCGTTCAAGAGGGATGCTCCGAGGATCGCCACGATAACGATGGTGAGGAGAATGTAGGGAAACGCCAGCATGATGTCGATGAGGCGCATGACGATTCTGTCGAACCAGCCGCCGTAGTACCCGGAAAGTGTCCCGATGATAAGCCCAAACGAAAGGGAAATCCCGACCGATACGATCCCAATAATGAGTGATATTCGCGAGCCATAGACGATTCGCGAAAACAGGTCGCGCCCGAGATCGTCCGTTCCAAGGATGTACGAGGGCGTGAAGGGCTTGGCGAGCCGGTGCTCGATAACCTGCTTCACCGGGTCGTGTGGAGCAATGAGGGGTGCACCGAGCGCCGAGATGATGAACAGGCATATAATGATGAGCCCCGCAATCGCGCCTTTGTTCTTCGACAGCCCGACAATTGTCTCCCGAAACAGCGACTGCTCGGGGATGTGCAGCGTTGTGTCATCCGTCATCAGCTAAGCCTCACCTTGGGATTGATCACCGAGTAGAGAAGGTCGACGACGAGGTTGATAAAAACGAAGGTGGTCGCAATGATGATGATGCCACCCTGGACGGCAGGGTAGTCACGTGCCTCGATCGCATTGTAAATCCACTTCCCTATCCCCGGCCACGCAAAGATCGTTTCGGTCAATATGGCGCCGGAAAGCAGGAGACCGAACTGCAGTCCGATCACGGTAACGACCGGCAATAGTGCGTTCCGAAGCGCATACTGGTAGATTATCTTATGCTCAGATATTCCCGCTGCACGGGCGGTTCGAATGTAGTCCTGCTTGAGGACCTCGAGCATAGAGCTCCGGGTGATGCGCGCAATAATGGCAAGCGGGATCGTTCCAAGTGCCACTGCCGGCAAGATCAGATGCTTGATAACGGAAACGAGGTATGCTGGGTTGCCTTCCTTGAATAGATAGATGATGGAGTCGAGGACGTAAAAGCCGGTAATCGGCGTGAAGTACATGCGAATGTCGATCCGACCCCCCGTAGGAAGGAGGTTCAAACCGATCGAAAATATCAGCATCAGCACGAGCCCGAGCCAGAAAATGGGCATCGATACCCCCGTAAGCGCACCGGCCATGGAGGTATAGTCCACCCACGTGTTTTTGTGAGTCGCGGAAACAATGCCGATGAGAATCCCGAAGAATGCGGCAAAGAGCATGGCAAAAATAGAAAGCTCGATTGTGGCGGGAAATCGCGCCCGGATTTCTTGAATGACCGGTTGGCCGGTCTTGATACTGTTCTGGAAGTCCAACACCGCGATTCGCTTGAGGTAGTTCACGTACTGAACGCCGAGCGGTTTGTCCAGCCCGAGCTGCTCACGGAGCTTTTCCACGCTTTCTTTGTTCGCGCGTTCTCCGAGCATGGCCTGCGCAGGGTCACCGGGAGAGAGCGCGATCATGGCGAATACAAGGGTGACTACGCCGAAGAGCGTCGGAATAAGCAACGCGAGCCGTTTCACCAGGTATCGTATCATTCGTTCATCCGCATGCTGTCATCTGTGAGATGTGTGATAGAAGCGAGGTGCCCCGCGAGAGATCGCGGGGCACTGAGAATCATAATGCCTGTCGGCTATTGGTCCAGCCAGACCGACTGAAACACACGTTTCCCGGTCGGATAGAGCACAAAACCTTCGACGGTCTTCTTCATGGGCTCGACCACGATCGAGTGCGCAATCGGGACCCACGGCGCTTCTTCATGGAAAATCACCTGGGCCTGTTTATAGAGCTCCGTGCGCGTGGCCTGATTCGGCGTGACCTTTGCCTTCTCAATCAACTGCTCGAACTGTTCGTTCTTCCAGAACGAAATGTTCTGAGCCGGGATCTGCGTTGCCGGAATGGAGAGCAGGACGAACAGGAAGTTGTCCGGGTCCCCGTTGTCTCCAGTCCACCCGAGCATAGCAGTCTGATGCTCTCCGTGTTCGGTCTTGTCCAGGTAGGTCCCCCATTCATAGCTTACGATGCTGGCGGTGATTCCCACCTTTGCGAGCTGCGCCTGCATGATCTCGGCGACCTTTTTCGCATTCGGGTTGTACGGACGCGACACGGGCATCGCCCACAGGTCGGTGGCAAAACCATTCGGATAGCCGGCTTGAGCCAGGAGCTTCTTGGCCATGTCGGGATCGTACGGGTAGGCCTTGATGTCGTCGTTGTACGACCACATCGTCGGTGGAATCGGATTTTTCGCCGGCGTGCCGAGCGCTCCGTACACCGCGTCGATGATCTCTTGCTTGTTGATTGCGTAGTTCATCGCCTGCCGAACGAGCTTGCTGTCGAACGGCTTTTTCTCTACGTTCAGCGCAAGGTATCCGACATTTAGGCCGGGCTGCTGCACGATCTTAAGGTTCGGATCTGACTTAATCGCCGGAATGTCCTGCGGCGACGGGAAATCGATGAGATCAACCTCCCCCTTCTTCAAGGAAAGGTATCGCGCAGTCGGGTCCGGAATGACCTTGAAGATTACGCGATCGAGATATGCCTTCTGGCCCCAATAGTCCGGGTTCCGCTCGAGGACGATGTTGTCGTCCTTTGTCCACGAGACGAACCGGAACGGACCGGTTCCCACTGGATGGCTCTTGAAGTCCGCGCCCCATTTCTCTGCCGCAGTCGGTGAGACAATGGCGGCAAAGTTCATAGCGAGGTTCGCGATGAACGGCACCTCCTGCTTCTTGAGGGTAATCCTGACGGTGTTGGCATCCACCTTCACAACGTCCTTCACGATGTTGTCCATGTCCATGCCGCCCCAGTATTGCCATGGGCCATTCTTGTAGGCCGGCATATCTTTCTTGAACTGGCGACCGAGCGAGTAGACTACCGCGTCTGCATTGAACGGTGTCCCGTCGTGAAACTTGACCCCTGTGCGAAGGTGAAAGGTGTATGTGAGCCCGTCCGACGAGATGTCCCAGCTGGTAGCGAGATCCGGAATAATCTCCGTGCTTCCGGGCTTGAACGCCACCAAGGTCTCGTACACGTTGTCGGCGATGTAGAACGATTCGCCGTCAGTCTCGCGACCAGGGTCGAGCCCGACCGAATCTCCTGACCGACCGAACACGAGGGTCCCCCCTGTTTTCGGACCCGTCATTGCTGCCGTGTTCGATGGCTGTTGAGCCTGCCCCCCTGCGAAGGTGAATGATGCCGCTACGACCAGAAGCGCAACGACCACGATTACCTTTCTCATAGTTCCTCCTCTTTTGCTTTAGACAAGCAGGTAATTATAGCGTGGCGCATATTGACGTGCAAGCAACAAAACTTGAGCCGATCGAGGATAGGGTTAAAGTGTCAGAGCGTATGCGGATTGCGGTCGGTCGCCGGGATCGAAATCTCCAGTGAGGCTCAGTAGCCCGGAGGACCGAAGAGATCCGGCTGGACTACGTACCAGGTTCCGTAGAGCGCTTGCCCATTCGTGTCCCGGGGAGCCCAGTCGCGCGAATAATAGTAGAGCGGCCACCCTTTGTAGGTCACCTGCCGCCGCCCGTTGTCCCGAGTGATAAATCCAAAATCGGACGACTCGAGCGAGGGCGGAACCGAGATCGTTTTCACCGAAAAGGGCGGCCACACCGCCTCGCATCCGGCGGTGCAGTTGCTGAGTCCCGGGATGTCGTCTGTGTAGTAGTAGAGAGTATTCCCCCGGGCGTCCGTGAGGAAGGTGCCGAGTGCCTGAGTGTGAGCGGTCGTGATCGTGTAGAGGCCGTTCTCGGCTGAGCCGGCGGCCGCGGCCGGAATCGCGCTCGCGAGGGCAAGAAGAACGCCTGCCGTCAGGGTTGCGCGGCGGTAGGCGAGCCTGCGCGGAGGTGGTCCGATCGAGACGGCACCTTTCACGGCAGCCGTCCCTCCGACACGAGCCGACTCAATGACTCGAAGACTGCTTCGAGAGAGCTGTATCGCGGCCGGTAGTTGAGAAGGCGCATCGCCTTTTCGATGCTGCAATTCGGACTGTGGGCAATATGGTCCCAGGTGGCGGCAGCATCTTCCGGTGGTGCCTGCTTCTTCCACTCCGGCCACGGCAGAAACTCCAGATCCGGGGCCACGCCGAACCATGAAGCTACCGCTTCCGCGTAGCCGCGGAGTGTAACGGCTGCGGGAGAGACGACGTGGAAGCTCTCTCCGACGGAGGCAGACCAAGCGGCAATCGCCTTCACGAACGCCTGTGCGACGTCGTCGGCGTGAACGTGGTGGACGGTTTCCATCCCAAGGTTGGGAACCGCGATCCGCGCACCCTTTGCGAGCCGGGAATAGACCTCTATGTTGAAGTTGCCGGCAGGATTGAGCGGAATCCAACCGGGACCGACAATATGACCTGGATGAAGGATCGTCGCCGGGAAGCCTTTCGTTCGAGCCGCGTCAAGCAGAAGCTCTTCGATCTTCGCCTTCTGGATTCCGTACTCCCCGAAGGGGTGGCGCGGCAAATCCTCGGCCGTAGGCGTCACTGTGCTGTGACCATGAACCCAAATAGTCCCACAGAAGAGGTAGTGGCGAACCCGGCCTGCGAGACCCTCGATCATCATACGAGCGCTCTCCGGGGTAAACCCGATGAGGTCTATTACGACGTCGGGTTGTGCGCCGAGAATCGTCGCGATGAAGCTACCGTCCTGTTCTGCGCGCTCTCGATCGACGGATAGCCGTTCAACCTGCCCCCATGCGGCATGCTGCACGTAGGGGGACCGTTCGCCGCGGCTGACCGATACAACGGAATGGCCGAGCTCGACGAGGCGAGGGACAAGAAAGCTTCCGATGTGTCCGGTGCCTCCGATAACGGCAACCCTCATTCCTTGAAACCTCTGGTCTATTGGCGTTTGAAGAGCCTCTTGAGCTTCGAGACGATTCCCGGGTCTTGCGGCTTCGAATTTGTCTCGACCGTGCGGGGCGGCTTCTCGCTCTTGGATGATTTGGAGCTGCTCGGACGTGGGCGTTCGGCACCGCCCGATCCCCCGGACTGAGTCGACTTGTCGGGCTTCGGGGGACCACCGCCACGTGCCGATTTCGCAGGGCCTACCGGTTTGTCGCTTCTTCCGTGTTTGCCGGAGCCGCCGGATTTTCCACCGTTGCTTCCGTTCCTTCGGGAGCCGCTGTTGCGGTCCTTTCGGTCGTCGGCCCGCCCGGATCGGGTTGTCTCGCCGGATCTTACTCGATTCATCTGAAAATCTTCGCCGTACTTTTCCCTGTAGTACGACAACCGATCCTCGATCGGAGCATTTGCAGAGGGTTTTGCCGCGTCTGGGGCAGGAGCATGTCTTTCGCCTGAGACCTGAGGTCGGCTCTTGGGTCCCGGTTTGCCGCTGCGCGGCCCCTTCGGTCGAGGCCCGGAGCGACTTGAGTCAGGTGGGGTCCCATTCGCAGCCGCCCTGTCAGACGACCGGCCGTCTCTTTGATGCGACCCGCTTCGGCGCGCCGGGCTGCGATCCCGGCTCGGGCTCCTTGGACGTCCGGACCGAGAGCTGCCACCTTTGCCAGTACGGCGATCCCTCGACTGCCCGCGGTCGGCGTAGCGGTCGGAGAATCTCATTCCAGCGCTCGCGTCGTCCTTGAAGAGGCTCTCATCCGGCCAAACGACGGGGATCTTCTGGCCAATGAACGACTCGATCGCCTCGAGCCCGTAGACGTACCGCTCGCAGGCAAGCGTGATGGCTTTACCGCTCTTGCCGGCGCGTGCAGTCCGTCCGATGCGATGCACATAGAGCTCGTAGTCTTCAGGCACATCGTAATTGACCACGAGGTCGAGGTCGTTGATGTGGAGACCACGTGCAGCGACATCGGTAGCCACGAGAAACCGGATCTTGCCCTCCTTTATGCCCTCTATCAAGTTGAGCCGTTTGCGCTGAGGCAGATCCCCCATGATGTACTCCGAAGGAAGTCCGTTGTGAGACAGCCGCTTCGCGATGTCGACTGCAGTGCTCTTCATGTTCGTGAAGATGAGCGCGTTGTCAGGTTTCTCTCGCTCGAGCAACCCGAGGAGCAGCTTCAGCTTGTCTGCGCGAGTGACGTGGTAGAGCTCCTGGGTGATCTCTTCCACCGTAATGTGCTCGGGAGCTACCTCTATCTCGCCGGGATTGTTCATGTGCTCCCACGCGAGATTCTTTACTCGTGTCGCCAGTGTGGCGCTGAACAACAAGGTTTTTCTCTGCGAGGCGGGAGGCAGCGCCTTGAGGATTCGACGGACATCCGGCAGGAAACCCATATCCAACATCCGGTCCGCCTCATCGAGAACGAGTATGTCGAAGCCTTTGAAATCGAGCTTACCGGAGGAGCTGAAATCCAGGAGCCGGCCTGGAGTGCCGATAATGATATCCGCTCCTTGCTGCAGGAGCTTTTCCTGCTCGCCGTAGCCGACCCCGCCAAAAACGCTGCCGATTCGATAGGACAGGTATTTCCCGAGCAGCTTCGCTTCGTCGGCAACCTGCACCGCCAGCTCGCGGGTCGGCACGACGACGAGCGCAGCATGACGGTGGCCGCCATCCGGTTCGCGCGATGCGCGTTCGAATATCTCGAAGATCGATATCAAGAAGGCAGCAGTCTTACCGGTTCCCGTCTGCGACTGCACTGTCGCATCACGTCCCTCCTCGAGAACCAGTTTGAAAGTCTTCTCTTGAACGGGGGTACAGTCAGTAAAGTCCGCTTCCTCAATCCCCCTCATGAGGTCGCTTGTCAGGTTGAGTTCATTAAACTTCATTTTCCCCTAGAAGATAGTTGATTTCGAGAGAAAAGCAAAGCTGTTGGGATGGTATGAATTGTTCACACCCTCGGCGGCCCCATTTTCTCCTCGATCATTCGGAGAAGGAGGGCAAAGGTGTTCTCCATTCGAGGGACCAGCTCTTCGATTCTGCGTATCGACTCCGAGTCCATTCCCCGCGCTCGAAGTTTCTGCAAATCCTCGGCAGCACGCTGAAGCTCACCGATACGAATGAACCGACTGCCATCGTCTGCGAAAAAGTCATCGAGCGTTGGCGCGTTGCGCACTCTCGGCCCCCTGAAATGGATTGCCGCTTAGAGCGGAATTCTATTCCAGCCAAAAGTAAATTGTCAACAAAAAAACCGGTCGACATACTGAGACAAGAGCGAGCCGGAGATGCTATGACGAGAATCCAAGAAATCCTACGCGCCAACATAAAGAAGGCACGACAGGAATTGGGCTATTCGCAGATGAAGTTGGCAGAGCTGTGCGGCGTCTCGACGAGCTTCGTCGGTGAAATTGAGCTTGGAAAGAAATTCCCGTCTGCATCCACCCTTCAGAAGCTCGCGGATACCCTTGGACTCCAACCGTTTCAGCTCTTCCTCGAAGAACAAGATTGGGCCGCGTTCGAGAAATATAACGTCCTGACGACCCTTTCACGCGAGCTGCGCCAACGTCTCGACGAAGAGGTCACGGAGACTTTTCACAAATACATCTCACAAAAATAATACTTGCAGGTCCGAAAACCGCCAGACGACAATTCGAAGAGCGTGTAATATCTCTCTCAATGATGGTCGACGACGAAAGGCGCTACCGCGCTGTGCAAAGCCGCGACGCACGTTTCGACGGCAAGTTCTTCACCGGTGTGGTTACCACCGGAATCTACTGCCGGCCGGTGTGTCCCGCGAAGACGCCTCACAAACAGAATGTGCGTTTCTTCAGCTGCGCAGCGGCCGCTGAGGAGGCCGGATTCCGGCCATGCAAGCGCTGCCGGCCCGAAACCGCTCCCGGGACTCCGGTCTGGAATGGGACCATCACCTCTGTGGCTCGCGGCGCCCGTCTGATCAATGAAGGGTTCCTCGGCACGCGGTCCGTCGAGGAGCTTGCTTCAGTCCTCGGCATCGGATCCCGACACCTGCGCCGCCTGTTTCTTCGCCATCTGGGAGTCTCACCGAAAGCTCTCGACAGGAGCCGGCGGACCCACAACGCGTCAATGCTCTTGTCCGATACCGATCTGCCGGTAGCCACCATCGGTCTCGAGGCAGGCTTCCGAAGCATCCGCCAGTTCAACGACGCGTTCAAACGCTCCTTCGGGGTCTCCCCTTCAGAGGTTCGCCGCAGATCGCCTGCACGAAGCACTCTGGGCGATACTTCCGCCGAGCTGCAGCTAGCCTATCGTCCGCCATTCGACTGGGAGTCAATGCTTGAGTTCTATTCCAAGCGTTCGATCAGCGGAGTCGAGAATGTGTCGGGCTCGACCTACCGGAGAAGCTATGCCGTGCAGGCACTCCAGGGGGCAGCTGAAGGCACAGTCGAGATTTTTCCGGCCGGCAACTGCCTCACTGTGAGAGTCACCGGTCCGCCGATCGGTCTCTCTCAGGTTGCCACGCAGGTAAGGGCGACCTTCGACCTTGGCTCTGATCCGCTCGTCATTTCCGAGCATCTATCTGCAGACCCTCTGATTTCGGCGCTCGCGAGGAACCATCCGGGAGCTCGAATCCCCGGCTCTTGGGACCCGTTCGAGGCTGCAGTCCGAGCGGTAGTCGGTCAGCAGATTTCCGTGAAGGCGGCAGTCGGTCTTCTCGGAGAGATCGTGAGGTTGTGCGGGACGCGCCTCGACGCGCCGCGCGGTTCCATCGGATTTCTTTTCCCGACTCCCCAACAGCTCTCCTCCGCCGACCTTTCGTCAGTCGGCATGCCCGGTGCGCGGAGGAAGGCTCTCGAATCCGTCGCAAACGCGTGGACCTCAGTTCAAGAAAACCGGTATCGCGGCCTCGAAGAGCTCACAGAAGCGCTCTGCTCGATCCCCGGCGTCGGCCCGTGGACTGCTCAGTACACCGCGCTGCGCGGGTTCCTCGAACCCGACGCGATACCGGTAACTGATCTCGGCATTCGCGCTGCAGTTGGCCGGTTGCTTGGTCTGGGCGGCCCGGCAACGGCACAGGAAGTGGCGACCCGCTCAGAGCAGTGGCGACCGTGGCGCGGATATGCGGCGGTCCTCCTCTGGGGCAGCCTATGATTGATGTGATACGAGGAAAAACGATGAACATACAGCTCAAGGAATTGACGTACCGGATCATCCCGAGTCCCCTCGGAGAGATTCTGATCGCAGGAAATGACGGACGCATTCAATGCCTCGCATTCCAAGCCGGCACGTCTCCGGTGACCCCGCATTCGCGGTGGCGAGAATCGCAGAGTGCATTTCGCGACACGGAGGCGCAGCTGGCCGCCTATTTCGCGGGAGAGCTTCGCGAGTTCGATCTGCCGCTCGAGCTCGCGGGAACCCCGTTTCAGCTCGGCGTTTGGGACGAGCTCAGGCAAATCCCGTACGGAACAACTGTGTCCTACGCTGAGCTCGCCCGCGCGGTCGGCAGCCCGAAGGCGGTAAGAGCGGTTGGAGCTGCAAACGGCGCGAATCCCATTCCGATCATCATTCCGTGCCATCGCGTTGTCGGCTCGAGCGGCAAACTGACCGGATATCGTGGAGGCGTCGATTTCAAAAGGAAGCTGCTCCAACTCGAAATGCAGTGACATGCGGAGGCAACCGGCGAGGCCGGCGAAGGGGGGCGCTCAAAACCGCATCGAAGTGCGCTGATGCAAATTACCGGCGTGAAGCTCTACCTCTCGGGGTCCTCGGGGTGCTCGCGGTCGTCGGATTCGTCGGCTTCGGCCGTTGATTCGGTCTCGCTCGCGGCGCGTGCGCACTGTTCGCAAAGATTGTCGTCGGAATAGAAGAACCGGTCGAAGCTCAATGTTTTCGAACAACTTGCGCATCTCAGTCGGAACGGCAGGAAGGTTTGCGGATAGAAGCCTACCAGCAGGCCGACGACTGCGAGATAAACAAGAAGAAACCACTCCGAGAGTCCCAACTGGATGATTCCATAGGCGTAGATATAGAAGACGAAGACGAAGATCGCGACGTAGAGGGTTGCGCCTCTCTTCCTCTGTGCCTTCTGGCGATATTTGCGCTGCAACAAGTTGAGAACGAGAATCGCGAGAAAGACCCAGTAAAAATAGGACACGATGAAGTTCGAAACAGGATGGTTCAACCGCCCCTCCTCCGCGCAGTCTACTCCAACCTCCCGCGGCGGTCAAGGAAACCGCTCGAAAAGAGACGGTTCTCGCAACGAAATCGGCTGGATCGACGGAATCCTTAGGGAGTACAATGAATAACGAGGAGTGAATATGTCTCGATCGACGATGAGCTCTCGCGAGCGAGTAGGAGCGGCTTTTGCACACTCGCAGCCCGACCAGACACCCTGTGATTATTTCGCCACACCCGAAATCCAGCAGGCACTGCTGGAGCATTTCCGCCTGAGCGAAGACGACGCGCTGCTCGACGTTCTCGGCACCGATATCAGGACCGTGAATCCTCCCTATATCGGGCCTCCCCTTCCGAGGTTCGACGATCGATCGACGATGAACATCTGGGGAATCCGAAAACGTCCTCTGCCGAACGAGTACGGCGACTATATGGAACCGGTCAATTTCCCGTACGCCGGGTGGTCGACGGTTGAAGAGGCCGAGCAGTTTGCTTGGCCGAGCCCCGATTGGTATGATTACAGTGCGGTCAAACAGCTCTGCGACCGCTATCCCGACCGTGCAATCATGACCGGCACGTTCAGCGTGCAGGACTTCATCAACGGAATCGCCTTCGGGCGCGGAGTCGAGCAGACGCTCGTCGATATTGCGGGTGAAGATCCCGTCTATCTCTACATCGTCGAGAAACGACACGCCTTCTACATGGAGCTGATATCTCGAACGCTCGAGGCGGCCGAGGGCAGGATCGACATCGTGCTCTGCGGCGACGATTTCGGAACGCAACGAGGGCTTCTCATTTCGCCCGAGAGCTTCGATCGCCTCTTCAGCGCCAAAAAGCAGGAGTTCTTCGAAATGGTTCACTCATACGGAGCACGGGTGACCCACCACTGCTGCGGCTCGAGCGCTGCGCTTTTTCCTCGTTTCATCTCGATCGGAATGGATGCCCTGCAGACCATCCAACCTCGAGCAGCCGGGATGGATCCCTTTGCGCTGAAGAAGCAGTACGGCGGTCGTATTACGTTGCACGGGGCCGTAGATGCCCAGGGATGGATCCAAGAGGCATCAGCAGAGTCGATTCGCAGCGAGGTTACTCGACTCATCGAAGTCATCGGTGAGGGCGGTGGGTTCATTCTGAGTCCGAGTCACAACCTGCAACCCGACACTCCAATCGAGAACGTCCTGGTTCTCTACCGAACGATCGCCGAGGCCCGAGGAAGACGGGCGTCGTTCTAGTTCCTATCGCGTGAGCACCTGTGCCACGACCCGGTCGAGCTTCTGCCGCGCAGTGTGGTAGGTGTCGCCTTCGGTGTAGACAAACAGATGTTCCTCGACGACTCGCCCGTCGGGCTCGCGAAAGGCAAGAATGGGATATCGCAGGAGCCCGCGAATGACCGAAAGCTCGAGGCCGTGATGAATGAGCCAGTCCGTGAAACGGATTGTTTCGAACGGGCAATGCTCTCCGTCCGGTTGATAGAGGTACCCCTTCGCGTCGAGGATCTGCTCAAACGGGCTCTTGGAGTGATGCAGCGCATGAGACAAGGGGGTTGCCGCGCTCAACACCTCTCCCTCCACGAGGCTCTCGCGGATATCGTCGAGGAGCTGCTGGAACTCATCCGACTCCAGATTCGAGCGCAGGATCATGACCGCTACATCGGTACGGGCATGATTCTTGTGCAGAATAGCCGGGATGTCGTAGTTGATGACGTAGAGCCCCTCGATACGTTTGACCGTCTGTGCGTTGAGAACGCACACATCTGCCGGATCGACTCGAAGCTCGAAGAGGTGCTCCGAGCTCCAGCTGTTCCTCCGCATCGCCTCGAACGCCCCCAGGATCTCCGCTTTGGCAAAGTCTTCGCCAAAATAGTCCTCGAAACGGCGCCTCATCTCCGACGTGAATGCTCCCTTTCCGTTGAGCGTGAAATAGACACGGTCTGAGTAGTGCTCTTCGATGATGCGGTTAGAAGCGATGAAGTCCCCCGGCACGTTGGCAAGGTAGGCAATAGTGATGTTTTCATGGTAACGCGGATTGTTACGAATCGTCCTGAGTAGCAGGCTCTCGACGCGAACCCCGTTCGTCTCCGGGCGCAGGTAGACGAAGACATCTTCGTGTGAAGGTTCCGTTATCGGCCACTTGTAAGGAACGATGACTGTCGGCATCCGCGTCGGCGCCATTCCCTATTGTTAACCGCCTCGCAAAGCATTTCAAGATCGAAATACGGCAGCGAGGCCTCATTGCCGCGCCGATCCATCCAAAACGAAGACCTGCACTCGCTGACGCACGAGCAGTCGTGGGATCCCGACGGGGGGAATCTGCAGCGTGAGCAGAATCACCCGAAGTGTATCGGGCAGAAACTCCAACAGGTAGGAGACTGCTGCGCGGTCGGCGAGGCTCGAGGCAGTCTCGATTCCTTCGATGACCAGGAGACGGGCAGCTTGCGAATCGAGAAGCCTGTTGAGCCCATCGGCGATTGTGTCGACGGCTGGTCGATCGAGCGGTCCCGGTGGAGGTTCGGGAAGATTGAGAGCCTCGAGCAGACGACGAGCGAAACCGTTGGTATCAACGTCATCGCCATGGAGGGAGATCCAGGATAGCGGGAGGCGAACCGGACGGGCGACGAGAGCGGAACGAAGGGCAGTCGCGCCTTCTTCGTCGCAGAGCAGAACCAGCACCGAGGGTGCGCTCGGGGAGCCGATGAGCTCGATCGCCCGTTCGATGTCGATGCGTTCGTAGAGCATCCTATCGGCTCTCCGGAGGCAACAGTTTCTGTGTACTTACTTCAGAAAGAATGCGCTCACGATGAACGGAGCGAGCGATACAATTGCCGCGGCAGGGCTCACCCTGCGAGAGTCGCCTTGTTTATCCCAGCTGAAGAGTCGAGCGGCAAGACCCAGTGAGAGAGCCGAGGACGCCGCAAGGACGATGATTGCCGTCGTGAACGACTCCCCGGTCGCCTCACCGTAGCCTGCGCCGAGGAATGCCTGCATCAAGTGGGTCGTGGGCAGAATGTACGCAATCCCGCGAATCGACGCAGGCAACATCGAGAGCGGCACCATCAGTCCGCCGAGGAGCATTGAGGGAAGGAAAATGAGCTGGGTAAGCATGACCGTCACTCGAGAGTTGCCGGAGATCACTCCAATGAGCGCACCGAGCGAACCGTAGCCAAGCGCCGCGAGAAGCGTTACGAGGGCGAACGGACCCCAGTTCGTGGGCAGCTCACCGTGAAACAGTGGTGCGGCAGTTAGGAGGATCAGGATGCAGGCAATCAAAAAGTGAAATACGGTCGTGAGCACAGGTATGAATAGGATCGAAAAGGCAGGCACCCCATTGATCTTGTAGCTGCGGAATACGCCCGCTTCGCGCGCCTCGACGAGCGGTCCGGGCAGACCGAGGAGGAAACTCGCCATTCCGGCGAGCAGTATCATGGCCGGCACCATCGATTTCGCGAACAAGGGATTGATCTGCGTCATGATCAATCCGAGGATCAGGTAGACCCCGATCGGGAAGAGGTAGTTCATGAGCAGTTGCGAGGGATTCCGGAATGCGCTCCGGAAATCATAGACCGTATGGGCGACAAACGCATTCATCGCTTTTCTCCTTGTGTTGTGATCTCGAGGAAACGCTCCTCGAGGGAGGGACGCTCCACTCTAAGGTCGATGAGCGGATCCCGGTTCTCTGAGAGGTGGCTCAAGAGGGAGGCTACCGTTCGTCCGGGATCGGCACTGAAATAGATTGCGTACTCGTCGTGCTCTCCCGAGCGCTCGACTGCGGGGAATCGCACTCCATTTCGAGACAGGATTGACCGCTCCGACCTCACTGAAATCTTGGTCAACCCACTGCCGGCTGCCGTAATTTCACGCGGTGTCCCGGTCGCCACGATGCGCCCTCCGAGCAGTATTGCAATACGGTCGGCCAGCTTTTCGGCCTCCGACATGTCGTGAGTCGCGAGGATGATAGCAGTCCCCGATTCGCGGAGCTCCTGCATGAGCAGATGCAGCTCGTTTCGAGACTCAACGTCGAGCCCCGCAGTGGGTTCGTCGAAGAGAACGAGAGGTGGACGGTGCGCGATTGCGAGTGCCAGCGCGAGCCTTCGCTGTTGCCCGGTCGACAGCTGCCGGAATTGATTGCGCTCTTTGCCGGCGAGTCCAAGTCTTCCGATAAGATCGAGCCGGGAGCTCACCCCATGGTACGCACAGAACAGGTGCATCGCTTCTCCGACCTGCATCGTCGCCGGAAGGCCGGAGCTCTGGAGCTGGACCCCGATCAGGTTCCTGAACCGGCTTCCCCCGTGCTGCGGGTCCACTCCCATCACCGATATGGAACCTCCATCCGGACGCCTCAGTCCCTCGAGAGTCTCGAGCGTGCTGGTCTTGCCGGCTCCGTTTGGGCCGAGCAGGCCGTAGATCTCCCCCGGGAGCACCTCGAAACTTATCCCATCGACCGCCACAGTCGATCCATATCTCTTTCTGAAATCTTTGACGTTGACAACGGTCTCAGCCATATCAGTCTCCTTATGGTGAAAAGAGTACTGCTACGGTTACGTCGTGAAATCGCCCGTAAGGGTGATTCGGAGGGTGATTCGGACACGGCGGCGCGGCGGTGCTGCGGGTGATGGTGAGGGGGTCCCGCGATTGACGCACGCTGACGATTCAGCAGACGCCGTGGAGATCGGCGAAGGGTCGAGGGGTGGACTACCTCCGAAAGCCGAGAAGCCCCAGCTCGCGGGCACGAGCGACGGCCTGCGCTCGACTCGTCACCTCCAGCTTGGCGAATATGTTCTTCAGGTGTGTCTTGACCGTGTTGAGTGAGATAAAGAGGCGGTCGGCCGTTTCTTGATTCGAAAGACCCTCTCCGAGGATTCGAAGTACCTCGAGCTCGCGCTCACTGAGCCCCAGGTCAATCGCCTCACTGCTGCGCCGCTCGGCGTGCCCGATGCCTGAGAAAAGCTCGATCAAGCGCCTGCGAAATGCATCGTGGTCTCGTGAGGACTCGAGCAGCTTGACCATCGTGGCGCCGATTTCAAGAAAGGGCTGCACGTAACCCTCGGGCTCGGCCATATCGAGGGCATCACGCAGGCGGGACAGCGCGGCATCAGCGTTCCCGGATAGCGACAGGGCAGAGGCCTGGAGGAGAAGGACTTCGATTAGCCGGCCGAATCTCTTCCCTTCGCGCATATTCGTCTCGAGAGCTCGAAGATGGGGCAGGGCCGTGTCGTAGTCTCCCGCTTCAAGGATGACTCGGCACCAAATCGTCACTTCCGGTTCCGCCAAGAACGAAACCGGCTGCCGCCCGTCGAGCGCACGCCTCGCCTCGGAGGCGGCGCGCTGCTTCTGTCCGGTTGCGCGCAGCCTTTGAAGCGCCAGTGAGGCCGTGACGATCGAGCGCGCCGGCGGCGGAATTTCCAGCTCATCGGCTATCTGCGTGAGCTCGTCGGTGAGCGTGGATGCCGCCGCCGGATCTCCCTTCGTTGCTGCGACCCGCGCACGAGCAAGCATGCCGGGGAGAAGCTCTTCCCAGTTCGCCCATCGCCGCCCCATTTCGATACCCGTGTCGAGGTACTGCGAAGCCTCATCGAGAAGACCCCGCTCGAGAAGAACCGTTCCGTAACCGACATGCGCGAGTCCGGCGAGCGGAGAGGTGCCGCCGGCATCGTCAGCAGTCACGACCTGCCGGTAGGTGTCGGCAGCGGCCGACAGAGCTCCTCCGATCAATTGCAGATTGCCGATATGGGCGATGATCATGGGAACAAGGTGGATATTCTTCGTCTCCCGGTTCGCTTTGAGCGCCTCCTCGAATGCCCCGAGCGCACTGTCTACCGCCCCTTCGTTCTCGAATGCAAGCGCGAGGTTGAAAAGGGCGGTAGCCCGGATATCCCGCGGAGTGTTGTAGATTCTGTCGTTCACCCGCTCAGGCAGGTATTCGAGTGCACGAAAGACCTCTCGCTTGATCTCTTCGAAATCGAACCGGGAGAATGCCAATGAGGATCTGAGAACCGCGATCTCGGCCAGGGCACAGCGTATCCGAGGGGGAGTCTTCCGGCTTGCCGCCGAACCGTCTGCAGTGCATCCGAAGGCAGCTTCGATTTCCTCGAGCAGCCCGCCTACCTCCGAGCCGCGTCCGGTGGCGAGCAGCGTCCACGAATAGATGAATGCAAGCGTCGGCCGCTCGGACAGGAGCTGCCTCGGCAGTCGGTCGATCCATCCCCGGAGAGCAATGAGCTCACTGCGCTGGAAGAAGAAGCCGGCGCTCTCGGCTATCAGGTCGGCCGCCCGGGAAGCCTCGTCGGCGGCGAGGGCATACTGGATCGCCTCATTGTAGAGGCGCCTCTCCCGGAACCAGCTCGATGCCTTTGCCAGCTCTTCACGGGTCTCTTCCTCGCTTCGAAGCCTATGCGCCTGGGACTGGAGAAACTCTCGAAAGAGACGATGATACCGGTACCATCTTCGCTCGGAATCAAGAGGAATAAGAAAGAGGTTCTGTCGTTCCAACCACTCGAAGCTCGACTTCGCCCCGCCGGTGGCGCCGACGGCATCACAAAGCGAAGCGCAGAAGCGGTCGAATGACGAGCTCGTGAGGAGAATAGACCGGAGCGGTTTGTCGAGCCGGCCGAAGACCTCCTCGGCTAGGTAATCGAAAAGGTACTCGTTTCGCCCCGAAAAACTCGCGATCATTCGCTGCGGGTCTGTTGCCCCCTCGAGGGTCAGGGCCGCGAGCTGCAATGCTGCTGCCCACCCCTCGGTTATCTCCGCAAGAGAGGCGAAGTCGGCACCCTGCAACGATACTTCGGAGGTATTCTGAAAGAAAGCCTGAACCTCATCAGGGGAGAAGCGGAGGTCAGAAGCCGTGAGCTCGAGTAGGGCCGAACGGGCCCGATAGGCGGCAAGGGCAATTGGCGGTTCCTCACGAGTGCAAATTACGAGGTGCAAGCCTGCAGGCGCGTGCATGAGGAAGAACTCCAGAGATTTGTGGATTGCTTCGCTGGTAATCAGATGATAGTCATCGAGCACGAGCAGAACATCGCGCGAGCGCTGTACAATAGAGTTCAGCAACTCGGTGGCAACCACGTCGGCTGCGGGTGGTTGTCCTGACCCGAGCATTCCAAGCGCGCCTGCACCCAACCCGGGAAGCGCCAGCTCCAGCGACGCGGCCACATAGGACCAAAAACGAACAGGCTCGCTGTCGCTCTCATCGAGAGATACCCAGGCGACGGCTCGACTCGATCTTAGGAGCCAGCTGCTCACGAGAGTGGTCTTCCCGAAACCCGCGGGCGAGCGGACGACCATGATCGTTCTCGAGGCCCCTTTCTCCAGAAGATTCTCGAGACGGGCACGCTCGACGCAGTTGGGGCGAGGATGCGGAAGGGCGAACTTGGTGCGTAAAAGGGTTGGTGGACTCGACCCGAGCTCCCGCTTCGCTGTCGCCATTTCGTAGGGCTCCTCCGTCAATCCTCCGGTGCCGCAATATCCCGGGAAGAAACGAGGTCGATTCCCGTTCCCATGATATCGCGAATAATGACCTGCCCTTTCGTGACCGGAGGCGCAACGGTCAGCCGGTACGCCCGATTGAGCAGCTCGTCGATGTTCTCCTTTGGCAACGCACCGGTCGTCCGCACTGGAAGTCTCGGGATGGAAGGACTGCCGGTCGCAACCGTCGCTGTGACCACGCGGCGAGGGGAGAGCATCTCTTCGGTGCCGTATACCTCACCGCGTGGGCACTTGTTTCCAGCCACGGTTACGGTCTCTCCCTCGAGCTTGACCGTCAAACGGCAGCCGATCGGACAGGAGATGCACACCATTTCCACGCCTTGCTCGCTCGTTGTGTTCTTTGTGCTCATCGTTGCCTACCCCACGCTCACTTCAACCACGTTCGCACGCTCGGGTCGGACCCCGCGCAGGTTTGCCGGTCCGAGTCGAAAGGACATCATTTCGGAAGGTTGAACGTGAGGAAATCGTTTCTTCATTATCTGCTCGCCGTCCAAGGTAACCAACAGCTCTGCCCTGTTTTTGACTATCATCGGCCGCAGGTAGAAGATGTTCTCTCGTCCCGGGGCGTAGAAGTTCGGCAGGACGTACTTGACGTTGGCGCCCGGACTTACGCGGTATTGTGCCTCATCGCGCCCTCCGCCGGCAAGATAGTCCGACACGAAGCCTCCGCACCGTGTCGATTCCTCGGTCACGAAGTCGACCAGGTCGTGGACGTGGAGCACGTTGCCGCAGACGAAGACTCCGGGTCGGTTCGTCATGAGTCGTGCATCGACGTAGGCGCCATTCGTTTCCGGATTGATCTCCACTCCGAGCTTGTTTGCCACCTCGTTGTCAGGAACCAATCCCACGGACAAGAGCAGGGTATCGCATGGGATTCGGAATGTTTTCGCAGGATCCGGGTGGTGGTCTTCGATAGGTGTGATGCTCACCGCCTCCACACGGTCCTTTCCATGGATCTCGGACACGACGTGCGATAGATAGAGCGGTATGTCGAAGTCGTTGAGACACTGAGCGATGTTGCGCGTTAGCCCTGAGGGATAGGGTTGGATTTCCACGACGGCGTGGACCTTCGCGCCGATCCAACTCATGCGGCGAGCCATGATGAGACCGATGTCCCCGGAACCGACGATGACTACTTCGCGACCCGGAATGTAGCCGTCGATGTTGACGAGGCGCTGCGCGAGCCCTGCTGTGAAGATTCCCGACGGACGGGTTCCCGGTATTCCGATATTCCCACGGTTGCGCTCTCGGCAGCCCATCGCAAGTACTATCGCGTTGCAGATGAACTTCGTTACGCCGTGATGTTTTGAGATCGCATAGACGATCTTGTGATCCGCGTTCTCTTCGGCTTCGAGAACGGCGGTGTCGAGATGAAACTCGATTCCATCCTCCTCTCGAGTAAGCTCAATGAAGCGCTGGGCGTACTCCGGCCCGGTGAGCTCCTCTTTGAAGTAATGGAGTCCGAATCCGTTGTGAATACACTGGTTGAGGATCCCACCGAGTGAGAGCTCGCGTTCCACGACAGCGACCTGATAACCTCTTCGTGCAATCTCTGCTGCGGCGGCAAGCCCGGCAGATCCGCCCCCCACGACAACGGCGTCGACTATCCGCTCTGTCATTGTGCGGTGCCCCGCTGTTTCTTCGACGCCGTCTTGCCGGCAGACTCGCTCGCGGATCCGATACTGTGCACTGCAAAGTCCCCGATCTGCTTTCGAGTGATGTAGCTGCCGCCGCCGCGGCGGGTTACCTCACTCCACGGCTTGCCCGTCTCCCGAGCGAGTATCTTCAGGGTTTTGTAGGTGCAGAAACCTCCCTGACACCTGCCCATGCCGGCGCGTGTGTAGAACTTGATACCGTCGAGGGTCGTGTGACCGCGCCGGATCGCTGCCTTGATCTCCGCTTCCGAAACCGACTCACACCGGCAGACGATCTCCCCGTAGTCGGGGTCTTTCCCAATGAGCTCGTCTACCTCGAACATCGAAAGCTCCCGCAGCCGTTTGACCTCCGGGATCTCTGGATCGTAGCCCGGCTTCTCGATGAGCTCGAGCCCGCCTTTCTTGAGAAGGTCCTTGATGTACTCCGCGACCGCCGGAGCGGCGGTGAGCCCCGGCGACTGGATTCCCGCGGCCTGCACGAAGCGTGGCGTCTTTTTCGACAAGTCGATGTAGAAATCGTCGCCCTCAAGTGTCGGCCTCAAGCCGGCGAACGAGGTAATGATATCCCGCTCCGAAACCGCCGGTATAAGCCGTCGCGCCGAATAGAATACCTTCTCGAAATTCTCCTCGGTCGTCCGTAGGTCCTCCTTGTCCTCGACCTCGACCGCTGTCGGCCCGACCATCGTTGTACCTTCCACGGTCGGAATCACGAGCATTCCCTTGCTGTTCGGGCTCGGAACGGGAAAGACCACCTTGTTCGTGTAGCACATTGCGTTGCGTTCCATGAGAAACTCTTCGCCCTTTCGAGGGACGATCCGGTACTCCTCGGCGCCGAAGATCCGCGATACCTCATCCGCATAGAGCCCGGCCGCGTTGACGACCCAGCGCGCCGTCACCTCCTCCCCGGAGCGAGAGCGAATGCGGTAGAAAGCGCCCTTTTCGTGCTTCGCCTCGACCACCTCAAACTCGGTCTTCAATGCGGCTCCGTTCTTCAGAGCAGATTCGACGAGACTGAACACGAAGCGATAGGGTTCGACGATCCCGCCTGAGGGCGCGTGAAGTCCGCCAACCACGTCCGGATTGAGCTTAGGTTCGAGAGAAATCATGCGAGCCCGACTGCAGAGCTCTATGCCGATCGCACCGTTCTCGATCCCCTGAGCGTAGAGGCGCTCGACGATCTTCATCTCCTCAACGGAGAACGCCGCAACGATGATGCCGCAACGGCGGAATGGGAAATGGAGCTCACTCTGCAGGGCGTCGTACATGAGGTTGCCGCGGACTTCCAACCGCGCCTTGAGCGTCGACGGGCTGTGATGAAAACCTGCGTGAATGATTCCGCTGTTGGCCTTCGACACGCCGAACGATACATCGCACTCACGTTCCAATAACACGACTGACAGCCGATATGCCGAGAGCCTGCGCGTGACGGCGGCTCCGGTTACCCCGGCGCCGACGACCGCGACGTCGTAATTTTCCATAATTCTTGATCCTGGAGTACGTAGGTGAGATTAGGTGATTCCATTATAGGCCGGTTGAACCGCCCCTGTATAGAACCTATCATGACGCATGATCGCACGCGTCCCCTTCTTCCCCAGGGCTGCCCCGGAGCTCAGGCAGCTCTTTGCTGAAGCGGGACTCACGCTCATCGGGGTTGCCGATCCGGCGCCTGCCTACGAGGCGGAGCTCGACTACAGGGAATGGATCGAAAGCGGATATGCCGGCTCAATGAGCTACCTCGAGCGACACGCCCCCCTCAAGTACGCGCCGTACCGGATTCTCCCCGAGGTCAAGTCGATTCTCTTCGCGGCTATCAACTACTTCCAGAGACCGGACGGCAAGCCGCAGAGGGACGTGGGCCGTGTTGCTCGGTACGCCTGGGGCCGCGACTACCACAAGGTGATGGGGGCGAAGCTCCGTTCAGCGGCCCGATCGCTCGCGAAGAGGTATCCACAGGAGAGATTCAAGCCGTTCACGGATTCGACTCCTCTATCCGAGCGCTACTACGCCGAGCGAGCCGGCATCGGGTTCACCGGTCGCAACACGCTTCTCATCAGCAGCCAGTTCGGCTCGTGGTTCCTCATCGGAGAAGTTCTCTCGACGCGATATTTCGAGGCAAGCGGTCCCGCCGGCCGCAGCCACGGCGGCTGCCCGAGCAACTGCCGCAAGTGCATCGACATCTGCCCGACCGGGGCACTCCTCGGTCCCCATCGAATCGACGCACGTCGATGCATCTCCTACCTGACCATCGAGTACAAGGGCTCGATACCGCTCGAGCTCCGGCCTGCGATCGGCGACTGGCTCTTCGGATGCGACCTGTGTCAGGAGATTTGTCCGCTGAATCTGAGAGAACAGCAAACCGACGTCGAAGACTTCGTTAGAGTGAAAGCCGGCTCGACGCTTCAGCTCGAAGAAATTCTCTCGATCGAGACCGATGCGGCGTTCACCGAGCGTTTCGCCGGCTCGCCCCTCATGCGCGCAAAAAGGCGGGGGCTCCTCCGAAACGCTTGCATCGTCTCGGCGAACAACGGCGCATCCGGGCTCCTCCCACTCCTCCGCCGCCGCTCTGCCGACTCCGATCCTATCATTGCGGAGCATGCCCGATGGGCGATTGAGCGATTGGAAGAGGATCCTGGAGGGATTTCCGCAGGCGACGGTAGTGAAAGCTCCGACCATCGCTCAAGACCAAGATAACGATCCTTTCTTCGTGATAGCCGTGAGCCGCGTAGAACGCGGTCGCTCGAGCGTTTTCGAGCGCAACGTCGAGTACCATGGAGGCGGCCCCGCCGCTCCGCGCGCCGAGCTCAACAGAAAGAAGCAGTCGCGTACCGAGGCCTTTCCCCTGTGCCTGCGGAACGACGGCAATGTTGCTCAAATAGAAGTCCTTGTCTGCTATGCCGTCGGTCGCGGAACCGGCCCTTGAGAGCTCGACAAAGCGAGCCGGAGCGCGAAGACCAAAGTGGCGGAAAATGAGCCAGGCCGCGGTGAGGCGCTCTCCTCGTATTGCACCCCCACGGGAGCCGACTGCTGCCCCGAGCAACCGTCCGTCTTCCTCGATCACCGAGGCGTGCTCGAAGCTGAGCGGGTTCTTTCGATGGAGGGCGAGATAGCAGATCGTCGTGCGTGGTCCCCCGGGGAAGAGGACGGTCAGAAGACCGGAGTCGGAGAGTAGAATAAGGTCCGCTAGCTCCGCGCAATCTTCGCTACGGGCAGGACGAATCAACTCCAAAGGCGCTCCCTATCGATTGTACCACACCTATCGACGGTATAGTCGGCATCGGTCGGCTTGACAGATGGTCGCCGTATTCAGAGAATTGGTGAGCGATTATGGAAATAAACACGTGGATGCATGAGTTTCTCCCTGACGTCGTCGACCGGCTCATGGATAGCATCGAGAAGGGCTATCATGTCACTGCCGGCGAGCACATGGGCCTATCAGGCCGCATAGAAATATACGAGGTGCTCGACAGCCTCCTTTCGATATTCTTTCCCGGGATCTACAGCCCGGAAAAGGTTGAGGGGAAGGAGATCAGCTTCTTCATAGATGACACGCTGAGACACGTCAGCTTCAAATTTCTTCGACACCTGAAAGGTGCCTTCGAGAACAGCTACATTGACGGTCCCTGCGGGGACTGCGAAGAGCGAGCTCGGACCGCCTTGATCCACCTCGTGGAGTCGATGCCCGATATTCGCAACACCCTGCTCAAGGACGTCGAGGCAGCCTACAACAGTGATCCTGCTGCCACCTCCTTCGATGAGATCGTCTTGAGCTACCCGTGCGTGGAGGCGATCGCGACCTATCGAATCGCCCACAACCTTTACGAGCAGCAGGTCCCAATCATCCCCCGGATAATGACGGAGCGCGCCCACTCCCACACCGGAATCGACATCCATCCCGGAGCGGTGATCGGGGAGAGCTTCTTCATCGACCACGGAACCGGAGTCGTTATCGGGGAGACATGCAAAGTCGGAAACAACGTCAAGATCTACCAGGGCGTAACCCTTGGTGCGAAGTCTCCGTTCGGCCCCGACGGCAGCGTTCGCCGTGGCCAGAAGCGTCACCCTACCATAGAAGACGACGTAATAATCTACGCGAACTCAACAATTCTCGGAGGCTCCACCGTAATCGGCAAAGGCGCTATCATCGGCGGCAACACCTGGATCACGACCTCCGTGCCGGCCGGAACGGTCGTCTACCGGGAATAGCTGACTCCGCTCCCTCACCTCATCGTCCTGCCGCAAGACCAGTCTCGTTGCAACTCTCGGGGTACGGCTCTCGCGCGACCAAAATCCTACATTTATGTAGTTCTTTGTAATATGTCATTCGTCTATGTAATTTATTGAGAATCATACCACGCATACGTCGCGAATGGTCCCGATCTCTTGCCGCCCGGATCCGTGTCGTTTAATTGTTGCGAGACATGAAATTGCGCTGTCGAAGACCACCCCATCGGGGAACGAAGAGCAAGGAGCGTCACGACCTTAAGAAGCTTGGCACGCTATCTGCTTGGTCATGACCAAAAAATCCTAATGGAGAGGTCCATGAACAAGCGAATCCGCTTTCTCATTCTCGGTATCATACTGTTGCTGTTCGCAACTGGGGCGGCCTTCGGACAGGAGACCGACACGGCCAAGACGCTGAAGCTCTACTCCCAAGCCTTCGACATGATTTGGCTGGTTCTGACTGCAGCCCTCGTCATGTTCATGCAGGCCGGCTTCGCAATGGTGGAAGCAGGTCTCACGCGCGCCAAGAACGCGGGAAACATCCTCATGAAGAACCTGCTCGACTTTTCAGTCGGCGTCGTCGCCTACTGGGCGGTCGGCTGGGCCATCATGTATGGAGCCGATTCCCTCGGTTTGTTTGGCACAAACCAGTTCTTTCTCGCCGGCGCGACATCGAGCACGTTCCGTGACTGGATGTTTCAGGTCGTTTTCGCCGCTACCGGCGCAACCATCGCCTCCGGTGCAATGGCTGAGCGGACCAAGTTCTCTGCCTATTTGGTCTACAGCGTATTCATCACCGCTCTCATCTATCCAGTATCCGGACACTGGATCTGGGCAAGCGACGGCTGGTTGGCAAAGCTAGGGTTCCACGACTTCGCCGGTTCGACGGTCGTTCACTCCGTCGGCGCCTGGGCGGGTCTTGCCGGCGCAATCCTCATCGGCCCACGAAAAGGCAAATACATCAAGGTGGACGGAAAGACCTCGGTGAAGGCGATCCCCGGACACAACATTCCGTTGGCGGCCCTCGGGGTATTCATCCTCTGGTTCGGTTGGTACGGGTTCAACCCGGGCAGCACCCTGTCTGGAACCGATCTCGGCATCGCCCACGTCGCCGTCACGACGACCCTCGCCGCGGGCACGGGAGCCATCGGCGCGATGGTCATCTCCTGGATATGGTTCGGCAAGCCCGATCCGAGCATGACCATGAACGGCGCGCTGGCCGGATTGGTAGCCATCACTGCTCCGTGTGGAGTTGCGACGCCTCTCGGCGCGGTCATCATCGGTCTCGTTGCGGGGCTCATAGTCGTGGCATCCGTCGAGCTCTTCGACAAGGTCTTCAAGATCGACGACCCGGTCGGAGCCGTCTCCGTGCACGGAATCGCCGGGGTATGGGGCACGTTGGCCGTCGGACTCTTCGGGGCGACCTCCGACCACCTCGGCCTGTTCTATGGCGGAGGATTTCACCAGCTCGGCGTGCAGGCGCTCGGTGTCGTCGCAGTCTTCGCGTGGGTGTTCGGCATTTCGATGTTGCTCTTCGGAGTACTGAAGAAGGTCATGGGGCTCCGCGTAAGTGAGCAGGAAGAGATCCAAGGGCTGGATATCGGCGAGCACGGAATGGAATCCTATCCGAGCTTCCAGATCTTCCAGAATCAGTAGAAGGGAGGCGACATGAAACTGATTGTAGCGTACATACAGCCGTATAAGCTAAATGATGTAAAGCAGGAGCTCTACAAGTCGGAAGTCCGAAAGATGTCGGTAACGAACTCACTCGGCGCCGGTCAGCAGATGGGATATCAGGAGCACTACCGCGGGGTCGCGGTGGAGGTAAATCTCCTGAAGAAGGTGCGAATTGAGATCGCGGTCAACGACAATTTCGTGCGTCCGACCATCGACGCCATCATCCGAGGCGCTCGAAGCGGTAAGATCGGCGACGGCAAGATCTTCGTCATGCCGCTCGAGGAGTGCATCCGAATACGCAGCGGAGAAACGGGCCGGGAGGCGATCGGATAGCCGGCGGCAAACCTCGCGGTGTACACAGACGCAGCCGCCTGCGGTATGATAGAAGCCAGTTATGGAAAAGCCGACCGCAGGCGAGCTCAAGCGCCTTTGTCCGCAGGTGTCGCACGAGTTCCTCGAGCAGTACCTTGCGGTATTTGCCGAGAGGTACTATGAACGATTCGACCGGGACGTCCTGGCGGAGCACGCCCGTGCTCTCGCCGGGCTCTCGGCCGATGATCTCTCCTCACTCATCGTAACGACAAACGACGATGGCGCCCCCGACGTCGAAGCGACCGTCATCGGCTTCAACTACACCGGCATCTTCTCCGCGATAACCGGCCTCTTGGCGGCAACGGGGTTCGACATCGTGTCGGGCGAAATCTTCACTTCGCAGCGCCGATCCGCTGACGGTCGGCGCTTCATCGTCGACCTGTTTACCGGACACCTTCGTGACGGCACCGACCCGGCACTCTGGAAAGATGAGTTTGCTTCAGTGCTCAGATCGGTAGTCGCACTCTACGAGCGCGGCGACGACGAGTCGCTGAGGGCCGCGAAGACTCAGATCTACGAGCACGTCGTCCGGGCTCTCTCGGAGTTCTCCGAACCGACCTCGTTTCTCTACCCGGTCGAGCTCTCCGTGGACGGAGCTTCCGGCAGCTACTCGCGGCTGAAGGTTGTCGCCGAGGATACTCCCTTCTTCCTCTTCGCGCTCTCGAATGCCCTCGCCCAACACGATGTCTCGATCGAGCACGTTCGCATCAGCACTCATCAGAATCGAATCGAGGACGAGATAGACTTTGTGGACGCCCACGGAAAGCCGGTCGACGACCCACAGCTCCTCAATCAGATCAAGCTGTCGGTTCTCGTCACGAAGCAGTTCACCTACTTCCTTGGCAATGCACCCGACCCCTATACGGCCCTCAGGAGATTCGAGTCTATTGCCAAAGAAATCCTCTCCACTCCGTCGGAGGAAGCCTGGCATCGGCTTCTCGCCAATCCGCGGGTCCTGGAGGACCTCGCCCGCCTCCTCGGTACCAGCGACTTTCTTTGGGAAGACTTCATCCGAGGTCAGTACGAAGAGATCCTTCCGATGCTTTCCCCTCAGATCAAGAAGGAAAGCCTCAGCCACTCCGAGGAAGAGCTCGAGCGGATGCTGCGTGAACGTCTTACGCAGGCGAGCACCCTGTCCGAGAAGCGGGCTGCGCTCAACCGTTTCAAGGACAACGAGATCTATTTGATCGATCTCGACCACCTCGTGACGCCGGGAACGGACTTCCTTTCCTTGAGCCGGAAGCTGACGACGCTCGCAGAGGTCGTCGTGCGCGCAGCAGTGTCGATATCCTGGGAGGCTCTGGTCGACGAATGCGGCATACCAAGGACCTTCGCAGGGATTCAGGCGCAGTACGCCCTTCTCGGCCTCGGCAAGTTCGGAGGGCAGGCTCTCGGCTACGCCTCCGACATCGAGCTGCTGTGCGTCTACAGTGACTCCGGCACCACCGACGGCAGGAAGCGCGTTGCCAATCGGGAGTTCTTCGAACGACTCTTCCGAGACGCGGTCAACCTTGTCGAGACCAAACGCGAGGGCATCTTCCACATCGACCTCAGACTGCGTCCCTACGGCCGCAATTCACCGATCGCCGTGAGTCTCGAGACCTTCTGCCGCTACTACGGTGCGGGAGGAGAGGCGCATAGCTATGAGAAGCTTGCACTCGTGCGGATGCGTGCGGTCGGCGGCGACGCCGAGTTCGGGAGTCGAGTAGAGCGATTGCGCGACGAGATGATCTATTCGAGCGACGCCATCGATCTTCGGGAGCTTCGCGAGCTACGCAGCAAACAACTCGCCGAGAAAACCGAGGGCGGACGTCTCAACGCGAAGTTCAGCCCCGGGGCGCTCGTCGATCTCGAGTACAGCGTTCAAATCATCCAGTGCATGTACGGCAAGGACAATCCTGCGCTCCGCACGCCTCGCATCCACGCGGCACTCGAGGAGTTGGTGCGTACAGGGTATATGAGCGGCGAAGAGGCGAACGACCTCGTGGAGGCCTACCACTTCCTGCGGCGTCTGATCAACGGCCTGCGCATGCTCAGGGGCTCGGCTCGCGACCTCTACCTGCCCCCTGCCGACTCGGATGAATACACACACCTTGCCCGCAGGACGGGGTACAAGCGTCAGTTCGGCCTCGCCCCGGCCCAGCTGCTGCGACTCGAGTTCGAAAGCCGCACTGCCACCGTGCGCAGCTTCGTGGAGCGGCACCTCGGTCGAGACTCGCTGCCCGGGCCACGGGTCGTCAATGCAGCCGATCTTGTGCTTTCCGACGACCCCCCGGACGCTCTCAAACACAAGTTGCTCTCCGAGGGTGGGTTCATGGATCCCGAGCGCGCCTTCCGCAATCTGAAGGTTCTTGCGGGCGACACCAAGCGTCGGCAGCTCTTTGCTCGCCTCGCGGTGCTCGCCTGGGACATCCTCGCCGACGCCCCGGATCCCGACATGGCGCTCAACAACTGGGAGCGCCTCATATCCGCAGGGGAGCTCGATCCGGAAGAGCACTATACCCGGCTCCTCGCTCAGCCGAAGCGTCTCGACATCCTTCTGGCGATATTTGCCGGCAGCCAGTTCCTTGCAGACTCCATCATCCGCAACCCCGACCTTCTTACATGGGTTTCGGCTCCTGATCAGATCCGGAAGGTCCGCTCCCGCGATGCGATGCTCGCCGACCTTACCGAGCTTTCCGAACGGGCAACCGATAACGACTCCTGGCGCAGCGCGATCCGACGATTCAGGCGACGAGAGATTCTGCGTATTGGTACCCGCGACATCTGCCTGGGGATTCCGATGCAGGAAATCGTACTGGAGCTTTCCAATCTCGCGGATACCGTGCTGCAAGCCGGTGTGGTTCGGATTTGGGGCAGGCTGTCCCTGCCGGAGAAGCTCGAAGAGCTCGGTTTTTGCATTCTCGCATTCGGCAAGCTCGGCGGGCGGGAGCTCAACTACAGCTCCGACATCGATCTCCTCGGAATCTTCCGCAGCGCCGAATCCGAGGCCGATTCAACCCTCGCCGCATCCGTTCTCGAAGAGCTGAGGGCCGACCTCTCCGATCACACCGCGGACGGCTACGCCTACCGGGTGGACTTCCGGCTTCGCCCCTACGGCACCTCAGGCCCGCTCGTACAGTCTGTCGATGCCATACTCGACTACTATCGAAAGTCGGCCGCGTTGTGGGAGTTTCAAGCCCTCCTCAAGCTCCGTCCGGTCGCCGGCGCCATCGATGTGGGACAGGAGTTTCTCGCTTCGCTCGAGCCGCTTCTCTGCAGAGAATGGAATCCGACCGAGGTTCGCGAGTCGATCGTTCGGTTGCGCAACAGTGCCGAGAAACAGAGTGCTTCTCACAACATCAGCGCAGGGAGCGAATCCGTCGACGTGAAAACCGGGACCGGAGGAATCCGAGACGTGGAGTTTCTCGTCCAGGGCATGCAGCTTGCCAATGCACATCGGAAGCGCGCAGTCCTTTCAGGCAACACCCTCGAAGCGCTCCGCCTGCTCACGAAAGAGGGAATGTTTCCCGTCGACGTCGCGGAGGATCTCGAGCGAGACTACCTATTCTTGAGGAGAGTCGAGCACTTTCTCCAGCTCTACGAGGATAGGCAGGTCCATTCCCTGCCGGACGGACAAAAAGAGCGCGAAGCGCTCGCCCGCCGCATCGAAGGTAAGGAAGCGACCGCGGAGACATTCATGCGCAAGCTCGAGTCGACCCGCTTGCGCGTTCGCTCGATCTACGAGGAGTATTTGGGGCGACTCGCCGAAGGGAAGTCGGAGGCTAGTTGACGAGGTCCGGTTTGCTCCAATCAATCGTGTAGCCGATCTTCTTCGCAAGCTGCTCCATCTCGCTGTCGTGATGGTAGAGCATCGGCTGTTTCTCGACTGAAATCTTCCCGTCCTTGCGGATGTACTCGACGGCGGAGTGGTGTGCCGCCTCGAGTGTCTCCTGATTCCCGCCGGTGTTATCCTGGAGGTGGATTTCTCCATTGCACAGACAGAAGTAGGTCGTATTGGGATCGATGACCTTGATGAAGAAAGCCGTACCGCGGACCCCGGCAGTCGTCGTCGGGGTATCGACCTGGAAGCGCATCCCGGTCGCTGTAGAGGTGAGATTTTTCAGGACGGCGGCGAGAGAGCCAGACTGCAGCTGAATGCCCCTACCGATGTCGCCGAAGTTGACGACAGCGAGACTGTCCGCCTGTATCTGCACGATGTTGCGCTGGAGGAAGGTGATGTTGCAGACACCGTTGCTTCCCGTCTTGATCGTATCCCCATTATTGACGGCCGCACCAATCTGGACCGGAAGACCATTCAGTGTGACCTCACCTTCGGCGTACTCGACGGTTCCGGTAATCTGGTTCGCGGCCTGCGCCGGTTGCTGGGCCTGCTGCGTGGCAGATCCCTGCGCCGTCGTCGTGGCCTTCGGAGCTTTCTCCTTCTGAGAAGACCGCCCGCATCCGGCGAGCGCGAGAACGATCAAGAGCGCCAGGGACGCCCCCGCCGCGTATCGAATCAACCTGGAGAAACCTCGAACAGAGACTCGGCTCATGACTGCCCCCTTTTCAATCGTATGCTTGTGCGGCCCTTTCCTGTGCGCCCCTTCTCCAAGCTGCTAAATTCGATCCACCAGACACTGCCGTGCGGTATTGAGCTCGATGAAATTCGATCCCGTGCTCCGGCCCGGTGTCCCTGCGAGGATTACCACAAGATCATCCAAGGTGATGCTCGCGTTGTCAAGGAGAATCGCGAGCGAGCTTCGCACGAGATCGTAGGTCGAGTTCGGTTCGGGGAGATAGGAAGGGTTCACCCCGTAGCTGAGCGAAAGCTCCCGCGCGACCCGCATATGCGGGGAGGTCGCGTAGACCGGGATCGGTCCCCGGTAGGCTGAAACGATGCGGGCGGTGTAGCCCGATTCAGTATCCACGACGACTGCCTTCACCGGCAGCTCGAGCGCCGCGCTGATCGCCGTCTTGGCGAGGTAGTTGCGCAGCCGGTTCTTGACCTGGAACACCGGGAGATCCCAAAACTTCGGTTTCTCACGCTCCACGACACACGCGATCTCTGCAAGCATCCGAACTGACTCTACCGGATACCGTCCGGAAGCGGTCTCTCCGCTCAGCATCAATGCGTCGGTTCCATCGAAAACCGCATTCGCGACATCGCTCACCTCGGCGCGTGTCGGTCGCGGGTTCTCAATCATCGAATGAAGGAGCTGCGTCGCGGTAATGACAGGTTTCGCCCGTTTCACACAGGCGTTGATAATCTGCTTCTGAATGGCGGGAACCTCCGCCGCCGGGATTTCGATACCGAGGTCGCCGCGGGCAACCATCACCCCGAACGCCGCATCGAGGATCTCGGGCAGATTCTCGACGCCCTGTCGGTTCTCGATCTTGGCGATGATTTTGACTTTGCTGCCCCGCTCGTCGAGTATCGCCTGAACGTCTTCTACGTCCTTCCTGCTGCGAACAAACGAATGAGCAATGAAGTCGAGGTCATGCTCGATTGCGAACTCGATGTACATCCGGTCCCGATCCGAGAGGGATGGCAGATTGAGGTGAACTCCCGGAACGTTGATGCTCTTCTTGCCCCTGATGAAACCGTAGTCGCGCACTTCACAATCGAGAAAGTCGTCGCTCTTTTCGACGACGAGCAGCTCGAGGAGGCCATCGTCGATCAGGATCTGCGCTCCCTGCGGAATGTCGCTGATGAATCCGTCGTAGTTGACTCGGAAGGTACGCGGGCCGCCTGTACGCGCGATCCGTACCCGATCACCAGCGGCAACTTCGATCGGCTCTTCGATGCCCGCTGTACGCACCTCCGGACCCTTCGTGTCGAGCATGAGAGAAATCGTGTCGGATACGGCGCGGACGTTTCGAATGACTTTGAGCGTGTCTTCGGGCTCTTGGTGGGCGGTGTTCAGGCGAACGACGCTCATCCCTGCATCACGAAGCTCGCTGATGAGGGATGCATCACAATTGCGGTCTGATACGGTAGCGACTATTTTCGTGTTTCTCGGAATCATGCCGAACGACTTTTCGACACAGTACTCCAACGCCCGGAGAGTGTCAATGCGGGACTCTGTCGACTCCGGTGCCGCTACACCGAACTCCTTCGCGCCGCCGATTAGATCAGGATTCTTCACTCTCGGGTGGATAGATCTTCTCCGGCTTCACCCTGCCCTTCGGGCGCTGAATGAGCTCGATGGTCACGCCGAGATCCTCCTCGGTATCGAGATACGCGTAGTGACCGTCGCCATCCAGACCGAAACCCGCCCCGTCTTGAATCATCTCGAAGTTCTGCTTCCGTGCATTTTCCAGAGCCTCATCCATGTCGTCGACAAGAATGCCGAAATGGTGAACGCCGTATCCATGCTCTTCCACGAAATCGTTGTGGATCAGCGGTCCCGGGCCGGGCTGGATGAGCTCGATGCGAAGATTTCCGATGTAGGAGAGGGCAATTCGCATCGAATGTTCCACCTCTTCACCGTGGTAGGTCATGTGCTTCAGAAGCGGCTTTTCGTAGGTGTAGAAGTGCCACGGACCGATGCCGAATTGCTTCCAGTATGCCTCGACGGTCTTCTCCAGGTCCTTGACGATGATCGCAACCTGGGCCACCCCCGACTCGAGAAACGGCACCGCGCCCTTTTTCTTCTTGTTCGCCATGGTTCCCTCCCCGGCATCCTGCCGTCGCCTCACCGCTCCCCCGTGATATTCACCGGACTGCTCGTCGTTGTCAACCATCGTGCACTTGACGTCACGGCCGCTACCCGGTATAGAGAGATATGAAGAGCAGCGGCGAGGCCCACACGGTCGCACTGAAGGGAAGCGAGATCCGTTGTGTTGTTCGCCGGCGCAAGAACCAGAAGTACATCAACCTGCGCATCACGTTCGACGGCGAGATTCTCGTCTCGGCTCCCTACGGCGTCGGCCTCCCGAAAATCACCGAGTCACTCCGAAAGAAGGAACAGTGGATCGAGAAGAATCTGGTCAAGGTGGCCGCAGGCCGATCCCAACACGACCCGATGCAGAGCGTCTACGTTCGCGGAGTTCCCTATTCAGTGAGCGTCATCCGAGACCCCCGGCGTAAGCGTTCGATCAGCGTCTCGGAGGAGGCTCGTTCCCTCGAGATCCGCACCGACGATCCCTCACGCAGACACGTCACGGCCGTCATAAAGCGCCATCTCGAGCGCGAGGCGAAGCGCCACTTTCCGCGACGCGCCTCCGAGCTCTCGACAATGACCGGAATCTCTTTCCAGAAGCTCTTCATTCGGAATCAGCGCACGCGCTGGGGCAGCTCGTCGGGGAAAGGAAACATATCGGTCAACTGGCGGGCGATCATGCTGCCATCCGCCGTCCAGGACTACCTCGTTATCCACGAGCTTGCGCACCAGGTGCACCTCAACCATTCGAAGGCCTTCTGGAAAGTTGTCGAGCAGTTCTGTCCCGACTACCGGAACGCCAACAAGTGGCTCCGTGACCACTCGCTTCTCATCTCACTTTTTCGCTGATCGGTACCCATGCTGCAGTCGAAATCATCAGCGGCTGCGCGCCGAAGCTAATGCCGCGTCTCGACAGGCAACTCCGAGTCGAGGTTGAATCTACGACGCCGAGCCTCGGTTCGACGCCTCCGCTACGGCTACCATCCTGCGACAGATCTCTTCGTAGACAAGATACTCCTCGGTGAAGCGGCGGTGCTCGTCGGGGTTCGGCTCGAAGGTTTGCCTCAAGCGGACCAGCGCCCCGGAGGCCTCGGTGAGGGAGGAAAAATCACCGAGCCCGACCAAGCCGGCGCAGGCGTCGCCGACGAGCTCGGCGTCGACCACCTCGGGAACGACGATCGGCTTGCCGGTGATGTCGGCCTTCATCTGGTTCCAGATCTCATTTCTGGCCTGGCCGCCGCACGCTCTGAGACTCCCGATGCTGCAGCCGCTCTTCTCGAGTGACTCGATGAGGTTGCGCACGCCGAAGCCGATCGACTCGACCACCGCCCGTCCCATCTCCGGAGCCCGGTGCTCAGGATTGAGCTCCGCGAAGATTGCATCCGCAAACTCCCAGACCTCGCCGGTATGGAGCGACGGAAAAAATCGCGGAGTGGAACGGGAATGCCCTACTGCAACGATCTCGCTCATCATCTCCCGATAGTCCTTTCCGTGCTGTCCAGAGATGTCGCGGAACCACTCGAAGCTGCGTCCGGTCGAGGAGAGGATTCCCGCCGCGTTGTAGAGCCCGTCGATGACATGAGGAAGGCAGCGCACGCGTTCATTTCGAACGGGATTCGCGATACAGTGGTTGATTCCCTCCGATGTCCCGGCCCGGTCGCAGGTGCGCCCCGGGACGACCGTCGCCGTGCCGAGCAGTGACATGAGGAAGTCCGAGCCTCCGGCGATGACCGGCAGCCCCTCGGGCAAACCGAGATCTGAGGAGGCGTTCCTCCCGACGCTTCCCACCCGTTCACCGATCCTCACGAAGCGCGGAAACTTCCGCGGGTCGAGACCGGCACTCCCGATTTGTTCCTCGGTCCAGATGAACTCTTTGAACCCCTCGGAGGGGGTGATCGTCGCCTGCTCTCCCGTGAGGTAGAGATTCATGAACTCGGGGAAGGAGAGAAAGGCGCCTGCCTCATCGTAGACCTTCGGCTCGTTGACCTTGATCCAGGAGATCTTCGGAAGAAAGAAAGAGCTCGTCTCCACGGTCCGCACGGCACGGGTATCGACCCAGAGCAGCGCCTCCCCCAGAGGCAGGCCGCGCCGGTCTACGGGAACCACGGTGGGCCCGTTGCCACTCAAAACGATTGCCCGCAGCCCGGCACCAGTGAAGAGCCCCGACCGTTTCATCCGTTCGACGATTCGTTTGAAGCCCCGCGTCCAGACCCCGGGTTGCCAGTGGGCAAGGTCGGCGGCAGGATCGGCGAGCAGGCTCTCGCGCTCCCAGACCTCGAGCCGTCCGCTCGCGTCGATGAGCCCACCTTTGATCGAAGAGGTGCCGAAGTCGAGGCACAGAACGTGTCCAGTTCGTTTCATCGAGTGGAATCTATTCCTGTTTTGCCGCGCCGACGGCGTGCGGCGCAAGGAGACGTCGAATGATCTCGCGATTGTCGAGAAGCGAGCTCAGGGAACGACCGTGATGAAGCCGCGCGATGATGCGGGCGAACAGGTTCGAAATACTCGCGTTTACGTACCATTCCTTCGAAAGCAGATCGTCGCCATGGTATATCGCATTGGTTCCGATGATCGCCTCGAACAACCCTCGTCGATGGGCATCGTCGAAGTGCTCGATTGCGTCGCCGGTGAAAAGCGGAAGACTGATCGCACAGATGATGCTCGTGGCTCCCATCTCCCGCAAGTACTCCATCGCCTTGATGAGCGTTCCGCCCGTCCCGATCAGGTCATCAGCCATGAACACGGCCTTGCCCTCCACCGAACCGAGCAGCCGCATATTGGTGATGTTGTTTTGAAGGGCGTTCTGGGTGACCTTCGAGTAGTCGCGCTCTTTGTAAAGCAGCGCGAGCGGCTTCCCGAGGCTCTCGGCGTAGAATTTATTCCTGTCGACCGCTCCGGTGTCGGGGGAAACCACGACGAGGTCCTCGCGCCGGACGTCCGTAATGGTCATCAGCTTTCGGAGGATCTGATAGGAGGCGTGAAGGTTCTCGAGGCGCAGACGATGGAAGCTGTTTTCGATCTCCTTTGAGTGGATGTCGAGAGTGATGATTCTGTCTACGCCCATCTGCTCCAGCATCCGGCCGAACAGGGAAGCGGTAAGCGCCTCTCGCCCTTTCTTCTTGTGCTGCCGGGCATAGGGATAGGTCGGCAGGACGATCGTAATGCTCATCGCACCGGCATGCCGCGCCGCGTCGATCGTCACGAAAAGGGAGAAGACGTGATCGTTCACCGATAACGCATAGCTCGCCGGGTCGTTGTGAAAGGTCAAAGGATAGTGGTTCTCGACGTCCTGAACGATATAGATGTGCGAGCCGCGGATCGACTGGAGGATCTCAGCTTTAAACTCGCCGTTTGGAAAGCGAGTGTAGCGAACGGGCACCTTGAACGAGGGGATACCGTACTTCTCTGCGGGGGCCGAGTTGTTCGGCATTCTCGAGTGCAGGTCGTTCGTGAGGTTGATGGTCCGAACGGCCTGCTCTTTCGTCATACCGTAGCGTTCGCAGAGCATGACGGAGAACTGATCGTAGCGCTTACGGTACAGTTTCTTGAGATGAGGGATCATCTCATCGGTGAACTTCTGCCCGCCGGGACAGGCAATAATGCCGAGCGCGGCGGGTTGACCTGGCGCCATCACCTACCTCAGTTCTCTCTTCCCAAATTCCGCCGCCGTTGAGAAATGCCTCTCGTCAGGAAATTGCGCTGTTGCGCGAGCTCGTCTGCCGATCGGGGCCGAAGGCGAGGAGCGCAACCTTGCGTGCTCATACGCCTCAACAGCTGGAATACTGATAGGAAACTGTTAGATGAATCGACATTAGCACACACGCTCCCGGTGGTCAATCGGCATCGGCTGAGTGGATAGCTGCAGCCGGGCCTCGACTGAGCGGACCTCGGCTGCGCAGGCCTCAGCTTCGCGGATCCCACCCCGGCAGGCGCCGGCTTCGCGCCTCCTGCCAGTC
>CAZDMH010000031.1:0-44686 GCA_964506755.1 uncultured Spirochaetales bacterium
AAGACCTCGGGTATCCCGATCACCATCAAGTCGATCGGCGGCACCTCGAACGGGCTCGGCCAGCAGTTGAAGGCGGATTATGCGGCAGGCGATATGCCGGATATTTTCGTCATCCAAGGCCCCCAAGACTACAAGCAGTGGGAAAGCGTTCTGCAGGACATGTCGAACCAGAAGTGGGTCGCAGAGACCTCGGTACCGTTCAAAGAAAACGGTAAGGTCTACGGCTTTCCGGTCTCAATCGAAGGCTGGGGACTCGCCTACAACGCCGATCTGCTGGCGAAGGCCGGTGTCGATCCCAAGACCCTCGACAACTATGCAGCCTATAAGGCCGCTTTCGAGAAGATCAACTCCATGAAGGCCCAGCTCGGAATCAATGCCGTGGTCTCCATGGCGGCGAGCTCGCAAATGTCCTGGGTCGTAACCGACCACGACATGAACGCCCTGCTCTCCAACGGCCTCCCCTACGACGACTTGTCGGTAGTCAAGGCTCTGCTTGCCGGTAAGGTGGACGCCTCTCGAATGCAGCAGTACGCAAACTGGGTCGAGCTGATGTTCAAATATGCCAACCAGACCATCCTCACCACCGGCGACTACAACGCCCAGGTCAACGCCTTCGCTACTCAGAAGACGGTGTTCCTTCACCAGGGCAACTGGGTCGACCCCAACATGAAGCAGGCGGGCGTGACCTTCAAGATGGCGTTTGCACCCTACGGCTCGCTCAACGCCACGACCGACGGCATCTTCGTCTCAGCACCCTCATGGTACGTCGTCAACAAGGATTCGAAGAACGTGGCGGGCGCCGAGAAGTTCCTCAACGACATGGTCTTTACGAAGGCCGGACAGGACTTCATCGTCAAGAAGGCGGATATGATCCCCGCATTCAAGAACATCGATCTTCAGCCCTCCGGTCAGCTCTCCCAGTCGGTCCAGGCATGGATGAAGGCCGGCAAGATCTACGCATGGAACCAGTATCAGTTCACCTTGAATTTCCGCCAGCAGATTCTGGGACCGATCTACAACCAGTTCGCAACCGGTCAGATCAACGAGGCCAAGTTCATCCAACTTATGACCAGCGCCTTCGAAAACCAGAAGAGCTAAAGCTAGGAAACCGTGCTATAATCGGGGCGAACAGTGATGTTCGCCCTTTTTTTCCGTCGGGCGCGCGACGCTCGCTCACTGCTGAAAGGTGCACGTCCTGCGGGTAGGAGGAGAGTCTTGAAACAGGACAAGAGCGGAAAGCTCGTCTTTTGGGTATTCCTCACGCCGGTTCTATTCGCCTTCGTGATGGTGATGATAATTCCCTTTTTTCTCGGGGTCTTCTACTCCTTTACCGATTGGAGCTCCTCGGCGGGATCGGGGGCCGGCCTCAAATTCGTCGGGCTCGGCAACTTTACGCAGAGCTTCCAAGATCCAGCGTTTCTCTTTTCGTTCATCATCACCTTCGTCTATACCTTCATCAACGTGCTCGTGCTCAATATAACGGCGCTGATCCTGTCGCTGATTGCGACGAGCCGGCTGAGACTTCGCAACCTCTATCGAGCCGGGTTCTTCGTCCCAAACCTCATCGGAGGCCTCATCCTCGGCTACATCTGGCAGTTCATCTTCAATAATGCCATCCCTGCGCTGGGCGGATTTCTGGCCAACCCAGAGAATCTGGTGCTGCGACACCCTGGGACCTCGATCCTGGCGCTCGTGGCCGTGGGCACCTGGCAGTATGCCGGCTACATCATGATGATCTACGTGGCGGCGATCGAAGGGGTACCTCAGGAGCTCTACGAGGCGGCAACGATCGACGGCGCGAAGAGCTTCGAGCGCTTCCGCTACATCACGGTTCCCATGATCGCCCAGGCATTCACGATTACCCTCTTTCTGACGCTGGTGAACTCGTTCAAGCAGTTCGACGTCAACGTCTCACTGACCGCAGGCGGCCCCTCGACGATTTTCATGGGAAAGCCGATTTACGCCACCGAGCTGCTCGCCCTGCATATCTACAACACTGCGTTTACCGGCGACCATCTCGCGATGGGACAGGCGCGGGCCGTCGTCTTCTTCATCGTGCTCGTCGTCATCTCGACGATCCAAGTGCGCGCGAGCAAGAAAAGGGAGATCGAAGCATGAGCAGAAAAATAGCGGCGATCATCTTCGAGATAATCGTTATCGCCTTCTTCCTTGTCTATCTGTTTCCCTTCTTCCTGATCGTGATGAACTCCGCAAAGAGCGCCTTCAACGTCAGCGCCTTCCCCATGGCGCTTCCGAAGAACTGGGGGATGATCTTCAAGAACATGGTTTCGATCTGGACGAATCCGAACATCGCCTACCCCTCCTCGTTTCTTTCGTCGGCCATCATCACCGTCTTCTCTGTGGCGGCGCTCAACCTGCTCTGCTCGCAGGCGGCATGGGTTCTCGTGCGGACAAAGACCCGCTTCTCCCAGCTCGTCTTTCTGATGCTTGTCGGGGCCATGGTCATTCCCTTCCAGATCATCATGTTCCCGCTTCTTTCCTGGTTCCGGGAGATTACGACCGTCACAGGCATCGGATTGCTTCGTACGCGCTTCGGAATGGTCTTCGCCTACATCGGCTTCGGGCTTTCGCTGACCGTGTTCCTGTTCCACGGCTTCATCAAGGGAGTACCCTACGAGCTCGAAGAGGCGGCGACGATAGACGGAAGCACGAAGTTCGGGGTCTTCTACCGTATCGTCTTCCCGCTCCTCAGCCCGATCCACGCCACAGTCGTCGTGCTAAACGGCATGTGGATCTGGAACGACTACCTCCTGCCGCTGCTGGTCCTCGGGAAGGGCAATCGAGTTCAGACGATCCCCTTGGCGGTTGCCAACTTCGCGGGTACCTACGTGAAGCAGTGGGACCTCATGCTTACGGCAATCGTCATGGCGATTATCCCCATTATCATCGTCTTCTTGATTGCACAGCGCTATATCATCAGAGGCATAGTCGCAGGCTCGATCAAATAGCAACCGTTCCCGCAGTCGACGGGAAATCGTGTTCGTTGCAGAGAGCCGCCCTTCGTAGGGCGGCTTTTTGTCTGCCCATCGCTATGGTTTATTGCTGCGCTGCCGCGGCAGAGGTGGGTTTTCGTTCGCTGAGCTCGAGGGGGATGAGGCGATTTACCGGCGTCGATTGTTGGGTCATTGACTGAATCAACATCCGCGCGGCCCAATACCCGAGCTCCTCCGGTTTTATGTCAACGAGCCACAAGTCGACGTTCTCGATGTGGGGGACGGGCATGTAGTTGAACCCGATAACCCGGACACGTTTCCCCGCGGCGGGGACGAGGTTCGCGATCGTCAGGGCCGTCTCGTCATCGTCGGCGATGATGACGTCAACATTTCCCTGCTTGAGCTCTGAAACCAAACGTGCCGTCTGATCGCCGAGATCGCCGTCGATGATGAGATTCTCGGGAGCTGCGATCCCCCGGATTGCGAAGGCCTGCCGGTAACCGTCGTATCGGTCCCGGGCATAATGCCGATCGAGTCCCTTCGTGACGAACGCAATGTTCTTCTGCCCTTTGTTCAGGAGATCGGTTACGATCGTGTAGCAAGCGTTGTAATTGTCGTTGTCGACCCAGTAGGTGCTGTCGCTTTGACTCGGACGCCCAATGATCGAGAAGGGAAAGTCGCGCTCCTGCAGAATTCGGATATCGGACTCGTCTGAGGGCACAGCCGAGAGGATAATGCCCCGTGCCGACCGCCGTTCGGCGATCGATTCGATGAGTCCCGGACGTTCGTCTTCCTTGAAGTAGACCTGCAAGCTGAACCCGTGCTCGCATGCGCAATTGTAGGCCCCGCGAATTGAATGCAGAAAGAATGGGTTCTCGAACTCTGTCCGCCGCTGGTAGTAGACGACGAACGCGATGCTGTCAAGTGAGCTGGCCCCCGAGTATTTCGACATATCGAACCCCATCTCGCGCGCGGCGCTCAGAATCTGCTCCCGCGTGGCGTCGCTGATGGTAGCCTTTCCGTTGAGAACCCTTGAAATTGTCGATATGGAAAATCCCGTCTTCTCGACGAGGTCTTTCAATACTTGCTTCTTTGCCATTACTGACTCGCGGAAACTCTAACAGAAAAACCGGCAAAGATCAATCCCTAAGGATGCGAACAGCGTGCAAATTTTGCAGAAATATCCACTCTCGCTGCGAAATTCACCGGTTAACGCGGGACTGCTCGTCTATTGGTTATGCAAGCCCGTGCAAAAATGGCAAACAGATATCCGCTTTGGGCGTCAAGATGCAAAAAGAGCAGCTTGGGATCGGTCGGCAACCATCTTCGGCGCCGTCTTTGCGAGGAATCTGTCATACCTGTGCCCACCGTCGCAGCGGACCTTCATTCCGAGCAGGCAGCGGCTGGTCCCGACCTTGATCTCCACGTGCGCGGGGCGTGTCACATTCCGAGTTCACGGGCAAGCAGCTCTCGGTGATAGTCGGCATCCCCAAACTGGAGCGCCGCCGAGCTTGCATGACGATAGAACAGCTGCATGGTGTGGCCCATCGTGTAGCCGATGGCACCGTGAATCTGATGAGCCGAGGAACAGATCCTCAGGTAGGCATCGCTGACCCACGCCTTCGCGACCGAGACCTCCCGACGAGCGTCGAGCCTCCGGCTCAGCCGCCAGACAGCCTCGCTTGTTACGAGACGCGAGCTAACCGCGTCGACGGCCATGTCGGCGCAGTGATGTTGAACGGCCTGGAAGCTGCCGATTCGATGCCCGAACTGCTCGCGTTTCTTCGCGAACTCGAGGCTCATTTCGAGCACTCGATCGGCCCCGCCCACCATCTCGGCGCAGCGTGCTGCCGCACCGAATTGGTCGATGAGGTCTGTGGGCGGCGCCGCCGGGTCACCCGCGAGAAGCGCCTCACCCGCAACGCTCACCTCGTCGAACTCGACGGTCCGGTAGTGGTCGTTATCGACCGTGACAAGGGGGGTGGTTGACACCCCTCTCGAGCGTTGATCGACGATGAGCAGGATGGGGTGCGCCTCCTCGGCCGAATCGTCTCGATCTCGCCGCGGAGCCTCCCCACCCGAGGCCGTCGCCCGCGCGACGACGAGCAGCAGATCGGCCAGATGGGCGTACGGCACGTAGGTCTTGCGGCCGTTGAGGAGAAATCCGCCGTCGATCTTCTCGGCGCGCAGCTCTGTTGGCGGCATGCCCCAACTCCCGCCGGGCTCTGCGTCGGCGTAGGCGAAAATGCGCTCTCCCGAGATGATTTCCGGAAGATGCTCCGCCCTCTGATCTTCGCTTCCAAACCGGTCGATCGCCGTACCACAGATGGCCACAGTCGTCAAATACGGGCTCGGCACCCGAAAACGGCCGAGCTCTTCGAGAACGAGACATGCCTCGAGAAAGCTCTGCCCTCCTCCCCCGAAGCGCTGCTCGAAGGCCGTGCCGAGATAGCCCTCATTCGCGAGCTTGGCCCAGAGCTCGGGGGAATAGCCCTTTTCGCTCTTCGCTGTAGAACGTGAGCGCCCTATCGGTGATTCGCGGCCGAGGAGCTCTCGTACCCCCTCTTGGAGCTCCTCCTGCAGTCGGCTCAGTCTCAGCTCCATGCGGCCTTCCTGACGGCGGGGATCTTGTCCGAGCGCATCCATACGCCGGGACGCTCCTCATGGTAGATCTGAACGAGAACCCCGCCTGCATGCTTCGGATGAATGAAGGCGTCCCGCCACTTCGCACCGTCGGTCTCCCCACTGTTCTCTCCGAAGGTCGGCACCCCATGCTTGTCACAGGCGGCCATTGCTCGATCCCAATCATCCACCTCGAAGGTCACGTGATGGCAGGATGCCTCGCCCCGTTTTTCGACGAAACGATCGATGAAGGATTCCTCGCCCACCGGTGCGATGAGCTCCCAGATGATCTGGCTTCCAGGCAAAGTGAGCATCATCGTCGCCATGTCGGGATGTTTGCCCTCGGGTGTACGAAAGATGGGATTCATTCCCAGAATCCGCCCATTCCAGGACGCGAGCTCGTCAAGGTCCGAAGTGGCCTGACAGATGTGGAGGAGCTCTTTGATGCCGATGGTCTCCTCCCGGCGCGCACCGCCGGCTGCAGGTGCCGGCTTTGGAGTGCCGTCTTCACCGCAAATCCTCTCGATTGGAGCCCCGTACAGCCGGAGCATCAAACCGGATGGTTCCGAGTCACTGCCGCCGCCGGTTGCAGTCGGAGGCGCGATGGGGATATCGAACCACTGGGATTCGGAAGCGCTCGCCGCCTCAATCGGCTCGAGGCCGAGCCGGTCGAGCTCGCCAAGGGCCGCCTTGATGTCGTTTGTCTCGACGGCGATGTGGTGGAGTCCCGGTCCACGCGGAGAATCCAAGAACCGATTGAGCGGCGAGCCCTCGCCGAACGGCTCGAGAAGCTCCCATTTCTGTCCACGGCTATCGGGGAGCTCATACATCCGTCCGCGGCATCCCTCGCTCTCACTCTCCCATTCTCTCACGGGAACGAAGCCGAACAGGCCCTCGAGCAACTCGGCCTGCGGCGCCATCTCGGCGACTACCTGTGAGACGTGGTCTACTCGATAGATTGTGATCATTGTTCTCTCCTCGGTTTATCTCGGGTGAAGCTCAAGCAGGTCGTAGCCGTGGTCGACGAGCTCCTTGATGAGACGAACATTGTAGCGGTTCATCGCTGCTATTCGGTTCGCAAGCTCGGACACCCGCTCGCTGAACTCCCCCCTTGGATAGACGTCGTTCACCAGCCCAAGGGTCAGGGCGCGTTCCGCCGCGACGTGTATACCGGTGAGCATCAGCTCCTTCGCGCGAGCCTTTCCGATGCGCTCGGGAAGTCGCTTGATGCCTCCCCAACCGGGACCGGCGCCGCCGAACTCCGGTTGATCGGGATCGCCGTCTTCGGTGATCTTCGGTCGGTAGGGAGGCTTCGCCGAAAGGGTAATCTCGGGAAGCCCTAGCTTCGCGTCATCGGAACAGACGATGAAATCGGCCGCCAATGCGAGCTCCAGCCCGCCGCCGAGAGCGTAGCCGTGCACCGCTGCGATAACCGGCTTCGTCATGGACGCGATCCGGTCGAATGCTCGCTGTCCTATTCGATTGCTTTCGACGCGGTCCTTCGGAGTCATCTCCTCCGACCACTTCATGTCGGCTCCGGCACAGAATGCCCTACCCGAGCCCTGCATCACGACGACCCCGACCTCGTCGTTCTCGTCGAGCTCCTCGCAGGCAGCCTTCAGCTCGCCCATCATCTCCCGATTGATGGCGTTGAGGACTTTCGGTCTGTTGAGCGTCAGGCGTGCGACACCTTCCTTGATTTCCAATTCGATTGATTCATACATGTTTGCACCTCTCTCCCATTTTGTCTCTTTCCGTCGACTGAACGGCGGTACGCTCGCTTGCTATTCCTTCGGTAAACCAAGCCCCCGCGTTGCTATAACGTTGCGCTGTATCTCTGCCGTTCCGCCGAGCAAGGTGTTCGCCACGGCGTCGAAGCTGTCGTGCGTGAACGCTCCTCTGAGCGGCGCCCCTTCTCGCTGCCAAAGCCCTGAATGCATGCCGAACACCTTGCCGCCGGTCCGTGCGAGGCGTTGGTGCAGCTCCGCGCTGAAGAGCTGGTTCACCGAGGCCTCGTATCCGGATACCTCCCCGGCGCCCTGAGTCGACAGTGTGTTCAATGCGAGGTCGCGCAGCACACGCACCTCGATGAAACGTTGCGCGATTTCGTGGCGAATCGCGCCGCCCCAGTCGGGGCGCACCCTCTCGGTCGCCGCCTGACCGCCGGCCGGCGCCACCGTTGAAATGAGCCGCTCGAGCAGCTGCTCGTACTTCACGCTCGCGCCGATCCCGGACCGCTCGTAGGCAAGGGTGGCCATCGCGATGTAGAAGCCTCGATTCTCTTCGCCGACACGGTTCGTGACCGGCACTCTCACATCGTCGAACGATAGCGAGGCAAACGGCTCGGCTCCCCGCATGTCCTCGATCGGGCGTATTTTCACTCCCGGTGCGTTCGCCTCGATGAGCAGGAAGCTGATTCCCCGGTGCTTCCGAGCGTCCGGGTCGGTGCGCACGAGAACGAAGAGCCAGTCTGCAAACTGAGCAAGGGAGGTCCAGACCTTCCTCCCATTGACGACGTAGTGATCCCCCTCGAGCTCGGCTCGAGTTTGCAGCGAAGCAAGGTCGGAACCCGAGGACTGTTCTGAGAAACCCTGCGCCCAAGTCTCCTCGCCCCTGGCAATTGCCGGAAGATGGTGCCGCTTTTGCTCCGTGGAGCCGAACTCCAAAAGGGTGGGCCCGAGAAGGGCAACCCCGATTCCGTTCACCGTCGGCACCCCGGCGCGCATCATCTCTTCCTGTAGTATGAACTCCTCGGTGACCGACAACTCGGCACCGCCATACTCCCGTGGCCAGCTCGGGGCAATCCATCCCCGCTCGGCGAGCAGTGCCGCCCACTCCGCGGCTCCATTTCGCCGCTTTGGGTCGTTGGAACGTCGGTCGGCCGCCCAATTGTAGCCGTACACGTCTTCCGGCTCGAGGCTCTGTTCGGATTCCAGATCCGGCTTGTACCCCTTCGGGAAGCGCTTCTCGATGAAGCTTTTCACCTCTTTGCGAAAGTCCGCCTCCTCGTTCGTGTCGCGCCATTCCATCAGGAAGCTCCCCGCGCAGTCGCTCGCTCGCGATCCCAGGTTTGCCTCGTGATACCGTCGGACCCGCGAGTGCGCAGCTCGTGCTTCTCGATTTTGCCGGTCGGCGTCCTCGGCAGCTCGTCGACGAGCTCGACGAAGCGGGGAATCATGAACTCAGGCATCCGCTCCTTGCAGTGTGCTATGAGCTCCTCGTGCACGAGCTCCTCACCGGGTCGAACGACGACCGCGACCTTCACCTCATCCTCCTCGATTTCCGACGGAACGGCAAACGCCGCGGACTCCAGTACTGAAGGATGGTCGTTTACGGTGCGCTCCACTTCGAATGCCGAGATGTTCTCTCCCCGTCGACGAATGCTGTCTTTCGCCCGCTCGAGGAAATAGAAATATCCGTCGTCGTCCCGGTAGGCGCGGTCTCCAGTGTGGAACCAGAGGTTTCGAAAGCTGTCCATGGTCGCCCGAGGATTGTTGTAGTAGCCGGTGAACATGGTGTACGGCTGTCGGGGCCTGACTACGATTTCTCCGCTCTCGCCCGGCGGCACCTCACGATCGAGCTCGTCGACGATGCGCACTTCGTGGCGAGGGGTATTCACCGTGCCGCACGACCCGGTCCGCCAGGTGCCGTAGGGACTGGCCGTTCCTATTCCGATCTCAGTACTGGTATAGGTTTCCGGAGTGTGCACGCCGAACCGTTCATAGAACGCTGCATCAAGGTCCGATTTGCCCATGTAAAACATCCGGAGCGGGTGCCTCTTGTCCGTCGATTTGGGAGACCGATTTTGAAGAATTGGGATCATTGAGAAAACGCTCATGCAGACATTCGCGTCGAATCGAATAACGTCTTCCCAGAAACGAGAAGCGCTGAAGCGCTCGACTATAGCGATGCTTGCACCGGCGAGCATCGCCGCCATGAACCCGTCCCAGAGTCCCGCCGCATGGAACAGAGGCAGCGGACAGTAGGTGGTCTCGTTGGCCTGGTAGCTCATGTAGCGGATGAAGTCGAGGGAGTCCGTAAGCGCGAGGGCGTGCGGAACCATCGCCCCTTTCGACAACCCGGTCGTCCCCGAGGTGAACATGATCGCCTGTAGATCCCCGTGGGAGACCGTCGCGTTCGGCACCTCGCCCTGCGCCCCGATCATCCGGCCGAGGGGAACAACAGGGTTGGAGAATCCCTTGAGGAGGGTTCCGGCGGCCCCTCGAGAGCGAACGACGATCGACGAGAGCTCGGGAATGTTTCCCTCCACTCGGGCCACCTCCGCGGCGTAGCGCTCGTCCACAATTGCCAAACTGACATCTGAGCTGTCGAGCACGTGGGATAGAACCTCGCCTCGGTAGCTGGTATTCACCGGGACCATGACGGCCCCGAGACGCGCGAGGGCGAGGGTCACAAAAAGGAATTCCGGGCAGTTCGGCAGCATGACCGCAACATGGTCGTGCTGCTTCACCCCGTGTGCGGCTAAACCGGTTGCCAGTCGAGCGGATGTTCTACTGAGCTCTCCGTAGCTCAGGTCGCCCTCGCGAAACTTCGCGAGGACCGCCGAGGGGTGCAGAGAGGCCTTCTCGTCGAGTATGTCGGCGAGCACGAGCTCTTCTAGTCGATAGTCACGCATGGCTACTCCTAATTTATTAACATTTTACTCATAAATAGCCGCAAAACCATGGAATAACCGACCATTTTTATATACTTTTTTGATACATGGACTGGAAACCAAGCAGCAGAATCGGTTTTCGGTGGGGTAGCGTCTTTGAGTGCGAATACGATTGGACATGGCGAGTGCGCGGGCTGCCGAGTTGGGACTTGTGGTACGTAACATCAGGGAAAGGATGGATTGCCGATCGGAAGAGCAGGACGGAGATCTCGTTCGGCGACTGTGTCCTGCTCCGAAGCGGGGTCTCATACCGCTCGTGGCATGACCCCGAGCAGCCGCTGCGCTTCATCGCCATTCATTTCGAATTCCTCGACGAATGGGGTGAACGACTCCGATTGGCCGAGCAGGACTATCCACCGTTTATCCGCAGAATCGGGCTGCCCGAGCTGTTTCGCGAGCTCCTCACCCGAGCGATCGACTCCTACCGTGAGGGACGCCAGGAGCGTGCCGCGGTTTGGCTGCAAACGGCGCTCATGGAAATGCTCAGGCAGGACGCCACCGAATGGCCGGCCGGTCTCCTCGGCGAGCAAGCGCGCAAGATAGACGAGATCTGCCGCCGAATCCGTGCCCATCCGGGGCGACCGGTTCGAATCGATGACCTCGCATCCGAGCTCTATGTGACACCGGAGCATTTCAGTCGAATCTTCCGCCGGCTCCACGGCATCTCACCTCGCGCCTTCGTCACCCGAACGCGAATCGAGGCTGCGCAGAACCTTCTCATCAATTCCGGCCACTCGATCGGAAGGATTTCCGATCTGCTCGGTTACGAGAATCCCTTCTACTTCTCCCGGCAGTTCAAATCGCAGGTCGGTGTCTCACCCACCGCCTTCAGAAAGGACGACCGAAACGGCACCGTTATCAAGACCGGGAAACATTCATTCGGTTGAAGCTCCATCTGGCGATTCCCTCTGGTTCGGGCGGACTGCGGTATCGTATTGGCGAAAGAACCTGGCGTACAGCAAGAGATAGAAGGCCTGCAAGACCGCGGCCGCGTAAAATGGGACTGCCAGGAACCCGGCGTCAAGCAGAACACCTGCGATTGTCGGACCGGCCGACTGGGGAAACTGCATCGAAACAGTGTTCAGGCTGCTCGCAAGACCGCGACGAGAATCCCTGACCAGTCCGATTGCGAGTGCCTGACGTGCTCCGGCGGTGCCGCGATTCAGGGCGGAACGAAGGAGATAGACGAACGCGGCCAGCCAATACGCCGGCAGCAACGGCAGCAAAACGAGCATGAGCAGGCCCGCCAACCGCGCCCACACCACCGATCGCACGACCCCGACACGCATGGAGAGATTGCCCGTAGCGAGGGAGGCGACCCCGGTAACCACGAAGGTAGCTGCGAATGTCGGGCCGATCAACGAGGGTCCCACGCCGAAACGGCGAGCGAACCAGTAGGAGATGAGCGGACCGGTCAGCCCGATCGCGACCCCGTTGAAAAGGTTCACTGCGACGAGTCGGCCAAGAACTCCGTTCTCGCGCTTGGCAGCAGCAACCTCGCCGGCGGTTCGCCGCCATGACTCCTTCCTTTCGCTGGCTGTATAGCTCTCCTCGGTCCGGGCCAGCAGCCAGAGATTTGCGACGGATGAGAGAGTCACAATCAGAAACAGAGGACGATAGCTGTCGGCTCCTGGAAGCACATGCCGCCAGAGGGCCGGAAGCGCGGCGAGCACCGCGCCGATGGCCATCCCGAAGAAGCCAAGCGCGCTGTTGAGGCTGTAAACCGCCCCCCGACGGGCGGGATCGACCTGTTCGGCCAGCCAGGCCTGCTCCGCCGGCGAAAAGGGACCGGCGGCACCGTTTGCGCCCCGTCCAAAGGCCCCGAGGACGGCCACAATCGACAGCATCACCGGCTGGGCGGTCGCGACAGCGACGAGCGAGCCGGCCAACGCGACGGTCTCGTAGGATAGCAGGAAGGGTTTTCGTCTGACGCGGTCGCTTCCGATGCCAACGAGAAGGCTCAAAGCCGCTCCGAACAGCCCGCTTGCAGTCAAGACGAAACCTATTGCGGCACCGCTCCAATGCATCGCGTTGAGGTACAGGGAGAAATCGACCACGAGCGCCCCCTGCCCGACGCTCCGAAACCCTCGTGCAAGCAGGAGGCGGCGAGTAGGCGGTCTGAGATTCGAAAACAGGGGGAGTTTCATGTTCACCTGGTGATATTCCGGGACGTCAATGGTATCCTCGCCCCACCGATTCGGCAAGACCGACCGGAGGCGTAGAGTCAGGCGCTCGAGTGCATTGTTGACCGGCTCGGAGATGAAGCAAAATCTATGCCAAATAGCATCATTAGCTCCATTATTGCCACCCAATACCGAAAAAAGTCACACTTTCTACCGCGGACGCAGTTGAATCCTTCCGGGTAATTCGTTAGACTTCTAAATACCCTGGTAAAGCTTAATCGACATCGCGGGTAGCTCGAGAATGGCTCGAATTGCGGTGGGTGCGTTGTCGATTGCAGAGGTACGGTATGTTTTCATACATCGTCGAGAGTTGGAGCACTGTGCTCGCACAGCTCCTGCGTCAACTCGGGATCATCGGCATTTCACTCCCGATCGCTGTGGCCCTGGGGGTCCCCATCGGAGTTTTGGTTTCCCACAACCGCCGGCTCGCCCGCATCGTTGTGGGTGTGGCGGGGGTGCTCATGACGATCCCCAGTCTTGCTCTCTTCGGCCTCATGGTCATCATCCTCGCACCGTTTCACGCCGGCATCGGAATCCCTCCGGCGGTCGTGGCGATCGTGATCTACTCCCTGCTCCCGATGATTCGAAACACTCTCGTCGCGGTACAAGCGGTCGATCCCGGAATGATCAAGGCTGCAACCGGTATGGGCATGACCAACGGGCAAATCCTCTTTCGAGTTCGCCTTCCCCTGTCGGTGCCCGTCATCATGGCGGGTCTGAGAAATGCAGCGGTCTTGGGCGTAAGTGTGACGACTATCGCCTACCTGGTGGGCGCGAAGGGTCTCGGTTATTTCATCTTCGCAGGATTGAGCCGAACCCGCTTGGACATGATCCTCACCGGTGCGGTCGTCGTCGGGATCCTGGGTATCGCGACCAACTATCTACTTCTTCTCGTCGAGGATCTCATCACGCCGAAAGGCATCAAGATCACTCGCGCTCAATAGGGGGATCGTGTGTCAATTGAATGCATTAACCTGACAAAACGCTATGGAAACGTGCTTGCCGTCGACAAGCTCAACATAACGTTTGACGAGCATAAGTTGAGCATCCTCATAGGTCCCTCGGGATGCGGGAAAACCACCGTTCTGACCATGCTGAACCATCTCACCTCTATTACCGACGGGGACATTCGCTACGATGGTGTATCGATCAAAGACATCGATCCCATCGAGCTGCGCCGGAGTATCGGCTACGTCATTCAAGAGATCGGGCTGTTTCCCCACATGACTGTCTACGAGAATATCGCAACGGTACCGCGGCTCTTGAGATGGCCCGAAGAGAAGATCAGAAAGCGCGTCGATGAGCTCCTCGAGCTCGTCAACCTCGCCCCGGATCAGTTCCGCAACAAGTTCCCCTCGGAGGTGTCCGGCGGCCAACGACAGCGTATCGGAGTCGCCCGCGGGTTGGCCGCTGATCCCGAGTTCCTCCTCATGGACGAGCCCTTCGGGGCCATCGATCCCATAAACCGTGAACGGTTGCAGGACAGCTTCCTCGAGATTCAGCGCAGAATACAGAAGACAATCGTCTTCGTGACGCACGACATACGAGAAGCTGTGAAGCTGGGAGACAAGATCGCCATCCTCCGTCAGGGCAGGCTTATTCAATACGACGAAACCCTCACGGTCATCAATCAACCCGAGAACGAGTTCGTCGAGAACCTCCTCGGCTCCGACCGGGCGCTGAAGGGACTCGAGCTGGTCCGCGTTCGTGACAGCTTCGACACCAACTTCTTCTCCCTTCCCGCAGGGAATGCATTGACTGCAAAGAAGGCCCTGGAGCAGCTACGCGCAGAGCATCGGACCTTCGGGTTCCTGAAGACCCAAGAGGGCAGGCTATGGGGATACGTGCTCGCCCGGGACCTCGAACGCGCGGACAGCGAGCACTCGATAGACGACCTTGCCAAGTCGGTCGAATCGATACTCCCCTACGGTACGCTGATGGAGGCGATAACCCTGATGGTGACGACCGGGCTCACCTCGGTACCGGTCGTCGATGACCACGACATCATGCAGGGTGTTATCCGATTCCGCGACGTGTTCGACAAGGTCGCTGAGCTGGCCGGCACGGCAGATGAGTGAGGCGGGCCGGTGATTACCTATCTATCCCAAAATAGCTCCTACGTACTCGAGAAACTCGGCCAGCATGTGATGCTTTTTCTCTTGTCGTGGATCCTTGCGATGGCCATCGGGATGATTATTGCGATCATTTCCACCCGTCCGGGGAATGAACAGATCGGGAAGATCCTTATCGCCGTCACCGGCGCCGCGCAGGCGATCCCGAGCATCGCGGTCATTGCCCTTTCCTACATCTTTCTCGGGATTGGGGCTACGCCCGCGGTCTTCGCGCTGTTCATCTACAGCCTGGTGCCGATCACCTTCAATGCCGCTTCAGGGCTCCTGAATGTCGATCCGGCAATGAAGCGGGCCGCCCGGGGAATGGGCATGACAAATACGCAAATTCTCTTTCGCATCGAGATCCCGGTGAGCGTGCGGCCTATCATGGCCGGAGCGAGGAGCGCGGCGACGATTACGATCGGAGCGGCGACCATCGCGACGGTAATCGGCGCAGGAGGCCTGGGCGATATCATACTCATCGGCCTGCGGCTGATGGAATTGGACATGATTCTCGCAGGCGCAGTCGTCACGGCGGCCCTGGCCGTGGCGGTCGACGGCCTGCTTGCACTTCTGGAGCGCGTGACCATCTCTCCGGGGCTCGTCACGAAGGAAATTTGAACCAAGTACTTCTTACCAAGTACATAAGACCACTTAGGAGGACAAGATGAAACAAAAGCTATTGACGTTCGTCGTCATTCTGCTCGCAACTGCCGCGATGGTGTTTGCGTCGGGCAAGCCGGAAGCTACCGGCTCGGGCTCGCAGCCGGCTGGAAAGGTATCGGTCGGTGCGAAGAACTTCACCGAGCAGTACATCATGGGACAGCTCATCTCGCAGCTGCTCGAGGCCAACGGATTCAAGGTGTCGCAGGACTTCGGCATGAGCTCGACGGTCGTGCGAAAGGGGCTCGAGACGGGCCAAATCGACATGTACGCCGAGTACACCGGAACGGCATGGGTGACCTATCTAAAGAACAAGACGGTTATCCACGATCCCAAGAAGCTCTTCGACGCGGTGAAGCAGGAGGACCTGCAAAAGAACAACATCGTCTGGCTTCCGATGCTGCCTGTCAACGACACCTATGCCCTCGCAGTAACCCAGAAGTTCGCGCAGGAGAACAATCTCAACACCCTCGGTGACCTGGCCGCTCTGGTCAACAAAGAACCGAACAAGGTAAGGTTCGCGGTCGATCCGGAGTTCTACAAACGCCCCGACGGTTTCTTCGCCATGGCGAAGGACTACGGGATGAACGTGCCGAAGAACCAGGTGTCGACCATGCAGATCGGCCTGACCTACCAGGCCCTCAACAAGGGTGACGTCAACGTCGCCATGGTCTTCAGCACCGACGGCAACCTGAAGAAGTACAAATTGAAGGTGCTGGAAGACAACAAGCAGTTCTTCCCGCCCTACTACCTCGCCGTCACCGTGCGCAAATCGATTCTCGACAAGTATCCGCAGATCAAGACGATTCTCGCACCGCTCGCTCAGAAGCTGACCCAAGAGGACATGATCAACATGAACTATCAGGTCGACGCCGAGAAGAAAGAGCCGGCAAACGTAGCGAAGGCATTCCTGCAGCAGGCAGGCCTCATAAAAGGCTAGATTACAACCGGCAGGTAGCCGCGCCGTCGGATTTTGACGGCGCGGGCGCCGGCCGCTCCGCTGGATCATCAGGGCTGATCCATGTGGACGGACGGCAGATATACGGTTACAGTCGTTCCCTTCCCAACTTCACTGTGCAGCTCGATGAATCCACCGTGGTTCCGTACAATCCCATAGACCACCGATAGACCGAGTCCCGTTCCCTTCCCGGCGTTCTTTGTCGTGAAGAACGGCTCGAATACCCGTTCGAGTGTCGATTCCGTCATTCCCTGTCCAGTGTCCGAGAGGGCAACCGCGACGTACTCCGATTCGGTCGAAGCCGGGTTGCGAAGGCTTGCCCCCGGAACCGACCAGGTGCGAATACTCAGCTCGCCGCCGTCGGGCATCGCGTCGCGAGAGTTGATGCAAAGGTTGAGGAGTACCTGATGCAGTTGGGCGTGGTCGGCCCGCACCTTCGGCAAGTCCACTGAAGTCTTCACCTTGACATCGATGTTCTTCGGAAAGGTCTCGCGAACGATGCAGTCAATCTCCGCTACGAGGTCGTTGAGCCCCAACTCCGCGAAGGTGGCCTCCGATTTCCGGGCAAACGTGAGCAGCTGCCGAACGAGTGCCGCGCCGCGGAATGCCGCCTGTCTGATGGCCTCGAGTCGGCCGCGGGTGTCTGCGCGGGTCGGCTCCTCGGTTGCGGTCGAGTAGCCGAGGATTACCGCCAAGATGTTGTTGAAGTCGTGGGCAATTCCCGCGGCCAGGGTGCCGAGACTTTCGAGCTTCTGCGACTGAACGAGCTGCGCTTCCAGCTCGAGCTCGTTGGATATGTCGCGTTTCGCCGCGACGAAGGCCACGATCTCTCCCCGCTCGGTCATTACCGGTGAAATCGAAGCCTCCTCGGTGAAGAGCGTACCGTCTTTGCGCTTGTTGACGAGTCGCCCTCTCCAAGTCTCCCCTCGCGTTATCGTTTCCCAGAGATTTCTATAGAACTCCGCGTCATGTTTCCCGCTTTTGAGAATCCTCGGGTTCCCGCCAATTACCTCGTCACGCCCGTAACCGGTTACGGCCTCGAAGGCGGGATTGACGTACTGAATCCTACCGTCGCTGTCGGTAACGACAATCACCTCGGCAACCTGTTCGATTGCCGACGCCAGCAAATGGCGATCCCTCTCCACGGCCCGACGCGAGCGCGTGTACCGCCGCAGGACGAAGAAAAGCAGAAGTGAGCTCACGGCGACGAACAGCCACCCTTTCGCCGTCTCCCAGAGCACAAGCTGGGCAGACGTGGTTGCAAATATCAGTAGAGAGCGATCCGACAGGAGGATCCAAAGGCTGGCGAAGATTGCATAGATCACGACGGTGCGTACCGGAAGGTCGTACTCGCTGTGTCTCATCGCGCCCCCCGTGTCGATAGTAAGACTTCTCCCTGCAACTGTCCACTCGCATCGCGGCTGAGAGTCTCGTTCGATTTCGCTTGACTCACTGCTAAGCGCTCCATATATTTAAGCATCCTTTACTATTCGGGGATCTTAACCTATGGCGAGTTCAACGGACGTGACAAAGGCGCTGCTCAAATGGAGCGAAGTCTTCATGCGTGGACAGATGACCGGCTTGGTGCGATATGCGCGCGAGTGCGGGCTTTCAATGTCCCAAGCGGGCGCGCTCTTCCGGCTTCACGGGCGCGGGCTAACGAAGGGAGTTTCCGATATCGGCGACCATCTCGGTGTCAGCAATGCCGCTGCAAGTCAGTTGCTCGATCGCCTCGTTCATCAGGGACTTGTCCTCCGAAACGAAGACCCTGACGACCGACGGGCCAAGAAGATCTCCTTGACCGATCGGGGACGGGACTTTATCGAGAACGGCATGAAAGGCAGGGAACGCTGGTTCACTTCCGTGGCGGACGGTATGACCCCAGAGGAACGTGCCGCCGTCCTTGCGGGTCTGAATATCCTCGTACGCAAGATCGAAGAAGCGGTTCCGGAAGGGGAGCTATTCGATCAAGCGGAGAGCACAAAGGAGAACGCTCTGCAATGACAAGGCTAGCGAAATATATCCGCCCCTATCTGTTTTTGTTAACGGTCGCAATCGCACTGCTGTTCATTCAGGCCTATACGAACCTATCCCTACCCGACTACATGTCGAAAATCGTCAACGTCGGCATTCAGCAGGGAGGAATCGTCGATGCGGTCCCGGCCGCCATTCGAAAGAGCCAGATGGATCGCCTCACGATCTTCATGAACACGGAAGTGTCGACGCGTGTCCTTTCGGACTATACACTCGTTCGACCGGGGACACCCGAAAGCTCGACATATGTTACGACATATCCGGCTCTGTCCAAGGAGCCAATCTACGTCTTGAAAGGCATCGACGCGAAGGAACGGTCGACGCTCAATTCGATAATGGGGAAGGCCTTGCTCGTCGTCTCGGGGATCGAACAAGCGCGAACGAATCCTGAGGTCGCGAAACTGATGAGCAGTCCCGGTGCAGCCGGGTCGGCGCCCGGAGCACTCGGCCAGGGATTTGATCTCTCGAAGCTTCCGGCCGGCATGGACCCGTTCGCCCTGATCAAGATGCTTCCCGCAGATCGACGCACGGAGATGGCAACCCAGATCGACAAGAAGTTCCAGGCTATGGGACCGAAGATGATCACCCAGGCAGCGACGGAGCCGATCAAGACCGAATATGCGGCGCTGGGCATGAATACCGGGAAACTCCAGACGAGCTATATGCTCCACACCGGTGCGATAATGCTGGTGCTAACCCTCATTGCCGCAGCCGCGGCGATCGGCGCCGGCTTCATCTCCGCTCGCGTCGCCTCCGGCCTTGCAAGGGACCTGCGCGCGGCGATCTTCGAACGAGTGGAGAACTTCGGGGCAAGCGAGTTCGACAAGTTCTCGACTGCATCTCTCATCACCCGCTCGACGAACGATATCATGCAGATCCAGATGGTGACGGTCATGCTCGTAACAATGGTGTTCTATGCGCCGATCATCGGTATCGGCGGTATCATCCGCGCGGTCGGCAAGAGCACCTCGATGTGGTGGATCATTGCTCTGGCGGTAGGGGTGCTCATGACGGTCGTGTTCACGGTCTACAAGCTGGCCGTTCCGAAGTTCAAGCTCATGCAGCGCCTAATGGACCGGCTGAACCTCGTAAGCCGCGAGACCCTGTCGGGAATGATGGTCATAAGGGCGTTCAACCGGCAGTCGCACGAAGAGAAACGATTCGACGAGGCCAATTCGGATCTGACAAATACAATGCTGTTCGTCAACCGAGTGATGGTCGTCATGATGCCGTTCATGATGCTCATCATGAACGGACTCTCGCTCCTGATCATCTGGGTCGGCTCGAAACAGGTGGCCGCATCTGCCATGCAGGTCGGCGACATGATGGCGTTCATGCAGTATGCCATGCAGATCGTCTTTGCCTTCCTGATGCTCTCGATGATGTTCATCATGCTTCCGCGCGCGGCCGTATCGGCCGGACGCGTCGCAGACGTACTCGAGACGCGGCCGAGCATCGTGGACCCCGAGGCGCCGGAGCTATTCGACTCGGGCTTTAGCGCGACTATCGAGTTCCGGAACGTCTGTTTCCGCTATCCGGGGGCCGAGGAGGATGTCCTGCACGACATCAGCTTCACCGCGCGGCCGGGCGAAACGACCGCCTTCATTGGCGCAACCGGGGTGGGAAAGAGCACGCTCGTCAACCTCATCCCCCGCTTCTATGATGTCACAGGCGGGACGATTTACGTAGGCGGGAAGGATATTAGGGAATTGAGCCAGCACGAACTGCGCGACAAGATCGGCTACGTGCCGCAGAAAGCTACCCTCTTCACCGGGAGCATAGCAAGCAATCTCCGCTACGCCGACGAGCAGGCGAGCGAAGAAGCGGTCGCTACCGCGGCGCGGATCTCGCAATCGCAGGAGTTCATCACGACCTTTCCGGACGGTTTGGAAGCGCAGATATCTCAGGGAGGAGCGAACGTCTCGGGAGGACAGAAGCAGCGACTTTCGATTGCGCGCGCACTCGTCAAGAACCCGCCGATCTTCATTTTCGACGATAGCTTTTCCGCGCTCGACTTCAAGACCGACGCAAATCTCAGACGCGCTCTAAAGGCACAAACCGCGCGAAGCAGCGTTCTCATCGTCACGCAGCGCGTCTCCACAATTAAAAGCGCAGAGCAGATTATCGTTCTCGACGAGGGGCGGATCGTCGGGAGCGGCACCCACCATGAATTGATGGAAAGCTGCGCAACTTACCGAGAGATCGCAACGTCTCAGCTAACCAAGGAGGAACTCGCATGAGCGATCACAGGGGACAATCTGCCGGTGGAAGTGCCTCGAACGTCAGACAAGCCCAATTCCAGCGGCATCGCGCACGCGGGCCAATGGGTGGACCGATGGGCGGCCACATGGGAATGGGAGCCGGCGAGAAGGCACGGGATTTCAAGGGCACTATGCGCAAGCTCCTCCGCTATCTCGGCGCCTACAAAATCGCGATCGGCATCATAATGGTGGTCTCGGCCGGTGCGACGGTCTTCATGATCGTCGGACCGAAGATTCTCGGCAAGGCGACCACGAAGCTCTTCGAGGGGGTTCTCGCCCAGATGGGTGGGACCGGATCGATCGACTTTGCCTATATCGGCCAGATTCTCATGCTCGTTCTCGTTCTCTATCTGATTTCGGCGGCCCTGAACTATGTCCAGGGCTGGATCATGGCCGGGGTCTCGGTGAAGATCACCTATCAATTCCGCAGGGATATCGCCGAGAAGATCAATCGTATGCCGTTGAAGTACTTCGACGGTACCAACCACGGCGAGGTATTGTCGCGCATTACGAACGACGTCGACACGGTCAACCGCACCTTGAGCCAGAGCCTCACGCAGATCGTTACGTCGGTCGTCACCGTCATCGGTGTTCTCGTCATGATGTTCTCAATCAGCTGGCTGATGACGTTGGTCGCGCTTGCCGTTATCCCGCTTTCGATGATCCTCGTAAGCTTGATCATCAAGCAGTCTCAGAAGTACTTCCGGCAGCAGCAGGACTACCTGGGACATGTGAACGGACACGTAGAAGAAATGTACGGAGGACACCTCGTGGTCAAGGCCTTCAACGGGGAGAAGAAAAGCATCGAGAAGTTTCACGGCCTCAACGATACCCTCTATCAGGCCGGGTGGAAGTCCCAATTTCTCTCCGGCATCATGATGCCGATGATGATGGTCGTGGGCAATCTGGGCTACGTCGCGGTCAGCATCCTCGGAGGATATCTTGCGGTCCAGAAGGCAATCACGGTCGGCGACATCCAAGCCTTCATCCAGTATGTGCGCAACTTCACGCAGCCTCTGACCCAGCTCGCGAACATCTCGAATGTCCTTCAGCAGACCGCTGCAGCTGCGGAGCGCGTGTTCGAGTTCCTTGCCGAGGACGAACAGGTGCCCGAGACCGATCGGCCGGTCCAACTGACGAGCGTCAACGGAGATGTCGAGTTCCGGAATGTACACTTCGGCTACTCGCCCGAGAAGATCATCATCAACGATTTTTCCGCGGTCGCCGAACGGGGCCACAAAATTGCAATCGTGGGTCCGACCGGTGCCGGCAAGACGACGATGGTCAAGCTGCTCATGCGCTACTACGACGTCTCCGGTGGCGCAATCCTCGTCGACGGCCATAACATCAAAGACTTTGCACGCAGTGACCTGCGGCGGGTGTTCGGCATGGTTCTCCAGGATACCTGGTTGTTCAATGGGACGATCATGGAAAACATCCGCTACGGACGACCCGACGCTAACGACGAGGAGGTCATCGAGGCAGCCAAGACTGCCCACGCCGACCACTTCATTCGGACGCTGCCGCATGCCTACGGTATGGTCATCAATGAGGAGGCGAACAACATCTCACAGGGCCAGATGCAGCTGCTGACGATCGCCCGCGCCATTCTCGCAAATCCGAGGATCCTGATACTCGACGAGGCAACGAGCTCGGTCGACACTCGAACGGAGATACTCATCCAGAAGGCGATGGACAACCTGATGAAGGACAGGACGAGCTTTGTCATCGCGCACAGGCTCTCGACGGTTCGCAACGCAGACCTGATTCTCGTCATGCGCGACGGCGACATCGTCGAGCAGGGAACGCATAACGAGCTGCTCGCCGCAGACGGATTCTATGCGGACATATACAACAGCCAGTTCGACTACGCCGAGGTCGTCTAGATCGACGGCCCCGGAGGGTCGTTCGAGCGCGTATTGCCGGCCTGTTGGGTAGGAGCCTAGACCGATACGGGAAGTCCTGTCATCCGAGCGGAGACCTCCCACAGCCGAATCATGCTTGCCTCATCTCGAGAGGCATCCGAGGAGGGGGCCTCCCTGCTGTCGACGAAGTACTTCCCGCTGACTCCCTCAACCTCCGGTGAGCTTGCGAGGTAGATGCTCGTTTGCGCCCCCTTCTCCACGTCGACCGCCTTCCCGAACAGCTGCGCAACCGGCATCAGCGCTCGCACCAAGGGACCGTTGTTCTTCGCGAATTGGGAGGCGACGAAGCCCGGATGGAGCGCGTTCGCGGTCACCGGTGTGCCGTCGAGCCGCTTGGCGAGCTCGTAGGTAAAAAGCAGATTCGCAAGCTTTGATCGGCCGTAGGCACGCATCGCACCGTATCCTTTGCGGCACTCGAGGTCGTCGAAATCGAGCGCCGCGCCGACGTGCGCATGAGAGGAGACCGTCACGACACGACCCGCCCTGCCCTTCATCAGGGTCTCCAGAAGGAGATTCGTCAGCAGGAATGGAGCGAGATGGTTGACCGCGAAGGTCATCTCGATGCCATCGACCGACTCGACCCGCCTGAAGAACAGAGCACCGGCATTGTTGACGAGGACGTCCAGTGATCCATGCTCCTCGAGAAACTGCTCGGCGGCTGCCCGAACCTGTGCGAGCGAAGAGAAATCCGCCAGGATGTAGCTGACGGCGGGATTCCCCGTTTCGCCGGTTATCCAGGTACGTGTCACGTCCGCCTTCTCGCCGCTTCGAGCGATGAATACCACCTTTGCACCTGCGTCCGCCAACTCGCGGGCAGTCACCCGCCCGATGCCCGCCGTTGCTCCGGTTACGAGAACCGTCTTTCCTTCCATGTTGTCAGTTTTCATATCCCGTCAAATATACTAATGAATTGACGGAACGTGAGCTTCAAAGAGTCTCAGATATCGAATGGTCTACTCGTACCGAAGGGCGACAATCGGATCGAGTGCCGCCGCCCGCCGGGCGGGATAGAAGCCGAACGCAACTCCGATCGCGGCCGACGAGACGAACCCGAGGATAATCGAGAGCGGCGTCACCACCATCGGCCAGTGCGCCAGCGCCGAAACAAGGCTCGAGACGCCGACCCCGAAGAGGATACCGATCGCCCCGCCGGTGCAGGCGAGTGCGATCGACTCGGCGAGGAACTGGAACAGGATGTCGCGTCCGAGCGCGCCAACGGCCATGCGGAGCCCGATCTCGCGCGTGCGCTCGGTCACAGAGACGAGCATGATGTTCATGATACCGATCCCGCCCACGATGAGAGAGACTACGGCGATCGCGGCAAGCAGAATGGCCTGGGTCTGAATCGTCGCGACCCGAACCTGCTGCACGTCGGCGATGTTGCGAATCTGAAAGTCGTCGCCCTGCCACGCCGCCAGATGGTGCACGATGCGAAGCAGGCGCTGGGCGGTGTCGACGACGCCCGTAACCGCCTCCGGCGTTTTCGCCGAGAGATAGATGCTGTTCACGTAGCTGCGTCCGGTGAGTCGGTACTGGAAGGTCGTGATCGGGACGACGATCAGGTCGTCCTGGTCGCGAGCGAAGCCGGACTGACCCTTGACGGCGAGCACCCCGACGACCCGAAACGGGACATTGCGGATGTTGACCATGCTCCCGACCGCGTTCCCGGTGGGGAAGAGATTCTCCGCGACGCTATTGCCGAGAACGGCGACCTTGGAGGCACGGTTGACCTCCTGCTGATCGAAGAAGCGACCGTGCGCGAGGTCCCAGCTTCTCACGATGGTCCACTCGGGTGTCGTTCCGCCGATCGAGGTGGCCCAGTTTACTCCGCCGGCGACGACCTGGGCAGCCATCTCCGAATAGGGAGCGGCAGCCTCGACGTCTATAAGATTCTCTTGAATCGCCGCGACATCCCGTGTACTGAGCGAAGTCCTGGTTCCCGCGCCGAGTCGGACTCCTCCGCTTCGTGCACTTCCTGGTGTAATGACGATAAGGTTCGCGCCGAGGCTCTCAATCTGCTTCAGGACTGCCGCCTGAGCTCCCGAGCCGATGGCCATCGTCGTAATGACCGCGCCCACCCCTATGATAATGCCGAGAGAGGTGAGGAGAGAGCGGCTCGAGTTGCGTTTCAGCGCCTGGAGCGCGATCCGAATGATGGCAAGAAAGCTCATCCTGCGTCCCGCCTAGTTTCTCCGACGATGCGGCCGTCTCCGAGTATCACCGTTCGGACCGCCCACCTCGCCACCTCGGCGTCGTGGGTCACCACGACCACCGTGATCCCCTGTTTCCGGTTGAGAAGCTCGAAGAGAGTCATGATTTCGTGACTGCTCCCGCTGTCGAGGTTCCCCGTCGGCTCGTCTGCGAGTATGAACGGTGCGTCGTTCGCAAGCGCCCGAGCTATGGCGACTCGCTGCTTTTGACCACCTGAAAGCTCGTTCGGCCGATGCGCCGACCGGTCACCGAGACCGACCAGCTCGAGTAGGTGACGCGCGCGACGCGTGCGCTCTTCCCGTCCGACGCCGGTGTAGAGCATCGGCAGCTCAACATTCTCGAGCGAAGACGTGCGCGGCAGGAGGTTGAAGTCTTGGAACACGAATCCGATCCGCCGGCTGCGCACCCGCGCCAGATCGTCCCTCGAAAGGGTGGAGATCTCCCGTCCGCCGAGAATGTAGCGCCCTGCGGTAGGGCGGTCGAGGCAGCCGAGCAGATGCATCAGGGTCGACTTTCCCGACCCAGACGGACCCATGATCGCGATGAACTCGCCGGGGTCCACACACAGGTCGACCCCGGCGAGAGCACGCACCTCACCCGCCCCCTCACCGTAGGTCTTTGTCAGCCCGCGGACCTCGACAAGATGGCGAGACTGCCCGCCTCCCTTCTCGGCGCTGTTGGGGCGTCGCATTCTCATCTCAGCGTCCCCGAGACTCCGTCGATCCGCCCGGCGCCCGATTTCGCGCAACCGGGCCGATTCGTTCGGCAACGATTACCTGATCGCCCACTTTGAGCTCCGTCGAGGTTATCTCCACGTTCCGCTCGTCCGAAAGCCCGATCGTCACCTGAACCGGGGTGGGACGACCGTCGTTGAGCACCCATAGGAGGACCCGAGACCCGGGCGCGCCGGCAACCGGTATTTCGCCCGATGAAGCGTTGTTCCGTGCTCCCCCGGGCGGTCTAAAGCCTCCGCCGCCGAGTCCCCCGAATCCGCTCCCGGTCCGGTTGCCGTTCTGGGGATCGTTTCGCGACGTCGCAGGCCGGTACAGGAGCCCCGCGATCGGAACCGCAAGGACATGGCTTCTCGATCCGGTCTGAATAGTGACCTGCGCGGTCATTCCCGGAAGCAGCCGACCGCTCGAATCGTGCACCGAAACCACGGCGTCGTAGGTGACCACGTTCTGAACCGTCGTAGGATCGACGCGTATTTCCTTGATGGTGCCTTTGAAGCTGACGTTCGGATAGGCCGTCACGGTGATCGAAGCGGCCTGACCCTTCTGGACGCTGCCGACGTCGGCCTCGTCCACCGCAGTGTCGACCTGCATGTCGGTGAGGCTGGTAGCGAGAACGAAGAGGGTCGGAGCCTGGAGAGAGGCCGCCACAGATTGCCCGACGTTGACGCTGCGCGCCAGAACGACCCCGTCGATCGGACTCGTGATGATCGTCCGCTGAAGATTGTACTTGGCCTGCTGCAATTGGGCCTGTGCGACGCTCACCTGGGTCTGCGCGACCTCCACGGCACCCAGCGCCGATTGGTAGTCGAGGTTCGCCGTCAGTGCAGCCGTTCGATCGCTGTCGATCTGACTCTGCGGGATCAATGCCTGCTTGCCGAGTTCCTCGTCTCGCTGCAGCGTTAGCGCGGCGAGATCCCGCTGAGCCTTGGACTTCTCGACGTTGTTGCGGGAGTTTGCAAGGTTTGCCTGCGATAGCTTGAGGCTCGCCGCCGCGGAATCGACCGCAGCCTGGAAGGTCGTGGGATCGAGAGTTGCGAGCACCTCGCCTGAGTGCACGACCGAGTTGTAGTCGGCAAAGAGCGACGCCACGGTCCCCGAGACCTCGCTTCCAACCTGAACCTCGTTGACGGGATTCACGGTCCCGGTCTCTGTCACCGACGAGGAAATGTCCGCGTAGACGACGGGCCGAGCCACGTATGAGATCTGGCCGCGATGCATCGTTACCAGGCGCATCACGAGGAATGTGCCCGCAACCAAAACTACGGTTGCGGCGACGATCAGCACTGTCTTCGCCCGTCTGTTCATACCCACTCTCCGGACAGGATAGAGGTCGGTCAGCGAGAAGCTGGATTTTTGAATGGGATTTGCCTAATTGGTAGGTTAGACGTTCATGACCGGCGGAAAGTTCCCCTACTGTTCACCGGGTTGCCACGTCGACGGCAAGCTCTGCACGAATCTTCGGTATCATTCGACCGCGCTCCCTCGATAGTCGCTTCATTTCGGCCATGAAGATCTTGAGATTCCCTCTACAGATCTCACGATCGTAACGCTCGAGAAGTGAGATATCTCGAGTATAGAGCCCGAAGAGCATGATGTAGGCGTTGTTCAGCGGGAGGTGCGAGAGCGCGCGATATCTCTTCGTGCGAAACTGAGGGTGATAGACCGTCGTGAAGATTGACTGATAGTGCGAAATCACCTCGGCTTTCTCAATCAGCTTATCCGACCTCGGTATCGGTTTCGCGTAGACTCCCTCGAGCGACGAGCGGAGCCCCTCGATGAAGAGCAGTAGCAATCTGGCGTCCGCCTGCTCGGCAACGGCGTCACGGTAGGATACGGAAAGCTCCCCCGCGGTCGAACGCAGGTAGTCGAGAGCGCCCTGATCCCCGACGAAGGTGGCCAACCCCTCGTTGAATTGGTCCTGGCCCTTCAAAAAGAGAGTCGCATGCGTCTCCTCGTGGATGATGAGTGAAGCGAGCTCGTAGTCGGTGTACTTCTGCATATAGGAATAGACGGGATCACGGAAGATGCCGAGTGTACTGAAGGCGTCCGCTTGGCGCACGATAACGTCGTACCCTTTCGACCTGAGCCGTTCGGCCTCGGCCTTCGCGTCGGCGGGATCGTAGTAGCCCTTATAGGGTAGCTTACCGAAGAGCGGGTAGCGCCACTCGTAGCGGGTAAAAGAGAGAGGATCCGCCGCTTGAACCACATTGACAAGGTAGTCGCGGTCAATCCGCTTGTAGATCGTATAGTTTCGGTTTCCTGCGAGGCCGATCTCATCGACGGCGTAGCGCTTGATGCTCTCGACTTTCTTCAGAAAGGCCCTGAGCGGGAGCGGTGTACCCTGCTCGCGCACAAGCGACGCGATACTTTTCGAACCGAGCCTGTAGCGCAGCAGATATCCACCCTGCTTCCAGAGGTACCCGACGCCGGTCGCACAGCCCGAAAGGAATAGCAATGCTATCGAGCAGAGAATCAGAACCGCTCCTCGGGGCGATCTCACTGGATGAGTCCGCCCTGAGGAGGAGAGACTACTTGCGCGCAAACGCGACATAGGGGAGCCTTGCCGCCGTCTCCTTGACCTTGTCACTGTTCTCGATGAGGAGGCTCGTGCTGTCCCAGATTCCTTCGGTCAGAGCCTTCCGCCTCCCGTCCGGCATCTGGACCGTGATCTCTCGATCTCCAGTCTTGATTACCATCTCTTCGAGATCGAGCGTGAGCTCAGCGGAGGGGTCTTCGGAGGTGAGCTTCTGCAGCTCCGCCACGTCCTCGCTGGAGGCGGTTACCGTCGGCACTCCGATCATCGTGCAGTTGCCGGCAAAGATCTCGGCGAGGCTCTCGGCAACGACCGCCTTGATGCCCCACCGGGCGAGGGCCTGGGGAGCGTGCTCGCGGGAGCTGCCGCAGCCGAAGTTGGAGTTGCCGATCAATATCGAAGCGCCCTGGTACTCCGCCTGGTTGAACGGGTGCTCCTTCTTGCTTCCGTCGGCGTTGAACCGCTCGTCGAAGAAGGGGTACTCCCCCATCTTTCCGAAGGTAATCTCCTTGAGATAGCGAGCGGGGATGATCCGATCGGTATCGATGTCGTCTCCGATGATGGGCACCGCCCTTCCGATTATTCTCTTGATCTTAGACATGCTGAGCTCCTTCGGCTGCAAAATCGCGAATATCGGTCACGTGTCCCTCGATGGCTGCCGCAGCTACCATGGCAGGCGACATGAGCAGGGTCCGTCCGGTCGGGCTGCCCTGGCGTCCGATGAAGTTGCGGTTGCTCGAGCTTGCGGAAATCTGATCTCCCTGCAGGCGGTCGGGATTCATCGCGAGACACATCGAGCACCCGGCCTCCCGCCACTCGAAACCCGCGGATTGGAAGACCTTGTCGAGACCCTCTTCGATCGCCTGCTTGCGAACCTGCATCGAGCCTGGCACGACGAACGCTCTTACACTGCCGGCCACCTTGTGGCCGCGCACCACCTCCGCGGCCGCTCTGAGATCGGAGATTCGGCCGTTCGTGCAGCTCCCGATGAAGGCGACGTCGATCTTCGTTTCGACCATCTTCTGCCCAGGGTTCAGCTTCATGTGCCTGTAGGCGAGCTCCATCGACTTTCTGTCTCCGTCGTCGCCGGTCGCCCCGGGGTCGGGCAGAGGCTGACTGATTCGGACGCTCTGACCGGGGGTGACTCCCCAGGTAACCATCGGTTCGATATCGGCGGCATCGTAGCGCACGACGTCGTCGTACTCCGCATCCGCATCCGACGCAACTGATTTCCAGTAGGCTACCGCCTTGTCCCAATCCGCGCCCTTCGGCGCGTATTCGCGGCCCGCGAGGTACTCAAAGGTCGTCTCGTCGGGATTGACGTACCCCGCGCGCGCGCCGCCCTCGATCGACATGTTGCAGACCGTCATCCGACCTTCCATCGTCATCCGGTCGAAGACCTCTCCTGCATATTCGTAGACGTATCCAATGCCGCCCTTTACTCCCAGGCGGTTGATGATGTACAGCACGACATCCTTCGGCGTGACGCCTCTTCCGAGTTTACCGTTGATCTCGACGCGCCGCACCTTCATGCGATCCATCGCGAGGCACTGGGAGGCGAGCACGTCGCGCACCTGGGAGGTGCCGACACCGAAGGCAAGTGTGCCGAATGCGCCGTGAGTTGAGGTGTGTGAATCGCCGCAGGCGATCGTCATACCCGGCTGGGTGAGCCCCAGCTCGGGCCCTATGATGTGGACGATACCCTGCCGGCCGCTCTCGAAGTTGAAGAAATTGAGACCGAACTCCCTGGCGTTGACCTCGATCGCCCGCATCATCTGCTCGGCCTGGCCGTCCTCGAAGGGTCGGTGATGGGTCGAAGTCGGTACGATGTGGTCGATGGTCGCGAAGGTTCGGTCGGGATAGGCGACCTTGAGGTTGCGCTCCCTGAGCATATCGAATGCCTGTGGGCTCGTGACCTCGTGGACCAGATGAAGCCCGACGAAGAGCTGGGTCTGACCCGTGGGGAGGGTCGTTACGGAGTGCGAGTCCCAGATTTTGTTATAGAGTGTTCCTTTTGCCATACTGCCTCCATGATGAAGCTGGCCCAATCATACCCTATCCTAACCTATTCGTAAAAGATATATTATCTATAAGTTGCATAGGATTTAGCTATGGAAATACATCAGCTCAGATATTTTCTCGGTGTCGTCCAGACCGGCTCCTTCACCGCCGCGGCGGAGGCCTGCCATGTCTCCCAGCCGTCGCTCTCGGCACAGATAGCGAAGCTCGAGGCGGAGCTCGGCGGCCCGCTGCTCGAGCGGGGGCGCCACGGCGCCTGGCTGACTCAGCGAGGGGAGCTCTTTCGCATCCGGGCCGCCGAAGCGCTGGCCCAGCTCGAAACCGGACGCCGGGAGCTCGAAGAGCTCGCAGGCCTCCGCCGCGGGAGCGTTGCGCTCGGCTGCCTGCCAACCACCGGTGCCTATCTTCTTCCACGGCTGCTTCGCGCGTTTCTCGACGATTTTCCGGGTATTCAGGTTCATCTCCAGGAGGCCTCCTCGCCTCAGCTCGGGCGGTCGCTCCGGGATTTCGAGATCGAGATAGCAATCATGGATGAGGCGGGTATCACGGAGGGAATCGTCACGGAGCCGCTCTTCGGCGAGCCCCTTGTCGTAGCCCTGCCCCCGCATCACCGACTCGCCGATCGGGGGATTCTCACCATGAGCGAGCTCGACGGCGAAGACTTCATACTGATGAAGCACGGCCACGGATATCGGCAGATCGTCTTGGACGCCCTCGCGCGCGCCGGTGTTTCGCCCCGCATCGTCTACGAAAGTGACGAGATCGAGACGGTACAGCGCTTGGTCGAGGCGGGACTGGGGTTGAGCATCGTACCGAAGATGGTCTGCAAGGAACACGGTCCTGCCTACTCGTCTATCGAGGAGCCTTCACCCTCGCGCACCCTGCTCCTGGCCCACCGGGATACCGGTGAGCTGAGCCCGCCGGCCGCCGAGATGAAGAAGACTGCGCTTCGGGTCCTTCGCGAACGCTGACGAAGGCAGATCGTCCGATCGAGCAAACGATCAGTCGTTTTCTCCGGCCCCGCAGTCGAAGACGATCTTCGCGGCGACTTGTCCGGACGGGCTCGCCGCGTTACGCTCAGGCATGGAGCTGGAAACAGATGTGTGCGTCATCGGAGGCGGGCCGGCGGGGATGATGGCCGCGGGCCGGGCGGCCGAATGCGGGGCCCGGGTGCTCCTCCTCGAACAGAATAGGTCGCTCGGGCGCAAGCTTCTCATCACCGGTGGCGGCCGCTGCAACGTAACGAATGCCGAGTTTAGGCGCGAGGCTCTCGTGGAGAAATACGGCGATCGCGGCAAGTTTCTGCATAGTCTCTTTGCCCGTTTCGGCCCGCGTGAGCTCATCGAGCTTCTCGAGCGCTTCGGCCTTCGCGTCGTTATCGAAGAAGAAAACCGCGCGTTCCCCGAAACCCACCGGGCGTCATCGGTCCTCGATGTGCTCGAACGTTATATGGCCGACGGCGGCGTGGAGGTCCGCAGCGGGATGGCAGTCCGAGGGCTCGTCGCCGATGAACCGGGCGGCGCCGGTCGAGCGCACTCACCAAAAAGACGCGTCAACGCGGTCGCGACAGAAGGCGGTATGATAGGCGCGCGGCAGTTCATTCTCGCAACCGGAGGCCTGTCGCGGCCGGAAACCGGATCGACCGGCGACGGGCTCCGCTGGCTCGCCGCCGTCGGCCACACGGTCCACATCCCGGAGCCCTCGCTGGTTCCGGTCCGCACTGCCGAACAGTGGGTTCGCCGGCTACAGGGCCTTACCTTCGACGACGTCCGCCTGACGGCGTTTCCCTTCGAGAGCGCGGCCGAGCCCACTGCCGGAGCGCAGGGCAAATCGATCCCGGGCCGCCGGCCGCGACTTTCCGAGCGAGGCAAGCTGCTCTTTACACACTTCGGACTGAGCGGTCCCCTCGTTCTGAACCTCAGCTCCCGATTCCTCGAGCTCTCGCGTCAGTCCGAAGACGAGCGGCTCCGGCTCCTCATCGACTTCATTCCAACGGTGGACCATGGTGCCCTCGACCGCTCGATCCGGGAATCAATCGCTGAGGCACCGAATCGGAAGGTTCGCAACTCGCTGCCGCGAGTGCTACCCTCCCGGCTCGTCCCGGTCCTGCTCGAGCTCGCCCACCTCGATCCTGACCTCCCGGCTCATAGCCTCACACGGGACTCGCGCCTCGAGATCGGCCGCCTCATGAAAGCGCTCCCGCTTACCTTCGACGGCGTCCTCGGCGCAGACAAGGCCATTGTCACGAGCGGCGGGGTCGAGCTCGAGGAGATCGAATTCCGCACGATGCGCTCCCGTCTCATAGAGAACCTCTACTTTGCAGGGGACATTCTCGATTTTCAGCGGCGAAGCGGGGGCTACAGCCTTCAGATCTGTTGGTCGTCCGGGTGGGTTGCAGGCACCGGTTCCGCCTCGGCTGTCGTCAGTTGACCGCGAGCGACAACGACTATCCGGTCGTCATGCTCCTGAGCTCGTCGCCGGCCGCGAGTCCGGCACCCGCAAGGAGCTCAGCGACGTCACCTGCAACCTCGAGGCCGGCAACCTCTCCCCTCCCATCGAAAACAACATTCCCGTCGTGCCGGAGAGACACCTCGATCGTCGCGTCGATGCTCTCTGTGATTCGCCGATCCATGCGCCCCTCGACCGGCGCGAGAAGTATTCCATGGGCGGCTCGATAGGCACGCAGGAGAAGGCGCCTTCTACGGTCGATGATCTCGATTTCGACCTGACCCTTCGTGAAGACGATCGAGCCCAGACGGGCACCTGTATAGGTCGCGAATGTATGAAATCTTCCCTCGACCCAGAGTATAGCCATGAAGCCGGTGAAGAAGCCTCCCAACCAGGGGATTCGTGCCACCGAGACCATGATGCTGGCCCGCCTTTCGTCGAAATGGTTCGACTGTGTCCAGATCCAGGATGAGGGGAAAGAACGCCCCCAATCCTTCTCGACATACCCGGCTCCTCCATCGAGGTCAATGGGGCCGCCTGTCTCCTCGAGGGCCCGCCAGGCGAGCCGAAGCCCGCCGCTCAAACGGTGGTTCATCGAGACGACAGCGTGATAGCACTCCATGAACGGTACGAATGCGAACGGACCCATGACCCCGGGCGAGAAGAACCTGACCGGGTAAGGAGCAGGCGTGTCGATCTCCACTCGTCCTTCCAGGAAGAGCTCCGGATGATCGATCTGCAAGGTGACCCCCGTGAGGCTGAAGCGGTTGGGACCGACCGAAATCTCGAAGCCTTTGCGAGAAAAGCAGAACTCCTCGAGGGGATAGCGAACGAAGGCCGAACGAGTCGTCCTGCCGTCAATGACCTGGACGAACGCCGTCGCTCCCTCCGTATCTCCCTCACCACAGGCGACGCCCGGGATCACGGCGAGGACGTCCCCTCGGTCTTCGGAGACGAGCTTGAAGTACCAGCCCTCGAAGTAGCGTCGACGGCTTCCGATCACTCCCTGAAATCCCGACGGGTTCCACAACCTGAAGATCCGTGCCATCTCTGCCCCCGTTCAGCCTGCAGAGTCGAAACCGGCGTGTTTGCGAACGAAGACCGGTATGCCGCCGGCCGCAACGAGGAGCGAAACGGCGATCAGCGCCTGTGCAACCCCTATCTTGTCGGCCAGGAATCCAAGGATGAGCGCGACAATTGCCGCGACCAAAGTCTCTACCTGTGACTCGGCGGAGAGCGCCGTCGCAAGGATGTCGGAACGCATCTGGTCGCTCACGTAGGCGATCCCGACCGGCTTCCGCAAGTTCTCCACCAGGTAGATCCCGATATACAGGATTATCGCGCCGACGGTGAGCCCGAAGTGATAAAGCACCCCGCTTGCGACACCGAACAAGAGCCCGACGAAAAGGGTCGCGTTGAGGGGCAGCTCGAGCGAGGAGAACCTTTCGGTGAAGCGCCCGGAAGAGCGGGCGGCTATGGCAGTCACCGCGTAGAGAATGGAATACGTGACACCCACGATGATCGCCGTCCGTTTCTGTTGCGCGGTTGCGAGCAGAATGGGAAGGGCAAGCGCGAGGCTCTTGAGGAGCGGCTGGAGATAGTCCTTTGCCGCCTTGTAGTAGCCGGTATAGAGCGAGAGATTCAAAATCGACTTCAGGAGAGCGGGATTACGAAACGAGAAGACGAAGTCCTTCACGACGGAAACGAAGACTCGAACTATCTCTCCCCGTTCCACTGCCTTGCGTGTGCCGTCGAGCTCTTTCGGGTAGGTGAGCATCAGCAGGAGGTCAAGGGTATAGGGGATCATCGTAAAAAGGAAAATGGACGCGTAGCGCCCGCGAAAAAAGACGAGCCCCATAGCGACTATCGACGACACCGCTGAGCCTATCTGAGACCAGGAACGGGTGTGCCCGTAATAATGGACCTTCTGATCGGTCCATCCGTTGATCTTCAAGTATTGAAAGATCATGGCCTTGTGAGTGCCGGTTCTGAAGGCTTCGCCGAAAGAGAAAAGCACCATTGCACCTACGAAGGCCCAGAAGCTGAAGGCCAGGTAGAAGACGGCGAACGAGACGATGTAGGAAGCGAAAGAGAAGATCATGGTACGTCGCCTTCCGAGCGCGTCGGACGCAACGCCGGTGGGGATCTCCAGCACGTTCGTCGCTATCTCTTTGACCGCATAGAGAGCACCGATCTCGAGATAGTTGAGACCCTTCTCGAGAAAGAACAGCAGCAGAAAGGGCTCGAAGAATCGAAGGTTCTTCAAGAAACCGTAGAGACAGAATTTGTAGTATTGTAAATCGCGCTCAAACCGCTCGGCCATTCCCGATACTTCCCTTCCGAGGAACCCGATCCATGCGGGCGACGCTGCACAGTCTAAACGGCCCGGTGGCGCAAATCAAGGCGAGCGCTCGGCGCCGATTGCACACGGGCCGCCGGGCGGGTAAGCTGTCGGCATGGCGCCGACCCTCCTCTGGTATGATCTCGAAACCTTCGGAACCCATCCTCGCTGGGACAGAATCGGGCAGTTTGCCGCCCTTAGAACCGACGGCGGTTTCTCCGCTGTGGGCGATCCAACCGTTCTCTTCTGCCGTATGAGTCCCGACTACGTCCCCGATCCCGGCGCCTGTCTGGTTACAGGCATGGTTCCCCAGATGGTGAACGAGCAGGGGCTCAGCGAGGCCGATTTCGCCGCCTCCATAGAGGGTGAGATGTCGAGGCCCGGCACCTGCGTCGTCGGCTTCAACAACCTGAGCTTCGACGACGAGTTCATCCGAAGCCTCTTCTACCGCAACTTCTACGATCCCTACCGTAGAGAGTACGAAAACGGGAACACCCGCTGGGACATCCTCAACCTGGTACGGATGACGCACGACCTTCGTCCTGAGGGCATCCAATGGGTCCACGACCCAGACGGTCGTCCGGGTTTTCGTCTCGAAGAGTTGGCAGCGGCAAACGGTATCGAGCATGATCGTGCCCACGATGCGCTTTCTGATGTCAGGGCGACCGTCGGCCTTGCGAAGTTGATCCACGAGAAACAACCCAGGATCTTCCGTTATTCGTTCCGCCTCCGAAAGAAGGAGGCGGTTCGCCGACTCCTCAATTTGCAGCGCCCCGAGCCGATCCTCCACACCTCGAGTGTCTTCACCCGACCGGGAGGCTGTACTACCGTCGTCTATCCTCTGAGCGCGCACCCGTCGAACTCGAACGAAATCATCGCCTACGACTTGCGCTACGACCCTCAGGAATGGATCGATCTCGAGCTCGACGAAATTCGACGTCGTATCTTCACGAAGTCAAGCGAGCTCGAGGAGGGTGAACGGGTTCACCTCCACGGTATCCGCATGAACCGAAGCCCCGCCGTCGCGCCGCTCTCCACCCTGACCGAGGAACGAGCGCAGGCGCTCGAGCTGAATTTGGAACGCTGCCTGCGCCACGCCCGTTTCCTGCAGAGCAAGCCGGATCTGGTACGTAAGGTACGCGCCATCTACCTTCCGAACGGCGAAAACCTGCCGGAACCGCGAGATCCGGAGCTCAGGATCTATACCGACAGCTTCTTCGGCGATGAGGACCGCGAAACCTTCGCACGGATCCACGAGTCAAAGCCGCAGGAATTGATTGATTCGCCGCCCCATTTCGTAGATCCGCGGGGTCCCGAGCTTCTGCGGCGCTTCCTCGCGCGCAATTTCTATGAGCTCCTCCCGCCGGAAGAGCAAAGCCGCTGGATGAGCACCTGCGCCTCACGTTTGCTCGCTCCTGAGCTCGACGATGTCCTCGATTTTGCCCGTTATCGCCGTACCGTCGAGAATCTTTTGGCGAGAAGCGACACCCCAGCTCGAGACAAGATCATACTCAAAGACCTTCTCGACTACGCGCGCTGGCTCGAGGAGAAGGTACTCTCCTACCGCTGAGCAGCAGGCGCTCGAAGCCGGCCCTCGCCGTCTGACATGCCAAGCCGCGACGGCCGACCGTTCACCGGTCCACGATCTTCATGCCTGCCGGCGGGTAGCGCTCGCCCACGACCGAGCCTTTCGGCACGGTCTCTTCGATGCGGGCGAGATCCCGTTCTGTCAGCTCCACCCCGGCCGCGCCGGCGTTTTCCTCCAGACGCCTACGGCTCTTCGTTCCGACCAGCGCGACGATGTCCTCACCCTGTGCGAGCACCCAGGCGATTGCGAGCTGCGCAGTCGTCACACCCTTCTCCGCCGCGATTCGTCCGAGCTCCTCCACGAGCCTCCGGTTTGCGGCGAAGTTCTCGTCCTGAAATCGGGGCGAGTGGTTCCGGATGTCTCGCGTCTCGAACTGATCGTTGCTCGTCACCCTCCCGCTCAAGAAACCGCGGCTCAAGGGTGCATAGGCGACGAGCGCGATCTCGAGCTCACGAAGGGTCGGCAGAAGCTCTTCTTCCGGACCGCGGCTCCACAATGAATACTCGGTCTGCACCGCGGCTATGGGATGGACCGCATGGGCCCTGCGAACCGTTTCGGCGGAGGCTTCGGAGAGTCCGATATGCCGGATGAATCCTTTCTCCTTCATCTCCGCAAGGGCCTCAATCTGGGACTCGATCGGTACTTTTGGGTCGACTCGAGACGGAAAGAAGAGATCGATGTAATCGACCCCGAGCCGCACGAGATCGTATGTGAGGACGCTCTTCATGTAATCAGGATCCCCATTCGGACGGCTGAACCCACCGCCCGGCACCAGCATCGGACCTACTTTGACGGAGATGAAGAACTCCTCGCGACGGTGCCGCGCGATGACTCGACGAAGCATCTCCTCAGCGTGTCCGACCCCGTAGAAGTCGGCGGAATCGAAGAAGGTCACGCCGAGACCGAGCGCACGCTCGAGGGTTGCGATCGACTCGTCGTCGTCGGCCTTGCCATAGGCGTGTCCCATGCTCATCGTACCCAACCCGATTCCCGATACCGTGGGTCCGGCCCTGCCGAGTGTTCGTGGCTTCAAGATCTGGCCGATCATCTTTTTACCTCCGCTGCTTTCGAGAATCTCTTCCAAATCGTCCCAAATCCCGGCTGCAGTTGTCAAGCGCTGCTTTTCTACTGCCGAGAAGGAGGTGTGCAGATCTCGTAGAGCAGGGCGCAGACCTCTCCCCTCGTCACGGGCTCTTCGCCGCAGCGGTCGCTCGCGAGGCGACCTCTTGCCGGCCGGTCTGGAAACAGTTTCGAGGTCATCTCCTCCAGCTCGAACCGGGTAACGACCCGGTCTTCGCCTCTCTCCTTGATCGCGGAAAGGGAGTCCGCTATGTCGATCGGCCGGAGGGTCATAGACGCTAAATCGGCCGCGCGAGCGAGCCATCGATCGAGCAGCCCGCGGGTAATCGGATCATCGGGGCGCGCACGATAGGAGGAGAAGAACCCCCTGGTCGCCCAGAACTGGATCGCGTGGTAGAAGGGGTGTATCGGATCGAGGTCCTCGAAATAGGCGATGACGGCGTCGGCCTCGAGCAGCCGGCGTTGGAGCACATCCGCTGGAAGCTCCCGCGGGCACACCCCGCTCTCGAGCGAGAGGCCGGCAGCTATGCCGGCGACCTGACCGAGCGCCATCCAGAGCGGCTCCATGCGCAGCGTTGAAAAAGCGATGTGAGTCGCAGATGCGGCGACCGGTACGATCATCCTATCGATCGAGGCGGGCAGAAGCGCGCGAAAGGGAATCTGGTAGGGATTCGTTGCCTCGTGGAGCACGCCGACGTAGCCTTCAAGAACCTCGTTGCCCTTGGACGGCTCCTTCGAGACCGGGAAGCTGTCGATCGGGAACTCACCGGTGGCGACGCTGTCAGGGTGAATCTTCGTTCGCCCGCTTCCCTCGGCAAGCGAGACGTCGAGCTCGCTTATCGTGTAGAGCCCCCGCAATCGACGGGCCTCGCGCACGTAGAGCTGCCAGGGGAAGTGGCCGTCATCGACGAACTCGTCCTTCGGGAGATGGTACCGTCTCGCGAGCTCGCGCTGCTCGGCCGGCACGGCCGGATCGTTTTGTGCGAAGTAGAGGAGCCCGAGGGTGAGGGCTCGAAGCCTCCGGGAGATGGCCTCCCGGTCGTCCCAGCAGGCCTCGGCATATCCAAGGTTCTCCTCCGGAAAGGGGAAGCCGATGGGTCGGGGGTTGATGTTGACATCGTATTTGCGGTTCGGAATCGGGGTGAATGAGAAGGCACGCATGATCGTATCGTAGTGCGGGGGGAAATAGCCGTGCCCCTCCCGGAAGTTTTTCGGAGGCCCGAGACGCCCTGCTTTCAAGTCCTCGAGGTAATTGAGGTACCGGTTCCGGTCGTACCCCTCGGGGGGACCATCCAGCGGCGCGGAGTTGTCCGGGTCATCGGTGAGACAGAGACGATAGGTGTAGGCCTGAAGTCGGTCGTCACCTCTACCAGTGCTCCCCTCGAGGAGGATGAAGTTCTCGTAGTCGAGGAAGATCCTTCCCGCGTGAGGTTCTCCGTAGTCGTCTCTGCCCTCGCGACCGACGCGATACTCTGCGCCAGCGGCGGCATAGAGATCACCCTCGTAGCTCGCATCAACGAGAAGACTCGCCTGCACCTCGATTCGGTCGTCCCCATGCCGGGCCCCGAGTACGACAGACCAAGAGCTCGAATAGTCGACCCGTTCGATGAGACGGCCGAGCTGCAGGCCGATCATTTTGGACTCGTCGATCATCTCCCCAAATATCCGTTCGGCTACCGCCGGCTCGTAGTAATAGCCATCGTTCGAGAGGCGAAGCGCATCGGATTCCTTCCCGTAGGTGGTTTCGTAGTAACTCCGTACGCGTCGAGTGAACTCGAAGAACAAGCCTCGAATGGCTTCGCGGTTCTGAACATCACTCTTGCCCAGACCGCTCGCCGTCATTCCTCCCACGTGGCGGGCGCAATCGGCGATGATGACCTGGCGCCCTTCGCGGGCCGCGGCAACCGCTGCCATGACCCCTGCAGGGGTCGCTCCCCAGATGAGTATATCGGTGCTGCTCGATGGTGATGTCACTGCTGTTGTTCCTCATTAGGTGATCTTAAGATGTCGAGGGTTCGTCTGCGAGTTGGAGGCTCGGGAAGCCCGGTCAGAAGGGGATCGTCGGTCTCTTCCATCCAGCTCAGCAGCTTCCCCCGGAGCTCCGCGAGAACGCCGGCCCATTTCCCCTCTTCGACGAGATTCCTCTCTTCGAGCGGATCCTCTCGGAGATCATAGAGCTCTACGGGAGGATGCAGCGTGCGGGCGGAATCCTCGACGAACGCAACACGGGTGGCCGGACGCCAGCTCTGAGAGGAGTCGAAGAAGGATCGACCGGGCGAGAAGTTCGCGATGAGCTTGAAGCGCTCGGTCCGAATTGCACGCGATGCGTCGAGGTAGACGTGGTAGTTCTGCTCGGTGTAGAGCTCGTTCCGCGCCGAGCTCCCGGTGCCGTCGAGTGAAGCGCAGAAGCTGACACCCGGCAGGGCGTTTGGGACCTCAATTCCCAACGCCTCGAGCAGAGTGGGAAGCAGATCGACCCCGGAGGCGAGCGAATCCAACGTTCGCCCCCCCGTCCATCCGCGATCGGGCCATCGGACGATCGCCGCCGCCTCACAGCCGGCTTCGTAGAGGGTGTGTTTGGCCCGCGGGAAGGGAATGCCGTGATCCGAGACGAAGACGACGAGGGTATTGGCGGCACGTCGCGATTGTTCGACCGCATCCAGTATCGTTCCCACACCCCAATCGAGCTTCGCGATCGAGCCGCGAAAGCGAGCGAGCTCCGTACGTGCGCTCGGCTCGTCTGCAAGCCACGCCGGAGGCGGAGCGTCGACCGACCCGACGCTTTCCACGGCGAAGGGTCGGTGCGCCTCTCGAAACCCGATCTGCAGGTAGAGCGGTTCCTCCTTGGCCCGCTCGGCTAGTACTGCCGAACAAGCCCCGGCCACGAGCTCCTCTGTCGCCCCGGCAACGACCCCCCGGCCCGCCGCCGGCCGGTAGTCGTCGAAATATCGAGCCGGCTCGAGAGTCTCGTGCACTTCCCCCAATCCGCATGTTCGGTAGCCGGCCTCCTTGAGATTGTCGGAAAGATGGCGAACCGACGGGACGAGATCGAAGCCGAAGGCGCTGCTGCAAATTCCGAGCACTCCTGTTTCGTGCGGATACCTGCCCGTCATGTAGGCCGCCCGAGAGGGGCTGCACTGAGGCGCGACCGAGAAGAAGTTGGAGAATCGGACGCCGTCACCGGCGAGACGGTCGAGGTTGACGCTTCTCACCTCATCGACGCCGTAGCATCCAAGGTGGCGCCCAACGTCATGGGCGGTGATGAAGACGATATCCGGACGCATATTCTCCTTGCCCCCCGCTCAACCCTTGACGGCGCCGACGGTGAATCCCTTCACCATCCATTTCTGTACCGCAAAAACGAAGATGAGGATAGGAATCACGTGAATCGTGGCGGCGGCAAAGAGATCCCCGTAGTTCAAGGCTCCCTCCTGGACCATCCCCTGCATCTCAGAAATCATGATGGCTGCAGTCTTTGTGTGCCGGCCCGTAAGAAGGAATGCAAAGTCGAAATCGTTCCAGGCGAATACCGCGACGAAAATTGCCGAAGAGATAATTCCGGGTGCGAGCGCAGGAAGGGTGACGTACCAAAAACTCTGCAGGCGGGTACAACCGTCGATGTAGGTCTGCTCGTCCAACTCTCGGGGAACCCCGTCGAGAAAAGACTTGAGGATCATTGTGCTCAGGCTCACCTGGAAGGCCGCGTAGACGACGATCAGTGATATGTAGGTATCGAGAAGCCCGATGGCCCGAAGGGCGGGATAGAGGGGGATCAATATGATGATCGGCGGAAACATCCGCACAGCAATGAGATAATAGGAGCTTCGCGCCCGTCGGCGAGAGAACAAACGGGAGTAGGAGTAGGCTGCCGGTATGCTGATGGCCAATACGGCGGCGCACGCTCCAAGGGTCACGATCGTGCTGTTGAGCAGGGTTCTAAAGAACTGAGGGAACTTGTCCACCAAGAAGAGATATGCCGAAATGTGCGGGCGAAACAGCACGACGGGACGGAAAGTGAAAATCTGGCTCTCCAACTTGAACGAGGAGACGACCAGGACCAGAACCGGCAAACACGAAAGCAGCACGGCCAGGATGAGGAGTGTCCACTGCACCGAACGTTTGCCGGCGCCGGTGCGAAGATTACTCATTCCTTCTCCACGTCACGAGGCATCCTCGAAGAGGTTCCGATACATCGTTCTCATCTGCCCCCCCGCGATAACGAGGGTCAGAACCAACATAACGAGCGCCACCGCCGAGGCGGCGCCGAACTTCCAATAGCGAAAACCCTCGTTGTAGAGGTAGATCGCCACCGTTTCGGTGGAACGATCCGGTCCTCCTTGGGTCATCGTCCAGATAATCCCGAAGGTTCGAAACGCGATCATGATACGGAAGATGATGACGACCGAGAGGACAGGCTGGAGAAGCGGCCAGGTTACGTTCCGAAAGGTCTGCCAGGCGCTCGCTCCTTCGACTGAGGCCGACTCATACAGAGTCTGCGGAAAGGTAAGGCGCGCCGGATAGACGATTACCAGCACATGGGGTGTGCTTGCCCATACATAGACGAGGGATACCGTCAGGAATGCCAACCGGGGATCGGACAACCACTGTATTCGAGACAACCCGAATTGCTGGACGATCCAGTCGATCGGTCCGATGTTGAAGTTGAGCAGGTATTTCCAGATTACCGCCATGACCGAGGGACTGATCGCGATCGGCACGATCAACAGGGCGAGCCACAGTTTCTGAAGCGGAAAGCCGCGTGCAAGCAGTAGCGCCAACCCGACGCCGTAGACCGTCTGCAACAACACAACCAGCAAGACGAAGATGAAGTTCCTGACAACCGCAAGAAGAAAGCCGCTCTCTCTGAGAAGGTCCACATAGTTCTTGATTCCGATGAACCGGATCGGTACCCCGAGACTGTAATTCGTCAAGCTCAGGAACAGCGACCAAAGCTCGGGGAGGAGAATCACGATCGTCAAAACCGCCATCACCGGCAGTAACAGCATGACCGCGAGGCGCGATCGCGATGCAGAAGACCGGCTGGCAGGTCTCAGAGTTTCAGTGGCAACAGAGCTCAATTGAGCAACTCCAGTCCACTTCCCCGGCGGGGCGCTCGCTCGGCCCGCCGGAAGGGAAGCGGGTCCTACTCTATTGCTTCACGATCTGCTCGATCTTCGCCTGCGCCTCATCGAGTGCCTGCTTGACCGGCTTCTGCCCCTGAATCGCCTGATTGAACTCCTGTTTCAGAACATCGAGGATCTGAGTGGAGCCGTTTACCGCAGGGAGCAAGGCCTCGCCATTCGGCAGAACGCGTTGCGCGAGACTGGCGTAGGGCACCTTCTTCGAAAAGGAGGTGTCCTCGTACACGGTTGTTCTGATGGGTCCGTTCCCGTTGAGCGCCATCGTGACCTGCGCCTGCTGTGTCGTAAAATAGCGGATGAAGTCGTAGGCGAGCTGACGGTTCTTGGGGTTACCGTTCGCGGGAATCCCGACGCCCCAGAAAGCCAACTTGGTCGGAGCGACACCTCCTCCCGCCTTCGGTATGTAGGAGACCTCACTCTGACCGGCAATCTGAGAGCTCTTGGGGTTGTTGAACCGAACGTAGTAGTTGTCTCCGAGGAATATCATCCCAACGAGCCCGTTTGTATAGAGCTGCCGGATCGATCCGGAGTTCAGCTCCGTGAAGTTCGGGGGGATGACGCCGGCATTGTAGAGCCCCTTCAAGAATTCAACCGCCTTTACGGCCTGCGGCGAGTTGACGGTGACATTCATGTCTTTGTCGAAGACGTCCCCCCCGAAAGCACGGAGCATTTGGATATCGGTTTGGTCCGGATTATAGGCAAGCCCGTACACTTGCGCCCCGTCGGAACGCTTGTGGGTGATCTTCCGGGCATCGGCTCCCAGTTCTTCCATCGACTTCGGTGCGGATAATCCATAGGTGCTGAAGAGCTGCTTGTTATAATGGAGCAGATTGAGATTCGTCCGGTAGGGAATGAGCATCTGCTTGCCTTGCAGCTGGAAGAGACTCATCATGTCGGCGGGAATGCTCCGTTCGTTCGCAATCGGGTCCTTCTGCATGTAGCTTTCCAACGGAACATACATGGAAAGAACCGCAGGAGAGACCCAATCGTTCACGAGAAAGATCAAGTCGGCCTGCGACGATGATGCCGCGAGCTCACGAAGGACCTTGTCCTGCATCTGCGCCCAAGGAATCGTGTTCCAGTCGATCTTCACGTTGTATTTCTGTTCGAATGGCTTCTCGATATCGATACCGGCGCCGCCGCCTGAGCCGTCGATAACCGTCTTGTGCACCGCGTTCGCCCAGATAACGAGCGTTCGGGGTTGAGTCGAAGCGGCGGCAGGCTGTTCTGATTGTCCGCCGGCAAAGGCCGCCACGGGCAAAATCAGCGAAAGGACTGCAACCAACAATCGTTTCATCTTTTCCTCCAGACTATTCGTCCTGTGTACCAAATGTAGACGGCGGATGGCGCGCTATTCTTTGAGCGGCTTGCGCGGCTCCTCTGCGTGCCTTAGTCCACCAATGTCGTGAGAAATCTCGTCGGCAGCCCGCCGAACCTTCTCACCGAGGATCGTGAAATCCTCTTCATGTACCCGGAAAGAAGGGCCCGAGATGCTGATCCCGGCTACAGGTCGTCCATCACGGTCGAGAACGGCGCTTCCGATACAGCGGACGTCGTCGTTATGTTCCATGTTGTCGATCGAGTAGCCGAGTTTCCTCACTCGCTCGAGATCACGCTCCAGCTCCTCTCCAGATGTGATAGTCTTCGTTGTCGCGCGAGGCATACCGGCCGTCTCGATGATTCGCCTGACCTCGTCGATTGGCAGATGCGCAAGCATCGCCTTACCTACCGCCGTGTAGTGCATGCAGTTGCGAACCCCGACCTTCGGTGCAACCCGAAGTATCCGTGTGGACTCGGAAATCGCAATGATGACCTGATGCCAATCTTCCATCGTCGCGAGCGACACAGTCTCTTCTATTTCGTCGCGAAGACGCTCCATCGCCGGCTCGGCTACTTCGAGTATTGAAAGCTTCCGAGCCGTGTCTGCGTATTGAATGAGTCGATATCCAAGGTGGTACTGGCCCGTGGCCTGATCTCGGGTGATGGCCCGGACCTCCTCGAGACTTTCGAGGAGCGAGTGCAGGGAGCTCTTCGACATGCCGGTCATTCGCTCGAGCTCGTTGAAGCTGAGTCGTCTGCGACCGGTCACGAAGCAGTTGAGGATCTCGAATGCGGAGATCACAGACTTGATCAACCCCTCTTACCTCCGGATCAGAGTTCATGAACTTTGTTCATGATATCCGAGCTGTCGGGAGCTGTCAAGGA
>CAZDMH010000031.1:44786-47622 GCA_964506755.1 uncultured Spirochaetales bacterium
GAGGATATCGTTCCGGGGCGGGACCGATCTTTCCGCCGTTTCCGATCTCGTAGGTCATGGATAGCGCGTCGTCGGTTCGCAGGTAGTAGTGAACGTCGTTGTCGATCCAACCAGTCTGGATGACCCTGAACCCCTTCGCTTCGAAGTCCTCGAGGACGGCCGGTATATTCTCGTCGGAGACGATCTCTTTGATGTGGTGCAGCCCTTCGCCGTGTTTCTCGAGGAAATCCCAGTAGATATTCGGCCCCTTGATCGGCTGGATGAGCTCCATCTCGATCTCACCTTCCCAGGTTACCGCACAGATGAAGTCGAAGTCTTCGGTCACCAGCTTGCCCTCGACCGTGAAGCCTCTGGTGGTCTGCGGAGTGAAGTGCCGGATATCCCAGGGCCCGATACCGAGAACTTCCCAGTAGTGCTTCATCGCCGCGTATGCGTCTTTCACGACGAGAGCGACCTGCTTATAGGTTCGCGCCATTGCTCACCTCGCTCCATTCAGGCGATCTGCCGTCAGCTCGTGCCTTACCACTTGGTACCCCCCAGCACCGGTCCGGGAACACCGTCGACGAAACGTTCCGGCTCGAGGATCCTCGCCCGATAGTCCTCGACCTGATCGTGCTGAAAGACCATCCACTTCGGATAGGGAGTGCCCTGATCCGATGCCTTGTGCAGGAGCTCCAGATCCTCCGGCGTCAGCTCGAGATCGGCGGCCTTGATATTCTCCTCCATCCGATCGTTGGACCGCGCCGCGATGATGACGCTGGAGATTGCCGGGCGGCCGAGCAACCAGGCGATCGACACCTGTGCCGGAGTGGCGTTATGCCGGCCGGCGACCTCTTTCACCGCGTCCACGACACGGTAGCCGAGCTCTCGGTCGAAGGGCACGAAGCTGCCGGCCTGCGCGAACCGTGAATCTGGCGGCGCCGGTTTGTCGCGATCATACTTGCCGCTCAAGAATCCGCCCGCCAGCGGGCTCCAGACCAGGATGCCGATGTTGTGATACTCGGCAAAGGAAAGCCACTCGTGCTCCAGCCCCCGATCCACGAGGCTGTAGTACATCTGCGCCGTGATGTACTTCGTCAGATGCTCGTGCTCCTGAATCCCGAGCGCCGTAGCCGCCTGCCAGGCCAGGTAATTCGACAGCCCGATATAGCGTACCTTGCCTTGGTGCACGAGGTCGTCGAGGGCTCTCAGCGTCTCCTCGATCGGGGTGTTGCTGTCCCAGCTGTGCACCTGGTAGAGGTCAACGTAGTCGGTCTTCAGCCGCCGCAGGCTCTCGTCGATCTCCCGCATGATGTTCGCGCGAGTGGTGCCGCCGTTGTTGAAGTTGGTGTCGCTCATCGGAAGGCGAACCTTCGTCGCGAGGACGACGTCCTGCCGGATTCCTTTCAGTGCGTTGCCCACGAGGGTCTCGCTCTCTCCCCGGGCATAGATGTCCGCAGTGTCGATGAGGTTTATCCCACGGTCGAGCGATAGGCGAACCATCGAGTCGGTCTGCTTCTGATCGAGGTTGCCCATCCCCTTGCCGCCGAACTGCATCGTTCCGAGCGACAAGACGCTCACGATGAGCCCGCTGTTGCCGAGTTTTCGGTACTTCATTCTCTATCTCTCCTTTCGAGACATTTCACTGCTGATTTCCCACCAGTGTAGCGGTTGGGGTGCAGCCTGGCAATCGCAAGCTCACTCGCCTCCCTACGGACACTCGCCCCGTTCGCGCATCGATTTTAGGAGTCGGACAGTTTCCATAATGAAGGTATCGCGACAGGCGGCGAGCTTCGGCATGCTCTTCAAACTCCAATCGTAGAAGCCCTTCCCGGTCTTCGCACCGAGGTCGCCATTCGCACAGAGCGACTCGAGATATCCCGAGGGCCCGGGTTTGTTGTTGAGCCCGGGAAGTACGTCCCGCTGCACCGACAGCGCCAGATCGAGCCCCACGGCGTCGATGTGCTCGAGCGGGCCCCACACGGGAAGACGGATGGCCATCCCGGCTTTGATTGCGGTATCGACGTCGTCTGCAGAGGCGAGACCGCTGTCCACTATGCTCACGGCCTCGCGGATGATAGCCTGGAGAATCCGGTTGGCAAGCTGTCCCGGGAGATCACGTTTGACGATAACCGGAGACTTGCCCCAACCGTTTAGAACCCTACGTAGTGTCTCGGAAGTGTCGGCTGAAGTGTAATTACCCATCACGACCTCGACGAGCGGGACGAGGTGGGCGGGAAACCAGAAGTGGGTCGTCGCGGCGCGCTCGGGATGTTTCATTCGCTTCGCGATCTCGGTTATTCGCAGCCCCGAGGTGTTGCTGGTGATGATCGCCGACGGATCGGCGAGCTCGTCCAACCTTGCGAACAATCGCTGTTTGACCCGGAGATTCTCGGTCACCGCCTCGACGATGAGGTCGGCCCCACGTACCGCCGACTCGAGCTCGACCTCACTCTCTACCAGGGACTTGGCTCGGGTTGCGGCTTCCGGACCGGCGAGACCCCCGTTTGCCAGCTGATCGATGTGCTCGTTCGCTCTTGCTACCGCACCTAGCGCGCGATCGGGATCCGAATGAACGAGAATCGTTCTATCGCCTGCAAGCGCCGAAACCGCCGCTATCCCGGGACCCATCATCCCAACTCCGATCACGACCACCTTCTCCATGCGAACCCTCCTCGCAGCTCATGATCGGGCGGCGCGCACCCGCCCGAAGGAAGTAAGTCTATCGAACTGCGAGTCCGTCGTCACGCGACTTCGTCGAAAATGATGGAATTCATTGACAAATCGGGGGCTTGGGTGGAAAATGGTGTGTGATAATCAGACAATAGTGAGGGAGGAATGCTCATGGGGACGAGCA
>CAZDMH010000032.1:0-33279 GCA_964506755.1 uncultured Spirochaetales bacterium
CTGACCGTCACCTCAAATGTCAACGGGGCGGAGGTGTTCCTGAACGGTCGACGCATGGGGCAGGCGCCGCTGCATACGACTTTGGCGCCCGGAACCTACGAGCTGCGGGTGCAGGCGGGAGGGTATGAAGTATTCACCGCGCAGGTGAACGTGAATCGGAACACCTCCATCCACGCCCAGCTGCAGGGCCGATTGGCGGTGCTGCACATCGTCATCCCCGATCAGTTCCTGAACGCCAACAGCGAGCACGGCCGCGGTGACCGCAGGCGAGCGGAGAATGACGTCAGAGTCTTCATCGACAACCGGGAGGTCAACCGGGAGAACCTGCGGGTGCGGCAGGGCAACCACACCATTCGTTTCGAGTCGGGGAGCTTCATGGTACAGCAAAGCTTCTACTTCTACGGGGGCAAGGACTACACCATCTCGCCGGAGCTCACGATCAGGATTCAGCAGTAGGATTGCCGTTGACAGAGGACCAAGGGGGCCTGCCGGAGCGGCAGGCCTTTTTTTGACCTGGCTCCGTGCGGCGAAGAGATTTCGCAGCAACCAATTCGGCTATCGGGGAAGGGTAACATCGTGAAAAGTGACGACGATCAGACTGCATGGTTGGAGCTCGCCCATTGGCGCAGAAGCACTGCCGAGCTCTACGCCGAGGTGCGCAGGCTAGGGCAAAGCGATCCTGAGGGGGCGCGGAAGATTTGGATCGAGGGGCGAGAGGAGATGTTTCGCACTCATGCCCAGTCGCCCATCGCCTACTCGCAGCGAGGTGAGCTCCGCGGCCTGGACTACTATCCCTATGACCCCAAGTGGCGATTGGTCGTGGAGGCGCGCCCGAGGCCTCCCGAGGGCGCGCGAGTCCAGACGGCGCTTCCGGAGGGAACGCTGCACTATCGGGCGATCGGTGAGGTCGAGGTGCCGGCGCGCGCAGGGTCGGAAGGTGCGGGTTCGGCCCGGCTCACGCTCTACTGGCTCGAGGGATACGGCGGAGGGCTCTTCCTGCCCTTCGGGGATGCGACGAACGGCGCGGGAAGCTACGGTGGCGGGCGCTACCTTTACGATACCATCAAGGGTGCCGATCTCGGCGCGGGTCCGGAGGAGATCGTGCTCGACTTCAACTTCGCCTACAATCCCTCCTGCGCCTACAGCCCACAGTGGGTCTGTCCTCTTGCTCCGAGGGAGAACATCCTTCCCTTCCCGATCGAGGCCGGCGAGCGCCATGTCGGGTACTGACCTTGGCGGATCTGCCGGAGCCTATCCTTCGATGGTCCGGTGAATCTTCGCGGCCTCTTCCATGATCGCGCCGGCAGTCCTGACCGCCCCGTCTTCTCCGGCCTCTCCGTCGAGGCCCGCCATTTCGATTGCAAGCTCGATGAAAGCCGAGTCGACTCGCGGCAGGTGCCGGGAAGTGGTCTCTTCGCTCATGTCGTTCCCCTCCACTCTCGTTGATCGATGGTGTTCGTTCTAGAGTATACTGTCTACCACGATTATCGAGGGTTAGAAATCTGTTAGTTGCTTCCCGCAGCCGCGGGGGGCAAGGACGGGAGATGAATACCAGCCAAAGGTGGGCGATCAAGATCGTCTACATCGGCGGGGGAAGCAGGGGGTGGGCCCCAAAGCTCATCTCGGATCTCGCCCTGTCAGCCGATCTGGAGGGAAATATCGTTCTCTACGACATCGACCGGGGGGCCGCAGAGGCCAACCTCGAGGTCGCCGAGGGCATCTTCGCCCATCCAAATGCAAAGAGCTCCTTTGCCGTCTCGGTGAGCGAGAGCCTCGACGACGCCCTCTCCGGGGCGGACTTCGTCGTCCTCTCGATCGAACCCGGTCCGACGACCCTTCGCTATGCCGACCTGGAGATCCCCCGACGCTACGGAATCGTGCAGACTGTCGGCGATACGACGGGGCCCGGCGGTCTTCTCAGAGCCCTCCGCTCGGTGCCGATCTTCGAGCAGTTTGCCCGCCGAATTATGGAGCGTTGTCCCGACGCCTGGGTCATCAACTACACCAATCCGCTCTCCATCTGCACCGCATCCCTCTATTCGGCGGAACCGAAGATCAAGGCGTTCGGCTGCTGCCATGAGGTCTTCTCCACTCAGGAACGATTGGCCACTCTCGCCGCCGAATGGTACGGGGTTCCGGTTCCCGTTCGCCGGCAGATCAAGCTCGATATTGCCGGCATCAACCATTTCACCTTCGCAACCGCAGCCGAATGGGAGGGTCACGACCTCTTGGCGAGGGTGCGGGAGATGATTTCCGCTCCGGGTTTTTTCTCGGATCACTCCGGGCAGGCTCGCGAGCGAAGGGCGGCCGAGCTCTGGTTCGACAACGACGGCCTCGTTGCCTACGACTTTCTCAGGCGCTTCGGCGTGCTCGGCGCGGCGGGCGATCGCCACCTCGTGGAGTTCGTCCCCTGGTATCTCTCGAGCGAGGAGGAGGTCGATCAGATTCACGCGCTCCTCGGCGCGGGCGATTTGACGACGAACGTCAACCTTCCCAACCGCGGACAGCTTGCCCCTCTTCCGGCCGGCTCGATCGTGGAAACCAACGTTCGCATCTCGAAGGATAACATGGAGCCGGTCGATGCTCGACCGCTCCCGGCGCTCCTTGCAGATCATATTCGCTCTGCCTGCACCCGACAGCATTCGATCCTCGAGGCGGCGCGAAGAGGCGACCGTGAGCTCGCCTTTCAGACGCTTCTCCTCGACCCCCTCGTCAGGCTGTCGACCGACAGGGCGTTTGAGATGTTCAGCGAGATGACCGAATACATCCGAGACTATCTACCCGGCTGGTAGCCTCGCCGTGATGCTAATCCTTCTGTTTCCAGGCGACTCGCGGGCGGTGGTGAACGCCTTGCGGGCCGGAGCCTCCCCGAACCGAAGCGGCCGCATCCGCCTCTGAAACCGCCTCCACCGTGCGCTCACGCTGGGAGAACAGACCGACTATCACCGCCCCACCGCCGAGGATGACGGCGGTCGCGAAGAAGGCCGACGAGTATCCGAACCACACCGCGACCGTAGCCCCTACGGCGGGGCCGAGCGCCATTCCCGCCGCGCTCACGCTTGTGTTGATGCCGTAGACGCTGCCCTGCACTGACTTCCGGGTGTTGTTCGCGATGAGCGCGTTCACCGAGGGGATTGCCCCGCCGAGGAAGAAGCCGGTAACGAGGCGCAGGAGGAGAAGCTGGGTTGTGTTCGCCACGAAGGCCTGAGGGATCTGGAGCACTAGGGCTCCGACCATGCAGACCATCAGCGCGCGACTGTAGCCGACGCGGTAACTGACCTTGCCGATCCCCGCAGCAGAGAGGGCCGAGCTGAAGGCGCCGATTCCGAGGATGAGCCCGGTGATGGCTGCGATACGGCTCTGGTTTGCGCTGATCTGCTGCACGAACAGCGGCATGATCGGGTTCACGACTGCGTTTGCGATCTGCACGCTGAAGCCGATGAGAAGCAGGTAGACGAGCGCAGGGGATTTCAGCACCACCGAGAAATCCGGCTTCAGCGACTTGCGAAGGAGTCCCTTCTGACGGTCGGGGGCTACGAAGTCCTCTTCGACGAAAAACAGAACCGTCAGCCCCGCAAGCCCGAGCATCGCGGCGGTGACAAAGAAGGTGAATCGGTTGCCGATGAGGTCGGAGACCATGCCGCCGACCATCGGGCCGACGGTCGCCCCGACGTAGACCGCGGTCTGAAGGAGCCCCATCCCGTAGCCTGCCTCCGAGGCAGGCACCGTGGCGGCAACCAGCACCGTCGCGGCGGCGATCGTGCCGGTGAGCAGCCCCTGCATGACGCGCAGCACGAGCAGCTCCCAAGGGGTCGTCACGAACCCCATCAAGGCAATGAAGACCATGCCCCCGAACATTGCCCGCAGCAGCATCATCCGCCGCCCGTAGCTGTCGGCGAGACGACCCCACACCGGTGCGATGAGCCCCATGGCGATCGCCGCCGCCGATTGGATGACTCCCACCCAGAGCTTCAGGAGCGAGGCGTTCGTGATCCCCATCTCCTGCAGGTAGAAGGGGATGATGGGCATCGATGTATTGAATCCGGCGATTGCCAGCAGCTCGGCCAACCAGATTGCATAGAGGTTGCGTTTCCAGTTCATCGTTGGTCCACGGTTCGTTCGGCGCATTCGAGGACTTTTTCGGTTGGATAGAAATATTGGCAATTATGGAATAAAAAGAGAAAAAGGGGAATGGCCGCGCACCCCTGTTTTCTTCACTCACGCCGCCGCACCGTGCGAGCTTCCCGGCGGCCGGCGGCCTACTCCTCCTCGGAGAGCGGGGTACTGGCCCAGGTGTGGCCGTCGCGCGCGATGAGCGCCTCGGCCGCTTCCGGGCCCCAGGTGCCCGAGGCGTAGTTGGGGAAGTCCGAAACCGCGGTTTCCTGCCAGAAGTCGAGAATCGGGGTCAGCACCTCCCACGCCGCATCGACCTGGTCGGCGCGCATGAACAGGGTGGCGTCGCCCTCCATGACGTCGAGCAGAAGCGTCTCGTACGCCTCCGGCGGCTCCTCGGAGTAGGCGTCGTGGTAGTTGAAGGCCATATCCACCGGGTTGAGCACCATCTGCAAGCCCGGCTGCTTGGCCTGAAAACGCAGACGGATGCCCGCCTTGGGCTGGATGCTCACGACGATGCGGTTGGCCTGCCAGTTGGCGGTCGCCGAGGCAGGAAAGGAGCGATGGGGAACCGGACGGAACTGAATCGTAATCGAGGAGGTCTTCGCGGTAAGCCGTTTGCCGGTGCGCAGGTAGAAGGGAACGTCCTGCCAGCGCCAGTTGTCGACGAAGACCTTCACCGCCGCAAAGGTTTCGGTGGTCGAGCGTTCGTCGACTCCCGGCTCCTCGCGGTAGCCGACCCGCTTCTCGCCGCCCATCCAGCCGTGAGCGTACTGTCCTCGCACCGCGTTCTCTCGCACGTCTTCGGCCGAGTAGCGGCGCACCGCATGCAGCACATCGACCTTGCGGTTGCGCACCTCGTCGGCATCGAATGAGACCGGCGGCTCCATCGCGATGAGACACAACAGCTGAAGCAGGTGGTTTTGAATCATGTCCCTGAGGGCTCCGGCGTGATCATAGTAGCCGCCTCGATGCTCCACCCCGACCTCCTCGGCGACGGTGATCTGAACGTGATCGATATAGTTGCGGTTCCAGATCGGCTCGAAGAGCGCGTTCGCAAAGCGGAAGGCGAGAATGTTCTGCACTGTTTCCTTGCCGAGGTAGTGGTCGATGCGATAGATCTGTGACTCCTCGAAATGGCTGCGCAGGAGCTCGTTCAGGTCCCGCGCGCTCTCGAGATTGTGTCCGAACGGTTTCTCGGCGACGATGCGCGAATGCTCGACGTCCTTGCAGATCGCCTGCTCACCGAGGTGATCGGCAACCATCGTCAGAAGTGAGGGAGGAATAGCCATATAGAAGACGCGGGAGGGCTTCGTAAACCATTCGCTTTCGAGCTTCTCGATCTTCCCGACAAGGCCCTCGTAGGTCGAGTCCTCACCGAAATCGCCGCTCAGGTAGTCGACCGAATCCGCGAAACGCTTCCACGCCTCTTCCTCCGGCGCGCCGCGGCGCGAGAACTCACTGATGCCCTCCTTCAGCCGGCTGCGGTACTCCTCGGCGCTCATATCCTTGATGTCGACGCCGATAAAGGCGAACTTTTCCGGCAGCCACTCGTCGACATGCAGGTTGTAGATCGCCGGCAGAATCTTGCGCCACGTGAGATCACCCGCTCCGCCGAATACGATCAGCACGGTTGCATGAGGTTTTTTCAAATTTTGCGGCATAAAATTTGCGGCCCCCCGTAACTAAACAATGTCCTCAGTGTATTGTTACATAGGGGCTGGGGTTTATCTGGCGCTTGACACCCCTATAGGCCCCTTATATCCTGCATTATCACTTACTCGTACAGGAGGCGTAGATTGATACGTGCCGAGAACCTAACGAAACGCTACGGTCAGCATGTAGCAATTGACAGTCTCAACTTCAACATCGAGAAAGGCGAGATCCTCGGCTTTCTCGGACCGAACGGTGCCGGCAAGTCCACCACGATGAACATCATCACCGGCTACCTCTCGGCAAGCGACGGTAAGGTGCTCGTGAACGATCTCGACGTTCTCGAGCATCCCCAAGAGGTAAAAAAGATGATCGGGTATCTCCCCGAACAACCGCCTCTGTATCTCGAAATGACCGTGCTTGAGTATCTGAAGTTTGTTGGAGAGATCAAGGGTGTGCCGAGCCAAGAGCTCAAGACCAACCTCGAGCGGAGCATGGAGGTCGTCAAGATCGACGACGTCCGCCACCGCCTGATCCGCAATCTCTCCAAGGGGTATCGCCAACGTGTCGGGCTTGCGCAAGCCCTGATCGGCAACCCAGAGCTGTTGATTCTCGACGAACCGACCATAGGACTCGATCCGAAACAGATCATCGAAATGCGCAATCTCATCAAATCGCTGGGCAAGGAGCATACAATCGTATTGAGCTCCCACATCCTCCCCGAAGTCAGCGCGGTGTGTCAGCGAGTCCTCATAATCAATAAGGGCAAGATCGCCGCAAGCGACACGCCGGAGAACTTAAGCCAGCGCATCGCCGGCAAGAACCGGCTCTCGCTCAGAGTCGAAGGACCTTCCAAAGAGATCAAGTCGCAATTATCGGGCATCGAAGGCGTGAAGTCGGTAGACGTTCAGAAGTCGACCGAAGAGAACGCGGTGGAAGTTCTCGTGGAAGCGCACAAGGACAGCGACGTGCGACGCGCCATCTTCAAGGCGTTGAGCAAAGCCGACTATCCGATCTTGATGATGCGCCCGATGGATATGTCGCTCGAAGACATTTTCCTTCAATTGACTACCGCCGAAAACAGGGAGGTATCCTGAGCATGATTGCCATACTCAAACGTGAACTCAAATCCTACTTCCTTACTCCCATCGGCTACATCTTCATGAGCCTGTTCCTGCTCGTCGGCGGCGTTCTCTTCGCGTTTGGAAATCTCGTCTCACACAGCTCGAGCTACTCGGGATTTCTCGGAAGCATTCTGTTCATGTTTCTGCTCGCGACGCCTATATTGACCATGCGTCTGTTTACCGACGAGATGCGGATGAAAACCGACCAGCTGCTCCTCACGAGCCCGGTCAGGATCACGGAGGTCGTCATCGGTAAGTACCTCGCGGCGCTCATCGTCTTTACGATCACCATCGTCATCACCGTGTTCTACGCGATTCTCATTTCGGTGTACGGCGATCTCGACGTATGGCAGACCGTTGGGGGATACATCGGATTCTTCTTGATTGGATGTGCTTTCATTTCGATCGGAGTGTTCGTCTCTGCGACGACCGAGAATCAAGTCGTCGCGGCGATCATTACCTTCGGCGCGCTGCTGCTCGCCTACATCATGGATGCTATCCAGTCAGGAGTGCCGTCCGACCAGACATCCGGAATCATCTTCGCCATCGTCATTGCACTCGCAGTCGGTGCGTGGATCTACTTTTCGACCCGCAACCTCGTTCTCACCGGGATCACCCTGCTCATCGGGGCGATCGTCATCGTGCTGCTCTTTTTCCTCGACAAGGGTGTCTTCACCGGGTTCATCGGCAATGTGCTCGCGTGGTTCTCTCTGATGGCCCGCTATCAGGACTTCACCCGTGGGCTCCTGAAGATCAGCTCGATCGTCTACTATCTATCGTTCAGCGCATTCTTCCTCTTCCTGACTGTCCGTCTTATTGAGAAGAGGCGGTGGAGCTAGGGAGGAACATGATGAAAACGAACACGAAATTGGACCTCAAGAACTTCACGGAGATCTTCAGCAACAAGAAGGTGCGCTACGGCGGCTACGCGGCGGTCATCATCGTCGTCGTGCTCGTGGCGCTGGTGGTCATCAACATCCTCGTCGGTGAGATTCCCACCTCGATCGACATGACGCACAACAAGCTCTACACCCTTTCGAAAGAGACCAAGCAAATCGTCGAGAACCTGAAGGAACCGGTCACCATTTATGCGGTCTACCGCACCGGCCAAGAGAATCCGCAGGTCACCGCGGTGCTGAAGAAATATTCCGAGCTTTCGGGCAAACTGAAAGTCGACTATGTGGATCCGGACACTCATCCGGCGCTCCTGGCGAAATATTCGAAGACCAAGCAGAGCATCTCGGCAGGGAGCCTCATCATAACCAGCGGCAACTACGACCGGGTGCTCGGCCCCTATGATCTCTACGACATCAGCTACACGCAACAGGGTCAGCCGCAGGTACTCGGCTTCACAATGGAGCAGAAAGTCACATCGGCCATCTCCTACGTCACATCCGGCTTCACGCCGGAGATCTATGAGATCACGGGCCACGGGGAGAATACGCTTCAGAGCCTCGGGCTGACGAGCAGTCTCGAGAAGAACAACTACAAGGTCTCGAAGCTCGACCTCCTGAAGGACCCGGCCGTTCCCAAGAACGCCTCGGTCGTCGTCGACATCTCGCCGAAGTACGATCTGAACAAGAGCGAGGAGACGAAGCTTCTCGACTATATCAACTCAGGTGGTCGGGCGATGTTCTTCTTCGACCTGACGAGCACCTTGATGAACGACCAGATGAAGACATACGAGGATCTTCTCTCAAGCTACGGCGTCGGCCTCGTGCGCGGGATCGTTCTCGAAGGCGATCAGAGCCACTACGCAAACTCGCCGAACATCCTGCTGCCCGTCCTGGGCTCGAGCACTATCTTGAAGCCCCTGACCGACAACAACCTGCAGATGTTCATCCCCAACTCGCTCGCAATCAAAGAGCTGCTGGTCAAGAAGCGCGACATCAAGATTACGCCGCTGCTCACGAGCTCGAAGAACTCCTGGGTGCGAACCGATCTCTCGAACAACTCGGCCAACCGGATCGCGAGCGACCTTCCCGGCCCCGCAGACCTTGCGGTTTCCATCGAGCAGCAGACCAACGATCCAAAAACGAATCCCGGCTACCGACTCGTCGTCGCCGGCGACGGACAGTTCCTCGGCCAGATCTCCCTGCTCGGGCAGATCAAGGGCAACGTGGAGTTCTTCATGAGCGCCATGCAGTGGGTCACCAACCGGCCGAATTCGGTCAACATCAGCTCCAAGAGCCTCTTCAAGCTGCCGCTGCAAATGTCGAACGTGCTCGTCTACCTCTTTATGGCGATCGTCGTCATCCTCATCCCGGCCCTCATCCTGGGTATAGGCATCGCCATGTGGTTGAGGAGGCGGCATCTGTGAAACGCTCTGTCACCCTCATTGTCGGCGCGGCCGTCGTTGTTGTGCTCGTCGGCGTCCTCATCCTCGTGAAGAACCTACCGAAGAAGGCGCCGCCGCAAAAACCGACGATTACCCTGTCGAGTATCGCCAGTGACAAGATCGCAGCGATTACGCTCAAACACAACGGCGACACGGTGACGCTCAAACAGGTCGATAAGAAATGGACCGTCGACTCACCCAATCAATACAACTGGGACACGTCGGGCATTCAGTCGATCGTCAACAGCTTCACCTCCCTGGTTGCCCAGCGCGAGGTGGAGAAGAACCCGACCGATCTTGCACAGTTCGGTCTCAATCCGCCGGCCGGCACGGCGGTCGCCACCCTCACCGACGGCTCGAAAGTCACGCTCGAGGTGGGGAACAAGATCCCGACCGGCACCGGCTATTACATGATGAAGGCCGGGGAGAAGCCGCTTTACACCGTTGCGACCTACCATGTCACCCCCCTGCTCTCGACGCTCAACAGCCTGCGCAATACGCAGCTAACCTCGATTGACACCAAGAAGCTCACCTATCTGAAGATCACCAACAAGGGAGAGACGATCGAGATCAAACCGATCCCGAAAAACGACCCCCTCGAGGCAGTCTCCTTCTCGCAGTTCGAGATGGTGCAGCCCTACAAGGTCCCCCACGCCGTAGACACGAGCAAGCTCAATGCGGCGCTCAAGCAGTTCCCGTCCTACTTGACCATCCAGAGTTTCGTCAACGATCATCCGACTCAGGCCCAGCTCTCGAGCTACGGGCTCTCACCTGCCGCTGCGACGATCGTCATGAAGGACGACAAGAACACACTCGACATCGAGATCGGCGACCCGGCGGGAAACAGCCAGCTTTACGCGAAGCTCCCCGGCAAGCCCTCGGTGTTCACGGTCAACGACAGCGACTTCAAGTCGCTGCTCGACACGAGCGCCTTCACGCTGCTCGACAAGTTCCTCCTGATTCCTAACATCGACAACGTCGACGGCTTTTCCATCAAGACCGCGAGCGACACCTACACCGCGGTCATCTCCCGCGTCCCCGAGAAGGGAGCCAAACCGGACAGCTCCGGCAAGACCCCGATGAAGACGACCTACATCCTGAACGGCAAGACCGTCCCCGAGCAGGGCTTCAAGAACTTCTACCAGGCGGTCATCGGGCTGCTCGCAGACTCTCCGAACCCGAAGCCGAATGTCGCCTTCAACCCGGAGATAACGGTTACCTTCCACATCAACAAGGGGCCGCAACACACCTACCACGAGTACTTCGTGCCCTACAATCGGGACTTCTACGCCGTGTTCATCGACGGCTCTTCACAGCTGCTCCTCGATAGGAGCCAGGTGAAATCGATGATCACCTCGGCGCAGGACCTGCTCTCCGGCAAGAAGAGCTCGAACGGGTCAGGCGGATAGTCGGCGGGTTTTGCGCCACCGTAGACAGAACGCCGGGCACTCCCGGCGCCTTAATGAAGCGTCCCTTGTCAAAGGGGCGCTTTTTTTTTGCTCGCGGACGACGAGTGTCGCCGACCGAATCTTCGGTTGCGGCTTTTGGTCTGTCTGACCTCCTGCAACGGTTCTGCAACGCTGGAGATTTACTATTTGGTGGCGAACAGATCTTCGACTGGAGACAGCATGATGAGACGATTATTCAGGCAGGTAGGCAATTTCGCGGCCCTTGGGTTCTGCATAGTCTTGATATTGGGCATGCTGGTTGGGATCCCGCATCGGGGCGCTGCCCCGACGACTGTAGTGAATGTGGAGACCGAATCTAACATTACCTACGCCCGCCACGATGGTAGAAACCTGATGTTGGACATCGCATATCCAAGGGTGGCGCGGGGTTGCTATCCAACGCTTGTCTACATTTCGGGAAGCGGGTGGAAGCATTCGTGGAGTAGGAGCTTCGACCGACACCAATTCGACACCGCAATCGCGATAGCGGCCGAGAGCGGGTACGTCGCGGCGACGGTTGCCTATCGACCGACGTCTGTCAAAGTGAACGGCAAGACGAAATACCGCTATCCCGATGAGCTGCTCGACGTGCGCAGCGCCGTGCGCTGGCTGCGAGCGCACGCGGCGAGGTACCATATCGACCCGAATCGAATAGGAGCCATCGGCTGGTCATCAGCGGGACACCTCTCTCTTCTGCTCGGATTGACTGGCCCGACGGTCTCTTTACAAGGCGAAGCCGACAACCTCTCCTTTTCGAGCAGCGTTCAGGCAATCGTAGGCATTGAGGGGCCGTCCGACCTCTCTCGGCTCTACGCAGAAACCGACAGCAAGGAGATCCGAGAATCACTATCCGATTTGTTCGGGGGTGCGTCGACGGAGAACCCGCGGCCCTATCTGTTTGCCGAGCCGGTCACCTACCTGAGAGGTTCCGCAAGACCGAAACTCTTGCTTGGCGGGCATTACCTGACCCGTTCCGCTCCGCCGTTACTGCTTGTTCACGGTCTTGCCGACTACGATGTTCCGTTGAATCAGTCCAGAATCCTACTCGATAGGATACGCGCCGTCGGAGCCAAAACGCCTCTCACGGTCATCGACCATGACCTCCATTCGAGCTACTATTTGACCCCGGCAATATTCGGATTCCTCGATCGCATGCTCAAAGTCTAGTAGAGTCCGGAATTTCGTCAACTCGGCAAGGTTGAGTAGAAATCTCCAGAAATCTGTGCCACAATTTCCGGCAATGGCGTGGCCCTTCCCCGGGAAGATTCTTCAAGGGGCATTTCATCCGGCCGCCACCGCACAGGAGCTTAGATGGACATCCCGATGCAGCGTACCCCGACAGAGAATCCCGGCCGGCCCCGGCCCAAGGTCGTGCAATTCGACTCGACGCCTCAACGCTACATGAGACTGCTCGGCGGTCCACCGGACACGGTGACTATGAAGGCAGGCCTTGTCGCCCTCCAGCCCGATGAGTCGGTCGGTGAGCACACAACTGCGGAGAACGAAGAGGCGATCGTTGTCCTCGAAGGGGTCGGAGAGCTTCGCTTCCAGGACGATACGCCACTATCGATCGAGGCGGGTTCAGTCGCCTATTGCCCGCCGGCGACGTGCCACGACGTCTTTAACACGGGCGACAGCGTATTGCGGTACGTCTACGTTGTGGCGAGGGCACGGGACCGTCAAGATGGGACGCGAGGCTCCAGCGCATAGAGGCGGCTGAGCTCTGCGCATCCGGATTTTCGTCGACCTCTCGACGAGGCCGGCTTGTTTAAGATCAGAGATAGTGTTATATGTGAATCAATAGACAATAACTGTCTTTGGTATTGTTGAAGAGACCAACAATTCTTCTCACACCTTCCTGATCCGGATGGATGCTACAAGAGCGCAGCGGCACTCGCCCACCCCCTTCCGGAAGCCAGATCCAAAATGTCGAACAGAGCAAAGACCGATCGAGACGCCCGTGAATCTACGTTCAGCGTCAAGTTACCGCCATGAGGTTGAAGAAAATGCCAGAGAAGGAAAAGAATCCGACTGAAGAGTTCGCACGGCTGCTTTCCCACCAAATGAAGGCGCCAGTTCACGCTATTCAGTCTCTTCTGACTGCGCTCTTTACCGCTCACGGAACGGAGATTCCGCCGGCAGTCCGCGAAACCCTGGAACGGGTGGATGCTCGGGCCGACGAGGCCGGCCACCTTGTCGATGACCTACTCGAGTATGTCTCATACCACCGGGGGGTAGCACCGGAAGGCAAGGAGTTCGAAATCGTTACCCTCCTCGAAGAGCTCGTCCTGCGCTTCTCAATGACCGCTGCTGCAAAGGACATCGCCATAGACGTGACAATCAGCCGGGACCAACAGGTCTTCATGAAAGGCAGTCGCCCCGCACTCGAGCACGCGGTGCGGAACCTTGTCGACAATGCGGTGAAGTACACACCGCATCTCGGGCGAGTCGAGATCTCCCTTGCCTTGGAAAATGACAACCGCCGGGCACGCATCGGTGTTGCAGACTCTGGAGACGGTATCCCTCCGGAGGAACTAGGCGAGCTCTTCAAGCCATTCTTCCGTTCCAAGACTCGGGTCGGCAAATCGGGCGGAACCGGGCTCGGCCTTGCGATCGCCGAGAGTATCGTCGGCGCACATGGCGGCACGATCGAAGTCCAGTCGGAGGTCGGAAAGGGAACCACCTTCACGATCGTCGTTCCCATCACGCGGATCGATACTGCGAGCGATGAGATACCGGTGCGCCGTCGGGTAGTCATCATCGGCGGCGTAACCTCGGGGCCGAAAACAGCAGCCAGGCTTCGGAGGCTCGACGAGGATCTCGACATCACCATTATCGAGCGCAACGAATTCCTCTCCTATGCAGGTTGTCAGCTTCCCTATTTCATCAGCAATACCATGGGTTCCTCGCAGGACGTCCTGTCGAGCGCCTATCACACCATTCGGACCGCCCACTTTTTCGAGGCGCTCCGGAACATCCGCGTTCTGAACATGACCACTGCAATGGCGATCGACCGGGAGGCAAAGACCGTAACGGTTCGCCGTGCCAACGACGAACGTGAGGTCGAGATCGGCTACGATGAGCTCGTGCTTGCAACCGGCTCCCTTCCGTCGGTGCCACCGATTCCCGGAGCGGTCACCGATCTCGTGTTCACGCTCCACAGTCTGGAAGACGCGAAGCTCATCCGCGATCGACTCGGAAATGTAAACGCACAGGACGTCATTATTATTGGTGCGGGGCTGATCGGGGTTGCCGCCATCCAGTCCCTCCTGGAGATTGGATCCCGGGTGACTGTCGTTGAAAAGGAGGCGACCATATTGAGCGCCTATTTCGACGCCGGATTCTCGCGAAAAATCGAAGACGAGCTGAGACGCAAGGGTGTCAAGATTGCCACGAGCACGACGATCACCTCCATTTCACACGTTTCGGGAGGTGTTGCCGCCAGCGCCGCCGACCGTGCGTTCAGCGGAGATCTGATCGTCTTCAGCAGCGGAATGCGTCCGAACGCCGATCTCGCACAGGGGTGCGGCCTGGAAATAGGTGCAACAGGCGGGATAAAGGTGGACGAGCATCTGCGCACCTCCGACCCGAACATCTTTGCCGTCGGCGATTGCGTGGAAACCCACCACCTTCTCACCGGAAAACACGAATATTGGCCCCTCGGCTCCATCTCGGTCAAGATGGGCCGAACCGCGGCCGACGTCATTTCCGGAAGAGACTCACAGTTCCTCGGCTCCATCGGTACGGTCATTTTGAGCTGTGCCGGTCTCTATTTTGCACGGACGGGGCTCACCATCGACCGCGCGCGGGAGTGCGGCCTCGATCCGGTCTCCTTCGTCCTGACGGGCCCCGACAAACCCGCATATGCGGGGAGGTCGGAAACTCTCTACCTCGAGGTCATCGCCGACCGAAGCACTCGCAAGCTCCTTGGCGCCCAGGCCTACTCACGAAGCGAGGTTGCGGCCAAGATATCTCTGTACGCGGCGGCGATCGCAGCCGGTATGACCTCAGACGATCTCTTCCATCTCGATCTCGGCCATTCACCCGAGTTCAACCTTCCCATCGACGTGGTACAGACGGCCTGCTTGATGTTGAACAACAAAATAGACGGCCTCGTTCGAACCATCACGCCGCAGGAGCTTGGGACGGAGCCCGTCGGCCTCACACTCGTTTCGATAACGACCCCTGACGAGGCCTCGCAATTCATGATACCGGGAAGCCTGGAGGTGAATCCCGAAAGCATCCGCAAGGGGGATATCCCCTTTGGAGAGCACGAGGAGGCGGTGCTGTACAGCAAGAACTCGATGGAGGCCTACCAGGCATATCGGGTGCTGTCACAGCGCGGTTTCGAGAAACTGAGGGTAATGGAGGGGGGATATCTGTACTGGTCATAACATTGCGCATCATTGAAGGTTTGCAAAGGAAGATGTTGCACTTTCAATCACAACAGTGTATAGTATAAATATATTAAAGCCAAAAATCGTACGTATAATTACGGTCTGATCTCCCTAGCACCGCATATATCAGGATATTTTCCAATCCGGGGGATGAAAACATGAGCAAATCGCCAAGACAAGTAGCAGAGAATATTTGTTCTGAATTCGGCAACGATCGAGCCCGACTCATGGACATCGTGTGCTCGTTCCACGCAGAGGTCGGATTCATGGATGACGACACGATCGACTTGGTCGCGGAGTTGGTAGGCGCAGCTCGGGTGGAAGTGGAGAGCCTCGTTACCTTCTACTCCTTTTTCTCCAAGCGCCAAAGAGGCAGACTGATTATCCGCCTCTGCAACGACGTAATCGATCGCATGTACGGAGCCGACCCCGTCGCCGAAGCTTTCAAGAAAGAGCTCGGAATCGAGCTCGGCGAAACGACGCCCGACGGCAAGATCACCCTCGAGCAGACGCCGTGCATCGGTATGAGCGATCAGGCTCCCGCGGCCCTCATAAACGACGAGATCGTCACCAATCTCTCTGCCGATCGGGTCCGCGAGATTGTCGATACCTTGAGAAAAACGGAGAACCCGCACAAGCTTGTGCATCGGCTGGGGGACGGCAACAATGCACACGATCTCGTGAAGTCCATGGTGCAGAACAACATTCGCCGCCGAGACGAGGTCGTGTTCGGCGAATATACGCCGAACTCCGGTCTCAGGAAGGCTCTTTCGATGAGCCCGGTCGAGGTCATCAACGAGATAAAGAACGCCCGTTTGCGCGGACGTGGCGGCGCGGGGTTCCCCACCGGTATCAAGTGGGAGTTTACTCGCGCGGCGGAAGGCGCCCGGAAGTTCGTTGTCTGTAATGGCGACGAGGGAGAGCCGGGAACCTTCAAGGACCGCGTCATCCTTACCGAGCTTCCCGACAGAGTCATGGAGGGGATGACGATCGCAGGTTATGCGATCGGCGCATCCGAAGGCATATTCTACCTACGGGGGGAGTACGCCTACCTCTACAACTTTCTTGCCGCCACTCTCGAAGAGAGACGCAAGGCGGGTTTGCTCGGGAAGAAGGTCATGGGCACGGACTTCTCCTTCGACATTCGAATCCAAATCGGTGCCGGAGCCTATATCTGCGGAGAGGAGACGGCGCTCATCAGCTCCCTCGAGGGAGCTGCGGGACTCCCCAAGACCCGGCCCCCCTTCCCCGCCCAGAAGGGCTACATGGACCTTCCTACCGTGGTCAACAACGTGGAAACCCTCTGCGTAGCTCCCAATATCGTCGACCGGGGAGCAGCATGGTTTGCTGGAATCGGAACGAAGGGAAGCGCCGGAACGAAGCTCTTGAGTGTAGCCGGTGATTGCTCGAGACCGGGCGTCTACGAGTATCCTTTCGGCGTTCGAATCTCTCAGATCTTGCATGATGCAGGGGCCGAAGACACCTTGGCCGTTCAGATCGGAGGCGCATCCGGCCGGTTGATCAACGAACAGGATTTCGAGCGCGAAATCTGTTTCGATGACCTGGCAACCGGTGGATCGATGATGATTTTCGACCGCAGCCGCAACCTGCTCGAAGTGGTGCGCAACTTCATGGAGTTCTTCGTCGAGGAAAACTGCGGCTACTGCACGCCATGCAGGGCCGGGAATCGAATTCTGCTTACGCTCCTCGACCGCGTTATGAGCGGCAACGGCACACAAGAGGATCTCGAGGTGCTGAAAGACTTGGGAGAGAAGATCAAGATCGGAAGCCGCTGCGGCCTCGGGCAGACCTCGCCGAATCCGATCCTGACCTCCCTCGAGAACTTCCGCCCCCTGTACGAGAGCCTCATTAGGAAACCAACCGACGGTCTAAAGCGCTCCTTTGATGTGGAGGAGGCTCTGCGTGAGTCGGTCGCGATAACCGGAAGACAATCGACGGTCCTTTGAAAAGAGAGACGGGAGATGAAGAATATGGCAACGAAGATAACCTTCAACATAGATGACGTCGAGGTTCAGGCTGAAGCCGGACAGACGATCATGGAAGCCGCAGACGAAGCAGGGGTGTACATCCCGCGTCTGTGTACGATGAAAGGGCTCAAGACCCTCGGGAGCTGTAGAGTATGCACGGTGTTCGTCGACGGTAGGCCCCAAGCGGCCTGCACGCAGCCGGCAGCACAGGGCATCAACGTTGAAAACGACGGAGAAAAGGTCACGGCGCTCCGACGAACGATAGTAGAGATGCTCTTCGTAGAGGGAAACCACTTCTGTATGTTCTGCGAGAAAAGCGGAGACTGTGAGCTCCAGGCAGTGGCCTATCGACTGGGGATTACAGCCCCGACGCTGCCCTACCTCTACCCTCAAAGAGAAGTCGACGCGACCCATCCCGAGGTGCTCCTCGACCGCAACCGCTGCATTCTCTGCGGCAGATGCGTGGCGGCCTCCGTGGACAAGGACGGAAAGCACGTCTTCGACTTCGTCGGGCGAAGCTCGGGCCGTGAGATCTCGGTCAATTCGCATAGTCGTCTAGGAGACACCGATCTGCAATCCAGCGATCGAGCAGTCGACATCTGCCCGGTCGGTGCGATCCTGAGAAAACGCAGCGCCTTCAGGACGCCGATCGGAAAGAGGAGCTACGACGAGCAGCCAATCGGCAGTGAAATAGAAGCGAAGGGAGGTCGATGATGGACAAACCCAAGGTTGCAACCGCCTCGCTGGCAGGTTGTTTCGGCTGTCACATGTCGCTCCTCGATATCGATGAGCGTATCCTCCAGCTCGTCGACCTCGTGGATTTCGACAAGTCGCCAATCGACGACATCAAAGAGTTCACGGGTCGGTGCGCCGTCGGAATCATCGAGGGAGGCTGCACGACCGATCAGAACGTGGAGGTGCTGAAGAGCTTCAGGGAGCACTGCGACATCCTCATTTCGGTCGGTGACTGCGCCACGATGGGCGGCCTTCCCGCCCTCAGAAATACCGTTCCTCTGCGCGAGTGTTTGGAAGAGGCCTACCTGAAGGGGCCGACCGTATACAATCCCGACAACAAGATACCGAGCGACCCGGAAATCCCGTTGATGCTCAACCGGGTATATCCGTGTCACGAAGTGGTCAAGATCGACTACTTCATTCCTGGATGTCCTCCCTCGGCCGACACCCTTTGGGAGGCACTGACTGCATTGCTGAGCGACAAGCCCGTGCGGCTGCCCTATTCGCTCTTGAAATACGACTGAGGTCAAGGAGAAGGGCCTATGGCAACTGAAAGCCCCGCCTACAAGCGAGTAATTATCGAGCCGGTGACAAGAGTCGAAGGCCATGGAAAGGTTTCGCTTCTGCTCGACGAAGCAGGAAAAGTCAAACAGGCTCGCTTTCACGTCGTGGAGTTCCGAGGATTCGAGCGATTCGTACAGGGCCGTCCCTTCTGGGAGGCGCCGGTCCTGGTGCAGAGGTTGTGCGGAATATGCCCGGTGAGCCACCATCTGGCTGCTGCGAAGGCGATGGACCGAATAGTGGGAGCCGACACCCTGCCGCCGACCGCCGAGAAGATGCGGAGACTGATGCACTACGGGCAGTTCTTCCAATCGCACTCTCTGCACTTCTTCCATCTCGTCTCGCCGGATCTGCTCTTCGGATTCGACGCCGACCCTGCGATTCGCAACGTAGTCGGCGTGATACGCAAGCATCCCGATCTGGCCGTGCAGGGCGTAATGATGCGCAAGTTCGGCCAGGAGATCATCAAGGCGACTGCCGGAAAAAAGGTGCACGGCACCGGCGCAATCCCCGGAGGTATCAACAAAAACCTTTCGATTCCGGAACGGGACTTCCTGCTGAAGGATGCGGACAAGATGGTCGAATGGGCAAAGGGAGCGGTCGAGATTGCCAAGAACTACACGGTCGAGCACATCAAAACCCTGGCGAGCTTTGCGGACTTTCCCTCGAACCACCTTTCACTCGTCCGAAGCGACGGTGCGCTGGAGATCTACCACGGCGGCCTGCGGGCCATCGATGCCGACGGGAAGAAGATCTTCGACCATGTGGACTACCTTCAATTCCCGGAGTACCTGGCCGAAGAGGTGCGCAACTGGTCCTACATGAAGTTCCCCTTCATACGGTCGCTCGGCCCCGAGAAGGGGTGGTACCGCGTCGGTCCACTGGCGCGCATCAACGCCTGCGATTTCATCGACACCCCGGAGGCGGAGGCTGCGCGGAAGGAGTTCTTCGCAGCGGTCGGTGACGGCCCCTGCAACCTCTCGATGGCCTACCATTGGGCACGTATGATCGAAACCCTCTACGCCGCCGAGAAGATCCGCGAGCTCCTGAACGACCCCGACCTTCAAGGTACGGATCTGGTTACGAAGGGCGAGCGGCGCCGGGTCGGGATCGGAGTCATCGAGGCACCGCGCGGCACGCTCTTCCACTACTACGAGGTAGACGATAACGACCTGATAGTCGCGGCCAACCTGATCGTATCGACGACAAACAACAACGAATCGATCAATCGCGCCGTTGCGCGCGTTGCGGATACCGACCTGTCGGGTCAGAAGATCACCGAGGGCCTCCTCAACCATGTCGAGGTCGCCATTCGCGCCTACGACCCCTGTCTCTCCTGCGCCACCCATGCGATGGGGCAGATGCCTCTCTCCGTGGAGCTCTACGATCACGAAGAGCATCTGATCGATAGGAAGATAAAGGATTGAGAACGACCACCGACGCCAAGATCGCCGTTTTCTGCTATGGGAATCCGGCGCGTGAGGATGACGGGCTTGGCCCCGAGCTCGCGCGCCGACTCGAAGGGCTCTCGCTTCCGCAGGTGACTGTTGAGTCGGATTACCAGCTGATGGTAGAAGATGCGGCGCTGATTTCAGAATCCGCGCTCGTAGTCTTCGTCGACGCTGCTCTCGCCGGAGAGGAGCCCTTTTCCTTTCGGCAGCTGGCAGAGCGGCCGGAAGCGGGCTACATGAGCCACAGCATTGATCCAGATCGGCTGCTCGGCCTGACCCGCGAAACGTTCGGGAGATGTCCGCCGGCCTATGCTCTCGCCATCCGCGGATACTCATTCGAAATGTTCAAGGAGGGGCTGACCGATCGGGCGTCGAGCAATCTCACGGAAGCCCTGAGCTACCTAGTCGGCTTTCTCCGCACCGAGGGGGCAGAACAACACCACATCCTTCGCCGCGGCACCGCTGGCGCGGGTGAACGCGCTTCAGGAGGCTTGAAATGAAAGAGGGCAAGTTCGTTGTACTTGCAATAGATGATGACGATGACGTGCTGTATGCGCTGCGAATCGTGCTCGAAAAGAACGGCTACGCGATGAACGAAGCGCGCTCGGCTGAAGAGGGGGTCCGCGAGTTCAAGAAGGAACGACCGGATTTCATCATCGCGGACCTCATGATGGAGTCGGTGGACGCGGGCAAGAACCTCGTGAAGGAGCTCCACTTTCTCGGCAACACCGCACCGGTCTACATGCTCTCGTCGGTCGGTGATGAGCTCGCCTCGAACATCGACTATGGCGAGCTCGGCCTGCAGGGGGTCTTCCAGAAACCCATCAATACCGACTCCCTCCTAACGACGCTGAAACGGAAGCTCAAAGGATAGGTTGCGCAAGACCTCTCTTAGAGAATCCGACATGCGACTCGAGACAATCCGTGAGGGAGAGCCTATCTCCTCCTCGAGCTCTTCGAGATAGGGAATGCGCCCAAGCAGGCGTGCTTTCGTTTCTGCCCCGTCGCCGGTCGCACTATCGTTGCCGTCTCGCACCATGTTGAGAAGATAGCCCCGCGTATTCACGCCGCCGGACGCCAACACCTCGGCAAGCCGCTGCGCGACCTGCCGCGAGAGGATCGACGGCGTGGAAATGAGGACGACCTCGATTCGGTCTACCCAACGCGAAAAATCCAGAATGGCCTCGCCAATTCCCGGCGGCATGTCGACGACGAGCACATCGAGCTCACCCCACACGACGACAGCGAGAAGCTCGAGAATTGCATCGGTAATCGCCTCGCCGCGCAGCGCCACACCATGGTTTCCGGTGAAGGGTACAATTCCCATGAACTTCACCCCGAGCGGCCCTTCGATCGGCAGGATACCCCCCTCCTCGCTCGGAAGACCCGGTTCCATTCCCAGGATGATGTGGTCGGAGGCTCCATGGAAGTCCAGGTCGAGCAGTCCGGTCTTGTAGCCGTTGTGGGCAAGCAGCAGGGCGGATGTGGCGGAGCAGCTGCTCTTCCCGACGCCTCCCTTTCCGCTTGCGAACACCACGATGCGTTTGACCTTGGCGAGCCGTCGTTCGACCACCGAGAGTCTAGGATCGCTCATTGCGCGTCACCGCTTCCCTCGGGCTCATCGAGCTCGATCGACTTTAGGGTTACACCCCTTCCCGCGGTTACCTTGTAATCGACGCCCCCGCATTGCGGACAGTGCAGGAAGGCCTGCACGGCTTCGGGAAGAAAATGAACCGCTTCCCTTTGGTCTTCACTGAGCCCGGTTTCACTCGCCAGATCCCATTCCGCGCCACAAGCGCCGCATCGGAATCTCGCGGGCTCGGTCTCGATGTTGATGCGTTCCTCCACCTTCGGGATCGACTCGAGAAGCGTCGCGAGCCCCGTCTGGAAGATCTCTTTGTCGATATTCTGAAGCTCGCCGAAAAGCAGATTGACCCCCCGCAATGTGGAGCCTGTGTGGCGCGCGAGCTCCTCCTCGATTGTGGCGGCAACCGATTCCGCCAAAGCCCATTCGTGCATACCTGATCCTAACCGTATTGCCGACGACCGGCAAGAGCAGGTAGCATTGAGGTTATGAACACCAACCTGCTCAACGAAAAACGCCGATGCACCATGACAGTAAGATAAGGAGAGTTAGAATAGTCTACCGCGGCGTCGTGCAGGGCGTCGGGTTCAGGCCGTTCATCTATCGCTCCGCCGTCTCCTGCGGCCTTTCCGGACACGTTCAGAACAGACGCTCGGAGGTGATCGCCGAGCTCGAGGGGACGAGCGAGGCTCTCGACCACTTCGAGTCGGAAGTCGCCGCCCATCTTCCCGGCCCAGCGCGGATCGATTCTGCGAGATTAGAGGAAATGTCGCCGCAGGGCAAGGACGGCTTCGCGATCCTCGAAAGCCGCAGCTCAGCCTACACCCTTCCTCCGATACCGCCGGACCTCGCGCTCTGCAGCAACTGCCGACGGGAGCTGCTCGATCCGACGAATCGCCGTTATCTCTACCCTTTCATCACCTGCACCGAGTGCGGCCCCCGCTACTCGATCGTAGAGGATACTCCCTTCGACCGAGAACGCACCTCGATGGTCGACTTTCTCCAGTGCGGCGAATGTCGAGCGGAGTTCGAAGATCCGTTGAACCGTCGTTTCCATTCACAGACGAACTCCTGCTCGAGTTGCGGGCCTACCATTCGTCTCGAGACGTGGAGAGGAGAGCCGGTAGCCGGAGATCCGCTCGTCCGAGCAATCGAGGAGCTCGCACGGGGGCGGGTCCTCGCCGTCCAGGGCATCGGGGGATTTCACCTCGCCGCAGACCCGTGCTCCCCGGACGCCGTCGCGCGACTGCGGCGGGCGAAGGAGCGCGAACGAAAGCCCTTTGCAATCATGGGCGCCGACATCGACGAGGTCCGCAGGCTATGCACCGTGTCCGAGAAGGAGCAATCGCTCCTGGAGTCTGCCGTGAGCCCAATCGTCATTCTCCCTGCGCTCGAGAATGCGCCCGGCCATCTTCGGGCAGTTTCCGACATCGGGACGCTTGGAGTCATGCTCCCCTACACTCCGCTGCACTATCTGCTCTTCTACCACCCCGGGGTCGAGATCCCCTATCGCCACCTCATCATGACGAGCGGGAACCACGGGAATGAGCCGATCATCGCAGATCCGGAGGAGGCCCGCGCTACCCTGGGGGAAATCGCCGAGCTCTTCCTCGTCCATGACCGTCGCATTCTCTTCCCCACCGACGACTCAATCGTGCGCTTCTCGCGTCCCGCTCCCATAATCCTCAGACGCTCACGTGGATATGTGCCGGGAACCCTTCGCTTGAAGGAGGGTCTCGCCGAGCCTACCGTTGCGGCGGGAAGCGACCTCAAGAGCGCGCCGGCCCTCGCCGTCGCAGATGGGGTGGTCATCGCTCCTCACGTGGGCGATCTCGCCGAGCCGTCGGGGCGGGAGGCCTACGAGCGAGCCATTCGACGAATGCTCGCTCTCTACTCGGTGGCGCCGAAGCGCGTGGTTCACGACCTACACCCCTCCTATTTCTCTTCGGCGTGGGCAAAGACGAGCGATATACCGGTCAAGGCTTCCGTGCAGCACCATTACGCCCATGTGCTCTCCGTAATGGCCGAACACGGCTTGGCGGAATCGCTCGGCGTAGCTTTCGACGGCACGGGCTACGGAACCGACGGCACGATCTGGGGAGGCGAGTTTCTCCATGCTACCCGCGACGGTTTCAGTCGGTTGGGCAGCTTTCGCCCCTTTGCCCTGCCGGGGGGCGAGGCGGCGATCCGCCACCCGCAACGTATCGTCTACTCGCTCCTCCATGGGTTCCAGGACGGTCCGGATGCCGGGAGCCTCTTCGACCTGCCGGAGGCCGAGTCCAAGCTCCTTTCGCAGATGATCGACTCTGCGGTCAACTCCCCGCTAACCTCGTCGGTTGGAAGGCTCTTCGACGCCGCTGCCGCGCTTCTGGGTCTCGTCCGGGAGGTGAGCTACGAAGGCGAGGGACCGATGAAGCTCGAGACCCTTGCCGCGACCGCGGTGGCCGGCGGCCCGAGCTCCGCCGAGCGCGGGCTCGAATCCGCCGGGAACCTTCTCCCCTTCGAGCCCGGGCTGGGAAGCGCCGAGAGCTTTCGCATCGACGCTCGGCCGCTTCTCGCATACCTCGCCGGGCAAGCGAAGTCCTCGAGCGACGCCGCCCGCGCACTCCTCTTCCATCAGGCCATCGCCGCCTCGGTATTGACAGGAGCAATCCGGATGCGCGAACAGACCGGACTGAATGCCCTCGCGCTCTCGGGAGGGGTCTTCCAAAACTCCCTGCTTCTCGATCTCGTCGTCGCGCCTCTCATGGAGGCCGGGTTCACCGTCTACTTGAACCGCTCTATCCCTCCCGGCGACGGGGGACTTGCCGTCGGCCAACTGTGGTACCGGGGAGACGAATAGAGGGCGGTCCACCTCGTCTGATGACACCCGGAATCGATTGGGACTATACTGAAATCACAGCAAAGTGGTCCGCGACCAATAGGGGGAAGTGATGTGTCTGGCCGTTCCGTTGGAAATAACCGAAGTCTTCGAAAACCGCACCGCACGAGTCACCTCGAACGGCGTCGATCTCGAGATCGATGTTTCGATGATACCCGATCCGGCGCCTGGTGATTTTGTCATAGTTCACGCAGGCTTTGCCATCGAAAAGCTCGACAGCGACGCCGCGAACGAAACCCTCGACCTCTTCGAGGAGCTCGGGAGTGTCGATGGAGAGACCTGAGCAGGCCTTTCGAAGTCGGGAGCTCGCCTCCCGAGCGTCCACCGAAATCCGCAGGATCGCCGGCAGACTTTCCGACACGGTTCGAATCATGGAGGTGTGCGGAACCCATACCGTCGCGATACGCCGAACGGGAGTCCGTTCGCTTCTTCCCGAATCGATTCGGCTCATTTCGGGACCCGGCTGCCCGGTCTGCGTGACTCCTTCGGGATTCATCTCCAACGCGCTGCACCTTATCGAGGATCACGCTGCGACGATCGCCACCTTCGGCGACATGGTGAAGGTGCCCGATCCCGAGGGACGCTCCCTCGCCGAGTATCTCGGCACGGGAAAGGTGCAGATCGTCTACTCGCCCCAGGAGGTCCTGCAACTCGCCCGGAAAATCGATGGCCCCTTGGTCTTCCTCGGAATCGGCTTCGAGACGACGATTCCGACGGTCGCCTCCGCCTTTCTCCGCACGCGGGAGGAGGGCCTGCGGAACCTCTACCTTGCCGCAGCCTTCAAGACCGTTCCGCCGGCGCTTCGCGCCCTTGTGTCGGACCCAGACTGCGCAATCGACGCATTCCTCCTTCCCGGCCACGTTTCGGTCGTGCTCGGGCTGGAGCCCTACCGGTTTCTCGCGGAGGAGTTTCACATACCCGGGGTCGTCGGCGGATTCGAGCCGCTCGACATTCTCCTCGCTATCCTCAAGATCGTTCGCCAGTTGGCATCCGGAAAGGCGGAGATCGAAAATGCCTATCCTCGTGCCGTTCGCGACGGCGGCAACCCTGTCGCACGGCGGGCGATCGAGGAGCTGCTCGAACCGGAGTCCTCACTCTGGCGCGGACTCGGGCGGCTCGAAGGCAGCGGCCTGGCCATACGACCTGAGATGGAAGAGCTCGATGCCGCGAAGGCCTTTAATCTTCCCGAGCTCATCGACTACGATCCACCCGGCTGTCTCTGTGCGAAGGTCATCCAGGGCAAGGCGTTGCCGCCTCAGTGTCCGCTGTTTGGACGGCGGTGCACGCCGGACAGTCCGGTCGGCCCCTGCATGGTCTCCTCAGAAGGAACCTGCGCAGCTCATCTGAAGTACGGAGACGGTGCGGCATGAAAAACGACGGCGAACCTGCTCTCATTACTCTCGAACATGGAAGCGGAGGCGCCCTCTCGAGCGAGCTCGTCGAGAAGCACATCTACCCCCGCTTCTCGAACCCTGCCTACCCCGAGCTCACCGACGCCACCCGGTTCGATATTTCCGGAGAGCTCTGCATGACAACCGACAGCTATACCGTCGATCCGATCCGGTTTCCGGGCAGCGACATCGGGAGGCTGGCGATCTTCGGCACCTGCAACGACCTCGCAGTGGCAGGAGCGCGCCCGAAATATCTCTCAGTCGGGCTGATACTCGAGGAGGGATTTCCTCTCGCCGATCTCGACGCGGTACTGGACTCGATGCGCCGTGCGGCCGGGGAGGCGCAAGTATCGGTCGTAACGGGCGACACGAAGGTCGTTCCGAAGGGAAAAGGAGGCGGAATTTATATCAACACAGCGGGGATCGGGGAGCACGTCGCCGGCTCGAAACTCGCCCCCGGCGCCATCCGACCGGGCGATTCCATCATCGTCTCCGGCCCGGTCGGGGCGCATGGGATCGCGGTCATGGCCGCGCGCGAGGGTCTCTCGGTCGGGTCCGACATCCAGTCTGACTGCGCCTTTCTCTTCCCCGCCTGCCACGCGCTCATGGCGCTCGGCGCCGAGCTGCGATTCATGAGGGATGCAACGCGCGGGGGGGTCGCGGCGGTCGTCGGCGAGGCCGCCTCCGCAGCCGGAGTGGGAGTCGAGCTCACCGAGGAGAGCTTCCCGATCGACGGAGCAGTGAGGACCGTTGCCGAGATTCTCGGGCTCTATCCCTTGGAGATTGCGAACGAGGGGGTATTCATCGCCGTTGTTTCGGAGGCGGAGACGGAGCGCGCCCTCGAGATCCTCCACGGCACTCGTGAGGCCGCTCAGGCCGCCCTCGTCGGGACCGTCACCTCGGAACATCCGGGAACCGTCGTGCTCGAGACCGAGATCGGCGGGCGCCGCATCCTCGACCTTCCTCGGGGGCTTCTTCTCCCGAGGATCTGCTGATCGGATGTTTTTCGCGCCGCGAATTGTCGGTGGCTTTCTTCTCGCAGAAACCCTACTCGCCGTCTAGCTCAGCAATCGTGTCGCGAATGACCTGGAGAAATCGTTCTGCGTCCACGTCGAGGGCAACATCGACGTTGGCGGGCTTCCCGGTAACACCGTAGACGTCGATGACGGTGCGGCCACGAGTGAGCTCGCCTGTCGTCTCCACGTCACCGTGGAGGAACCGGGTCGTTACCATGTCCGGCTCGGCCGCGGTCGCCACGGCCAGCGCGTCGTGAATCGGAGCCCCGCCAAGCTCGAAGCGCTTTCGATTGCGACCGGCGTAGAACTCGAGAAGCCCCCCTACCCGGCTCGACACCGCACCCCGCGAGCCTTTCAGCCTCACGATCTCCTCCATGCTCATGATCGCCTTATGGGTGACGTCGAGCCCGATCATTGTGAGCGGAATACCCGATCCGAAGACGATGCGGGCAGCCTCCGGATCGGTGTGAATATTGAACTCCGCCGCCGGGGTGACGTTCGACGAGTAGAGCGCTCCGCCCATGAAGACGATGCGTTCGATTTTCGCCGCAACCTCCGGGTAAGAGCGCAGGAGGAGGGCGACATTCGTCATCGGTCCGGTGGGGACCAAGGTAAGCGGACCAACGTGCTCTGCGATGGTTCGCCGCAGGAACTCAAGCGCCGGCTCCGGGTCGGTCGCCACGGACGGCTCGGGAAGCTCCGCTCCGTCCAGGCCGCTCTCCCCGTGGATGTTCGCAGCCACGTGGAGCTCTCCGAGAAGCGGGCGATCGGCGCCGCGACGAACAGGAATGTCCTCTCGACCGATCAGCCCGAGCACCCTGCGCGCGTTGAGATAGGTCTTCTCGCCTGTCTGGTTGCCGGCGACGGTGGTGATTCCGAGGAGGCGCAGCGTCTTCGAGACCGCAGCGACCATGATGGCGATCATGTCGTCGTGGCCGGGATCACAGTCGATCAGGATATCTTTCATTTCAGCGGTATGAGGCTATTCTTTCCAAGGGAAGATCATCCCCCGCAGCGTTCGCTGCCCGACCTTCTCCTTTTCGTCGATCAGGAGCGCGTCCCACGGGATCTCCTTGCGGCTCGCTTCGGGGTTCTTCTCGAGGTAATCGTACTTCAGGAGACGCAGCTTGATCGCGTCCTGGTGCCAGATGAGGATCGAGGTAATGCCTGGCAGCAGAAACGCCGTGAACGCGGAGATCGCAAACGTGATGACCGTTCCAATCCCGAGCATGACTGTAAAGCCGGTGTTGTCGAACAGCAGGATGAAGCTCTTCTTCAAAATCTTGCGGAAGCCCGTGTCCAGGCGGGCACGCACACCGAAGTAGTACTGGCTTGCAAGCCACCAGACGACGCTGATCCAGAATATGAGCGAGACCGCTCCCATGCCGAGCAGCCCGCCCATCTGAAGGTAGAAGGGCATGGCCACGACGAGCACAAGAATCTGCACGACGGTGATCACCGCGAGGCCAACCGACGCTTTCCAGGTCTCCTTGAGGTAGGTGCCGAACTCCTTGAAGCCGCTTCGCTCGTAGTCTGAGACGTCCCGCGCGATGAACGAAGCCGCGCCGGTATACAGGTTGAAAGCGATCACACCGATGGCGATGCCGACGACGGCGACTGCGTTATTGAACCTCAGCAGGTAGGGCAGATAGACTGCGCCGGCGGCCACGAGGACGAAGCCGAGATTGACAAGAAAAACCGTGATCATGTTGTCCCACATATCGAAGAAGGACTTCTTGATCAGAAAAAAGAACATCTTCCTCCCCCTGCTCCCCGTCTACGGGGAGGTGAACAGTCGGGAACGCAGGGCTGCCGTCACGATTAGTGGCGAAGGGATTCGAACCCCTGACCCAACGGATATGAGCCGTTTGCTCTACCAACTGAGCTACGCCACCATGTCGAGGTTCGGATGAACTATACCAATGCCCCTTTCCCGTGTCAACAACGCGAGCGCTGTACGAGCGCCTTTGGCCACTACCCTTCGTTGAGAGGTGCTCTGTGAATGTGGGGAGGTCGCAAGCGACTCTCTTTCGTCAACTCTCGAGACGCTTGCGTTCCGTTATGTCGTTGATCGTCGTGATGAAGAAGAGCGGTGCCCCGTTATCGTCCCGCTGGAGCGCAGTAATGACTTCGGCCCACACCACCTTTCCGGATTTGTGGATGTAGCGCTTTTCGAAACGCGCGACGTTCGAAGTTCCGTTCAGGAGCGTTTCGAGCGCTCGCTCCACCGCGGGGATGTCGTCGGGATGGGAGATCTCCTGCCACGTCTTCGAGCGCAGCTCTTCCTCCGTATAGCCCGTGATATCGCAGAAGGCCTGATTCACGTGCAGCGTGCCGTCGACATCCGTCATCGACTTCCCGAGTGGTGAGTTTTCGAAGACCAACCTGAATTTCAGCTCGCTCGCTCTGAGCTTCTCCTCGGCGAGCTTCGTTGCCGTGATGTCACGGTTCGTTGCGCGTCGCCCCAAAAAGGTTCCATCCGGACGAAATACCCCCTCGCAGTAGTGCTCGATCCAGCGAACCTCACCGTCGGGTCTGAGGATACGGAACGTAATTTCAGGTTCCGAGCCCCGGCCGCGCTCGTGCATCGTTCGCAACCGATGTGCCTCGTAGGACGGCCGGTCGTCGGGATGAACGATACTCCTGATGAGATCCGGCGGGCCCAGGAACTCCGGCTTGGAATAGCCGGTAATGCGAACGAATGAGGGTGACATGTAGAGAATTCGCCCGTCTGCGTCCTGCCACACCTCCCATTCATGAGAGTACTCCGACATCGCCCGGTAACGCTCGGCGGCTTCCCGAAGCTCTTCCACCGCGGTATGGAACGTTGTGACGTCGTGCCATTCACACACGACTGCGACTATCTCTCCGGCGTCATTTCGAACAGGGCTGCGTGTGATATCGAAGAACCGGGGCTCTCCTTTGACTCGGTAGCGCTTGGCCGGGACAAAGACCATCTTGCCGGAGAGCGCCTCTCGATCCTCCTCCTCCTCCGGACCTTTGGCTCCGCTCTGGCTATCGAGTCCGTCTCCGTCGGCAATCCATCCGATTTCCGCCTCGTGCTTGCCGATGAGCTCCTTCGGTCTTTTGCCGAGCAACCGCGCGAACGCTTCATTGCAGAAGCAAAGATGCAGCTCTTTGTCTTTTGCGAGTATCAGGTCAGACGATGAGTCAATGATCCCACGAAGTAATCCGACCCCTTCGGGCTCCCACAACGGGTCTGACTGCTCTCGAGAACCCCCGCGATCACCCATGAGACTCCTCCTGATCCTCCTGACTGCGTCGAGAGAATCCAAACGTCGACACGCCCACGGACCCTGCAACGGCGCCAGGTCCGTTTGCGGCGTTTCACTCCGTCGCCCATCGACGTGGTGCGTTAGAGCTCATTTTCGCTGAAAGGCAAAGGGTCGAAGAACCGGTAACAATGCACCGTCCGTTCTCTGCTCGCATGCGCGTTTATGCCTGCGATTTCAACGGAACGTCTATTACCTATACAGAAGATAACCCATCCTCCTATCCTGTGCAAGGCAACACCGATCGACGCCGATCGCATGCGCATATCCGCGCTCCCTCCCGATTCCCGCAACGGCTGCGACATGCTTGTTGCCGCGTGAGACGACGGGTATACTCTATGTGAGGACAAACAATGGCAGACAGAATCGGCGAGTTTCTAGTGCGGATCGGCGCTATGACGAACGAACAGGTTGAAAAGGTGCTCACGGCACAGAAGGGCGGCGACACCCGGGCGTTCGGGGAGATTGCCAATGCTCTCGGCTTCGTGGACGACAACGCGCTGATGCGCTACGTGGACTATCTCGACAAATCAGGGGGAGATGCCCCCTGACCAAAAACGCCGGTTCGTTTGAAATCGAATCCGGCGTTGGACGTCAGGTGCACGGGCGCTCCTCAGGATAGACTGCCGGCGAGCTTCTGTCCGTACTCGAGGCACTGCTGCCTGCTTTCCTCCGAGGGGTTCCAAAGAACCTTCAGGCCGTCATCCGCGACGGCAAAGCCCGCCTTCGTCAGTGACTCGGTCAAGATCGGAACCGATTCCCCGCTCCATCCGTAACAGCCGAAAGCGGCAGCCTTCTTGCCCCTGAAGCCCAGGCCGCGGATTTCTTCCAGCAGCCCGGCGACGGATGTCAGTATGCCCTTGTTGATAGTCGGCGATCCGAACAGGACCGCCTTTGATTTGAATACCTCGGCGATGATGTCATTCCTGTCTGTCTTCGCGCTGTTGAACAGCTTCACATTCACCTTCGGGTCGGCCTCGTTGATCCCCTTGGCAATCTGCTCGGCCATCACCCTGGTGCCGTTCCACATCGTGTCGTACACGATGGTGATCTGGTCTTCGCTGTAGCCCTTCGACCACTCGAGATACCTTTCCACGATCTGAGCCGGGTTGTCGCGCCAGATCACACCGTGACTCGTACAAATAATGTCCAGAGGCAGGTTGAGGCCGACGAACTCCTCGATCTTCTTCTCGACGAGCGGGCTGAACGGAGTCAGAATGTTCGCGTAGTACTTCAATGCCTCGACGAACAGCTCGTCCTGATCCACCAGGTCGTTGAACAGATACTCCGACGCATAATGCTGCCCGAAAGCGTCGTTGCTGAACAGGATGTTGTCCCCGGTCAGATAGCAGAACATGCTATCCGGCCAGTGGAGCATCGGCGCTTCCACGAAGATCAGCTCTTTGGAGCCGAGACTCAGCCGGTCGCCCGTCTTCACAACCTGAAAGTTCCAGTCCTGATGGTAGTGGCCGGTCAGAGACTTCACTCCGTTTGCCGTGCAGTAGATGGGAGCATCTGGAATTCGGCGCATGAGCTCGGGGAGCGCCCCGCTATGATCGATCTCGGCGTGGTTTGCGACAACGAAGTCGATCTTTTTCAGCTCGACCTCCGTCGCCAGGTTGTCCACATACTCCGTCGCGAAAGGCGCCCAGACCGTGTCGATGAGCGCGACCTTGTCTTCCTTGACGAGGTAGGAATTGTAGCTGGAACCGCGATGGGTTGAGTACTCATCACCGTGGAACTTCCGGAGCTCCCAATCAACCTTTCCGACCCAGTGCACGTTGTTCTTGATTTTCATCTTCATGTTCTTCCTCCCGTGACCAAGCTCGATGTGAGCACTATCCCCGCTTCGCCTCTGCAGCCGCCGCCTCCATCGAGGCGAATAGGGCCTCTCCTTCCTCCCTACTCAGTCCGGCATCCAGCAGCGGGAGATAGATCTCCTCCTCCTTCTTGAAATGGATCTGCACGAGAGCGTACAGGCCGTAGAGCAGACGGCGAAGCTGTCTTTCCCCCGCTTCCCCGATAGTCCCACTGCTCATCTGCTCTCGCGCCGCGCTCAGCTCTCGCGTCAACGCAACGACCTCCTCGTGGTCCCGGCTCATCGTGGCCGTAGCCGACTTCGCCCCCATGAGCCGTTGTACCTCGGGGTAAAGCGCCCGATCTTCGGCAATTGCGTGCGGAATCAGCCCCCGGCTCAGGAACCTCTCGACTTCATCGATCGTACGAAGGAGCTCCTCGACGTCCGCCGATCCGATCGAGTCCGCCGCCGTCCTCAGCTCTTCGACGTGCGGCAACAGATCCTTGTGCTCTGCTCTCAGCGCTTCGGTAATCATGACACGCCTCCTCAGGTTTTACGTTGACACCAAGGTAATGAGAGTGAGGAAGCTCTTACATGATCTGCATCAAGGAAGCGCAGGAATGTCGGAAAATCTTGCTCAGGTTGGATGACCTGCGAGGGAGGACAATCGCCGGAAATCCCTGATCGATACCCATCTCCGACCGGTCCGGATGATATCCTCACGCCGCAGCTCGCTGATGACGCGACTCGCCGTTTCGGTGGTCGTCCCGCTCATATCGGCCAGGTCCTCGCGCGAGAGAGGAAGTTGGATGAGCAACCCGACCTCCTTCTTCTCACCGAACTTCTCGCCGAGACGTGCGAGGACAGCCGCCAAGCGCTTCTCGGCGGAATCCACGCTCAAGCGGCGGATCGTTGCCTGGGCGGACTCGAGCATATCCGAAACCACCTTCAGCATATCCAATGCAACCGTCGGGTAGGTGTTCAACACACCCTGAAAGCTTCGGCCGCTGATGGCAAGGGCGCACGTAGCGGTCAACGCCTGGACCGAGTATGTGTATCGGTCTTGACCGGAGTGGAACAGCTGCCCGAAGAACCCGCCGCGGCCCAACAGGTCGAGAATGACGTCGCGTCCCTCTTCGGTATGGTGGAGGAGCTTGACCAGCCCGGAAGCAACGACGTAGAAATGAGTGGCGGGAGACTGAGAGAAGCAGATGATCTCACCGGCAGCGAAACCTTTTTCTTGGAACAGCGAGCCGACCGCGACGATTGCCCCCTCGTCGAGACTCGAAAGGAAGGGCAGCCCGCGCACGATGCTCAGCCGCAGACCTGGACTGCACTGGGCGGCATCCACGGTTTCATTTTCTACCGGCGATCTTCTGCGTTTTGCCATATCCTGCTCACTGCCCTCCTGAATTGTGGTAGCTTTCCTGCACTTTGACAAGATTTCCGCCGCATAACCGGGAAAACACCAAGAGAATGCCGGATTCATCCAAATCGTACGGTATCT
>CAZDMH010000032.1:33379-36613 GCA_964506755.1 uncultured Spirochaetales bacterium
AGAGAACGCGAATCGTCAACACGAGCTACTCGTCGTCCTCCTCGTTGTCCTCCTGCGGTTGATCGGAGCTTGATGAATCCTTTTGCAGAGCGCCTTCGCGCCGGTCGCCACGCCCCTTCGACCGCGTGCTCCCCTCGAGTCCCAGGGCGCGGGCGAGGGCACCGCCGATGAGATCGTTCTTGCCCTTCTCGATGGCGTTCGGATCGATGGCCGAGATGGGTTCGTGGTGGCCGCCTGCGCCGGTTATGATCGAGGTGGTCTTCACCGGGAAGTACTGCAGGGTCTCGGCGAAGGGGGCGATGAGCCGCTCGAAGTTCTCGATGATGTAGGCGTCCTGACCGGCATCGGCCGACTTGCCGACAATCTCGAGGGTCTTCTTGAGCTGATCGATCTCCGCTTGAGCGCGGCCGCGCATGCGTGCCGCCTTGGCCCCGGCGTCGAGGATCATGCGTTCGTTCTCCGCATGCGCGGGGGTCACGATCTCAGCGTCGAACTTCTTCGTGAGCATCTCGATACCCTGCTTCTCCGCCTCGATCTGTCGCTTGATACCGGCTACCTTAGCCTCCGCGTCCCGCATGGCCTGCTCCACCCCGATCGTCTTCCGTTGATTCTCCGTCTGCACTTTGACCCGGGTCTCCGCTTTCAGGTTTTCGAGCTCGTTCTCCCGCCCGCGGACCTGCACCTCAGCGCGGCGCGCCTCCTGCTGCTCAACCGAGGCGGCGGTGGCCTCGGCGCGTGCCTGGCGGGCCCGCGTCTCGGCCGATGCCGTCTGCACCCGCTTCAGGAGTGCGATGTAGAGGTCCTTCTCGGTGACCCCTTCGAGGCGGTGGTCGTCCACGTCGGCGATGTTCATCGTTGTGATCTCGAGGCCGATGTTCTCGAGGTCGGTCTTGCAGACGTTGATCATCTTGGCCACGAGGGTGTCTTTGTCCTTCATGACCTGCTCGGGGGTGATGGAAGCGATGGAATCGCGCAAATGGCCCTCGATGATGTCGCTCGCCACCTGGCGCAGCCGGCCGACATCGGTAGCGAGGGAAAGGATGCGGGTGACCGCCCGCATGCGCCCCACCTCGTTGGAGGCGATCCCGAAGCTTACCGTAGCCTTCACGTTCAGGGGAACGACCCCCGAGGCGATGGCCGAATCGACCCCGACCTCGATGGTGTGGGGGGTGAGGTTGAGCTTGGCGAACTTGTTGAGGAGCGGGATGATGAACGCCCGCCCGCCGCTCAATGAGCGAAAGCCCTTCTTGGAGCCCTTGCCGGAGACGATACCGAGCTCGTTTCCACCGACGATGCGCATCTTGGTGAGGACCTGGATGACGATGGTGATGGCCATGAGGCCGAGGAGGGTGACGATGAAGACGATCATTTGGCTGCCTCCCGCTTTCGTGCTTCGGGGCTTGCGACGAAGTCGCGGACATCGACCCCGAGGGCGTCGCTGAAGTGACTCAAGAAGGCGGCGAAAGCCGCCGGCCCTCGGTTAACCGCCCCGCTGAAGCCGCTCCTGTCGTCCATCATCACCAAGGTGTCGACGTCGAGCCCGACGGCATATTTCTTGAAGGCTGCGAAGAGGTGGGGTAGCTGTTGCTGCATGAAGACGACGAGCTTGCCCGCCTGCCCGGATGAACGTAGGAGCTCCACCTTCTGGGCGAGCAGATCGTTACGGGTCGACTCGATAATCCCGACCGACTCCTGCTCCCCTGCGGCGATGATCTCAGCCGCGCGCTCCTCTGCCTGTGCTTTCAGGGTGACCTCGGTCTGGTTCTTGAGCTTCTGAAGCTCCACGAGCTGCTCCTGCACGAGGCTTTCGCCCCGGTTCTGGGCCTCGACGATCGAGTGGTCCGCCTCCAGGCGCGCCCGCTCGATGGCACCCTGCGATTCCCGCCGGTAGACCTCCAGCTTCTCCTGCGCGGTGAGGATTTTCTCGTCGGCCTGGTTCTTCGCCACCGTCGTGCGTCTCCCTGAGTCGCTTTCGGCCTTGTCGGCGATTGCCCGGAGGCGTGATTCCTCGATCTCCACATCTTGCCGCTTGGCGGCAAGGGTCTTCTGCGCGAGGTTGGCGATGTAGTTCGAGCTGTCCCAGATCTTCTGCAGGCTCACCGATACCACGCGCATCCCGAAGCTCGACAGGTCGGCGTCGATGTCCCTCAGGAGCTCGCGGCGGAACTGAGCACGCTCCCCCTGGTCGATCGCCGTCGAGGCATCCTCTTCAGCGAGCTCCTCCTCGCGGCTCTCCGCCATCCCGATCGCCTGAAGAGGGGTCGCTTTGTTGAGCGCACCGCGAAAATTCCCGACGAGCGTCTGCTGGATCTGTGCCTGGATCTCCTCGCGATCCTTGCCCATCAAGCGCTCCACTGCCGAGTAGAGCATTCCCTCCTCATCGTCGTCGATGCAGACGCAGGCTGTCGCGTCGGCGCCGACGGAGATTCCGTTCGCCGAGTTGACCCCGTCCACCCGAACGTTGATAGGATAGACTCCGATGTCGAGCTTCTGCACCGATTGGAAGTAGGGGACCTTCAACGCGCGCCCCCGCTCGACGCTGAAGCCGAAGGTGCGGCCCCCATGCACCCGCCGCCTGCCGGTGATGACCAGGATCTGGTCGGAATGCGTTACCTTGATGATGGATCGCAAGACCGATATGAGCAGCAGGAAGGCCCCGATTCCGACGACTCCGCCGATGAGCCCGGCCCCTCCCGATTGGAAAATGCTCTGAAAAGTGTTCATAGATGCTCCTGGACGCCGGCGCTCCGCGCCGGCTGGTAGTTATTCCTCCTCTACGTAGACACAGTCCTCCGCTATCTCGGTTACCCGAATCTGTGCGCCCACGTGGATCGTCGCATCGGGTCGCGAGGCCCGGGCAAAGCGATCCACGTAGATGTCCCCCAACCTGATCCGCACCCGGCCGAGCTCACCCTGCCCGATCGAGACAATCACCTCGCCCTTTTCCATGAGAAGCTCGCTCTCGCTCACCTCGGAGTTGAGCTCGCGCCGCATGAAACGCCGCAAAACCCTCGTTCCGATCAGCGCCACCACTCCGACGGGCGCGCTCCAGATGAGTGACCCCACCCCGCTCGTCCCTGTCGCAACTGCGAACCACCCCACAGGCCCGAAACCGAGGCAGAAGTAGATGAGGTTCCGAAGCACTGTCAGGATTGACAGCACGACCCCGCGGCGCACCGGACGGTCGTGGCCGGCGATGGAACCCTCGTGCTCTGCGTTCTCGCCCTCGTGCTC
>CAZDMH010000032.1:36713-38566 GCA_964506755.1 uncultured Spirochaetales bacterium
CCCTCGTGCTCTGCGTTCTCGCCCTCGTGCTCGGCCGATCCGTCGTGATCCACGGCACCGTCGTCCGTGGAGTCGTGGTCGCCGCCGACGGCATCCGACTGGTCTCCATCGTGGCTCCCGATAAGTCCCAACAGGTCGATAAAGGTAATCCCAACCCCGAAGACCGTCGCTGCGATGTAGACCGATAGTAGCCAGCTCATTCGTGCCTCTTCCCTCTAAGGTACAACCTTTTGCCGACATTGTTTATCAGATTGTCGAAGCAGCGAAATCGACATAACGGACAGACGAGGACTGCAATTTCCCCACCACGGTTTTCCCGTCTCTTTCTGCCCGCCTTGTTTGCCTAGTCTCTGCTTGGCGCTGTATTCGCGATTGACTCAAATGTGACCTTGGGAGGACGCCTACGCCGACAAATAACAAAAACGCCCATCACAATCATGTGCTCGTTCGTCTTGCTCCCCATTCTTGCGTTCGGTGGCTGCGAGCTCATCGGCGGGAGTACCGATATCCGTGTGGACAGTCTGTTCGTGTTTACCGACAGGAGACTGATGACGTCGGCGCGCGTAAGCGTGGAGAACACCGGTACGTTCAATGCAGATGCGGTCAGCTAAAGTCTGGTCTAATCTTCAACCGTGAACCTCGCCCTCGGCAAACCCACGGTGATCTATGACGGTAGATCAATCTCCTTCAAGGGCCAAAAAGTCAGAGTGGAGGAGATGCAATGGGACGCTATCGCGGAGCACATACAGGAGAACCATGTTGCCCTTCCCGTCGAAGCGGGAAAGCTTGCCGTAATCCCCTTTCGGGAGCTCGTGGGAAAAGGCGAAGAAGCGTTCGTCCCCTCCTATGATCATTTCGAACCCAACCACATCCCAAGCGTTTCGGCCCGCTCCAGTCGGCGAACATCCGGTATCAAATAGACCAGAGCTAGACGACCCGGACCCCTCCGGCAACCGGAACCTACTATCTGAAGGTTACCGCATCGGACATGCCGCTTAGGTACGGGTTGAAGGTCAATGTGAGCTGACTTCCGCTACCGAGGCGCCGGTTTGATGTCGACCTCGCCCGATACACTACTCCCGCTGAAACTCGAGGGGCGTGGATACGAGGAGGAGGTCGGCGTCGGGGTCGGTAATGAGAAGGTGGTCGGGGTCGGCGAAGGAGTACTCGAGCTCAGTGTCGGGCACGGCCGGATCGAGCGGGGGCTGGGGTCGGAGGACGATCTTGCCCCCAGAATCCTTCACTTGATACTGCCCGCCGAAATCCCACGGCCAGGAGTGCAAGTGGAAGGTGCCGTCGGGCCTGAGGTAGAGCATTCGCTGGTAGACTACCTCATTGACCCAGCGCCCGAGCAGCTGGGTGAAACCGACATCGGTCGATTGATAGACGTGGCTCAACAGCTCGTTGAGCACAATAGCAGGCTGTACCGCGCCGTTGACGAGAAGCTTCGCAGAGACTACTTTTGTGCGTTCGGGGTTGAGCACGACCGCGAGGATCACCGGCAGCTCGCCGCTCACATCGATCTCTACGCTGCCGTCGTCGGCGGTTGACTCCGTCCACTGTGGTTCATCGAAGAGGCGCTGCATCATCTCCTCGAGAGTCGCCTTCGGAAACTCCGGGAGATGCGCGCGTTTGACCAGCTCGATATCGGCTGGATCGGACCTGCTGCACGAGAACATTCCGACGCACGCTATTCCTGCAGCGACCACGGTGCGCATGAACCTCGTGAACCGCAGTGAGCCTGGGGTTGGTCCGTTTTCCCCTTCGACGTGCGAGTGCCTCCTCCTCTTCACCCTGTCTCCCTGCCGCTTCACCCATTGCGGCCCGAGCATCTGTCTAATTGTATGCGTCGA
>CAZDMH010000033.1:0-3655 GCA_964506755.1 uncultured Spirochaetales bacterium
AGAGAGCTCGGAGCAGGTAACAGCCTCGAGCGAGGAGATCTCCGGAAGCGCGCAGTCACTCGCCGAGGGAGCCCAGAGCCAAGCATCCACTCTCGAGGAGACCTCCGCGGCCGTCGAGGAGCTTACCGCCAGCGTCGATCAGGTCAGCGAGAACGCCCAAAGTCAGGCAGCCGCTGTCGAGCAGGGCTCAGGCTCCATGACCCAGGTCCAACATTCGATCGACGAAATCGCCCATAGCCTCGAAGAGATCTCCGAGCTGGCAAGCCGTTCGGTAGCCAACTCCCAGGAGGGTGCTCAGGCGGTCGAAGAGGTCGTCGACGGAATTACCCTCATCGCTGCGAGCTCCGAGAAGATCGCAGGCATCGTGACGGTGATCTCCGAGATTGCCGACCAGACGAACCTGCTTGCACTCAACGCTTCCATCGAGGCGGCACGAGCAGGGGAACATGGTCGAGGATTCGCCGTTGTTGCCGACGAGGTCAGCAAGCTCGCCGAGCGCAGCTCCGCATCCACCAAGGAGATCGAAGAGCTCATCAAGGAGAGCGCACGCAACGTGAACGAGGGGGTCAAGACCGCGAAGGGCTCTCAACTGGCGATGGAACAGATCCGCGCGGCCTCTCAACAGGTGAACATGACTATCGGGGGACTGTCGGAGTCGATGAATCAACAACTGCAAGCGGTCAAGGAGCTGGCGAAGGCACTGGAGAACGTGAATGAGATGAGCCAGAGCATTTCCGCAGCGACCGAGGAGCAGACAACGAATGCGAAGCAGGTCAGCAGAGCCGTGGAGAACGTGAACGAGCTGACTCAGGCTGCGGCAACGGCGGCAGAGCAGATGTCCGCCTCCACCGTACAGCTTTCAGGAATGGCGCAGCAGCTCCAGAAGTTGGTTGCGCAGTTCAAGATCGAGGGTCGCGAGGAAGAGGCTCAATCGGCCGATCTTCGGGATTTCGACGAGACTACCCCAGATCTGCAAGATTCGCAGGCTGTGGTGGCCTAATCAATTAACCCTTCATAGGAGGAAGGAATAATGGCGACAAGGGTCCTTGTAGTCGATGATGCGTATTTCATGCGCACAATCGTCAAAGACACGCTGGTGCCGAATGGATTTGAAATTATCGGCGAAGCGACAAACGGAGCGGAGGCGGTGACGAAATACGCCGAGCTTAAGCCGGATCTCGTAACAATGGATATCACGATGAAGGTAAAGGATGGGCTCGAGGCCGCGAGAGATATTCTCGCCAGAGATCCGAACGCGAGAATCGTGATGGTCACAGCCTTAGGGCAAGAGAAGATGCTTCTCGATTCAATAGCCCTTGGCGTGCGGGATTTCGTTGTAAAGCCGTTCACAGCGGAACGGATCGTATCAGCTGCGGAGAAGGCGCTCGTATAACCATGAAGATAAATGCACAGAACGTAAATCCGTTCGTCGAAGCGGCCATGAAGGTCGTGAATCAGGTTACAGGTATTGAAGTCCGCCGCGGACACCTGACCTACAAAGCAAACGTCGAGCCGTCCTTCGGAGTCTCGATCATAATCGGAATCTACGGGTACTTGACAGGCCAGGTAGTATACAGTCTCGACGGCAAACTCGCCGATCGATTGGTCGACAAGCTTTTGGAGGGAAAATCTCCTCAGCAGAAGAAGATCATGTTTCTCGATTGCCTCGGCGAGGTAGCCAACATGATCACCGGCAATGCGATGTCGCTTCTGAATCAGAGGCGCGACCAACTCCTGAACATCACGACCCCGGCGATCGCCGCCGGCGACAATCTCAGTGTTCATCTCGTACCCAAACCGGCCCTCGTTCTTGGTCTGATCACGATGTACGGGCCGATCGAAATCAGCATCGCGGTGGAAGAGAAGGAGACTCTCGACGAGACTTCGGATCTTCAGTCCGTGCTCTCGGAAGTCTGAAGGTTCGACGTAAAGAAAAATAGGCGAGGAGAAGTGGAATGGAAGTCAAAGCCGAGTACCTGAAAGCCTTTAGTGAAGAGGCGAGCGAAATGCTCGAGGAATGGGAGCATGCTCTCCTTACACTCGAGACATCCCCCGACAACGAGGAGCCTCTCAACGATATGTTCCGCGCAATTCACACGGTGAAAGGCTCGGCTGGCTTCATCGAGTTCGACGAGCTGCAAAGGCTCGCACATGATCTTGAATCTTCGCTCTCAAAGGTGAGAGACGGAGATTGGAAATACGACGAACGGCTGGGTCAGCTGCTCTTCGAAGGGTTGGACCTCTCGAGGACCCTCATCGAGTCCTTCGCCAACGGTGCGACCGGGCTCGGCGGAGGTCACGAAGTAGACGATTTTCTTGCACGGCTGAAGGGGCTTTCTGATACCCCGACGGCCTCGCAAGGAGGTCCTGTGGCAGAGGTGCCTCCGGCACCGGCAACGCACGCCGCTGAGCCTCTCGCCGGACCCAGTTCTTCGGATGCACCGACTCGTGCCGGCTCACTGATTGCGCGGATGACCGCAATTCGCGAGCGCTCGTCCAGGCAGAGGACGACTCAGCCCCAAATAGCAACGGTAGCAGATCCGCAGAAAACCGGTACCCTTGTGGTGAGCATCGAGGGACAGAACCGAGAGGCTTACCTGAGGTCTTGCATCGTTAAAGCTCGTCTAGAACGTCTCGGTACGGTCTTGTCAATGGAACCGTCGCCCGACGTATTACGCGACTCGAAGGAACCCTTTGTCTACCGGGTTACCATATCAGCAAGTCAGGATGCCACGGCCCTTGCCTCATCCATTGCAATCGACCAGGTATCTGTGGCCGCAGAGGTTCAGCAGGATGAACATCCAACGGAGATCACCGCCGAGTCGCCCGGCTTTGTGCCTAACAACGAGAAGACGCCGAAGGCGGCCCGAAGCGAAACCTTTCAAGACGCAAAAAAGGCGGAACGGCCCGATGAGGTTGTACGTGTTTCAGTTCAGAAGCTCGACCTGCTGCTCAATCTCGTCGGCGAGCTCGTGGTACACAATTCCGGTTTTGTTTCTGTGGCTCAACAATTGCGACAGCATTATGGCCGAACTCCACTTGTCTTCGACATAGAAGAGAAGACGGAAGCATTATCGGTCGTGACGAGGGACTTGCAGGACGGAATCATGAAAGCACGGATGCTTCCGATTGCCAGTGTTTTCGACCGCTTTCGACGAGTCGTTCGGGATCTCTCGCGGGCCAGCGGGAAATCCGTCTCAATTGAGGTGGTAGGAGAAGAGACGGAAATTGATAAGAAGGTCCTCGATCGCATTGGCGAGCCTCTCGTACACCTTATCCGCAACGCAGTCGATCATGGTCTCGAACCCGATAATGAACGCGAGGCTGCCGGCAAGAACGGGACGGGAACGGTTCGGCTCAGTGCCTATCAAGCGGGTGACCACATTTGCGTCGAAGTTTCCGACGACGGACGAGGCCTCGACAAGAGAGCTATCCTCGCCAAGGCGATTGCGAAAGGGCTCATCACCGAGTCAGAAGCCTCCAACGTCAACCCCGATCAGGTTCTGGGATTCATCTTCTTGCCAGGTTTCAGCACTGCAGACAAGGTATCAGACATTTCCGGTCGTGGCGTCGGCATGGACGCGGTTAAGCGAGCGGTGGAATCCATGAATGGGAACATTCGGGTAAACTCGACTCCGGGGGCGGGAACAACGGT
>CAZDMH010000033.1:3755-38473 GCA_964506755.1 uncultured Spirochaetales bacterium
GACACTACCGTGAGGTGGCAGGTCTGATAGGCGCATCGATTCTCGGAAACGGGAAGATCGCGCTTATCGTGGATGTCGAGGCAATTGTCAAGGACTGCCGTGCCACCCCCGGTCTACCGAACACCGTGGCGCTCGCCTCTTCGAAACCCTTCCTGGCCGGGCTTGGCGCTCTCGACTCGCCACGGTCGCGACAAACGAAGACGCCTGACCACGGATCGAACGGGGCCAGAGGCCCGAAAACGGCGAGCGTCGATGACGCGTCCATTCAATCGGCACAGCAAAGGATCGAGAGTCTGGCACGTGACGTAAACGGTGCGAAGGGGCGGCTCCTCAACGACGCGAACAACCAAGGTGCGATACAGGCCTCGATGGCTCTCTCAGAGCTAACGGGGGAGGCCATTAGCGTGAGCTTTCCAGAGTCGCGATTAGTCGCGATAAACGATATCGCCGAGGCCATGGGCGGGCCGGAGGCCAGAGTTGCAGGAGTCTACGTTGGTTTTCAAGGGGATCTGACGGGCGCGATGCTCCTTGTCATACCCGACAATAATCTTCTCGTGCTGGACAATTTGCTGCACCGCAGGCCGGCCGAAGCTGACGGTGAGCTCAGCGAGGTCGATCTTTCCGGGATCTCCGAAATCGGGAACATACTTGCCTCGTGTTTCATCAACGCAATCGCGGACTCGGCTCATCTCGCGCTTGGTCCCGAAGTACCGGGGATCAGTATCGACATGTGCATGTCGGTCATTGATCCGGTTCTTGCACGGTTCAACGAGGTGGGGGAGAAGATCCTGCTGACTGATGCGGTCATTCTCGCGGGGACGTCGAACGATATTGTTTGCCATCAAGTCTTGTTCCTGGATTCACAGTCCCTTCAGAAGCTCATGGGTGAGCTGGACTCGCCGGCAGTGCCTGCGGAGGTATGAAATGGCCCCAGATATCGTAACGGTGAGGATGGCGGAGATGAATGTGATAACGGACGGCCGAAGCCTTAAGACGGTGCTTGGATCGTGTGTCGGAGTAGTCGTCCGCGATCCTGAGCGACACGTGATAGGACTCGCCCACATCATGTTGCCGGTACGAAAACACGAGGGCGACCTCGCTGGGAAATATGCCGATTCCGCGATACCCGCGCTCATAGAACTTCTGAATGCAAACGGATGCCGCAATGATTCGTTGGAGGCCATGCTCATCGGAGGCGCACAGATGTTCCCCCAATCGGAATCGGGCATCGCTTCGATCGGGGAGCAGAACCTGGAATCAGCTCGTAGGGTCCTTCGGGAAATGCACCTCCCGGTGGTATTCGAGGACACAGGCGGTACGGCAGGTAGAACTATGCTGGTCAGCAACGTCACCGGAAAAGTTTCGGTGACAACGCTACGGGCAATTACTGCAAAAGAGGACAAACCATGAACACATCGACAGCAGCAGCCAATTCGATAGCTACTCCTCCACTCACACAGGAGACCTTCGACAAGTTTCGTCGCCTTATTCTCGAAAAGACGAATATCAATATGCGAGATGGAAAACAAATCCTCGTTGCGAACCGGTTACGAAAGCGCCTGTTGAAGCTGGACATCGCCAGCTACGAGGAGTACTACGATCTTCTGACCGACAAGTCCGGTGAATCGGAAATGTCGCATTTCATCGACGCGGTCAGTACAAACGAAACCTACTTTTTCCGCGAGGAGAACCATTTCGAGGCGCTCTCATCGAAGATCCTGCCCGAAATGTTCCGATCCCACGGTCGACTGAGGATCTGGAGCGCGGGGTGTTCAACGGGCGAAGAGGTCTACACCCTGCGGATCATAGCAGATAGGGCGGCCCGTCTCGCAGGTGCTCCTGCACCGGAGATAATCGGCACGGATATCAGCACCGAAGTGATTCAACGGGCGCGTGAAGGCATCTACCGCGAAAGAAGCCTTCGCCATGTGCCGCCCGAGCACCTGAAGTCCTACTTTCTGCAGACGGCGGACGGCTCCTTTCAAGTCTCGGCGGAGATTCGCAAAACGGTGGATTTCAGAGTTCACAATCTTTTTACAGATCCTCCCCCGTGGGACCGGGCGCACATAATCTTCTGCAGAAACGTCATGATCTACTTTGACAAACAGACTCAAATGAAACTGGTCGACGAGATATTCGCGAATGCAATCCATCCGAACGGCTATCTGTTCATCGGACATTCCGAAAGCCTGAACGGTATGAGCAGTACCTTTCGCTACGTGCCAACTCTCAAGTCGCCGGTCTACAGGAGACGCGAGGAGGCAGCTGAATGATTCGCGTCATGATCGTTGACGATTCGGCCCTCGTGCGCAAGATTGCTTCTGATATCCTCGGATCCGACCCGGAGATTACCGTTGTCGCAACAGCCGCTCAGGCAGAGTTTGCGCTGCTGAAATTGGAGAAGGAGCAACCCGATGTCATCACCCTCGACCTGGAGATGCCGGGCATGGGCGGACTCGATGCAATTCGCCGAATCATGATGATTCGACCGACTCCGATCGTGGTGATGAGTGCTCACGCTGCAGAGGGTGCAGAACAGACCCTGCGTGCTCTCGATCTAGGGGCAATGGACTTTGTCCTCAAGCCATCTGGATCCCTTTCGGGCGGAATCGCAGCAGTGTCCCGTGAGCTCATCGACAAGGTCAAGAACGCCTCTCGGGTAAAGCTCCAACCTGTGAATGGGACGACGGCAGTGTCGCAAGCACGGCCATTTTCATCTCCCGCCAACTACCTCGAGGGATTTGCGGGGAAGTACCAGCTGGTGGCAATCGGAACCTCCACGGGCGGTCCGGTAGCGCTCAAGACTGTTCTTACGGGTCTTCCCGCCGACCTGCCTGCCGGCATTGTTGTTGTACAACACATGCCCCCCGTCTTCACGCGGGCATTTGCTGAACGACTCGATAGCTGTTGTACGCTCAAGGTCAAAGAGGCCGAAGGGGGTGACGCGATCCTCCCCGGTCGCGTATTGATCGCACCGGGGAACCTTCACATGACAGTTTCCAAAATCGGCGGTGTACCGCATGTCCTCCTTGATGAGAGCGAACATATCAACGGCCATCGACCTTCTGTCGACCGCCTGATGTTTTCGGTCGCCGGAGAGTACGGCGACGAGGCAATCGGTGTGATCATGACTGGTATGGGCCGCGACGGAGTCGAGGGACTGCGAGAGCTCCGCCGTCGAGGAGGGCTCGTGATCGCGCAGGACAGAGACACCTCGGTCATCTACGGCATGAATCGAGAGGTTATACAGAACGGCGACGCAGATGAAGTGGTACCGGTCGAGGCGATCGCGGGACGAATCGCCGAAACGCTTCGCTGCAGGGCGCTCAGCAGGGAGGCGAAATGAGACTGGAACAAGACTACACGATGGAACGAATAGGCAATCGAAGTGAAGAGCTCGTTTACGAGGCGATCGGCAATCTTCTCGAGGAGGGTGGAATTATCTGCCCGTGTGAAGACTGCGTTATGGATCTCGCAGCATGGACGCTGAATCATGTGGTTCCACAATACTACACGTCCCTGTTGCCTCCCTTCGACCCCGATCCCCGGCGGGAACGTGAAGTTCACAACCAAATGAAGCTTGCAATCGCTTCGGGGATAAAACGACTGAAGTCTCACCCACACCACGGTTGAGCAAGGAGAACTGGTATGCGAATTGAAGGCAGGAGGGGACCTTTAACACGGGAGATCGGCTTGAACGTGCCGGAGCCGTCCCGAAAGCCCGCCATCCTCATATTGGAGGACGAAGTTGTCGTCCAGAAGGTGATAGAGACTATTCTCGCAACACGCGGGGTCGAATGCGACTCGGCTGGGTCACTATCGGAGGCGCGGGAGATCATGAGCGCCAAGCATTTCGATATTGCACTCGTCGACGTCAATTTGCCGGACGGCTCAGGTTTGGCATTCGTAGAAGGAGCGGAACCCGACGACCCTCTGCTCATCGTGATCACTGGTAGCGACGATATACAAACCGCTGTGGAGGCGATTCGAAAGGGGGCAGTGGATTTTATCACGAAACCCTTCTCGAAGAATGATTTTGTGAAGCGGATCGACAAGGTCCTGGACGAGTGGAGGACGCGAATCAAGACGAAGGGGTACGCTCGTGCTCTGGAAACCCTGGTCCGACTGAAGAGCGAAGAACTGAGGAGCTCCAATCGGAAGGTTGACGACGTCTACGATATGACCATCACCGCCTTGGGCGCGGCACTCAATCTGAAGGATCACGAGACAGCCGACCATTGTTCGCGAGTGTCGGAGAATTCGGCAACCTTGGGGAAAGTCTTTGCGTTGTCGGATTTTGAGCTGAGAAATCTGCGGTGGGGTGCCTATCTTCACGATGTGGGAAAAATCGGCGTTCCGGAGCAGATCCTTCTAAAGACGGGCGACCTGCTCCCTGAGGAGTGGGAAGTGATGAAACGACATCCCCTCTTGGGACACGCGATGATACGCAATATCGAGTTCCTTCGATTTGCGACCGACGTCGTACTCTATCACCATGAACGCTACAACGGGTCTGGCTACCCGTATGGCTTAAAGGGAGAGCAGATACCCTTCGACGCCAGAGTTTTTGCGATACTCGACACGCTCGACGCAATGACCTCGGACCGACCCTATCGTGGCGCCCTCCCCTTTGCCGCTGCAAAAGAGGAAATACAAAAAGAAGCGGGATCAATGTTCGATCCCGACATTGTCGATGCGTTTGCCGATGTTCCCGAGACAGCATGGCTGATCCAGGATCGTGCAACAGTACAATCTTTGAGTAAGGAGTAGATTATGGAAACAAATAAGGCCGTTGAAAATGGCGGCCAGGTTAAGCAGTTCATCAGTTTCACCGTGGGCGACGAAGACTATGGATTAGAGCTCCTTCGGGTTAGAGAGGTAATCCGCGTGCGAGAGATCACCTGGCTCCCGAAAGCCCCGACCTTCGTGAAGGGAATTATCAACCTCAGGGGGGATGTGATCCCCATCATAGATCTGCGAGACAAGTTTGGGCTGGAACCGAGCGAGCAGACCGAAATGACGCGCGTAATTGTGGCCGAGGTCGGAGGTCGGCTCATCGGAATGGTCGTGGACTCTGCGAGTCAGGTCGTACGGATCTCCGCGGATCAGATCGACCCTCCACCGCCCGTACTGGGCGGATTCTCCGAGGAGTTCATCAATGGGGTCGGCAAGATCGAAGATCGATTAGTTGTTCTTCTGAACGCGGACGCAATACTCACCGTCGATGAGAGACTCTCGCTCGCCTCGGTAGATAATTCCCTCGAGACCGTGGAGACGTAAGATGGCGACCCCCTCCGCAACCCAACTGCATCCGACGGGGGCTCGCCCCATCCCGTCGTCGACTGATGCGAAATCGGCTCCCCCCGCTGGAGAGGCACAGAATCGCGTACCGCCTCTCCAGCTGGTCGTTACCTCTCACCGCCTTGCCGCGCTCTGCGACCCGATGAAGAAGAGCTTGGATCTTCTCCATGCAGACCTGTATGATTCGCGAGAGTCGGTAGCGGTATCGGCATTGTCTGCAGTCGAGTCTCTCGCCGACGATCGGAGCTTTCCGTTTGTGGGTCGGCTTCTGTCGACCGCGGGGCAAGCGGTGAAATGCGCTGCGGTTCGTGCCTTAGGATCCTTCCGCCATCCTGATGCCCTTCCCCTACTGCTGGAATCCGCTCGGACCACGAACGACGAAAAGCTGCAGATCGAAATCCTTGCGACACTTGCTGCCAAAGTTCCGGAGAACACGGACGTAATCGCGCTCATACGGACCACCGCCCTCAGCCCGGTCGCCCAACCCGCCCTTCGGGAACTCGCGGGCAGCCTCTTCTTGAAGATCTGCGGACCGATCGCCTTCGACGAGCTTCTCGTGGACACCCGTGGTGAAAACCTTGAAGGTATCATCGCTGCGGCCGTCGAAAACGAGGAGCTCCAATCCAGAACTGTCGCCCACTTCGCTCCCCTGTATCCTCGTCTTCCTGCGAGCGCTCGCGCAAACCTGATCTCTATCGCGGCGACACAGCAGCTGCCACAGTCCATCGAGCTCATTGTCGCAGGACTTGCCGACACCGACACCGAGGTTAGACGAGCTGCCTATGCATCCATTGGAACCGAAGCGCACCATGACGCGTGGTTCTCCCACCTCGTCGGCACGATGGCGGAGTCCGCTGAGACTATTCCCGCAGTTGAAGATGAGGCACTCGCAGCGATCTCACGGATGGCAAAACTCTCCGAAGCCGGCAGTATTATCGATCCTGGATTAAGAAAAAACTTGATATCCGAGATAGAAGGACTCTACGAGCACTTGAAGAGGTCAAGTCGGCGCGTGGACAGCGATTCGCACGAGCTCGGCTGGCTCATCACCCGCTCCGCGGAGTATCTGGAGTATTACGGCAACGGAGACTTCAAGTCTGACTTACTCCGATGGCTCAAGGGAACGAGCATGGACTCGGTTGAACATATAACCAGGAAGCTCAAAGACACCGCGGTGCGCGTGGAGGTACGCCACTTCGATGGATTCTCGGCGCTTGCCGAATTGATCAAGAATCCGAGACGGAGCGGCATGGGCCTCGTAACCCGAGAGCTTACCCTTGTCCATACAGGCAAGAGCAGGGTCCTTTGGCAGCTCGTGCGCGCAATCAGACTCTGCGCGATTCTCCTTGCGCCGGAAGTCGGAGGGACCCACGCCGGTCTCCTCAAAGACATCTACACATGGGCAAGACACGGGAAGCTCTTCCGGCTCGCGGAGGCCGCCCTCTGCGCACTTGCAAAGGTCGACCCGCCTGCGGCCGAATACGCCTGTCTCGAGAACCTTACCATTCCATTGGCCAGCAAGATCCTGGCAATAGGATCCCTACACCTTCTACGCGAACTGCACCTCGATCTGTTGGAGCCGATGGTTGCTCGTCTCGTCGACTCACAAGACGACCAGTTTGTGACCATGAATGCGCTCGAAGCGATTACGTTGCCGGCTCCTTCGACGAACGGGGAGCTGGCGGCCGCGCTACTTACCCGATTGTCTGTGACATCCTCCCCTGAGGTTCGAAGCTCACTTGTCGCATTCCTTGGAGAGCGAATGGGTGTAGACATCATCGAGAGACTCCGCGAGCCGCTGCTTGCAGGCAGCAAGGAACAGCGCGCAGCGGCTCTCTCGATCATTGACCGAAGAGTTTCGAACGGATTGGTCACGAATCGAGAACGCACGCTCGAGTTGCTTTATGGGGTGTTGCGTGGTGAAGATCAATCGAATCGACGATCCGCCGCGGTAACCTTGTGGAAGCTCGGCGACGACTATTCTGCAAAAGTCATCGGCGATTTCTTTCTCACAGACGACGCGGAATCGGTGGCAGAAGTAGTCCGCGGAATCAACGGATACCTGCGGGAGCCAATCGTGTCTTCTATTGCTCCCCTTTTCGCCCGCGACAACGCAGCAATTCATGAAGCGGTGCGTCAACTATTCCTGCAGTCTCCCGATGTTTCAGTCCGACGGCGGGCGCTCGACATGGTGATTGATGCGCGAGGCGACGCTCTCTGCGAAGATGAAGATCCGACGGAGGTCGAAGCAGTGACTCCGGCTATCGAGTTGTCCTCGGAACGATCCGCGTTTCAATTCGAACGAGAGAACATGGAAGAGCTGGTAATGTTCTTCTCTGATATCCAAGGCTATTCGAAGAAGGCCCAGTCGCTGACACCGATGCAACTATCTGAGCTCGTGACAGAATACGAAAAAATTCTTCTCACCCATGTTGAAACACACGGCGGGCAGTTGGTGAAACGGATGGGCGATGGCCACATGATCGTGTTTAGGAAGCCTCTGCCGGCAGTCCTCGCCGCCATTCGCCTTCAGAAGAGCCTACGGCGTTTCAACCGGTACCGCGACGAAACAAACCGAGTCGTGATTCGCATCGGTGTTCATAGCGGGAAGGTGGTTCGCAACTCGCAGGGTGACGTTCTCGGTAACGCAGTCAATGTTGCCTCGCGTCTGGAAAGCTCGGCACGCCCGGGATCGATACTCATATCGGATCTGATTCAGGAGAGGATTGCGGATGCTGTACATTCGCGAGAAATTGGTCGAATCACCGTGAAGAATATCTCTGAGCCGATTCGGGTATACGAGCCCTATGAGATCAAAGTCAACCTTCCCGGCGAGCTCGATCCACTCCAAGGCGGGGGTTCGGAGTCCTCCCAGGATCTGACAGTTTCCGATTCAGTCACCTTGGATCGAGAAACCTATGTTGAAGTCATTCGGTGCTTTTCCGCGCTCATATCAGTCTGCAAGAACGCGGTAGCAGATCAGGTACCTATTCGAGAGCTCAATACCCACGTCCTCGATCGGCTGAACCGGCTGCGCCCACGGCTTCCCAAACCGGCACAACAAAGGAGATCCCAAGATGGGAAATGAGTTCGCAATAACGAATATTGCGGTTAGTCTCTGGGCGGCCGCCCTTGCGTCGGGTATCGCCGCCGTCGCCGCGTGGCGCATAAGACGCAGATCACCCGGGGGAACGTACTTTGCCGCAATGATGTCGGCAATAGTACTTTGGTGTCTTATGTCTGGAACCGAGGCGGCCGCGGTCGGAATTCGAGCGAAGATTCTCTTCTCGAGTCTCGGCTATATCGGAATCTGTGCAGTAGTTCCCTTCTACGTCACGTTCGCATTCAAGTATGGAAGCCGACCTCGTCGGTGGACGGTACTCTCGAATCTCGCAATATGGACCATACCGGTGGTCACCCTTCTCTTGACGCTGACGAATAGTTGGCATCATCTAATTTGGACGAGCTTCCAGAGCGCACCGTCCGGGGAACCAAATATGATTCTTTATGGACACGGGCCCTGGTTCTGGGTGTGGATCCTCTATGCTGCGGCGGGAACCATTCTCGCCCAGACAGTGCTCGTTCAATCGGCGTTGACCGGTGACCGATTTTTCGTGAGACAGGTCTCGACATTCCTGGCTGCAGCTGCCCTGCCCTGGATCGGAGAGGCCCTCTACCTGTGGCATGGCAATCCGCTTCCGGGATTCGATTTCCCGTCAATTGGGTTCGCCGCTGCCGGTGTCCTCATACTCATTGGGATCTCTCGCTTTCGGCTATTCGACATCGTTCCGATCGGTAGGATCGATCTTGTTGAGCAAATGACGGCTGGTCTCGTGGTACTCGATCCAGCCAACCGGATCGTCGATCTCAATTCTGCTGCCCGCAGAATGCTCGAAGTCGATGCGGATGCAATCGGCAGTCAGGTACAAGAGATCTTCGAAGGCGTCGGAGAGCTTCTCAGAACTGCCGAGAGCCAGCGTTCAGAGACCACAGTTACCACTTCATTTGCGGGGGCGCGGCCACTTCGACTCACAGTGACCATTTCGCCCGTAAATAAAGAACGACATGGAATAGTCGGCCGTATTCTTGAGTTTCGGGAGGTGCCGGCCTCGTCTGAAGCAAACGGTCCTGGTGATATCGTGCCGATGTGCGCTTCCTGTAGAAAGGTGCGAGACGACAGTGGCGATTGGCAGAGCCTTGAACATTTTGTGGAGTCAGGCCTCGGCAAGCGCTTCAGCCACGGGCTCTGTAACGACTGTGTCGAGAATCTCTACCCGGAGCTGGGGGTCGGTGGAGTGGCAAGTTGGTAGATTCGCCCGTCGAACGAACGACGACCTTGCGACATAAGTCATCCGACCTGCGCAACAGACATTCGGGTAACGGCTCGAATCCCGGATGCTCCTCAGCTTCGCTCGATTGTCCATGCATCCGCCGCCAGCCGGCGGGAGCTCGCCGACTGACATGCTTCAATTGTTCCCATCGCCCCTTGGTTCGTGAAGAATACAGCCCGTATCGACGAATGAGTTGTAATCCCTTCGGTGGTACATGTTGCGTCAGATCCTCGGGAGATAGCAGCCAAAGCCCAGACCTCCATGCATCCCTTCATCGTCAATGCAACGGGAAACAACCTTGAGGGAACGATTGCCGGCTCGCTTGCGATTAGCGATACGGGGAAACAGATCAGCTCCTGGACGGTTGACCTCGTCGATCCTTCGGGATCGGTCGTAAAACGGACCTCCGGAAGCGGTCCCCTCGATACCACCCTCTCCACCACGGGGCAGTTCCCTCTCGGAGCGGCGGCACCGACCAAGGTGACGACGCTTGCCTATCGGGCCGTAGTAACCGCCACCGATCAATATGGAAACCGGGCAACCTCAAACGTCACCCTCCCCCTCCGGGTGATCGGGCAGATGGAAAACGGCAGAATAGGTCTGCTCGTGCCGCATCTGCTCTTCGGCCCCTACAAGTACGCCCTGAACTCAAAGAGCGCCGAACAGGGCAAGATCAACGAGCAGACACTTTCCCTCGTCGCCGACATTCTGAAAAGCTATCCCTCCTACGGCCTCGAGGTCGACGGCTACTCCATGGAAATCTACTCTCCGGGAAGTGCAAGCTATAATCGGGAGGAGGACATCATCGTTCCGCTGTCGAACAACAGGGCTGATATCGCGCGAGCTGCGCCCGAGCAGCTTGGTATTTCAGGGGCCCGGATCCACGCGCGTTACTGGGGCGGCATGAACACCCTCGTCGATCCGCATAATGTGAATCTTCGTTGGGAAAACCGCCGCGTCGAATTCATCCTTCTCCCGAAGGGCACTCCTGCGGCAACCGAGCCCTCGGCACTCGTCAGACGTTTCGAGATCGCGAGCGGCTCCTCCCGCCGATAGGCGGGAGCGCCGCAATTGCCCGAGGCGAGGGCAAAATGGAAATCGATCGAGGCAGGAGGGATCGCTCGTCGAAAGCCGCTATTCGGGGTATAATGCGAGAGAGGTGAAATAGCGTGGCCGCACATGGAATGGTGGCGATAGGGCCGGTCGGAGCAGCCCCCCAACTTTCTCGTTTGACGGGCGGTGCAGGAGCGGCCGAATCCCTTCGGCCGCTTCCACCTGAGACCCGACGAATCGCCCCGAAGCTGCCCGAGCCCCCTCGGGAAACCAAGCCGAGCCCGACCACGGTGAGCATGGTCCTCTACGACCTCCAGTCGGGTATCAGAAAGGCAGAGGCCTTGCTCCAGACGGTCTCCGCCGAACCGCCCACCTCCTCCACGAGGCTCATCGCCGCCAAGGCCTATTCATTGGAGATGCAGGCACAGCGGGCGATCAGTCGGCTTCACACCGAAATCAGCGCACCATTCCACGAGTGGTATGCTCAGTGCACTGTGACGGTGGCGGCAAGGCTTCCGTTTTTCGTAACGTAGATCTCGTTCCCTTCTCGCATGACCTGAAGCCTTCCGAATCCGTTCCCGCCGGTGATCGTACATCCTATACGAGTCTTCACAAATACGAAGCTGGCGGAGATCCCTCCGGGAGAACGAAGCACGATATCGATTCGATCACCCTTGCGCGTGAGCTCAAGGCCTCGATTCGAGCGAATCTGTTTCGGATCGATCATGGTGAAGCTCGTCTTGCGACTTGACGCCTGAAAAAGTACGGATCCGGAGGAGGGCTGCACCACGGTGGCAGTCCGCCAATCTCGGCGACCCGACGGCTCGTAGGATAGCGAGCTCGGTCCCCGAACGATCCTCGCGTTCCTTTCACCGGGGCCGCCGTCAACGTGCACGATCTTGCCGTCGCTAACGGCGGTGAGATGCTCGACCATAAGTCCGGTGCCGCGCCGTTCGAATAGCCTCCCCCTTCTCACCAGCGATACGCCGGCCGGAAGAAGATCGCCAAAATGTTCGGTGATATCGAAGCTGCTTGCCGCGTTGAGATCATAGAGGCGAAGCAAATCGAGGCTCAGGTTCCCGTTGAGGTCCATGATGATACCATTGCCGAATGAGACGATGAGGGGACGGTAGGGATTGTCGACGGGTAGGACCTCCGGCCTGAGCTTCATCGTACCGTTTGAGTCGGGCTCTCTGATAAAACGCAACTCACTGTGAGTAGCCCGTTTGAGATCCACCCGGAGAAACGCCAGATCGTATCCGATCGACAGATCGAGCGGTGACGGGGTTCTCGTCCCGGCCTGATGCAGGTACGCCGGCAGGGTCGCACAACCGGCAAGAAGCGAGACGGGAAGAAGAACCGCCATAAGCGACCGTATGAGTGCTTTCATAGGGTACCTCAGCTACCTCATTGAGAAGTAATGGCATTCCCGCGGCGTATAGTCAATGTTGAAAAAATGAGGTGTGACCGGCCTACTCGACAACGACCATTGAAAAGGTATCGAGTCTATCGAGGACGAATTCGATGGAGTCGTCGTCGAGTCTCACCGTGTGCAGCTCTTTCCTCTCCGGGGCGATCGTGACAGCCGGTAGGGGGTTCGAAACGGGAAGGTGTAGGCGCACCGAAATGTTGGCGATCGGAATCGGCGGAAGCTGTTCTTGGTAGTTCAGAAAGGCAAAGACGAGACGGTTCGGTGACTGCTGACGGTGCACCGACATCCATACCGCTGGATGCGTCGTCGCTTCGAAAAATGGGATGCCCCCGAAAAGCCTGCGGACGAGACCGACAAACAATCTGGCATGAAACGGATCCGCCTCACCTTCGAGCGCCGCAGAAGAGTAGATCACCCTTCCCTTTCCAAACCTGCTTTCCACAACCATCGGCGCCCCCGTAGTGGTCCACGGAGGAGAGCTGTGGATACTTGCCCAGCTTCTGTCGAAGACGCTGCCCTCTTCAGGATAGCCGTAGGGCAACGTTAGCTCGGCGAGCACCGATCCCTTGCCGTGCAGCGCCACCGCCGGGAAGCCCTTCACGGCAAGGTGCTCCCGAGGGGCGATGAGGGCTTTCAAGCCCGGCTCGGTCAACCGCACATAGGCCGACGGCAGCGAGACAGAGCCGTCAAAGGTGCAGGAAAAGAGCTCTCCGAGCATGAAATCCCCTCTGCGTGTCCCATCCGTTGTCGTGAGCGAGGTAAGCCCACTGGCATAGACACACCCTCCCTGCTTGACGTAGCCTCGCAGCGCCTCCACCTCCCTTTCGTCCATCCGCAGAACGTTCGGCAACACCACCACGCGGTAACGGCCGAGGGACGAAAGCTGTTTCTTCGTAATGACGCCGAACGGCAGATGCGCCTCTTGCAGCGCCCGAACGGCCCCTTTCGCCGCGTCGATATGGGGCATCGGCGAGGATCGGAGCGTCGGGTCTTCGAGAGCGGTCCCGTTTTCCACAAAGCTCATCTTGGACCGGTCGCTCAGGTAAACGGCAATCTCCTCCACCGGAGTGCCTCCAAGGAACGGCTCATACCTCTTGAGCCGTTCAAAGATTCCTCCCACAACCTCGTAAGCTCCCGTGCAGATCGTGCCGTCGGGGTTCACGGCGTCGATAAAGCGCAGGGCGGCCGAAAACAGCAGACACGATAGGGCTTGAAGCTCGAGCTGGAGCGGCGGTTTGTAGGCGCCGTGGTCCGTCAGGTGGGTACTCACGCTCGTCATGAACTCGACCGGCCGGCCGTTCGAGAGGTTCGTCATCAGCTTGGAGACAAGAAGTTGTTCGTGCGAGTCGCCGTAGAAATCCCCTCCGAGGAAATCGTTCTCCTCCGCCATCTCAAAGGAGAAACCGCGTGTCCAGTTGAACAAGGCGACTGCCGAGTTGTGGAATACGGGCAGCTCCGGGCGTATCTCCTTCACCGCAGAGCTGAACTCGCGGGCGTACTCGACAAGCCATCGTTGCCTCGTCTCCTGAAATCGGCACCATTCATCGGAGAGCCAGTCGACACGCATCGGTATTTCGGATCCGGTCTCCGACCGGTATCGATCTGAGCACGACGGGCAGATACAGACGGCGGGCCAAAAGGTCATGTCGAAGAAGACGCCGTCGAAATCGTAGCGCTCTATCAGCTCGCGAACCTCCGAGAGGGCAAACTCGCGGTATTCGCGGGAGTTCGGGCAGACGATTCCGTACCTCTTGCCTGCAAAACCTCCTCCGACGATCGGTGCCGCCGGGACAAGTCGCCAATCAGGATGGTTGCGAAAAGCGAGGTTGTTGTAGGTAAGGCTGTAATAGGAAAAGGCCTCGATATCGGCCTCCCTCAACCGGCTCAAGGTTTCCCCAACGAGGTCGCGGCCCTGCAAAGCCCGATGGGGAGTTCCGACCTCCGTAGGCCAATAGGCGAGGCCGGTATGCGATTGACAGTAGATCATCACCGAGTCGGCGCCCGCCCGTTTGTAGGTCGCGACAATTCGCTTTGGATCGTACTCGGCAAGGAAGGCGTCGTCCCAATCGGGAATATGCATGTCGAGCAGCAGACGCCGATAGCGTTTCAAGCTCCCTCCCGACCAGGTCGAGCCGAGGTGTCGACCGAATTTACCGCTCTGATAGAGCCAATAGAACAGGGGTGAGAGCCGGGCAGCGGCGAGCAGACCGGCTCTCACGCGGGCGAGCGAGATTTACTCTACTTCAGACCGAGATCGATCCAATTCGAGTCTGCAGTCCAATCACCATTGACTACCTTGAGGATGTAGCCGCCGTCCACACCTTCGTGTCTCGTAGGACTGAAGGTCGCGGTGCTCCCCTTGCCCGTATCGTAGTTCTTCAGGCTCTCGAGCGCCTTCATCAACCCCTCCCGAGTCAGGTTCTTTCCCGCAAGCTTCAAGGCATGGACGAAGACCTCGACGCTCAGGGCATGCTCAACCGTTCCGCCCACGTTGGATTCCGGATCGTTGGGCTTCCACACGTTCGGATAGTCCTTCCAAAGGAGCTCTCTCATTGCCTTCATCTGCGCAGTTTCCGTTGAGGCGCTACTCGGCCATTGGACCGCACCCCACCAGGCGCCGTACAAACCGTTGACGTCCGTGCCCTTGAGCATTTGAAGAATAATTCTACCGCTGATCGGCATTCCGAGCATGATGTCGGTCTTAAGGCCGACCTTTTTGATCTCTTTCACGGTCAATGCGGCCGGCGCATGGACCATCCCGATAATCACCACCATATCCGGTTTCGCTTGGGAGAGCTTCGCGACCTGAACCGCCGCGCTCACTGCATCATTCTTGATCGCCTCAGCGGCAACCAACTGCACGGAAGTCCCTTCGATAGCCTTTTTCAACGCTTCGAGCCCGGTCTGGCCGCTCGCGGAATCCCCATACACGACCCCCAATCGTTTGTATCGTCCCTGTTCTACGATCCATTTCGCCATCACCTTCACTTGAGTTCCCGTCGTCTCGAAAAGGCTGAACAGATATTTGTGTGCCGGGAAAATCATGTCTTCAGGAGGCGCCATAGGAAAGAGCCATGGGACCTTGTGCTCGGAAAGAAAGGGGTATGCGGGACGAACAAAATTGCTGAAGCCGAAGAGTACGCAGAAGACGTGGTCCTCCAGCACAAGCTTGCGATAGTTGGCCAGTGCCTGGGCGGCGTCCATTCCGCTGTCGTAGGTGATGAGCTTGAGCTTTCTTCCGTAGATCCCGCCCTCGTCGTTGTATTTCTTGAATACGGCCTCAATGCCATAGGCGGTCTGGCTACCGATGTATCCGAGGGGTCCTGACATCGGCATTGTGTATCCGACCAGGATTTGATCGGCAGTCACTCCGGGGGTGGCGCTTTGCTCCTTCTGCCCGCCGCCAAACGCGAACGCCGACAGTACCAACACCATCACCCCCGCCGTTACCATTGTCCTTTTCATCATATCCTCCCTGTGGAAACCAAAATATGTTGAAACCAAAGGTTTCACCGAAACCTCATACGGTCATGCCGAGATAAAGCTCTTTGACCCGTTCGTTATTCATCATTTCCGCCGCAGCACCCTCAAGAGCGACACTTCCTGTCTCCAGGACATAGGCATAGTCTGCGATTTGCAGCGAAAGATGTGCATTCTGCTCGACAAGCAAAATCGTCGTGCCCTCTGCTTTCAACTTCGTAAGGAAGCTAAATATGGCCTCAACCAACACGGGAGCAAGGCCGAGCGAGGGTTCGTCAAGGAGAAGAATGTCCGGTTTCGCCATGAGTCCGCGCGCGATGACAAGCATCTGCTGTTCACCCCCGCTCAGCGTCGCGGCGACCTGTTTTCGTCTCTCCTTGAGAATCGGGAAATAGGAGTACATCCTCTCCATGTCGTCTCGAACCGCCTTTTTGTCTTTGCGGTGATAGGCCCCCATGACAAGATTCTCCACGACCGTCAGCTCGGGGAACACCATTCTGCCCTCCGGAACCTGACTGATACCGCGACGGACCGCTTCGTCGGCTCGAACCCTGGTAATGTCGTTGCCCTTGTAAAGGATCCGGCCGGCACTCGGATTGATGAGCCGCGATATCACCTTTAAACAGGTGGACTTGCCCGCCCCGTTCGCCCCGAGAATAGTGACGAGTGTTCCCTCTCGCACGACAATCGAGACTTCGTTCAGCGCCGTCACCTTCCCATAGGAACACGAAAGGTTCTCAAGTTGCAGCACCGGACCCTCCCTTGCCGAGGTATGCCTCGATAACCCGTTGATTCTTCTGAATTTCCTTTGGCGAACCCTCTGCGATCTTCTTTCCGTAGTCGAGAACTGCAATCCTGTTCGATATCTGCATCACCATCGACATGTCGTGCTCAACGAGCAGGACGGTCACGTTGAAGTCCTTTCGAATGGCGTCGATGACTGCCGAAAGCTCCTGGGTTTCACTCATACTCAAGCCGCCTGCGGGCTCGTCGAGGAGAAGCAACCTCGGTTTCAAGGCAAGCGCTCGGCCCAACTCGATGCGTTTTTGCACAGGGAAGGGGAACTCCGCTATCGGTGAATCAGCGTAGGACTCAAGGTGGAGATACTCGAGAATGGCCATCGATTCCCGTCTCGCGGTCGCCTCCTCCTCTCGTACCTGCCGAGTCATCGCCATCTCTCTCCACAGCCCTGTCTTGACGTAGAGGTGTCTGGCGATAAGCAGATTCTCCAGTACCGTCATTCGCGAAAACAGCTCCAGGTTCTGAAAGGTGCGCCCGACGCCAAGTCGCGCGATTTCGTGAGGCTTCCGTTGCACAAGGTCGATACCGTCGAAAACGACCGCACCGGTGTCGGGCCGGTAGAACCCGGAGATGATATTGAACACCGTGGTCTTTCCGGCACCGTTCGGCCCGATTATTGCGAAGATCTCACCCTCCTGTATGTCGAGACCCAGCTCGTCCACCGCCTTGATCCCTCCGAACCTGATTGAGACGTCGCGGATCGTGAGACAGGTGCCGTCTATCGTAGTTTCCTTCATGATCTGTTCGCCTTCTTGACCGACACTCGTGAAAGCAGATAGTCGCGGAGGTTAAAAGCCGCTCCGTCTCGTCCAAACAGGCGATCCCACAGCCCCGCAAAACCTCGAGGAACGAGAAGCACGATGAGAACAAGGATAATCCCAAAAACGAGATTCAGATCCTGGCTGAAAACCCCACCGAGTGCCTGCGGAATAAGCGTGATAAATATGCTTCCGAGCACCGGTCCGTACACTGTCCCGGTGCCGCCACTCACCATAATCAGGAAGAGCGAGAGCCCCATAAGGCTGAAATAGCTCGTCTCCAGATAACGAATAAGGTAGGAATAATAGAGACCGGAGATCCCGGCCAACACCGCACCGAAGGCAAATACCTTGAGCTTCTCCCGCGTGAGATGTATCCCCATCGAAGAGGCGGCGATCTCATCGTCTCGGATGGCCTTCCACGCGCGCCCGGTTTTGGTGCTGCCGATATGGCGAACGGCGATTTGGATGAGGATAACGCTGATTGCCGCGATATAGTAGACGCTCTGCGTGGAGGTTAGCTCCCACCGTCCGACTGCCGGCGCCGGGGCATACATACCCTCGTTGCCACCGGTTAGGGGACCCAGGTAGTTGATCAACTCGAACATCGCGGAGGTAAAGCCGAAGGTGGCCATGGCAAGATAAAACCCCTTCAAGCGGAGCGAGGGAAACCCGATCAGCAATCCGAGCAACGCCGACGCAACGCCAACGGCGAGGATCGTGACCGGGAAGGGCAGGCCATGCAGCCTTGTAGAGAGAATTGCACCAAAGTAGGCCCCGAAAGCCATGAATCCCGGCTGCGCAAACGAAAATTGCCCGGCAAAACCTATCATCACATTCAGGCCCTGCGTTACGATCGCCATGATCGTCATCACCGTAACGAGATAGATGAGGTAGTCCGGCAGGTAGGTGGGACCGGCGAGATAGAGCAGCGCAAATGCCAGAGGCAGAAACCTTGTCCACTTCCGGATAACAGTCGCTCTCACGTCACACCTTCTTCACTTCTCTCTTACCGAGAATGCCGGTGGGCTTTATGAAGAGCACGATCATGAGAAGAGCGAAGGGAATAATTCCCTGCAACTTCGTCGGAATGTAGAGCGGCAGGACCGAGGTTAGTATTCCTAAAAGGTAGCCGCCTATGATCGCGCCGAACATGTTGCCGAAGCCCCCGATAATGGCGGCGATAATTCCAGTAAAGGTGATCGCCCCCATCCCTGTGCTCAGGTAGAGCGTCGGCGCGAGTAGCACGCCGGCAATTGCTGCGAGCATGATGCCGACTGCCCAGGAGAGGGAGTAGATCCTCGTGATACGTATCCCCATGAGCATGGCGGCGGTCTTGTTCTGAGTGAGCGCACGCAGTCCGGTTCCCACCTTCGTCTTTCCCAAGAAGAGATAGAGCACCGATATAATGACGAGGGCCGAGAGAATTATCCCGATGTTCTGTGGCGAGATGAGCGCCGTACCGATCCGGATGTGCCCGGCGGGAAAGAAGGCGGGGAAGGTATAGACGTCATCGGACCAGACATCTTTCGCAATGCCCTGCAGGATATAGGATATCCCGAGGGTTCCCATAATGATCCCGGACATCGGTCCGCTCATGAGCCTCCGAATGACGAGGCGCTCGGCCACGACTCCCAGCAGCGCGGCGAGAATGAGCGTACAGATAATCGAGAGCCAGAAGGGGAACTTGAACTGGACGACGAAGGCGTACGCTATGAAGGTGGAGAACATCATAAAGTCGCCGTGTGCGAAGTTCAACGCGCCTGTTGAACGCACCAGCAGAACAAGACCGACCGACACGAGCGCATAGATAGAGCCTACGGCGAGACCGTCGATTACCAAGGAGAGAATCATCCGGTCACCTCCTTCCGAATGGTGGCACGAGGTCGGACGTGCTTAGATCACGTGGGCACGTTTCCGGCATCGCTGCGATCCCGTTCCAACGCTTCCAAAAACATCTTCTCTCCGTCCACAAGCAGCTTCGTAAACGAGTCCCGATAGGCCCGTGGCTCGTGGCCGTTCTGCTCTGCAAATAGATCTCGGAGTGATTCCAAGAATCCGGCGACGAATGAGTACTCTTCGTCGGAACACCGAGGGAAGACGGCAATGGTCCGTATCGTTTTCGGATGAAGCTCTTGCACGAGGGAGCGCCCTTCGTTGGTCAGCCGAAGGTCAAGAACCCTTCGATCGCGCTGATTTCGTCTCCGCCGAACCAGGCCTCTCTTTGAAAGCCCGTCCACAACCGAGGAAATGGAGTGTTTTTCCAGGCCGAGCAGATAGGCAAGCTCTGTGCTCATGATGTCGTTGCGACTAAACTCCGAATACCAGAGGACAAGAAGCACAAGGTGCTGCGCGTGATTTAAACCATGTTCCCTCAGGAGCGTCATCATCCGTTTCTTGATTAGATTGAGGCTCTGTTCGGCGAGAAAATAGAACTTCTGAGCCTTGACGTAGGAATCAAGTAGATCGGAATCTATACAATCCACCCTCGAACCTATCCTTGTCGATTATATCTTTATCGAACTATTCTATTATGCCATGTCCTCCCCTGCTGTCAAGTTTTTTTTTGCCCTTTTTCTGTCGCTGCCGGACCAATATGAGGCAACGACCACACGAACATCAAAACTCATCGACGAGCCCGGCGCATTCAGTTCTCATTCGAATCGAGTAATTTTTGCTCTCCCTCGAGAAGCAGGGTTGAATAGGCGTTTTGAAACATTTCAGGTCCCTGATTGTTCTGCCGCGCCGCAAAGGTTTGGACTCTACGGAGAAACCCAATGACCTCGTCAAACTCCCCCTCCGAGGATTCTGGAAAGTCGGCGATGGTCGTTACCGTCTGCGGCTGGACCGTCTCTATGAGTTTCGTCCCCTCTTTTGTCAGCCTGAGATACACAACGCGGCGATCCTTTGAGCTGGGAAACCTTCGCAGATACCCGCGTCTGTGGAGGCTGTCGACGACTGCGGACACCGAGTGCTTCTCAAGCCCGAGAAGGTAGGCAATTTCGGTCGCCATAACGCGCCGCTTGGCCATCTGCGCGTAACGCAGAACGACAAGAATAAGATATTGCGAGTGGTTTAGCTTGTATTTCTTCAACAATGGTATCAACGATTTCTTTATCAGGTTCAAACACTGCTCGGCAAGAAAGTAGAATTGCTGAGCCTTGATATATCTGCGTACGTCCTCAGAATTGCCTAGTTCTCCCACGAACAGTTCCCTCTCGAAAAGTTCCCCAAGTGTACCATGTTGTCCGTTGAGAAACGAGAGTCGACGACGCAGACCGGCAACTCGATCGACGCGTCGACTTCAGGGTTTTCGTCCTTGACGCCGCGGGTGATGTCGCCTATAATATACATCGATATCGATATATTCGATCACGATATATTCGAGCAAAGAGAACTCGAATAGCTTCCGGAATTACGTGCTCCGAACAAACGTGCCGGAAGAGCGCAGGTTGAGGACAGGAGATGGCAGTGAAAGGAATGGTATTGCTCGGTGATGAGGCCGTCGCTCTCGGCGCCATGCATGCCGGCGCCTCACTCGCGTACGGATACCCCGGGACCCCGTCGACTGAGATAATCGAGTACCTCCAGAACAACCGCTCCGGCAGTGGCTGCAAGGCGCAGTGGTGCTCCAACGAAAAGACCGCCTACGAGGCTGCGGTCGGCGCTTCACTTATGAACAGGAGGGCCATGGTCACAATGAAGCACGTTGGGCTCAATGTGGCCGCCGATCCCTTCATGAACTCGGTGCTGATGAATATCAACGGCGGATTGGTTGTCGCGGTTGCCGATGATCCCGGTATGCACTCTTCCCAAAACGAACAGGACAGTCGCTTCTATGCCGACTTCGCCAAGATACCCTGCCTTGAGCCGAGAAACCAACAGGAAGCCTACGAAATGACACGGGAAGCGTTCGACCTCTCCGAGCGCTTCAAGGTACCGGTCATGGTACGACTGGTGACCCGGCTCGCCCATTCTCGGGCAGCAGTCTATCCGACGGCTCCGCGTGAAGAGAACCCGGCTCGGAAGCTCGCCGGTCCCACCGACTACATGGTACTCCCCGAGACCAGCCGAGCAAGCTACAAAAAACACCTCGATCTACAGCCGGTCATAGGGGGATATACGGAGACCAGCAGACACAACCCCATGTTCGAGAACAAGGATTTTCACGAGTTCGGGGTGATTACAACCGGCGTCGGCCGAAATTACTACGAAGAGAACCTCCCGGAACTCGCTGAGCGGCCTCCCCACCTCCACATCGGCATCTATCCCCTTCCCGTGGACAAGATCAGAAGGCTTGCCTCGAACGTCGGTCGCATCGTCTGTATCGAAGAGGGGTACCCCTTCGTTGAACGCTTCCTGAGGGGACTCCTCTCGGGGCCGCCGGTCGTCAATGGGAAAATGGATGCAACGGTGCCATCTACCGGAGAGTTGAACCCCGACAATGTCCGCAACGCAATGGGCCTCGCCACCGCGAAGAATAGCTTTGAGGTGCCCGGAGCTCTTCCCTCGAGACCGCCACAGCTCTGCCCCGGTTGCCCGCATACCGACACCTTCATCTCGATCAAGGAGGCACTGGCCGATTTCACAAAGAGTCTGGTGACCAGCGATATCGGCTGTTATGCGCTCGGATACCTCCCGCCGCACCAGGCAATTGAGACCACACTCTGTATGGGCGCGTCGATACCCATGGCCAGAGGGGCGGCCGAGGCGGGTATGCATCCGGCGATTGCAACCATCGGCGACAGTACCTTCATGCACTCCGGTCTGACAGGCCTCGCCGATGCGGCCGCCGAGAATGTGCCCATGACAATCATCATTATGGACAACGAGACGACGGCCATGACCGGCGGTCAAAAGACAATCGTAACCTCCGAAAGGCTTCGAAAGGCGGTACTCGGTCTTGGAGTAGACCCGCAACACCTCGTGGAGCTTGTCCCCCTTCCGAAGCATCGCGCCGAGAACACTGCTCTGCTCAAGCGGGAGTTCGCCTACTCAGGGCTCTCGGTGGTTGTTGCAGTTCGCGAATGCGTACAGACTCTTAAGAAACGCAACCTTGCCAACCGAGCACACAAGGCGGTCGGGGCGGCGGCCGAATGAAGTACGACATCATTCTCGCCGGGGTAGGCGGACAGGGGATCCTTTCGGTGGCCGCGGTAATTGCCGCCGCGGCAATGGGTGAAGGGCTCACCGTACGTCAGTCCGAGGTGCACGGGATGGCCCAAAGGGGGGGCTCGGTGCAGGCTCATCTTCGTTTGGCGGACCGCCCGATCTCATCCGACCTCATTGCGCGCGCAGACGCCGACATGGTCGTCGGAATGGAGCCGTTGGAGTGCCTTCGCTACCTGGACTATCTGAAACAGGAAGGCGTGCTTTTGAGTGCGGCAGAGCCCTACAAAAACATCCCTGACTACCCCGACGAAAGGGAGCTCCGCGGATTGGTGGACGATGTTCCCAACGCTCGCCTGGTGAACACGAGAGAAGCGGCCAAACAGGCGGGTTCGCTGCGCGCGGCAAACATGGTGCTTGTCGGAGCGGCGGCCGTTCACCTTCCAATACAGAGGCGCTCAATCGAGGAGGCGGTACGAAAGATCTTCAAACAGAAGGGCGAGAAGGTAGTCGCTATCAATCTCGAGGCGCTACGCCTGGGAATGCAAGGGTGAGCTTCGCCCAAATCGAATCGGAGATACGCCGTTCTGGCACGCCCTGCATTGCGGTCGCAGCCCCTCGGGGAGAAGAGATTTTCGCGGCGCTGAAAGAGGCGGACTCGAAAAATCTCGCCCGCTTCCTTCTCATCGGAGACGTTGAGCGGACAGGAGCGGAAGCGGAGCGGAGCGGGCTCACCGGAGTCGAATACCTTCCCGCCGAAACCGATGAGGAGGCGGCACAGAAAGCCGTCGATGCGGTACGTGACGGACGGGCCGACATACTCATGAAGGGCAAGGTGGCCTCCGATATCCTGCTCAAAGCCGCATTGGAAGAGAAGAGCGTGTTCAACCGAGGACAGCTACTCTCGCACGTGCTGGTCCTCGAGTCGCCGGCGGGGCGGATGATAGCGGTCACCGACGGTGGAATGAACCTCTATCCCGACGTAGAACAGAAACAACAGATCTTGACCTCGGCAGTCGAGCTTTTCCACGCGATAGGCATTCGTCTGCCGAAGGTGGCGGTTCTCGCTGCCGTAGAAAAAGAGAATCCGAAGATGCCTGAGTCGCTCGATGCCGCCGAGCTCCGCCGCAGATGGGAGCGGGGCCGCATCCCGGGATGCGTGGTCGACGGCCCCCTCGCCCTGGATTTGGCGGTAAGCCCGGTTGCATGCCGCCGGAAGGGCTACACCGGCGGGATTCAGGGGGATGCCGACATCCTCGTCGCACACGACATCGCGAGCGGAAACTACCTCGGCAAATCTCTCATCCATATGGCCGGCTACTCTGCGGGGGGGGTCGTCGTGGGCGCAGGCCGGCCGATTGTTTTGCTTTCGAGAAGTGACAGTGAGCGAGAAAAGTACCAATCTATCCTCCTCGCCATGGCAATAGGGGTGGCCGGAGGACAACAACTTCACAAAGAGGGGCGACGAGATGCACGGGACAAAGAGCCGCAGGGCCGGTGATGCCTCGACAAGCTACACCTTTCTTGCCGTGAATCCGGGATCGACGAGCACGAAGGTTGCGCTCTACCGGGGGTTTTCGCCCTGGGACCTGGAGGTGGTGACCCAAAAGACAGTTGTCCATCCTGGGGCACAGCTCATCGCCCTGCCCGAACCGATCGATCAGCTCGAGCTCAGAATCCGACAGGTCGAGGCATTTCTGATCGAGTCCGGCGACCCTGCCGTCGATGCGATCGCAGGTCGGGGAGGGCTGACGCATCCCGTCGATGCGGGAAGCTATGCGATCTCCGACGACCTTAAGCTCGACCTCCGCACAGCTCGCTACGGCAATCACGTCTCGAATCTGGGCGCCCTGATCGCCGATGCCCTCGCTACGGAGCGCAACATCCCCTCACTCGTTGTGGATCCCGTGGGCGTGGACCAGTTTGGGCCGCTCGCACGCTACTCCGGCTGGCCCGACCTTCCGCGAAGGTCGCAACTCCACGCCCTCAACATACGCTCCGTAGCGAGGGCGGCCGCACGAGACATGGGGGGGGAGATGGAGGATTTCCGGCTCATCATCGCCCACCTCGGAGGAGGGATCTCGATCGCCCCAATGGTGGCGGGAAGGCTCATCGATGTAAACAATGCGATGGACGAGGGTCCATTCTCTCCTCAACGGGTAGGCTCCCTGCCGACGACCGGGCTCATCAAGCTCTGTTTCAGCGGCGCATACAAGAAGGCAAGCGACCTCATCCGGGCTCTGACAAGGGAGGGGGGACTCTACGCATATCTCGGAACCGACGACGGGAGGGAGATCTCTCACAGAATCGACGAAGGCGATGCGGCTGCCGAAGAGGCATACCGTGCCATGGCATATCAGATCGGCAAGGAAATCGGCGCCATGGCCGCCGTCCTGTCCGGAAAGGTGGATGCGATTCTTCTCACCGGGGGGCTTCCTCGCCCACCCCTTTCGGACTGGATCAGGGAGTACACTGAGTGGATTGCTCCGGTTAAGATAAATGTCGGCGAAATGGAGCTTCTTGCTCTCGCCCAGGCTGCCGCACGCCACGTGTGTGAGGGAGAGGAACTGAAGACATACCGGAGGATCGATACACAATGAGTGTCGCCAAGCGTGTCCATGCGCTCTTGGAGGGCGCGTCTCCGATTCGAAAGATGTTCAACGAGGGTGAAGAGCTCAAGGCACGATACGGAGCCGAGAACGTCTACGAGCTGAGTCTCGGTAACCCCGCCGTCGATCCGCCGCCGGCGTTCTTCCAAGCCTTGGCGGAGATCCTCGAGCGAGAGATTCCCGGCAAACACGGATACATGAACAATGCAGGCTACCCCGATGTCCGAGACAAAATAGGGCGCCGGGTGACCCGTGAGCAGCACATCGAGCTTTCGTCGGAGAACATTGTGATGACGGTAGGTGCCGGTGGCGCCCTGAACCTCATCTTCCACACTCTCGTCAATCCCGGCGATCATGTGCTGGTCTGCGCGCCGACCTTCGTCGCCTACAAAAACTACCTGTCGGTGCACGGTGGTGAGTTGCTTGTCGTGCCGGGACGCGAGGATTTCGGCCTTGACCTGGAAACGATGGAGGGCATGATCTCTCCACAAACGGCCGCGGTCCTCATCAATTCCCCCAATAATCCGAGCGGCGTTATCTATTCGCTCGACAGCTTGGACAGGCTCGGGGAGATGCTCGAACGCAAGAGCGGGGAAATCGGGAGAAGAATCTACCTGATAAGTGATGAACCCTATAGGGAGCTGATCTACCGCAAGGAGCCTGTTCCCTCCGTATTCAGCATCTATCCCCACACCATCATCTGCTATTCCTACTCTAAGGCGCTGTCGATCGCAGGCGAACGAATCGGTTGGGCCGCCGTCCACCCGGAAGCCGAGGACGGTGACACGATCATCGCCGGAATGATCGGCGCAACCATCAACATGGGATATACGAATGCTCCTGCACTTATGCAGCGAGTCGTAGGGGAAATCGACGGTGCAACAGTCGATGTCGACATCTATCGAAGGCGGAGGGATCTACTTGTCGAGGAGCTCGGTCGAATCGGCTACGAATTCGTCGTGCCCGACGGCACCTACTACCTCTTTCCCAAAGCTCCCGGGGGAGACGATATAGCCTTTTGCCGGAGGCTGCGGGATGAGAGGATACTGACGGTGCCGGGAAGCGGATTCGCAATGTCCGGCTATTTCAGAATATCGTATTGCGTAGATGAATCGGTGCTGCGCTCTTCGATCGCCGGTTTCGAACGCTCATTCCGCCGATATGCCCATGGATAGATTCACGCGGCGGGCCGAATGGGTATGGACTCGCGGCCCGCGCTCTGTTCAGCGGATGTTCGCTCAGGGAGACGAGCAGTCGTGCGAGGAAGACCGCAATAGGTTTATCTACTTTCGCCGCACCGTTCGCCTCTCAGGCCCGGCCGTTTCGGCGATCGTCTCGATTTCGGCGGGAGGCCGGTATCAGCTTTTTGTGAACGGATCACTGGTCGGCCGGGGCCCCGATCGATGCCACCCCGAGTTCCAGCACGTGGATTCCTATGAGATCACCGCCGGCCTGCACGAAGGCGAAAACGTGGTTGCGGCGCTGGTACACACCTATGGAAGGGACATGTCGTGGTATGTCCGCCCGCCGGCGCTTGAGCGTGAGACCTTCGGCTGCGGAGGATTCTTCCTTCAGGGGGATGTCCTCCTCGAAGGGGACAAACGGCCCATCGTCCTGGATACCGGCGGCGACGGGTGGCGTTTCCTCGTCTCCACTGCCTGGGACCCGGAGACCGGCGGCGACGGCCCCGGGTTTGCCGAGAGATTTTCGTTTCAAGAGGAGCCGATAGGTTGGCGGGAGGCCGATTTTGACGATCTCGGATGGGCCGTGCCGATCGTACAGAGGGCGACCCTCCGTCTCGGAGATACCGCCTATCGGCCGTTTCCGCGTTTGGTCGTTCCGCAGGCTGCGAAGCTCCTCGACGGGGAGCCTGTCCGTCCGGCGTCGATTCTCCTCGGCTTCTCGCGTGCGGCGAGCGAAGATGTCGAGGGATTCAGAAAGGAGGGGGCCGCGGTACCCGCCCAAGGCTGGATACAACTCCCGAGCCGGCCTCCTCGGGTTCCGGCTCAGCCGCCGAAAGGCGACGAAGATGCTGCGATCAAACGACCTCTCTCCGTCTATCTGCTCGATTTCGGCAGGACTCAGATGGGACACCTCTTTTTCGAGCTCGAGGGTCGTGCCGGGCAGCAGGTACGCTACAGCTATAGCGAGCGCCTCGCGGCCAATGGGGCAGCGCTGCTTCCGGCTGAGGTGCAGGGCATCAGCACTCCGCCGATTCACTCGATTCGACTTCGAGAGGGGCGGCAGAGGTTCGATCAGTTCGAGGCGGCCGGGGCACGGTATGTCGAGCTTCACGTCGCCGGGCGAAAGGGGGATTTTACGCTGCTCGATGCAGGAATCACCCCCACCTTCTACCCCGCCGACGATAGAGGGCGATTCGACTGCTCGGATGAGGAGCTCGCAGAGGTGTGGGAGGGCTCGGCCAGGACGGTGCGGTTGTGCAGGCAAGACGGCTTCATCGACTGCCCCTACCGCGAGCAACGGCAATGGACCGGAGACGCCTACGTTCAGGCGCTGTTCGGCTACCTGATGCACAACGATCCTCGTCCTGCGGAACGGATGCTTCGTCAGATTGCAGAGACCCAACGCGGTGACGGAATGGTCATGATGGCGACGGTGAGCGATCTTTCCGCAGCCGGGAAATTGTTCATACCCGATTTCTGTCTGTGGTGGCTTCTCGCCTTTAAGGCACACTACCTGTATACCGGCAGAACAGAGGTCCTGCGGGAGCTGCTTCCCGCCGCGATACGCGCGCTCAGCTGGTTTGAAGGCTTCATCGACGCAGACAGCCTGCTGAGCGACCTGCCCGGCTGGAACTTCATCGACTGGTCGGTGGAGCTCGACCGAAACGGAGAGCTCACCGTGCTCAATTCGCTCTACGTCGCCGCCGTCCGCAGCATCACCTCGGTGGCAGAGGCAATCGGCTCCGCCCACCTGACCGACGGGCTTGCCGCGATTGCCGAAAGGGTCACCCAATCGATCAATCGGCTGCTATTCGACGACACCCGCGGCCTGTATGCGGATGCCCGCAACAACGGCACATTGAGCAACCGATTCAGCCAACATGCGAACGCAGCGGCGATCGCATTCGGCATTGCACCGCAGAGCCGACATAAGGGAATCGTCGAAGTCATTTCCGATCCCCAGACACTTGTGCTCGGGCGCGCCTGGGATAGAGATGTCGATCGGCCGTTCGATCCAGGCCGCCATGTTGTCATGGCCCAACCATTTTTTTCGCATATCGTTCATGCCGCATATGCTATGACGGGAAAGATCGAAAATATCCTGGAGGCAATTCGAAAGCAATGGCTTCCGATGGTCAGAAAGAACGGCACTGTCTGGGAGCACTGGCAGGACACGCCCGTGACGAGCCTTTGCCACGCATTCTCCTCAACACCCCTCTATGACCTGCCCACCTACGTCGTCGGCATTCGCCCGACCAAGCCCGGCTTCACCGAGCTCACCGTCTCACCGATGTTGGGCGACCTGCAGTGGGCCTCTGCGACGGTTCCCACGCCACGCGGCGAGGTGACCGCCCGCTGGGAAAGGCGCAGAGAGAACGAGCTCGACCTATCGCTGTTCGTGCCATCAGGCTCTCTTGCAGTTGTCGAACCGCCGAAGGGATTTCGTGGGCCGACCGAGGCGCTCCCGGGGAAGCATCAATTCACCTATCGCGCCTCCGACTGAACAGCAACCGGAGCCACGATGGGGCCGAAGGAGGGTTCATGCGCTAGCGAACCATTCCCGGAACCGATTTGACTCCGTCGGTTATCAGCATGGGCGGCGTTCCCCTGTGCCGGGAAAACGAGGATGAAACGGTGTTCGGTCTGCTCGACCTCTACGTCGATCTCGGTGGCACCATGATCGATTCCGCCAATGTGTACGGGAAATGGCTTGCGACCGGAACCAACCGCTGCGATATCAACATCGGGAGATGGCTCGCACAGAGAGGTGGCCGTGAGAGGATGATCATCGCAACCACGGGTGGGCATCCGCCGCTCGATGAGCTTGATCGCCCACGGCTGTCACGGCCGCACGTAGAAGCAGACCTTGAAGAGAGCCTTGGTGCGTTGCGGACCGATTACGTTGATCTGTACTACCTGCACCGCGACGATGAGACGATACCGGTGGAGACGATCATCGACTACTGCGACGAGTTTGTCCGCCGGGGCAAGATTCGCTACTTCGGATGCTCCAATTGGCGACCTGAGCGGATCGCCGCCGCACAGGACTACGCACGGCAATCCGCTCAGATAGGATTCTGCATCAATCAGCTCATGTGGAGCTACGCTGAGCCGGACGTCCAAAGCTATCCCTTCCCGGGCACGGTTTCGATGTCCGGGTCACGACAATATCACGAGGAGACCGGCCTTGCTGCAATAGCCTACTCATCACTCGCCAAGGGATTTCTCAACAAATACGCTGCGCGCGAGACAGCGCCGCTCACCGGACTCGTGAAAGAGGTCTACGAGAGCCCGCAGAACGTAGCGCGGTTTGAACGAGCTCGGTCGGTAGCCATCTCAGCGGGCCTCACGCTTACCGAGATCGCGCTTGCCTACATTTTGAGCCAACCCTTCCCCTCTTTCGCCATTGTCGGCAGCCGCACTCCCTCTCAGCTCAAAGAGGTCATGGAGGCAGCCGAAATCGAGCTCGACCCGGCGCAGCTTCCAGCCTTGGAGGGCACCGGGGAAAGCCTGTAAGCTCACGCTACCGAACGGCAACCATCGTTTCGATCTCGACCGGTATGTTGAAGGGAAGGCTTGCCATACCGACCGCTGCGCGCGCGGGTAGCCCTGCCTTGCCGAAGAGCTCGGTGTATAGGTCCGTGGCCCCGTCGATCACCTGTGGATGATCTGCAAAATCGGGCGTCGAGTTCACATAGCCGATGACTCGAATGACTCGCTCGACCCGGTCGAGATCGCCGAGCGCCCTCTTCATCACAGCCACGTGGCTCAACGCCGCCTCCATCGCAAGCGCGTAGCCCTCCTCCACCGAAATTTCTCGACCCAGCTTGCCGAACTTCGGGAATCGGCCGCCGATACCGGACAGATAGAGCACGTTGCCGTGAAGAACCCACGGTGCATAGTTGGCCTTGGCCTCGGCGAACTCCGGCAACGAAATCCCGAGTTCGCTCAGTCGATGCTCGATATTCAATTTTCCCTCCGGCGCTTCCCTGCGCTCATGATGATCCGGAAGCCTCCCCTTCAATCCACCGTAGACTGCAAGAAACGGTGGAACAGGTCGCCGAGGCTGCTCGGATTGAGAAAAAACTCATCCGCGGAGCGGATCGCTTCGAACCTCGAACGGGGCAGGACTGCCGCCATCCGCCGCGCGAGCTCCAAAGGATGCAGCGGATCGTCGGGCCAGGCACCGATGCACACCGGGATGCGCAAATTCCCGAGCTCGCCGATGTCGCCGAAAAGCCTCCAATCAATGACCGAGTCGAGCGCAGTCGCCAGGCTTTCAGGCGTGTGACTGCTGCGCACCTCTTGAAGGTGTGCAATCACCTCCTCCGGCATCCCCATCTCCCGCTGGTTGGCGGCGGACTGTGATAGGAACGCTTCCATCCCTTCATCCACTATGATTCGGGCGTTGCTACGAATGGTCTCGACTTCGCTGTTCCTGCTATCCCCGAATGCGGGCGAGAGCTGAAGGAGCGCTATCGTTCGCTGCGGCCACATGAGCGCAAACCGAAGCGAAGTGGCCGCTCCCATCGACTCACCGCCGACGATGGCACGTGCATAACCGAGCGCATCGAGAACCGCCGCGATGTCATAGGCCATGAGATCGGGGTCGTAGAGTGAGGCGTCTGTCACCGGTGTGGAATCGGCATGGCCTCGTTGATCAAACACAATGACTCGGTAGTGGTCGCTCAGATGCTCGAACTTCGCCAGCCCGCTCTGGCGACATCCGGACAGCCCGTGTGCCCAGATCAGGGGGCGACCATGCCCCACGGTTTCGACCGCAATCTGAATGTCTGCCGATTGCACGTGATATAGCTCGTGCCGATTGTTCATCGTGTTTCCCCTTTCCGTCGCACCGTGACATGAAGGAGTCGCGGCCACGTACAATATATCTTGACAGATAATATCGATATCGAACTAAATAATACCGGATTAAAGACGGCCTGTCAATTTACCGTCGGTAGCGAGGCCTTGCACCGAGGTGGGTTCGCCTCATGGGTGCGCTTGACGCCGTCGTCGGCACGAGAGTAATCTCAGGCGGATTCGACCGATCGGCCGAGATGGGCTGTGCCAATGGAGAGAAGGCAAAATGAGCGATACCGAACAACGAGCAAAACACCATCTCAACGAGCACCTCTACTTCGACATACATGGTCATCCGGAGCGGACGATTCCCCGGGTGATGAAACTCCTCGGCGGGCGAGGCATGCCGCCCGACCTCAGGATCGGGGATACCATCGACACCGGGCTCAACGGCTTTGTGGTGTGCGTGCTCGGAGATCCGAACTCCTTTAACCCGCGCAAGATAGACGCATTCGACTATGTGCTCACCCATCTGCGTATGGTGAAAAGGGCCGTCATGCGGTCCGGCGGCGTGGTGGCCTTCTCGACCTCGGAAATCGAAGCTGCAGTGAGCCGAGGTCAGCCGGTCTTCGTTCTCGGAATCGAAGGGGGCGATTTCATGGGGACGGATCTGTCGTGACTGGAACGAGTCTACGATGAGGGAGTCCGAGTCCTCCTTCCCCTGCACTATTCCAAGAACCCCATCGGCTCCATCGCTCTCGGTTGGGGGGGAAAGGTCATCCCTGAGTCGGAACAGACCGGCCTCACGAGCTTCGGCAAGGAGGTGATTGCCGCGGCAAATCGCCTGGGAGTGCTGCTGGATTTCTCGCATGCAGATGAGAAGACACTGAGCGAGGCATTGGAGCAGAGCACGGTCGCGGTGATGTCGTCACACACCGGCCCACGTTCGCTTCAGGACTTTCCCCGCTAATCGATAGGAAAAGTGATCTCGGGCCGTCGGCAAACGCCGGACGCCAAGTGCAGGGAAATGCGGTCGGACGGCCTGTCTCTCGACTTCGCCACATGGTGATTCCCATTCTACTGCCACCAACGGTGATGAATAACCGGATTTTCCTGTGCCTGACGGTTCAGGATGCGGACGCTGTTGTCGACGCTGAACCCTGAATGTTTCCAGCGGGGGAGGTTGCTTGCAAGCTTCTCGTCCAACAGCCCCTTTTCAGTGAGTATTCGGATGACTCTTCGGTGAAACAGCTCTACTATCGACGCAAGTCCTCCAAGCCGAATGTAGAAGAACCTTCCGCAACTATCAAACCCGCCCTCCAAAACGATGGCGTGGAAGTGAGGATTCCACCGAAGCATGTCGCCGAAGGTCTGATGCAAATTGCCAACCCGGTGAGCAGCACTCTCCTGGCGACTTCCCGATAAAACTCGCGTATGAGATCGAAAATGAGCCGCGAGATCTCCTCGAAGAGCCGTCGGTCATGGCGGAAGAAAACACGCAATGCCTTCGGAAGAGTAAAGACAAACTGGCGGTGGGGCAGATCAAGCAACACCTTCTCGGTGAGCTGTTCGGCGAATAGCAGCGTGCGTTTCTGACTACAGCACGGGCAAAGGTAGAAGCCTTTGCAACTGAAGGGACGAAAATAGTCGTACCCGCACTCGGGGTTCGTGCATCGGATTCGCGCTACTCCCTGAAGATAATCCCCACACAAACGAAACCGAGTGCCGACATCCTGAAGCCGCTCAAGTCGATACATGCCGTACTTTTTGGCAAACCGCTCCTCGTATTGCTCGCAGAATTGATCGAAGTGACGCTCGAAGATCGTCCGGAGCTCATTCGCAGCCCTGGGAACATAGGTATCCTTCTGCGACTTCGTGAGCAGAGCGGCCGAGAGTGCCATATACTCTGAAAACACGCAAAATTCAGTGTTGACTTTCCCTTTCGGCAAATACCTTTTAACTTGAATGAATCGGGAAGTCTCTGGGGGTTTTTCGCGTTCGGCGCGGAGCTCGCCGCGCGGGAGGCTGGACGCAATCGCTCTGAACAGGCTTCTTCCCCGCTGAAAAGACGAGCAGTCTGTTAGTCGAAGAGATCAGAAAGATTCTTGCCCACCCAGGATGCATGGCCGAGCAGTGAGCAGGACCACTTTCCAGTGGTCGGACGAACGACCAGGCTGGTGAAAGTCGGTCGTGCGCCTCCCGCATTCTGACCCCTGCGCAGAAGACTGCGCTTAGCTGAACCAAATCCTTCCTCCTTCCCGTTGTCCTCGCGATCCAGCTATGCCCTGCTCCCTGTGGTATCGCAACGTCAACGCCCCAATTCCTCGAAAATCAGGTTGTTCATCACCGGTGGTGGCAGTAGGATCGGAATCACCTTGTTCCTCTGCCGTTCATCCCAAACAGAGAGCACATCTTCGACTTTTTTGACTCTTCAATCTTGGCGCCCAAGAGCCTGAAAGGCACGGGCGTCCGTGCCCGTGCTTTTCAGGCGAAGAGTTGGCCGGTCCATCGTCATGGAGGACGATGGACCGATTGAGTGGATTGACGTTCAGAGAATCGGAGTGATGCTATCGGACGGCATTTCACACGGAATTCCGGGCAAGTCCCTATGATGGGGCGAGCGTGTCGGGTAGTACGGAACCTCGACAGAGGTCGGTCGTTTCCTATTCGCGATAAATCGATAGGCCCGACTATGCCGGTAAGTCGGTGCCAAGCATGGGCTTACCGCAGTCTACAAGCAAAAAGAATGCGCGGACGGTCCCGTTGCTTCCGCAACCGAACCGCCCGGACCTGTACGTAGCGAGAAGATCAATGGCCGTCCATCCGATATTCGGGTCTCCTCCCCTTGCGATCATGTTCTAGTCTTCCAGTGCGAGCGGGTTCAACTTGCCACCACGGTGCCAAGAATGAGTCCAACTATCCCCACCATGCAGTTATGATGATTGTCGAGGGGATCCTTGGTTGGACGGAGGATGGCAGTCCGGCGTCAATGGTCTACCATTGTCGGCAGGCCCTCGACGGACCGGCGATGGCTGGGAACCGATTGGGACTTTGAGCCCGCTACCGTGTATAGTCCAGCCATCCGCCGTACCAACCTTATGGGACAGGCATGATGACCTGAACCCGAATAGATGTCTGGCACTCTCCACCAAGGGATTCCGTCACGGTGGCCTGGAGGAGGCACCATGAGACTCATTGCCCTTGATTTGCACCAGGACAATATCGTTACTGCGGTCCACGACTGGTGCACGCCCGATCGTTCAGCTTTTGCTGGTCGCTACGGACTGGACGAAGAATCGCTCGCTCAGTTCTGCAAATCGCTGAACAGGGATGACCTGGTGCTGATGGAAGCCACGTCGAACGCGTTCTGGCTCTATCGCCGTATCGCTCCGCTGGTTCGCTCGTGTCATGTGCTGAATGTCAATGCGGTTCATCTGCGCGGAAAGAAAACCGACAAATTGGATGCCCGCAAGTTGCTCCAGGTGTTGAGTACCTTCGTGATGACGGACACACTCGATCGGATGCCCACGGTCTTTGTCCCACCGGAGAACGTGGCGAAGTTGCGAAGTCTGTTCTCGACCTACCGGCTGGTGAAGAAGACAGGAACTCAACTTCGTAACCGCATCCACGCCATTTACCGAGAGAACGGCATTGTCATCAATCGCAAGGAACTTGGCCCATCCAGGTATCGCGCGAGGCTGCTCGCGGTCCATCCTCTGGACGGTTACCGGCGCGAGGAAGTCGAGGCACTCCTTGAATCTGTGGATCTCGTGGGACAAAAGGCCATCCGTCTGCAAAAGGCAATCCGGCTCCTGACCACGATCCCCGGCTTCAGTGGTCTCACTGCGGCTGCGTTC
>CAZDMH010000034.1:0-37242 GCA_964506755.1 uncultured Spirochaetales bacterium
TTCACCGCACCGGTGAGGCCCGCATTGACGACTGCATGGTAGGCGCCCTGTGCGCTGTAAAGGTTCGTTCCAAAGACACCTGCGAGGTGCGGATATTTCTGCAGGATGGCCGATGCCTGCTGCTCGGCCTTCTGCTGGACGTCGAGGTTGTAGTCGACCCCGACGAGCTTGATGTTCGGGTATTCAGAGATACCCTGCTTGAATCCCTTGATGCGACCGTTGACCGAGGAGACGTCCGGGTTGGTCGAGTTGATGTAGACTTCGCCTTTCCCACCGATCAACTTGGCCAAATCCTCTCCCACCAACTTGCCTCCCGCCACGTTATCCGACCCGATGTAGGCGAGGGGGAAGGAGTAGTCGCTTTGCTTCGAGTAGTCGCCGTCGCCGAGGAAGGTATCGACGGTTATGATCTCGATGCCGGAATCGTAGAGCTTCTTGAGGGGAGCGATGAGGGCCGGGCCAGTTGAGGTCGGCGCAATGAAAACCATGTCGATGTTGCCGCGAGCGACCGTCGCCTGCAAAATGGGTACCTGCTGCGAGGGAGACCACGATTTCGGATACTCACCGACGATCAGATTGACACCATATTTCTTGGCGGCCTTCTCGGCGCCTTTCTGCATCGTGTAGTAGAAAGGATCGACGACGCCCGGCATGAAGACGAAGTTGAGTTGCTTCTTGGCGGTCGAGGCGGCCGGCTGCTGCTGCGGTTGACCGCTCGCAAACGCCGATAGACCGCCTGCCAGAAGCAGTACGACGGAAAAGAGAATCAACAAACTCTTTTTCATAATTCCTCCTGAGTGGTCGGTACACACTTTGCTGTATCCCCCCACGGGGGCGTCGAGCGGTGTCCGACGCGCTCAAATGTTGAATAGCGTTAACGAACATCATGAACCGGGTCATTCAGGGCTGTCAACTGAAAAATCTCCAAAGTACGGTCAAACAACCAGATCGCGAGGTGAAGGGTAGAATTACCGTCGAATGGACCAAGATACTGGTCGGAATTGTTGGTCAAAAGTGATATAATAGCGGTATGAAGACGGAAACACGAAGACATTCTAGGTTGACAGGGTATCTCCTCGTTCCGCTGCTTCTTGCGGGGGTACTGATCATTGCCTCATGCGCCACGACTCCGAAGCCTACACCTGAGCCGACTCCGACTCCGCAGCCGACTCCTCAGCCTCAGCCGACTCCTCAGGTCCCGGCTCCGACTGCCGAGTTGCAGAAGGCGAAGAGTATGAAGCAACAGATCGACCAGTACCAGTTGGGACCTCTCGTGCCCGACGCCTATAAGCAGGGCAGTGAGGAGCTTGCGGCTGGGGAAAATGCCATGGGCACCGACAATGCTACGGCGAAGACCAAGCTTGATGCCGCGATTGCAGACTTCCAGAAGGTCATCGACACCGGCGTCCCCATCGGTCTGAAGAGAGAGGCAGATCGAGTGGCTCAAGCGAAGAGCGCAGCCGATGCCGCGAAAGCGGACAAGGCGGCTCCAGACCTGTATCAGCAAGCTGAGCAATTGCAGCAGCAGGCGGAGGCGAAGCAGAAGGCAAACTCGCCGGCGGAGGCGTACGCACTCTACCAGCAGGCAGCCGACACCTACGCCAAGGCGGAAGCCGCAGCAAAGCAGAGGCGTACTGAGGCGGAGGCCGCCCTTAAACAGGCCGACGCCCAACTCGGTCAAGCGAAGAGCCAGGTGGAGACCATTCAGAAGAACCTCGAGTCATCGACCTCTGGTCAGAACGGCGGCTCGACGAGTGGGGGAGGCCAATAGATGATCAAGCGAATCGTACCTACAATATTCGTACTTTTCACTGTTCTCGCAGGGATCGTCCAGGCCCAAAATCTTCTCGACAACGAGGCCTACAGGAAGGCGGTCGATCTTCGCAACCAGGCTCAAACGGCTTTCGATGCCGGAGAGTACGACAAGGCCAAACAGCTTTCCCAAGAGTCGGAGGTGTATGCGAAGAAGGCGGTCGAGTTGGCTCAGCAGCTTGCACTCGGCTATAGGGCGACCAACCTACTCAATATAGCCAAGGCCCGCATCCAGTACGGTGAGACGATCAAGGCCGCGTCGCGCTACCCGGCTGCCTGGAGCACAGCACAGCAGCAGGTATCAGTGGCCCAGAGTGAGTACGACGCAAAGGCTTATCAGAAGAGCATGACGGCGTCTCAGGCGGTCATCGACGCCCTCAAGAACATACAGCCGCCGGTCGAGGCCAAGACCCCGCCACCGCAACCCGCACCGGCTAAGAAGGCGCTTCCGGAATACTACACGGTGCGACTCATCCCGAATCGACGTGACTGTTTCTGGAGAATTGCGGCCTATCCGTTTGTCTATGGAAATCCGCTGAAATGGCCGATTCTCTACCAGGCGAACAAGGACAAGCTTCAGGATCCGAACAATCCGAACCTCATCCAGCCGGGAATGGTCTTCACGATACCGTCGATTAACGGGGAAAAGAGACAGGGGACCTACCAGCCGGACAGCTCGAGCGGCTCGGGGAGTTGAGCCGGAGAGAATAGCATCGCGCTCGATGTGGTCGAGCGCTTCACAACGGGATTGTGCTTCCATTCGGCCGCGCATTGCGCGGCGGGGGCGCAATCCTTTTTTTTCGCCTGGATAGTTGATTCGAGAAATTCTGTTACCCGCAGCTCCATAAGGAGTTTTAACGGTATATCCGAAGCGTTCGGAAATTGCTATATAAGGATGTAAATATGTTTAAGTATCTTGCGGCGCCACTTCTGCTCATTCTGAGTCTGTCGGCATGCCAGACAACGATGAGCCGGCAGAAACCGGAGGGTCTCATGAAGTACGGCTATCCGCACGTCTTGAAGGTTGTCAATTTCAAACCGGGGCACGCGGTGAGCGTCAAAGTGCCTGATGCCTATACAATGGGAAAACCCTATGGATATGAGACGATCAGCATTCCGGCAGATGCTTTCACCATGCCTGTGAAGTTCGAAATCCTTGCGGGAACCAACAGCGCCTGGGACAAGGAGGTTCCGTCGAAACTCAAGGTAGTCGCCAACTTTGCCTATCTGGTGATCGATCCGGCCACCGGAGCCATCGTCAAGAAGTTCAACAAGCCGGCCATGTATTCGGTTACGGACTCGATGATAACCAAGGATAGCATCTATTGGGCAACCACCGCAGCCAATCCGCCGAAGCTGATAAATGCGAACAAGGCGAGCAGGATAAACGGTACGACATTGTCGCATGCCACCCCGGTTGCCGCCGTGGGCTGGATCATCACGACTCCGAAATCGGAGATTTCGATGAACGGCTCGTCGTCCGGTGGGATGGGCAAGAGTGGTTACTGAGGGATCGTCTTAGCCTCGGTTACCCGCAGGATTCTCGAGGCATAGGGTATTCCCTCGACGTTCAGTATGAGTGTGTGCGGGCCGGGTTTGGGAAACACCAGATTGACGACGGGCACAACGACCTCGATGTCGTTTTCCTGTTGCTCGTGGACCTTCAACTCACCCCCGAGCGAGAGGAGGACCGTCTGGCTCTCGTCATGAACCAGGTTGATGGAGAACTGGTTTTCTCCGCGCAGGTTCGCGAGGCCCGCATATATAAACCAATGAGTAGGAATTGACGGGAAGAGGGGAAAGTGAAAACCGCTGAAGACGCCGATCAACCCCTTCTTCCCGTTGTTTTCGGTTATTATCCGGTCTGCGCATAGCAGCGCAAAGCATACTCCTCCCATCTTCTACCGCTCCCACTCGTCTTGGAGTGCCCACCCGAGATTACGCATCTCCTGGCCCGTCAGCTGCTTGAACACACTCAAGGACGCGGTTGCGCCTTCGCCGATCGACTTCGATATCTGCCAGGGTTCCCCGGTCACGTCACCTGCTGCGAACACGCCGGATACGTTCGTTGCACCGTGACGGTCGATTCGAATGAACCCATCTTCATCAAGCCCTACGCCGATGCCCTCGTAGAGCTCTGTGCCGGAGCTTCGTTTCGTGAAGAAGACCCCGTCGACATCGATCTCACTTCCGTTCACGACGACCGCTTCGAGTGAATCGCCACCCATGAGCTCTTCGATCCTGCCTTCGAGGCAGCTGATGCCGTTCGCCTCGATTATCTCCACCGGAACCTGCGCTCGGTACTCCTCGGGCACGGGACCGAGATAGAGTACCTCGTTAGAAAGTCGCTTGAGGAGAAATGCGTCGAACGGACTGCCGACGACCATCACTCGCTTGCCCCGAAAAAGGGGACCATCGCATTCCGCACAGTAGGAGACACCCCTCCCGAGAAATCGCCGCTCGCCGGCAACGCCAAACTCCTGCTCGAGACCCATGAGCTGGAGCCCGGTAGCAATGATGAGAGTCTTCGGTCGGTATTCGGAGCGCAGCGTACGTATCAGAAGGCGGCGTTCCTCCCCAAGCGGATCTCCGAGCTCGACGTCGATAACCGGTTCGCGAGCATGCAATGAGCCTCCCGCCGCCGAAAGCTGCGCGAGGAGGCTTTCGGCGATCTCGGGCCCGCGTCTGCCGGTGACACCGGGAAGGTTCTCGACGGTCTTCGCGAGATTCATAAGCCCGCCGCCGTCTTCGGCATCGAAGATCAGGTAGTTGATGTCGAGAAGGGAGGCATAGAGCGCCGCCGAGAGGCCGGCAGCACCGCCCCCTGCGATGACCAGCTCGAGCTCATCGACATCGCGGTGTTCGAGGCCGTAGAAGCCCGTCATAGAACGTACTGCGGATAGGGAGTGGTATGATGACGGAACGGCACGTCCGGGCCCCGATAACCGGAAATTTCATGGCCGCAGCGGTCGCATCTTCCTCTCACGATGTGGTTCTCTCCGACACCGAACCCGATTCGGTCTATGAGCGTCTGCCCGCACCCGGGACAAATGGTGTTCTGCCCCGGGTGGCCGGGTACGTTGCCCACATAGATATACTGCAGGCCATTGGTCGCACCGATTCGTTTCGCACGTTCGAGCGTGGAGGCGGGAGTCGGTGGCTCGGTCACCTTGTGATAGGGATGATACGCAGTGACGTGCCAGGGGGTGTGTGCTCCGAGGTTGCGGGTGATCCACTTCGACAGTCCGTCGAACTGCTCGTCGTTGTCGTTCCAGTTGGGAATCACGTTCGTGATCACCTCGATGTGAGCTCCGGCTTCGTGTGCGATGAGACCGTTCTCGAGGACATTCGCGAGAACCCGATTCCCCGTGAGACGCTCGTAGAAATCCTCTGTGAAGCCTTTGACGTCGAGCCGGTAGGCATCGACATAGTTGAGTAGGGCTTTCAACGGCGGAGGGTTGATCATCCCGGAGGTGACGAGCACTGTGAGTATACCCTCCCTGCGCGCAAGCTTGGCGGTCTCGAGGATGTATTCGAACCAGATGCTTGGCTCGTTGTAGGTCCACGCGAGCGCGGCGCAGCCGCGACGTTTGACCATTGCGACGAGCTCGTCGGGCGGTAGCTCGCGGAGGCCTTCGCCGGTCTCGTCTGCCCCGTGGTGAGAGATCTCCCAGTTCTGGCAGTGCTTGCAGCGCATGTTGCAGCCGAACGTGCCGATTGAGAAGGTCGGTGAGCCGGGATAGAAATGGTAGAGGGGCTTCTTTTCTATCGGGTCGATGGCGATTGAAGCGACCCGTCCGTAGGTGAGGGCGAACAGCGTCCCGTCACGGTTTTTGCGGACTCCGCAGTATCCGGTCCTGCCGTCCGGTATCACGCAGTTATGAGGGCACAGATGGCATTGGACCAACTTGTGACCGATACGCTCATAGAGCATCGCTTCTCTCATAACGCCTGTCCTACTCGACTAGTCTAAGTCCTACGGCGTGCGGTGTCAACGAGAGTGTTCTTTCCAACCGCTCCACTCGCGGGTGAGTTCGAGTGTGAGGGTGCGCAGGTGAAGGTATCGCTCGTAGATTTCGTCGTAGGTGCCAACCGTAGTCGAAACGGGATCGAAGGCCGTATCGGTCGAAACGATCCGCTCGGCCGCCTCATCGAGGGTCTCGTAGGCACCGGCCGCCAAACCGGCCAACATTGCAGCACCAAGTGCGCCCGCTTCGGTGACGTTTGACCTCAACACGGGCTTGTTCAGGATGTCGGCGCAGATCTGGCATGCGGCGTCACTTCGGCTGCCGCCCCCTACCGCGCGAAGTGCATCGAGCGGTATTCCGACCGATTCGAGTTTTTCCACTGTAATGCGGTGTGCAAAGTTGTTGGCTTCGATGATCGCTTTCAAGATCTCTCCGCGCTTTGAATAGGTCTTGAGTCCCAAGATGATTCCGCTCGAATCTGAAACGAAGTCCGGGGGTCCCATCGGCGCAAAATGGGGCAGGACCAGAAGCGGTCCGGCCTCTCGCGGGAGCTCTTCGAAGAGTTTGTTGTAGATGTCCTCTCCGCGTTCGCAGGCGCGTCGATGCTCCTCCCCGGCAAAGGTGTCGCGGTACCACTTCACGATCGAGCCGCCCATATGGTAAATGAAGCTGACATATCTACCCGGCGCAGCATGATGCTCGGTGTTGAGACCGAGCGGAATCATCCTATCCGCGTCCGGCCGCTCCGTGTAGATCGGTACGATAGTCGGAAAAGTCCCCATTCCGTACATCGCCGTGCCCGGCTGGAGGCTGCCCGATCCGAGGGCGTTGGCGCACTGATCGTGAGCTCCGCTCGCTATCAGCGTGCCCTCGGGAAGATTCAGCTCCCCTGCGAGTGAGGGTGCAACCTTGCCGACTATCGTGCCGGAGGCCACACAGTCAGGGAGTTTTTCCCTGTCGAGGCCCGCGAACCGGATAAGATCCGCCGACCAGTCCTCGTTTTCGATGTCGAACAGCAACATGCGATTTGCAAGCGAGAAATCGACGGTTGGCTCGGCCCCAAGCATGAACGAGACGAATCCCGACCAATTGAGAAACTTGTAGGTTCGTTCGTAGAGTTGCGGAGTGTGATCACGCATCCACATCAGCTTGGTGAGGCCGAATTGATTACCGATTGCATTACCGCTTATGGAATAGCAGCGTAGGTCGTCGATCGCGCTTCTCAAAGCCCCGAGGTACTCGCTTCCACGCGGATCGACGATCAGGATGGACGGACCGACGATACGTCGGTCATGGGTTACCGGAACAACCGCCTCTCCCATTGAGGCGACCGAAAGCGCTTGAATTGGATCGCTCGGGGCGGCACCTTGGGCCGCCCGAGCAATTGTAGACTTGATTTTCCCCCAGACCTCTGCGGAATCGAGCTCGGCGTGATCGGGCCTCGGGCGACTTACGTCGTATTCCGAGTACGCCGACGACACCGTCGCTCCCGCCTGCGCGAACACGACGGCCTTGCAACCGGTCGTCCCGACGTCGACCCCCAGGAAGCTCATCCGTCTTCTCCGCGCGGCCCAGGCTCAGGAAGCCTACTTGGAATTGGACATGTGCTTCAGCAGGTCGACCATGCGGTTGGAGAAACCCCACTCGTTGTCGTACCAGGACACGACCTTGAAGAATCGTTTCTCACCGGGAAGGTTGTTCTGGAGCGTCGCGAGTGAATCGTAGGTCGAGGAGAACTGATCGTGTACGAAATCGCTCGAGACGAGCTCCTCGTCGGCGAAGTTCAAGATGCCCTTCAAGTAGGTCTTCGAGGCATTCTTCAGCAGCTTGTCGATTTCCTCGATCGAGGTGTCCTTTTCGCTGCGGAAGGTAAGGTCCACGACCGACACATCCGAGGTCGGTACCCGGAACGACATTCCGGTGAGCTTGCCATTCACCTGCGGCAAGACTTTGCCGACAGCTTTGGCCGCACCGGTGGTCGACGGAATGATGTTGATGGCCGCCGCGCGACCGCCTCGCCAGTCCTTCTTCGACGGACCGTCTACGGTCTTCTGCGTCGCAGTGTAGGAGTGGATGGTCGTCATCAAGCCGGTTTCTATTCCGATCCCCTCTTTGAGGATGACGTAGACGAGCGGTGCGAGGCAATTCGTGGTGCAACTTGCGTTCGAGACGATGTGATCTTTTGCAGGATCATATTCCCAGTGGTTGACGCCCATGAGGAGGGTCTTCACGTCGCCCTTGGCGGGGGCGCTGATGATCACCTTTTTGGCTCCAGCCTGCAGATGACCCTCTGCCTTTTCCTTCTGAGTGAAAAGCCCGGTCGACTCGATTACGTATTCGACTCCGAGATCCTTCCAAGGTAGCTCGGCAAGGCTTTTTGTAGCGCCGATACAGCGAACCTTGTTGCCGTTCACGACGAGCGTATCGTCCTCTTCGAGGGAGGGCGAGCTCTTTTCGGACTTGATTTCGGCCTTCATGTGTCCGTGGACCGAATCATATTTCAGTTGGTATGCAAAGTAGCTGGCATCAGTCGAGACGTCGACAACACCGACGACATCGAACTCCTTGCCCAGAAGGCCTTGATCGACGAGTGCCTGGAACACGAGTCTGCCGATTCTGCCAAACCCATTGATTGCGATTTTGGTTGCCATAATTACCCCTCTTTGTCTTTCGTGGTTTGTATGCTGTCGAAGAGATACCCCTATTGTGCACAAAAAGCGGATATTCATGCAAGTGGGGACGCTTCGAGCGTAGATCGGCGTACCCCAAGACACCAAATCTGGAGGGGGGCGGTCATCTATGAATCGAGATCTGGCGCGGAGAGCTTACCTCGATTTCCGGTTTCCCGTGATAGAGATCCAGCTTGCCGGTTACCTCTATGGTTCGGTCTTTCAGCGTCTCGAGTCCGACGAAACGGCCAACATCATGTGAAGGTATGACGGCGGTGAAGCTCTGGTTTGGATAGTCGGCGTCAAAATCGAGGAACACTGTACCGGATTGCGACACAGAGACTTCGGCCACCCGTCCGATGATCGTCTCATACCTCCCCACCTCCTTCGCGGCCTGCGTACTTTGATAGGTATGAGGATTCGGTCTGAGCAGGGTCAAGAGATGGCTTCTGAAGACGAAGAGCGACAGGATCAGCAGCAAAGGGATGATGTAGGCGATACGTTTCATGCTATGCAACCGGCTCACTATAGCACGAACCGTCGACGGAACGCTACGCAGCGGAGGAAGAGACTATGATGCGCCGGTCGGTCGCTACCCACCCGACGAGACGATCGTCTGGACCCGTGGGAACTCTCTCAATCAGCTGGAAATCGTAGCAAATGCCAATCGACGCGGCCTTCGGGCGACGTTCGAGGAGGCGGTCGTAGAATCCGCCTCCCCGGCCGAGCCGCTTTCCGGTTCGTTCGAACGCAAGGCCGGGAACCAGGATGAGGAGCCCGAGGTCCACCCTCGGATCAAGCACCGGGAGGTCGGGCGGAGGCTCTCTGATACCGAAGCGGTTCTTTGAGCGAATCTCCTCCAGGCGCTCGACCCGATGAAAAACGAGATCGGCTCCCTCAATCCGAGGCAGACCGAGAGCGATCTCCCTGTCCAGAATCAATCGATGAATAGGGCTCGTGTCTACCTCGCTCGCGAGGGAGAAGAAAGAGAATACGGCGGTGAACCTGCTCCACTCCTCCCAGCCCTCCAGGCGTCGAGCGAGGTCGTGGCTCATCTCCTCGCGCAGGCGGGGCGCGAGTCCCGAGATCTGCTTCTTCACGTGGTCGCGAAGCTCGTTCTTTTGTCGTCGGAGCTCGGAGGCGTCCATTCGCATGAATGATACCAAAGCAGCTCTTCCTGGAACAGGGTGAGTCGCGCAGGATGGATCATTCGGTCGATCCTGATTATCCTTGTGCTGCAAGGGGACAGTATGATTCTGCATAATGGAAAGGTGCTCACATTCGACCAGCCCGGACGGGTAGTCGATGCAGTGGCAATGGAGGGAGAACGGATCGTCGCTGCCGGAACGATAGAGGAGGTTCGCGCTGCGGCCCGAGGCAGGGAGAAGGAGATAAACCTTCGCGGGAGAACCGTCATTCCCGGCTTCAACGACAATCATATCCACCTCGTCAACATGGGAGACTACTTCTCGACTCCGAATCTCGCCGGTCTCAACGAGAAGGGAATCGTTGAGCTCCTGAAAGAGGCGTACAAGAACGCCACGCCCGGCGAGCTGCTCGTCGGAAACGGATGGGACTATCCCGACTGCGTCCGGCCTCATCGTGCGATCCTCGACGAGGCCTTTCCTGATAATCCGGTGGCGCTCTTTCAATACTCCGGACACGGAGTGTGGGTAAGCAGCACTCTGCTCGAAAAGGTGAAGGTCCGTCGTTCAACTACAGACCCGGTTGGTGGGAAGATTGTCCGCGGAGATGACGGAGAACCGACAGGCGTCCTCTATGATGCCGCAGCGCGACCGCTCCATCTCATGAGGAACGATCTGCGAATGAAGAATCCCGAGGGGCTCGATCGCCTTCTCGAGAAGGCGTTGACGCTCCTGCGGGAGAACGGTGTGACGTCGGTACAGGACAACACTTGGTACCCGCAGCTCGTCAAGCTCTATCACAGATTCGAGCGTGAAGGGAGGCTCACAGCCCGAGTTTCCTGTTGGTCGGATGGCAGGTCGCGGCACCGCAAACGACGGGTTGAGCGTATGAAGTACGACGGATCGATGCTCAGCCTCGGACCGGCCAAGTACTTTCTCGACGGCACCTTCTCCACGAAGACGGCCTGGCTGCTCGAGCCCTATCCAGATGATCCCGGGAACACAGGCATTCCGATGGGATCTGTCGAATGGATACACGAGCTCGTCCGCCGTTCGGCCGCTGCAGGCCGCCAAGCGGCATTTCACGCTATCGGAGATCGAGCCGTTCGGGAGATGATAAACGGTGTCGAAGCCGCAGCTGCGAGATATCCGGGTATTCGGGAGATGAGGATGCGAATAGAGCACGGGCAGCTCATCTCCAACGAGGACATCCCGCGAATACGTGATCTGGGGATCGTCGTATCGGCGCAGCCTCACGCCCTTGGAACCCCGGAGAAGGACCACGCATTTCTCGGGGAACAACGAGCGAGGGGTGCCTATCCCTACCGGTCGCTTCTCGATGCAAAGGCGCGACTCGCATTTGGTTCCGACGTACCCGGTGAGTCGACCTACCGGCCGCTGCTCGCAATCCACCGCGTCGTCAATCGCGATTCGCCGGAGACAATTACGGCGGAGGAGGCGATCCACTCCTACACCTACGGTTCGGCCTACGCCGAGTTCAAGGAGGAGGAGAAGGGGACAATCGCACCCGGCAAGGTCGCCGATCTCACGGTGCTCGAGGAGAATCCGCTGGAGGTGGAGCCGGAACGAATCAAGGATATTCGGGTTGACACAACGATCGTGGGCGGCAGAATTGTCTACGAGCGATCGAACGACGTCCGCTGAGCGGGCGGCGAGTGAGGTGGCAGGATCATGAAGACGATAGTCTGTTTCGGCGATTCGAATACGTGGGGTTACAACGGCGAGACCGGCACGCGACATGCGCGCGAGCATCGCTGGCCGCTCGTTCTCGCGGCAACCCTCGGTGACGGCTACGACGTAATCCCTGAAGGGCAAAACGGCCGAACCTCCGTCGTGGAAGATCTCATCGAGGGTCCGAAGCGCGGCAGGGACTACCTTCTCCCCTGCCTGGAGAGTCATATGCCGGTCGACCTCCTCGTGCTTCTTCTCGGGACGAACGACCTGAAACATCGCTACGGCCTCTCTGCGTGGGATATCGCACAGGGGGTGGGGGTGTTGGCTCGGATGGCGCAGTCTTCGCCCTTCGGTCCCGACGGGCGCGCACCCGAGGTTCTATTGATCGCTCCGCCGCCCGTCGCGAAGTTGACCGGCTTCGCCGAGATGTTCGAGGGCGCCGCAGAGAAATCCCGAGGGCTCGGGCGGCAGTACCGAGCGGTAGCCGAAGAGCTCGGCTGCAGGTTTCTCGACGCGGGAGAGCTCGTCCGATCGAGCGACTCGGACGGGATCCACCTCGAAGCTGAGGAGCAGGTGAAGCTCGGCAAGGCGGTTGCAGACGAGGTGCGAAGGCTCTTTGGCCCAGTTACCCTTTAGCGCCGACGCGAATGAACCTCGAGCGACAAATCAAGCACCACCTGCTTGCTCGTCCACAGACGGCTCGATTCTCACCGGGACCGGGCTGCGGTGAGGCGTTGGAAACGGAGCTTCGAGCCCTTCTTGCCGATTTGAAGACCCCCCAATCGGGACAGGCTGACCCAGGTGCAGTGAGGACTGTGCGAGACGGCATCCTTGTTGAACGCATACGCTACCGCTCCTTGCTCGAGCTCGTGATGAGGGTCTCGACTGCGCAAGATGTCTTCCTTGGTATCGCCGAGGCGCCGGCTCACAATCGAGAGGGGCTATCCGGGCTTCTCCGTACGGTTCACTGGCGATTCTACTTCCGAGACGGCGACGAGGCACTTCTTCGAATCGAATCCGAGGCGAGCACCCTCTATCACAAGGGGCTCATCCGGGAGCTCATCAGTCGTGAGCTTGCAGCACGCGGAATCAACGTGGTCCGGCCTTCCGTCGGAGCAGCCGACACGGCAACTCCCTTGAGATTGAACGTCCGCATCCTCCATAACCTTTGCCGAATCGAGATATCGCTCGCCGGCTATCCGCTGTGGCACCGAGGATATCGAGCGAGCTTTCACACCGTCGCTCCTTTGCGCGAGGATATTGCGCAGTCTGCGATCCGCCTCTCCCTCTTTGATGCGGAAGCGGACGCAATACTCGTCCCTTTTGCGGGTTCGGGAACACTGCTCTTCGAGTATCTGATCGCGAGCCATCGAATCCCTCCCTTCGTGTTCGGCCGAGGATATGCCTTCGAACGCTTTCCCGCAGAGACGCCTCCTTCGGTCGGTTGGATGAGGCAGCGTCATCTCGAAGAGCTCGCGTCGCGGATTTCTTCTGCAGGACATCTCGCCGTCCGCTTGATCGATCGCAGCGAGCCCGCCGTCGAATCGGGGCGACACAACTGGGAGAGGTTCGGGTCACTCCTGGCGGCCGCTCGACTGCCGGCCATTCCGTTGGATTTGGGCTTTGTATGTGCGGACGTCTTTTCTCGCCCGTGGCGCGAGTGGCTTCCCGCCGAGACCGAGAAGGTCTTCCTGCCCCTCAATCCGCCCTACGGCCTCCGGCTTGCGAATGTATCGACCGACAGGCTCTATCGGCGCATCGGCCGGGCCTGCACGGGTTTTGCCGAATCGCTCGGCGCGCAACACCTTTCAGGCTTCATTCTCTGCCCGACCGAGTCGAGTTGGCGGGCGTTCCTCGGTTCTTCCTCCCGCCTCACCTCGACTACATCGCATTTTTCTCAGGGGGGGCTCGATATCCGGCTGTGCCGCTTCCGTTCATAGCTCACCGGGCTCTGAAGCTTCCGTCTGACGCCCGCTTCATCATTACGCTTGCTGAGATGCTCGATCCTTGCCGGAGTGCGGGGAACTTTGGTACCTTATTCAGAAGGTTATGTTTCAGCGACCGGCGTGCTCGGGAGGATTGAAATGTCGGATGAAGACAAGGATATAGACATCGGGTCTGACGAGAATGTCGACGTCCTCGAAAAGCCGGAAGACGAAGTCAAAGAGCCGGACATGTACAAGGTGGTGCTGCATAACGACGACTACACCACCAAAGAGTTCGTCGTTCAGGTGCTCGCCGAGGTATTCCACAAATCATTCCCTGAGGCCACCAACATCATGCTCCGGGCTCACCGAAACGGCAAGGCCGTCGTGGAAACCTATACCTATGACATCGCTCAAACGAAGGTAAAACAGGTTCATCAGAAGGCAAAACAGAAGGGTTATCCCTTGCGTTGTTCCGTGGAACCGGACTGATCGGCTTGCTCGGGTCGTTTGCTTGGAGACGAGGAGCCGTCGGGGGGCCGAGCGCCGGCGCCGGCTGATCCCACGTCGGGAAGCTTCCCCTTGGCGAGGTCATCGAGCATCGTGCCGAGCGACATTCCCGAGAGTGCGCTCGAGGGGAGAAGAACGATGGTTCCGTTCTGTCTGATCCCCTCATAGATCATATTCATCGCCCTCAGGTGGAGTGCCGTCGGATCATCGCGATAATTGTTCGCTGCTTCGACGAACTTCTCCGAAATCTCGATCTCCGCCGTGCCGAGGATGACCCGCGACTGCCGCTCGCGCTCCGCCTGAGCCCTCCTCGACATCGCATTCTCGAGCTCCTTGGGAAGCACGATGTCCCTGATTTCGACCGAAAGAATCGTGATCCCCCACGGCGAGGTCTTGGTGTCGACTATTCGTCTGATTTCGTCTCCGAGACGTTCGCGTTCCTCCAGGAGCGAGGAGAGCTCGTTTTTTCCGATTGCGTCGCGGAGGGCCGTCTGGGCGGATAGCACGATCGCTTCGATGTAGTTCTCGACTTCGAGCACAGCTTTCTGAGGATCCCATACCATCCAGAACGCAATCGCATCGACATAGACCGGCACCGTATCTTTCGTGATCGTGTTCTCGGCGCTGAAGTCGGTTGCCCGGATGCGGGTATCGACGAAACGCGTTACGTGGTCGGCAATCGGCAGAATCCAGAATACCCCCGGTCCCCGCAATCCCCGAAAACGGCCGAAGCGGAGTATGACCGCCTTCTCCCAATGGCGGGCGATCTGGAGCATCGGCGAGACGAGGAGCGCGGCCGTCTCGGAAACCGCCAACGGATAGAACGATGTCCCGAAGACGGCGATGATCCCAGCCCAGTAGAGAACGAGCAGTCCGATCAACACCCCCCAGGTGGACAGCGCAAACAGCACGAGTCCTCCGGCGAGGGCGCTCCCGACGAACTCAACGATATGCCACAGGTTGATCGGGGGGGTTGTGGTCAATTGCCACACGGCCCCTGCCGCAACGAACGCCACGTAGACCGTCAAGGCGAGGGCGCTGAATCTGAAATCCCTTGCGTACTGCGGCCTCTGGATGTTCTTTATCTGATCGAAAAAATTGATGTTCGTCATTTCGCCTCCCCCCCGCCGGCACCTATCCCTTCGATTTCTTCGAGATATTCGATGATCTCGCGTAGAGAGAAGCCATAGGATGCGGCATGGGTCATGAACGAACGCGTTACCTCGGCGAGCCTGCGCTCCCGCTCGACGTCACTCAGACTGATCTGCTTGTTGCCGATGAAGGTGCCGCTGCCCTGTTGCGTCGTGACGATTCCACGTATCTCGAGCTCGTTGTAGGCGCGGGCGACGGTGTTCGGGTTGATCTTGAGCTCGACGGCAAGACTGCGTACAGTCGGCAGTTGGTCGCCGGTTCGAAGACGGCCGTCCGCCATGGCGAGCTCAACCTGGTGTATAATCTGCTTGTAGAAGGGGATGCCGTTCGTGGCATCAAGCGAGAAACTCAAGTATCCCTTTTCCTGCATCCTTGCCCCGTAGGCCGTCCGGCCAGATTGTATCAATGTACTAATACAAACCAAGTATACGGCACCCGACTCGAACTGACAAGGAGGTTTTTCGGTGAACGACACCCTCGAAGAATTCAGTCTGGACGCTCTCGACGACAATGTATTCAACCGGATCGGAGAAGGATGGATGCTCATAACCGCAGGAGGTGCAGCGGGGTTCAACATGATGACGGCCAGCTGGGGCGGGCTTGGCGTGCTGTGGGGTCGGCAAGTTGTCTTCTGCTTTGTGCGCCCAAGCCGCTATACCTTCGGGTTCATGGAGAAAGCAGGTCATTTTTCGCTGTCGTTTTTTGCCGAAGAGTACCGCAAGGATCTTTCCTTCTGCGGCGAACATTCGGGAAGAGAGGTCGACAAAGCAGCCGAAACGGGGCTGTCCCCGGTCTTTGACCCATCCGGCGCGGTCTACTTTTCTCAGGCGAACCTCGTATTGCTAAGCCGCAAGATATACTGCCAGGACATCGATCCAGCCCATTTCCTCGATGAATCCATCGCCGAGAACTACTTGAACGGGGACTTCCATCGAATGTACATCGGAGAGATTCTTCGCTCCCTTCGAAAGTAGCCTGTCGCATCAACGGGACGCATCATATCTGGTGAATTGTTAAGAAACTTCATCCTAATTATTGTTGACAAAAAGAATTGCCGTCGTTATGTTAGGCAGAAATGCGACCTACGAGCAGGCGGCGTCTTGTCTCTGGAGTCTTGATCGCCCTGAGCGTTTTTATAGCCGTTGGGTTCGGTGTCGGAGTTGGTGCAGCGCTGGCAAAGACCGACAGCATCCCGCAAGCGTGGGATATCGGTCGGCCGCATACCTCTCTCCCCACGCAAATCCTTGACCGAAATGGCAAACTCATCGCCGAGTACTCAGGAGCGGCCAACCACCAGATCATCCCGTTGGACAAGCTGCCGAAATACCTCATTCAGGCACTTCTCACCCGCGAGGATCAGAACTTCTTCCACGAGGGTGCCTTCAGCCTCCGCGGAACCTTTCGCGCCGCTTGGAATATCCTCGTCGGCCACTATTTCTCAGGGGGCAGTACCATCACCCAGCAGCTTGCGGGTTTGCTGTATGCCGATCGGAGCCATAAGACGATCGTTCGAAAGCTCAAAGAGCTCTGGTATGCGTTCCAGCTCGAGAAGCGCCTCACGAAGGACCAGATTCTCCAGATGTACCTGAACACCGTCTACTTCGGTCGCAACAACTACGGCATCGAGGCCGCCTCCGAGTACTACTACGGTCATCCGGCAAGCCGGCTGACCCTTGCGGAGTCCGTGATGCTCGTCATCCAGCTCGCCGACCCCGCACGCTACTACTGGCTGAAGCACCCCGACCGGGCGCGGGTCATCCAACATGTCGTTCTTCAAGAGATGGTCAAAAAGGGATATGTGACTCAGGAACAGGCTGATCAATCGTTCACAGACTTCTGGGACACCTATCCCTACTCCCGGGCTGCATCGACGGGGCTCTCCGGGATCAACGGCAGCAAAGCGCCATATTTTACCGAGTACGTCCGACAGCGCCTCGAACAGGATCTCTACGGCAACCTCAACTATCTTCGCGACGGGCTCGTGGTGCATACCACACTCGATTTGGGAGATCAGCAATACGCCCAGAAGTTGATGGAGAAATCGATCGAGAAGTTCAACACCGTCTACCATCAGAATGCCACCAAGATCTCCTCCACGGTTACCAAGAGCTTCTATCCGGTTCTGAATCTCCTGTCGCTGAGCTTCAATCTCCCTCAGGTTGCTCAACTCGATCAGGCGAAGAGTCAAACCTCGGCGATCGGGAGCTATCTGACCCGGATCAATCCCTCGATTGATGTCCTCTCGATGGTCTTCGGTCTCAATCGCGTTCATCTTGCCTCCATCCAGGCTCATATTCAGCGACGAAAGAAGGAACAGAAGACCACCGTACAAGGCGCGCTCATCGCTCTGGACGATCACACTGGCGAGATCATCTCGATGGTAGGCGGCTACAACTACGCGACTTCGAACTTCAACCGCGCGGTCGATGCGCAAGTTCAACCCGGCTCCTCGTTCAAGCCCCTCTACTACTCGGCCGCAATCTCATCTCACAAGTTCACCGTGGCGACGATGCTGCCGGATCGACCGGTCGTCTTCTTCAATCCGGACGGAACGGTATATCGCCCTTATGACTACCTCGGGCAGTGGCAGGGCCGCGTGTCATTGCGCTGGGCGCTTCAAGACTCGATCAACGTGCCGTCACTCGAGGTCCTCCAGGGTGTGGGTTTCGACAAGGCGGTCAATCGTGCCGCACGCCTGCTCGGAATGGAGAAGAAGAAGAACAGCAATCACTACTTCCCCCATCTCTGGCCGCTCGGTCTCGGGATAACGCCGCTCGCTCCGATCAACATGGCGAGGGCCTACGCGACCTTCCCGAATCAAGGACGAGAGGTCGATCCGATTGCGATCAAATACGTGCAGGACCGCATGAACGGCAACATCGTGCTCCAGCCAGAGCGTGATCTGCGGGAGAAACAGAAGCATATGGGAAGCAGGCTGCAGATCATGTCTCCCCAGGCAGCCTATATCATGGTGGATTTGTTGAAGAGCGTCGTGACGGCGGGAACTCTGTGGCAAACCCCCTTCGACGTCCACGGTTTTGACGGTATGCCGATGGCGGGAAAGACCGGCACCACCCAAAACTGGTCGGATGCCTGGACGGTCGGTTTTTCACCCTACTACACGACGGCGGTCTGGTTCGGTTTCGACCAGCGAGGCGGCTCCCTCGGGCTCGGTCAGACGGGAGCGACGGCCGCCGGCCCGGTTTGGGCCCATTTCATGAAGCATGCCGACACGGGTCTTCCCGTCATCAAGTTCACAAAACCTGCGACCGGTCTCGTAACCGTCCGGGTTGACTGCAACAGCGGGAAGCTGCCCACGAAGTATTCCAGCTGCACGAAAGACGAGATTTTCATTGCAGGGACCGAACCTCGCCGTTTCGACACGCTGTCAGAGTACGATGTCTCCCGCGACTCGAATGTGGTCAGCAAGCTGCAGAACTCTGCGATCATTCAGGGATTCTCGGGAGCCGAGCCGACATCGCTCGGCTCGATACCCTCCGATTCCATCTCACCGGACAGCCTGCTGACCACGCCGGGGCAACTCGGTGTGAGCGGCCCTCCCGGCGGTGGAACGGGGGAGGTGCCCTTGGGTCAGGGAGCCGCGGGATCGGCCGCTCCTCCCAAGACGCTCTCCGGAGCCTACGAAAGCTCCGGAACAGCACTCGGCTCGGGGCCGAGCAGTACATCGAGCGGGACCGGTGGCTCTGCGAACGCGGGTTCGGGCAACACCGGGAACGGCACCTCCGGCGTCTCCGGAGGTGCCGGATCAACGGGACGCGGCACAGGGAGCGCGACGGCAAACCCTGGGAGCGGCGGGGTCAACCCGCTGCTGGACTGATATCGTCAGTCATCTTCGATTCATCGACCTTCATCCGCAGCAGTAGTATACCGCCGAGAATGAACAGAACGACGATGCTCAGTACCCCCGCGCGCGAGGTCTTGAAGACCGTCGCACCCAGCCCGAGCAGCGCGGGTCCGATAATTGCAGAGAACTTGCCGAAGATATTGTAGAAACCGAAGAACTCCGCAGACTTCTCCTTCGGGATGAGCTTGCCGAAGAGCGAGCGGCTGATCGACTGGATTCCTCCCTGTGAAGTGGCGACGAGCATCGAGAGCACCCAGAACATGACCGTCTTAGCTCCGGTCGTCGGGAGGGTCGGCAGGAAGAATGCCACGATCGTAATCACGATATAGACTCCGATTCCGACGAGGATCATGAACCTGGCCGAGGTTCGGTCGGCGAGCCGCCCATAGAGCAGCGCGAACGGGAAAGCGACGATCTGGATGGCGAGAAGAATAACGAGAAGACTGCTCGCGCTGAGCCCGGCATCGGTACCATAGGCGGTTGCCATCGTAATGATCGTGTCGACTCCGTCGATATAGAAGAAATAGGCAAGAAGGAAGGTGAACACGAGGCGGAAGCCACGGATATCGCGCAGCGTGTTGAAGATACGCTCGAAGCTGTCGCGAATCGCATGACCGGTCTTTTCGACGTAGTTGATCTGCTTGACGTTGCGAAGGAAGGGGATTGTGAACAGCAGCCACCAGAGGGCCGTTACCGCGAAAGCGATGCGGACTGCAGGGACATTTGTGGCAAACCCCAGCATCTTGTAGTTGAGAACGACGAGAAGTCCGAGAATGAAGGGGATGGTGCTCCCAATGTAGCCCCAGGCGAAGCCGCTCGCCGAGACCCAGTTCATTCGTTCTCGAGGTGTGACGTCTACGATGAAGGAATCGTAGAAGATGTTCGCCCCCGCGAAACCGATGGCCGACAGAACATAGATCAGCAGGGCGGGCAGCCACATTCCCTCCGCCACCAACGTCAGCCCGACGGTGGCGAGTACCCCCATGAGGAAGAAAGCGGAAAAGAATCGCTTCTTGTAGCTCCGGTAGTCCGCTATCGTTCCAAGAATCGGAGCAAGCACTGCGATGATCAGGGTATAGGTCGAATTGCCGAAAGCGAGGAGCGAGGTCGATTCATATCCGGCGAGGCCTCTTGCGGCGAAACTCTTGAAGAATATAGGGAAGATCGCGGCCGTAACGGTAATCGAATATGCCGAATTGGCCCAATCATACAGGATCCAGCTACGTTCGACTTTTGTCATCTTGCCTCCCGATGCATCTTACGGGCGACCTCCAACGCTGTCAATTAAGGGGGGCGTGCCGACAGGGAATGGATTTCCCCACGGTCACACCGTATAATCGAATCAAGACGCCACTTGGAGGAAATTATGGACACTCAGAAGACAACCTTTGCACTGTTCTTTGGCAATCGCGCGTTTTTCCCCTCATCGCTCATGGAAACTGCGAGAAAGGAGCTGGTCGAGGTGCTGCACAATCTCGGACACGAGACCATGCTCATCGACAGCGGGGCGGTACCTCACGGCGCGGTAGAGACGGTCGAGCACGGTCGAATCTATGCCGAGTTTCTCCGGAAGAACCGTGGTAAGTTCGGCGGAGTAATACTCTCACTTCCCAATTTCGGCGACGAGAACGGAGCCGCAGCGGCGCTGAAAGAGGCCGGTGTCCCGATACTGGTCCAGGCCTACCCGGACGAGATGGATAAGCTCGGGCCGAAGGAGCGGCGAGATTCGTTCTGCGGGAAGCTGTCGATAATGGATGTCTTCAAGCAGGTAGGTATCCCCTTTACGAACCTGAAACCGCATACAGTTCACCCGCGCAGTGAGGCGTTCGCGAAAAATGTGGACACCTTCGACCGTATCTGCCGCATCGTCGGCGGGATGAAGAATATGGTCGTCGGCGCAGTCGGCGCCCGGACTACGCCGTTCAAGACCGTACGCGTAGACGAGCTCGCCCTGCAGCGCCATGGGATAACCGTAGAGACGATTGACCTCTCGGAAGTATTCACTCGCATGGACCACCTTCGTTCCTCCAAGGGCTCATTCAAGGAGAAGATGGCTCATCTTCGGGAGGTTGCCAATTGGGGAAGTGCTCCTGAGACCGCACTCGTGAGCCTCGCCAAGCTCGGGGTAGTACTGGACGAAATGGTCGAGGAGTTTCACATGGACGCGATGGCGATTCGGTGTTGGACCGAGCTGCAGATGAAATACGGCATATCACCATGCCTGGTAACGGGTGACCTCGCCGAGCATGCGGTCCCGACCGCCTGCGAGGTCGACATCGCGAACGCTGTGACGATGTACGCTCTCCAACGCGTCTCGGGCGAGGCGGCAGGAATCTTGGATTGGAACAACAATTACGGTGAGGAAGAAGAAAAATGCATCCTCTTTCATTGCGGCAACGTCCCCAAGAGCCTCATGGCCGCGAAAGGAACTGTCAGCGACCATCTCATCATCCAGAACACTCTCGGACCAGGACACGGATTCGGCTGCAACGTCGGCCGCATCCGCCCTATGCCCTTCACCTACGGCAGCATGATGACGGAGGCGGGAGAGCTCAATTTCTATGTGGGGACGGGCCGTATTACCGAAGACGATTTCTCGAAGGACTTCTTCGGCTGCGCCGGCGTCGCGGAGATCCCCAAGCTGCAGGACATTCTCCAATGGATCGGTCGTACCGGACACCGGCACCACGTGAGCATCACCCCCGGACACTATGCAGCGCCGGTTGTGGAGGCGTTCGAGCGCTATCTGGGTTATAGGGTAACCGGGTTCGGCGAGGTCGATTGCTGAACTCGGCAATTTTCGCTATCATTACGCAGCGTCGGATCGACATCGCAAAGGAGATGCCTGAATGACTACGAGACAGATCAGCGAGAATATCTATGCTCTTTCGGTCGACGACCGGACTACATCGCTCTTCGAAGGCCTGTGGCCGATCAGCAAGGAGGGCGTTACCTATAACTCCTATCTGATACGGGATAAGAAAAACGTCGTAATCGATATGACCAGGGAATTCAAGTCGGACACGCTCATAGAGGCGATTTCCAAGGTCGTGGAGCTCAAGAAGATTGACTACGTCGTCGTGAACCATATGGAGCCGGATCATACCGGGGCGCTCAAGACCCTGACGCGAATCGCGCCGGATGTGGAGATCATTTGCACCCCGACGGCAACTCCGATGCTCGACTCCTTCTACGGGATTCGAAGCCACATCCGCGAGGTCGAAGACGGCGCGACCCTATCGATCGGAGAGAAGGAGCTTTCGTTTCACCACACGCCGCTCGTCCACTGGCCGGAAACAATGGTCACCTACGACGCCTCGAGCGGCACGATGTTCTCCTGCGACATCTTCGGCGGCTATGGGGCAATGACCGAGGTGTTGTTCGACGATGAATGCTCCGACATGGACGCTTATACTGCGGAGTCGTTGCGCTACTATTCGAACATCATCGCAAAGTTCTCGCCTCAGGTCTCGAAGATGATCGACAAGCTCAAGGCGCTCACCCCGAAAATCGTGGCCCCTGCGCACGGTCTCGTCTGGCGCAAGAATCCGGCGAAGGTCATCGACCTGTATAAGAGATGGGCAGACTATGCCACCGGCAAGGGCGAGCGCGGGGTTACCTTGATCTACGCCTCGATGTACGGCAATACCGCACAGGTGACGAATGCCGTCGTTCGGGGACTGCAATCGGTATCGGTGCCGGTCAACGTCTTCGACGTCTCTCAGACTCACCTCAGCTACATTCTCCCGTCGCTGTGGACCAACGCCGGCGTCATCATCGGATCGCCCACCTACGAGGGGAACATCTTCCCGGCGGTGAAACACGCATTGATCGACGCAGGGGCGAAGCACTTCTTCAACAAGACCGCGGCGTTCTTCGGCAGCTGGTCGTGGAGCAGTGGCGCGCTGCGGGAGGTGAAGGAGCTCGTCGAGCCGTTCAAATGGAAGGTGGTTAACGATTTGGAGTTCGAGGGGGCAGCGAAAGAATCGGTCCTCGACGACGCCTTCAAGCTCGGCGCATCTTTCGGAAAGAAGCTGTAGAGCAGGAGAAACTCATGGGGCCGGAGCGGCACGATGTCGCCCCCGCTCCACCGATTACGCAGTCCGCGGTCTCTGTCTGAGAAGCGCCGACAGCGCCCTGAAGCTGAGCAGTCTTCCGCTCCGCTCATCCCAGATGTTCAACCGCACTGAGCCGAGGCTCCGCCTGATCGTAAGTGGGTTCACGAGCCGCAATTCCGGTATGGCGTCGAGGCAGCGTTGAAGGTTGTAGTTCGGTATGCGCGGGCGCAGATGGTGGACATGGTGAAGCCCGATACTCCCGGTAATCCACTGCAAGACCCTCGGAAGCTTGTAGTAGGAGCTTCCTTCCATGGCTGCCTCCATCGACGCCCAGTCTTCAGTCCTGGCCCAGTAGGAGGGGTCGAACTGGTGCTGGACGTAGAAGAGCCATATCCCGGCAATTCCGCCGAAATAGATGATCGGCAGCTGTATCAGCAGATAGGTCTTGATGCCGATCGTGAAGGCAATGGCGAGGATTATCGCCGCGATGACAACGTCGGTAAACACCACATTCAGAATCTGCTTTCTGCTCGAATGCGGCCCCGGTATGCGGTTCATGATGAGGAACATCGCGATTGGCCCGAGACCGAACATTACGAAGGGGTTTCGCACGAATCGATAGAGAAATCGACGCAAGGGCGTCGACGCGGCATACTCTTCAACAGTCATTGTCCAGACATCCCCGATACCCCTCCGATCGAGATTTCCGGCGGTGGAATGATGCACGCCGTGTGAATGACGCCACTCCGAGAAGGGAGTGAAGGTCAGAACCCCGAGGACGTTCCCGAGGATGGTGATTGCTCGCCGGGAGCGCAGATACGATCCGTGAACGCAATCGTGGAAGAAGATAAATAGCCGCACGAGCAACGCACCCGCCGGTATCCCGAGAAGTATCGTACTCCAAACCGGCCAATTCCATCTCGTTGTGACGTACATCAGCACCACCAGACCCAGGTAGGGAACAAGCGTGTTGATGAGCTGCCAGGCGGCCTTTCGAGCACTCGGTTCTTCAAACCGCTTCAGCGCGCGGGTCCACTCGGGACGCCCTTCGCGCCGGCCCGATGTTTCCTTCTTTTCCATAGTAATCTACTTCCTCACCGACAGAGATCCACGCGCCGGTACAGATCCGATACCATGAAGCATATCACCGTCAGGACATCACGAATAGCGGCGCGCTACGCACAGAGACTGACCTCTCTCCGCCAAGAAGGTTGCACTACAATTGCACCCGTCGGTCCGTCCTCGCCTTGATTGTATCGCCGTATCTTCGTACCTTGAAAGTCAAAGGTAATCAACGGAGGTAGAGAGCCGAGCCGCCTGGGTGGCTTGGAACGGCTCGAAAGGAAGATGAGACTATTCGAAACTGCCGAAGCCCTCGAGCTGCGGATGAACTTTGCGGGCAATGACAGCATTATCTACCCTGTACTGTTCTTCGATCGCCCCGACAACATGACGCTCGTGGACGCAGGACTTCCCGGGCAGGGCACGGCGATCAAGGAGATCGTTAAGCAACTCGGGCTGAAGATGTCCAACATCCGCCGGCTGATCCTGACCCATCAGGATATCGACCATATCGGAGGGGCGGCCGAGATCGTCCAGGAAACCGGTGCCGAAGTCATGGCTCACGCAGATGATGTCCCCTATATTCAGGGTGAGCAGCAGCTCATCAAATTCAATCCGGAGCGAATCGAAACCATGCTGCAGAGCCTGCCGGAGGAGCGTAGAGACGCGGCACGCCGCCTGTTCAGCTCTCCGCCCCGAGTTCGAGTCGACCGAACTCTCAAGGACGGCGATGAGCTTCCTCAGCATGGAGGGCTTCAAATTATCTACACGCCGGGACATACCCCCGGGCATATCAGCCTCTTTGTGAGGTCCCACGGACTTCTCGTGTCCGGTGACGCCCTTCGGGTGGAAGACAACAAGCTCGTTGGACCGGCCGCCGGCGCAACGCCGGACATGCAGACCGCAGTCGCCTCTGTCGCGAAGCTCCAATCCCTGCCGATCGATCGGGTAATCTGCTACCACGGCGGGCTTTCACCTGAAGGCGCCGCCGAGCGAATCCGGGAGATCGCTCGGGGCGAATAGCCTGACCCTCATACGTCCTACGAGTCTCTCTCTTCCAGCGGCAGCTTAACGACCACCTTCTTTACATGACCCGGCGCATCCACCTCGATCGAGGGCATGTGAGCATCCTGGGGGAAAAGCAGCAGAAACGCACCGGGTCGCATCAGCAGTCGCGAGCCGGGCTCACCGCGGTAGAAGGCGCAATCGTCCTCCGCACGGTAGGGCTGGGTCTCCGTCAGCAGGCCCGGATGCGAAACGTAGATCCACTCCTCACCGGCAACGACGAACTGGACATCCGCGTAGCTCCGGTGAGTCTCGTACTCTCCGACCTCGAGCCTTTTGGTCACGTAGGTCTGCACTGAGGCGAAAGCGCCCCCGGACAGCTCATGCCGCCCGTCCTGAAGATCGGGCAGGTCGGATCGACTCAGGAACGTCACCGCCATGCCGAGCAGAGGGTGAACCGCGAGGTAGCTTCCCGCGCGGTCGAGTCTGTCGTAAATCATTTTCCTCTCTCCCGTAGGTCAAGACTCAGCTAATCAACACGCTCGATTATACTTCACGGCGTTCGCATTCTGTACTATCATCGTGGTGTGATGAAAGCACTTATGCTCACCGATTATAACCGACTCGAATACACTGACGTAGAGGAAGCCAGGGCCGGTGTTGATGAGGTTCTCGTTCGCGTCAAGGCTTGCGGAATCTGCGGCAGCGACGTTCACGGGATGGACGGCTCGAGTGGTCGGAGGATCCCCCCCATCATCATGGGCCACGAGGCGGCCGGGGTCATCGCCGAGGTCGGGGCTTCGGTGAAGGCGTGGAAGGTCGGCGATCGGGTCACCTTCGATTCCACAGTCTACTGCGGGGAGTGCTGGTACTGTCGCCGCGGAGACATCCACCTCTGCGACAATCGACGAGTCCTCGGGGTCTCGTGCGAAGACTACCGCCGCCACGGTGCATTCGCCGAGTACGTTGCCGTACCCGAACGTATCCTCTACGCCCTGCCGGAGGGGCTTCCCTTCGAGCAGGCGGCGTTGAGCGAACCGCTCTCGATAGCCGTACATGCGGCGAACCGTACCCGGATCTCGATCGGCGATACGGCAGTCGTGGCCGGAACGGGTATGATCGGCCTGCTGGTCGTCCAGGTGCTTCGAAACGCCGGATGCAAGACGATAATCGCGATAGACCTGGAGGACGAGAAGCTCGAGCTCGCGAAACAGCTTGGGGCGAACGTAGGGCTCAATCCGCGCAGCTGTGATCCGGCAGACCAAGTCAGGAAGCTTACCGGGGGCCGCGGGGCGGACATTGCCTTCGAGGTGGTCGGAATAGGGGCGACCCTCGGCATCGCCATCGATTCACTTCGAAAGGGAGGAATCCTCACGCTGGTAGGCAACCTCACGGCGATCGACGACTTTCCCCACCAATCCGTGGTGACCCGAGAGATTAGCCTCGGTGGCTCATGCGCTTCCCGCGGCGAATACCCGACCTCAATCGAGCTGATCCGAAGCGGCGCTATCGACACGGCCGCGCTCGTGAGTCGAACCGCACCGCTTTCCGAAGGGGCACACTGGTTCGACCGGCTGAGCAAGAAAGAACCCGGCCTTCTGAAGGTAATCCTGATACCCGGGGAGTAGAGAGGGAAGATGAAGGAGTTCGATCTCACCGGCCGAGTCGCGATCGTCACCGGAGCGAGCAGAGGTCTCGGTCAGTACTTCGGCAGGGCGCTGGCCCGAGCCGGAGCAGACCTCGTAGTCACGAGCCGTCATCGGGAAGCTCTTTCCGACTACGCCGAGGAGATCCGCGGGCTCGGGCGAAAGGTGCTGCCCCTCGCACTCGACGTCCGCGATTACGATAGCATTCGGCAGATGTCGAGAGCGGCGGAGGCTGAATACGGCAGGGTGGACATTCTCGTCAACAATGCCGGGTGCAACGTGCGAAAGAGGGCGCTCGAGGTTACCTGGGAAGAATGGAACCTCGTCCTGGACACGAACCTTCGGGGAGCCTTCTTCGTGGCGCAGGCGGTCGCCGAGGTAATGAAGAAGGCGGGTTACGGAAGGATCATCAACATCGGGTCGGTGACAGCTGTCGCCGGGTACGCGGGGTTGGGGCCCTACGGCGCGAGCCGGGGGGGCATCAAACAGCTTACCATGAGTCTCGCGCATGATTGGGGCGAATACGGAATTACGGTGAACTGCTTGGCGCCGGGATGGTTCAAAACGGCGCAGAACGCCGTGCTGTACGAGGATGCGGAGTGGGTCGAGTACCTCACTGAGCGCATTCCAATAGGACGCCCGGGAGCACCGAATGATCTGGACGGTGCGGTCGTCTTTCTCGCCTCAGAGGGGAGCCGCTACATTACCGGTCAGACCCTGCTCGTCGACGGAGGTATATCGGTAGGTGCACTGCGCGCGATTCCGCAGCAGAGATAGGAGGAGCGGCATGTCCAAGCCACCAAACTTCAAGCAGGAGCTCGTCGGGGTATTCGGCAAACCGGTCTCCGAGAACCCGACACAGGCTATGATCGAGGCGGCCTTTCGCCACCACGGACTGGACTGGAGATACTTGACGATCGAGGTCGATCCTGCCGACCTCGCCGACGCGGTGCGCGGTGCGCGGGTGATGGGGTTTGCCGGCTTCAACTGCACGATTCCGCATAAGGTTGCGGTAATCCCCTACCTCGATGGCTTGGGAGAGTCGGCCGACCTGATGGGGGCAGTCAACTGCGTCGTGCGTCGCGGCGATCGGTTCGTCGGCGAAAACACAGACGGCAAAGGCTTCGTCAAGTCACTTCGGGAGATCGTGGACCCGCAGGGCAAGCGGGTCGTGATATTCGGAGCGGGCGGCGCATCAAGGGCAATCGCCGTCGAGACCGCTCTCGCGGGTGCCGCTCAGATAACCATCATCAACCGAAGTGAGGCCCGGGGCAGGGAGCTGCGAGATCTGCTCGAGAGTAAGCTCCGCCTCTCTGCGGAGTTCGTTCCCTGGACAACCGCTGTTGCGATTCCGAAGGGAACCGACGTTCTGATCAACGCCACCTCGATTGGTCTCTACCCGGATATCGACGCTCGGCTGCCAATCGATTTCGATTCCGTCGATCCGCACATGGTAGTAGCGGATGTCATTCCCAATCCTCCGAAGACCCATCTGGTGAGGCTCGCCCATGAGCGTGGCTGCCGGGTAATCGACGGCTTGGGGATGCTGGTCAACCAGGGCGTAATCGGGCTGAAATACTGGACCGGGATTGACGCAGACCCGAGCGTCATGCGCGGTGCACTGGAGGCGATATTCTCCGACACGATGTGAAGATCTTCAGTGCGGTGCACGTGACGCCGCGCGCCTACTCGCTCAGACGAAATGGCGGGTAGGTATCGGTGGTCAGCAGGAATGCATAGGCAGCGACCCGCACCTCCCAACGCAGCACCCCGACCACGAAATTGAACAAAGGGCGCGGATAGCGACCCGCGAAGAGGATGGCGAACCACGCGATAATGACGCACACGACTGCCGCCAGGAAAAGAAATACCAAAACGAAGTAGTGGGGAATCGCGAGAAACCACTTCACGAGCGGTAGCCCCTGGTGCAACTCCTCGGCGACGTTCGGGTAGGTAATCCCGAGGTGGACAGCCTGCTCCGAATCGGTCGACGGGTATTCGTCACGCAGCAGTGCCCCGTAGGCGACCACTCGCATGCTGAAGCTGAGCAGAGCGAGGTTCCAATCGAACCACCATCGCGGATACTTGCCGCGGAAGAGGATCATCAGAAGCGTCGGAACGAAGATAATTCCACCCACGGCGTAGACAGCGTGAACCGCCTCATGGCGGAAACCGGGACTTGACCCCGAGATGAGCCCCAGGACGATCGCAATCGGGATGATGACGATCGGCCGGAAGAAGCTGGTGAGTCGGTCACGTTTCTCATCGGGATAATCGACCGTCAGAGAAGCCGGGTAAGCGGGCACGACATCGGACATGTGATACCTCCTTCTTCAGTGCTCCCGTCCCTCGACGTCGGGCCCAAGCGGATCGCCCGCCGCCGGATCGAGCCGGGTAGCGCTCTTTCGGCATTTCAGGCGGATAAATCGTCACATTTGATGTTTTATGCAGGAGTGGTGCCGGTGTTTGCCGCTACTCGGGCTGCAGCTCTTCCGGCTCCCCGGTATCTTCGACGATCCTCAGTTCCTCGAGCGCCTCGACTCCCGGGCTGCCGAGGTTCTTTTCGAGCTTTGCCATCCCTTTCTCGAGCCCGTTTTCGATGCAGAATGATCTGAGTGCAGAGCTCAGGCGCCTCAGTCCGTCCTTCTGTTCCTCGAGCTCCTTGAAGGCCGCGCGAAGATTGCTCATATCCTTCATGTACTCTTGAAAAAGATCGTCCTTGGTGTCGATTTCGCGTTGTAGGGAACGAAAAACACGAATGACGCTGTTGAAGTCTCCGCACGACATGAAATCCTTGATCGTCTCTTCACTAAACTTCATAAGTCGACCCGTTTCTCGTCGCCGAAGCCGATCCGGCGCGTGGTTTCGAATGTACAAAATTCGAAAGTGCAGAATGAGATTATATCGAAATATGGAGGTGTTACAAGCTCTCCGTTCCGACTTTTCGATGTCGACCTCGAAAAGTCGCCGCAATTGCTTCCCACCATCAGGAGCCTACCGAATGGCGCCCTTGGTCTGCTTTTGAGAGGTCGGACGCCTGGACGCGAGCCGCTATTCCCAACGAAACAGAAGCGATGCTTTCAGAAGGAACACTGCGCTGAACCCGGCGAGGATAAGATATTGAGGGAGGACTTGAACGAACCCTGCACCGTTGAGCATGATATCGCGTGCACCGGTGACGAAGTTCATCGCGGAGACCGGTGTCGCCGGTACCCGAGGCTCCTGCCGGGTACAGCTTCTACTCGGTGAAGCTCCTATCGAAACAAATCGAACCTCCGAACATTGACAGCCGAGCGATCGGCTGCTATAAGGAGTATCGGTCAAGCAAAAAATCTGTGCGCCGGGCTACAGGCCGGCGATTCCGCGATCCCTCCGAGGAGTGGTGCCGGGCGCCCAGATGTCACGGCTGGCTATCGAGCAGGAGCAATCAGATGGGCGATTCCGAGGATACGCGTTCGGGGATCGATGTGCTCGACCGAGCAGTGCGAAGCAAACGGGAGGAACTCGAGAAGAGGATTCGCGAGGTTCTTCTCGCGTCGATCTACGAGAACCGGTATACACTTCATCCTCGACAGTTACAGGAGCACGCCGCCGCCGAAGTCGACGGTTTGATCGAGTTCCTCGAGGGGCGACGAGCCGACCTGGCAGAAGACCGCGGACGCCAGGCCGCTCACGCCGGGCTGGGGGTTTCGAGCGTTCTCGGTCTCTTCACGGTCATCGAGACGTTCGCCACTGAGAAAGTCAGGTCTGCCGGGGCTCCAGCTCTCGAGAGCGTCCTTTCACTTCTCGAGGAGTACCGATCCGCATTCCTAACGGGATGTTTCGAAGAACGAGACAGTCAGCTGCTGAAGGATCAGGAGCAGCTCAGGCGGGCGCTTGCTGCAGTGCTCGAACGACAGAGCCGCGAGCTGCAGGTTCGCAACTATGCCATAGGAACGACAATCAACGGGATCCTGATTTCCGATCTCGACGGAACCGTCAACTACGTCAACGCCGCCTTTCTGAAGATGTGGGGATTCGCGGCGGCGTCGGAGGCCCTTGGCGCACATGTAACCTCGTTTTGGAAGGGGACGCGCGCGAAGGAGATCTTCGAGAATCTCTCCGAGACCGACGGATGGCACGGAGAGCTCACCGCGCTGCGACGAGACGAGTCGTTTTTTGAAGTCGAGCTCTCTGCCTCCGTAATTCGTGACGAGACCGGCAATGCGCTCGGGATCATGTCGTCGTTTATCGACATTACCGAGAGCAAGCGGCTGCGCGACCATGTATTTCATCGGCAGAAGATGGAAGCACTCGGCGAGCTCGCGGGCGGAATTGCTCACGATTTCAACAATCTCCTGACCGCGATTTCCGGTTACGTCCAGCTTATGCTCGCGGACGCCGATCCTGAGAGTGAGTTGCACAAGGATCTCGTTCAGATCAAGACGGCTGTAGACCGCGGCGCCGACTTGACGAAACAACTGAGGTTCTTCACTCGCCAGGCGTCGGGCGTACGTCAATTCATCGATGTGAATCAGTTGATCAAGGAAACTTCGGACCTGGTCAAACGTACCTTTCCCCTCGAAATCGCCGTCGAGCCGGCGCTTTCACCCGATCTGTGGTCGATCCACGCAGATCCTTCCCAGATCAGCCAAGTACTTATGAATCTCTGCGTCAACGCCCGCGATGCAATCATGGCGGCCGTCGAAAACGAGGAAGGTCGGGAGAGCGAAAAAGCCAAGAAACGTGGGGGAACGATGGCGCTCAGCTCCGAGAACGTCGTCCTCGACGCAGCGGAGGCTTCGGAGATCTTCGAGGGGCATGCGGGGAATTTCGTCCGTATCCGTGTCCGGGACAACGGGATCGGTATGGCGCCCAAAGTTGTGGAGAAGCTCTTTGAGCCGTTCTTCACAACCAAAGAGCTCCGATCGGGTTCCGGGCTCGGATTAGCGGTTGTATACGGGATCGTCCATAACCATGGAGGGTTTATCGCCGTGGAGAGCGAGCTAGGACGCGGCAGCAGCTTCGAGGTCTATCTTCCTGCGGTCGAGAAGGCCGCCTCGAAGCAGGAGGAGTGGCGTCCTCCGACACGAGCCAAGCTCGCAACGGGCGACATTCTCGTCGTCGACGACGAACAGCAGGTTGGCGACGTCCTCGATCGGGCACTGAAGAGATGGGGCTACACCCCGGCGGTGTTCCGCGACGCGCGGGAGGCGGTGAAATATTTCAGCACCCGACACACGCAGATCGATCTCGTGATTCTCGACATGCTCATGCCGAAAATGGACGGACGCGAATGCTATGCGCGGCTGCGTGAAATCGACCCTGAGGTGAGGGTGGTTGTCATTACCGGTCACACCGACGACGTAACCGGGTCTGGCCCGATCATGGACGGAGTTTTGGCGACGCTCGAAAAACCTCTTGATCTGACGAATTTCGCCGGAGTGCTGGAAAGGATTCTTCAGAGACCGGCGTGAGGCGGGTCGGATGGTTCCGCAGCAGCTATTTCTCGAGTATGGCTCCGTAGAAATTACTGATGCCGAGGGTGGAGGTCATCTCGTCGGCAAAGGTCTTTTCGAGATCGAGCCAATCTTCGAGGCGCTGCATGCCGGGTTCTGTCACCTTCCATTTCCCGAGTAGCCCTTCAAAGTCCTTTTTGGAACGGTTGCTGAGCGGTTGGCCCATCGTTTCATAGAGTTTGTGAAAGCTCTTCGCTTCGTCGGTTTGTTCCGAGTGATCGGCGTCGCTGATAAATAGCTTCGACCCCGGGGCTACCCAATCGTAGAGTACGCTCAGTGAGTGCTCGAGATCCTCATCGGAGAGGAAGAACGCGATCGCGTTCAATCCAACGGCGAACTTACGGTTATCCCCGAAGATCTCCGAAATCACTTTCGAGCGAAGCACCGTTTCCGGCTTTCCAGCATCACATTGCAGATAGCGAACATGAGGTAGCTCCCTCACTATCTCTTGGCCATATGCCACCGTGACCGGATCGATGTCCGAATAGAGAACTCTCGCCTGCGGACCCGCGGTATGGTGAATGTGATCCATCGTCGGCAGGCCGGAGGCGAAATCGATAAAATCGGTAAAACCCTCTGCCGAGAGCCTCCGCACAGCCTCGCCGAGAAACCATCGAAGCAATCGCAACATCTTCGGAAAAAAAGGCGCAATTGACTGAAGTTTTTGGGCGGTCAGGCGGTCGACCTCGAAGTTGTGATCTCCGCCGAGCAGATAGTCATAGATCCGACCGGGATTCGGCTTGCTCGCATCGGCGATTCCCGAAAGATCGCTGTGTTCCTCCACCTGTTCCTCCTTACATGGATGGACTGCCGCCGTTTCCGCGACCATTCGCGGAGTCTCTCTGCGCCGACAGTGTACTCGCTCCTATTATCGACCAAAGATGCGGACAAGTATAGTCCGTTCCTGCGCCGCGTCGGGACGGTCAGTCTATATTGGCTTGAGGTTCGCGACGATCTTTTGGCGGTGCGGCTCGAGGAAGGGGGCGAGAACGATCTTCTCACCCAGTTCGGCTGGATCTTCGTCGACTCCGAAGCCCGGCTCGTCTGAAGCGATTTCGAACAGAATACCGTTCGGCTCGCGGAAATAGAGGCTGCGAAACCAGAACCGGTCGACTTTTCCGCTGTTGGGAATGCCCAACTCGTTCAGGCGCTCAGCCCACTTGTCATACTCCTCGTAGGTCGGTGTGCGAAACGCCACGTGATGGACTCCTCCCGCGCCCGGACGGGCGACCGGCATGTCGGGCTGGACGGAAACGTGGAGCTCGGCCCGCGGTCCGCCGTGTCCCATTGCGTAGACGTAAACGGGGTGGTTCGGATTGTCGGGATGCGGGTACTCGCGAACGGTGTGCATGTTGATAGCGCGTTGGAGAAGAACGTCCGTCGGCTCGAGGCTCGGGACGCTCATGAGAATCGGTCCTAGCCCACGGATTTGGTAGGCAGCCGGCACCGGGCTCCGGTCCCAGGGGAAGGAATCGCCCACGCCTCCATCGTCGAGGAGGGCAAGGCGCTGGCCTTCGGGATCCTCGAAATCGATCAGAGCACGCCCATCACGCTCAATGATCTCGCCCGTCACCACTCCGCGGTCGCGAAGACGCTTGGCCCACCATTCGAGTGCCTCGTCGCCCGCGATCCGCAGATGTGTACGGGTGATCGCGCGAGTTCCGCGCTGTTCGCTCGGGACCGGCCAGTCGAAGAAGGTGAGATCGCTTCCCGGGCTTCCCTTTGCGTCGCCATAGAAGAGGTGGTAGGCGCTCACGTCGTCCTGATTGACACTGCGTTTGACGAGCCTCATTCCGAGGGTCTGCGTGTAGAAACGATGATTCTCGCGGATCTGCGCCGACACTGCGGTAAGGTGGTGAATCCCTTTCAAGTCCATTCGGACCTCCTGTCGCGAAGCCACTCGGCCGCAGCCTGGATCTCAAGTCGACTCAGCCCATGACCCCCCGACTCCCAATGATGGGTTACCGCCGCGCCGTACTTCACGAGGAGCTGTTCCAGCTCTTCGGACTGCTCGGGGCGTATGATCGGATCATTCCTCCCCGAGCCCATGAAGACTGGAACCCCGGTGAGGGCGGGCGGATCGTCGGGGAGAATCGGCACCATCGAGTGGAACAGTACCGCCGCAGCCAAGACGCCCGGGTGCAGCAGGAGCAGGCTCGCCGCAATGTTGGCTCCGTTCGAGTAGCCGACCGCAACGACGCGCTGTGGGTTGAATTGGTAGTGCGCGCTCGCATCCGAGACGAAACGAACGAGCTCCGCACTTCGGCGCCTCACGTCCTCGAGATCGAACACCCCCTCCGACAGCCGCCGGAAGTAGCGCGGCATACCGTTTTCGAGAACTCTCCCCCGTGGGCTGAGTCGCGCAGCACCCGGCAACAAGGCCTCTCCGAGGCCGAGCAGGTCGTCCTCGTTGCCGCCGGTGCCGTGGAGTAGGAGAAGGATGGCGGTGTCTTCGTTTTGCGGCGGAATATACCTGTGAATGAACTCAGACGGCGGCATATGCTATCTCCCAGACGAGTTGAGGAATCGGCTGTCCGGACACGACAGCATCAAGTTAATTTAGTACTAAACTTTCACGCAGTCAAGAAATGGAGCATGGGTATTGAAAAGGTTGCACAAATCAGATGAAAATGCAGCGGTATCGTGATGTTCCGAATGAATGGCAAGATGAAAAAGCTGACACCAATCCTAGTTTCGTTTGGAGAACGGTGGCTCCTCGCGCATGGCTGGCGGCGAACGCTCATCATTGCCGTTACGGGTCTGGTTTATTTCGGAGCTCACCTTGCGGCTTTCCTATCAGGTGGATTCGAGCCGTTCTTTTTCAGCTTCAACTTCTTCCTCATAATCTTGGCCTCGGCCAGCCTTGGCACATGGGGAGGTGTCGCTGCCGCCGCAGTCTCGGGGCTCATATGGGGCCCGTTTGTCATGGTATTCATCAGCACCGGTCACGGCACCCCCAACGTCGTGTGGATCGTTCGCTTTGCGGTGCTGATCGTCTTCGGGCTTCTCTCAGGTACCGTGATGTCCATCTTCCGATATCAGATCCGTATCCAGAGGGAGACGAACGATCGGTTGATTCAGGCGCAGAAGATGGAAGCGATCGGGCGGCTCACCGGAGGGATCGCACACGATTTCAACAATATGCTGACGGCGATCGGTGGCTATGCAGAGCTGATCGCGTTGGAGACAACGTCGAGCCCGATTCTGGAGACCTTGTCGGGGGAGATGCTCGACGTTGTCAACCGTTCGGCGAAGTTGAACCATCAGCTTCTCGCGATCAGTCGCCAGACCCGCCTCGAGACCCGGCCGGTCGACATAGAAGAGGAAATTCAGGACCTCGGCAAGATCCTTGCCCGCATCATTGGCGACAACATCGAGCTCCACGTTTCACTTGCTGCCAACCGTTGGAAGGTCGATGCGGACCCAGTGCGAATCGACCAAGTGCTCATGAACCTTGCAGTCAACGCTGTGGACGCGATGACGCACGGCGGCAAGCTGATCTTTCGTACAGAAAGTCTTACCGTCGATTCGGTTTTCGCCTCGCAGCATCCGGGCCTCGCACTCGGCGATCACGTCATGATCACGGTAAAGGACACCGGAATCGGCATGGATGCCGAAACGTCCTCGCATGTTTTCGAGCCTTTCTTCACGACGAAGGAAGCCGGGAAGGGCACAGGTCTTGGGCTCTCTACCTCCTATGGGATCGTCAAACAACTGAAAGGCGATATCTGGTTCACCAGCACCCCCGGCCTCGGAACGAGCTTCAAGGTTTGTCTGCCCCGCTCGCGTGAAAAGACGATCGGAAATGAAAAGGGGGCCCGCACTCGTAGGGCAGGCACAAAGACCGCTGACGCGTCGGTGCTCGTCGTCGAGGACAACCAATTCGTGAGATCGGTCATCTCTCGCGTGCTGCGGTACGAAGGCTATTCCGTTATGGCGGCAGACGACGCAGAGAAGGCACTCAAGGTCATTCAGGATCCGGCGACAACGATCGACGTGCTCATTACCGACCTCGTCATGCCGCAGCGCACCGGTCTGGATGTCATCGAAAGCGTCTATAGGCTACGACCTTCCATCGGGGTCATCGTTATTTCGGGGCACGAAATAGACGAAAACGCGAACATGGAGATCACCGCTCTCGCGGACAAGTTTCTCCAAAAGCCCTTCACCGGGGAGCAACTGCTCACCAGCGTGCATCAACTTCTCGGATAGAGCACACGCGGAGAGAGGCCGCTCTGCCCTTTTCTTCCGTGCCGATTTGGACGTAAGATACCCTATTCAACAACTCGAAAGGAATGTTCGATGCTTGCACACATCGTACGCCTCGATGGTGGGGCTACTCACGGATGGCAGGTCCGTTTCAATCTCTCCGACGACACCAGTCGATACGAATCGAAGCTCTTCTCCGACAGACTATGCGGCGGCAAACGAAAGGCGCGCCGGCAAGCCGATGAGTTTCTTCAGACCGAGCTACGGAAACACGGCATTGACGACCTACCCAGAGGTCGCCGGCGAGGCATGATGTTTGCGGAGGATCCGGACCGAACATGTCGGGCAAATACCTCTGGTCGAACGGGGGTGTACCGGGGAGAGCATACACGACAGCTTGCCAACGGAGTTCAGCAGGTGCGCTACTACGCGGCTTCCTACACGATTGGCCCCGACGGTAGACGGACGAAGAGATCGAAGAAATTCTACTTCGGAACGGAGCGCACCGAGGACGAGGCGCTCGATTTGGCAATAGAGTTTCGAGAGGGGTGGGAGGACGCCTACTTGAGCGGCGGGGCTACCGCCGTGAAGCGGTTTTTCAAATCGTGGAACGCCGGATGATCCGTTCTCTCATCTCAGCATCAGCGCTGCCGCTCTGCGACGAAGCGTCCAACGGCTTGATCCCCGGCGGCGGGCTATCTCTTCCCGGTGACCTTGATGATGTGATAGCCGAACTGGGTGGACACGACATCTGAGATCGAACCGACCCCGAGGCTCTTGCATGCCCGCTCGAATGCCGGGACCATCTTGCCCGGTCCGAACCAGCCGAGATCGCCACCTGCAGACTTCGACGGACAGGTCGAAAAATCGCGCGCGAGCGATGCAAAATTCGCCCCTTGCTTGGCCTTGATCTTCAGTTGCTCCGCTTGCGCTCTATCCTTGACGAGTATGTGGCTTGCTTTCCATTCCATATTCTTCTCCTGGATTCATAAATCGACCGAGACATAGTAATGAATTCGCGGC
>CAZDMH010000035.1:0-28177 GCA_964506755.1 uncultured Spirochaetales bacterium
ATCGTACACGACGATAGAGAGATGAAAAGCACAGCCGCAGCAGCGACGCCCACAGCTATCGCGATTATTTTCTTCTTCATCTTGTTCCTCCCTTGGTTCCTGTGGAATATGCCGTTGGAGAGCGAGTCAGCGAGTCACAGTCTCAAGTATACCTCACCGAACGACAAAAATCGATGACGGGTTTTCAGCTCTCCCGTTCTTCAACACCGCCGGAGCGCGAGTTTGTTCCTTTGGGAACCGAAAAACGAACGGCGATCGAGGTGCCGGCCCCGGAGCTGCTGTCGACCTCCATCTTGCCTGTGAGCTGGTAGACGAGCGACTCGACGAGCTTCAGGCCGAGGGAGTTGGAGCGCGAGCCGGTGAGCCCTGGGGGCATGCCCTTGCCGTCGTCGCAGACGGCAAGCTCGTAGCGATGGATGCCCGAGTTGTCCGGAGATCCGTCGGCGGGAAGCTCGCGAAAGCGGAATTCGATGGTGCCTTTCCGACGGTCGGTGAAGGCGTGCTTCATTGAATTGCTGAGGAGCTCGTTGGCGAGCAGCCCGCAGGGGATGGCAGTATCGAGGTCGAGCGTGGCGGGGGCGAGATCGGTCTTGATCGACACCGAATGGTCTCTCTGTGCGTAGGTTTGCCCGAGATTCTCGGCAATGTAGGTGAGGTAGGCGCGGATGTCGACGTTGCCGAACTCTTCGCTCTGATAGAGTTTCTCGTGTATGAGCGCCATGGTGTTGATACGGCTCGCGCTGTCGCTGAACATCGACAGCGCCGCCGGGTCGGTAAGATATCCCGCCTGGAGGTTGAGCATGCTCTTCATCACCTGCATGTTGTTCTTGACCCGGTGGTGAACCTCCTTGAGGAGGACCTCCTTCTCCTTGAGGGACTTGCGCATCTGCTCCTCGACGTCCTTACGTGCGCTGATGTCCTCGTAGTGCACGATGAGGTTCGTCACCCTATGCTGCTCTGCCCAGACCGGAAAGGCCTTCAGGTGAAACCAACGCATCGTCGCGTCGTCCTCCGAAAACGCCAGGAGTACCTCCCACTCGGCGGTGATGCCGTCGTCGATTACTCGTCTCAGGGCAGACACCAGTCCGGCCCGTCTCATGGTTGTGTCCTCGAAGATGTTGTAGGGCGTGCGAGCGAGCTCGGCCTCGTCGATATCGAACAGACGGCACCACTCGGTGTTTGCACGAATTCTGTTTCCGTTACGATCGAATATCTGGGTTGCCACCGAGGACTGAAGAAACATCTGCTCGAAGAATCGCCGTTGCTTCTCGAGCTCTTCGCGGGTTTCAGAGAGGGGCGTAGCGTCGAGAACAGAGGCTATGAGTCCCTGCAGCTCTCCCCGAGCGGAGAGGATGGGGGCAGCGCTGATCGAGTAGCGGCTCGTATCGCCGTTTTGCCACTTGAAGAGAAACTCGGAGTTGACGACAGGAAGCCCCGTTTCGAGAACGTGGGTGAAGGGATTGTCCTCGTCCAAGAGAGCTTTCCCGTTTCGGTCGAAGACCTCCCAAGGGGCGTTCTCGGGGGAGTAGTGCTTGCCGAGGATCGCCTCTGCTGAGGTGTGAAACATCTGGGCTCCCACCGGGTTCGAAAAGGTGAAGACACCCTGCCTGTCGCAGATGAAGATACCGACCGGGAGCGACTCGACGAGCTTGTTGAATCGAAACTGAGATTCGGCAAGCTCCTCGGTGCGCCGGCCGAAGGACCCTTTCAGACGACGGTACAGGAGCAGGAGGGCACCGAAGACAAGCGCGACCGCGCCCGTCGTGAGGAACACCGCAAGTAGCCCCGATATTTGTAGTGTCATTCCTGGGGGGACCTACCTTCCCACTAATTATGTTGGGATTTGTTGTGAAAATCAAGACATATTCGAGATTTTTATTTTACTGGAGATGATGCGGGGGGGCGGCCCAGGCGTTTCCGATGGCTCGAGCCCATCTGAGGATCAGCGGAGGTAGATCTTCGTCGGGGAATTGATGTTGGTCGGCCCGATCTTCTTGCCGAGCGTGATGTCGAACCGCGAGACGACGGGCTTGCTGGTGCGCACCGTGCGGCCCTCCCGATTGATTTGAAATGCCTCTAGGCTCCAGCTGAACGCTCCCACATCGAGGTTCTCCAGCTGCGAATAGCTGAACGAGGTCCGTGTCAGTCCCGTGCGTGTGAAAACCCGCCTGTCGGTCTTGGCGTTGGTGAGCGTGATGGTGTAGGAGCTTGCGTCGGGTATGGGGCTCCATGAAAAGGAGAGAGCTGACGGTCGCAACCCCAATCTCGTCGCGGCAGGAGGTGAGCTCGCCGAGTGAGCGCAGCGAAATACCGTGAGTCTCCCGCTTGACGAGGCTGATCAAGGCGTTCTGGGTAAGGGCCATTGTACCGCGTGATATCTTTTTTTACATCGTGTGAGTCGAACACGGCTCTGCCGTGTTCGACTCGTGTGACTGCCCCGATTGTATAGTGGAATCGTACCTTACCGTCAAGGTAATATATTATTTCTGCAGCAGCCGCGAAGAACGGGCCCACCCTCTTCCTTGAATATATGTGAGCGCGCGGATAGAATCGCCGGATAATGAGCAATAGGGAAACCGCGATTCTCCTTCTGTCCTGCAGGGACCGCAAGGGTATCGTTGCAGAGATTTCACATTTCATCTCCACCTACGAGGGCAATATCCTCCATTCCGACCAGCACAGCGACGAGGAGAGCCAGACCTTCTTCATGCGCATCGAATGGGACTTGGCGGGCTTCACGATACCCAAGGACCGGATTGCCGCCGCATTCGAGCCGATCGCGCAGAAGTTCAAGATGAGCTGGCAGTTGGAGTTCTCGAGCCGGCAGAAGCGGATCGCGATCTTCGTCTCACGTTTCGACCACTGCCTCTACGACCTGCTGCTGCGCCACGCGGCGGGAGAGCTTACGGCCGAGATCCGTCTGGTGGTGAGCAACCACGAGGAGCTGCGCGGGGTCGCCGAGTACTTCCGCGTCCCGTTCTTCCACTTCCCGATCTCGAAGAAGGCGAAAGCGGAGGTGGAGGAGAAGGAGCTCGCGCTGCTGGCCGAGTACCAGATCGACCTGGTGATTCTCGCGCGCTACATGCAGATCGTCGGGGAGGGCCTCGTAGAGCGCTACCGCAACCGCATGATCAACATCCACCACTCCTTTCTCCCGGCGTTCGTCGGAGCAAAACCCTACCACCAGGCGCACTCGCGCGGGGTGAAGATCATCGGTGCGACGAGCCACTACGTTACCTCCGAGCTCGACCAGGGTCCGATCATCGAGCAGGACGTTGCACGGATAACCCATCGCGATTCGGTCGCGGACCTCATACTGAAAGGACGCAATCTCGAGAAGCTTGTGCTCTCCAAGGCGGTGAAGCTCCACATCGAGGACAAGGTGCTCGTCTTCGGCAACAAGACGGTCGTCTTCGATTAGGGGCGGACGATGGCGACCGAGGTAGAGCTCAAAGCTTGGGTGGATGATATGGAAAGCCTCCGCTCGCGCGTGGCGGCCCGCTATCCACACGGCGGGAGTTACATAAAGGAGGATGTCTATTACCGCCTTGGCGGCGCCTCTCCCGGCGCCGGCCGGCCGTCGGTGGAGAAGGGGCACGGCGGCCCCGAGGCCGTCGAGTTCCGCCTGCGTATCGAGGGCGAAAGGTCGTACGTCACCGCCAAGCGCAAGTCGGTCGTCGACGGGGTGGAGGTCAACGACGAGATCGAGTACGCGGTCTCATCCCCCGCCGCCTTCGAGCGCTTTGCCGAATATCTCGGTGCCGTCGAGTTTGCCCGCAAGCGCAAGCGCGGCGACCGCTACCGGGCAGGGGAAGCGACGATCGAGCTCTCGCACGTCGATCGCCTCGGCGACTTCATCGAGATCGAGCGCATCGTGGAGGGCGGTGGTCGGGACAGGCCGAGCGGCGGGCGGATCGAGGCCGCAGACCGGGAGGTCCGGGCTCTCCTCGACGAGCTCGACATCCCCGCTTCCAAAATCGAGCCTCGCTACTATATCGACATGCTTGCCGCACTCGAAAGGTGAGCTGCCCCTCGGCGTCTCTACAGCGTCACGCTGACCTCGATGGTGCGGTCGCCGCTGAAGCAGGGGAGGGTCCTGCCTCCGAGCTCTTTGCCGTCGACGCAGATGCACCTTGGCCCCTTCGAGCGGCCGTCAGGATTGTTGATGGTGATGTGATAACGGACGCCTCGAAAAAGGCGTTCGATCTTCAGGGTCTTCCAGTGAGTGGGGATGCACGGGTCGATCTCGAGCCCGTCGTAGCCCGGACGGATACCGAGGATGTACTGGCTGACGGCGACGAAGTTCCAGGCCGCGGTGCCGGTGAGCCAGGAGTTCTTCGCTTCACCGAAACGTCGCGCGTCGCGTCCGGCGATCATCTGGGCATAGACGTAAGGCTCGGTTCGATGGAGATCGCTCCTCTCCTCCAGATAGGCGGGAGCGATCTTGCGGTAGTACGCCCAGGCCCGCTCGCCTCGCCCGAGCATCGCCTCTGCGATCATGATCCAGGGGTTGTTGTGGCAGAAGACGCCGGCGTTCTCCTTGTAGCCGGGAGGATAGCTCGAGATCTCCCCGAGCTCCGGATAATAGCGCGTGTAGGCCGGCTGATGGAGGATGAGGCCATGCTCTGTGTCGAGGTGTTCCTTCACCGAGTCGAGGGCGCGCTCGGGATAGCCGAGCTCCCTTCCTATTCCGGCCATCGAGCAGAAGCCCTGCGGTTCGATGAATATCCGGCCCTCCTCGCACTCGGCTGAGCCTACCTTCCGGCCGGAGCCGTCATAGGCGCGCAGGTACCACTCGCCGTCCCAGCCGTGCTCGACGACGCTGTGCTCCATTCGCTCGATGTCTCCGAGCGCCTCCGAGGCAAGCTCGGGCTCTCCGCAGCGCCGAGCGATCTCCGCGTAGTCCCTGCCGTAGAAGACGAACATCCCGGCTATCAGCAGCGACTCGGCAATCCGTCCATCATAGCTGGTCGTAGTCTGAAAGGACTCGTCGGGCCGCGTCGAGTGGCAGTTGAGGTTGAGGCAGTCGTTCCAGTCGGCCCGCCCGATCAGCGGCAGGCCGTGCGGGCCGAGGTTCTCTGTCACGTGGTGAAACGACCGGGTGAGGTGCTCGAAAAGCGACGCTGCGTCGGCCGGATCGTTGTCGAAGGGCACGGTTTCACCGAGAATGCTCCAATCCCCGCTCTCCTTGAGGTAGGCGGCGACGGCGGCGATGAGCCAGAGCGGATCGTCGTTGAAGTTGGAGCCGATGGCGTGGTTTCCCCGCTTCGTCAGGGGTTGGTATTGGTGATAGCAGCTTCCATCGCGGAACTGGGTGGCTGCTACGTCGAGTACTCTCGCTCGCGCCCGGTCGGGCGTCAGGTGGACGAAACCGAGCAGGTCCTGACTGGTGTCGCGAAAGCCGAGGCCGCGGCTCACCCCGGACTCGAAATAGGAGGCGCTCCGGCCCACGTTGTAGGTGACCATGCACTGGTACTGGTTCCAGGTGTTGACCATGCGGTCGAGTCGCGGATCGCCGCTGGTGACCCTGAAGTGGGAGAAAAGCTCCTCCCAGTAGGCAGCCAGAGACGAGCGCTCGGCATCGACCGCACCCGGGGCGAAGAGGCGACGGAGGAGAGCCTGCGCGCCCTCCTTGTTGATCACCCCCGGCGACTCCCATTTTTGCTCGGGAGCATTTTCGACATAGCCGAGAACGAAGAGCAACTCCCGCTTTTCGGAGGGCGCGAGATCGAGGGCGATCCAGTGGGAGGCAACCGGCGACCAGCCGCTTGCGATGCTGTTTCGGCTCCTCGCCTCGAGCGCCACGGCGGGATCTGCGAATCCCCCGACCGGCCCGAAGAAGCTTTCTCGGTCGGTGTCGAAACCGTTCAGGGGGGCGTTGGTCGCGTAGAACCCGTAGTGGTTCCTGCGTTCGCGGTATTCGGTAGTATGGTAGATCGTGGGTCCGTCCACCTCGACCTCGCCGGTATTGAAATTGCGCTGGAAGTTCGTGGCGTCGTCGTGTGCATTCCAGAGGGCGAACTCGACGAACGAAAAGAGGTCGAGGCGGCGTCTTTTCGTGGAGCGGTTCTCGACGCTGAGGCAGTGAACCTCCGCTGCAGCGCCGATCGGTACGAACATGAGCAGGGAGCACCGTATTGCGTTCTTTTCACCGGTAATGCGAGTGTAGCCCATCCCATGGCGGCATTCATAGGAGTCGAGTGGGGTCTTCGTCGGGAGCAGGCCGGGGTTCCAAACGGCGGCACCATCGTTGAGGTAGAAGTAGCGTCCGCCGGAGTCGAGGGGAACGTTGTTGTACCGGAACCGTGTCAGCCGCCTGAGCGCCGCGTCCCGATAGAAAGAAAACCCTCCAGCGGTATTCGAAACGATAGAAAAAAAGTCCTCGGTCCCGAGGTAGTTGATCCACGGGAAGGGAGTAAGCGCCGTCTCGATGACGTACTCACGCTTTTCATCGTCGAAATGCCCGTACCTCATTTCAACATCCTCCCGGACCTTCGAAGTCGGTTAGTTGATTTAGAAACCAACTTAACCCAAAAAGAAGACTCTGTCAATGGCTGAGATCACCCTCGGGCGGTCGCTCGCACGGCAGAGGCGGGTCCTAGTGGTGTAGCGGGGCGGCGGTGGGTGTCGTGCGGCCGACGGTGCGGAGGAGAATTAGGCTCGCAAGGGCGCTTGCGAAGATGACCGCCATCATCGGAAAGGCGGTGCCGTCGGCCAGTAGACTCACCAACCCCGAGGCGAGCGCCGCAAACCCCATCTGGAAACACCCGAGAAGGGCGGCCGCGCTGCCGGCCTCCGCCTCGAACGGCTCGATCGCGAGGGCGGCGGTGTTCGGGTTGACGAGCCCGGTGAAGAACAGAAACCCAAAGAGCAGGAGAAAGACCCCGACGACCGACAGGAGGCTGAAGAAGCCGGCGAGGGCGAGAGCTGCACCGAAGAGAACCTGGCCGCTGACCGCCACCCGCGTAACGGCCTGCGGCGAATGGCGCCTCACGATCCTACGATTGACCTGGCTGCCGATGATGAGCCCAAGGGCGTTGAGCGCGAAACCCCAGCCGAACTGGGTTTGGCTCAGACCGAGGAGATGTATGAGGAGAAAGGGGGCGCCGGAGACGAAGGCGAGCATACCGGCGAAACTGAAACCTGCGGCGACTGAGTAGGTGAGAAACTGGCGGTTGACGGCGACCCGTAGGTAGCGGCGCATGATCGATCCCGGTCGGAGCGAAACCGTCGAGTCGGCGCGCTTGCTCTCGGGAAGCCAGATCACAACAACGAGCGTGATCACCGAAGCGAACGCTGCGAGGATGATGAATATGACTCGCCAGCCAAAGGTGGAGGTGACGTATCCTCCGATCGTGGGCGCCAGCATCGGCGAGGCGGCGATAATGAGCATATAGGTCGAGAAGATGCCTGCAATCTCCCTCACCGGAAAAAGGTCCCTGACCACCGCTCGGCTGGCAACGATGCCTACGCATGCACCGAGCGCCATGACGAGGCGCGCCGAGATCAGCCACAGGACCGAGGGTGAGAGGCTGCATGCGACGGCCGCGCCCACGTAGATGGCGAGTCCAACGACGAGTGGCCCCTTCCGGCCGATGCGGTCGGTGAGCGGTCCGTAGATGAGCTGACCGACCGAGATCCCGATGAAGTAGCTCGTCAGGGAGTAACCGACCGCCGAGAGGCTCGTGTGCAGGTCGGAGGCGATAGCCCTGAAGCCGGGTAGGTACATGTCGATCGTAAAGGGCCCAAGGGCAGCGAGCGTACCGAGGATGAAGATGATGCTCGTGCGGCGCTGGGTTGTAGGGGAGGTCATCGTATAGGTTATAGCGGATATGCCGGCCCGTGTCACTCCGCTCAATCGAGCAGGTTTCCCGCGTGCGAAGCGGAATCGACTTTCGTGAGGGTCGGTCCGGGATCGGTGAGGACCCCGTGGTCGAAGTACATGTAGTCGAGTGTGCCCGCGATCAGGCCGACTATTTGGCCGTTGTTGACGACGTCACCGGTGGTCAGAGGCGTCTCGCTCAGCCCTGAGTAGACGACGGTTTGCGCGGTGTGGAGGTTGGTTATCTGTACGCGCAGGCCGAGGACCGTCCCGCGCATGATCCGCACGGCCCCGGTAAGGGTGCTGAATACCGGCACTTGTCGAGGGGGCGCGCTCCGGCCTCCGTCGGTGGGGGTGGTGGAACCTCGGCTGCCCGATAGGCCCCCGGGGGACGGGGAGCCTGCGAGGAGGGGCTGCATCCGCAGCGAGGCCGCGTCGGGGGTGACGGTCCGAGTTCCCGCGAAGGTTGCCGCCAGACGATAGGGCGGGCGCAGCGGCGAGCCGTGCGGAAAGGCCGGCGGGTAGGAGATCGGATTCTGATCTATCCAGCCGAGGCCGAAGGTCTTTTCGAGCCATTCGGCGACATTGACGTCGTTCTTCCAGAAGAGGCCTTCGTGCCATTTCGAAGAGATGGCAAAGTGCAGGTGTATCTCTATGTACTGAGCCCACCGGCCGGTTCGGCCTATGGTACCGATCTGCTGGCCGGCCTTTACGCGAGTCGGGACGGTGATGAGAGCTCTGCTGAGGTGAGCGTAGTAGTACTCCCTTCCGTCGTCGCCGAAGAGCAGCAGCGCGGTTCCCCCGAGATCGTTGTCGGCTCGCTGCACCCGGCCGGCTACCACGGCAACGACCGCGGAGTGGTCGAACGCAGCGAAGGCCGGGCTGCCCGGCTCGAGTCGCGGCGCCGGCAGGATGTCAACCGCGTTGCCCCCGTCCCAGTGGTAATGGGTCCACGCCATCTCGCTGGTATTGCCTGCGAGCGGAAAGGCATAGGTTCCGGAGGGTGAGAAGAGCACCTGGGAACGCGCCTCTGCGGCGCCTGCAAAGAGAAGGAGAAAGAGCGTCACGATTGAGGCGAAGAGGGGACATCGTGGTGAAATGCGTCTCACGTTACAAATTTCGGCGAATTTCGCCTTTGACAGAAGCTCAGGCGCGCGCCGGGGTACTCGAATCTGATGGGGAACGGTCAATTCAAACCGGCTTCACGGCTCCTACGGCGAGCTTTACCGCCTGATAGGCGCCGTTGTAGATGCCGATTCGATGGTTGTTGAGGATGTTGTGGCTGTAGAAGCGGAGAAGATCGGTTTCCGTAAGCATGATGCTGAGGGCCTGACGTACGCCGGACAGAGATTGGGTTTCGAGTGTGCCATCGCCGATGTCCGCCCCGCGGATCGCTCCCCACGCCTCGTGGCGGCCGACGCGTTGGATGAAGAGCTTCGGCACCGGATAGAACGAGAGCTCGGAGGGCTTGGTGACCATCACGTCAGAGGCTCGCATGAGCAGGTTCGTCGCGTAGACTGCTGGAAAGATCTCGGTGGAAAGGAAGATGTGAAGGCCGGAGATTTTTCCTTCGAGTGCCTCGCCACTGAAGGACTGCGTCTCGTCCCAATTATCGTGAAGGACGAAGGGAAGCCTCATGGCGTGGAGTGCCTCCGACATCTCACGCCAGCGTATTTGGTGGTCGCCCATGTTGATGAAGATGACGGCTCGGTCCTCTTCCAGCGCCGGGCGACAGTATCGGATGATGTCGAGGAACTGGTGGCCCTGCGCCCCGGCACCGCCCATCGTGAGAAGGAGGCGTTTGGCGCGGCGGTCGCGCAGGCGCTTGAAGCGCTGGTCGGTGTCGGACTCGATGTTGCCGACGATCTCGTGGTCCACGAAGTGACCGGTATATTTGATTTGTTCAGGCGGCATCGGAAACAGCGGCCCCTCGTTGGGACGGCCCATATTTCTGAGGGTCCGATATCCGAGGTAATTCGACGGAGTCTGCACCGCGTGAATTGTGCCCTCGACGAGATGAAAGGAGAGCGGATAGTTGTCCGGTACGACGGTGACGATGTGTTCCATGCCCGCGTGCACGGCGGCGTGGCCGGTCCAAGGGTGAGTCGCGAGGAAGGGCACCTCACGATCGAGATCCCCGATGACCGGCGCGAAGAGACGGGAGAGCTCCCGGTCGCGTACCGAGGAAGTGAGCCTGAGTCCCGACTCGGAGGTGAAATGCTCCCATACCAGTCGATTGAAGAGCTTGAACTTCTGCGAGAGCCTGCTGCCGAGGGAATAAAGGTCGTTGAGATAGCGGAGGGTCTTCGAGGCGGCGCTTTCGGGGAACGAGAGAAAGTCGAGCCAATAGGGGGTGAGCCCCAAGGACTTCGCCGCCGACGCGATGGCAAGCGCGATTCGGTAGTGCCCGTATCCCATTCTGATGGTGCCGAGTATGACCGAGCTCGCGGCGGAGGTCGGCAAGGGCAGGAGATCGGGAAGCGGGTTGCCGACCGGCGATGGGCCCGGTTGTGAACCGGCAGGAAGTATCTGGCGCACACCGAAATGTTCCCACGCTCCGGGCAGTGGCCGGGCGGCCAGGCTCGGCTTCCAGCTCGGATCGTAGTCGAAACGCGACGCATAGGTGCGGAACGTTCGTCGGGCCTTCTTTATGTATTTCCACGGTATCGCGTTGCCGAAGACCGAGGTCAAGGGCTCGTCCATAGGTTAAGTGTATTGAAATGTGGAGAAATCTCAACTGGAAAATTCGATCTTCACACCGAACCGACCCTGGCGCAGGTCAGAAGGTTAGGACGTGTCGCCCCTCCTTCATGTATTCTGTAAGCGGGACCCCCATATATCTTACGTCGATTCCGAGCTTCTCCAGCTTTTCGGTGATCCCGTAGTCGTCAGAACACGCCCTGCAGGCTTCGGCAACGATTCCCTCGTTCATCATCTTGCGCAGCCGCCCCTGGAGCTCGAGGTCCGACGCCATGAGTTTCTCCGACGGCCCCCAGAGGACGAAGGTAATGTCGTCCCACCATCCCCTGAGCTTAGCGTTGAGGGTGTACATGAATACCATCTCGAGTGCGACCTCTTTGTCACTGCTGGTCCAGACGACGACGAGCTTTTCGCTTGCAGCTGCCATATTGTTTCTCCTTGTGATTTTTCTGATCATACAAGTTACTCTTTTTTTGTAGCCAATAACCACAGAGGAGGATTGGAGTGGACAAAAGAACCTGTGTCATAGTGGGAACCGGGCAGGTAATGGGTAAGGCCATCGCGCGGGCGTTCGGTCGAGAGGGATACCAGCTCGCGCTCGTGGCGCGAAGCAGCAAGAACCTCGAAGCGATCGTGGGAGAGCTCTCTGCGGGCGCTCTTTCGGCGGGCGCAATCCGAGCCTATACCGCAGACGTGGGCGATCCGAAATCTGTTGAAGCCGCTTTTGCCTCGATCAAGCGGGACGGGGGAGCGCCCGACGTAGTCGTCTATAACGTCGCGGTTCTGGTTCCGACGCCGCCGAGCGAGATGACGTCCGCGGAAATACTCGACACCTTGCCGGCCAACCTGCTCGGCGCGGTCGAATGCGTCCGCGCCGTGCTGCCTGAAATGCGAAAACGGGGCCGCGGGGTCATCATATTCACCGGAGGTGGGTTCGGCATCCTCCCTTCCACCTATTCGGCGTCACACTCGATCGGCAAGGCGGCCTTGCGGAACTATGCACAAAACCTGCATCAGGAGCTCTCGCAAGAGGGCGTTCATGTGGCGACCGTGACCATCACGCGGCCGGTGAAGCCGGACACGGATTACGACCCTGACGAGATTGCGCGCCACTACGTTCGGTTGGCACATCAGGAGCCGGGGGCATGGGAGTGGGAGATCATCCACAAGGAATTGTAGCTTCATATATTGACAACTATATATAGTTTTTAGTATATATAAAGCAACAAACTGTGAGGAGACAAAAATGACACTTCCTACGAATCTCAAACACGTGGAAACAGCCGCCGATCTCAAGGAGCTCATTGCATCCGAACCGAAGGTGATGGTCTGCTGCGGACGCATGGGACCCATGTGCGTGCCCGTCTACGGAGTCATGGAGGAGATGGAGAAGTCCGGAGAGCACGACGGCGTGGTGTTTCGCGACATGGCATTCGACAGCCCGGAGGCGGACGCCATCCGCAGTCTGCCGGAGTGCAGCAACTTCCGTGGGCTGCCGTTCACCGTCTACTTCAAGGACGGCAAGGTCGCAAAGGCCACCAGCAGCATTCAATCGAAAGACCAGGTGACCTCCATCCTTTCAGAGCTTTTTTAGGTCCGGAGGGGTCCCGGCAGATATGACCGAATACGATGTTATTATCGTCGGTGGGGGGCCCGCGGGGCTCACCGCCGGCATCTACCTTGCCCGAGCGAAGCAGCGCGTCCTCATCGCCGATCAGGGAACCGTCGGAGGACAGGTGATTCTTACCCACGCTGTGGCCAACTACCCGGGCCTCCCGGAGCTCTCGGGCTATCAGCTCGCCTCGACGATGCGAAAGCAGGCGGAGGATTTCGGTTGTGCGGTCTTGTCGAACGCCTCGATCGAAGAGCTCGAGCTTGGTGGAGACAGGAAGCGCCTCGCGACGCGGGAGGAGATCTACGAAGCGCGTGCTGCCGTCGTTGCGGTGGGCGGGGAGCCGCGGAAGCTCGGTCTCGAGAGCGAAACCCGCCTTCGGGGAAGGGGGATATCCTACTGCGCGACCTGCGACGGCGATTTCTTCACCGATCAGGAGATCGTCGTGGTGGGTGGGGGAAACTCCGCGTTGGAGGAGGCGGTCTCCCTCACGCAGTATGCGCGAAAGGTCACCGTCGTTCATCAGTTCGACAATTTCCAGGGCTATGCTCACGCTATTCAGGCTGCGAAGGCGAACCCGAAGATAGAGTTCGTCATGGAATCGCTGGTGTCGGATTTCCTCGGAGAGGAGGCGCTCGAGGCGGTAAGTGTTCGCAGAAGCGCGAACGGTGAAGAGCTGACGATCCCGGCGACCGGTGCCTTCGTATTCATCGGTTACGTTCCGAGCACTCAGCGGTTTGCCGGCGTGCTGGAGCTCAGCGCGAGCGGGGAGCTCGTTACCGACGAATCGATGGCGACGAACGTGGCGGGTGTCTTCGCGGCAGGTGACGCTCGCCAGAAGCGCTACCGGCAGATTACGACCGCAGTCAGCGACGGGACGATTGCCGCGCTGAGCGCTCTCGAATACCTCAGCGCATAGCCGTCTTCCATCGAACCGACTCGGCGCATTTTTTTCGGCTGTGGAAATCAGGGGAAGAAGTGTGTTGACGTTTACTACCGGTTAATGTATATTACCAGATAGAACACGGTACCGAGTATAAGCTAAGTAAGGAGGTGCCATGAATATCCAATTCAAGAAAGGGGCGTTGGAGGTTTGCGTGCTCGCGGTGGTGAGTAAAAGGGACTATTATGGTTACGAGCTCGTCCAGGTCATCTCAGCAAACATCGACATTGCCGAAGGGACGGTCTATCCGCTGCTGCGCAGGCTTTCGAAGGAGGGGTACTTCGAGCCCTACATTCAGGAGTCGGATGAAGGCCCCGCGCGCAAGTACTATCGAATAACGAAAAAGGGAACAGATTACACGAAGGCTCTTACACTGGAATGGAGAGGGTTCGTTCAAGGAGTGGAGAACCTTATCGGAAAGGAGGAGGCTGAATGAACAAGGAGAGTTATCTCCGGGAGCTGCGGACATCGTTGGAAGGTCTGCCGGAGAAGGAAAAGGTAGAGATCGTCGCAGACTACGACGAACACTTTCGCGCAGGCAGCGAGGAAGGAAAGAGCGAGGAAGAGATCGCCCGATCACTCGGGAATCCACGCTCGATCGGAAGGTCGTTCCGGATCGATTCAATGATCCAGGAAACCGAAGGTCGAAGCGCAACTGCTGTACTGAGGGCAGTGTTCGCCACGTTGAGCCTGGGCTTCTTCAACGTGGTCGTCGTGCTCGGTCCGTTTGTGGGAATTTTGGCGGTCGTTGTCTCCTTGTGGGCAGTCGCGGCATCGATTGGACTGTCGGGTCTGGGAGTTGTGCTTGCCGTGATAGCACAGCCCATTCTGCCGGCCTACATCACGACCGGAGGATTTCATCCCGTGTTCCTGATCTTTGCAGGGATCGGTTTGGCGGCGCTCGGCGTGCTCGCGGGGATCGGGATGTGGCAGCTCACGAAATGGGTTGTAAGGATGATCGGCAAGTACGTTCAGTTCAACGTTCGTATCGTATCGAATAGGAGAGGATGATGGGTGAATCACGCAACAGAACAAAAACGGTGACTCTCTGGGCCCTTGGTGTCGCAGTCGGGGCTCTTGTTATAGCGGGGGTCGTAGGGTTGGCCACCGGGGCTTATCGCGTAGGGACGGTGTTTGCTTCCGGCAGTACGACGGTCGATGAGCATCGGGACTTTGGGGCGGACGGAGTCGGCCGCGTGAGAATCGACACGGTCAGCGAGCGGGTTCGACTAACCGAGTCGAAGGACGATCGTTTCGCCGTCCACCTTATGGGAACAATCTCGGCAAGCGATGAGTCGGCGATACCTCGTCTCGAGGCCGGAGTTCACGGTGCCACGCTCGACGTGGTGGTGCGGCACAAATCGGGACTTGTCGTCGGTTTCTATGGCGGCGATCTCAGCCTCGAGGTTGCAGTTCCGAAGCGATTTGCGGGCGCGATGGAGATAACAACCGTTTCGGGCGCCATAGACGCCGCCCCGCACGCCTATGAGAGCGTCGCCGCACGCACCACCTCCGGCGCAATCAACCTGGATTCGCTTGAATCAGGGCCTACCTCGGCGCGCTCGGTTTCGGGCGCAATTAGGATGGAGGGCTTGAAGACGAGTAGAGTAACCGCCGGAACCACGAGTGGCCGGATTGTCATCTCGACCTCGGCAGCGACCCTCGAGCTGCGCAGCGTTTCCGGCGCGATCGAGACCTCGACGTCTGCGCAACCGGAATCGATCGACATCGGAACGACCTCCGGACGCGTGACGCTGAGGTTGCCGGAAGGCTCGCAGTTCGCTTTGGACGCTCGTTCCACCTCCGGTGAGGTGCGTTGCGATTTCCCGATTACTATCACGCGATCGGCAGGGGGCCGTCACGACCTGAGCGGTACGGTCGGCAGCGCCGCCGCGGGTCAGGTCAAAATCCGGACGACCTCCGGAGCGATATCTGTCACGCGGTAGGCGCGGCGGCGCAGCGCCGGCGGCCCGTGCCCGAGCGGTGCAGGCCGTTTCGTTGCGCGTTCACCGGTGCTGCAGAGGATGCGGCCTTGACCAAGCGATTTGAGGTCGGTATAGTCGGCGCATGATCGAGTGCATGAGCAGTAGATCATTCCGACTCGCTGCCGCGGCTGCGCCCTAAGAGGGACGGCGGTCGTCAGTGTGTGAGGAGGGCCGCGGTCCCGAGGGGGACTGCGGCCCTTTTTTTCTTGTCGTTGGCAAGTGGGCCCGGCCCCGGGAGCGCGCCGAGGAGACAGAGATGAGAAGAAACATCGTTCACCCGGGAGCCGACCAACTGCGCTATGAGATACGCCAGATCGTGCTCCTCGCGCGGGAAGTGGCGCGGCTCGGGGTCGAGATAACCTGGGAGAACATCGGAGACCCCATCGAGAAGGGAGAGATCCTGCCGGCTTGGATCAAGGAGAAGGTTGCACTCCACGCCTCTCAAGACGCGAGCTACGGCTACGTAGACACGCAGGGTATCCCCGCCACGCGCGCCTTTCTCGCGGAGGGGGTCAACGCACGCGGCGGGGCCCAGATCAGCGCGGATGATGTCATCTTCTTTAACGGCCTTGGGGATGCGGTCTCGAAGATCTTCGGCTACCTGAGGCGGGAAGCGCGTGTGCTCGGTCCGTCCCCGGCATACTCAACGCTTTCTTCGGCGGAAGCCGCGCACTCGGGCTACGAGCATCTTACCTATCGACTCGATCCGGATGCGAGCTGGCTTCCGGACATTGACGACATCGAGATGAAGGTTCGCTACAACGATTCGATCGCGGGGTTGCTCTACATCAACCCTGACAATCCGACGGGCGCGGTCTATCCGCGGGAGATACTCGAGGAGTTGGTGAGGATTGCCCGGGAGCACGACATCTTTCTCATCTGCGACGAAACCTACGGAAACATCGTCTACAACGGGGCCGAGTTCGTGAGCCTTGCGGAAGTGATCGGGGAGGTGCCCGGCATCAGCCTTCGGTCCGTTTCGAAGGAGGTCCCCTGGCCGGGCTCTCGCTGCGGGTGGGCCGAGGTATTCAACCGAGACAACGATGAAAACTTCAATGCCTATATCCGCAGCGTAATCGATGCAAAGCGGCTCGAGGTTTGCTCAACGAGCCTTCCCCAGCTCGTGATACCGGAGATCTTCGGCGATCCGCGTTACCCCGCTCACCTTGAGCGGCGCGCCGCAATGTTCGAGACGCGAGCGAACGAGGCCTACGAGGCGTTTGCGTCGGTTCGAGGTGTACGGGTCACCCGACCGCGGGGAGCGCTCTATTTTACGGTCGTCTTCGAGGAGGGCGTTCTCAACGGGCATCAACACCTGAAGGTGGCTGACGAGTCCGTTCGAAGTCTGATCGAAGAGCGATGCAGGCATGCCGCACCGGACAAACGATTCGTCTACTGGCTTCTGGCCGCGACCGGAATCTGCGTCGTGCCCTTATCTGGGTTCGCATGCACCTTGCCTGGTTTTCGCATCACCCTTCTCGAAACCAACGACGAGAAGCGGCGCTGGATTCATCGTACGATAGCTCAGGCGATCGAGGAGTACACCGCGTCGTGCCCGGGCGAATAATTCCCGGATCGAGCGGAGGTCTTGGAGGGCGTCTACGCGGCCGAATGGCCGGACGTCTGGGCTCGGTTGTCTCACAGCTTCCGGCGGACTACTGGTTCCTGTGGATCGGAACGCTGATCAACCGTCTCGGTGGGTTCGTGTCGATCTTCCTCGCCCTCTACCTCACCGGAGGGCGCGGGATACCGGTCGCGGAAGCATCGTTCATCGTCGCACTGTTCGGGGCGGGATCGTTCGCTGCCGCAATCGTCGGCGGCGAGCTCGCTGACCGGCTCGGACGGCGGCCGGTGATGCTGTTGAGCTTCCTGACGACTCCGGCGGCGGTGATGGTCGTTGGAGTGGTTCGCAGCATCCCCGTCATCGCCGCCGGAACGCTCGTCCTCGGCTTCGTAACGGACCTCTATCGTCCGGCGGTAAGCGCCGCGATTGCCGACATCGTTCCGGCCTCCCTGCGAGCGCGCGCCTACGGCTACCTCTATTGGGCAATCAACCTCGGAGCAGCGGTAGCGCCGATGATGGCCGGGTTCATCGCGCGGTGGAGCTATCTGCCGTTGTTCGTCGTGGATGCGGCGACGACCCTCGCCTATGGGCTTATCGTCCTCTGGCGAGTCTCCGAAAGTCGGCCGAGCGTAGCGCTCGATGATGCGACCCGGACGGCGGAGGTCGCGGGGAAGGCCCCTTCGACTGGAGAGAGCCTGTCGGCGGCGGTGCCCCCCGGGCCGGCGGCGGGGTCGGCCGAGAGTGGGGAAGCGGCGACGGGCGCTCATCGGAGGTCGGGGCGACTCGAGGCCATTCTGAGAGACCCGCTGCTTCTCGTCTTCACGGGACTCTCGTTGCTCGCCGGTATGGTCTACTCGCAGGGCTACTCCACGCTTCCTATCGACATGCAGGCGCACAATGCCGGTCCTGCGCAGTATGGCCTCGCGATCGCGGTCAACGGGCTCGTTATCGTCCTTCTCGGCATCCCGGCGAGTCATTCTGCGGTGCGATGGCCCCGTTTCGGCGCGATGGCGGTCGCGGCGTTTCTGATTGCGGTCGGGTTCGGGATGAACGGGTTCCTGCACTCGTTCGGGTTCTACCTTGCGAGCGTGGTCGTTTGGACCCTCGGCGAGATTGCACAGGCGTCGGTTGCTCCGGCTATAGTAGCCGACATGGCTCCGGTTCACCTTCGCGGACTCTATCAGGGGATCTACGGCTCCTCGTGGGGACTCGCGTTCTTTGCAGGCCCGGCGCTCGGAGGGTTTATCCTGCAGCATGTTGGCTCTACCTCGCTATGGAGCGCCTCTTTCGCACTGGCGGTCCTCGTCGGGATTGGACATCTCGTGATAAGCCGTCCGGCGACGAGGAGAATGAGCCGGGCGGTTGCGCCGGCGGATCATAGAAGTTAGGCGACGATTGCCTTCATGCATTTCGAGGGCCGCCACGACTCGGTAGAGTCGCTCGGCGGGTAGCTTTCTCGACCCGGCGCATATTTTGTGCTTGCTGGCAGCCCTGATATGCCGTACACTCTAAACATGAGTAATTCTGTATGGTTTAATGGGAACATCGTGACGCTGGCCTCCAATGGGGACCGTGCGGACGCGATGGTGGTCGAAGATGGGAGGATCGCCTACGTTGGATCACGAACCGATGCCCTCGCCAATGCGGGGGATGAGGCCGAGAGGTTCGATCTTGCAGGAAGAACGGTCGTACCGGGTTTCAATGACAACCATGTCCATGCAATCATACTCGGAGATCAGGAGAATCACCCGCAGCTCGATGGGCTCGACGCTGACGAGATTGTCGAGGTGCTGAAGTCGCACTACGGCGAGCCTCGCAAGGGAGAGATCATCGTGGGCAATCATTGGGACTATCCCGCCTGCCCCGAGCCGACGAAGGAGATCCTCGATGCCGCTTTTCCGGACAATCCCGTCGTTCTGTCGCAGTTCGGCGGCCATGGCGCCTGGCTCAACTCGCTCGCGCTAAAGGGGATGGGAATCGAGAAGGGAAAGCCCGACCCGCCCGGGGGCGGAGTCGTTCTCCGGAGCGAAGACGGCGAGCCGACGGGCATTGTGCGCGAGATGTCGAGCAACAAGTTTCTTTCGCGACGTTTCGCCAGGATGTTTTTCAATCGCGCGATGCGAGAGCCGAGAGTGAAGCGAGCGGGCGAGATCTTCAACAGCTACGGCATCACGTCGGTACAGGACAACACCTGGTTCTACCCGGTGACGTTCACCCTCACGAAGATGAGGAAACGGGGGGAGCTCACGGTGCGGTTCTCCTGCTGGTCCTTTGGACGAATGCCGTGGACGGTCCCTCTCATGGGACTCGCTCGCTATGACGGGGAATGGGTACGGCAGGGACCGAGGAAATACTTCCTCGACGGCACCTTCACCACTCGTACAGCCTGGCTGTGGGACGAATATCTCGACGAAAAGGGGAACTTCGGCCAGGGGATGAGCGCCGAGGAGATCTATCCGATTCTGAAGAAGCTCGCTTCGAAGGGTATTCAGGGGGCGTTCCACTCAATAGGAGATCGAGCCACAACGTCCTTCCTCGATGCAATGGAGAGACTTCGGCGAGAGGCGCCTGAGTGCGCACATCTGCGCTTCCGCCTTGAGCATGCTCAGCTCATCCGTCCCGAGGATATTCCCCGGCTGCGTGAGCTAGGGGTGATCATTTCCGCCCAGCCGTCGGCACTTACGACTCCGGAAAAGGATATCGCGTTGCTCGGGGAAGAGCGGGCGAGACGAGCCTATCCCCACCGGTCGCTCCTCGACGCAGGTGTGCCGCTTTCGTTCGGTTCGGATATACCGGGCGAGGCCACCTGCAATCCGATCGAGTCGATGCATATGGTGGTAAACCGCGACAGCCCGGAACGCATATCGATCGAAGAGGCGCTCGCCTGCTTCACAAAGGGAAGCGCCTATGCGGAGTTCCAAGAGGGCGAAAAGGGGAGCCTCGAGCCAGGTATGCTTGCCGATTTCGCCGTGTTGTCTCAGGATCTGACCTCCGTCCCAAACGAACACATCATCGACACCCGGGTGGAGCTGACTGTGGTAGGGGGACGCATAGTCTACGATTCTCGCACCGCGGCGAGAGAGCCGGACCGGGTGGCAGGAACGGACGTGTTGGACAGTGCCGCGACAGTCTAGGCAAACCGATAGATTTCTATCGCGCCGAGTATCCTCTCATCCGCAGCGGCGTGTTTTCCTTGACATCCTCGGATCTCAAAGCCAATAATAGTTAACTCATTTAATAATAGGGATGCTGCGGCATCCCATCGAGGAGCGTATGTCCAACCACGTCGACGTCGTCATAGCCGGTGCGGGCCCCACCGGCCTATTCCTCGGCTGCATTCTCGCCGAAAACGGGGTCGCCTTTCGGATAATCGACAAGCTTTCAGCGCCTCGTCGCATCAGCAAAGCGACGGGCATCATGCCTCGCACCCTGGAGATCTTTCAAGGTGCCGGGCTCGCCGAGCGCTTCATTGCTGCAGGGAACAAGATTCGGGACCTTGCCGTCTACGGTTCCAAGGGGAAGCTGCTCGGGCTCTCATTCGACCGTCTCGACTCGCCCTATCCGTTCCCGCTCGGCCTCGAGCAGTTCAGAACCGAGGAGCTGTTGACTGACCGGCTGCGCGAGCTGGGCGTAAAGATCGAGCGGGAGAAGGAGCTCACTTCCTTTGAACAGGACGATGAAAAGGTATGGGCGACACTGGCCGGAGCCGACGGGAGCTCGGAAACAGTGGAGTGCAGCTATCTCGTCGGCTGCGACGGGGCACACTCGACCGTTCGCCATACTCTTCGCTTGCCGTTCGATGGATCGGAGGATCCTCAGCATTATCTCGTCGCCTACCTCTCAATTGACTGGGAAATCCCGTCAAGCGAGATGTTCGAGTTTGGGTCAGCGAAAGGGACGATTTTCGGCATCCCGCTCCCGGAAGGACGATGGGCTGTCGCGGGCGAGTACGACAGGTCGCAGTGGCACCACGGCGAAGACGACGAGCCGGATCTCGAAGAAGTCGAAAAGCTCTTCGATCAACGCTCACCGGTTCCGGCGACTCTCTCGAATCCGTTGTGGCTCAGCTACTTCAGAGTCAATCACCGCCAGGTCTCGCAATATCAGGTGGGCCGAGTGTTTCTCGCAGGGGACGCGGCCCATGTCCACAGCCCCGTGGGCGGTCAGGGGATGAACACCGGACTGCAGGACGCCTGCAACCTCGGGTGGAAGCTTGCATCGGTACTGCTCGGTCGATCGCGGCCTGAGCTCCTTGCAAGCTACCATGCGGAGCGCCATCCGGTCGGGCGCTCGGTCGTGCACTTGACGAGCTTTCTCCAAGCGGAGCTCAACCTTCGCGCGAAGATTGCGATGGGACTTCGCGACGAGCTCAGCCAGCTCGTCGGACACAGCACCTACGTCAAGAACCTCGCCTCTCGTCATCTCGGAGAGCTCTCATACCACTACCGTCACAGTCCTGCTGTTTCGGAATGGACGACGGGAACCCGCGCGTCGCACCAGCGAGCGCGCAAGGGTGAGTTCGCTGAGTGTCCGGAGTTCGCCGCCGGCCCGCATGCAGGAGACCGGGCGCCTGACGGCGTCCTGCTGTCGAGGAATGAAAGCGGGAAGGTAGAGCTCGGAACACTTTACGAGCTGCTGCGCTGCGGTATACACACCCTGATGGTATTCGAAGGAACGCATGCCCCGGAGGGGGGTGAGGACTCGATACACCGGTTGACGGACGGTGTCGCCAAGGTTCAGATGCAGTTTCCGCAGCTGCTGCAGTCGGTCGTGATTCGTTCCCATCACCGGGAGGAGAACGAGAAGGCACCGGGAAACCAGGCACGGCTGGTGTATGACGACGAGGGGATTCTCCACCATCGCTACGGTGGTCGTAGTGAGTGTCTGTACCTAATCCGTCCTGACGGATACGTCGCCTATCGGAGTGAACCGGCCGACGCGGACCGATTGATCGAGTACCTCGATGACGTTGGGTTCATCCCTGTCGGCGGTTTGCCGGCCGGCTGATAGCCGTCAGACTGATGCGAGGAGCTCGGAGGGGAGCACCTCGTAGGCAGCATCCAGCTGCGCCTTCGCCGCCTCGTTGAAGCGGTAGAAATGGCTCGAGTAAAAGCCCGGTCGCGCCGGAACGGGCCGCTTCTTGACGAGCTTCGAACGGTAGAGCACCTCGTCCTTGAGCCAAAGGATCTTGTCGTAACCGCGAGCCGCCTCGCTGTCGTCGGCTATCTCCGCGGAGGGAATGGCCTCGCGTACCCAGTCCGTCCGATCGAAGCGTTCGATGCTCTCCTCGATGGTTAGGTCCAAGATGCGCTCTTCCATTGGCGCCTCCCGTCCGGGGGGCCCAAGCTTGGCCTGGAGCGAATCCATCACGACATCCACGTCATCGAAGGAACGCCGGTTGAAAGTACAGAGGTACTTGTAAATCTTGCGAGCTGCGGCGAATGCGCGCGTGCGGTTGTCCACATTCCTATAGGGCGGTGCAAGACGCGGGTCTTCCCATCGTGCGCTGAGAAGGTCCGGAGCCTTGAGCACCTGAGCGTGGCCGATCGGCGGAATGATGGAGCTCTCGTCACAGCTGTTCCAGCTTTCACGAATCCCGGAGAAGTTCTGGTGGGCCCAGGTGTCCGCAAAGGTATGCAGCGCGATTCCGATTCGATAGAGGTCGCGTGATTTCAGTGCCGCAATGAGAATTTGCTTCGCCGCGGGTGAGTTGGGGGTGGTGTTGAGACGGTTGGTTCGGCCGTCGATTCGGGCGGCCCCCGGGTAGTCCGTTTCCCCCGGAACGAAGTGGAAGGGTATGTAAACCCGCCGTGGGGTCTCAGGGCTCCAGAATCCGTAGTTCTGTGTGGGTACGGTGTGATAGCTGCGTTCGGGGGTATCGATCGTATAGGTCACGAGGTTGTAATCGACGAACTGCGAGGAGTAGGAGATGATGCGCGCCTGTTCTTCGTTGAACCCGGCGTAGCGGCAGATGACGTTCAGCAGGTAGTAATGAAACTCGATATTCACTTATCTCGACCAAGCCTTGCGGCCGGAGGGCTCAGTCGAAATCGTAGTAGCTCCACTCCTGCCCAAGGCCTTTGAATCCGTACTCTTTGATCTTCTCTTCGTAATCTTCCCAATTGTCGCCGTAGTGTACCAGAACCATCTTTTTTTTGATATCGGCCGGAAAGGTGTTGAGCTCGTCTATCCCGGCATGCACCCCTCCATTATAGAACTGAGCGTCATGGAAGATCATCTCCGGCTCGAAGAGATTCTCAAAGGAGAAAACCAGATCGGTATCGAAACGGGTGTCGCAGGTGTACATTACCCGGTCGTCGATGAGGACGCCGCAGCTCCAAAAGGAGCTCTGCCAGTTGTCCGGCCAATCCGGGATGTGCATGGTCCGGAAGAACTTGACGTTGATGGAACCCACGTTGGCTTCGTGGGTCTCGCGAGGATAGGACTCGAGCCAGGTCGGACGGATGACCTCCCACATGTCGCTGAAGGTCAGTACCTCGCCGCCGTGCTCTTCGTTGAATGCCGAGCCGCCCCGCAGCGACATATCCCAGAGGATGCTTTGGTAGGTGGTGTTAATGACGATATTGGGCTTCTCCCGCCGCACGTATCGGTTCGTCAGCATGATCTCTTCGAGCCCGCCGATATGGTCGGCGTGAGAGTGGGTAATCAAGAAGTTGCGCAAGTCGGTTACGCTGAGCCCGAGCTCGAAAAGCGCCTGAGGAGCCTTCGAGCCGAAGTCGATCATCAGGTGGTCCTCCCCCTTAATGACGAGGAGGTTGGTTTGGTAGTGACGTTTGGAGAAGGCGCTTCCCACACCGAGAAAGAAGACACTGAGGCGCCCGTCGTTGGTCAGCGATAGGGTCTTGTTCTTCAGCTTCCGAACGCGCATGCATCTCCTTCGATTACAACGCTACTAATTTTAATCCACAATTCCTCTATTCTCGACAGTTCACGCTAAAAAGTGGATGAGAAAAACTAGGTTTGGTCCTCTTCCATGAGGACCTGCATGACATCGTCCGGGCTTGTTGTTTCGAGAATCTTGTTGGAGAGTTTCTTCTCTCCGAGAAGCATGTTCAGCTTCGCCATGACCCGCAGGTGCACGACGTCGCTGTCGGTGTAGAGCAGGAAAAAGAGGTAGGTCTTCTCGCCGTCGAGCGCATCGAAGTTCGTGCCGGATTTGCATACTCCGATCACGAGCACCGGACTGGACGATTGGGATTCCTTTGGGCGTCGAATGTGCGGAAATGCGACACCACGTCCGAGTGCCGTGGAAATCATCTGTTCGCGTTCTATCAGCTTTTGGAGGAACTCGTCTCCATCCTTCACGAACTCGAATTCCACGAGCGGCTGCACGAGTTGGCGGAGAACGTCCTCTTTCGTGCCCGGATGGAGCTCCATGAGGATGAAGCGCTTGTCGGTGAGACGCGAGATCGGAACCGGTTCGCGTGTCGCTTCGATAAGCTTCACGAGCTCGTTCTTCGGAGGGCTCTTCATCTGGGACATCAGCCACTCGTCTATCATCGACCTGCGGAAACGCCACTGGCTTGCGACCTTAATCGACGGAATCTCGTTGTTGTGCACCATGCGGAGCACGGTCTTTTCGGCGACCTTCAGGTATTGGGCAACTTCAGCCAAAGTCAGCAATTCGCTCGAGCGATCATCAACATCCATGACGTTCCTCCGAGTACTTGTTAGTCCAGTATAGTCCCTTGTAGGTAATAGTCAAGTCCAAATTGCAATTAATTACGATAAAAGTCAAGTTTAGCGATTTCGTCGTATTTTTCGCCGGGCTTGAGTATCGCGGAGGGAAAGTCGGGTTTGTTGACCGAGTCCGGAAAGGCTTCGGTCTCCAGGCAGAATGCCGAGTGTTTTCCGTAAGTCGTCCCGCCGCGGCCGCGGGTGGGGGCGAGCATGTTCGACGTGTAGAGCTGGACACCCGGTTGAGTCGCCGAGAGCCGAAGGCCGCGTCCCGTATCCTCTTGATAGACCTGCGCTACGGGGCGGAGAGGACGTCCGTTTGCCGCCTTTTGATGGGAACGGTCGCGCGTGGAAACTACGAAACAATGATCGTATCCGCCGACGGCGGCGAGATCGCGTCCGATGGGTTTCTCTTGGCGGAAGTCGAAAGGAGTGCCTTCCACGGGAAGCAGCTCTCCGGTCGGAATGAGGTTCGCGTCGACCGGGAGGTAGGAGTCCGCATGAAGGGTGAGGAGATGGTCTTCGATGGTGCCCTTTCCGGCTCCCTTGAGATTGAAATAGGTGTGGTTCGTGATATTGATCGGTGTGGCCCGGTCGGCGGTCGCCTCGTAGCGCAGCTCGAGCGAATCATCCTCGGAGAGGGTGTAGGTCACGCTCACCTTGAGTGTGCCCGGGTAATTCTCCTCGCCGTCGGGACTGACGTAGGAGAACCGCACACCGGCCGCCGAGCCGCGCGAAAAGGGGAACGCCTGCCACATCCGCTTGTCGAATCCGACCTTGCCTCCGTGAAGATGGTTGGGTCCGTTGTTGCAGGCGAGCTGGTAGCTTTTTCCCTCGAGCTCGAAGCGCCCACCGGCGATGCGGTTCGCGAACCGTCCCACCGTGGCCCCGAAGAAGGGATGCGTTCCGGCGTAGCCCTCTATGGAATCGAAGCCGAGGGTAATCTCCTCGACCGTTCCGTCGCGGTCGGCGGTGCGCAGCGATACGAGGATCGCACCGTAGTCCATAACCTCGACGACGGTGCGGCGTGAGTTCTCGATGACATAGTGGGTTACGCCGCGCCCGTCCGGTAGATGCCCGTAGGGACTCTCTTCGATCTTCATTATTCTCGCTCCCCCAGCAATGTCTTCAGCTGTCGTATGTCGTCGATCAGTTTGGCCCGATCGAGATTCTGGAAGCGCCGCGGGACCATCTCACGACTCGTACACTCGAGGACGGCAACGAGGTTCTGCAGATCGATCTCATGGGGATAGGCAGGCGGTACGAAGTCCTTGATCGTCTCCTCGAGGTCCTCGCGGCTGATCGTCACGTGGTTTCGCATGGCGGCGTTGAACTTCGCCCTGATAAGCATGGCTTCGAGGTCGGCGCCGGAGCATTCGAACTTGTATTTCTTCAGGAGGTCGGAGACCGAGAGGCTTTCGACCCGCAGCCTGAGCTTGCGAACGAGGGTCTGGAAGAGATCCTCACGCTCTTCGGCCGAATCCGGGTAGAAGAGGGCAAGATGCTCCTCTGCGCGTCCCTGTCGCTTGAGGTCGATGGGGAGGAGATCCGGACGGCAGGTGATGAGAAACCAGATGATCTTGCCACGGAACTCGGTATTGCCCATAAAGCTCGTGATCTGGCCGAATATGCGATTGCTCGTGCCGGAGTCGCCATCCTGATTGCGATCGCCGAGAAAAGCATCGGCTTCGTCGATCATGACTCCCACAGGCGACATCGCCTTGAGTATGTTGAGCGCCTTCTCCAGGTTCGACTCCGTGACGCCCTGCCACTTCGAGCGGAAGTTCCGGAACTTGACGATGGGAATCCCGATCTCGCCGGCGAACGCGGTAACCATGAAAGACTTGCCGGTTCCGACCGGGCCTGCGAGGAGATAGCCCATCGGCAGTACGTCGAGACGCCCCTGCTTGATCGCGCGAGCGGCGCTCTTGAAGCGCTTCTTCACGAAGTCGTGGCCGGAAATCATTGACAGGTCGTGCTCCGATTCGATGAACTCAAGGAGCCCGATGGCCTCGTTCTCGATGATCTCCTTCTTCTTCTCCCGCAGGTACTCGAGGGTGATTGGCCGTCCCTCCTGGAAGGATTCCGCTACGAGCTGGTTGAGATTCATGAGGTTGAGTCCGCTCGTAATCTTCGCGACGCGTTGCGGATTGAGCCGCGATTCCATGATGAGATTGCCCTTCCGTTCGAGAAAGAGCAGGAAGCTTTCGCGGATCTCTTCATCGGGAAGTGGAATGTTCACTTTGACAGTGCTTGGCGAACGAACGAGGCGGGGGTTGATATCCGCGAGGTTTTCCGTAAGAAGCATCACGGAGACGTCGCCCTGGGTAAAAATCGGATCGTGCGACCAGCGGTTGAGCGTTACGAGATTATAGCGATCCTCCTCCGACAGACGCGATACCTCGGTGTTGGGGATGATTGTTTCAGCGTAGTCGATGATGAGCACGATGCGCTTCTTCTTCGGCATGTTCATGAGGAAGTACTTCTCGAGGAGATTGAACGCTTTGAACGGGTCGGAGCTCAAGAGCTCCTCGGCATCGACGTCGGGGTATGCCTTCGACATGACCTGAAGGTAGTCGCGTTGCATCTCCTGGGTACAGAAGTTGATACCGGAAGAGCGGTCGTAGTAGGCAATGATATCGCGATTGCCGAACAACACCTCGGAGATGAACTCCTGGATACGTACGAAGACGAACTCGCCCTCGAGCATCTTGTTCGGAAGAAAATCGCGTATGTTACCGTGGAGAATGTAGAGATTTGCCGTCTTCGAGCAGTACTTGTAGGAAAGATCCTGCGCCCACGAGGGCAGTACTTTTATGAACGGCAGGTTTTTGAGAATGAGTTGCTCAGCCATGCTCCCCTCCCTAGGTCGTGGCCCTTGCGTCTTCCGATCGTGAACGTTCGGGTGACGCCTCGAAACCTCCACCGTCCAACCTGTAACTCACGGCGGAGAATAGAATAAGTATAGCCTCATTGCGGGGGGAGGTCAACTCGAGGTTGCCGGACGAAATCGGTACCGGCCTAGAACGTGGCTGTGGCAACACCGTTGCCGCCGTCGCGGCGAGCGGTCATCGCGGCCGCCTCTCCACGATCGAGGAGCTCCTTCACGGAGTCGGAGTCCCGCGCCGCGGCCACTCCCAAGCTGACAGTCACCGCAATGCCGTTGTCGAGTCGGAACGATTCGATCATGCCGCGAAGCTTCTCGGCGAGTTGCAACGCCCCCTTCTGTGGAGTTTCTGCCAAAACGAGCACGAACTCGTCATCGCCCAGGCGGGCCAGATGATCGGACTGTCGCACGTGCGAGCGCAGCAGGCCACCGACTGCTTCGAGCACCCTATCCCCTGCAGTTCTGCCCTCTGTTCGATTGAGGCGCGAGAAATGGTCGATGTCGATTACGATCACCGAAAAATCTCGATGGTACCTTCGGCTCCGTGCGATCTCGGAGGTGAGTGTTTGCTCGAGCCAGAGCCGGCCCGGAAGCCCGGTGAGGTGGTCATGAAAACGAGCGGTCGACGCTTCCGCTGACCCGGCTGCGTCACGCGCGGTGTGTTTCGCAGCCTGCGGCTGTCTTTTCAGTGAAGCAAGAAGGGCAAGAAGATAGATAACGGCAAGTGCGGCTACAGCCAGTGTTGCGGTCTGGACCCACCAGGAGGGAGGGCCGGACCGGCGGAAGCCCATTGTCAGCCATCCTCCCATGGCTATCAGGAAGAGAACGGCCACGGGTATGGACAGCGAGGCCAACGAGCGCTTCATACCTTCTATTTATCTCCATTGCTCAAAACGATTTGGGCACTTGCTTGCGAAGAAGTATAGACCAAAAGGGGGAGGATCGTCCAGAAACAGGGCACGAGAG
>CAZDMH010000036.1:0-2579 GCA_964506755.1 uncultured Spirochaetales bacterium
GTCGGTTTGGGAACCGGCGAAACTCCGAATCTCCGCCTCAGCCGCCGCACCTTCTGGGGGTAGGTCATTCGTCCTATGCCGACGGAGCTCGCACCTCAAATCGTCGAGAGTCCCATGCTGAAGCTTTCGCGTTTCCCTGATCATTGACCGGGCTCATCGTCAACGGCTGCAATCGAGGCAGGACAAACGACTGCGGGCGCCTACGATCAGGAGCCGGTCACTTCACTCCTGTTTCGCCCCGTCGAAAGCAGGATGAGCGAGCCGACGATTCCGGATACCAGCGAGGCGGTAAGGAAGCCGACCTTTGCCTCGGTGAGGAGCGTGCCTTCGTGAAAGCCGAGGTCGGCGATGAACAGCGACATCGTGAAGCCGATTCCCGCCAGCGACCCGGCGCCGAGGAGCGCGCCCCAACTGACCCCCCGCGGCTTGACCCCGAGGCCGGTGCGGATTGCGATCCAGGAGGCGAGGAAGATCCCCACCGGCTTGCCGATGAAGAGCCCCGCGATGACCCCCAGGGAGACCGGCTGCACGAGCATTTCCAACAGCGAGAGGTGGGCGATGACTCCGGCTCCCACCGGCGTTCCTGCGGCCGTCGCTGCTGCGCCCGCGGCTCCACCGGCCGACGCGATTGCCGCCTCGGCAGCCGGCACGAGCGAGATGCCGGCGTTTGCTAGTGCAAACAGCGGCATCACCACGTAGCGCGCCCATGGGTGCAGAATGTGCTCGAGACGGGCCATCGGGGATTCGGCAGCCTCCAGAGAGGCTTCCAGGCCGTGCATCGCGTTCTGCTGGTCGGGGTTGGGAATGATTCTCGCCTCGCCGCCCTCCTCGCCCGCCGATTCGAACCTGTCGAGGTAGTAGCGTCCGTGAGAAATGAACTGCGGACCGTTGATGTGCCGTTTCGCGGGGATGGCCAGGGCCGCGAGAACCCCCGCGAGGGTCGCATGAAGTCCCGAGTAGAACAGCGCAAGCCAGAGGCCGATTCCAACCGCGAGATAGACGCCCGCGTGGCGCACCCCCACTCGGTTGAGGGCGAACATCAGCAGAAGCAGCGCGGCGGAGATTTCCAGGGCGGTCATGTTGATCTGCCCCGTGTAGAAGATTGCAATCACGAGCACCGCTCCGAGGTCGTCGACAATGGCGAGCGCAGTGATGAATATTTTCAGGCTGAGCGGCGCCCTGCGGCCGAGAACCGCCATGATTCCGACCGCGAAAGCGATGTCGGTCGCCATCGGAATACCCCAGCCCGCCGATCCGGGCCCGCCGGCGTTGAATGCGGTATAGATGAGGGCTGGAACCACCATGCCGCCGAGCGCCGCAGCGATCGGCAGGGCCGCCTGGCGGGGGGTCGAGAGCTCTCCGACGAGCATTTCCCGCTTGATCTCGAGGCCGACGACGAAGAAGAAGAGCCCCATGAGCGAGTCGTTGATCCAGTGGGCGAGCGTCATCGAGAGCGAAACCGTTCCTACGTGAATCGTGATGGGAACATGCCAGAAATGGTGGTAGACGACCGCGCCCTGCGGGACATTGGCCCACACGAAGGCTACAACGGCGGCGATGAGAAGAAGGATTCCGCCTGAAGACTCGATGCGCAGAAAGCGCTCGAACGGGTAGAGGATACGGCGAATCGGCGTCGGGGGAATTCGATACTCCTGGGTGCTGCTCATGACCTACTGTTTATCGCCTCCCTGCCCTCGGTCAAGGGTGTCCGACCGGCCCTGCTGCCCTACTCGAACCGGACGTTCTGGAACCCGGCCTGCCGGAAGAAGATCCGCAGGTAGTCCTGGGCGTTGGTTGCCGCTTCATCGAGGATGGAGGAAGCCTCGATTTGCTCACGGGTCTTGCGCGCAGTGAAGGCGACGATGCGTCTCCACTGCTCAGGGGAGACATCGAGGGAGGGATAGCCATAGGCGGTGCTCGGTGCATCCTGAACAATGAGCTCCGTGATCGCCGGCCGGGGAAGGCTCACCTCGACCCCCGAGCCGCGAAAGTGAAGCCATTCGAGTCTGCCGAGGGCAATCTCGTCCGCCCGGCGACCGGCGAGCGAGCGCAGATCGTATCCGGCCTTCACGACCACCGTGAGAACGACGAACCGATTCGGCTCGCGGTCGAGCGGTATCCCGACCTCGCGGGAAAGCTCGTAGAGCGTGAGGTAGTCCCATTCGGCGTCTGAAAGCTGGACGCCCGAGCGTCTGCGCTCGATAAGGGCGGCCCAGTCGAGCTCGGGGGGAAAGAAGTCGTAGGGAAAGACGCTCTTGTGGATGTACTCGATCGTGCTGAACTCGAGGATGTCGCGGGCGTGAAGCAGAAGCTGCTGCGATGCCGTACGAGGCCGGGGATGAAAGATCTCGGAGATTCCCTCCCGCAGGGATCGCAGGCCGCCGACTAGCGGCCGCAGCTCGATCACAGCGAAAACCACCGCACCCGCGACGAGCACAGCGGCTATCGCACGGAGGATCCCACCCACTCCGAGACCGCGCACCTTGCGCTCCCGCGTGCCGGGTTCGCGCGCTCCTCGCCCGCCCGTGCCGGGTTCGCGCGGCTTTCCTTTCATCACGTCTGAACTTCCTCGATGAAGC
>CAZDMH010000036.1:2679-14257 GCA_964506755.1 uncultured Spirochaetales bacterium
CGTGCCGGGTTCGCGCGGCTTTCCTTTCATCACGTCTGAACTTCCTCGATGAAGCTCACCCGCTCGTACCCCCCTCCGCGCAGCAGCCCCTCGACGAGGCTGCGGGCGTTGTCGCGTGCCCGCGTTAGGATACCCCCGGCGACGGCCTCCTCGACGATTCGCTCCTTCGCCGGCTCGATTGCGTCATAGTAGTCGAGCTGGGAGACCCTGCTCAGCACGCGCCGGTGAACGAAGTACTCGCGGATCGACTGCTCCTCTGCGTCGACCGAGAGGACTTTCGCCGGCGGCAGCCGCACGGCGATCGAGTGGGGACCCGTGCGTTCAAGCGCCATTCCGCCCGCCAGGTCGATACCCGCCTTGACGCGAATGTTCACGGAGAACAGCACCTCGGTTCCCCCGATCTTCAGAAAGAGAATCGGCCTGCTCTTGTCGATGTAGACCACGTCGCGATAGAGCTGTTCGTAGGTGGGAAGCTCGAGGATCCGCGCGACGCTTCGTCTGATCTCCGTCATCGAGGGCTGACGCGGCAGCGACGGCCCGCAGGAGGTGAGACAGAGGGCCGCCGCGGCAAGCACGAAGGCGATCACCGTACGCGGCTGTGAGGTTGCGTCGAGAGGGTCTCCCTTTTTTTTCACCCGCTTTGATTATAGAAACAAACGGACACACCGTCAAAACGCTCGTGCCGTCAATACGCCGGCGCCGTCAGAGCTCCCCGGCCGCAGAAGCGCTCGCTGGCGGCCCTGCGAAGGATGTGATAGCGTTGACGGCGAAAGGAGCTGAATACGACATGGAAACGAAGAAACGGGTGGCGCTCGTAGCGCACGACAATCGAAAGAAGGATCTTGCGGAGTGGGTTTCTTGGAACTGGGAGACGTTGCTGCGCCACCGGATGATATGCACCGGAACAACTGGAAAGCTCGTGGAGGAGACCCTCGCAAAACGGGTCCCGGACGGGCGTGCGGCCGCCGGACCGATAGTCAAGTTGAAATCCGGTCCGCTCGGCGGCGATCAACAGCTTGGATCAATGATCGTCAACGGCGAGGTCGATCTGCTCATTTTCTTCTGGGATCCGATGGAACCTCAGCCGCATGACGTCGACGTCAAAGCACTGCTCCGTATAGCGGTTCTCTACAACATCCCGACCGCCTGCAACCGCTCGACCGCAGATTTCCTGATCTCCTCGCCGCTGCTGAACGAGAGCTACGAGCCTATCTTGAAAGACTACAGCGACTATATCGCTCGGCGGTTCGAAACATAGGAGCGCAGAGGAGGGGTCATTCGCCCTTGCGGGCAATGCGAAGGAGTGACGCCGCCGAGAAGACGACGATCGCGATGACAGCTGCCCCGAGCAGCCCCGCCGCACCCGGGGGTCCGAAGGAATCCATGAAGATGCCCTCGAGGAAGGGCAGTCCCATGCCGCCTATCGTCCCGAGAGCGGCCGTTGCTCCGATGACCGTCCCCGCCCGGGTGGTGAAGGTCGTACCGATCAACGCCATCGTCGTCGGATAGACCGGACCAAGACCCAACCCGGTGAGGAGAAACCCGGCTATCGAGGGCACTGTGTATCCGTGGGTGAGGTTGACGACGAGAATACCGGCGCACGCCGTAGTGAGGGCGCCCGCAAGGACCCGTCGCGCCGTTATTCGAGTTCCGATTCCCGCTCCGGCGAGCCTGCCCACCGTGAAGGCGACCCAGAATCCGGAGACCACGAGGGCCGCGGTCGTCATCGCGACGCGCGTGGACAGCTGCATGTAGACGGCCATCCAGCCGCCGAGGGTCTGCTCGGTGCCGACGTCGAAGAACAGCAACCACCCGATCAGCCACAGCAGCGGCGAGCGGAAAAGCGCTCGGACGGCCTGGAGCCTGCCGCGAGCCGCTTCCCACTCCTGGTGACGAGCCTGCTCGCGCGAGCGACGCCGTTCTTCCCTCGTCTCCTCGGCCCGGGCGATGTCGATCGGGGGGCCGGCGCGCAGGGATGCCGTAATGAAGTAGGGCAGACACGCCAGCGCGATGGCGGCCGCGAGCCAGAAGACCGGCGTACCGGATCCGAACAGGCTCAGGCCCAGGCTCACCAGCGCCGGCCCCGCAATTGCTCCGACTCCGAAGAAGACGTTCAGCAGGTTCACCGCGGCGACGCTCCTCCGGCCGAAGAGCTTCACGATCAGGGTATTCGCCGTCGGTACCCCCGCTCCACCGCCTGCGCCGATCAGGACTGAGAGCAGCATAAGAAGAGGCAGCGACCGCGAGAAGGTGAGAGAGATTGCCGAGCCGGCGAGCACGGGAATGGATATGAGAATGATTCGGTTCGCCCCGAAGCGGTCGAGCGCTACTCCCACCAACAGCGAGGCGGGAATCGTTCCTGCGAAGATCGCCGGGAAGATGATGCCCATCTGCGACATCGCGAGACCGTTGTTCTCGGCAAGCTCGGGGAGAAGCGGGCCGAAGGCGGCCACGCCGATGCCGAACCCGGCCATGAGCACGCAGGCGTAGATCAGTGAGACGACGCGTTTCGACATGTTTGCTCGAATCGGGGAGCGCTCACTCCCGTGAATAGGGCTGACCGTCCGCCGCAGGGGGCACGACCCGACCGACGAGACCCGCGACTGCGAGGATCGTCGCCAGGTAGGGGAACATCGAGAGGAAGTCCGACGGTATCGGGACATTCAACACCGAGAGGGTGAACTGCAGGGCGTCGAAGAAACCGAACAGAAGCGCCGCGCCGAGCGCTCCGAAGGGACGCCAGCGGCCGAAGATCATGGCCGCGAGCGCAATGTAGCCGAGGCCCGAAGTCATGTTGTGGGCGAACTGACCCGTGGAGCCGATGGTGAAGGAGGCTCCTCCGATTCCGGCCACGACGCCGCCGAGGATGACGTTGCGATAGCGCACCCGAGTCACCTTTATCCCGACGGTTTCCGCCGCGCGAGGATGCTCTCCGACGGCGCGGACCCGCAGTCCCCACCGGGTCTGGAAGAGGGCGATCTGCACGACGACGAGTATGATCACCGTCAGGTAGACCATGATGTTCTGGTTGAACAGAAGAGGTCCGATGATCGGGATCTTGTCGAGGAGAGGAATCGGAATCGGTCCGAAGACCTCCGGGCTGTTCAGCGTCGCCTGCATAGGCACCAGCAGGCTCAAGAGGAAAAAGGTCGTGAGCCCGAGGGCGAAGGCGTCGAGCACGACGCCGACGATGATCTGGTCGGCGGAGTAGGTTATCGTAAAGACTGCGAGGACGAGCCCGACGAGCCCGCCGGCGATCGCTCCCGCAATGAGCCCGAGCCAAAGGCTTCCGGTTGCGCTCCCGATCATCGCGCCGAAGAAGGCCGCGACCAGGAACTGCCCCTCGATTGCGATGTTTATGACACCCGAGCGCTCGCAGAGCAGGCCCGAAAGCGCACCGAGGGTGAGGGGAACCGCCTCGATGAGGGAGGTGGTGAGCAATCCTTCGATGTCGACCGTTTCGCCCTTGCCGGCCCACGCGAGGAACGCTATTCCGGTGAGCGCAAGACCGATTCCCAGAAAGAGGTAGGTGTGACGGTTCTTGCGCCACACGATCTGCGCAACCCCGAGGCCCACACAGGCGATGCCGAGGGCTATCAGTGCGCCGAGCACCGGGATCGGAATCGGCGGAACGGCGATTGCCGGTGGTGCGGTGAGCTGGAAGACTGTCCTCACGCCTGCTGTCGTGCCGGGCACAAACACCGCGATGATGAGTGCGGCAAGCACGAAGAGGGCGATTCCGAGACTCCTCCGGCGGATTGCGTTGAGATCCTTTCGAAGTTGGCGGGGCTGGTTTGTCGTCACGTCGAGCTCGCTCATCCGGCCCATCCTCCAAAGACTCTTCCGGCTCCGCGGACCCTGATTCGGTAGATCGTTCGGATTACCCCAGGTGCGGCAACGAAGAGAACGAGCACCGCTTGGAGCACCTGTACGAGCTGCAGGGGAATGTTTGCATTGACCTGCATCGTCCTGCCCCCTGCGGTGAAGGCACCGAAGAGCAGCGCCGAGAGCCCGACGCCGTATGGGTTCCCTCGTCCGAGGATCGCGACCGTGATACCGTCAAAACCGATAGTACCGCCATAGTAGGCCGCAATTCGGTGGTCGACTCCGAGCACCATGAAGGCCCCGCCGAGCCCCACGATGGCGCCGGCGAGGGTCATTGCTACAACGTACTGAAGGTTGATGTTGACCCCTGCAACCCGTGCTGCCTCACGATTCGCTCCGAGCATCCGAAACTGAAATCCCAACGTGCTTCGCTGAAGCAGCCATGCCACTCCCACGACACAGAGCACCGCAAGAATGAAACCGAGGTTCATTCGCAAAGAAGGTCCGGCAAGATGCGGAAGGCTGGCTGTGGCCGCGACCGTCTTCGAAATTGCCTGGTCACGCGGCGGGGCCTGAAAGAGGGCCGTGGTCAGCAGATAGGTGAGCAGGTTCAGCGCCACGTAGTTGAGCATCATCGAGGTTATGACCTCGTGCGCCCCCGTGCGGGCCTTCAAGAGGCCGGGGATGAACCCCCAGGCTGCGCCGAACGCCGCCCCGAAGATGATCGCCAACGGAACGTGGAGAATCCCGGGCATGTGGGGAAAGAGGAAACCGCCGAGGGTAGCGCCTACTGCACCAAGAATGAGCTGCCCCTGTCCTCCGATGTCGAAGAGCCCCGCCCTGAAGGCTAGGGCAATTCCGAGACCGGACATCAAGAGCGGAGTGGTGGCAACCAGGGTCTCGGAAATCGGCGAGAACGCAAAGACGATATCGCGATGGTTTCCGCTTGCAAGTGCCTGTAGGATCCCGCGCGGGCTTCCGATCGATCCGACGAAGAGCGAGGAGTAGGCGTTCGAAATGCTCTTCCAGCTCTCTGCGAACGCGGCTCCGGGCGCTCGGCCAAAGTGCTCCCAGGCCGCCATTGCCGACGGAGTAGCGAGGATGATAACGATGGCGCCCAAGATCAGGGCGCTGACGAACGCCAGCAAGGTTATGATGACGACATTACCGCTTATGAAGAAGTCGGCAACGCGCCTCAAGATGGAAGCTCCGGCTTCCGCTCGATGCGCGGTCTGATCGGGATCGCTGCTCACTCAGGCCTCCCCTTGGTAATCTCGTCGGGGCTCACGCCGGCCATCAGGAGCCCGATCTGCTCGCGGGTTAGGTCGTCTTGTCCGTACGGCCCCACCAGCTCGCCCCGGTACATAACCACAATCCGGTCTGCAAGCTGCATCGCCTCGTCGAGCTCGGCCGAAATCAACAAAACCGCCGCCCCGTCGTCGCGTGCTTTCACAAGCCTCGAGTGTACGTACTCGATCGACCCGACATCGAGACCCCGGGTCGGCTGCGAAGCGATGATAAGCCGTATCTTGCGTGAGAGCTCCCTGGCAACGATAACCTTCTGCTGGTTTCCCCCCGAAAGGGTCGACGCCCCCACGTTGATCGAGCTCGCTCGTATGTCGAACTCCTGCATCCGTTGCTCGGCGGTGGAGTGGATCTTGTCCCAATTCAGGGCACCCGACCGGGAGTAGGGCTCTTCGTCGAATACATCGGTAATCAGGTTCTCGGCAATGGTGAAGCTTCCCACCAGCCCGTCACGCAGCCGATCCTCCGGGATATTTCCGACGCCGGCGCGAAGCACCTCTTTCGGCGATGCTCCGGTCACGTCCTTGCCGTTGACTCGGACCGTACCGGCGATGACCGTCGCCAGACCGGTCAGGGCTTCGGCGAGATCGTTCTGTCCGTTGCCCTGCACGCCCGCGACCGAAAGGATCTCGCCGGATCGAACCTCGAAGGTTACGCCGTTCACCGAAACCTGGCCCGTGTCGTCGAGCACCACCAGGTCCTCGACCACAAGAACCGGCTCGCCCGGATTTGCCGGCTGCTTCGTAACCTGCAGCTCGACCCCGCGGCCGACCATCATCGAGGCGAGCTGCGATTCGTCGGATTCGCTCGGCCGCGTGGTGCCGATAACCTTCCCGAGACGAATGACGGTGATTCGGTCTGCAATCTCGAGCACCTCTTTCAGCTTGTGCGTGATGAAGAGAATCGTCTTGCCCGATTCTTTGAGCGAGTGCATGACCTTGAACAGGTCCTGGATCTCCTGCGGCGTGAGCACGGCCGTGGGCTCGTCGAGAATGAGCACCTCCGCCTCGCGAGCGAGGGCCTTGACGATCTCGACGCGCTGCTGCTGTCCGACCGAAAGGTCGCCTACGAGCGCGTCGGGATCAACCTCCAGACCGAAGCGTTTGGAGAGCTCACGGATCTCCGACCGCGCCTGACGGCGATCGAGAAATCCGAAACGGCGGGTACGCTCGAAGCCGAGCATCACGTTCTCGGCGACGGTGAAAACCGGGATCAGCATGAAGTTCTGATGCACCATGCCGATGCCGGCTCGAATAGCCTCGCCGGGATCCTCGAAGTGGACCGCCTCGCCGTTGAGATAGATGCTGCCCTCGTCCGGCCGGTAAAGGCCGTCGAGGACATTCATGAGCGTTGTTTTTCCCGCCCCATTCTCGCCGAGGAGCGCGTGGATTTCGCCCCCCTCGGCGGTGAGGTCGATGCGGTCGTTGGCGACCAGGTCGCCGAACCGCTTCGTAATTCCCTTTAACTCAAGACGCATTGCGTCCGTCGAGCTCGACCAAGCACGTCGAATTAAGGTGCGGGATAGGACTTCGGATCGACCGAGATCGAACCGTCGATGATACCCTTCTTGATCGTCTCGAGCTCCGCTTTCACAGATGCCGGAACTTTGCTCTCGAAATCGTGGAACGGCGCGATTTTGGTTCCGCCGTTGGCCAGGGTTCCGACGTAGTTGCCGCCCTTGAAGGAACCGTCGACCGCTTCCTTCGCCGCCGCTTCGACCGACGTGGCGATGCCTTTCTCGACACTGGTTATGAAGAGGCTGCAGTACTGCGGAGCGGAAACGCATCCGTCGGTGTCGACCCATTCCATGTAGACCGGGTTCGACGGGCTGGCGCTGTTGTGCTGCTGAACGGCAGCCGCGGATCCGAGGCCGACAGACCCTGCAACCGGGAAGATGATGTCGGCGCCCTGATTCATCATTGCCTCGGTAACGGTCTTGCCCTTGGCCTGGTTGGTGAAATCGTTGGTGAAGGTGCCTTCGTTCTTCTCAGGATCCCAACCGAGGGTCTGGACCTTCTTGCCCTTCTGTTGATCGTAGTAGCGCACCCCGGCGACGAACCCGTCCATATAGATGGTTACCGTCGGGATCTTCATGCCTCCGAAGGTTCCCACCTTGCCGGTCTTTGACATCGCTGCCGCGAGGTATCCGCCGAGGAAGGCTGCTTGGTTGGTCTGGTAGATAAGCGCAAGAACGTTCTTGAGCGGGGGATCATAGCTGTAGTCGACGATCGCGAACTTCTGGCTCGGATTCTCCGCCGCGAGCTTCTTGGTGACGTCACCCATGAGGAAGCCGACGGTTACGATGAGCCCCGCCTTCTTCTGGATGAACTGCTGGATGTTGGGCTCATAATCGCTCTGGTTCGTGGACTGCAGGTATTGGGACTGAATGCCGAGGTCCTTCTTTGCATTCTCGAGACCCTGCCATGCAGAAGCGTTGAATGATCGGTCGTCGATGCCGCCGGTATCGGTTACCACTCCTGCCAGGAAGTTCGACGCGGCCGGTTTGGCCGGTTGGGATGACTGGGTCGACGTCGAGCTCGACGGTTGCTCCTTGGTGCCGCCGGCAAACGCCACCGTCGCCACGAGAGCGAACAGAGCGAATGCGACGAAAGTAGACACGAGAACCTTTTTCATCGTTTCCTCCTAAAGGCCGATCCTACCTTTCTGCCGAGGCGTCACGCGATCTCTCGTGGTACGTCCGCCGAACTCTCCGAATCGGCTCATAGATATGCCTGATATTGATTCGAGTCTAGTCCATCGCATTTCCATTTGTCAAGAGAAAGCTGTTTTTGGAAGCAGAATATCACAACAAAGTGGGTGATCTTCGAAAGAAATGTGAACGAAGGAGGGCCGGAGCGCCTCTGGCGCTCACGACCGCCCCTTCGGCGTGGAAGTTTGAAAAACTGGTCAGTTTCGCGAAACGCTCGGCTCCATACCTAGCTTTGCGCGGTTCGCTTCGAGCACGGCGGCGTATCGCGCGATGCGGCCGCCCATGTAGCGCCCGGCGGCGAGAACCTCGTCGGGCAGCGCAATCGGCTCGAATGAGCCGGTATGGTAGACGATGCCGTAGGGGCTGCCCCCCGCGGCGTAGATCGATTGATCGGTGTAGCCGGGTGGGACGATGACGGCACCCCAGTGCTGCATGACGTGGTAGAGATTCTGCAGGGTATTTATCTGGCCGCCCTGTGGGTTCATCGCCCCCGCGAACGCGGTTGCCGCCTTGTCGGCAAGCTTGCCCTGCATCCACAACGGGCCGGCGCTGTCGATGAACTGCTTCAGCTGAGCCGCGATTGCTCCGTAGCGCGTCGGGCTTCCGAACACGTAACCGTTTGCCCACTCGAGATCGTCGAGTGTCGCCACGGGAAGGTCCTTCACCTTTTCTGCGTGAGCCTTCCATCCTGGATTCGATTCGACGGCCGCCTGGGGGGCGAGCTCCTGTACTCGTCGAACTCGTACTTCGGCTCCTGCCGCTTTCGCGCCCTCTTCATAGGCTTCTGCGAGCTGATGGGCGTGGCCGGTCGAGCTGTAGTAGATGATGGCAATTCGAGCCTGTTCGGACATACTGCATACTCCTTCGTAGATCAACGTGTAGATCTATTGCTTTCATGCTTTACAACTAAAGCATCGGTTCAAAAAAATCCGCTTCAGTCGGCGGGGTGGCGGAGCTTTCTGAGCAGCCTTCCCAGCTCCTCCTGCTCACCTTGGGTGAGCGGTGAGAACTGCTCGGCTATGAGTCGATTCTGCTCGGGAACGATCTCCCGATAGATGCTTCGACCCGTCGCCGTCAACGCGAGGCGGTTGCACCGCCCGTCGGAGTTCCTGGTTACCAACCCTTGCTTTTCGAGCTTGTCGAGCAGCTGGGTGACGTTTCCCTCGGTTACCAACAGGCGCCCCGCAAGCTCCCGCTGAGTGAGGCGCTTCGAAGGGCCGATCTGTGCAATGACGTCGAACTGCGCCGGGCTGAGCTTGCGCGAGCGCAACCGCTCACCAAGCAGGGTGTTCTTCGTATTTGCAAGCCGCACGATGCGCAGCCAGAGGGCCACCGCTCTTCGCGTTCCTTCGTCTTGCTTCACCGCACCGCCTTCTGTTGCGGATCCTCTCTTGTCCGGATCCACTCTCGCGGACCCAAGCATAATTTAGTTCTAAAGCATGCCTGGGTCAAGCACATTATGGGACTCTCGGCTGCTCATCTATCATTCCGAGCCTACCCGCCGAATACACCGACCGCCAGGAGGACGATCACCAGAATGCCGAGCGCGATCCTGTAGTAGCCGAAGAGGGCAAAATCGCGTCGTCGAATGAAGTTCATGAAGGCCCGAACGACGAACAGGGCCACGATAAACGAAATGACGAATCCGAGAATGAGCACCTGCCACTCGACCGAGGTAAAGCTCGATGCGTGCTTGTAGAGGGTGAGGGCGCTTGCACCTGCCATGATCGGAATCGCCATGAAGAAGGAGAACTCCGCGGCGGCCGGCCTGCTGAGCCCGAGAATCATTGCGCCGATAATCGTAGCCGCCGAGCGTGAGGTGCCGGGGATGAGGGCCAGGACCTGAAACATACCGATCGTCAAGGCGATCCAGAGCCCGAGATCGTGCACGTCGGTGATCTTCGGCCCGCTCCTGCGTCGCAAAACGGCCTCGATTGCGACCAGTACGATGCCGTAGAAGAGCAGGGTTATCGACACCACGAGGGGATTGAAGAGGCGGCCGGTTATGAAGCTGTCGAACAAGAAGCCGAGCACTGCCGCCGGAATCGTGCCGACGATGACCCGTCCCCACAGCTTCCAGGTCCTCCTGCGTTGTTCCGTAGGTCCGGCGAACGGCCAGAGGGTCTTCCAGAACAGGACGATGATCGCGAGAATCGCCCCCGGTTGGATCAACACGTCGAACGAGCTTATGAAAGCCGGGCTGAGCTGCCCTCCCTTCGAAAGATTCAAGAACTGCTCGACGATGATGAGGTGGCCGGTGCTGCTGATCGGCAGAAACTCCGTGACCCCCTCGACAACACCCATAATCGCCGTTTTTATGATCAATAATAGATTCACGTTCTCCGTCGTCCTTGTTTTGATTTCGAGCCGCGGCGCTCAGGTCGGCGCGCGCGGGCACATCCTACCCGAACGATGAGGCTTTATCAATGATCGGTGTCCGCCGCCCCACTTGCCTCCGGACGCGGAACCGGGTAGGGTGTGGCGCAAAAGCCATGCGACTCTACTTCATACGCCACGCGCAATCAACCAACAACGCTCTCGTCGACCGCACCGGGTCCGAGGACGGCCGCAGCCACGATCCGCCCCTGACTGACATAGGCCACAAGCAGGCGTCGATCGTCGCGGCCTACCTTGCCGCCGGCCCGACTTCTGCAGCCCCTCCGGGACAAGACGGGAAGGACCTTCTCGGTTTCGGAATCACCCACCTCTACTGCAGTCTCATGGACCGGGCCATCGTGACCGCCCGCCATATCTCTCGAGAGCTGGGGCTTCCTCTTCGGGGCCATCCCGAGCTTCACGAGGCCGGTGGCCTCTTTCTCGATGATCCGGCGACGGGCAAGCGGGTCGGCCTGCCGGGACGAAGCGCCTCAGAGCTCCGCTCGCTCTACCCCGAGCTGGTGCTCCCGCCCGAGGTGGGTGAAGAGGGGTGGTGGAACCGTCCGTTCGAAGCCTACGAGGAGAGGGCCCCGCGCGCTCGGCGGGTAGTGGACATGCTGCTCGGCCGCCATGGGGATACCGACGATCACGTGTGCGTCGTGAGCCACGGCGACTTCTTCAACTGGGTAACGACCGCCATACTCGGCCTGGAGACAAAATCGCCTATGTGGCTCGACATGAACAACACGGCAATTACCCGATTCGACATCTCGGGCGGCTTCGTCGTGGTGCGCTATCTCAACCGCACCGACCACCTGCCGCCCGAGCTCATTACCTGATTCTACCAGACGTTGTTGTTGCCCTGCGAGATCACCTGACCGCCTATCTGCGCGCCGCGCAGGTCGGCGTTGTTGGCCCGGATGATCACCGAGCCGGTTACCGTCAGGTTGCGCAGCACGCAGTTGTTGCCCGTGATCGTCAGGTTGCCTTCGATGACGGTACGCCCCGCACCCGCGCCGATCAATGTCACCTTGTTTGGAGAGATCGTCAAACCGCCAACGTAGCGTGCCGCCTGGAGCCGCACCGTGACGTTGTTTCTCAGCGCGATGCTGCCGGCCGGCAGTTGAGGACCCTGTTGCTCCTGCCCGCCCTGATGCCCGCGGTCCTCGCCTTGGTTGCCTTGATTGTCTCCTTGGCCGCCCTGATGCCCACGGTCCTCACCCTGACCCCGTCCGTCGCCTTGCTGCTGGCCGTTGTTCCCCCGGCCGGCCGCGGGCGGCTGGGGCTGGGGCCTCGGCGGCGGCGGCGGTTGTGGTTGTGGTTGTGGTTGTGGTTGTGGTTGTGGCCGCGGCTGTGGCGCCG
>CAZDMH010000036.1:14357-25052 GCA_964506755.1 uncultured Spirochaetales bacterium
GGTTGTGGTTGTGGTTGTGGTTGTGGTTGTGGTTGTGGCCGCGGCTGTGGCGCCGGGGGCCGACCGGAGTCTCCGCGCGGCGGCGGGGTCGGCTCACCTCGGCCGCGGGCGGCCGAACCCGCGCCGTTGTCCTGCGGCGGGTTGGGTCGCGGGCGAGGCGGCGGTGGGGCGGGTGCCGCCGAGCCGCGAGCTGCCGATCCGGCGCCCGGGTTCGGTGGGGGAGCCGTCTGCCGCGCGGGCGGCGGGGGAACCGTTCTGCCACGCGCCGCCGAGCCGGCGCCGGGTTGCTGGTCGGAGCGCGGTGGAGGCGCGATGATGGGTTGTGCATTCGGTACGAACCGGATCCGTAATCCGGTAAGACAGCCCTGGAGGATTACCGATAGTGCGACGACCGTTCCGAGCGCGATGAGAAGGGCTCGGAATCGCCGCCCCTTCCCGAGTTTGCCGATTTTCATCGCTGCCTCCTTTCGATACGAGACGCCTGACCCATATTATACGCCATTGTAGGAAAACTTACAGCCGTAGGAACGCTCCGGGTCCGATTGGGTCGGACGACGACGGACTGCAGATGCCGCCTGAGCAGGCGCTCTTGGGCCGCCGTCCCTCTTGTCTAAGGCTCCAAAATATCGAAAATAAGTCGAATGGTTGACATCTATGGGATTGGCAATCCCCTCATCGACATCGTCGCGCGGGTAAGCGATGAGGACCTCCTCTCGCTCGGTTTGGACCGGGGAATCATGCGTCTCATCGATGAGGAGGAGCGCGCAAAGATCGTTGCCTTCCTCGAGTCGAAGGAGAAGTCCTACTCCTGCGGAGGATCCTGTCCGAATACAATGATCGCCCTTGCCTCCTTCGGCGTCCATACCTGCATTGCCGGCAAGGTTGGCAACGACGAATACGCACAGATCTACCGCGATCAGGTCGCACAGCTTCCGATTGAATCGCGACTCAAGACCGGCAGGGGGCCGACCGGATCGAGCATCATCCTCGTTACCCCGGACTCAGAGAGAACCATGAACACCTACCTCGGCGTCAATCGCCAGTTCGGTCCCGAGGACGTCGACGAAGGTTTGGCCGCCGACTGCCGTTATTTTTACTTCACCGGCTACATGTGGGATACCGAGCTGCAGAAGGAGGCGATCCTGAAGGCCATCGAGATTGCCGAGAAGAACGGACGGGTCGTCGTCTTCGATGTCGCCGATCCCTTCGCCGTCAACCGCAACCGGCAAGAGTTTCTCGATCTCGTCCGCAACCACGTATCCATAACTTTCGCAAATCGGGAGGAGGCTCATCTCCTCTTCGATACCACCGACACGGCCGAGTCGGCACGGGAGCTCTCGCGGCTGTGTGACATCGCGGTGGTCAAGAACGGCGCGCGCGGCTCCTACATCATGAGGGGAGACTCCCTCATCGACGTGCCCGCCTGCGATGCCGAGCCTGTCGACACGACCGGCGCCGGGGACATGTATGCCGCGGGGTTTCTCTACGGCCTGACGCAGGAGCTCTCGCTCCGCGATTCCGGCCTGTGCGCCTCCTACGTGGCGAGCCGGATTATCGTTCAGCATGGGGCACAGTTCTCGAGCGCGGAGCGGGAAGCGGTCGCGGAGACGATAAAAAACGGCGGCTGGGACTTTACCCGCCGCCGTTGAGGCTGTGCCCGCGAATCCGGGCGCCCAGTCGATCCTACCGTCCGGGCGGACGTGATCCGAGGGTTACACGGTAGGTTCGTCTCGTTCCATCGTGGTATGCAGTTACGGTGATGCTCTCGCCGACCTGCGCCTCCGATTCGAGAAAAGCGCTCAGATCCTGAACGCTCGTAACCTTCTGGCCGTTGATCGCGACGATGATGTCGCCCCCGACCGGAATCTCGTTGCCCATGATGGCGGCGGCCTGCGTAGCGCCCCTGAGACCGGCTCTCGCGGCCGGGCTGCCTGAGTCGACCGTTGCGATCATGATTCCCTCTTGCACGGGGATGTTTACTCCGACACTCTGCAGAACCTTCGCGAGGGCCGGGGAGAGGTCGATGCCCGAAACTCCGATATACGGATGCTGAGCGTGGCCGCTCGAGATCAGCTGCGGTACGATCTTCTTGACGAGGTTCGAGGGGATGGCGAACCCGATTCCGGCGCTCGAGTGGCTCGGGCTGATGATCTGAGAGTTGACCCCGATGACCTCTCCCCCGAGGGTGATGAGCGGACCGCCGGAGTTTCCCGGATTGATCGGGGTGTCGGTCTGGATGGCCTCACCGATGAACCGGCCGTTCGGGCTCTTGATGATGCGCCCCTTCGCGCTGATGACCCCGAAGGTGAGGGTGTGGGACAGCCCGAAGGGGTTTCCGAGAGCGACGACGAACTGCCCGACCTGCACCCGGTCGGAGTTGCCGAGCACGAGCGGCGGCGGCAGCTGCGGCGCATTGATCTTGAGCACCGCAAGATCCGTCGATGGGTCGGTGCCGACGACCGTCGCCTGGTAGCTCCGGCCGCTGCGCAGCGTTACGACAACGTTGTTTGCGTTCTCGATGACATGGTAGTTCGTCACGACGTGTCCCTGGTGGTCATAGATGAAACCCGACCCGACGGCTTGCTGGGGGACGGGTTGATTGAAGAAGTTCTGCGTGACGATTGTGCTGGTGATGTTGAGGACCGATGGTCCCGCGTCGCGTCCGACAGCCTCCACCTGTGACTCCAGCGAGTTTGCCGGGGCGTAGGGAGGTGGTGAGGAAGTCTCCTGGGCGAAAAGCGACGGTGCAATGATGAATGCCGCAGCCATGAGAGCTGCGGCTGCGACTGGAATTCGGCTCTTGAGAGCCTTTTCGTGAAAAGTAATCATGAAATTCTCCTTAGCTTCTGCCATTAAAGCAAATGAGAAAACGTAAAGTTACGATGAAGTCGGACTAGAAGAACAGGAGTGAGACCCCGGCGACTGCTATCAGCGCTCCTGCGATCTCTCGCAGCGTCACCCTTTCGTGGAGAAGGAGAACCGACGGGACGATGATGAAGACCGGAACGAGGGACATGATCGTCGAGGCGATCCCGGCGGTGCTGTGCTGGGCGGCATAGAGCCCCGCGGACACGCCGATGAAGGGACCGAAGAAGGCGCCGACCGAGATCTGGAACATCGCCCTGCCGTCGCGGAGCGCCGCCCCGACCCGTTTCCATCGGCGAATCGTGATGAAGATCAGGAGGAAGCCTGCCAGCCCGGCGACGCTCCTGATTTCCGTCGCTCCCACCGGGTCGTAGAGCGGCGCGCCGAGCTTGCTCAAGACGAGGCCGCCGGCCTGCCCGAGCGCTCCGCCGAATGCATACAGGACACCTCTCAGTGGTAGCTTCAACCGTGTGCTCCCGCGGTCGGCGCCGGAGGATGCCGCGGTTCCACTCCCGCGCGATCTCACCTCAGCCGGTGGAGCATGAGGAACCTGCACGGCCGCCGCGTCGAGCCGGGGCGCCCGCTCGCGGTTTCGCTGAAGCACGACGACGGTAATACCTCCCACGGTGAGAACCATCCCGAGGATCCCGAGCGGCGAGAGCGTCTCCCCGAGCACGAGCCAACCGAGGAGTGCCGTGAGGGGTGGCACCGAGGAGTAGATCAGCATGGAGACCCGCGAGCCGATGAGAACGAACGCCTGAAAGAGAAGGAGGTCGCCGATGACGAAGCCGACGAGGCCCGAGAAGCCGAGCCAGGCCCATGTGGCGGATGGGGCGTCGAGAGGTATAGGCGAGCCGCTGCGAAGCAGCGAGTAGACGGAAAAGAAGAGAACCGCTATGGCGAGACGAAGAAGGTTGACGGTGAGCGAGCCCACCCGCTTTCCCGCCGCCTCGAAGGACATCGCGGTGATGGTCCAGCAGACGGCGGTCCCGAGGGCGGCCAGCTCGCCGACGCGCTCGATCGGCATCCGTCTGAAGCGATCAGCCGACCGCTTCTTGGAGCTCGCCGACCTTGTCGGTCTGCTCCCAGGAGAAGTTGTTGCGACCGAAGTGCCCGTAGGCAGCGGTCTTACCGAAGATCGGCCGCTTCAGGTCCAGGGCTCGCACGATCCCCGCCGGGGTCAGGTCGAAGACCTTCTCCACCGCTTTGGCGATCCTGCTTTCGGGCACCTTTGCGGTGCCGAAGGAATCCACGGCCACCGAGATCGGAAAGGGCACCCCGATCGCGTAGGCAAGGGCCACCTCGCAGCGGTCGCAGAGCTCCGCCGCAACGATGTTCTTGGCCACATATCTCGCCATATAGGCCGCCGATCGGTCCACCTTGCTCGGATCCTTGCCGCTGAACGCTCCGCCCCCGTGGCGCCCCATCCCCCCGTAGGTGTCGACGATGATCTTTCGCCCGGTCAGACCCGTGTCCCCCTGCGGCCCTCCGATCACGAATCGTCCGGTCGGGTTGACGAAGAAACGGGTCTCCTTGTCGATGAGCCCCGTCGGTGCGAGCACCGGCTCGACGATCTTCTTGATTAGCCGCTCCCGCAGCTCCTCATAGGCGATCCCGTCGTCGTGCTGATGGCTCACCACCACCGTATGCACCCGCTTCGGCACGTCGTTCTCGTACTCGATCGTCACCTGGCTCTTGGAGTCCGGCCGCAGGAAGGGCATCTCGCCGTTCTTCCTCGCCTCCGCCGCCCTCATCAGGATGCGATGGGCATACTGAATCGGGGCGGGCATCAGCTCATCGGTTTCCCGGCAGGCGTAGCCGAACATCATCCCCTGGTCGCCCGCTCCCTGCTGCCCCTCGTACTCCTTCAGCCCGTGGCCGGCTACTCCCTGCTCGATATCCGGCGACTGCGCGTGCACCGCGCTCAACACCGACATCGAGTTGTAGTCCAACCCGTACTCCGGGCGGTCGTAGCCGATCTTCTTCGCCACTCCGCGGGCGACCTCCTGGAAGTCCACGTAGGTCTTCGTCGTAATCTCCCCCCCGATGAGCACCATTCCCGTCGAGGTGAAGACCTCGCAGGCGACGCGCGAATCGGGGTCGTCGGTGAGACAGGCGTCGAGCACCGCGTCGGAAATCTGGTCGCAGACCTTGTCCGGGTGCCCCTCTCCCACCGACTCCGATGTAAACAGCGAGTATCGATTGTCCATTGCTCTTCCCATTCCTTGCGCGTCAGTATCGGTAGTACTCGGCCTTGTAGGGCCCGTCGGGGCTCACCCCGAGGTAGGCGGCCTGTTCGGCAGAAAGCCTCGTGAGCTTTGCGCCGATGCGCTCAAGATGCAGCCGCGCCACCTCCTCGTCGAGGTGTTTCGGCAGCACATAGACCTTCTTCTCGTAGCTCGCCCGGTTCTTCCACAAGTCGATCTGGGCAAGCACCTGATTCGTGAAGCTGTTGGACATCACGAAGGAGGGATGGCCGGTGGCGCATCCGAGGTTGACGAGCCTCCCCTCGGCGAGAACGTAGATGGCATGTCCGTCGGGGAATATCCACTTGTCGACCTGCGGCTTGATGTTGACCTTCTTGATTCCCGGCACCTTGGCCAGCTTGGCCATTTGGATCTCGTTGTCGAAGTGGCCGATGTTGGAGACGATCGCCTGATCGCGCATCTTGGACATGTGCTCGGCGGTAATGACGTCGAGGTTCCCGGTGGCCGTGACGTAGATGTCGGCCTTTCCGAGGGTCTCCTCGACGGGAAGCACCTCGTAGCCCTCCATGGCCGCCTGCAGCGCGCAGATGGGGTCCACCTCGGTGACGACCACCTTCGCCCCGTAGGACTTCAGGCTCTGTGCACAGCCCTTGCCGACGTCTCCGTAGCCGCAGACCACGGCGGTCTTGCCGGCAATCATCACATCGGTTGCCCGTTTGATGCCGTCCACGAGCGATTCTCGGCAGCCGTAGAGGTTGTCGAACTTGCTCTTGGTGACCGAGTCGTTGACGTTGATCGCCGGTACCAGCAGCTTTTCCTCCCCGGCCATCCGGTAGAGGCGGTGTACCCCGGTGGTAGTCTCCTCGGAGACCCCCTTCCACTCGGCCACTGCCTTGCGGAACTTCTCGGGATCGTCCTTCTGGATGCGCTTCAGAGCGGCGAGGAGCTCTTCTTCGTCCTCGGTCTGGGCGCCTTGCTCGAGGAGGGCCGGGTTCTCTTCCGCCTGCCTACCGAGATGGAGCATCAAGGTCGCGTCGCCTCCGTCGTCGACCACGAGCTGCGGTCCCTTCCCGCCGGGGAAGGAGAGCGCCTGCTCCAGGCACCACCAGTACTCCTCGAGCGATTCGCCCTTCCAGGCGAAGACCGGCACCCCCGCGGCGGCAATCGCCGCGGCCGCCTGGTCCTGAGTCGAGAAGATGTTGCAGCTCGACCACCTGACGTCGGCACCGAGCTCGACGAGCGTCTCGATGAGCACCGCGGTCTGAATCGTCATATGGAGGCTGCCCGAGATCCGCGCCCCCGCGAGAGGCCTCTCGGAACCGTACTTCTTTCGCAGCGACATCAGGCCGGGCATCTCCGCCTCGGCAATCTCGATTTCCTTCCTGCCCCATTCGGCAAGACTGATGTCGCGCACCTTGTATTTGCATTCTTCTTTCATGTTCTACCCTTTGACACGCGGTCCCTTCCCGCATATTCTGAGTCGGCACGTTGTTGTCGCTTACGCTGATGATATCCGCACCGGCGGCGCGTGTATAGAAGCACAAAAACGCGGTTTCCTCAACCTTGACCGGCCGTGTTATGTCGAATCAATGGGTGATATAGTGTCGTTATGGACAATCACAGTGTGTACCTGATACTTGCTGCTGCCGTCGCTGCAATTGTCCTCAACCTCATCTTCACCCCGATTCTTCTGCATCTTTCCCATCGTTTTCGCTGGTACGATCAAGTCGACCACCGGAAGATCCACTCGGGTAAGATACCCCGTATCGGCGGCGCCGGCATCTTTCTCTCGTTTTTCGCGGTCGCTCTGATTGTCATTGCCGTGAAGGGCGTCTTCGGCGGTCGTCTGCCCATCATGTCGGTGGTCCATTATGCCCCGTTTGCCGTCGCGTTTCTCATCATCAACGCCCTCGGCCTGGTCGACGACTTCTCCAACCTTCGCCCCAGAATAAAGATCCTGTTCCAGGCGGCCGCGGCCATCATCGTGACCGTCGCCGGCCACCCGTTCGACGGGCTCTACGTCCCGTTCGCACAGGTGATGCTTCCGTTCGGCGTCTTTTCCTACGTCATTACCTTCTTCTGGATCATCGGGCTCTGCAACGCAGTCAACCTCATCGACGGTCTCGACGGTCTCGCGGGGGGCACCTCGGCCATTGCCGCCCTTTCGATGGGCGTCGTCTTCACGATCCAACACACCTATACCCCGGCGCTCCTCGCGTTCATCCTCGGCGGGGCGATCGTGGGGTTCCTCTTCTTCAACATGCCCCCCGCTCGCCTGTTCATGGGTGACTCCGGGGCCCTGTTTATCGGCTTCGTGCTCGCAACCCTTCCGGTCATGGAGCCGGCGGGCGGGCGCGCAGGGACCCCCTTCCTTCTCGCCGTGACGATCCTTCTCATCCCGATTCTCGACACCGTCGCGGCGATTCTTCGTCGCATTCGCCGCCGGAGCCCGATCCACCTGCCCGACCGGGAGCACATACACCACAAGCTCCTCGACCTCGGCGTCTCCTCATCGGGTATCCTCGCAATCATCTACTCGATTACGGCCGTTCTCGGCGTGAGCACGGTGCTCTGGACGATGAACGCCGCCGATGTCTATTTTCTCTGGGTTCTCTTTGCGTGGGTAATTGCGGTCGGCTTCTTTCTCGTCCTCGACAGGCTCAACCGCCGGCGTGTGACAGAGCGAGAAAAGTAGTCGCTGGCGGACGGCTAGCTGCGGCGGCGCCTTCGGCCGTTTCGCGGTCGCTCCTGCGGCGGGGGACCGATCTCCGTTCCTCGATAGATTATCCGAACCTGCTTGTAGAGACCTTCGCCCTCGCTTTGGGTATCGATGTCCTCGAACTCGTTGAGGGTCGTGTGAATCAGCCGGCGCTCGAAGGGGTTCATCGGCTCGAGAAGCCGGGATCCCCTGCTGCGGCGCACTTGCTCGGCCATGCGGGTCGCGAGCCGGACCAGACTCTCCTCGCGCCGGGCGCGGTAGTTCTCGGCATCCACGATGATGCGGGTGCCGTTCTTTCCGCTCTTGCTTGCATAGACGTTGACGAGGAGCTGAATTGCGTCGAGGTTCTTGCCTTTCTTTCCGATGAGGATGTTCGAGTGCTCGGAGACGATGTCAAGGCCGAACTTCTTCTCCTCTCGGAACTGGACGCTCACCGTACCCGGGTAGCCCATCTTCTCGATGAGCTTCGACAAGAACTCGACAGAGCTTTTTTCCAGCTCGGATTCGGCTGCGAGAGGGGCGGCACCAGGTATGGGTCGCCGCGCGGGTGCGGGTGCCCCTTCGGGCTCGTCTTCCTCGGTAAGGTGTACGCGGATTCGGACCGAGCCTTTGCGGAAGAGCCCCCGTCGTTCCGGGGCCTCCACGATCTCTACGTCGAACTCTTCCTGATCCAGCGCAAGCTCTTTGATTGCCTTGTCGATGGCATCTTTCTCGGTCTTCCCTTCGAACTCTTGGATCATCTTATCTCTCCTACGGTAAATGAGAGCTATCTGCGTCGTTTTCCGGCCGGGGTCTTTCGCTTCCCGCCTCCGATGGAGGTAGCCCGGGCGACAGTGGCAGGCGTTTTCCCGCCTCCGGGTGCACCACCGCCTCCGGCTGCAGCAAGCCGCCTGCGGTGACGGTTCATGTACATCTGCTGCGCCACGGTCAGGATGTTCATGACCGTCCAATAGAGAATGAGGCCGGAGGGCGCGTTGTAGAGGATGAAGAAGAACATCGCCGGCATGAGGTAGGTGATCATCCGCATGTTCTTGCTCGTCGCCACGTCCGGGTTCTGCATCAGCCGGCTGGAGATGAGCTGAGTTCCCACATAGATAATCGGCAGCGCGCGGATATCGCTCCAGCCGATGATCGGAATGGTGAAGGGCAGGTGGAGAATCGATTCCGGCTGTGAAAGGTCGGTAATCCAGCCGGGAATAAAGACGGCTCCGCGAAGCGAGAACTCGCTGTTCAGCAGGTAGTAGAGGGCGAAGAAGACCGGCATCTGCAGCAGGAGGGGCAGACAGCCGCCGAATGGGCTCACTCCCTCTTTCTTGTAGAGGGCAGCCATCTCCTGATTCATCTTCGTGGGGTTGCTCTTGTACTTCTCACGAAGCTCGTTGATTTTCGGCGTGAGCGCCTGCATCTTGCTCGAGGATTCGAAGCTTTTGCGGGTGAAGGGATAAAGCACGATCTTGATCAGCACGACGAGGAGAACGATCGCAACGCCCCAGTTCGGAATCAGCGAGTAGAACAGCTTCAGGAAGAACTTCAGGATGCTCTCGAGCCATCCGAGGAGCCTGCTCTGATCGAGCACGTTGCCGAGATTCAGGCCGGATGCGCCGAAAGAGTTCTTGCTTGCAGTGTCGTACTTGTCGAGCGTGTTCGCGGTCTTCGGTCCTACGTAGAACTGAAAGACATCGGTGTTGACCGAGCTTTTCACGGGCGGCCTCGAAAAGAACATCTCCGATGTGTCCGGAATTCCCTCGATCGGGGCGTTGGAGTAGGTGACCGCATATTTCGTTGCGTCGGGAACGCCGATAACAGTGAAATACTTGCCGACGATGGCCGCCCAGCTGACGCGGTAATCGAGCGGTTTGTCCATGATGCCTTTGCTGGGCACCCCGATCGTCTTCCGTTTTCCGTCCGCGTAGACATAGTACTTGCGGTACTCCCCGCGCCCGCCGAGGGTTTCGAACGGGGGACCGATTTGCGGACCTACCTCGAGGGTGTAGGCGTAGCCCTTGTTGTCCAGGTTGGGATACTGATTGACGCTGTTGCGGATGCCTATCTTCAACTCGAACATGTAGCTGTCCGGATGAAAGATGAAGGTCTTCGTCAGCGTGAACGGCACACTGCCGCCCTGCCCCGAGCCGGGATTCGCAGGGGCCAGGAATTTCCGGGAAAACTCGTAGGTCGTGTCGCTCAGCCGACTCAGGTGGAACAACGCCTTCGTGTAGGCGCTTTCCGGCCCACCGAATGAGAGATTGAACGCTGCCTGGCCGCTCTGCCCCGAGAAGACCATGTCGAGCGGCTTTCCGTTGTCGAGATGCTTCAACAGACGAAGGCTTGTAACGACGCCCCCCACGTTGGAAAAGGTGGCTTCGAAAAGGTCCGTCTTGATCGTGTAGGTCTCGGGCTTGAGTCCGTTCGCGTCCGCGGGATCCGGCACAACGCCGTGAGTGACTACCGCAGTGCCGGCCTGCGCGGACTGGCCGTTCTGCGAGCTGCTTCCGTTCCCGCCGCTCAGGGCCTGAGACCCGGTCGTCGTGGGTTCCGTCTGCTGGACGGTCTGGGTCTGCGTCGCCGTGACCGTCGGTTTCGGCTTCGAGGGGAAAAGAACTCCCTGAAGAAAGAAGCCGATCGATATGACGACCACCGAGAGGACAACCGCGAGCAGTGTCCGTTTATCCATTGTTACTCCATCGAGGCATTCTACGGGACAGGAGAATGATCAGATCTTCCGTTCGGGCGCCACCGAGCCTCAATCGGACCATGTCAGTACCGGGAACCCCGGCCATGAGGATCGGCGGTTGTGCTCCGACTACTCGGCCGCATGTTCACCTCTTAGTCCTGCCTTCCGGAATAGGGAGAGAAGCTGTTCCTTCCGCTCGGAATAGGTAGCCGCTCCCGGGTACAGGATGA
>CAZDMH010000037.1:0-23890 GCA_964506755.1 uncultured Spirochaetales bacterium
AAGGAGCGGGACCACAGATCAGGAGGATTGAAGCCAACTACTGATGGTGAAGATCGCACTTATGAAGAGGTGAGAAGGATGAGGTTAGGAGAAGAAGACTGCGGATCCAAAAACCACAATTCTCCCCTCCCCATCCGCGCCATCAGCGTTTCCCGCCTGGGCCACCCCATATATCCGTAGTTCTTCAATCTCCATGGTTTAAGCCCTTCTCTCGTAGGCGGCTCGAAGGATCCGGCCGGGCCCTAGGCAGAGGCGAGACGTGTGGCCCGGCGGGCTGCAGTCAGGGCAAGAGTGCCCGTGAGCGTCGCAAAGGCCGCCATGACGGCGAGTCCCAGAAGAATCGGTCTCGGCGACCACCCGTCGATGAGCAGGGAACGCATCGCGTCGAACACGTAGGTTGTCGGATTCGCGACCGCCACGACCTTCAGCCACCCGGCAGTGATGTATTCTCGCGGGACGAAGGTCGAGGTCAAGAAGATGAGCGGGAAGAAGGCGAAGGTCGAGGCCTGAGCCGCGGCCGCATTCTTGGTGCGCAGCGCCATGAACGCTGCGTAGCCGGCAAATGCCATCCCCCAGAGGAAGGCGAAGAAGACGACCATGACGATGCCGAGGAATCCGCTCGCGGAGTGCAAGCCCATCGCGACGGCTATGGCGACGATCAGCAACACCTGCAGCGCTTCACCGACGATGTCGGGATAGGCTACGCCGGGTTCCCGCTCCTCCTGCGAGCGGGACGACGGCTGGAGGGTGAAAATCGAATTGCGCATCTTCTCGTCGGTCGTCTCGCCCGGGTAGCCTATCATCACGCAGTTGCGCAGGTATCGCCGATTATCCGGAATGAAGTTCAGGCTGCACTGATGAGTTCGGCGAAGATTGATTCCGGTGTTGCTGTTGTCCCTGCAGTTGAAGACCATTTGGTAGCGATCGCCCGCAACGCTGTAGGGGAAGCACAGAGAGTAGGGACCGAGGTTCATCTGCCCCGTCTCGGCGATGGTGCAGACGAGCACGACGGGCATCGGAAAGAACGCAGATGTCTGGTAGAAGTTGTCCAGCATTCGGACGGCGAGAAAGTTGTCATCTGACACGGGAAACTCACCTCCTTTGGTTTCTACCGCAACGGAGTCACGAAATCATCCAAGATCCTCGTACGCGTAGCATCGTCGGAGCGCTGTTTCACGACGGCGAACGAGGTCAGTGGCCCAAACTCGGCTTCAAATCCCGTCTTGAGCTTCTCCCCAGGGGAGCTCCAGTTTGAGACGAGCAGGGCAATCTTCTTGCCCGCGAGCTCCGCCTTGTGTGCCTGGAGCCAGGTTCGCAGAGGAGGCGTCGCGCTCGACGCCCACGTGGGCTGGACGAGCACCACCGTCTCTGCCTCCGACAGATCCACATTTGGATCATCGATAGGGGTGGCTATCCCCCGCATCGACTGGCTTCCCGTTCGCAGGAAGCCGAAAAGCCCGCGTCGATTCTCCTTGTCCACGATTTCCGATGCAGTGCAATCGAGTAGCGTTGCGACGTTCTCGGCGAGCGCTCGGGAATGACCCGACCTCGACACATACACGACGACCCTCTTTGGCATATTCTCTCCTTGTAGATCCGAAGCGCCGACGCTCGCAGAGCAACACTACGCAGCCGACCGGGACGAGGAAACTCCCGATCAGCGTCACCGTGGGGGAAACGGTCGGATTGCCGGTGGAAAACAGCAGCAGGAGTCCGGCGATGAAAAGCCCAATTGCGAAAAAAAGTCCGCGCGCAAGACGGTTCTCAAGCGCTGAATCCATATTGAGCGACATCACCGGCCTCCTTTTCATTGTAGCATAGGGGCTCTCACCGCAGAAATCCACCGGTTCTCTTCTCGAGGTCAGGGAACGAATGAGCAGGAAGAAGAACTCGAAGATCGATTCGATGTCCTCGACGAAGGTCCCAATCTGGTTCGCGAGAACGCCCCACTGCTCGGACGTGCGGAGGTACTCCCGGCGGTCCTCCTCCTATCAGTGTCTATCCGTGTAGCTCCAAGGTTGTCGGCAAGGATACCCTCTTCCAGCGCTTGACCCCATATATCCGTAGTTCAATACTCTCTTTGTTCTTGTCGCGTCGGCAGGCGGTCAGCTGCCGCGGACGGCGGTGCAGACTTCGTTCAGGATGGGATCGTCCTGCGGGCGGACGAAGACGTTGAGGCAGTCCATCGCCCGGGTCAGCCCGACGTAGACGAGGTTGCGCATGAGCTTCTCGGTGCGCTCCTCATCGAAGAGCTCCCGGCGGTGGAGGTAGGGCAGGTAGAGAAGCACCACCGGGAAATCCAGTCCCTTCGAGGAGTGCAGGGTGCACAAGCGGATGCTCCCCTGCTCCGCGAAGCCGAAGCCCTTGTCGGTCACGTTCGCCCACTGCCTTCCTGCGGCGCTCAACGCGTTACCCACGTTCTCCACCTCGACGTTGCGCGGTACGAGGATGCCTACGTTCTCCGGCTCGTAGCCGAGGTCCTCGATGAAGACCCCCACCTTGCGCATCAACAGCTCGAGCAGCTCCTCCTCTGCGTCGGCGAGGTAGAGCTCAGGCGGCGGTCCCTCACGGAAGGCGAAGGGCTCGTTCGTCGTGTCCCACGTCCCCTCGGGGGAGAGCGTGCGGAAGGCCTCGGCCGCGTCGTGGATCTGGCAGCTATTGCGGAAGTTCGTCCTGAGGATCCGCGTGGTACCGGTGATGTTGATCCCCGCCCGGCCGAAGGGCGACTGCCCGGTGTAGAGACTCTGATCGGTGTCGCCCGCCATGATCATGCTGCGCCGAGTCACCTCCCGCATCACCATCAGGTCGACCGGCACGAGGTCCTGCACCTCGTCGAGAAAGACGTGGCTTATCGTCCGCAGGCTCATATCCTCCGGATGTGCGCGAAGGTGCGCGAGGAGCTTGATCCGCGAGTAGTTCTTCGAGAACTTCTTCGCTCCCTCCATCAGCGCGACGAGCTCCTCGCGCTTCTCCCAGATCGAGGCACGCTGTTCTCGCCCGAGCCGTTTGCGCATACCCCGCCGGACGATTCGTTCCTCGAGGTACTCCTCCCTCGTTACCGCGTTGGCAAAGAGGAAGTTCTCGAGCTCGCTCGCGAGCTCCTCGGAGGTCAGGAAGGAGAGCGGATCGGTTTCGCCTGAGTATCGCTCGACCGCCTCGTAGTCGAAGCCGTAGCTTTCGTCGATGGCTTTCATGAGGCGCAGAAAAAAGCTGTCCACGGTGCGGATCATCTTCACCGGCAGCCTCATCCGCTTGATCGCTGCGATGTACTCGTTGTAGCGGGCGAGCGTGCGCGTGAAGGTTACGAAGACGACGTAGCCTGAATCGAAGTCGAGCTCCTGCTGCTCGAGCGAGCGCCTGAGCGCCTCGATGAGGACGAGCGACTTGCCCGTCCCCGCTCCCCCTTTGATGAGGAAGTCCTTCTTCATGCTCACCGCCGAGATCGCCTGCTCCTGCTCGGGGGTGAGCTCTGAGATCGATTGCTCGAACTCCATCCGCGTGCGGGTGTAGATCGTGAAGCGTCCGAGATAGTGGAGGTAGCGCTCGAGATCGCCGAACTTCCCCAGGCGCTGTGACAGCCTCTCGAGCTGCGTGCGAAGCGCCTGTCTCTCGTGGCGCAGCTCGTCGATGCGCTCCTCGCGATGACCCGATCGCTTGCGCTCCGCCTCGAGCTCGATCTCAGAGTGGGCAATCCGAAGCTGAAGCTCCCGCAGCTCGCCTTGGGCCTTCTCGTAGGCCTCCTTCTGCTCGAGGAGCTCGCGGTTCTTCGCCTGAAGACCTTTCAGCTCCTGCTGCATCGACTTCAGCACCCCGGCCTGCTCGATCACCGAGGCTCGCACTCGCCAGCCGTCGAGGCTCTCTGCGAGCTTCCGGACCTCCGGATAGTCGCCGAGGCCGATGAGCGTGCAGAAGGTGACGAAGAGGTGGGTGGCGGAGGCCGCTTCCTGGGTATCGAGCGTCTCGAAGGCGTGGCGCACCTCGTTCGTGAAGAAGTGCTGCTTGCCCAGCCGCGCAAGACAGCTCAGGCCGTCGATGAAATCATCCGGGTGCTCGGCGAGGAGCTCTCCTCGAAGCCGCCAGGTGAGCTCCCCGAAGGGCAGCTCGTCTCCGTATCCCTTTTCCCTGCGCAGGTACCACTCGACGAAGGAGTGGAGCGCGAGCACGTAGAAGCCCTCGTCGCCGCCGACCATACGCACGAGGCGCTGCAGTTTCGCGTTCATCGGTAGCCTAGATTATAGACCACTTTCGCTCCGCAGGAAGAACGCGGATGGGGAAGAAAGAGACCAACCGCGCTTGCCCCATATATCCGTAGTTCAATACAATGAGGGCTAATTCAAGAGCGCGGTCGCGGTGATAGAGGTGACCCTGCCTGCCCGCCTACCCACACTGACCGAGTAGGTATCGAGGGACCGGGAGACCGCGTAGGTGAGGAGGCCGTTGCGCACGAAGTGGTCGCTGCCCAGCGTCGACTCGAGCTGTTGGGTAGTGTCGCCGACATTCACGAGCAACCCGGGAACCCGACGGTCGACCTCGATGAGGATGACCAGGTGCTCGCTCTGGCCCCGGCGGTAGCTGATGACGACGTCGCCATAGCTCGTCTTGTAGGTCCTGAAGGTGGAATCCGAGGGACGGTCTGAATAGTAGGGCGTCTCCTTCACCAAGGTGGCCCTATTGAGCCAGGCATCGGAGATCTTGATCGAGAAGGATCCGAAGAGTGCGCTCAACAGCTGCCGTACGAGTAGGACACGATTCATGTGGAAGCGGGAGACGACTGCGGGATTCCAAAACTGCTCGGGGTAGTCCGCTCGAAAGGAGACGTACATCCCGTAGACCCAGCCGCTCAGCCTCGGCGAATCCCGGCTCTGGACCTGATACCACGGATACTCTCCGCCGTCGATCGAGTCCTTCCATCCGGTCACCGACTCGATGTCGAGACGGGTCCCCTTGTCCAGCATCCCAAGGATTGTCCCACCACCGATGCTCGGGAAGTCCCTGACCCGCAACCCGCCTGAGTTGACGAACGGAAGCGCCGCCTCATAGACTGAGGTCGATACGACCGCACCCCCGAGCACCGAATCAGACTGACCGAAGGCGGAGATGCAGCTTGCGCACAATAGACAGAGGGCGATCAACGGAAAACGGACGTCACGCATGACAGCTTCTGCTCCCCAATTGGCCGGCTCGCGAGGACTCACGCTCAGGCCGACCTCTCCATTCTACTCCACTTACCGCGAATCAGGAAACCGAATCCACCGTCGCCCCCACCGTGGCGATGATCTCGCGGGCAACCACCAAAGAGGCCGCGGCAGCCGTCCATCGCGAAGCGCACGGCCTCCTTCCCGACGAGACAATAGAGGTTAGGGAGGGCACTATCTCCGCAAGGAGTTTCTTCTCGGCGCCTAAGTCGGTTCGCCGGTGCTCGTCTTCAACGGGACCAGGCGATTTGTCAGCAGGATCAAACCCGCGACAAGGAGACCGGCGGCCGCAGCGAGGAAACCGAACGACCAAGCTGTCGGCGAGTAGGGACGATAGACGAAGAAGAAGACGCACACGGGCAAGATTTGAGCAACCGCGTTTTGAAGCGGAATAGCCACCGCGACGCGGCCGTAGGCGAGTGCGTGTTGGGTCGCGGCGACACCTGAGGCCCCGCCGGCGGCCGCAAGCGCAACTGCAGCGAAGAAGATCGCAATCTCCCCAAGGTCGGCGTTTCCAGCGCCAAATCGAACGAATCCTGCAGTGATGAATCCGAGGCACAGATTCGCTGCGTTGTACCACAGTCCGCCCTGAACCGCGTAGAGCGCCGTTGCCGCCCCCGTAGCGTGGTGCCTCCCTTCAGATCGGAGGAGGCGTGCAGCGGCCAAACCGCACGCGATCGCTCCGCAGACCAGGAGGAGGGCGAGAATCGCCGTTCGTGTGAGCAGACCGGGATCCTTCATCGAGAAGCTCTGCACGTCGATCGACAGTCTCGTAAAACCAAAGGCGGCGACGCCTGCGACGATGAACGCGAAGCCGAGCATCTCCTTTTTCGATAGCCGCTCGTGTTGAAAAAGAACCGCACCCAACACCAGCACGATAAGTCCGATCGCCATCAGCCCGGGCACGACCGCGGGACCGATGAAACCCACCGAGAGCAGATAGAGGGGAGTGCCCAGCGCGAACTGCACCAGGAAACCCGCGATCCAGATCGGGCTCTTCAGCAGGCCGCGGATCAGAGGTGTGTCCTTGCGTGCACGGTCGACCGCCGCCTTCTGAATGAGTATTCCAACGTTGAAGGCGACGCCCGCGACGAGCGCCACCACGATCCCCAATAGATATCTCACGGCGCGTCTCCATCGGGAGCAGGAACATCGGTCGCCCCATTATATAGAAGTTCTCGCATTGATGCTTCCGGCACTACTACCGATGAAGACGATGGCGCTGATGAAGAAGGACATCCGAAATCCCCAGCCCCCCTTCCTCATCCGCGCTATCAGTGTGGCTCACGTGCGACACCCTATATGTCCGTGGTTCAGCCATCTCTCAACTCTCATCTCAATGAGCAGCGGTCGGCCGTCGAAGCGTGCACGGCGCAATTGCCCGCCGCCGACTATTCCGCGATCCCGTGCTGTGGTACCATAGATCACGGCCGATTTTCGGAGTCGTCATGCTTATTGACGGAAAGCACTATCGATCAATCCAACGCACCGACGATCTGCACGCTGTGCAGATAATCGACCAGCGCTATCTTCCCTTCGAAGTGCGCTTCGAGCGCATCGACTCCTGGCGCGGGATGGTAACCGCAATCCGGGATATGCATCTGCGGGGGGCGCCGCTGATAGGCGCGGCGGCCGGATACGGTGTGTGGCTCGCGTGTGAGGAATACCGCGACCTCGCGCCGGCGCAATTCTCTTCATCGGTCGCCACGGCCGTCGAGGCGCTTGCTGCCGCCCGGCCGACGGCTGTGAATCTGCGATGGGCCCTGCACCGTGTGTCGGAGGTCATGGCCGCATCGTCCGAGCCATCGGAACGCACGCGCTTGGCCGCCGCCGAGGCCCAGCAGATTGCAGACGAAGACGTGGAGGTGTGCGCGGCCCTCGGACGTGCCGGGGTCCCGCTGTTATCGGCGATCCACGAGAAAAATCCGGACAGACCAGTTCAGATTCTCACCCATTGCAATGCCGGGTGGCTCGCCACGGTCGACTACGGAACGGTGACTGCAGTTGTCTATGAGGCATCACGGGTAGGGATTCCGTTGCACGTGTGGGTCGACGAAACCCGCCCGCGGGTACAGGGGAGCCTGACCTCATGGGAGCTAAGCCAGAACGGCATCGACAACACCGTGCTCTGCGACAACTCGGGCGGGCATATCATGCAGCACGGGATGGTGGACCTGGTTCTCGTCGGTACCGATCGAACCGCCGAGAATGGAGACGTGGCTAACAAGATCGGGACCTACCTGAAGGCGCTCGCGGCGCGGGACAACGGCCTGCCCTTCTATGTCGCGCTTCCCTCCTCGAGCTTCGATCCTTCCATCCCGAATGGAGTCGGCGGGATCCCGATAGAGGAGCGCGATCCGGAGGAGGTGCTGACGGTTCGCGGTCTGTCGGACGGAAGCTGGTCTCGGGTCTCGCTCTACGCGCCGTCGACTCGCGCCGCGAACTACGCATTCGACGTCACACCGGCACGCCTCGTCTCCGGCTACATCACCGAGCGCGGCATATTCTCTGCGCGCGAGCTGAAAGATGCGCTTGGTGCGAGAACGGAATGAGCGGCGGCCGGATGTGCCCGCCACAACCCCGACAATCGGAGTGGTGCGGAATGCAGAATGAGGGAACCATCAAGTTTTCACTGGCAGAGTTCGAGGAGACGGCGCCGTTCGCCGACGGAGTTTGGCGTGAGCTCGAGCTCTACCGTTCGCGATTCCATCGTGCCGGGCTTATCGGCTTCGATGATGCCTCCGGCTATGGCTTCGGGAACATCAGCATCCGGGGGCAGGGGGCCGAGTTCGTCATTACCGCGACGCAGACGGGCCACCTTCCGCAGCTCGACGGCCGGCACTACTGCCGGGTGACTCATGCGGATTTCGCCCGGAATCAGCTTTCCTGCTCCGGTCCGGCCAAGCCCTCGAGCGAGGCACTGAGCCACGCTGCATTCTATACCCACCCACAAATCGGAGCGGTGGTCCATGTGCACAACCGCGTGCTTTGGCAGAAGCTCATCGCGGAGGGTTGCCTTTCCACTCCGGCGGCCGTCTCCTACGGCAGCCCCGAGCTCTACCGAATCATCACCGGAATCATGAATGACCCATCCAGGGAGCTGCCGGCGCTCCTGGTCACCATCGGACACCAGGATGGTGTGTTCGCCGCCGGACGCAATCTGCAGGAGGTGTGGCAGTCCGTCGAGTCGTCGCGACTGTCGGAGCCGTCGCACGAAGACGAGTAGAGGGGGGCAGCCATGGCAGTAGTTGGAATCATCGGCGGGTCCGGGCTCGAGGATCCGGACATCCTCGAAGACTCCGAAGTGCGCAAGGTCACTACGCGGTTCGGGACACCCTCGTCCACGCTTACCTGTGGGTCGATTGGAGGAACAGGGGTGATTGTCCTCTCCCGCCACGACCACGACCACCACATCACCCCGACGAAGGTGCCGAACCGGGCAAACATCCAGGCGCTGAAGGACAACGGCTGCACCCATATCCTCGCGACCACCGCGGCCGGGTCGCTGGCTGAGGGAATTCGCCGCGGCGACTTCGTCGTGCTCGATCAGTTCATCGACTTCACGCGGCGGCGCGACTCGACCGTATTCGAAGACTTCGGCGACGGCCTTCACCACACCTCGATGGCTGACCCATTCGACACGCGGCTGCGAAGCGTATTGATCGAAACCGCGGATGCACTCGGGATCACGGTCCACCGGACGGGAACGGTGGTCACGATTGAAGGGCCCCGCTTCTCGACGCGTGCGGAGAGTCGCATGTTCCGTCTCTTGGGCGGCGATGTAGTCAACATGAGCACCGCACCGGAATGCATCATCGCGAACGAGCTGGAGATTCCGTACGCCGCGGTAGCCATGTCCACCGATTACGATTCATGGAAGGACGACGAAGAACCGGTCACGTGGGAGGCCGTCCTCGAGATCTTTCGCCAGAACGCACAGAAGATGACTCGGCTCCTGGTGGCGTCCGTGCCCCGAATTGCCGCGTTGTAAGCGGGTCGGGCGGAAGACATTCGCCGAAAAAACGGCGGATGATTGACTACGGATGGGGAAGATGGCGCCGATGAAGAGAAAGAAGGAGATGGGGTTGGGAAAAGGAGGGGGAAACCGGAACCGCAAATCTCCTCTCCCATCGGTGCTATCAGTGTTGCTTCAAGGCTATCCGCAAGGATGGCCTCCTCTGGCGCTCTACCCCGTATACCCGTGGCTCACCCCTCTTCTCTCCCCTACATCACCTGTCCGTAGAGCGCCTCCGGCGCTGAGAGCCTGTACAGGTAGTAGTCTGCGTGCATGGCGTTCGTGAACTCGCCGACGTCGTTGTAGTCGATGGGTATGTAGGTGCCGGCCTCGATGCCCAGCGAAGGAGCGGCCTGCGAGGGGTATATCGTGTAGGTGCCGATGCCGGGGATCGGGCTCTGCACGCGGACGAAGGCGACGGCGTGACCCGTGGTTCCTTCGGTGGGCAAGAAGGTCGCGATCTCCACGTTCCAGCCCCAGTACTGCAGCAGCCCCGCGGTGAACAGCGCCCAGTCCTCGCAGTCCCCTCCGCGTTGGTCGAGAAACTCATCGGGTCGCAGGGCGGTGGTGTTCGGCTTGTAGCTGAAGATGGCGTAGATGGTCTTCTGGAAGCTCACGATCTCCTGCCAGGAGAGGTGGCCGTTTCGGTCGCTGTCGGCTGCGGCGTAGATCGCCTCCAGGCGCGGATCGCGGATCCGGGTGCGCCGCTCGAAGAGCCGGGCGTTGACGGCGAGGTAGGCACTGCGAAGCGTCGGCGCTGCAATGCCGAGGGAGGCGACGGTGTAGAGCGAGCCTGAGGTCACGCGGTCCTCTTCGACGGCGTACCCGCGGTAGGGATAGCGGTGAATCGCCTCGTGAGCCCCGAGGTCGTTGGGGCGCGCTGCGACTGCGGGGAGCGGCGTCTTCGAGGTGTTCACCTGCGTGAAGGCGAGCTTGGTTGCCACACCGACGGGGGTGGCGAAGGCGGCGGTGGTTTCCTCGGCGGAGCGGGCCTTCTGGGAGAGAGTGGCCGCGGTGATGGCAACGACGACGCCAAAGGCGACGAGCACCCCCAGGGAGCGCTCGGACCGCCGCTGTGCTCGCTCGTTTGCGGCTTCGCTTTGACGGCCTGCCCGCCCGCGAGGGCGGCTCATGGCCGGTGCGACCGTGGGATGCAGCTGTTCGTTTCGCGGCCGATCCTGGTGGAGCACGACCGGGTGTGTCGGACGGTCTGTGTTGTCAGACGGCGCTACGGAGAGGATGCGGTCGAGGCGAAAGGTTCGCCGCTCCTGCTTGAGATGACAATAGGCCTCGAGGTAGCGCACGCCGTAACGGCTCCGGTAGGTTCGCAGCACGCGAATCTCCCGCTCGGTGCGCACCCCCTGCCCGTTCTCGTAGGTGATGCGGATACGTTCTCCGCGCCGGTACTGCACCAGGCTCCGGCTCCGGTTCCACCCCCGATCCGTCGACTGGAAGGCCTGCCCGTTCATCCCACCGCCGCTCCTTCTCTCATCATAATGCACGAATCGTGCCATCGCTCGAGCACGCCATAGCTCGCCGATGAGCACATCGAGCGGGCCGCCGACGCAACTGTGGTTACATCCCCGGCAACCTGAGTTGCGGCGTTCCGCCCGACCACGAGCCGGCGGCGCAGCCTGGCAGGAGCTCAGCTCGCTCTGCGGCGGTTTCGTGTCACGGAAGCCCGACCGAAGGCGGCTGGCATGCTTTCTGCACTTTCTCAGGCAGTTCGCAATCCAAGGAGGTACCGATGAACATCACACGATCAAAGATTATCCTGCTCGCCCTTTGCTTCACCCTATTCGCTGCGACGGTGAGCTTCGCCCAGTCCTCGTCCGACGGCAGCACGAGCACGCGCAAACGCGGATTCATGTTCGAGCTCGGGGGCGGGACGACAACCGTGAGCTACGGCACGCTCGTCGACTCCTACTTCGCGGCGGCACAGGCTGCGGGCGCGGATCGAATCCAGCTCTTCTTGAATCTCGACGCCGGGTGGGCCGTGAACCGGAAGCTGTATCTCGTCGTCGGAGTGGACGGCGTGGGCGATCGCTTCTACGACGCGGTGAGCTACATCCAGGTCAACTCCTACCTCTATCACGGAGGGCTCAGGTACTACCCCTTCGATACCGGGTTGGTACTTGGGATAGAAGGTGGAGCCTCGCGTCTGGTGATCCTGTCGGATGTCGGGGTCGGCGGAAGCTCGCCCTGGGGCTGGGGAGGTGCTGCGACGGTCGCCTACGATTTCAACCGCAGACCCACAGGCTTCGGGCTCGAGCTCGGTCTCCAAGTCGACTATCTCGCCGTTCCCACCGCACCGGTCGCCGCGGCGGCACTTTACCTCGACCTGCTCTGGAAATAGAGTAGAATTCGCAGGGAGGAGCCCGTCGATGAGAGAAGCACGCGTACCACAGCCCGAAAGCCGACCGGGGAGCGATCCCGCTTCCGGGCCGTCGATCCTTCTCACCTTCGTGGGGAACCACGATCCCTACGCGAACGACGAGGGGGAGCCGGGGCCTGTGCTGTCGCTGCTGTCGGTGCGCTCCTTCTCCCGCGTCTTTCTCATCTACACCGGCGACCGCTTCCTCGAGATCGCCCGCACCGTCGAGACCCTCGCGGGCGAGCTTGGGCCGCAGACGGTCTTCAACTTCGTGAGCCTCGAGCTCGACTCTCCGGTCGACTACGAGGAGATCTACACCAAGCTGACCGCGGCGGTCTCGGTCATTATCGACAACAACCGCCACCTCGACCCCGCCTACTCCATCCTCCTCGATCCGGGAACGCCGCAGATGCAGACGGTCTGGTTCCTGCTCGCACGCTCGGGATTCCTGCGGGCCGAGCTGCTGCAGGGCGTTCCCCCGCAGTTCGCCGGCGGTGCCTACAAGGTGCGCCGGGTCGACCTGTCGAGCTCCGTGCTCCCCGAGATTTCTTTTGTTAGAAACGACCGACAGCCGGAGCGCGGCGCAGAGCGCGAAGCGGGCGAGTGGATTCTGCCCGAGGGCGGGCCGTCGGTTGTCGGAGAGGACCCGGCGTTCACGGCAGCCCTCGAGAATGCGAGGCGGGTGGCAGGCTACGGGATCTCAGTGCTCGTTCGCGGCGAGCCGGGGACCGGCAAGGGAATCATCGCGCGGCTCGTCCACGAGGCGAGCGCGCGCCGCAGCCGCCCCTTCCTCGCCCTCAACTGCGCCTCCATCGCCCCCTCGCTCGCCGAGAGCGAGCTCTTCGGCCACGGCAAGGGCGCCTTCACCGGGGCGGACACCGAACGCCTCGGCCAAATCCGGGCGGCGGACGGCGGGACGATCCTCCTCGATGAGATTGGCGACCTCCCCCTCGAGATCCAGCCGAAGCTCCTGCGCGTGCTCGAGGAGAGGCTGCTCCTTCCCGTCGGCCACGACACCGAGATCCCGGTCGACGTGCGCGTCATCGCCGCAACCAACCGCGACCTCGAAGAGCTCATCGCCAAAGGGAGCTTCCGCCGCGACCTCTACGATCGCCTCGCCCAGTACACCCTCACGATCCCCCCGCTGCGCGAGCGACCCACCGATATCCCGCTCCTGCTCAAGCATTTCGTCGATCAGTGGAATGCCCGCTACCACGAGTCCAAGCAGATCGGCGAGGAGGCCATGCGCCTCCTCATGCGGTACCCCTGGCCCGGCAACGTCCGCGAGCTTGCCAACAGCGTCATGCAGATGTGCGCCTCCGCTACCGCTACCGTCACCCCGGAGGTTCTCCCGCCTGCAATTCTCAACCACTTCCGCGCCTCTGGGCCGACACCGGAGATCAAGCTCACCATCCCCACCGCTGGGATGGAGCTGCGGGCCTTCATGTACAACGTCGAAAAGAGCTTCTACCTCCAGGCCCTCGAACGGGCCGACGGCAACCGTGAGAAGGCCGCCGCCCTCCTCGGCCTCAACGGCCCCGCCTTCCGCAAGGCGCTGAAGGAGCGGTTCGGGATGTAAGGCAGCTATCAAGCTCGCTTGGCAGATTCGGGACAAGGCAACTGACCGGTATTGCCTGGAATGCTCTTAACCATGACGGGGAACGGCAGCCCTGGATATTGCTGCCATGATCTTCCTATTCGTCACTGAACTCCTACAAGATGCACTGGTCGACATTCTGCCCCGTCACCTCGCAAGCCGTCATTCGGCGTGCCTATCATTGCGGCATCCTCAGCGACTGCGCTCTCAAACAGCTGGGCATCGAGCGCCACCGACGCGGATGCAAGAAGCCCGAGCCGGAATCACCCGAAACCGATGAGCATCCATTCCGTTTCGAACGGCTCATTCGTCGCGCATGTGCCGAAGACGCGATTCGCATCTCCCTGGCGCCTACCTCGATGGGAGATCGGTTGTGGACTTCACACGGGGGATTGTCCTCGATGCCGGATATTCTCCTTCATGATGCTTCGATCCTCCTCCGGGTTAACATGCTCGGTGACTTAACGGGCAAAAGAACACCCGGCAGCTGGTTTGTCGGGCGACGCAATCCTGAGGGGATCCGCGACCTCAGAAGACGAACACGGAATCGCCGGTTACTGCTGAAACCAATCGGTCTTGTTGATCCTCCAGAGTCGCTGGTATTTTTCCGGTGCGGCGGGCTCGTTGGCGCGCCCTGAGAGGAAGTACAGAGCGGACGGCGTCATCTGCGGCCAGGAGTTCCACCCCCCGAGTTGGGTTATCTGCGTCTTGTTGGTTCCATCGATGTTCATGATCCACACCTGGTAATCGCCTGTTTTGCCGGAGCGGGGTGTCGCATTTGAGACATAAACGATCGATTTCCCGTCCGGTGTGAACGAGGGAAGCCCCTCTTCAACATCGTTCGTCCAGGTGAGCTGCGTCAGTTCCGTACCGTCTGCGTTGATCATCCAGATGTCTCCGAGGTGCTCGAATACGATCTTGCTGCCGTCGGGAGACCACCGGGGGTACCGTCCCTCACGGAGTTGGGTCATATTGCGCCCCTCGAAGTCGGTGGTCCAAATCACATATCGATAGTCGCTTTGATCGTAGGTTCTGCCGCCTCGCTGCTGCGTGATGGTGGGCGTCTGCTGTGACTGACTACTCGAAGAGGAACCGTATCTCTGCTTTTCTGCGCTCGTGAAAACGACGATGTTGTTCTTGTTCACATCCGGATTGACGTCGATACCGACGCCGCTCCCCGGTATTTTCCTCCTGCCGCCCGTGCCGTCGGAGCGGATAACCCAGAGTGATCCCCCGGATTCGAATACGATGTGGTTGCCGTCGCTGGTGAAACTGGGAGAGTACGCCCCTTCCGGAGAACCCGAGGTCACCTTGCGTACCGGTCCGCCGGTCGCCGATATCATCCACAGCTCAGGTACCGGTGAGCTGTTCCGTTCATATCCGGAGAAGACGACTCTGCCTTGAGTTGGATCCACATCGAATCGCCAGGTGACGTGTAGATCTGCCGGGGTCACACGTTGAATCAGCCCACGCGAGGAGGGTTCGTCGACGTCGGGGACGTAAGCCGAAGCCTGCGCCTGCGTCAGTGGTGCGATCTGCTCCGTCGGGGGCGTCGGTTGTTGCGGCGGCGGGCCCTGAGTGGTTGACGGCTGAGGAGCCGGCACCTGAGTCGCTGTCGATTGACCGAGAGATTCACACGCCGAAAGCATCATTAAGAAAGCAACGGTCAGCGTGGAGATCCCTGCCAGCAGTATCGTAGATATCCTTCTATTCAGTACTCTCATAACTGTTTGTCTCCTTGCACCGAGCAGTCATGACCTATCTCGGTATGGGTTCCGGGCCGACGGACGCCGGCGGAGGTGGAGGCGACGACGGGGCGGCCGGTACAGGTCTCGGTCCCCGACGCAATGCGGGTGGCTTCGGGGTCTCAGTCTCGCTCCGCAATGGAATGGCAATTTGCAGATTTACTACCACCGAACTGAAATCGGCAGTACCGTAGGTTGAGGGCAGCGAAACCTGGCCTGCGTCGACGGGAAAGCCATAGCTCACCGACAGCCCAAGTCGAAGTCGATTGCGAGTCGGGAAGTCAAGCCCTACGGAGATCGGGATGTCGAGCCTCGCTGGTATCACCTTGTTGCCAACCGGCAGGACGGTCGTGTTCGAGGTCGTTCCTGCAACGTAATCGAGTCGCACCGCTAAGAGCGTAGGCTGAAATGATATTCCCGAGAGAATCGCCAGCTGTGATTTCCCGACGGGAAGGCGAACTCCTCCCAAAAACGATAGGGGAAGCACGACCATCTCGTAGCTGGCCTGAAGGTTCGAAGCGTCCCAGCCTCCCGCAAACAGTCCGGCACCGACCTTTGCCTCCACAACCACGAACGTTCTCTGCAGTCTGATGCCGACACTGACGCCCCCGACGGGTCTCGGAGCGCTTGTCGCTCCGGACACCGAACCTACGTAGCCTTGCCAGCCGCTTCCACTCAGCCATCCGGCCCCCCCGGATGCTTCGAATAACACGCTCGGGGCCGGCTGATCCAACTGCACACTGTCCGTCCCCGGAGACGCAGCCGGTGCCGCACTTTGCGCACGAAGTCCTTGCAAGCAAACCGCGAGGAGAATGACTATCAAGGAAGTGAGGGGAATCAAGGACCTCGATTTCAGCACCATCAATCACCCTACTAGGAATTTTAGGTTCGCGAATTCGGTTTGTCAAATTCTGGATGGGTGGACCGGTTGCGTTGTCAGCGATGGGTGTGAGTTGTGGTAGCGATCGGACGAGGATTGGTCAACGTTAAATAACCCCGACCTCGATATCGGCGATGCAAGCTCCGACGTCTTCGCGGAGCTCCGGCACACTACCCTCTCCGTCACCTATCCCGGAGCTGGACAGTACTCCCCGCGGTCCCTAAACGGGAGAACGGCACTGAATAAAAGAAAGAGAACTGGGGGTTGGGACGGAAGAGGAGAATCCGGAAACCCAAATCCCTCTTCTCCTCATCCGTGTCATCAGTGTTGCCCGAGACTCTGCCTACATATATCCGTAGTTAATCCAATCCGCCGACCTGCTCGAAGTTGACGAAGTCCATCGTCTCCTCGCCGAGCGTCATAGCGTAGCAGCGATTCTTTGTGAGGTAGGTGATTTCTTCGCCGGTCATCGAGAGGGCGCTCGCGATCTTCACGAGCCGCTTGCCGGCGAGCTCGGGGAAAAACTCGAAGATCGATTCGTTGCCCTCCACGAACTCCGCGAGGTATCTCATCTTCGGGCCCACCTTCGTTTCGTTCCAGAACACGACGTCGGCAGTACAGGCGATGAGGTCGAACTCCTTTCGGCGCGATCGGTCGGTCGGGTGGCGCTTACGGCGATTCTCATCTTTGAAGGCCGCCATTTCATCTTTGAAGTCAACCATCTCGTCCTTGAAATCCGACATTTCACCCTTGAACTCGCGGAGCTCCTGAGAGAGGCGGTCCACCGCCATTTCGGTGCGCCTGCCCGCGTAGGCGAGCTCCTTGAGGGCGTTTTCGAGAGTATCGACACGTTCCCGTGTGCTCATGGCCATCCGTCTCGACCTCCAGTATAGTCTCAAACCGCTCGATATTCCACGCTGCTTCAAACGGTCCGCTACGGATTCACGAGGAGCTGGGGAGGAAAGAGGGAGCGGTCGAGAAAGGAGGATAATTCGAACCACGGATGAAGAAGATTGCGCGGATGAAGAGAAGAAGTATTTGGGGGTGGGAAAGCAGAGCGGGTCCGAGTCCTCAGACCCTTCTTCCTATCCCCGCAATCAGGCTGATTCGACATTCATGACCCATATGTCCGAAGTCCATACGTAGTTCAACTATCCTTCTTGCTCGGCTCAGCCTCCCGGGGCGGGCTCGCCTGCCGGATCAGTCAGCGGCGGCCTGAGTATTTCGTTGAACAGGGAGCGACTGGCGAACACCCCGACGAAGGCAGCGACGAGCAGGATGCCGACGAACAACAACATCGTCGGGGGATGCACGTGGTTGATGATGCTCGCAAACGTGCCGATCAACAGCAGCCGCATCCCGTAACTGAAGGCTGAAAAGACGCTTCGTACCCGGCCGACGATCGCCTTCGGAACGATCTCCATCATGTACACGTTACGCCCCACTCTCGTCCCGGCGTTCCCCCAGCCCATGAGGAGCGTGAGCGCAAGGAACAATCCGACCACCGGAATGAAGGCGACGAGCGCAATGGCAGTCGTGTAGGTCGCTACGGTAATCACTACCGTGGGGAAGGTACCCAGCTTGTGCAGCAGGAATGGGATGGTCAGGCCGGCCGCTATCGCACCGACGGCGTAGATTGTCTCGTGTGCGCCGAGGACCGCAGGCCCCGCACCTAACGTCTTCAGGATGTAGACCGGAAAGAGGTAGTTGCCTACCATCACGCTGATGAAGGGCATCATCGAGCACAGAAAGAAGACCAAGAAGAGCGGTTTGGTCTCGAGGAAGCGGAATCCGTCGACGATTCCCGAGAAGAGGGTGAAACGTGCGCTTCCCACCCCCGCGGAGCGCAGATAGGGAAGGGACAAAAAGGCGAAGAAGGCGATGAGGTAGGTCAACCCATCCACCCACAGGATGTAGGTCAGATTGATCCTGCCGACCAGGATGCTGCCGAGAGCCCCCGCGAGCATGCTCGAGGTTTGGTTCTGCACCTCCATCACGCTGGCCAGCGATCGATACTGATCCTCGCTGAAGATCTCCTGGACAAAGGCAAACTGTGAGGGGAAATGCATCGAGTAGTATGAGGTCCCCGCGACGAAAATCGCGACGAGCTGCCAGCTTGCGTAGTGACCCGCGGCGAACCCCCAGAGGGAAAAGAGCAGAACGGACGACAACCCGAACAGCTCGAAGGACAAGAGCAGCTTCTTTCGGGAGAACCGATCGACGAGCGCGCCAATTGCCGGTGATGCAAAGAACATCAAGAGCGTGGTCGCCAAGGTAACGTACCCGAAGAGCTGGCTCCCGTTCTGACGGTTGATGAGTAGCCAGGGAATGGCGATCATCGAGATGCCCGACCCGACCGATGAGAAGATGTTCCCTGTTAGCAGCACATAGGTGCGCCTGTCTTTGAGGACCGAAGCCACGAAACGTTCTCCCAGTGCGGAGCCATCATCGTATGGTCTTTCGTTGGAAAAGACTACTCACCGTTGCCGGCGTAGAAGGGAAGAGGGAATCCCAATCCATCATGCCTTCTTCTCAATCCGTGTCATCAGCGTTTACGCCCGCCATGCCCCATATCCGTAGGTCATTCTTGTGTTCTGCCGCGCCGCCTCGCGGGAAGAAGCGACTTGCGCTTCCAGGTTCTGCTACAGCAGCCCGAGCTCGCGAGCGCGGAGCGCCGCCTGCGTGCGGTCGCGTGCGTTGATCTTGAGGAGAATATCGCTCACACGGTTTTTCACCGTGCCTTCGGCGAGGAAGAGCCGCTCGGCGATCTCCTTGTTCGAGAAACCTTCGGCAAGCAGGCGAAGCACCTCCGTCTCGCGCCGGGAAAGGGCGACCTTGTGCGCTGCGGTTCCGTGCGCCTCCGCGGGCCGAGCACCAGGAGCTGAGTCGCTCGGGGTCGATGCTCCGCGGACGCCCTCGATGAGCCTCATCGCCATACCCGGCTCGAGCGCGGCCTTCCCGGCCCGGACTTGGCGAATGGCCTCCGCGAGGTCGGCACCGGAGGCGTCCTTCAGGAGATAGCCGCGCGCGCCCGCGCGAAGGGCATCGAAGAGGAGAGCGTCGTCTGAGAAGGTGGTGAGCATCAGAATGCGCGCTTCTGAGTCGCCGGCGATGATGCGCTTGGTCGCCTCGATACCGTCGAGGCCGGGCATACGGATGTCCATGAGCACCACTTCCGGCCGCTCGGTTTCGTAAAGTGCGATTGCCTCCTGTCCGTCGCGCGCCGTACCCACGACGGTGAACCCCCCTTCGAGCTCGAGTACGGTGCGAATGCCGTCGCGCAGGAGGCCTTGGTCGTCGACGATGAGGACCCTGATCGCGTCCATCAGCGCCTCGATACGGGCAGGATGACGCTAAGCCGCGATCCGGGCGTGAGTCGAGAGAACTCGAGCGTTCCGCCCACCGCGGCCGCCCGCCCACGAAGACTCCGCAGGCCAAATCCGCCCTCTTCGGACTCAGGCTGCTCCGTTGACTCCCCTTCTCTGCGCACTGCCGGACCATCGTCCTCGATGACCAACTCGACGCGGTCCTCCCGGCGGAGCAGCGTGAGGGCGACTCGAGCGCGTGCCCCGGGGGCGTGCTTCTTGACGTTCGTGAGCCCCTCTTGAACGCAGCGCAAAAGAACCGTCGCCTGTTCGATATCCAGCTCGTCGGCGCCCGGGTCCAGGTCGGTAGCGACCTCAACGCCGCCACCTGCGCGGAAGGCGTTCACCGTCTCGGTGATTCTCCGCCGGAGGCTGCGCGCCTCGAGCACCGGCGCGCTGAGCGAGCTCACCGCCGAACGCAGCTCTGCAAGCCCTGCACGAACCTGGTCGCGCGAAACCGAGGCGAGCTCGGCCGCACGCGCAGGGTCGCTCTCGATGAGCTTGGAGACGGCCTCCAGATGAATCGAGGCGACGGTCAGGCGGTGACCGACGGCATCGTGCATCTCCTGTGCAAGCCGCTGTCGCTCTTCCACGACTGCGACCTCGCGCAACTGCTCCTGTGCGCTCACGAGCTCATCGAGCAGCTTGTTGCTCTCTTGTGAGCTTTCACGGACCGCTCGAAAGCTTTCCGCAAACACGACGATCGCAAAGAAGCCGGGCACCATGGAAACGACCGACGACCACTCCTGGGAGAGATGCCCGTGGACAAGAACCGCAGCGAAACTCGTGAGAGGGGCGGTCGCGTAGAAGACATACCGAAGCGACGGTCCGAGCCTCGATGAGACGGGGATGAGAACGAAGAAGAGAATAGCGGGCATCCAGGGATTCGGCGCGAGGAACAGCAGGGCAACCAGAAGCAGTAGATCAACGGTGAGCGTCAACACGAGAGTGCGCGGGGTCCGAGCCCAGGGTCGTTCGCCGATCGGGATGCTCGCCCCGAATACCACGACGAGCGCCGTGAGGAGGATCGTCGGAGGAGAAGACTCGGATGAGGCTGCTCCATAGAGGATGATCGTCGCAGCAACTCCCCCGATCGCCAGATACGCGGCGGCGGCCATGAATGCGAGAGCTCGTGGCCGCCGTCCGTTTGGAGGGCTCATACAGAAATTATACATCGTTGCCCTCGGGCCGCGAAGTAGGCCCGTTTCGAACGCGGCTCAGCCCGCCTGAGCGTAATCGTCACGTCGAAGGTATCCGGCGAAGAGCTTCGATACGCGGCCGAACATGATGCCGGTACTGGCGCCTGACAGGGCGAGCGCGGTGCATACGAACCCAGTGTTGCCTGCAGCCGCCGGGTCCATCGCTATGTGCATGTTGTAATAGAACTTCGTGGCGAAAATCAGAATAAAGAGAATGAGGGTTACCGGGCTTCCGGCGATCCTCAGCCGTCCTCCGCCTATGCTCGAGTCGAGAATTCGCGCAGAGAAGATCGTCATGCCGAAGATGATGCCGGCGGCGACGCCGGCGGCCCAGACCGGAGCACTAACCGGAACCGATCGGATCGCGCTCACGAGTGAGGTGATCGACAGGCCGAGAAACAGGAGCGGCATCACCGACACCGCAATCAGGGAGATGTTTCGAGCGAACATTGCGCGAACACTCATGAGTATTCCGTAGAGCAGCACCGCGTCTACCCAGGCCGGAATGTGGGAAAGGATCTGAACCAAGGCTTCCATTTCATTGCCTCCTCGAAATTTGATGGTGAGGAGAACATACTCGCGTTCCCGGGCGCCGGATTAGTGCCGAAAGTCACGAAAAAGTCACTATTCGAGGCGCATGCACTGAGCTCTCGCGGCCCTGGCACCTGCTCAAGCACCACGACTGGGCGTCGCTCGCATGCGGTCGCGCCGGAAGCAGTGAGGCTACAGCTCGAAACCGAGTGACAGATCGAGAACGGGAAGGTAGCCGTGAGACATCACGCCCAATGCGTTCCACGACCACGTTCGCACGGGGTTTTCCGAGATGAGGACCAGACTCTGCATCCCGAGGCCGACCGTCAATGCAACGTCCATCGGCAACGGTACGAAGACGCCCACCTCCGGCTGCAGCAGGAGGTCGAGTCGCTGGTAGGCTTCGTTGTTGTAATCGATGCCGCTTGCGTAGGCCAGCCCGACCCGCGCGGTCGCGAAGAAGCCCCGGAGGCCGCCGGAGACGTAGGTGGGGCCGAGAGCAACACCGAGCTCCTGCGTGTTGAAGTAGGTCCCATCCTGCTCGAGACGATAGAGAAACTCTCCGCTTAGTGCGAATCGTCTGGAAAGGGCAAAGGCCGCGTCGATTTCGACGGGGATGTAGAGTGTTATGCCGCCTGAGAGGGCCTTCGACAACACCGCGATCGTGACGGTCTGTCCGAGGTTGACGCCCATGGAAAACCGCTTGAGCGCGGCTGCCTCCGGGGACGAGCTCGGCCGGTGGGAGGCCTCGGTCGCCGCTTTCGCGGGCGCCGAGGCGGCCGGTGCCGCGGCAGGCTGGTTGGTGGGTTCGGGCGTGGGCGTCTGCGCCGCTTCGGGCTCAGTGGCTTGGACGAGAGCGACCGTTGTCGTTTCCCCCTGCTTTATCTCCACGTGAAAGGTGCCCAGAGGCTCATCGCCGAGCGCGCCCGGCTTCGCGATGATGATTTCCCGCTCGCCTGTGAGAAGTCTGAACTCACTTCGATTGCGTCCGAGGAGATGTCCGTCTGCATAAACCGAGTAGCTTGAGAGCCCCCCGACGTTCTTGACCACGAGCCTACCTTCGGTGAGCTTCCGTCCGACGACTGTGGAGGCAACCTGGAGCGACATCTCGTCTGCGATATCGAAGGACGCAAGCAGGTTGGAGATCGTCTGCTTGACCTCCGTCGGCCTCTTCTCCGCCTGAGCACCGTTCCACACCTCGAGGTCGATGGTATAGGCACCCCCGGGAGCGGGAGCAACCGCGCCGAAGACCGCGCCGTCGACTCCGTTCTGCAGGTAATACTGCAGTGCCCGGTCGAATGCGAGGGTCGGCGCAAGGAAGTCGGCACGCTCGACTGTGAGAGTACCGGTGAGGCGCATGACGAGGTCGAGGCTGGAGGTGATGGTTGATGCGAGCTGCTTGGCGACCGTGTCTCCTGCGGGCGAGGTGAGCTCGGTCAGCATGATTCGAGGACGTGCGGCCGTCGAGTTCTGGTCGGCGGAGACGAAACCGGGGAAAAGCAGGACGAGCGCGAAGACGACGAGCATGACTAAGGATCTTGATGCCTGCGTGAGGCGCATCCGCTTACCTCGCTTTTTTTACATAGGACAAAACTAGTCCGTTGGACTTCCTAATCGTAGTACAGCTTTCACCAGAACGCAAGCGCGTCAGCGCCGCTCCGCGCGGGAGGTCGGTGACTCCAATCGCTCAGACGGGCAGCCCGTCAATCTCCGGCAATCTCCGTGAGAAACTCGTCGATCGCCTCGACCGCCATGCTGCGCACCTCGTCGGGCTCGAGCATGATGACGTGGTTTGACTCGGGGAGAACGAGCGTGCGGCAGTTCTTCATTCGGCCGGCCGCTTGGTCTTCGGCGCGGTTGCTCACCGTTCGGTCCTTCCCCGCCTGGATGAGGAGGGTGGGCACGGTCACGCGTGCGGCCGCCCTCAGGGCTCCACGACACAACCGGAGGAGCTCGAGGCCCCCCTTCGCGGTCGGTCCTCCGGACTGGTAGAGCGGGTTGGACAGCTCGAGTCGCTGCCCCTGCTCGTAGCGGGCCCGGCTCGCGATACGCCAGGAGTTCCCCTCGAAGGGCGAGCTCTCGTAGGGTCCGTACCCCGGCAGGTAGGAGCTCCCCTTTCCCAGAGCGGTCATCGAACGGGTGGCGAGGTCCATGAGCGGGAGCGGTACCGGAGAGGTGTTGATTCGAAACATAGGCGCTACGAGAACGAGCGCGTCTGCGGCCCCCGGATGCTCGGCAAGAAAGGCCGTTGCGATGGCGCCTCCCATCGAACATCCGTAGAGGACGGCCCGCCGATGCTTCTTCGCCATCACGATCTCGCTGTAGAACAACTCCAGGTCGGAGAGGAAGCTGCGCCAGTCCTCGACGTACCATCGCTCCCGGGTGGGATAATCGCCCTCAGAAAGCCCTTGCCCTCGGTGGTCGAGCAGGTAGAAGCTGTAGCCGCTCTCCCGAAGGTCGTAGAGCAGCTCGCCGTAGGAATCCGCAACCTCGGTGAACCCGGGTACGATCACGAGGGCCCCCCGCTCCTCCGGCGATTCGACGACCATCCAGCTCAAGACACGTCCGTCGGGAGCCTTGAGAGTCCCGGTTGTTCGAGCCTCCTCGAACCAGGGTCGAACTACCTCAGGATACGTCTGTCTAAGGTTCTCTTCATTGACCGTTTGCAGGGCAGCCACTCTCTTCATCGCCTTCTCCTTGTGCTCGATCCGACCGAGCATTCACTACAAGTCAGACAGTGCGAGCAGGTACTGAAGGCCTACACCTTTCACCGCTCTGCTTCAAGAGGCGACCGCTCGACCTCGGCGGAGAAGAGAATTCACTGACCACGGCTGAAGCAGACGGTGCAGACAAGGAGCATCGCAGACCGCAGTTGCGCCTCACCCGGCGTCCTTTTTGTCAGCAAGCGAGTCCACCCTTTTCCGCAGGAAGCTCAGGCTGATCTCGTAGCCGCCCGGGCGGAAACGCGCGTGCCAGAGCGCGTGGTGCT
>CAZDMH010000038.1:0-21905 GCA_964506755.1 uncultured Spirochaetales bacterium
TCCGCCTGAGGAGCGGGACTTCGCGATCCGGTTGAGGGCACTCAGCGCCCCCTTGGCGATCTCATTGCTCGAGCTCGATCCGAGCGTCAGCCCGGCGGTGGGTCCGCTCCCCGCCGGAAGGGAGAGCGTCAGGTGCTCCGGCATCGATCCGATCTTCGTCGGTGAGGTGCCGGCGAGGCTCTGGAACAGCGCGCTGTTCTGCAGCTTCTGCACGACGGCGTTATCCCGATCGTGTCGGTATCTTTCGAGCGTGCCTGACGTCCTCGGTTCGGTGCCTGCAAGGAAGATCTCGTTCTTTGTACAGCTCGAGTACGTGGACGGAAGCATGCCGGAGTAGCAGTCGACGATTTCGTGCACGAGACCCGTGTTGGGTTTCGGAAACGGGATCGCCGGTTGGCCGGCGTCGATAGCCTTCATATAGTGCGCCCAGACCGGTCCGGCTCCCGTTGCGCCGGTCAAACCGAGCCCCAGAGAGGTTCCATGGTGGTCGAATCCGAACCAGACCGCAGTCGTGTAGTAGGGTGAGAAACCGACTGTCCAAGCATCGTCCCAGTTTTCCGTGGTGCCTGTCTTTCCGGCCATCGGCATTCCGTTCCACCCGCCGACGTCGAAATAGGTCTGCCAGAGGGTTCCCGCGGTGACGACGCTCTTGAGCAGGTTGACCATGATGTACGCGGTCTGGGGGCTCATGATCTGGAGCTTTTTCCCTTCATGCTGCTGCCGCACCCGCAGATCCTTTTCGGGTTGCAGCACCACCTTTCCGGTGGTTCGGTCCTGAACGAATTTGATCGCAATCGGCGTGACCAATCTTCCCTGATTTGCAAAGGTGGCATAGGCTCGTGCCATGTTGATCGGCGCCACGGGAGTGATGCCCAATCCCAACGGATAGAGATGGGGGAAGTAGGTCTGATTGTTCTTGTACTTCGACAGGCCGAGCATCGGGGCCATCCGGTCTATTGCCTTCTTGAACCCGACTTTCTTCAGAATTTCCAGAGACGCTACGTTGATCGAGTCTTGAAGTGCCCAGCGGAGAGAAACCAGCCCCTGCCATTGACCGAGGAAGTCGCGCGGCCGGTACGGGGTTCCGTCCGGATTCCAGAAGACGACCGGACCATCGTAGAGAGGCGACCCGACGGTTAGCTTGCCGGAAGAGATCGCCGCCGAGTAGTAGAGTGGCTTGATAGAGGACCCCTCCTGCAGTCGCCCGTCTACGGCACGATTGAACTGAGATTGCTTCCAGTTGTAGCCGCCCACCATCGAGAGAATCTCCCCCGTATGATCCCCGAGCGTGATGAGAGCCCCCTCCACCGTTGTCTTCTTCATCTGCTGTCGTCGAAGCGCGTGCGCCCGTGAAGTGAAGGCGGTCAGCTCGGGAATGCCGAGCACCATGGACATGGCATTGATCTCGGGATTGAGATTCGCCAGATAGTAGGCGAGAGCGCTTTGCTCGTTTCGTTTGTGAGTCGCGAGCTCGATCTTCGGCAGGTTGAAGGTGAGGCTGAGCAGATTGAGCGCGGGAGTAATGCTCGATTTCACGTTCGAGAAGATCGACTGAGTATTCTTCTCATGGATCTTGTTGTATTTCGCAATGTACTTCCTCATGATTCGTTGTGCATCGCGCTGATACCGCAGATTCAAGGTAGTATGTACGACGAGCCCGTCGCGTAGGAAGCTCAGGTTGCCGTACAGGTCCTGCTGAAGCTGCTGTCGTACATAGGAGGTGAAATAGGGAGCCTTGCTCGTGCTCGAAGCATACGGCGTCTGGGAGGAAGGGCGCGAATAGGGATAGTCCTGCCAGAACTGCAGGAACGACTGATCCGCCTGCGCTTGCGTTACATATCCGCGCTTCACCATCTGTTCGAGCACTGCGTGCTGTATAGCCTTCGCGTGTTTCGGATGGGATATCCAATCGAGACCCGCAGGATCGGCCAGCTGGATTATGAGGGCGACGGATTCCGCCAGGGTCAGCTTCGTCGCCGAGTGGCCGAAGTAGTATTCCGACGCAGCTTCGATACCGTAGTTGTTGCGACCGAAATAGACGGTGTTCAGATACATCTGCAGGACTTGCCACTTCGTCAGGCGTTTCTCGAGCTGGAATGCATACCATAGCTCGCGCAGCTTTCTACGGATGGTGATGTGATCTCGGTTGGCGTACAGCATCCCCGAGAGTTGCTGAGTGATGGTGCTGCCGCCGGAGAAATAGCTGCCAAGGAGATCGTTGATCGCGGCACGCAGGGTACCGCGGAGGCTGAACGCCCCCTGGTGGAAGAAGTTTTGATCTTCCCGTGTGAGGAGAGCATAGATGACGTATTTCGGTAGACTACCGATCGAGACGCGCTGATGGTGCTCGACACCGTTGAACTGGCTGATCAGCTTACCGCTTCGATCGAGAATCTCGGTCGGAAGGGATACCTTCTTGTTCTCAATCTGCCAGGATTGTGGGATGTTGGCCGTCCTCGCGACCGCGATACCGATTCCGCCGCCCACTATGATTGCGGCGCCTATGCTCAACGAAACCAAGCAGGCGCTCACGATCCGCCGCTTTTTCCTACGATCCATTTTACTTGTGGTATAGGGTACGGAACTCGCCGCTCGAACGTCAACAATAAATCCTCTCATCTTTGATGACAGCCCTGAACTTCACCTCTTTCTCATGTTGGGTGCTTACGATGTTTCCATGTTCCATCTTGGAGCGCTGCTATCTCGCATTGATCTTCGTCTTTCGATAGCGCTCGCAATTGGCCGAATCGCCGGAATGGTGAGCCGCCGACTTCGGGTCGGCGGTGGAACCACCTTCCCCGGCGTCGTCGCCGAGCGATTCGACGCCCACATCCTCGACAAGCTCGCAGGCCACCTCTCTCGCGGGACGATCCTTGTTACGGGGACAAACGGCAAGACAACGACCAGCCGTTTGCTGGCGACGATCCTGAAACAGTGCGGATGGACGACGATCCACAATCGGGCCGGAGCGAATCTGCAGAGCGGCCTCACCACGGCACTGCTCGGCGAGAGCGACTTTGGCGGCCACCCACGGGCCGAATGGGGGCTCTTCGAGGTGGACGAGGCTGTTCTGCCACAGCTGGTGGTGAGCATTCGACCCAAGATCGTCGTCATTACCAACCTCTTCCGCGATCAGCTCGATCGCTACGGTGAGATCGCCTATCTCGCGGCTCGATGGAGGCAGGCGCTTCAGCGGCTTCCCGCCGCGTCCACGGTAGTGCTCAATGTCGACGATCCGACGGTGGCTTCCCTCGGAAGAGGGGTCAGCGCGCGGGTCGTCGGCTACGGCATGAACGTTTCAGGAGACCGACTGTCCCGGCCGGATCATACCGCCGACTCGAAAGACTGCCCGATATGCGGCGCCGAGCTTTCATATTCCGGCGTTCACTACGCCCACCTCGGCTTCTACGCGTGTCCCAATGGTGACTTTCGACGTCCGTCGCCCGATTTCGCAGTGAGCTCGTTGCTCCAGCATGGCGCCGCTGCGACGGAGATGGAAATCACCGGTCCATTCGGCCGGCGACAATGGAGGGTCGGGCTTCCCGGTCTCTACAACAGCTACAATGTTCTCGCAGCCGTAGCCGCCGCCCGTGCGATGGGGGTCCCGATGAAGGCCATCGACGCCGCGGTCGACGATTTCCGTGCGGCCTTCGGCAGGTTCGAACGAATCGAGGTCGACAACCGAACACTCTGCATCGTTCTCGTGAAGAATCCCGTCGGATTCACGGAAGTGCTCAGGACGATACTCTCCGAAGAGGGCGAACATCACCTCGTGATTCTCATCAACGACAACCTTGCGGACGGCACCGACGTCTCGTGGCTTTGGGACGTGGATATGGAGATCCTGGCGCGTCGATGCGTGCACACCATCGTCGGCGGGGCTCGCTCCGGTGACATGGCGGTCCGTCTCAAGTATGCAGGTGTGCCGCATGAATGCATCGAGGAGGTCGAATCCGTGAAACTGGGAATTGATCGCGGTATGGCATCGGTTCCGGAAGGCGGAACACTGTACGCCCTGCCCACCTACACAGCAATGCTCGAGCTCCGAGAAATTGCTGCTCGGCGGCACTACACCGCCAGCTTCTGGAAGACTTGATATGCAACTCAGGATTGGTTATCTCTATGCCTCAGGAATGAATCTCTACGGCGATCGAGGAAACGTGCTGGCGCTCGTTCAGCGTTGTCGATGGCGGGGCATCAAGGTCGAGGTTGTCGAACGAGGCCTCGCCGCCTGCGGATCTCTGGATCAGTTCGACATTCTCTTCGCCGGAGGGGGGCAGGACCGCGACCAGATCTCGGTAAGCCGGGATCTCCAAGGAGACTTCGGCGCTGCGATCACCGACGCAATAGAAGACAATGCCGTGGTGCTCACGATCTGCGGCGCCTTCCAGCTTCTTGGCCGATATTTCAAGACTGAGGACGGTACGACCCTCCCCGGAATCGGGGTCTTCGATGCTTGGACGGAAGCCGGAACGCGCCGATTTGTCGGTGACATCGTCGTTCACGCCGAGCACGCCGGCCGGCAGTTCAATCTCGTCGGCTTCGAGAATCACGGGGGGGTGACCCGCCTCGGGCCGACTGCACGTCCGTTCGGTTCGGTGAAGTTCGGCGCGGGCAACAATGGATCGGATGGTTTCGAGGGGGCGGTCTATCAGAACGCGTTCGGTACCTATCTCCACGGTCCCCTGTTGCCGAAGAACCCGGAGTTTGCCGACCATCTCATCCGGCTCGCGCTGGCCAGACGATACGGTGACGATTGCGAGCTTTGTGAGCTGGACGACGGCCTCGAGCAGCGGGCCCATGCTGCCGTCATTGAGCGCATTCGACGCCGCGGGCGAGTCGAGAGCGGTGTCCGGTAGCGAAGCCCCTGTTTCGCGCGAGTGTCGCACGATCGGCGATCTGAGCCCGCGGATGAAGTGGTATGGAGGATAGGGGATTCGAACCCCTGACCTATAGATTGCGAACCTATCGCTCTACCAACTGAGCTAATCCCCCGCAAACGTGCTGTACGCCGGCAGACGGACACCGCTTTCCAACGACGGCATTATAGCAAAATCCGTGGAACGTCGCAATCGGGTGCGGCGCTCCGTCGAGCGATCTGGGGCCACGCCTCCTCTTGAGGATGGCGCGACAGCCGGCTTCAAGCCGTCGCCGCGAGTCTTTTGGCACAGGTCACGAAGGGCTGGTGCATCTTTCTGCAGAGGATCTCGACTAGCTGGCGGCCGGAAGTTGCAGCAATGACCGTACCGGTGTAGGGCGCGGTCCACTGGCCGACAGTGAAGAGCCCCGAAAGGCCTGGCAGCGTTCGCAGTAGCGAGCGTTTCATCACGTTGTCGATCGTTACGTACCATCCATCGGGAGACCCTTGCCAGTTGCCGGTATAGCGGACGTAGGTCGCCGGCGTGGCGACCTCGACTACTTCGACCTGGGAGCGAATCCCCGGCCAGCGCTCTTCGAGCGCGTCGAGCGACAACTCGGCTACGCGCGCTTTCTCGGCTTTATATCGAGTCCGCTCCTTGGACAGCTCCTTCCAGTAGTCGTAATGCGTCGCGTACCAGACCTCGAGAGCCGTCTTTCCCTTCGGAGCGGAGGTCGGATCGAATGCGTGACTGATGACGGACATCCACCGGTGCTGCTCGCCTGCAATCTCGATGGGCTTCGCAAGCTCTCGAATGAGACGGTAGGGCTCTCTCGACATGTCGCGGTTGACGCCCATCGTGATCTGAACGAGAGGTTGGACCGGGATCCATTCAGTGTACATCTTGCGAATTTCCTCGCTCATGTACTCGCCACCGAGGATGTCGAAGATGAGGTGATGACCATCGGCGGCCCAGACGACAATATCGGCCCCAATTTCGTCCCCGCTTTCGAGGCGTACACCGGTTGCGCGATTATCTTCGACGATGATATCCGCCACACCGGACTTGTAGCGAAGCTCACCACCCATTTGCTCGAAACGCTCCGCAATGTCGCGAATAGCACGGTTCGATCCGCCTATCGGCACGCCCGCCTCAGTGACCGCAGATCTTGCGAAACCGGCCATTACCGATATTGGGAAACGCTGCATTCGCCAGCCGGGAGAATCGATGCTGAAACGAATGGCGTCTCGCAAGAATGGATCTCGAAAGCGAGATGCGAAATCTTGAATCGTCGTCTTTCCATACTTGCGGAAAATCGGCATCATCGGTAGGGCTGCAGTCCCCATCCGGAGATAGTCGAGCGGACCGAAGAGCTCGGGAGCCTTCAGAGACGCTGCCGCCATCAAATTCGGGCCGCAAAAGAGGTCGACGAACTCTGTCGACAGCTTTGCGTCATCGGGAGAAAGCGCTATGAGCGTCGCTTTCAGCTTCTCTCTATCAGTGGAGAGCTCTAGACTTTTGTCGCGCCCTTCGATCGTGTACAGGGAATCGTGATAGTGAAACTCTCGCTCGCCGACGACACCGAGCTCTTCCCACATTTGGCGATAAGGTCCTCGCTTGGAGCTCGTCAGCAGGTGCATGCTCATATCGAATGTGTAGCCCTTGCGAGTCCAAGCGGCGCAGAGACCGCCTGGGACCTTGTCGCGCTCGAGGATGAGCGTTTCGAACCCATTCAGGCGAGCGTAGAAGCCCGTCGAGAGTCCCGCGATTCCGGCACCCACTATAACCATCTTCTTGCCCATGCGTACCCTCCATTTGGATACACTGCGAACAACGACGTCACGGCACCTGTGTCAGTGATTCAGTTGGAAATTGGATTGGCTGAAATGGCGAACTGCAGACTGATTATAGTCCGAGGCGTCGGTTTGCACAATCGGTGTAGCTCGTTACGCGATGCGGCTACAGCTCGAACTCGGCGCCCTCACGGGCGAACTGGAGTTGGAGGGGGCTCTTGCCGGCGAGACGCTGCTGGAACGAGCTCTCGAGCTCGATCAGTTGCTGGTCGGTGCGCAGAGGATCGTGGTGGAAGAGCAGCACCTTCTTCACCCGTGCCTTGTGGCAAGCGTTGATGGCGAACTCCATCGAGGAGTGTCCCCAACCGAGCTTGGATGCCTCGTACTCCTTGTGGGTGTACTGCGCGTCGTAGACGAGGATATCCACCCCCTCGATGAACTCGAGGATCTTCTCGTTCTCCTCCCTCGCCGAGCGCTCCCCCTCCTTCGCGGCCAATGCGTCGTAGTTCGGGTCTTCGGGATCGGTGGGGAAGACGTTGCGGAACGGCTCGGTGTCGTAGAGCGTGCAGAAGACCTTGCCCTTGTGGTGGAACTTGTAGCCGAGACAGAGAATGGGATGATTGAGGTACTTCGTCGTCAGGGTGATTCCGTCGCCGAGATCCATCGTATTTTCTTTCTGGGGATAGTAAGTGATGGTTGCCGACAGCTCCGAGTGCTTGACCGGGAAATAGCGGTAGGTGAGCTGATTACCGATGATGCGGTCGAGGCCCTCATCCTCGTAGGTAACAGGACCGTAGATCTTCAGTTGAGTCCCCGGGATATAGATGGGGGTGAAGAAGGGGAACCCCATGATGTGATCCCAGTGGGTATGAGTTATGAAGATTTCCGTATTGATCGGGCCCTTTTTCAGATCGTTTCGGACGATCGAGTCGCCAAGAGCTCGGATACCCGAACCCGCGTCGATGATGATGAGCCGATCGTCGAAGCGTAGCTCAATACACGCGGTGTTCCCGCCGAACTCAACCGTGTCGGGCCCGGGACACGGAATAGAGCCTCTCACTCCCCAGAGTTTGATCTTCATCGGCCCGACCTGGTCAGTCCTTGATCCGAAGGAATATCCGAGCTTTTTCGATCTCGCTGTTGACCGTCTCTTCGATCTCGTCCAGCCAGTCCATCGTGATGTTCAGAAGCGAAAAGATCTTCTCGTTGGGCCTTTCCGGGTAACGATCGCCGGCGAACCCGATTTCGAGGCTGTTGGCGAAGTAGTTCGAGAGGGCGACCGTGTAGACAATTTCCTTGTTTTCGCCGTCGTATCCGTCGGCCGAATGATGATAGGCGACCGAATCGGTGATCTCATCGCCGAGCTGCCAGTTAGCCATGATGAATCGTCCGACGTCGGTGTGGTCGGCGCCGATCTCGGCGCGCTCGGCCTGATAGAGAGAGAGTTGCTCACGGTCGGAGTTCGCCATCGCCTTGACGTACTGTTCGGAGAGGCGGTTGTTGAGTGGGATCTTGCCGAGGTCATGGAGCAGGCCGGCCATGAAGTATTCCTCGAGCATCTTCGCGTCGACATTCCTTTTGCGTGCGATCAGCTTCGCCGTAACCCCGACGCAGAGGGAGTGGCGCCAGAAGCCCTCCATGTTGAGGGCGCGAAAGTCGCTCGCGTTCGCCAGATTGTCGAATACGGCGGTACTCAGAGCGAGGTTCTTGACTGTGTTGATGCCGAGCATGATGATCGCTCGCACGAGTGAGGTAATATGCTGCGAAACCCCGTAGTAGGCCGAGTTGATGAGCTTCATTACCTTTCCCATCAGTACGGGATCGAGGCTGATTACCCTGTTGAGATCGGCCGGAGAGGTCTGCGGATCATTGCAGATCTCCAGGATCTTCGAGACGGTGGTAGGTAGACTCGGCATCTTGTCGACGTACGCGCGAATCGCCGACAAGCCCTGTTGGGCTTCCATTACGGCTTCCTCAGCTTCCCTAGAATATGGGCTATTTTGTACTTAAGGGCAAGCCCAACGTCCTTGTCGGGATGGAATTGCGAGAGCTTGCCGATGAACGAGAAGGTATCCCGTATTCGTGACGGGGTTATTCTCTTGTCAGCGGTCGCCGGTGAGCCTGGGTGTGGGTTGGGTAGTTGACGATGGAGCCCCGGCTGACCGCGTAGTCGGCCTTTGAGGGCCTCGAGGCGCATGTGCATGTCGCTCCCTTCGTAAATGGAGCGCTGTTCTTGGGGGAGATAGCGCGTGAGCCCCTCGAGGTAGGCGAAGAGCTCTTCAGGCTTTCGGCCTCGTTCAGATTCTTCTCCGGCCTCCTGCGCCTGCCCCGATTCTTCGGGCCCCTCAGGGGCGGACTCCGACTCGGGCAACGCCCCGGCCGGTTCCTTCAATTCACCAGCCCCACCGGTCTCGGCGGCTGGCGGTTCGCCGGCCGATGGCTCACCTTCCTCTGGCTCGGCCGCAGCCGGTTTGCTCGGAGGCTGCTCTTGTGGCGGGACCATCTCCACCCTGATGGTACCCATCACTTGCATTGGTGCTTGGGGAGGCGGAGCTGGGAGACCCGGCCCGCCGCCTTCGCCCGCCCCGGTATCGCCTCCAACCCCGGAGGTTCGATCGTCGGTGCGATCGCCGGGCTGTCGCCCGGGCTGTTCGCCGGGCGGTACGGGGAAAGGCTGCCACGGAAGCGGTGTTTCCTCAGGCTCGGGCTCCGGGGGGGGCGGCGGTTCCCACTCCTCCTCGAGCTCTTCCAGGCTGATGCTCTCTTCGGCTTCGTTGACTGCAATAATCGGTTCAATGCCGCCGAAGTCGATAATCGGAACCTCGTCTTCGGCAATGTCGGGCATCTCCCCGAAAAGTAGGCTCTCGCTTTCGATCTCAGGTGTTTCGTCGCTTCCCGCTTCTTCCTCCCAAGAACTTTCGAAGGTTCGGATGTTGCGCTCCCAGAGCTCTTCGTTCTGTTTCGCGAGATCGCCGATCGTCTGTTCGTAGACCTCGAGGCTTGAGGAGAGTCGGTCGAGATCCTCCGAGGTATCGGCGTCACCATGCAGCCCGACAAGCTCGTTCGCCGCCTTCGCCGCGCCTTCACGGTCGCCCGCTTTCTTTCGAACCTCGACCAGGGCCGTGAGCACGGAATCGTCCTCCGGCGCCTCATGGCGAAGGGATCCGAGGAGATGCTCAGCGTCTTCATAGCGCCCCTGCTCTGTGTAGAGCTGCGCGAGAAGGAAACGAGGCTGGTTGGTTTGTGGGTTGCTCTTGAGAACCTCTGAGACCTCTGCGACCGCCTCGTCGAGCTTCCCCGATTCACGCAGCAACGAGGCCGCGCTCAAACGTGCTTCAAAGTTCGACGAGTCGTATTCAACCGCTTTCCGGAATGAGGCCAGGGCCTGCTTTGTCTTTCCCGCCTTCCGGAGAAGGGTCCCACGTGCAATGTGGGCTCGGGGATTCCTGGGTTCCTTGGCCAACGCCTTTTTGAGATTCTGTGATGCCTCACCCAGGCGGCCCAGTGAGGTCAGCACGCGCGCGTGGCGAAGGGCTATCTCCGGGTCCTCCCTGCGTTCGAGAGGGAGGGTTGCGAGGCTCTCCAACGCCTCCTCGAAGTGGCCGGTATCCTCTTGCAGCTGTTCCAGGTTGAGGGTCGCACGTTGATAGTCTGGCGAAAGCTCGAGCGCCTCTCGATAGCAGCGCTCGGCCGCTTCGGTCTTGCCCAGCTTCGCGAGGGTGTGGCCGAGGTTGTTGCGAACCTTGGTGTTTTGCGGATCCTGCTTGAGAATCTCCGAGAAGACCTGTTGTGCTTCCTCGGTCCGATCGAGCTTTTCGAGGGACACCCCGAGGTTGTTGAGTCCGTCGACCCAGCCGGGACGGGAGCGCAGGGCGTGGCGATATTCGGAGAACGCCGCGTCGGCCATGCCTTTCGCTTCGAGTGCGACGCCGAGATTGTAGCGAAGAGTCGGGCTATTGGGATCGGAGGCGAGCCCGCGGCGATAGATCTTTATGGCCTCGTCATGGCGTCCGAGCGACTCATACATCGAACCGAGGTTGTTGTAGGCCAACGTGAACTTCGGATCGATATCGATCGCCGTACGATAGTACCGGGCGGCTCGATGGGCGTTTCCCGAAAGCTTGTAGATGTTGCCGAGATTGTAGGCGACATCTGGGCGATCGGGTGCGAGCCTATAGGCGGTTTCGAAGGCGTTGATAGCGGCGGGTGTGTTGCCTTCTTTCTTGTAGATCACGCCGATGTTGTTGTGCGCTTCGGCATTTTCGGGATCGAGTTCGATGGCGCGTTGGTAGGCGCGAATGGCTTTATTTGAGTCTCCGGTCTTCGCATAGACGTTCCCGAGAAGATTAAACGCGGCCGGACTGTTCTTGGCGGCCTCGACGAGTTGAAGTGCGAAGCGCTCGGCGAGTGGATAGTCGCGAACGGTAAAGGCGTTGCGTGCTCGGACTGAGAGCTCTTCAGCCGTCACTGAGCGCTTCCCGAAAGCGCGCTCGGCCGCGCGGCGGTCTCGTTCGAAAACGCGCTGAGGTGGGGCGGCGACGAGGTATCGTAGGCGACGACCGCGAAGTAGTAGAGCTTCCCGTTTGTCAAGCCTTTCAGATCGAAGCTTGTTGCGTTGCCGACATCGATCGGGGAGGAGCCCGACGAGCTGTCGGTGCCGAAGTACTGATGAGGATGGTCACCGTAGAAGATCTTGTAGCCCTTGAGATTTGGATCGACGACTTTGCGCCACGAGAGGGAAATCGTGCCGTTGCCGGAGGTCGCGGTCAGGAATGCCGGGGCGGGGGGAGGTATCCGTGGCTGATAGCTGAACGAGAGGTCGCTCACGGTGGGGGTGTAGTTGCCCGTGCCGCCGGGGAGAAGCTCCATCTTGAACTGAATGAACCTTCCCTTCGGGTTGGAGGGAAGCGGTTTGTTGGGAGCGAACTGAATCCAGTTGCCCGAGAGCTCCCTCGGACCCGACTTCGCGTTCGCGGTCCTGTAGAAGTAGAAGACGCCGGTGTTTCCGGGAGTACGGTCGACCGCCGAAATCGACTTGATGATAGAGTCGGTAGAACCTAGGTCAATCGGATCGGTAATTGCCGTGCCCGGCCTCAACGCGTAGCGGTAGTTGTTTGGTTGGCGGACGAAGGTGCTCGAAACTCGCAGCTCATCGAGGAAACCGGTGAAGCCCGAGCCTATGGTTAGCTGACTTTCCGCGGCCGAGCCGATTCCCGGATTGAAGACTGTGCCGTCTTCCCGATCTTTGTCGTTCGCATAACGGATCGACTCCGGATTGCCGTCGATGAGGTACTCGATCATACCGGTTCGGCTGTTGAATCGGAGAGTATGGTGGTGCCATTCCCGCGGGATCAGATCGTCGGCTCCCTGGAGGCTGACGCTGAATCTGTCGCCTGAAGGAGGCGCGAAAAGATTCGACATGGTCCATGTCAGGCGGTTGTTCTCGATGTCGCAGCGCAAGGCCTGCGGAACAATCGTATCTCCCTGCTTTCGGGCACCTTGCCAAAGGAAGATCGTCTCCCCTTCGGAAAGCGTGGCGGGGTAGAGCCAAAACTCGATCGTGAAATCGTGCCACGCCTGGCCTGGCTCGAACAGAGCCTGCGGCGACGAGGGGGCGAGCCGCACGGCGTCACGTTCACCTTGGAATACCCCCGCCCCGTCTCCGAGACGCGCCCAGCGTCTCGAGGTCGAAATTTCGGAGGCGACTGTCCGGTAGTGATTTGCCGAGTCGGTGGGGCTTCCGCCGTCGAAATGAAGCAGAAGATCGGTCGTCGCATTCGGAAGATATTCGTCGGTTTGAAGCGAGAGTACCGGGAAACCGCCCTCGCCCGGAATGAGGACGACACCGTCCGCGCTAGAGAGGCCCCGCCACAGATTATCCTTGCCGAGGCTCACCGTCTTGTCGAGTCCCGAGAGGGCCGAGGCGCACATGAGCAACAGGAGAGTCGAGAGCACGGCCGCGCGAGGTATCGCGCGCCTGTTGGATTTCGAATCCAGTGAAAAAACCTTCCCCACAGGCATCCCTACCACGATGATTCAGTATTTACATTAATATCGGCCGAATTTGAAGGCTGCAGCACTCCGGAAAGGAGAGGAAGAGTGGAGATGGATCGCCCGCCGGATGCGCGCCGCTCAGGAGAGGTGGTCGGCCGCGAGGCGCATGACTGTCTGCAGGGCCCGGTCGACCTCGCGCTGTGAACGTTCCACGCGTGGGAAGGGCTGCTCGTGCGAATAGTCGAAGGGGAAATCGAGGACCTCAACGATCGGCGTCCTGTCCGGCCTCAACCCCTGCGTGAGGGTTGCTTTGACCGCATCGCTCGGCATAACCTGATCGCGCTTGAGAATGATAGCGGCGAGTCGTTTGCCGACCTCGGCGAGGCGGGCAATGCGAAAATCGCGCAGTTGGGCGGAAAAGAGCATGCTCCTGAAAGTCGTTCCGAGCGACTGTATTCGGTCGAACAGCCGCCGGAGAGGCGGGTTCTTTCGAATCTCCGTTTCGAAGTCCTCTCCGTAGTAGCTCGCGAGAGCAGCGTTCGCCCGACTATCCATGATATATTTCGAGACCGGTGTCATCTCGGCAAGGGTCGGACCGCCGCAGAAGAGCACCGCCCTCGAGCTGGAGAACAGATCGTCTGTGTTTTCGAGCATCAGCATCTCTGCGAGGAAGGCTCCTATCGAGTAACCGAATATGCCGATCTCGGCCTCCGGATCGATCGAAGGATGCCTGCCTGAACGGACTTCCCTGACAAGCTGAAGGACGTCGTAGTAGGTTTCGAGACCGGACCAGAGAAAGCGTTCAGGAGCAAGCTGAAGACGAGTGCTCAGCGCGGCGTTGACAAACGAGATACCCTCGATCGGCGAGAGCGACCGTCGCCGTGCCGCAGCAACCTCCGACATCATTCGGGGATTGCTCCATTCCGAGGGGGCACGATTCATGTGAAAGGCGATGGGAAAGAGGACTACCGCACTTCCGGTCATAGAACAGAGCTCTCGAGCCCACGGAACGTACTTGTCCCAAAACTTCTCGTTGAGCCCGTGGAACAGGAGGATGGCTCCCGTCGCCCGCTTCGATCCCGGGGGCGTGAAGACGCTATAGGTGAAGGAACGGTTCTCCCGCACGTCAATATCCTTCAGGGTGTGGAGGCGGGTCGACCGGGTCTGCAGCTCAGTCGTCGCGCGTTCGGTGTTCCGCAGCAGTCGGTAGGATCGGGACCTGAAGCCTATGGTCGCAACTTCGATTCGGTCATTTGGGTAGCTCATTTCGAAGGGTATGACGCCGATGTCCCAGCATTGGTTGCAGGGATCGAGGCAAAGACTCTATCCAGGCCGTGTCGGCGGACATGATCAGCCCGAACAGCGCGCCGAGAAAAGAGATGCCGAGGAAAAGGAAAAAGAATTGAGAGAGCGTTTCCTGCATGGCAAAATAGTTGCCGATGATGTAACGGTTCGAGCCGAACACGACGAGGAAGGCCAGGTTGATGAGGGCGAATAGGAGCCACGCCGTGGTCTTCTGTGAACGCTCGGTTTCGAACCGGACGCGGCTCATGACCCGCTCGACGAAGTTCCTCTCTTCGAGATAGCGGCGAAGAGACTCGGGATCCTCTCCCGGCAGCTCTATGCCGGTGAGGAGACGGTCGAGTGCAGGACCGCCTTCGCGATAATCGCTCATTGTACCTCCGCGTAGCCGTGTCCGGTCAGCAGTCTCCGAATGGCCTTCTTGGCCCGGTGAATGTAGGACTTTATCGTGTTTATCGGCATGTTGAGGATCTCTGAGATCTCCGGATAGGTCAGCCCGTCGTAGAAGTGCATCTTCACGAGCACCGCAAATCGCCCGGGGAGCTTTCTCAGGGCCCGGTTCACCTCGTCCGCCGATTCCGCTTGAATCACCTTCTGTTCTACCTCGCCGGTGCGCTCCGCAGATCCCTCGAGGCTCGGCGGCAACACCGGCGGTCCGTATCGCGGCTCGAGCGGGACGAACCCGGATTCTGCGGGAGAATCTCGCTCGTCGTCCCAGCTTTCGGTGAGAAAGCGCCGAGCGACGCGGTATTTCGTTGCCGCGAGGTTGAACGCGATCCGGTAGATCCACCCTGCGAACGGCCCCTCACCCTTGAAGCTGTCGAGTCGTTCGAACGCGCGCAGAAAGACCTCCTGGGCAAAGTCCTCCGCCTCCTCGCGGTCCTTTAGGAACTTGAGTCCCAGGTAGAAGATCCGCGTTTGGTGTTGTTCTACGACAAACCTGAAGGCTTCCGTATCGCCTTCAATGATTCTTCGTACCAGAGCCCTTTCATCGACTTTCACGTTGCCTGTTTCGCCGGCCGTGCATGAATACATAGTAGGTTATGATGCCGAGGCCTGCCGCGACGGGCATGATGCCGCCGAGCAGCGAGTTGCTCAGTCCGTTGTACAAAACAAAGAACAGCAAGAGCCCCACGCCGACAAAAAGGGAAACGAGCCCGATCAGGAGGAGCTTGTCGTCGACATAACGCGGGACCGGTTTTTGTCCCTTCTCGATGATGACCTTCTTCATACGGTAGTCCCACAGGAAAAAGAAGAAGGCCAGGACGGCAAGCAGCACGACCGCGACAAGTGGTAGAATTGCTATAAGTATCTGTGCAGCGGGCGTCATGAAGTATCCTCCATATCTGACGACGCAGGAATCGCTCGAAGGTTGCACCTCGATTCACACACGACCTATTCGTGAGTACACTACACTATAACGATGTTCGAGGAATTGAAAGAGAAGGCACGCCAGTTGCCGACCGGTCCGGGGGTCTACCTCATGAAGGACGACCGACGATCGATCATCTATGTCGGCAAGGCGGTGAGTCTCAGAAAGCGGGTGGTTTCCTACTTCACCGGCTCCCGCGATATCAAAACGAGGATTCTCGTCTCGCGGATCAAGACGATAGAGCACATAGTGACTCGTAATGAGTACGAAGCGCTGCTGCTCGAGAACAATCTCATCAAACGGTGGAAACCGCGCTACAACATCAACCTCAAAGACGGAAAGAGCTACCCGGTCATACGAGTGACCTCAGACGATTTCCCGAGGGTGTTCAGAACCCGACGAATCGTACAGGACGGCTCGAGCTACTATGGACCGTTCCCGAGCGTTGTCACCCTCGACAACTACCTCGAGCTCATCGAAAAGCTCTTCCCCCTGCGGAAATGCAAGGGCGAGCTCAAGAAACGGGAGGCGCCCTGCCTCTACTACCACATCGGCCGCTGCTCGGCCCCCTGCGTCGGAAAGATCTCCAAGGAGGGCTATCAGGAGAAAGTCGAGCTTGTGAAGAAGCTGCTCTCCGGCGAGACCGAGGAGCTCATGGGTCGCCTCAAGCGAGATATGCGCGAGGCTTCGGAGGAATTGCGCTTCGAGAAGGCAGCCGAGTATCGCGACGCCATCGACGCGATCGAGAGCATCGGGCGCGAGCAGGAGGTGGTAGATTTCGACCCCGAGGTCCGCGACTATGTCGGTTTCGCGCAGAAGGAGGAGCTCGGAACCTTCATCGTCTTCCAAATGCGCGCCGGCAAGCTGCTCGGACGAGACCTATTCCGCACGGTGGTCTACACATCGGTGGAAGAGGCGCTTTCTCAATTCCTTCTCCAGTACTACAGCGGCGTTCACACGCCGCCGGCGCGCATCTACGTCTCCCACCCCTTCGACCCTACGCTTCTGCGCGAGTTCTTCTCTAGGGAGAAGGAGCGTGAGGTCGAGATCGAGTTCCCCGAGGCAGGCAGACACCGCTCGATCGTCAAGATGGCCATTGAAAACGGATTCCAGGATATCGAGTCGCGCCGAAGGGCGCTCGCCAATATCCCGGCGCTCGAAGAGCTTCAGGAGGTGTTATCGCTTCCGAAAACCCCGAGACGGATCGAGGGGTTCGATATTGCACATCTCTCCGGAAAGCACACAGTCTCTTCGATGGTCAGCTTTCGCGACGGATATCCTGACAAAGCGAAGTACCGCTACTTCCATATCAAGTCGCTCGAAGGTGCTATCGACGACTTCGAATCGATGCGTGAGGTTGTCGGCCGGCGCTACTCACGCGTCGTGAACGACAATCTCGAGCGACCGGATTTCATCCTCATCGACGGAGGCAAAGGTCAGGTAAGTGCGGCCAAAGAGATGCTCGACGCGCTGGGGCTCTCTGATATCCCGCTCGCGGGCCTCGCGAAGAAGTTCGAAGAGGTCTACCTTCCCGGCAAAAGCGATCCGGTGCGACTTCCTGACACCTCCCCGGCGCTCAAGATTCTCCAGGCCGTACGCGACGAGGCCCACCGTTTCGCAACCTCCTTCAACAAACGGCTGCGGCAGAAGGATCTTTCGTTCTCTCTGCTCGAGAAGATCCCGGGTGTCGGCCCGAAGCGAAGCAAGGTTCTGCTCGACCAGTTCGGCTCCATTGGCGAGCTGCGCAGCGCAGGGACAGAGGAGATCGCCGACAAATGCAAGTTCAGTCTCGCGCAGGCTGACGCCATCCTGAGTTTTCTGCGGAGCTCCTCCTACGAATCGGCGGTCGACCGTTCGCAGAAAAAGGCCGGCACCGCGGCCGAAGGGGCGGTGCAGACAGCCGAGGAAATCGAAACAGGCGAATAGCCGAAAATTCGAGTTGGGGTGAGAGGGAATTGGACGAAACCGCCGAGAGACCTAGTTGATTCGTGCGGTTTCCCGCTCGAAGGCCGCTGAAAGCTTGTTCTTGATGACCTCGAGCTGCTGCTCGGTGGAAATGCCGAAATCCTCCAGGACCCGCTGGTCGAGCTGCTCAAAAACGATCTCCTGCCGTTCGAGCCCACAGATAGCGTTGGCCAGGTAGACCGTGTAGACGACATCGGCATGCTCGGGATCGCATTCCGAGGGCTCATGGTGGTACTTGATCGATTCGACGAGACCCTGCGGAAAGTTCCACTTCTCGGCGATCAGACCGCCAATCTCGGCGTGGTTCAGTCCCGCGGAGAGGTCCTCGATGAAATCCTTCGAGATATTGCGATTCGCACAGAAGGTCGTGATCTTCTCGAGAAGCTCCGGGTGGACGTCGGAGAAGATGATCTTGCCCATATCGTGAAGAATTCCACCTACGTAGGCATCGTCGAGTAGGTCCCGCTTCTTCTTGAAGCTCTTCGCGAGGTGATAGGCGTAGAATGCGGTCTTGTAGGAATGGTCCCAGAGCCATTTCTGGCCGCGATCGAGGATCTTCTGGGTACCGTAGGAGTAGAGCAGATTCTTGAGCCCGCGCATCCCCACCAGCTTCACAGCCTCGACGATGTTGTCGACTCGTTTCGGGAGCATGAACTGCGCGCTGTTGACGACCTTGAGCAGGTCGGCGGTAAGTGACGGATCCATACTGATCTGCCGGGCGATGTCCGTAATCTCCGATTCGGGGTCGCCGATGAGTTTCTGCAGGAAGACGATGTTGTCCGGAAATGCGGGGAGCTCGTCGATCTCGGCGACGATCGCCCTGGAGAGCTCCGTCAGATTCTCAACGTGCACCTCGGAGAAGGGAACGGTCATCGCCGCCACCGTCTCGCCATCTTCGACGTCGATGTCGAAGGCGTCTTCACTGAGTCCGATCTTCTTCAGCATCAGGACGAGGATTACGATGCCGAGGCCCGCCCCTTCGGAATCGTCGAGAACGGCCGAGAGAGCCTCCTCCATAGACTCATAGGCACGGGAGCGAGCGATGCGGTCATAGACGCGCATCTGCTCCTTGCGCGATATCTCTACATTATTGCGCACCGAAATGGTGAGCGAACGCCCTTTGGCGTGGAACGTCACCTTGATGTAGAGCCCCTGCTCTTTCTGTTTCTGGAGGTAGTAGTCGATATTGTCGAGGGTTTCCTGCTTGAAATCCTTCATCCCCGACTCATAGTGTTGGGGGTTCTCGATGTCCAGTTGCTTGTCCAGGAAGTAGACACGCTTCGTGTTGGCTTTCTTCGCGTTGACGGCGAGCTCTTTCATGCAGTAGGCGAGGCGGTCCTTGAGCTGTTCCTGACCGAACTCCCCCAACAGCAGGCCGAGCACCTCTTCCAGATATACCTCGGTTTCGTGCGGCAATGTGAAGGTTTTGATGACGAGCGGGATGGAGTTTTGGGCCGCTTTCTTTACTTGGGCAACGTCAACCTTCGGTGCCATACACTACCGCCTTTTTTTCTTTCATGGGCAGTCCTAGATTATAGTATGCCGCAGTTTGGTGTCAAGTTCAGCGGGTTTGTGAGAAAAATCTATTTCACTTCGCGGCTGAATGGTAGGCCCGTTCTCATGCCCTTACATATGCGCACTCTCGAGGTATACTGAGCGCATGGATCTTCAAGGGCTCGATAGGTATTTCAAGGAACTGTTGCCGCTCGCGGATCTCGAGTCAACCGACCACAGCCTCAATGGCGTTCAGGTGGAGTGCTCGGACAAGAATATCGAGCATGTGGCGTTTGCAGTCGATGCATGCATGGCCAGCTTCGAGCGTGCGGCCGAGGTCGGCGCAGACCTTCTCTTCGTGCACCATGGGCTCTTCTGGGGTCGATCTGTCGCCGTCATCAGGAGCCACTATCAGCGATTGAAGTTCCTTCTCGACCACGACATTGCGCTCTACGCCGTCCATCTGCCGCTCGACGTTCACCCTGAGTTCGGCAACAATGCGGGCATCGCAGCCGCCCTTTCGCTCGATCAGATCGAGCCGTTTGGATTCCACAAGGGGTTCAAGATTGGATTCAAGGGGCGGCTTCCGAAGCCGCTTACGGTGGATGAAGCTCTCGATCGATTGGGGCTCGACCGGGCGGCCTGCACGGCGCTCCTCCCGTTCGGACCTGAACAGAATCGAACAGTGGGAATAATTTCCGGAGGTGCGGTCCTGGATGTCGATCAAGCCATCCGGGAGGGGCTCGATCTCTACATTACCGGGGACGCGCTTCATCAAGTCTATCACACCTGCCTGGAAGAACGGATCAACCTGGTGTGTGGGGGCCACTATCAAACCGAGGTTTGGGGAGCGCGACTCGTAGCCGAGAAGCTTGCCGCCGATACTGGAGTGAAGACCTCATTCGTCGACGTGCCGACCGGCCTCTGACGGGAATTGTTGTCCTGCGCGCGCGCGTAGTGTAGTATGTACTCAGCGCCGGAACGTGCGCCGGCGTCAGCCAGATAGCGACGCTGCCTGCGGGCAAAGAAAAGAGGGTTGCATGAATAAGAAGACCAACACAGCTCTGTTCATCGTCGGAGCCACCATCGCCAACATCCTGCTGATGGTCATCCTCATAATCATCGGGATGGCGCTCATTGCAGTCATCGTTCCGCAGGGAGCGGGCGGCCAACTCGCGATGGTTCTCTTTTTGTTGGTCTTTCTCGTGTCGATTGCCGGCTCGTTCTTCATCTATCATAAGGTTATTCAGTTCATCAGCAAGCGTGTGGACATGGAGAAGTATTTTCACCCGATATTCAAACCTCGAAGGCGGTAGGGAAGCGGCGGGAGATCAATAGCCGTCGGACATCGCCCGGTTCCGGTCCCGCTTCGCGAGCTCGGCGTAGACGAACCCGCGCTTCTTGAGCTTGTCCTTGAGCTCTTCGGGGAACGGAGTATAGCGCCAGAACACCGAGCGGGCCTCGCGCTCGAGCTTTTGGGTACCTTCGCTTTCCTTGGTTATCCACAACACGTAGTCCTGGATGAAGTACTCTTTGACGTCACCTCGGAGCTTTTGTTCGCTGAACCACTGGTAGTATTTGCCGGTCAGCCCCTCTTCCATCCAGTAGTGCTGTGCTCGTTCCTTTTCGACCTGCCAGCGCAGATCTGCGAGCGCGCTGACAACAGCTGTTTTGAGGTCCTTCGGAAACATCGGAATTGCGAGGCGGCCCCGACTCGTCGCCTTGTTGAAGCGCTCGAAAGGCTCCCAGCAGACCCCACGATCTCCGTAGCAGGGCAGGATGATGGTGTGGGGCACAATACGGTTGGTCTGTCCCTTGAAGGTGCGTTTGAACAGACCGGGATCGAGCGCCTCGACCTCGGCCATCTTGACGATGACGTTCTCTCGGGTCGCCATTTCACCGATCGAAGGGCGAAAGTACTGCTTCATGAGAATCGGGAAATGGTTGCCCTGTCGGCCGACGCACATTTTGGTCATCTGACGGATGCTGTTGAACTCTTTTCCCGCAATCTGGTCGTCGACGACCCCGCCTGCCGGCAGCGACGCGGACTTCTCCTGGACATCCTTGAGCTGTTCGGTCGCCGATTCCAGGTCCCGATAGAAGCGGGCAAGCTCTCGGTCGAGGTTGAAGAGGCTGCGCACTATGTTGCCGATCTCGCTCAAGGCAGCCTTCTGCGTGTCGTTGTACTGGGCCGGGAGAGAATCGAATTCGCCGCGGCGATCGTGGGCAAGCAACACTGATACCTTGTCTTTCAGGCTCGCCTCGGCCACCTCGATTTCACCCAGCTTGTTTTTTACGAGCCCGAAATGGACGTCGCGCTGTCCGCGCGCCTTTTCGGCCTGCGAAATGACCTTCTGGGTTTCCGAGCGCTGAGACAGTTTCGTTTCATCCGTTGCCGAGGCGGTGATCTGGCCTGAAGCTACTTTCTTGAGCCATTCGTCTGCGAAGTAGACCGGCTCACCGGTGCGATTCTCAAAGATGACTCGACTGAGCATCGAGCGCTGCTCCGCCGAGATGAGCGTCGGCAGCAGGCATCCAAAACGGAGGACGAGCTGCTTTGGCAGAGGCAGGGAGGTCTGGATCTTCCCCGCGATGCTCTCTGCGAGGTTCCAGAAAGCAGCCATCAGCTTTCCACGATAGAGGGATTTGTCTTTGGGATCTTGGGCTGAAAGAAAATCAGTCAGCAGCTTGTGGATCTTCTGGGCGTGCTCGCCCTCCCCGGAAAGCGCCGACTTGTAGTAGTTTTTGTCCTCGAAGAAAGGTTTGGGGGACTCTTCGAACTCGGTAATCTGCGGGAATGACTCTTGAGTGGGCAGTTCCGCGGGCGGGATGTCTTCTATCGCACCGACGGCCGGTCGCCCCTCGCCGAATAGAGAGGTGAACTCCGGCTTTCCAGATTCTTCCTCCGGACCGACTCCGATGAGCTCCGCTATCTCTGGATCCATGTCGCCAGAGAATGTGCTGTTCTGCGCATTCCGATCGTCGTTCACTGGCTGAGCCTTGGTCCCCGTCCGTCCCTGTAGGTATGGGACGACCCTCCCTTTCGGGTTACTGTAATTGTTTACCTACTATGGAGGTGGTGGGAATCGAACCCATGACCTCGTGAATGCCATTCACGCGCTCTAG
>CAZDMH010000039.1:0-21267 GCA_964506755.1 uncultured Spirochaetales bacterium
GATCTTCACCATCAGTAGTTGGCTTCAATCCTCCTGATCTGTGGTCCCGCTCCTTCGGTTTTTCATTGTAGCGGGTTCGCGCTGTTGTGCTCACCACCCCTTCCTGCTGCACAAGTTGGGAACCTGTCGCACGATGGTGGTTGCCGTAGCCACATAGACTGTCTGCATAGCGCTCATTGCCTTCATTCGCGTGGTCGGATTGCTCCTTGTACCGTCGGCGCTCATGGGCCGGGGGAACGCGGGAAGGAGGTGAAGCGGAATTGGTATATGATTAAGATCGGCCTGTAGGCGATTATCGGCCGGGTGAAGAGCTTCTTCACCTCCTACGACTACGGGATGTGGCGCGCGCTGATCGGTACGTTTGCCAACACCATCAACCGCGTGCGGCCGCCATTGATGTTGATATTCCTTCGTGCAGTGGTGCGTCCCGCCTTCGTCGGGGTGCCGGCGAGCCGCCCTGCATTGACTCGCTGCCCTTCTACTCGAGGCGACTCCTATTCCGTGAATAACTCGGTGACAGGGGCAGTAAGAGAGGGTTGCCTCATCGCCAGAGCCCCCGCTGTCTCGTCAACCCCGGAGATGCGGCAGATGAGGTTACCCCAGACTGAGGCCGTCTCGACGTTTGCTCCTGTTATGATCATCGGGGGGATGCGAATGATAGGCTGCTCTATCGGCAATCCGGTAGCAATGCGCAAAGCGCTCGACATCGCCATCGTGCCCATCCCATAGAGGTTTTGCGCTGCGACTCCGTCTACGTAGCCAAGCCGGATCTGATCAAGGACGGCGGGACTTCCGTCGACTGTTACGACGACAACATGGAGCGAATGGCCGCACGGGTAGAGGCGTCCGAGGGTCCTGAGGGAGGCGACTACGGCGGTAATGTAGGCGTTGTCCGACGGCAAAAAGATGGCGTCAATTTCAGGGCAGCGCCCCAGCGCGTAGAGGACCGCCTCCTGCGCAAACCGGGCATTCCAGTAACAGGGCAGGGTCATTTGGATGGATACCTCTCCCTGGGCTTGAAGGGCGGATACGAAGCCCTGATTTCTCTCCACAGCCGCGCTCGTGGAGAGGTCGCCTTGGAGAACCAATACCTGTAACCGGCGTCTGGGCGCTGCAGATGCCATGAGTTGTGCGGCTACTGCGCCGCAGGCGACGTTGTCTGACTCAACAAGAGTGGCAACCTCGCCGCCCTCGGTCGATCGATCCACACAGACGACGGGGATACCTGCCCGGTTGGCGGCAAGCACGGCGTTTGCGGCCTTGTTGGAGTTCACCGGATTGAGAATGATCACCTTGGCATTCTCGTCAATGAAATCGTCGACCTGGTCGAGTTGCTCGTCGATCGAATTTCCCGCAGACAGGGTAAACAGCTCTTGGTCCGGCTGGTTCTCGGCGGCAATCATCCCTATGTGAATTGCTGCCCAACCTACATTGTCCAGTGCTGACATGCTGACTGCGAGCGGATGTTCTGTTTGTCTTCGATGTGCCGGAGTGTGCCTTGAGTTTTCCGAGCGGTAACGGGTGGGAGAAAGGTTCGTTTGGCGTCGGAAGATGCGGTCGAAATAGTTGTAATTGGAGAATCCAACCTCGAAACTTATGTCGGCGATTCCAATTGATGAGTTGCGAAGCAGCTCTTTGGCTCTATCGATGCGAAGCCGCGAAAGGTACTGAATGAAGGAAAGGCCCGTTGTGGATTTGAAGATGCGACAGAAGTAGTTCTCACTCATCATCGCGATCGACGACACCGTCGAAAGCGTTATCTTCCGGCTGTAGTTCTTTTCCAGGTACTGGAAGACCCGTCGCAAGCGTGTACGCCTGTCGGGCCGCGCGTCGCTCGTTTTCCCGATATGTCTTCTGTGATATTCCGCGAGGGGGAGGAGGAGGTTGAGAAGTCGCGCATGCACATGGAGACGATACATCTCGTCGTTGCTTTTCAGATCCTCATAGATGCCCCAAAGTTGCCGGATGATTTCGTTGCTCTCGGGTGCACTGTTGTGCACGTGGCGAGAATCGACGGATGCCGCGTCGCAGAAGGGCTGCAAATACTGGGAATCCAAGAAGGAGTATCCGGAGTTTGTGACGATGTCAGGATGAAATCGAAGCCGTGCGATAATCGCGCTATCGGATTCCTTTGTCAGTGCAACGAAGCAGCCCTCGTCAAGGCTGACAGCAAACGCTTCATCTGCTGCGACACTGGCGACATCGCTGCCGCTATCGACCACGCACCGCCCCTCGAGAACGATGATAAGGCTTAATGTGCCGGTACTTTCAATTGCTACGCGTGTTGATTGCGACCGTATCTCTACGAAGACAAGTTCGAGCGGGAGGAGAGGATCGCGAAACTCGGGCTCCGCCGGCGAGCTCCCGGAATGTGAAAGTGCGCTCCTCACCCACGACACATGATCGGCCACACCAGCCCAGCATTTCCGAAGGTATTCCACCTCGTCTCGGAGGCTACCTATCGCAGGTCTTACGCCAGATACAACTTTCATCGGAGCGTCCACTCAATTCTCGATGGAAACTTGCTTGTATCTAAATCTAACATTGTTGTCTCAGTCTTGTCAAAGAGATAGCAGAAACGCTTCTACACGAAGCGTCTGGGAGCTCTTCGGTTAGTAAGGATAATTTTGTACACATTGTGAGGAACTTTGGTACTTTCGGGAGGTGTGAGCACGACGTACAATCATGGCTATACCCAGATAGTGTCGGGTCGTCTATCAAACGGAAATGACCGTGTAACGGAGGTGGTTTATGAAAAAAGCATTTTTCGTGATTTTTCTGAGTCTTGTGATGCTTGCGTCCCTGTTTGCAGGGGGAAAGCAGGAATCCCAAAGCTCGCAGACGCCGAGCGCACAGACACCGACGGATCCTGTTCAGCTGGCGACCGAACTTGCCAACCGGGCGACGAAGGGCCAGAGCGCGAACTACACAGGGAGTAGCGGAATTACTCTCGCAGTCATCATCGCCGATCTATCCAACCCAGGATATCGAGGCATGTATATTGGCGCTCTGTCTGAGGCTATCAAGCTCAATGCCAGCCTTATCACTCTTGATGCCCAAAACAATGTTTCTACGGAGATGAGTCAGATTGAGGACATGATAACGAAGAAGGTAAACGGCTTCGTTCTCGTACCCGTCGATTCAGCGGCAATATCTGCCGGAGTCAAGGAGGCGAACGCCGCCGGAGTGCCGGTAGTGACGATGGACCGATCGACCGACGCCGGCAAGGTTGCCGCTCTCGTGGAGTCAAACAATGTTGGAATCGGCACGGCAGGTGCTAATCTCATGGCACAGGCAGCAAAAGCGCAGAACATGTCATTAACCAGCCTTAGGGTTCTTGAGTTGCTAGGCGACATGACGACCTCGGCTGCGGTGGAGCGGCATCAAGGTTTTGCGGATAGAGCAAAGCAGCTCGGGCTGGATATCATCGCACAAGGCTCGACCTACTGGCAGGAGGCTAAGGCGAACGCGGCGGTCTTGGACGCCTTCCAGGCGCATCCGGACATCAATGCGATCTACATGGCGAGCGGATGTGCTATGTATGCCGGGGTGTCATCAGCGCTCAAGTCAATCAACAAGCTTATTCCTCGAGATAAGCCAGGGCATATTATCCTGATCGCGAGTGACGGTTGCCCAGGCGACATGAACGGTATTCGTGACGGATATGTGGACGGGGATGCCGCACATCAAATGCTCAATATTGGCGCGACTGCCGTCAAGCTGGCATTCGACGCAGCGAAGGGGATCACCCCCAAGGAGAGCGTTGTTAGGATGGCTCCCGACCTCGTGACTCCCCAGAACGTCGACTCAAAGGATCACTGGGCCAACGTAGTGAAGGTCCAATAGGCAAGCAAGGTCGAAGCTCATGCGATGCGCCGGCCAGTTGGCCGGCGCATCGGCTTCGGTCTGAAGACGAGAAACGAACATGAACGGCACGTCGCAGACAAAACGAGTTCTCTTGAGCCTGAAAAGCATTTCAAAGAGCTTTCCTGGAGTAAAGGCGCTTGACAGCGTCGATTTTGATGTACGGGAAGGGGAAATCCACTCAGTCGTCGGCGTGAATGGTGCAGGGAAGTCGACACTAGTAAATGTGCTTGGCGGAAGCGTCGTTCCAGAGCACGGTGAGATCTACTGGAACGGCGAGCACGTGCAGCTTCATCCTCCACAGCGGGCGCTTCGGCACGGCATTGCTATCGTACATCAGGAGCTTTCGTTGTTCCCCGAGCTGGATGTTGCGACAAATATCTCTATCTCACGACTCACCCCGAGGGATCATGGGTGGCTTATCCGAGATGAGGAGCTGCGAGCGAGGGCGCGCGAAGCTCTCGAGAGAGTGGGCCTCAACCATCTGTCGCCCCGGAAGATCGTTGGCACCTTGAGCCCTGGTGAACGGCAGCTCATCGAGATTGCCAGAACCCTCAACAGCGGAGCGAAGTTGCTCATCCTGGACGAACCTACGTCATCGCTTCCTGAGGCGGAGGTCAAGACCCTTTTCGACAATCTAGTTGTTCTCAAGAAACAAGGCATCTCGATTATCTTCGTAACGCATCATCTGGATGAGGTTTTCCGCATTAGCGATTGTGTGACCGTATTCCGCAATGGCCGCAACATTGGGACGAACCCGATCGGCGATATCGATCATGCTGCGCTCGTGCCCTTGATCCTCGGGAGGAGCGCTACCGAACAGTACGACTACGGTGAAAAGCCCTCGATCGGGGAAGAGGCTCTGCGTGTCGAGAACTTACAGAGTGGACAAAAGGTCCGGAACGTGTCATTCAGCCTTCACCAGGGAGAGATACTTGGAATTGCGGGCCTCTTGGGTTCCGGCCGAACGGAGACTGCACGAGCGATCTTTGGCCTTGAAAGTCGGGAAACGGGGACCGTGTGGATTAATGGGAGCAAGGTACACATCAAAGATCCTCAGCAAGCTATTCGACACGGGATGGGCTTCATCACTGAGGACAGGAGACGAGAAGGGCTGCTTCTCCAGAAACCGATTATCGACAACGTGGCGGTAGCCGTTCTCCGTCGTCTTTCCGGTGCACTAGGATTTATGCGGAGCTCGCTTGAGACAAAGGCGGCTCAACGGCGAAGCGACGAACTGCATATTGCCACCCCAAGTATCCAGAGGAATGTGGCCACGCTCAGCGGCGGCAATCAACAAAAGGTTGTTCTCGGGAAGTGGCTCGAGACTGAGCCCACCATTTTCATTCTCGATGAGCCAACCCGCGGCATAGATGTTGGAACAAAAGCAGAATTCTATCGGCTCATCGTAGACCTAGCTTCAAAGGGTGTTGCGATCCTCCTGATAACCGAGGACATCATGGAGTTGGCGAGTCTATGCGACCGCGTATTGATCATGCGCCGCGGGCGAATCACGGGTGAGCTTTCGGGGAATCAGATAACATCGAGCAATATCATTCTTGCAATCAACAGAGACGGTGAGGCATGAGCACGACACAATCAAAAACAGGCGAGCCATTGAATGGTTTTCTCCATCTGCTCGCCCGATTTGCATTTCGGTATGGGATTTACATCATCTTTCTTATCCTCGTGGTAGTGATGTCGATACTTTCTCCAGTCTTTCTGACCGTTCGCAATTTGAGCAATGTCCTACTCCAGAATGCGGACATAGGGATCATCTGCGTGGGGACCGCTTACGTCATAATCGCTCGGGGGATAGATGTATCTATGGGAGCGGTCGTCGCGCTCGGAAGCGCGGTCGCGGTAACCGCAATGAAAGCCGGAGGTGCACCCTGGTACGTCGGCTTGCTGTTGTTTCTCTTGGTGGGACTCATAGTCGGTCTCGTCAACGGCGTATCAGTTGCCTATCTGGGGATGCCGTCATTCTTGGTCACTTTGGCGACAATGACGATTGGTCGAGGGCTTGTTCTCGCGATTTCGGGCGGGAAATCCTATTACGGCTTGCCGGCGGTCTATTCCAATCTCGGTGCCGGCTACGTCGGGCCGATACCGAACGTGGTGATAGGCATGGTGATCATTTTCGTCATCGGCTACATAGTCCTCTCGAAGACGGTCTTCGGGAGACGAGTGTACGCCGTAGGAAGCAACGAGGTTGCTGCCCAAGTCTCCGGCATTCGTGTAAAACGGATGATCCTCTACACGTTCGTCGTTAATGGGCTCCTTGCTGCGGTGGCGTCTATGGTGTTATCTGCTCGTCTCAACTCCTTCAGCGCCTCAATGGGTACCGGGTACGAGTTCTCCGCTATTGCGGCGGTCGTCATTGGAGGGGTGAGCCTTTATGGTGGCGAGGGCAACATGGGCGGCGTGTTCGTCGGAATGCTGATCATCGGCGTCGTCAACAACGCGCTCAACCTCCTCGGCGTGTCCGCATTCTATCAGGGAGTCGCACGCGGAGGGATCATCTTTCTCGCAGTACTCATCGATTCGTTGCGCAGCCGATACGCACGGAACTTCGACTAGGTTTCGCCGTAGGGTTTTCAACTACTGAGACGGAGTTAAGGAGTACCATCATATGGACAAGAGCAAAGCACGAGAAATCTATTCGAAATTGGTGCGCATTCGATATTTCGAGGAGAGGGTTGCACAGTTATTCGCCGCCGGGGAGCTGCCGGGGTTCGTCCATCTGTACATCGGAGAGGAAGCGAGCGCAGTTGGCGTCTGCTCCAATTTGAGCGACGACGACTACATCACGAGCACCCATCGCGGACACGGTCACTGTATAGCCAAGGGCGGGGACGTTTCGCGTATGATGGCGGAGCTCATGGGCAAGGCAACAGGATACAACAAAGGGAAAGGCGGCTCGATGCATCTTGCTTCCACTGAGCTCGGAATATTGGGAGCAAACGGAATCGTGGCTGCCGGAATGCCGATTGCCACCGGCGCCGCTCTGACCGCTCGTTTTCAGAAGAATGGTCGGGTCGCGGTCGCGTTCTTCGGCGACGGTGCAACAAATCAGGGGACGTTTCACGAGGCGATCAATTTCGCTTCCGTCTTCCAGCTTCCGGTTCTATTTGTCTGCGAGAATAATCAATACGGTGTCGGTACTCGGATAACAGAATCGACGAACATCAAGGACATCGCAACTCGGGCAGCCTCATACGGTATCCCCGGAGAGGTTGTCGACGGGCAGGACGTAATGCGCGTTCACGAAGCCGCCGGTAGACTGATTGAACGAGCACGAAGCGGGCAGGGTCCCGCCCTGCTGGAGTGCAAGACATGGCGTTATCGAGCCCACTTCGAAGGCGAGCCGGACGCGGCGTACAAGTCCGATAAGGAGGAGAGAGAGTGGGAGCGGCGGGATCCCATCATCGTTGCGCGCAAGAGCTTTGTCGAAGAGGGACTCTTGACCGATCACGAGATGGATGACATCGAAAAAGCTGTGCACGGAGAGATTGAGAGTGCGGTTGAATTCGGGCGTTCAAGTCCCGATCCGAAACCGGATGAAGCACTGGAGGACCTCTTCGCATAGGTTTCCATCCTTGACAGATTGATGTTCAACACGGAGAAGGAGAAATTACGATGAGGAGTCTCTCATATTCGGAAGCCATAGCGGAAGCGCAACTCCAGGAGATGGAGCGGGACGAGCGAGTGTTTCTCATGGGTCTCGTCCTTCGTGACCCCTACGGAGCCGCCTTTGGTCAAACGAAGGGGATTAGCTCGAGGTTGGGGACCGACCGTGTGCTCGACGTTCCAATATCGGAAAACGGTTATGTCGGAGCCGGGGTCGGTGCGGCGGCGACCGGCATGCGCCCGGTCGCGGAGTTGCAGTTTTCCGATTTCATTACCATTGCGATGGATCAGATCGTGCAGCAGGCCGCCAATATGCGCTACATGTTCGGAGGGCAGCTCTCGATCCCCATGGTCTTGCGAGGACCGACCGGAGGTTATCTCTCTGCGGCGGCACATCACTCGCATTCTCTGGAATCGTGGTTTTCCTTCATTCCCGGAATAAAGGTGGTCGTGCCGTCCGATGCCTATGACGCGAAGGGGCTGCTCATATCCTCGATTCGCGACGACAATTTCGTGCTCTACCTTGAGCACAAAAAGCTCTACGACAAGAAATGTGATGTTCCCGAGGAGCCCTACACGATCCCTTTGGGAAAGGCCGCCGTACGTCGCGAAGGCCGTGATATTTCTATCGTCGCATGGTCCTTCATGGTTTCGAAAGCCCTTGAGGCCGCCGCGATCCTGGGGCAACGGGGAATCGATGCGGAGGTTATCGACCTTCGCTGCGTTTCGCCTCTCGACGAAGAAACGATCCTCACCTCGGTCGAAAAAACAGGCAAGCTGTTGGTCGTACAGGAAGCCTACCGGCACTGTAGTGTTGCGACCGACGTTGCCGCGCTCATTGGCGAGAAGGCGCTATTCAGCCTCGATGCGCCCATAGGATTGGTGACGGCCAAGGATGTTCCGGTGCCCTTTGCGCCGGTCCTTGAAAACTACGTTCTACCTCAGGTCGAGGACGTAGTAGGTGCCGCTACGGGTCTTGTCAAAGACCCAAGTGGGGTGTAACCGTGGCAATCCCACTGTTGATGCCGAAACTGGGCCTCACCATGGAGTCGGGCACCGTCGCTGTTTGGTTGAAGAATGAGGGCGACGCGGTTGTCAAAGACGAGACTATTGTTGAGGTGGAGACCGACAAGATTACCACGGAGGTGAAGTCGCCAGGCGACGGAGTGCTCCTAAAGATACTCATACCCGCGGGATCAGAGGCGAACGTGCAAGAGGTCATTGCGGTAGTCGGAAAACAGGGAGAGGACATCAGTGGGTTTTTGTCGATCGAGGGAAAGACTTCATCGCAGATCGAAGTATCTCTCGCCCCATCTTCCTCCCGTGGCGGGATCTCCGAAACCGAGGGAACGCATCAAATTCGGCGCACGGTCCAGGAGCGGCCCTTCAGCCCCCGGGCGCGCAGATTGATCGCGGAACGGGGGATATCGGCAAAAGATGTGAGCATCCCTGGTACGGGGCCGATTAGCGAAGCGGAGCTGCTACGCTATCTCGAGACTGAGTCGCCGGCCGGTGGGTCCGATGCAATCGTCGGCAAGCAGCCAGAGGAGCTGAGCACGGTTCAGAAAGCGATTGCCGATCGGATGAGCGAGAGCTTTCGGAACATTCCGCAATTCAGTATCAGAATCATTGTGAACATGGAACCTGCGCTGCGAATGTTGAACAGTCTGAACTCGGGAACCGACTCCAGGATTTCAATCAACTCGCTCCTGCTCCGCGGGGTCGCGATCGCGCTTTCGCGGTTTTCTGATGTGCAGCACCAGTATCGGTCCGGTCGCATATTTCGGCCGCAAGAGATCAACATCGGATTCGCGGTCAGTGTCGACAATGCTCTCTTCGTGCCTGTGGTTCCTGACGCCGATAAGAAGCGTATCTCCCACATTGCCGAGGAGGCAGCTGTATTGAGCTCTCGCGCGCGGGAGCACCGCCTTTCGGTCGACGATGTGTCAGGAGCAACCTTTACAGTGAGCAATCTCGGTATGTTCGGGGTCACCTCATTCGTCCCGATTATCAACCCCGGTGAGGCGGCTATTCTGGGGGTTGGGGCCGTCCAAGAGGGCTACAAAATGATTGAAGGCAAAATCAGTGTCGAACGACACGTGGAGCTCACCTTGGTGTGTGACCATCGTTCAGTGAACGGATCGGTCGGCGCGCATTTCTGTCGCGTCCTCCGAGGGGTCTTTGAACAGGCTGATCAGACACCGTGGTAGTCGTTCGCCGGAGAACGATTGCATTTCGCAAGGGGTACAGATGAGCGAACGAGGTCCGAGACCATCACAGTTCGACGAAACGGAGAACGGTCGGCTGCTGGCCGATCGTGTCGCGATAGTGACCGGTGCGAATAGTGGAATTGGGCTCGGCATCGCAACAAAGTTTCTCAGGCACGGTGCCCGCGTTGTCGGCTGCGACCTCCGGTTGGATTCCGATGACACGAAGCGTCTGCTCGAAGACGCCGCCGCGTTCGAAGGCGGGGCAACCTACCGAACGGTTCTTACCGACGTAAGAGATCCGTCTGAAGTAGGGCGGGTAATAGACGAGGCAATAGCCGCCTTCGGACGAGTAGACATCCTCGTGAACAGCGCTGGGATTCTTCTCGCCCGCCCGGTTGTAGACTTTCCGTTGTCGGACTGGAGGGCGGTATTCGCGGTGAATATGGAGGGGACCTTCCTATTCTGCCAAGCGGTCGCCCGGAGGATGATCGAACAGGGAATCCACGGCGCTATCGTCAACATCGGCTCAGCCGCCTCCAGAAAAGCCGATCCGGAGCATGCGGCCTACGCGGCCTCAAAGGCGGCGGTTGTCGCCTTTTCCAGGGTCCTTGCACTCGAGTTGGGGCCGCACGGAATAAGGGTAAACGCGATACTCCCCGGCGCGACGGAGACGCCGATGTTTGAAGCCGCAAGCGCCAAGGTGGCGGGGCTCAGACAGGACATCGTCGCCCGCACAGTCATCGGTAGGCTCGCAAGAGTCGAGGACCAGGCAAATGCCGCGCTGTTCTTGGCCTCCGACCTCGCATCTCATATAACGGGGGAGTACCTTGTCGTCTCGGGCGGGGAGTTCATGAATCCGTAGCCTCGTCGAAGGTTGTTGGAGACGACATTCATCACGAAAGCGTTGCGGTGTCTTCGCGAAAGGAGCTTGAGGCTATGGTAAAGTTGCGGGTAGGCCTGGTCGGCTGTGGCACGATCAGCGAGATCTATTTAACGAACTCGAAACGGTTCGAGAACTTCGACATCGTCGTATGCGCCGATCAAGCAACGGAGCGAGCCTCAGCCAAGGCCGCGAAACACGGGATCCCTCGAATCTCGACCGTTGAACAATTAATGAACGACCCCGAGGTCGATCTGGTGCTCAACCTGACCACCCCGCAGTCGCATGCGGCGATAGACATCGCCGCACTAGAGGCCGGCAAGAGTGTCTACAGCGAGAAACCATTGGCAATCGATCTCATTGACGGGCAGCGCATTATCGATACGGCATCCACGAAGGGCCTCATTGTTGGGTGTGCCCCGGACACCTTCCTTGGCGGACGGCTCCAGACGGTTCGAAAGCTACTAGACGAGGGGGCAATAGGATTCCCTGTCGGTGCATTCGTTGCGATGGCGTGCCATGGCCACGAGAGCTGGCACCCTGCACCCGAGTTCTACTACAAGCGTGGGGCCGGTCCTATGTTTGACATGGCACCCTACTACTTGACGGCCTTGGTTTCCGTGTTGGGCCCCGTTGAACGTGTCAATGGAGCCGCGCGGAAGCCCTTTGAAGAGAGGACGATCGAAAGCAAACCACTTAAGGGTTCCAAGATCGAGGTCGAGGTCCCGACGCATGTGTGTGGTACGATGACATTCTCCTCCGGTCCTATCGCAAGCTTCGTGATGAGTTTCGACGTCTGGGATTCCTATCTCCCCCGTCTGGAGATCTACGGTTCCGAAGGAACGATCGCGATTCCCGACCCTGATCCGCTCGCCGGCCCAAATCTCTTCGGTGGTGAGATATCACTGCGACGGCGCGAGCAAGCCGACTGGAACGGGGATGCTGCGGTGCTTCCGCGCAGGCGGGCTCGATCCGATTGGGAGATCGTTCAACCAGCCTTCCCCTATTGCGGCGATGCTCGTGGTGTGGGACTGGCGGACATGGTTGCTGCTCGACAATTGGGGCGGAAGGCACGAGCCAGCGGGGAGCTCGCCTATCATGTCCTGGAGATCATTCACGGCGTGCTCGAGTCCTCGAAGACCGCGGAGGTCTACCAGTTGAAGAGCACCTGCGACCTTCCTCTCCCGTTCTCGACGCAGACAAGGGAGTTCTCATTTACCGAATAGGGCAGCTCTTGAGCATCTGTGAAAGAGATCCTACGTTATCGCCCATTGATAGTCTTCCAGCCATACTCAGCTTCCGGCTTCGATCCTACGCACGTGGACATGCCTACCGAGTCTTTAGGGGCGCCCTATCGTGGAGTTGCCCTAGGTGCTGATCGGTACATTTGATAGCAGCGTCAACCGCGTGCACCCCTCCTCGATGTTGATTCCCCTCGGCGCACTGCTCACTTTCCCATACGTCGGGGTTCCGGCGAACCGCCCTTTTTCATCTATGGGGGACGGACTCCTTGACGGGAGACATAGGATACATGGGGCAGGGCACGAGAAGAGGTTATCCTTGCGGATAACCATGGAGCGACACTGATGGCGCGGATAAAAGGGGGGAGGTTGGGGCTTCGGATTCTCCTATCTTCTCTCGAACTCCATCCTTCTCACCTCTTCATCAGTGCGAACTTTCCCATCAGTAGTTGGCTTCAATCCTCCTGATCTGTGGTCCCGCTCCTTCGTCTTCTCTGGTGTAGCGGGTTCGCGCTGTCGCGCTCACCCTTGCCGGCTCGTCCGCCCGCCGCTGCGGAGAAGTACCAGCGTCTGTGGAAGATCAACAAGACGGATTGGTTCCAGAACCAGCTCCCGATATCGCCTCGCTACTCATGAGCCGTCTGGTCGAAGTGAGTGTCGACAAACTCCCGGGAAGCTTGGATTATCTCAGCGATGCGGCGGAGGGATTCCGGTACCTCAATGCGGTATGGCAGAGCCTCCGCGTCCCGACTCAGCCGAAGGGATATCTCGAGACACAAGACCGAGATGGAACTCGACCCATTCGCGGTTCTTGCCACCTGTACGAAATCAATCTCTCCCTCGCCAAGCGGGGGTATTCGTAGTGACTGTCGGGTCCTACGTTGACGTCCTTCAGATGCGGCTGCTCGAGATAATCCAGGGCGGGGGCAAAATCGGTTTCAGCGGGATAGTGCATTCGAAAGTGCAAAAAGGTGTTTCCGCAATCGTAGTTGACCTTCACAAACGAGCTTGATAATCGGCTGACGACATTGACGGCCGTTGGCGCTATTCGCCTCATGTTTTCAAAGAAGGCGGCATCGCGGATGGTCGCCAAGGATACATCGAGATCATAGCCGTCGAACGCGAAGGTGCTTCAGGAGACGACACATTGTCTTCTATCTGCAGACCGTGTCATGGAAGACTCGCTCTCTTGGTGCGCGTTGTAGGACGCCCTCGCCCGCTGGTTGCCAACAATCCGCGCACCCTCGTTCTGTCCGCGGCTTACTCCCCGATTTCCGTCTTGCGGCGGATTGCCGGGTCGGAGAAGCCGTCGAGGGCGTCCCGGGCCACGGAGGAAAAGCTGAAAACGACGGCTCCTTCCTTTCCCCCTTGAAACCAGTGCTTGTCGCCCGGTAAAAAGGTGTGCTGGCCACCCGGCGTCATCACGATCTCGTGGCGCAGGGTGTAGACGCTTTCCTTGCCGGGAGGCACGAATCCCGCTCTCATGGTGTCGTCCCCGGCGATGTAGACCAGCATCGTGCCGGAGAGTACCCGAACGACCTCCTCCTTGCCGGGATCGTCGCCGACCGGCGGGTGCCAGTGCTCGGGCAGGGTCTGGCGGGGGAAGAGCACGATGATCTTCACTGCGAAACGGTCGGTTTGCACAAGGGTGAGGATCTGCGCTCCCTCCTGTCTGAGGCGGCCCAGACCGAAATCGGCGACCTCGATCAGCGTGGATTCCGAATCGGAGATTGTGAGGCCTGCGTCGCGGATATAACCCGCCGCACGTTCTCGGGCCTCCGTGAGCTCAGCGTGCGTTATCATCGGTTCACAACCTCAGTAACTCGTTCTCGACAAACTTCCAGGTAGCTATGAAATCTCGCTTCTTGACGAGCCGACCGAGCGTGCTCCGATCGATGGTAAGAAGGCGCTCCCAGATCTTATCGGTGAGGCGCGCATTCGCTTCGAAGGTCTCTGCAATATCCAAGCGAGTCGGAGAGGTATCGGAGGTGAGGTAGCCATCGTACTCGTATTCCACGAGGTAGTACAGAAACTCGATATAGTCGAGAAGATGGCGCGAACCGGCAATGAGATCCCAGTCCCATCTGGCATCGTTGTCGTTGATGTGAACGTAGTAGCGATACCTGCTGTTTGCGATGAGAGAGACCGCCTCCGCCGGGTTCTCGTTGCCGTACATCGAATGGCCGAAGTCGATGGTGACGCCGGTTTCCGCGACGCTCATGTCGTTGAGAAGGCACAGAGTCTTTGAAGCGTTGTCGACGAAGCACTTTGCTCGAGTTTCGCTGGGCTTGTACTCAATGTAGAGCGGCACCTCCGGGAGATATGAGGCGGCCTCGCCGAAACCTTCGACGAGCCACTTCCACATGTCCGCGTAGTTGCAGTGAAAGTTGAACTCGTAGCCGTCGCCGAGTGGACAGCAGGTTACCTTGTCCGCTCCGACGGCTTTCGCGAAATCCTTTGCGTCTTTGATGAAGCGAACGGCTTTGGCCCTCACCCCAGGATCAGTGGAGGTCAGCCCGCCATCTCTGAAATCCGGGTCGGCCTTGACGTTCGCGTTTATCGCCGAGATCTCAAGACCATTTGCATCGAGAAGCTTTCGCAGCTCTGCGGGATCTTCGGCTTCGTAATGGTGAACCACCTCCACGCCTGAGATCCCTTCGATGCGACCGGCGGCCTCGATCCGCTCGCGAAGGGTCCGTTCAGCGTTGTACTCATGGAAGCGATCTTGGGTCTTGCTCAGGTAGCTCGTAATCAGCGAGTTTTTCGCCTTAGAGATCATATGCAGTACTCCTCTTGTTTCAGCAGGGCGCCTTCGTCGCCTCTACTGCATTTCGATGACGACCTTCACCGCGTTTTCGAGCGCTCCGGTGCTCAGGAGATCCAAGTACTCGGGTACGGCGGCAAGGTCGATTCGATGAGTGATAAGTCGCGTCAGCCGTTCGCCGAGAGACTGTGCGTACTCGATGGAGCGAACGTAGTCCTCGCGGGTGTACATTGCCGTCCCGAGAACCGTGAGCTCGGCAAGCTGCACGCGCTGAAAGGATATGGGAAGCTGACTCGGAAAGCTCGCGACGAGGACAATGGTGCCTCGAGGTTTTGCCATGTCGATTGCCAGCTGCACGAGCTCCTCGCTGTGAAACACGACGAAGCTCACATCGAGTCCCTCACCGCCGGTCAAGCTCTTCACCTCGCGAGCGATGTCGTCCTTTGTGGGGTTGAAGCAGTGGGATGCACCGATTCGTTCCGCCATACGGAGGTTGAAGTCTTTGATGTCGGAGCAGACCAGCGTGCTCGGCGAATGCTCCCCCAGTGCGAGAACGTGCATCAGGCCGATGGGGCCGCAGCCGAGAACGGCGACCCGTTCGCCGCCGGCGAGGCCGGCACGGGCGACGGAGTGCGTTGCGACGGTGAGCGGCTCGATCAGGGCGCCTTGCTCCTCGTTCAAGACGCCGTCGACAGAGTAGACGCAATGAGTGGGTGCGACGATGTATTCCGCGAACGATCCCGGCCACGCAGGAGTGCCCAGCACCCGTTTGTGTTGGCAGATGTTGTATCGACCCGATCTGCATTCGCGACATTCGCCGCAGCCTGCATGGGGCTCGATGACGACCATCTCGCCGCAGCGAAAACCGCGGCTTCCTTCGCCGAGCTCGCTCACGACGCCGACTGGCTCATGCCCGGTAACGACCGGCGGAATGCGGTAGGGGTGTTTGCCGAGATAGGCGGCCGTATCGGAGCCGCAGATGCCGTTTGCTAGGATCCGGACCTGTACCTCGCCGGGGCCGGGGGCCGGCCGTTCAGTCTCGATGAGCTTCGATTTGCCGATCTCGGTGATCTCGACGGCGCGCATCATCTGGGCGCCCGTAGTCGGGGTCATCCCTTCACTCCTCCCGCGACCATTCCACCGACGATTCGGCGATAGATGCTCATGAAGAACAGCAGTATCGGTATCGTTACGACGGTTCCGGCAGCCATGATCTGGCCCCAGGCGAAAACGTCGCCCTGCTGCATGGTGGCAATCCCGACGGTTACCATGGTTTTGGATTGTGTCTGGATGAGCGCGAGGGGATACATGAACTCGTTCCACGCCTCTGCCAGGATGTAGATGCTCGTTGCGACGATGCCGGGGCCGGCGAGCGGCATGATGATCCTGACCAAGGTCCCCACACGTGAACATCCGTCCACCATGGCGGCCTCATCGAGCTCTCGGGGGATGCCGTCGAAGAAACCGAGCAGGAGCCAAATCGTGAAGGGGAGCGAGAAGGTGAGATAGGCAAGGATGAGACCGAACTGGGTGTCCAGGAGCCCGATGCGATTGAGCAGGAGGTAGAAAGGAACGACGAAAAGGACCCGAGGAACTACGTAGGTTGTCAGTATGATCTGAGCAATCGTCACTCCAAAGCGCGACGGCGAACGGTTGATCCCGTAGGCGGCGAGCGCGCCGAAGATAACCGAGATCGCCATGGCGCTCCCGGCGACGATCACGGAATTGAGGAACCAATGGCCGAAGGGTGTGGTGTGAAAGAGCTCTGTGTACTGGCTGATGACGGGATGAAGAACCACCAACGGTGACCTAGAGGTAAAGAGCTCTCTCTGAGTCTTCAACGACGAAACGATCATCCAGTAGGCCGGTACCACCGCGACGAAGGAAAAGAAGGCCACGATGAGCCATGCCGTGACCTTCGACGCTCTTCCAGAGGGTCTCGCTCTCTTTCGGGCCATTTCTACTTTGCTCCTACGAGATTCTTCACCATGTTGCCGGTGACGATGAAAATGAGTGGTGCCAGGATCGGGAAGGCCAACATCGGCGCCGCGACTCCGGAGCCCATCTTTCCCACGTTGAACGAGACGGTGAAGCTGAGCACCGTCAGGATCTGAGTGGCATCCCCGGGGCCGCCCTTGGTAAGCACGTACACGACGATGAAATCGTACATCACCCGAACAAAGATCAGCGTTGCCGTCAGGAGCAGCACGCTTCGCAACGAGGGGAGAGTCACTTTGAAGAACTGTTGAACGCCATTTGCGCCGTCGAGAACTGCAGCCTCGTAGAGCTGATCGGATATCTGCTTGCGGCCGGCGAGTATGACCACTCCGAAATAGGGGGTATATCGCCACGCGCTCACGATGATCACCGAAAGCATGGCGAGATCGGGTCGGCCGAGCCAGTTGACATCGCTTTTGGTGAGCATGAGGGCCTTCAGGGCGTAATTCAGTACTCCCCCGACCGGGTTGTACATCCAGGACCACACGAGCGTGCTCACCACCGTGGGAACGATCCACGGGACAAGAATAAGCGCACCCCAAAAATCTCGTCCGCCTCGAATCTTGTGGAGCGAGAGCCCGATTGCAAGCCCGAAGACGATTCCTGAGGCCACGGTCGAAAGTGAGTACAAGACGGTGTGAAAGAGAGCACTCCAGTAGGAGGGTTGCTCGACCCAGTTTATGTAGTTGGCGAGCCCGACGAACTTGTCGACGGGATTGGCCACCTCGTGATTCGTGAGGCTGATCCAGATTGCATTACCGAATGGAAACGCGACAATTAGGATGATGAGAAGCGCGGCAGGCAGCACGAAGATCGTGCTGCCGTGTTGCAACTCTCGTCGAAGTCGATACAGAAAACCGCGCTTTGAATTCACTATGAAGCCGTCCTACTTCCCGAAGTAGATCTGCTGCATCTGGGCAGCTGCCTTGGCGACTGCCTGCTGCGGCGTCATGCCGTTGTTCAACACATCGGCAACCATGTTGATTATGACATACTGGTTGCTGACCTGCGAGGCCTGTGCGGACGGCGGTGCAAAGAGATGAGCTGTCGGTACGGCAGCCAGGTTCGTCATGTTGTCGCCCTCGCTCCACACCGGCAGATTCTCGAAGCCTTTCAGGGAGACACCGGTCGAGCCGTAGGTATCGGTAAGCACCTTTGCATAGTTCTTGTTCTCGAAGAGATAACCGAGCAGGCTCTTCGCTTCGCCGGGAAGCTTCGTCGAGCTTCGAATTGCGAAGCTGAATGTGGCAGGATTCGATACGACGCCGTTCGGTCCCGCGGGAACCAGAGCAGTACCGATCTTCGGGTTCAGCTCGGGAAACTGCTTCTCGGCCTGCAGCTTGATGGAGTTGCTATTGAAGGTCATGGCAAGCTTGCCGGAGAGCATCGCCTGGTTGTTCGTCGAATCGGTCCAGGAAAGGGCATCCTGGTTGATCAACCCATCCTTGTACAGACCGATGACATAGCTGAGCGCCTTGACGGTCTCGGGAGAGTTGAACGCGATCTTCGAACCGTCGGGGGAGAGGACGCGCCCGCCGTTGGAGAGAATGATGCTCGTGAGGAACTGCTGCCCGTCAAAGGAGCGCGAAAGTGATATTCCGAAGGGAGTGACACCCTCGTGCGCATCCTTGAGCTTCTGGAGCGCACTGCTAAACTCGGCCCAGGTCTTCGGCACGCTCACACCGGCCTTTTGAAGAAGGTCCTTCCGATAGAGAAGCATTTGCGAGTAGATGTAGACCGGCAAGGCTTTCCAAGTACCGTTCACGTCACCGATCGTCTTCGAGATCGGATACCAGCCTCCATCCTCGGCGGCGATCTTGTTTGCCAGATCGGTAACGTCGAGGAGTCCCTTTGCATACTGGTAGGGCTCAAAATCCGCAAGCACCAGAATATCGGGGCCGGTTCCACCCTCCAAAGCGGTAGTAACTGCGGTAGTGCGAACCTTATAGTCGCTGACGGAAATCTGAACTTTCTTGTTGTTGTCCTGCGCCCATTTCTTCACGAGCGCTTCAGTCGGTACCTGTTGTCCAGGGTTGTCTTTGTAGATCATCACCTGAAGCGGCGCCGCCTGGGATGAGCTTGCAGTCGCTTGACCCTGCTGCTGCCCACCTGCAAATACGAATGTCGACGCAAGGACAAACGCGACCGACATTACAACGAAGACAAATCGTCTGCTCATATCCACCTCCATGGATTGAATTAAATCCTGCGTCCTAGACGCAGCTGGAAGTGTCCGGGTAGGAATCTTCTTGGGTCTTCCTCGAGAGTGCATCAACCAGGCAGTACAATCCGCGAGCGATCGTTGTTGGCGCAACGGCGAAAGCCCGGTATTACGTGCGAGTTCTCTCGCGAAAATTGGCAAGTATTCTGTCTTCCGGACACCAGTCATCAGATGTTTCGAGTATCATACTACTTCGTAGCCTGCGCAATGTCAACGGCTGATTTTATCGTTTTGGCAAAGAAAATAATTGGCAACTCCCCGGGAACCGTGTAAATTGTCATTGTGAGCACTGAACAGTCAACAGACGATCTCGCCCAAAGCGCTCTCTCGCGACCTCTCAAGAAGGGCTCAGTCGTGAAGATGGTCATCGATCGAATACGCGAGGCAATTGTCAGTCGCGAGCTCGGACCTGGAGACTATCTCCCCTCGGAAACCGAGCTTGTGACCAGGCTGGGTGTGGGAAAGACGAGCGTGCGCGAGGCAATCAAGAGCCTCGAGGCAATGGGGGTCGTTGAGGTGCGCCAGGGGCACGGCACGATCATCCGCAAGGATCCGGGCGCCGACCTCATCAGCCCATTGGTATTCCAGTTGCTTCTGCAGAAAGGCACGAACGAGGAGCTGCTCGATTTTCGCAAGTTCTTCGAGCCGACCGCGACGGTGGTGGCAATGCAGAACGCTACTGATGAGGACCGGGCCAAATTGAAGGAAAACGTTCGCGCCCACCAGGAAAAGGTCAAGACCGGAACGCACTCGGTGGAAGATGATCTGAACTTCCACCGGATCATCTTTGAAAGCACGCACAACCCCTACATCATGCTTCTTGGGAATACGATTCTGCAACTCTTCGAGCCCTCGATGAGAGAATCGGCCCAGACGATTCCCGAGGTTACTCTCAAGGACCACAAGAAGATCCTTGCTGCCTTCAACTCCGGAGACGCCGACAAGCTCCTCACCGCGGTCCTCGACAGCCACGAGGGTTGGAAGAGGAGCCTCAACCAGCTGATGAAACGCATTCAGCAATAGTCCCTCATCTCAACAATACATTCACGGCGCGCGCATCGCGCCGAGCTCGGACTCGTCGAGGCATTGACAGTCTATGGGATGGCGAGTATTGTTACTAACAAGACATCTGATGACTGGTGGCATGATGGCTGAAGAACCCGGTATACAACTGGATCACGGTGTCCGCGCGCTCGTTGAGGAGCGGCTCGAAACGCTCAAGTACCTGCGTCATCGGGCGACGATCGACGCCGACGCTCACATCTCCGACCCCACGATGTGCGACCGCCTGCGAGCAGGGCGCAGCGACGACTACTTTCACGGAAAGCCCATCTCGGCGGAAGAGCTGTTGGCTGAAATGGACAGCGCGGAGGTGGACCTGGCGCTATGCTGGCAGAACCCCGCAGCGACCGCCTACTCGGGGGACGAGGAGGGCAACTTCGAGGCACTTCTGCGCGCGAACGTATATGTCGGTGACTCTGCACGGCGCTTTCCCGACCGCATCATTCCGGCAGGGTGGACGGATCCGCAAAACCTGGGGGCGGCCGGCGCCTGCCGAATGGTGGACTACTGTGTCGGGCGGCTCGGATTCGGCATCATCAAGATGAATCCAGCGCAGAACGGCTACGCAATTGACGGCGCGGAAGTGAGGACGGTGGTCGACCGGATACTCGCGTGGGGAGCGACGCCGGCTTTTCATTACGGCGCGGATACCGAATACACACCCGCAGAGGGACTCGAGAAAGTCGCGAAGCGGATTGCTCCTCACCCGCTCATTGCCGTCCATATGGGCGGCGGCGGTGCGTCGTATCTGGAGGCCGAACCGTTGTACATCGAGTCCCGAAAGCTGGGGCTCCGGCAATCGAACATCCATTTTATCTGCAGCGCACGACGCGAGACCCACACCGAGAGCGACCTCATCACCTACGAGTATTCCGGGGAGCCGTTCAGGAGAAACATCTCGCTGGGAAGCGACGCTCCCTACGGCCGCGTCGCCTGGAACTTCGGCGGTTACCGGGCCATGTTCGCGGGGTTGAGAGATAATGATACTTCCCGCAGACACGTCGATTCGCGGCTGAGAGAGCGGCCCGAGCTGTTCAGTCGGGAATCGGTTCAGAACTACCTGGGAACGAACATAGCCGATCTCGTCATTCGCGCATACGCGGAGATTCTATCGAGTTCCGACAGCCGCACCTGACCGCCCGCAATACGGACACACGCCAGGAGATTGGTGAACTACGGATATGCGCGGTAGGGCAGGCAAGCAAACACTGATTACACCGATATGGAGAGAAGAGGCGACGTAGGTTTCCGGATTCGCCTCTTGTTTTCAAACCCCAATCTCTCCTCTTCTCCCCATCAGCGCCATCATCTTCACCAGTGGTTAGCTCCTATCTTTCGTATCGGCGTTCACCGTTCACAACGCCCTCGGCCCCGGGCTCCTCGAATCCGCCCAGTGG
>CAZDMH010000040.1:0-10533 GCA_964506755.1 uncultured Spirochaetales bacterium
GTGCTCTCCTCTCTCGGTATACTGGGCACCTTCAGGTAGTGCTTCATGAGCATATCGTCGCACCGCCCCGACGAGGCGTCAAGAGCGCGTTCAACTATCCAGAGCTCCAACTACGGATGAGGAAGATGACGTGGATGGGGATGAGGGGCGGGCGGAGGAGTCTCCCATCCCCAATTCCAGGTCTCTTGCCTTAGCCGCGTCATCGGCGTTGCCCCAAGATTTTCTTCTTAGAAAATCTCTTCTGGACACGTACCCCAAATATCCGTAGTTCAATACCCCCTTTCATTGCCTATGTCGGCGGAAACCGCACAGCCAGTGGACAGACTGTAAGTTGAATTGACAATTCATCCCTGCCGCTGGAGGACTCCTCAGTGCGCGAACCTCGAAGTGCTCCAGGCGTTTCCCCATTTGTGTGCTCCGTGGAGCGGAATCCTTCTCGGACCTTCGGAGAATCCCCTTTACCTGTCGGGTAAAGGGAACTATAGTTGAAGAGACGGCGGAGATCTCGTTCGCCAACTCTCGGCTCGAAAAAGCCTTCAACTCGGCACGACTTCTTAAGAAGGAGTTTGGCGAACAGGTAACCAAGATCGGTCTCCGAATGGCCGTACTCCGGCAGGCCCCGTCTTTGGCCCATGTCCCCGTGCAGAAGCCCGACCGGTGTCACGCATTGAGCGGTAACCGAAGCGGTTCCTATGCAGTCGATCTGAAACATCCTTACCGATTGGTATTCGAACCCGCGGAAGTTCCCGTACCGAGGAAAGCCGACGGCGGCGTAGATCTCGAGAAGGTGGGCTCCATACGAATCCTGGGAGTGGAGGACTATCATTGATGGCAGACATTTCGAACAAGTACTCTCCCGATTATGCAATCCATCCTGGGGAGTATCTCGACGAGATTCTCGACTCACGCAGCATCAAGAAACGAGAATTCGCGCAACGCACCGGACTCTCAGTCAAGGCCGTGAGTCAGATAATAAACGGGAAGTCGCTCTACTCCACTGATGCCGCACTCATGTTTGAGAAAGCTCTCGATGTCAGTGCCGAGATTTGGACGGGGCTTGCAGAGAACTATCTCTTGTTCGAGGCGAAACAGAGGGAGCAGCGCAACTTAGAAACCGAACAGACCCGAGCCTGGGTGCGTAAGTTTCCGACAGCAGATCTCAAGCGCCTCGGAATCTTGCCCAATTCTCGGAAGGCAGACCTTCTTGCAGACAGGCTGCTCCGGTTTTTCAATGTGTCGAGCCCTGCGGTTTGGGATGAGTATATCGAGGGAAAGGCAGTTTCCTACCGCAAAAGCACGGCATTCTCCGACGGGAGGGAGGCAACGGCAGTCTGGCTCCGACTCTCGGAGCTATTGGCGGATCGGATAGAAACCGGCAATTTTGATCGCAGCAAGTTCAAAGAGATTTTTCCCCGATTGCGTGAAATGACAGTTCGCCCCCCCAGTGAGTTCTATCCGCGTATTGTGGAAGAATGCCGGAAGGTGGGTGTCTCCGTGGTACTGGTGCCGGAGCTCAAGGGAACTCACGTTAGCGGTGCTGCCTATTGGCGCTCCCAGTACAAGGCGGTTATTGCGATCAGTCTCCGCTACAAGACCAACGATCACTTCTGGTTCACGCTCTTTCACGAAGCTGCTCACCTGCTCTATCACGCAAAGAGGATGATCTACCTCGATGCCAAAGACGACGGCGCCTCAGACGAAGAACGGGAAGCCAACGATTTTGCCGGAGACCTGCTCATTCCCCGACGAGACTATGAGGACTTCGTTCAGGACGGCGACTTCTATCAACAGGCAATAAGAACCTTTTCGAACTCCATCGGAATCCATCCGGGCATTGTGGTCGGAAGGCTCCAACATGATCACATGATCCGTTTTGACTGGTACAACGACCTGAAGGAACGATACCTCATTTTGGAAAAAGCGTAATTCAAAGGGCTCGGGCAATTCGTTCTGACAGACCGCCGAGCGATCGGCACGTGTCTTCGGGAGCATTGGCACACACGAGATACATGACGGGGCGGATGAGGAATGCAATTGCGATTTGTGGCCATTGTGGCTACAATCGAGATATGGTCAGGGTGAAGATCCGTGAACTCAAGGACCGACTCTCCTACTATCTGCGTCTCGTTCGGGGAGGCGAAACCGTCGTGATCCTCGATCGGGATCGAACGATCGCCGAGATTCGAGCTCGTGAGAGCGATTCCTCGGAAGATGCCGTCGCGCGTTACCTGGACGGCCTTTCTGTGCGGGGCCTTCTGGCTCAGGGAACGCAACGAAAGGCCGAATCTGCTACGGAGGTTACCCGTGCCGCGAGCCGTGAGAGGGTGAAACCCGACTGGCGGGCCGCCTACGCCGCCGAGCGAGAGGATCGCCTTCGGTGAGCCTCCTCTACGTCGATTCGAGCTTCCTATTTGCTATCATCTTCGCTGAGCCCAAGGCCGAGGAGTACGCCCGAATCTGGGATAATGCGGGAACCCGCCTCTCGTCGATCGTGCTTCAGGTCGAATGTTCCGTGGTGCTCCACCGCCTATGCGCAACGACTTCGACGTGGCGATGGTCCGAAGGACTCCTCGGGGGCGTGAATCTCCAATTGGTCGACGAGCGCATTGCGGCGAGGATTCGCGCCGATACGAGCTACGGGCACCTACGGAGTCTCGACACAGTCCACCTGGCGACCGCGTGCGAGGCGCACGCGGTGATCGGCGAAGAGGTCGCAATGGCATGTCTCGATCGGCGCCTGCGCGAGGCTGCGGCATCGTTCGGGCTGAATCTCTTGCCGAAGACGGTGAGTGAAGAAGAGCACGTGTGATGAAGATTGACCGGCCGCTGCGCGGTTCAATCCTCCCCTGGAATTGTGAAGTCTATATGGTGTAGACGGAGACGGTAGATCAATGGAATCGGTCTTTTCGCGGTTGCCACAATCGTTTTTCGTCCCACTTGCTTCGCCGAACCGGCGCCACTACGCAGCGCTGCTTCTGCAGTTCTACCGTTTGTTTATGGAGTATCGATCAAGCGTGGAACGCGAGCTTCTGATCGCCCGTTTCTCAGAGTATTTTGCCGGTCTCGACAGCTCGGAGGCGGTCGCAGTTGAGGAGGATACGACCAAGACGGAGTCGCACTCCGAAGAACCCGGCGAGCCGTCGTCCGGCGGCACTACCGCCAACGATAGGTCGTCCTCCGATCCACGTGCCCTTGCCGCTACCTTCCTGCGGAAGCTCATCGGTTACGGGTGGCTCGACGAGGAAGAGCAGATCGATTTTTCCCGGATTGTTACTATGCGGGATATCTCCCGCCCCTTTCTCGAGGCGCTCGATGCTACCGAGCGTGGCGTTTCGATTGAGTATGAAAGCCACATCGTCGCCGTCTACTCTTCGCTCTGCAGCGACGCTGCGAAGGAGAACGGCGAGCATGCAGTGCTCAACGCACACTGGCATACGCGGCTGCTCGTCGAGTCGCTGAAGGTGCTCGAGCAGAACATCCGTAATCACTTCCAGGAGATCTTTTCCCGTGACGCCACCATTCCGGAAATCCTCCACACACACTACGATGTCTACATGCAGGAGGTGGTCGACCGAGCCTACACGCGTCTGAAGACCTCGGACAATCTGTCGCGTTACCGGCCGCGGATCACGCGCGCGCTCAACGCCTTCCTCAAGGATGAGAGGTGGATGGCACGAACATCGGAGCGGCTCTCGATAATCCAGCGGACCTCTCTCGCATCGAGCAAAGAGACGGTGCGGCAGATGCTCCTCGAGATCCGAGATGAGCTCAAGAGCATCGACCCTATCCTCGAGAACATTGATGACCGCAATCGTCGCTACTCACGCATCTCCACCGAGCGAATCCGCGCCCGCCTGCACGCGGATTCCTCCCTGCAGGGCAGGATTGCGCGTCTCGTGCGCGCAATAGCTCGCAGCGCACCGGCAGCCACGGCGGAGGTTGGAGCCGGGGTTCCTCGCCGTGCACCGGCCGATCTGATGCATCGCATCTTTCGCCTGCGCTACCTTTCGAGGGGGTCGCTTTTCACCCGACGCAAGCGGGTGATAGCCGAGGAGGGGCTCGCTCGTGCTGACGAGGATGAGCTCGACGCGGATGTCGGAGCGGCGGAGCTCAAGCTCAGAATCACCAACCAGCTCAATCCCACGAAGATCGCCGCTTTCCTCTCACAGTACTGCCCGACGGCGGGAAGCAGCCGTCAGGCGGAGGAGATCGTGGACGGGGTCGAAAGCTTCGTCAGGCTCATATACGCCGCAAACTACGCGGAGGCAAGGGACAACACCTTTCCCTTTACGGTGGAATGGGAAAGCGAGGTGGTGACGGTCGGACGTTTCAGCTTCCGATCGCACCGATTCGTCCGGAGGCACACCGATGGCTGACGGCCTGTTGGCATTCGGTAAGCTCTCCGACGCGGAGCGGGAGCAGCTCCGGGCGGCGGTGAATCTCCTCTTTACCGAGAGCTTCCTCGTGCGGAGCATCGACCACCACGCGGCTCCCTATCGCTTTGTCGTCTCGAACTACGAGCTCGTCGAGGACTACCTCGGCCTCGCCGGTTGGGGCCTTCGCCGGGACGAGGCGCTCGGGGTGGTTGCCTTTCAGGGCCCCGCCTCCGCCCGTCTCACGTTGACCAAAGACGAGACCGTGATGTTGCTCATCCTGCGTCTGTTGTTCGAAGAGAAGGCCGGAGAGATCGCGCTGCACGGGGAGCGGACGGTACGGCAGCAAGATATCCAGGAGAAGTACCGCGTGCTGGCCGAGGCGACGTGGAAGAAAACCCGCTACCTCACGATGCTGCGAAGGTTTCAGGCGCTCAGGCTCATTCGCATCGTGGGGGAAGAGTCGGACCCCGAGGCAACAATCGTTCTGTATCCGAGCATACCCTTCGCGCTCGACGGAATTGCAGTCGAAGAGGCCGTCGCACGAATCGGAGAGTCGGCGGGAGCGGATAAGGAGACCGAGGACACCGAGGTTGGCGGAGACGAGGAGGAGAGCGACTGATGCTCACCCTGCGGCGGGTACGGCTGGTGAACTGGCACTTCTTTAGCGATTCCACGATCGAGCTTGGGCCGGCGACCCTCTTCGGCGGCGACAACGGGAGCGGGAAATCGACGATCATAGACGCGATCCAGTATGCGCTCGTCTCGCAGGTGAGTCGCATTCGATTCAATGCGGCCGCCACCGATAGGAGGACAGCCCGGACCCTCGAAAGCTACTGCCGGTGCAAGATCGGCGCCGACGCCCTCGACTACGTACGCGGTGACTGCCTGAGCCACGTCATCCTCGAGTTCGAGGACGCAGAGCGCAGCTTCTGCGCGGGCATCATGGTCGAGGCTTTTGTCGAGGGCGATGCACGCGAGCATCAGTGGCTGCTCGAAGAAGGCCGGATCGCCGACGTAAAGGTCTACAACGAGAGCCGTTTCCTCGAGGCCCGTTTCTTTCGCGACGCGATCAAGCAGCAGGGAGGCTACATCTGCGCGACCAAGCGCGAATACAATAACCGCCTGACTCATCTCCTCGGTGTGCACCGCCGCGGCGCAGACTTCAACCCCTACCTTGAGGCGGTGGTGCGCTCGGTGAGCTTCAGCCCCTTTACCTCAGTTCACGACTTTGTGTGCAACTACATCCTCGAGGAGCACAACGTCGACGTGAGCGCAATGAAGGAAAACCTGCAGAACTATCGGGCGGCCGAGCGTGAGGCACTTGCGGTCGAGGCACGGATCGAGCGGCTCTCATCGATCGCGTCGCTGACCGAGGGTGTCGCCACAGCAGTGAGACAGATACTCCGGCAAGACTATCTCCGCGTTCGGCTCCTTGTCGAAGAGCAAACGGATCGCATGGGAGCAACGAAGCGTGACCTCGAGCTGGCCGAAGCCGATCTTTCGAACGCGAAGGATAGCCTTGCCTCCGAGCAGGGTCGCAAGGATCGTCTCGACGCTCTTCGGCAGGAGCTTCAGTTTTCTCTTGCCGAGAACGAGCAGCACCGCCTCTACGAGCGGCTTCGCCGAGACCGCGAAGAGCTCGGCCGCAGAGCGCAGGAAGAGGAGGAGCGATTCGAGCGGCGAGAGCTCCTCCTCAGCCAGTGTGGCAGCCTCCTCGGCAGGGCTCTCGCCCCCGACATTGCCGCAGAAGAGGAAGCCCTCTCTGCCGAACGGCAGGAGCAGACCCGAAGGGGGATCGAGGCCGAGATGTCGGTCCGCGCGGCGAAGGAGGAGCAATCCTCGCTCTACACGGAGGAAAAGGAGCTTGCTGCGGGGATTCTCCGCTTTCCGCAGGCGACCGCAGAGCTCAAGGCGGCGGTGGAGAGAGAGGGGATACCCGCCGCAGTCTTTGCGGATCTGCTCGAGGTCGTCGATGAGAGGTGGCATAACGCCGTCGAGGGCTGGCTCAACACGCAGCGGTTCAACGTGCTCGTGCCTGAGGCCGACTTTCAGCGGGCGCTCGAGATCTACAACCGGCTTCCCGCGAAGACCGCAGGGGTGGGGCTCCCGAACATGGCCGCAATCCACGACGAAGCGGCCCGCCCCGGCTCGCTGTCTGAGGTAGTGGAAGCGGCAACTCCCGCCGCTCGCCGCTATGCTGCCTACCTCTTGGGCGACGTGATCCGCACGGACATAGCAACGCTCAAGCGCTTCGACCGCTCCATCACCGCAGATTGCATGCGCTACTCCTCGCGCACGGCGAACCGAATCCGCAAGGAGGTGTACGAGAGGTGGTACATTGGGGCAGCGGCGCGAGAAAAACGTCTCGCCGTTGTGCGGCAGGAGATCGAACGACTCAAGGCTGAAATTGGCCAGCGGCTCTCCGAAAAGCGGCGGGCCGAGGAGCGCATCGAGGTCCTTGCACGGGTGCTCCGCGCGCTTCCGGCAATTGAGGAGCTCGCCTCGGCGGAGGGGCGTCTCGAAGCGGCGCGAAATCAGATTGTCGAGATCGAAGCACAGATCGCGAAGATCGACACGAGCTCTTTTGAAGCGATCAAGAGCCAGGTCGCCGCCGTGAGCGAAAGCATTCGCGCCACCGAAAAGCAGATCGGGGAGCTTCGGGAGCGGATGGGCTCGGCTCGCGAGAAGGTACAGGGGCTTTCGGTCAGGCTCGAGGGCGAGAACCTTGAGAGAACCCGCCGGGATGCCGCACTCGCCGGTTTTCTTTCCGAGCACGCAGGAGAAGAGGCGGATCTTGTCGCCTACTACGAGGAACGCCTGCGTACCGAGCGGAGACAGACAGCCGGGAAGGTCGACTACGAGGGGATGATCCGCCGCTACGATTCCTCCTACGCGGGACTGCGCACCCGACTCGACCGATCGCGCGCGGCTCTCCGCGATGAGAAACAGCGCTTCAACCACGAATGGAACGAGATGCTCGACCTCGAGGACGACGAGTCACGTGAATACCTCGAACGCCTTTCGCGCTACCGGGAAACCGAGCTTCCGGAGTACCGAGACAGAATCACCCACGCCCGGGAAGGGGCGGAACGCCAGTTCCGCGAGCATTTTGTGTCGCGGCTCAACGAATACCTCGTCGAGGCGGAGGAGAGCTTCAAAGAGATCAACAACATTCTGGCGACAATCAGCTTCGGTAAGGACCAATACCGTTTCTCTATCACCCGAAATCCGGACAAACGGGCGCTCCTCACTGCCATCTCCGCTGCAGCCGAGATCAACGAAGTCGACGGCACCTTGTTCGCCTCGCTAAAAAGCGACGAAGAACGGGCGAGCATCGAGCGGCTCTTCGGCGACATCCTTACCCACGAGCTCGACGATCCCGCGGTGAGGGAGATTTGCGACTACCGGCAGTACTTCATCTACGACATCCGCATTCGCCACACCGACACCATCGACGAGAAGACGGGAAAGCCTCTCGAGTCGCTTCTTTCGCGCGTACTGCGCGAAAAGTCCGGCGGCGAGACGCAGACGCCCTACTACGTGGCCATCGCGGCAAGCTTCTTCCGATTCTACAAAGACGCACCGGGTGCAATTCGACTCGTGCTCTTCGATGAGGCTTTCAACAAGATGGACGACGAACGAATCGGCAACATGATCGGTTTCTTTCGTAAGCTCGCCATGCAGGTGGTGACGGCGGTACCGACGGAGAAGATCGAGTCGATTGCCCCCGTTGTCGACCGAACTAACCTGGTAATTCGGAAGAACTACAAGGCCTTCGTCCGCGACTACGCCATCGTCGAAGAGGCGGCACCTTCGTGACCGAGCTCGCTCTGCGGATCCTCGCCGTTTTCGCCGATTCCTATCCGACGAGCGCCCACTACCGGGGAGGGCGAAAGCTGCGCAAGGCGGGTTGGGAGAGGGTCTTTCCGCGCACGGTGCACGACGTTGAGGCGAAGAATGATTTCCTCGATGCAGTGGAGGAGCTCGTCCGGACGGGCGTTCTTTCGGCGAAGTGGAAACGCTTTCGTGAGGGCGATGAGCTCGAGGCGCTCATCCTGGAGAAGCCCGACGCCATGTTCGAACTCCTCGGAAGACCGTCGCCTGAGACGGTCGCTCGCGAGATGGTTGAGCTTCTCCGAGCTCCCCAATGGTCCGGGCCGCAGGCGCACCCGCGCTGTGCGGAGCTCGCCGCCGCTCTCCTCCCGCGCCTGGAAGCGGGCCACCCGGTCGCCCCGAGCTCTGCCGCAGAGCTCGCGGACTTGGGTCGGGTCTTTGCCCTATCGCGAGAGGACGCAGGATCGGCCCCTATCCGGGCCTTAAGCGTACGGCTCTTCGCTGCGAGCAAGCGCCTCGAGGAGCTCCTGCCGCTCGCCGATCGAATGTGGCGATCGCAGGGGGAGAGCGACCTGTCGGAGGAGCTCGGCTTGGCTCGATCCTACCCGGAAGTGAGTGTAGCGCTGCGCGGCACGCTCACTTTTTCGGGCGGAGCAAGCTGGCCCTGCGCGGGGCGGATATTGACTCTTCCCCTTTCGACGGTGGAGGCGGTCGTCTCCGTCGAGCTCGACGAGGGATGCCCGCCTGCGCTGCTGTCGGTCGAGAACAAGGAGACCTTCTACGTGACCGCCGCAGCACCGCATCCAGATGTTGCAGCCCTTGTCTACACGGCCGGCCACCCGAATCGCGCGGTTACCGCGTTCCTTCGCATCCTCGCCGCTGCGGGGGCATCGCTTCGTCACTACGGCGACCTCGACCCGGACGGCATCCGAATCCTCACGGAGATCGAGTCCGCGCTCGGCATGCCGGTTGAGCCCTGCCTTATGAGCGCTGATGTTCATCGCCGCTACGCGCGCTTCGGCTACCGCCTCGACAAGACGCAGCTATCGCGGCTTTCGCAGGTGGCCGCCCGTCACCCGGACCTTCGAGCTCTCGCAGTGGAGATAGCGCGGACCGGCGTCGGTGTAGAACAGGAGATCATCGACACAGTGTCCGAAAGCGAGCTCGTCCCGCACCCCGCACCGCCGCACATCCGCTCGACTGGCGAGGGTGAGCCCTAAAGGGCGGACCGGTACACTGAGAAGACGAAGGAGCGGTATAGCCACCGCACGCAGGATCGGCAGGCGCTCAGGACTCGCAAACCCCAATTCCCTATCGTTTCTCGTTCTTCTCGGCTGCCGCGAAGGGTTGTGCATGTTGGGTGGGCTTGATGGCGGTCGGTTCTATTCTTGCAGGAGGTAGTCGACGGAGAGATCGGGGAAAATCTTCTTCAGCTTTCGGAGGGTTTCGAGGCTCGGATTCGAGCGACGTTCCAGCCGCTGATAGCTGTAGAGGTTCTTCATCCCGAGCCGCTCGCACATCTCTTTCTGGGTGCAGCGGTGTTCTTCGCGGTAGCGCCTCAGAAGGACTGCCAGGGCAATGCCTGGTTCAACAGGAACCTCCATTACGTTTTCTCTTCCTTGGTGGGCGTCATCGGGGAGTGCCGCCGAAAGGACCGAGGTTTCCGGCTCATCGAGGTAGAGATCGAGTGCCTCTTTGGCATGCGTCTTCAGCTCAAACAGGCTTTCCCCTTCGGTCACACAGCCCTCCAACTCCAGGCATTCCGCCCAATAGCCGGCCTCTTCCTTGTGCACTTCGAAATGGTACTGCATCTTATTGCTCCAGTAGTCAGCGACCAATCCGTTTCAACAACTTTCGCTCGAGGCCCCGCTTCAGCTCGCGATGCATGGGAATAATCTCCCTCTCGGTTCCTTTTCCAACCTTGACGTGCGACCCTCGGTGGCCCAGTATCCGCCATCCCGCACGCAGATAGAGTTTGAGCATCTCCCTGCCGCTCAGCGGCATCGCGCATTGCCCCTCCAATGCCGTGGGGGAAAGGAGCCTGACCGTTGGTCAGTTTACCAAAAATATTTGGTAACATCCACTCCGCATTCGTATCGTTTTGACCAATAGTGGTCTTCCCGTTCCAGTAGACCCGACGACGGTCGATACTGCTTCACGAGCGCTGACTCCGCGCTCTTTGGGGTATCCGCACCCGGGGAGGTGCTCAGAGCCGCAGGCGTTGGGCGGTTTTGCGCCAGTGGCGCGTTCGCCGGCAAGATCGAGGGGGATCTTCCATGCCATGCCGGCATGGTCTTCGCCCCGACGATCAGCTCTTCTGAGA
>CAZDMH010000040.1:10633-16773 GCA_964506755.1 uncultured Spirochaetales bacterium
GATCTTCCATGCCATGCCGGCATGGTCTTCGCCCCGACGATCAGCTCTTCTGAGAGCTCATCAAAGACCACGAATTCGTCGGTAAAGCAGGCTTCGCTGTCGTCGAAGCGTAACTCAAGAATCAGGTTTCTCGCCGCCTACGGTGCGATCTGTTCGATCACCCCAAACCCGTGGACCACTACCGCCGCGGTCATGAGGATCACGAAGCCGACGACGACTCGATGCATGAGCTCCGCAGAGCGGCCGGCGCCGGCGGTCACGAACTTCACGATCGTTCCGGTTTCGCCCTTGGCTTCCTGGCTTTGATGGCTCGCGGCTCCGGCCCGCAGGGCCTTGGGAAAGATCAAGAGTCGGTTGAGCCCGCCGAGCACCAAGGCTGTCATGGCCGTTCCCGGCGAAAGCGAGATCGTCGGGCGGCTCGCCGCAAGGGAGAGCACCACGACGATCGCCTGAGCGACGAGAACCGTCGAAAAGAGAAGCTTCGCAAGCCGCATTTGAATAGGCACGAATTGTTCCCGCTTCATCGCGCGATAGAGCACGGGCGATTGAACGAAGAAGAACCAGATCGTTGCCCCGACGATGAGCGAGGTTGCCAGGAGATCGGCGGCAACGAAAATCATCTCGATAACACCATGCAGCATATTCCTACTCCTCTGTCGAACGGCGCGGGTCCGGTGAGATGACGGCGGCCGCCTGACTCCACAGCTCAGTCGGGGACGCGGGCCCGACCATCCCTTTAGTCGCCGCCTCCAGGCTGTTGCTGAAGGTCAATTGAAGCACATCGGGATGTGCCTTGTCTTGTCAACCGCCGGACGGCCCGGGTGTTCACGGCGGCGCCGAATTGAACTACCCTATTTGCTATGGAGAAACTCATCAATCGACAGTGGGTGCTCACCTCGCGTCCCCACGGGGCTGCAACCAAGGAGAACTTCGAGCTTCGGGAGGTCCCCGTGGCCGAACCGGGGGCGGGAGAGGTGCTCATCAAAACGATCTACCTATCGGTCGACCCCTATATGCGCGGGCGCATGAACGCCGGGCGAAGCTACGCTGAACCGGCGAAGACCGGAGAGGTCATGCTTGGCCGCGCCGTTGGCAAGGTCGTCCAGTCGAAATGCGAAGGGCTCGAGGCGGGCGATGTCGTACTGTGCGGAAACGGATGGCAGACCTACGCCGTTGCGACCGGCGATTCCCTTAGGAAGTTGGACCTCCCGCCCGAGCTTTTCCCCGCAGCCCTCGGTGTCCTCGGCATGCCCGGTCTTACCGCATGGTACGGCCTGCTTGAAATCGGCAAGCCGAAACCCGGGGAGACGGTCGTCGTTTCCGGCGCAGCCGGCGCGGTAGGATCGGCGGTCGGCCAGATAGCGAAAATCCATGGTTGCCGGGCAGTCGGGATAGCCGGTACCGACGAGAAGGTTCAGTGGCTTATCGAGGAGCTCGGTTTCGATGCCGGGTTGAACTACCGAACATCCCCCGATCTGACAGCGGGAGTTGCCGCCGCCTGCCCCCAGGGAGTCGATATCTATTTCGACAACGTCGGGGGCGAGGTATCGACCTCCGTGCTGCGTTCGCTCAACTCCTTCGGACGCATCGCAGTCTGCGGTCAAATCAGCAGCTACAACCTCGCTGCTCCCGAACCGACTGAACCGATTCTCCCCCTGCTTCTCACTCGTCGTGCCATCGCTCGCGGTTTCATCGTCGGAGACCACGCCGAGCATTTTGCGCGGGCCCGGGGGGATTTGAAAACGTGGGTCGAGGGCGGTAGGTTGAAACATCGCGAGACGATCGCTGACGGGATCGAACATGCCCCGGACGCATTTCTCGGCCTGTTCCGCGGCGAGAATATCGGAAAGCAGCTCGTTCGGGTTGCCGAGCTGTAGGAAAGCACGCTCGCCGGACGATCGGCCGCCGGCACCTGGCGGCGCGCTCAGACCCGGAGGCGTCGGGCTGTCTTGCGGTAGTTTACGCGCTCTTCATTGAAATCGAGGGTGATCTTCCACGCCTGCATGGTCTTCGCGCCCACGATGAGCTCCTCTGAGAGCTCGTCGAAGACAACGAACTCGTCGCTGAAATGCGCCTCGCTGTCGTCGAAGCGAAAATCCAAGCTGACACGATACTTTGTTTCTACCAGGCGCCCCGGCTCCGCCGTTTCGAAGATCCAGTTTGCCGGGTCGGGCAGAGGCTCGAGACCCGCGATGCCTTGCGCGATATCCCTCCGGATGATCGAGTAGCTCGCTCCCGAGTCGAAGAGCGCTCGACACCGCCTGCGCCCCTTTGAACCGATAATCGTTACCTCGTGTTCCAGTATACTCACCGTGCTCTCCTCTCGCGGTATACTGGGAACCTTCAGGTAGTGCTTCATGTCAACATCCTCGCACCGCCATAGTTGCTCGTCAAGCGTGATCTCCTGTCGGCCGATGGAGCCGCCTATGGTTCCCAGCGGGGGACGCCGCGGCTCGAGGCAGTGTACTCGATTGCCTCGATGAAGGTGGAGAAGAGGGGGTTCTGCCAGTTGCCGCCCTCCGGCGTAACGGCGAGCTGCGGACCGGCAAGCTTGCGGGACTCGAGCGCGAAGCGCGTCGGTGAAGCTTCAAACAGAAGCTCCCAGTAGGAGACGATCACTTCCTTTCGTCGCCGGACGAGCTCCATGGTCGGCAGCTTGTCCCGTTTCTGGTTGTTGATGCTCGCGGTGGCAGGAAAGAGATTCCAGGACGAGCTGTCCTGCCAGAGCGCGAAGGGCAGTGCATGGTCGACATCGAGATTCGAGCGCGACGCCACTTCCCGGCCCGACCACACACATTCGAGCGGCAGCCTCGTTTCGTAGATGCCGCGGATCTCCTGATCCATCCGAAGCGGCTCAGCGGTGGAAAGAAGCCGCTCGAGGACCCCCCCGACGGTGAGGCCGTCCGCCGCCTGCGCGAGCCTCGCCGTCATCTCCGCCCACCGGACGATCACTGCATCCTGAACCCAGTGTGCCATGAGCACGACCTCTCGCCAGAAGTCCGCATCGATGAGAATCGTCCCGTGTTCTTTGTCGAAATCGAACTCCCGCCGTTCCATCGCGCCGCCCGAGTACTGTACCGGACCTTGCACGATCGTCCTTGCGACCTTGCTCATTGCTGTGCGGTAGAGCTTGTCCGCTCGAGGATGAAGCTTGCCTTTGAGTGAGTCGATGACGAAGCCGTTCAAGCCTCCCTGCAGCCGGAAGTGGTCGACGAGCTCGGTGACTGCCGCGCGGAAGCCGACAGGTTTCGCTCCCTTCGACTCGCCGTTGATCTGAGGGATCAGCCGGCTTGATTCGAAGAGCGGCCAGTAGTAGCGAATCCACAGGTCGGCGACCGAGGCGAGCGGAACTCCGACCTTGGCTGAGTTAGTCCAGGTGACCGTGTTGTATCCGGTAAGCGCGAGATCGCAGAGTGCCCGGATCAGGGCAAGCTTGTAGGTAGCGACTTTGCGATCGGCGTTCAGGATGCTCTCAAGCCGGTCGACTGCTCGCGGGATCTTTCCCGTGTAGCGGAACACGAGTGAGCTCCACGCGATGTGTTCCCGGCCCGCCGAATCGGCCGAATTGTACTCACTCTTGAGCACGAATCCCAAACGCTCGAAGAGCAGCCGTACCCGCGACACCGTCCGTACGATCATGAGCCGTCCGCGCGTGTCTCGCTCTTCTCCTGCTGCCTCGGCGGCGATATCCCCACGCTCGGTCGAGAAGGAAACAAGAAGTGTGCCGCCGTCGACGAGGAGCTCACGGATCGCGAAGGCCGAGTCGAAGAGCTCCGAGTCGGGAATGTGCATGATCACTGCTGAGAGGAGAACCCCGTCGAACTTCTTCGGCTCGATATTCGACAGACCCTTCGGCAGGGAGCCGGCGGTGATCCTTCCCGCAAGCTCTGGGTGGAGCCTTACCGCCTGGGAGCGCAGCTCCTCACTCGGCTCGACGCCGAAGGCATCGACCCCAAGCCTACGCAGGACCGCGAGATCCCGTCCCGACCCACAGCCGATGTCGAGCACCCGTTGCCCCGCTGAAAAGACGAAGGGGAAGAGCGATGATACACCGGCACCTGCGGATTCATAGCGTTCCGCGACCGCTTCGGCATGGTTGTTGTAGTACTCGATCGTTGCCCCGTCCATTCTTTGGGATAGTATGGTCCCGTCCGCGGTCGTTGGCAACGCTCGAGCCCGAAATCTGCGCTCTCCGCGTGGCCCCGTGCCCTGCCTCATCTATCCAGTAGTTCGCCAATACCGCATCCCCCGGTGCCATGCGGCGGCCGACTGCGCGTCGGCTTCACAGCTCCCGGCGAATGAAGGCCAGGTTCTCTTCGGCGCCGCGGCGGTAGAAGCGTTCGGAGGGATACATCTGGATGTGACGGATATTCATCTTCAGGTTGTAGATGTTCACCCGGAGCTCGAAGCCGGGATCGAGGGCGTGGTGTCGCAGGTAGGTCGAGAAGAAGCGCCGATCGGCAACGCCAAAGAGCATGGCAAAGGAGAGCTCGCGGGCGTAGTCGGCGTAGAATCCGGGAACATCGATGTATCCGCTCACCTTCGGCGGGTCCGAACGGATATCGATCATGACGTTTCCGCTCCAGATGTCGTAGTGTGTCATCGTCGATTCACCGCCGATATCGAGCGGGCGCTCGATATTCGGACGGATATCCCGCGCACCGCCGATCAGCGCTTCCGGCACGACGCCGCTCACCTGTGCCTCCTCGATGACGCGATCGAAGCGTGGCAGCCAGAAGTCCGGCCAGCGGGCATGCCTCCCCTTTTCGGAAAGCTCTACACCGCCGAAGCCCCGCCCCTTGATTCGGTGCAACCTCGCCAGGTCCTCCGCGATCTTTTCCGTTATACGAGCCCGATCGCGATCGCTCAAGGTGCCGAAGCACTCGTGCATTACCGCACCGGGAATACGACTCATCACGAGGGTCGTCCCGGGTAGAAGCTCTCCCCGGTCCAGGTGGAGTGGTCGTGGAACCGGGAGCTCTGTGAGCTCGGAAAAGGCAGTGAGCACGGAATACTCCCGGATGATCTTCTCGTCATCCGAATGGGGGCTGATTTTGTAGACCAGATCAGTCTCGCCGGCACGAACACCGATCACCCGATTCCAGCACCCGCCGGTCAGGACGCGGTAGCCGTCGACCCGTCGAGCGCCCGCGTCGCTCCCGCACGCGGCCCGCGAGGCAAGCTCCGCCAGGGTCTCATCGGTCAACTTTGGATCGATCCGTTCTTGCAGCACTGCTTCCTGTACGTTCATACAAGACCAGTATAGCAGCCCATTCTTACCGCCTACAACGGATTCGGTATCATAGATGCGCTTGCCCGGTGCGGATCCTCTCTGCCTCCAAAGCGACCCTGACGAAGAGCCTCATCAAAAAGGGCCACTGACCGGCCACGGCGGCGGGTGATCGCGTTCCACGAAGTAGTCGCGCACCGCCGAGGAGAGCATTGCGTACATCCTGAAGTCGAGGGCTTCGTGTGAGGAGGGCGACATGATATCGGCGATCCAGGCCATGTCGAGATAGCCTGTAGAGAATAGGTTCACAACATTCGGGACCGATTCCATATCCGCGGAGGTCAGCCCGGTTGGCTCGAGCAGGATCGCCTGCGAAACCTCCTCGGGATAGCGCCCAAGATAGATGGCGGCAAAATCAGCGCTCCAACTGTGCCCGACGACCGTCGCCGGGGCGTCCGGAGAGTAGAGCTGCTTGACTGCGTGGAGCTCCTCCGCCATGAGCGACGGGGACAGCTCAGAGGACGGAACTCGTTCGCTCAAACCATTGCCCCGCAGATCCCACAGAACGACATGGTAGGCATCGGCGAAGGTCTCGAAAGCGAGATAGGGGGTCACATCGGAGAGGCTCCCCGGGGCGACCATCAAAAGCGGGTTGCTCGCGTCGCCGAACTCTCTCACGTGGATGTGTCGCTCCTTTCCATCGACCACAATGGCCGCGGAGGGCAGGCTGGGATCCTCCGTAACGGTGGGAGGCACCATGTGAACACCGCTGCCGAGGCTGCATCCCGATCCCGCCGCAACGAAACCGCCGGTGATGAGGACGCCGAGCGCAACGGTCGCCGACCGCAGGAGCTTGCCCCGCTTCCCCCTGGCCCCGTTGTCGGAGTTGCCCCAGGCGAATCCGATCACT
>CAZDMH010000041.1:0-15933 GCA_964506755.1 uncultured Spirochaetales bacterium
GAGAGAAGCTGTTCCTTCCGCTCGGAATAGGTAGCCGCTCCCGGGTACAGGATGACTGCAATGTCATAGCCGTCCCGCAGCTCATGCTTCATGTTCCGGTATATCTCTTTTACGATCCGTTTCGCCCTATTCCGCGTGACCGCATTTCCAAAGCTCCGCGACGCGGAAACGGCGATTCGATTTCGTTCCAGTTCGTTTTTAACGAGTTTTATCTTAACACCGGGGCAACTTACCTGTCTATGCGAGCCGAACGTTCGCCTGATAGCAGGCCGCCCCCGCAGCCGTTCGCTTCTAGTAAGGCTTTTTCTCATCGGCGACACTGAGCTTTGCGCGACCCTTCCGACGTCGTCGCATCAGCACGAGCCGACCACTCTTTGTCTTCATTCTCGCCCGGAAGCCGAATTTCCTGTTTCGTTTTACCCTACTCGGCTGATATGTCCTCTTCATCGTGAACGCTCCTTTGCGATCTTACACTCTCTCAACCTGCGTTCCACGGTGTTGTTCAGCAGGCCATTTTCTTTCTACCCGGCCATGCGAGGGACGTCGGCGGTATCTCCGCGTCGTCTCTCTGCAATCGTAATTCGAGGCGTACCCGCATGTGGGCAGGCTTGCCGGATTCGTTTCTAAGTGAATTTAGAGAGGGAAAGTATACGGATTTCACCTCGTCAATGTCAACAGAGCACAGCTCGGCAACGACCTCTGCCTGACACGGTGAACGCTTGCCGTTCTATTCGTCTTCAGCCCGTTTCTCGATTGCCTTGCCGAGCCGATCGAGCGCCCCGCGAATGAGCGGGTCGGCCGGTGCCTCGCGGTCTTGCCCGTCACCTTCTTTGCTTCGTTCGGCCACGCCCGAGCTCTCAGCGGCGTATTCGCGTTTCGCGGCCGGATTCCGGGAAGCGCTCTGTCGAGCCGCCGGCCCTCCAACCTTCCAGGGGAGCTGAAGCCTGAGCCCGCGGATATTGAGATCCGGGTACTTCTTTTTCAGGGTCTCGACGAACTGGGCCTGCTTGAGTTGGATCATCTGGATCCATCCGGGATGGTCGACCTCGACGAGCACGACGCCGTTCTGGATATCCTTCACCTCTGAATGTGCGGCGATGCGCTCACCGACCACCTGCTGCCAGCCCGTGAAGAACTGTTGATAGAAGTCGGCCTGTTCCGCAGTGTTTCGATCGAGAAACAGCTTGAGGATGTCTCCTGCACTTCTCACTGTCTTATAATAACGCCTTTTTCGACCTTGTACATCACGGTATCAGCCGCCACGAACCGTCTGTACTGCTCGTCCGGCAGAAAAGTGAAGAAACGTTGGTCCGCGTCGGGCAGGCAGTGTAGGAAGCGTTCTCTCCTCGCCATATCCAGCTCCAAGAGAACGTCATCGAGGAGCAGGACCGGCCGCCGGCCGGTCTTTTCGGTGTAGTAGCTCGCCTGAGCGACCCGGAGAATGAGCGACATCAGGCGAAGCTGTCCCGTGGAGGCAATGCGTGCAAAGTTCCTGCGTTCGAGGGTGAAAACGAATCGGTCACGATGAGGCCCAGTGGTCGTGGTCCCCATCTCGAAGTCGAAGTTCGCCTTCTCGGCTAGCTTCCCCTTCACCTGCTCCACGGTCTCGCATCCCCTCCAGGAGGGGTGGTAGTGCACCGAAAGCTCTTCTTCGATGCCGGAGATGTCGCGAAAGAGGCGTTCGAATGTCCTGTTGAACTCTCGTGTAGTGCGCTCGCGCCGCAGCACGATCTCCAGGCCCGTCTCGGCAAGTTGGGTATCGTAGATTTCCAGCAATTCCTGCCGGCGTTCCTTCAGTGCGAGATTGCGCAGCTTCACGATCTTGTGATACCGGCGCGTGAGGTCAATGAAAAGCGGTTCGTAGAGGCTCATCGTCTGATTGAAGAACCAGCGCCGGCGCTCCGGCGGCCCGCTTACAAAGGAGATGTCTTCGTGAGAGAAGATGATGCAGGGTATGTTGCTCACGAGCTCCTTGCGGTCCTTGATCAGCTTCTCGTTGACCCGGATCTCCTTCTTGCCGCCGGAGCGCGCCCCGGCCTGGTATTTGAACAGCACCCGGTTGTCCGGACCATGGGAATCCATCTCCCTGGAGCCGCTCGCCGCTCGTGCCTCCGTTGCATCGGCAGCTGCAAACCTTCCTTCCACGGCCATCTCCGAGGCACCGTGATGGATGAGAAGGGAGTCGGTGTGTGTTCGAAATGAGGTTCCGAAACAGAGCAGATAGATCGCCTCGAGAATATTCGTTTTTCCCTGCCCGTTCTCACCGACGAAGAAAACCTCCGGCCCGGCAATTACGGTCTCGGCATCGGCGAGATTACGAAACTGGAAGGTTCGAATCGAGCGGAACCCCATTCAGGGTCAATCGACCTGCATCGGCATGACTATGTGAAAAAAATCCTTCTCGGGAACCGGAAGCAGCGAGATCGCCTTCGTCGGTTCGGTGAACCGGATGGAGACCTTCTCATCCTCGATCACCCGCAGCGGCTCTATGAGGTAGAGGTAGTTCAATGCGATCGAGGCCTCCGGCCCGTCGTAGTCACAGGAAATCTCCTCTTGCGCCACGCCGATCTCACTCTCCTCCGATTTGAGGGTGATCACCCCCTTGGCGAGCTCGAGGCGAACCCTCCGCGACTTCTGCTCGACGAGGAGAGATACACGCTTCAACGCCTCCATGAGCTCCCCGCGGTCAACGATCAGCTCGTACTCCTGAGACTCTGGAATGACCCGGCGGTAGTTCGGAAACTGCCCCTCGATGAGGGTCGAGGAGATCTTCTGGTTGTCGAACTTCACGTAGATGTTCTTGTCTGAGACGGCCAAAGAGAGGTTTCCTTCACCGCTCAGAAGCTTTCGAATCAGTTGAAGGATCTTCGGCGGGACTATGACCCCGTCGAAAGCCTCCACGTTGGCGTCGACCTGACGACCGATAAAGGAGAGCCGCCGGCCGTCGGTCGCTACCATCGTCAGGCTTCCGTCCTGCTGTTCCATGAACACACCGTTCATGAAGTATCTGGTCTCATCATCGGAAACTGCGAAGATCGTTTGAGAGATCATCTCGGCGAGATCTTTCTGTGGGAAGGGGAAGTAACGGTCCTCGGGAATGTCTTTGATCTCGGGAAACTTGTCGGCGGCGATGCTCTTGAGCTGAAAATCGATCTTCTTTCCCGTAGGACGAATGACCAAACGATTATCGCCGGAATTAAACTCGATCTCGCCGTCGGGGAGGCTTCGGAGTATTCCGAGGAACTTGTCACAAAAGACCGTCGTGTTTCCGGGTTCCTCGACGGAAACCGGGATACGAGTCTCGAACCCTACTTTGAGATCCGTAGCCTTAATCAGAAGGGTATTGTTTTCTGCGCTTATGAGGACATTGGATAGAATCGAGAGGGCATTTCGAGATGAGATGATTTCCTGCGCAACCGATATCTCCTTGAGAATAACGGCTTTCTCACAGACGAACTTCATGGCGTGCTCCTAACTCCTTATTAATATAAATACTAGTAGGACTAGTAGTAGGCACTGTTGATATGTGGATAGAGGGGTTTATTCCTCTCTGAATAGGAACTTACCGGTTGAACAACTTCGCTCGGTTGTCCCCAATTCATGCACATATTCTAGCGCCCGAAGGCGCCCTCTCGGTTTTCCACCGGCTGTCCCCAGTCTGATAACAGCCTATCAAGACAATATGCTTCGGCTCGCAGAGGCCTACGTATTCTTCGAGCCGTACTCTTTGACCAATCTAATCAGATGTTGAATCGTAGGTTCAAGTGTCGGATCGGTCTTCATTCGGCTATCGACCCGCTGGCATGCATGCATTACGGTCGTGTGGTCGCGCCCTCCGAACTCGAGACCCACCTCCGTGGTGGAGTACTCCGTGATCTCTCGGGCGATGTACATTGCAATCTGCCTGGGAAAGGCAATGCCTTTTGTGCGTTTCTTGCCACGAAGGTCGTTGTGGGAGAGAGCAAAATACTCGGCAACGACGCGCTGGATCATCTCCAGGGTGATATTGTTCTGCTTCGGGTTCGAGAATACATCCTTGAGCTGCTGTTGGGCGATTTCGATGGTGACGTTTTTGTTCACGAGGTCCGCATAGGCGACAAGCTTCGTGAGCGCAGCCTCGAGGTCCCGGACGTTCGTCGTAACGTTGCGGCAGATGAGCTCGATTACTGCATCGCTTATAGAGACCTTCTTGCTCTCGACCTTCCGTTTCAGGATTGCGAAGCGGGTCTCGAAGTTGGGCGGCTGGAGGTCCACGTTGAGACCGCGTTCGAACCTGCTGCGCAGGCGGTCGGTCAAATGCTTCAGCTCGGATACGGGCCGGTCGCAGGTAAAGACCATCTGTTTGTTCGCGTCGTACAGAGCGTTGAAGGTGTGAAAGAGCTCCTCTTGAGTCTCGGTCTTGTTCTGCAGGAAGTGGATGTCATCAATGAGCAGGATGTCGACGTTGCGGTACTTGTTCTTGAAGAGGTGATTCTTCTTGTCACGGATCGCCTCGATGAACTCGTTCGTGAAGGTCTCGGCGGTGACGTAGGCGACCTTGAGACTATCGAACTCGAGGTAGGCCGCGTTGCCGATGGATTGTATGAGATGCGTCTTTCCCAATCCAACGCCGCCGTAGATGAGACAGGGGTTGTAGGCTGTCCCTGGATTCTTGGCGATGGCGTAGGCGGCGTTGGCGGCGAAGGAGTTGTTTTCGCCGACCACAAAGGTATCGAAGACATAGTCGCTCTTCAGGCCCGGGTGGGGGCGTTTCTTCGGCTTAGGGAGCGGAGGCGTCGATTCCTTCGGCCGCGGTGAGGGCGTGTTGTTGGAGCTCTGATTGATCGCAAAGGTGAGATTGAGATGTCTCCCCGAGAGGTTCTCGAGCTTCGACTCGATGAGGGGGAGGTAGCGCTGGACAACCTGGTCTCGATAAAAAAGGGAGGGTACCTTCACGATGATGCCGCCCTCGCTCGAGCTGTCGTAGGCGATGTTGTTGAACCACATCACCCATTCCTGTTCAGAGACCTCATGTCGCAGCTGGCTGATTGTCTCCTTCCAGAAGACGCTATAGTCCCACGCGCCGGCACTCATATCCGAAACCCCATGTTATCATCAACATATCCACAACATACGCACGGAAACGGCCGGACTTTCCGGCGAATCGGCGTAGAGGAAACATTTCGCGAAATTCTCTAAAAAGTCAACGAACAGCCGTTTAGTCTTTTGCAGGCAAGGAGATATTCTACAACTTCGCGCTGATGCCGCAGGACCCGCCGCCGGGAACCTCCAGGCCGGGTCGAACCGTCCCGGCGGGCCGGAGCGGTTCCTTTCTATGCACAAGTTATTAACAACGGCAGCCGAGACTTCCTTCTTTCGTAGGCCACCTAGTCTAATGCATCCCCTTCGGGTTTGCAACAGAAATCGCTCACCTTTACTTTTTATTTTGCGCCGGATATACTTTATTATTCACGTTTATACCATAGGGAAAATCATGCAGGAAAGATATTCAGCCGAACAGATTCAAGTCTTGAAGGGGCTTGAGGCTGTTCGGAAGCGCCCGGGTATGTACATCGGAACAACCGGGCCCGACGGCCTGCACCATCTCGTCTACGAGGTCGTCGACAATAGTATCGATGAGGCCCTGGCCGGTTACTGCTCGGAAATCAAGGTGACTATCGAAAAAGGCAATGTGATACGCGTCGAGGACAACGGCCGCGGCATTCCTGTCGACGAGCATCCGTCCGAGCACGTAAGCGCCCTCGAGATCGTCATGACTCGGCTTCACGCCGGTGGCAAGTTCGACAAGAAGAGCTACAAGGTTTCGGGCGGGCTTCACGGGGTCGGCGTGTCCGTCGTCAACGCGCTTTCAACCTGGTGCGAAGTATCGGTCTACAAAGAGGGCGAGGTCTACTATCAGCGCTACGAGCGCGGCATCCACAAGGAGCCGGTCGCGGTAACGGGAAAGAGCGATCTCTCCGGCACCATGGTACGGTTCCTCCCGGACGACACGATCTTCGAGACGGTTCAGTTCAGCTTCGATGTTCTCTCGATGCGTCTGCGAGAGCTCGCATTTCTCAACAAGGGCGTGACGATTGAGATAACCGACGATCGGCTGCCACATCCAAAGGTCAACACTTTCCAGTTCGACGGCGGGGTGCGTTCATTCATCGAGCACCTCAACAAGAACAAGAGCGTCATTCACAATGAGGTCATCTACATGGAGGGCGATCGTGACGACGTGCTCATCGAGATCGCGCTCCAGTTCAACGACTCCTACAACGAGAACACCTTTTCGTTCGTCAACAACATCAACACCCGTGAGGGCGGTACCCACCTGGTGGGGTTTCGTTCGGCGTTGACGAGAACTCTCAACGACTACCTCAGAAAATCGAAGTATGCAAAGAAGATCGAGGAGACACTGACGGGAGACGACGTGCGCGAGGGACTTACGTGCGTGATCTCCATCAAGGTGCCGGAGCCGCAGTTCGAGGGCCAGACGAAGGCCAAGCTCGGCAACAGCGAGGTACGCGGGATCGTCGAGGGTTTCGTCAACGAGAATCTCATGCTCTTTTTCGAAGAGCACCCGCAGGTCGTCGCCGGTATCCTCGACAAGACCGTCACGGCGGCGAAGGCCCGGGAGGCGGCGCGGAAGGCGCGTGAGCTTACGCGGCGCAAGAGCTTTCTCGAGAGCACCGGCCTTCCCGGCAAGCTTGCAGACTGCAGCGAGAAGGATCCCTCGAGGTGCGAGATATATATCGTGGAGGGAGATTCGGCAGGGGGAAGCGCGAAGCAGGGTCGCGACCGGCAGTTTCAGGCGATCCTCCCGCTCTGGGGCAAAATGCTTAACGTCGAGAAGACCCGAGAGGATAAGGTCCTCGTCAACGACAAGCTGCAGCCGATAATCGCCTCTCTCGGCACCGGCATCGGAAGCACCTTCGACCTGGCCAAGCTGCGCTACCACAAGGTCATTATCATGGCGGACGCAGACGTCGACGGCTCGCATATTCGCACCCTGCTCTTGACCTTCTTCTTTCGATACATGCCGTCGCTGATCGAAGGGGGACATGTCTTTCTCGCGATGCCCCCGCTCTACAAGGTCTCGCTGAACGGTTCGATCTTCTATGCATACGACGACAGCGAGAAGTCGCGGCTCGTCGAAGGGCTCTCGGCCGACGGCAAGGAAGAGAAGATCAATGTTCAACGCTACAAAGGGCTCGGCGAGATGAACCCGGACCAGCTCTGGGAGACGACGATGGATCCCGAGCAGCGCAATATAATTCAGATCACCATGGAAGATGCTGTCGGTGCGGACGAGATGTTCACGACGCTCATGGGAGAGCAGGTCGAACCGAGAAGGAAGTTCATCGAAGACAACGCCCTTCTCGTTTCGAATCTCGACGTATAGATCCGCGAGGCGAAAGCCTCATTCGAGTTTCGCGAAATCAAACAGCGCGATGAGCGGACCCATTCCGACCGGCGGTGCGGCGCCGGCGGCGAGTGAAGTACAGGAGTAACGACGTGGACGAGATACAGCGGGGAAAGGTTTTTCCCATCGCCATTGAAGACGAGATAAAGGAATCGTACCTCAACTATGCGATGTCGGTTATCGTCAGCAGGGCGTTGCCCGATGTCCGTGACGGTTTGAAACCGATCCACCGACGAATCCTCTACACGATGAATGAGATGGGTCTGCGCTCCGATCGACCCTACAAGAAGTGCGGCCGCATCGTGGGAGACGTCCTTGGAAAATACCATCCCCACGGCGACCAATCGATCTACGACGCGCTCGTTCGCCTCGCGCAGGACTTCTCGATGCGCTATCCCATGGTTTGGGGACAGGGCAACTTCGGCAGCGTCGACGGCGACCCACCGGCGGCTCCTCGCTACACCGAGGCGCGACTTCACAAGATCGCCGATGAGATGTTGAAGGATATCCGCAAAGAGACCGTCGACTTCGGTCCGAACTACGACGACTCGATCAAGGAGCCGCTCGTCCTTCCGGCGGCCGTGCCCTACCTGCTTATCAACGGTGCGAGCGGAATCGCCGTCGGAATGGCGACGAATCTCCCGCCGCACAACCTCGGAGAGGTGGCGGAGGGCATCATGGCGATGATCGACGACCCCGAGATCTCCATCGAGGGGCTGATGGAGCACATCAAGGGGCCGGACTTTCCGACCGCGGGGGTCATCTTCGGGCGACGGGGAATCCGAGAGGCATACGAAACCGGAAAAGGCCGTATAACAGTCCGCGGAAAGTTCAGCGTGGAGACGACGAAGGGAGGCAAAGAGCGGATCGTCATAACCGAAATCCCCTTCGCGGTCAACAAGGCGTCGCTGGTCATGAGGATTGCCGATCTGGCCCGTGAAGGACGGATCGACAGCATCTCCGATCTCAGGGACGAATCCGACCGCAACGGGATGCGCATCGTCATCGAGCTCAAAAAGGGCGCGGTGCCGAAGCTCACACTGAACCGGCTGTTCACGCTGACTCCGCTTCAACAGAACTTCAACGTCAACAGCCTGGCGCTGGTGGACGGGCGCCCGAAGGTGCTCAACCTCAAGGAGATGGTCCACTATTTCGTCCGCCACCGCATTGACGTTGTCACGCGCCGCACGCGCTACGACCTCAAAAAGGCCGAGGAGAGGGCTCACATTCTCCAGGGCCTGAAGATCGCACTCGACAATATCGACGAGGTTATCGCGCTTATCCGCAAGTCCAAGACCGTGGATGCGGCGCGGACGGGTCTCATGGAGCGTTTCGAGCTGAGCGAGATCCAGGCTCAGGCCATCCTTGATATGCGGCTGCAGAAGCTCACGAACCTCGAAACGCAGAAGATCCTCGACGAGTTGAAGGAGGTCCTCGCTCTTATCGACCACCTGAAGGAGCTGCTGTCGAGCGAGGCGAAGATCCTCAGCGTCGTACGGGAAGAGATCGCCGAGGTGGCAAAGGAATACGGTGACGAGCGCAGGACGGAAATCGTTCCTGACGAGGTCGAGGAGATCAATATCGAAGACCTCATCAAGAAAGAGGACATGGTGGTTCTCATTTCCAACCGCGGCTTCATCAAGCGGGTGCCGGTTTCCGCCTACCGAAATCAGGGTCGGGGCGGAAAGGGATCCTCCTCGGCGAATCTGGTGAGCGAGGACTTCATCGAGCATCTCTTCATCGCCTCTACCCATGACTACATCCTCTTCGTTACCAGCGCAGGGAAGGCATACTGGCTCAAGGTTCACGAAATTCCGGAGGCATCCCGAACGGCTCGCGGCCAGCATGTGAAGTCGTTGCTCGCGATATCACTGAATGAGGACATTACCGCGGTGGTGTCTCTCGAGGCCTTCGACGGCGACAACTTCTTGTTCATGGCGACGAGTCGAGGCGTGGTGAAGAAGGTCGAGACGGCGTCCTTCATCAATGCCCGCACTCGCGGAATCAATGCAATCAAGCTCGACGACGGCGATCGGCTGGTGACGGCGCTGCTCACCAACGGAAGGAACGAGATCGTTCTCGTGTCGAAGGGAGGCTATGCGCTGCGTTTCAACGAGGAGGCCGTCAGGGCGATGGGCCGAACCTCGAGAGGGGTTCTCGGGCTCAGGCTTGCCGACAGCGACGAGCTCTCCGGCGTGCTGACCGTCAACGAGGACTATCAGATGCTCCTCGTGACGACGAACGGTTACGGGAAACGAAGCGAGTACGATCTGTTTACCCCGCACGGCCGCGGAACGAGAGGTCAGATTGCCTACAAGACCGGGGAGAAGATGGGAGAGCTCGTCGGGGTCATCTCGGTGAGCCAGGATGACGAGCTCGTCTGCATGACCTCACACGGGATTGCGATCCGGCTGAAGGTATCGGAGATTCCGAGCATGGGAAAGTCGGCCCACGGGGTGCGGGTCGTCAACATCGAAAGACCAGATTTCCTCGTGGGCGTGGCCCGCGTTGCGAACGACTAGTCATTGTTTCACGTGAAACATTCTGCATGCGATCCGTAAAGCCGAAACGTCTGAAACAAGGTGATACTGCGGCCGTCGTTTCGATTTCCTGGGGAGGTCCGTCCGTCTATCCGGCGCTCTACGAGCATGGACTCCAGAATCTCTCCGAACACTTCGGTGTGAAGATCGTCGAGTACCCCACCGCCCGTATGACGGCGGACGAGCTTTCGAAGAATCCCCGCGCCCGTGCCGAGGACATCAACCGTGCCTTTGCCGACCCCGAGGTCGACGCCATCGTCTCCTCGATCGGGGGATACGACTCGATGCGAATTCTACCCTACATCGATCCCAACGTCATTCGAACCCACCCGAAAATCATCATGGGCTACTCGGACACGACGACTATTCTCGCCTACGCCAACCTTCTCGGTGTCGTCACCTTCTACGGGCCTTCGATCATGGGCGGTCTCGCACAGCTCGAGAGCATGCCCGAGTCGCATCGAGACCACATACGTCGAATGCTCACGGAGGATTGCACGGGAGACTACCTGCCGGCATTCGAGCAATGGTCCGATGGCTATCCGGACTGGGGAGTCAAGAGCAGGATCGGAGAGGTTCTCTCACAACAGAAGAACACGACCGGCTGGGTCTGGGTTCAGGGGGAGGGTATTCGCGAAGGGCGAGCTTGGGGGGGCTGCATCGAGGTGCTCGAGTTCATGAAGGGTACGGATTACTGGCCGCAGAAGAGCTTCTGGAACGATAGAATCCTCTTCCTCGAGACCTCCGAGGACAAACCGCCGGTGCGAGAGGTCGTCTATATGCTGCGAAACTACGGCCTCCAGGGCGTTTTCGAACGGGCCGCAGGTGTCTTTTTCGGGCGACCGAAGGCCTACAGTGAGCAGGAAAAGAAAGAGCTCTACGAGGCGCTCCGCAGGGTGATCGGGATCGAATTCGGGCGCCCCGAGCTTCCCGTGGTCGCCAATATGGACTTCGGACACACCGATCCGAAGGTCATCCTACCGCTCGGCGCGAAGCTGCGCATCGACTGCTTGACCAGAACGATTTCATTCCTCGAGTCCTTCACTCGCGCCTGACATTCCTCGAAAGGAGCAATGAAATGAGGGTACACCTCCGCAAAGGAACCCGAGAGGACCTCTCTCTGGTGGCGAGGTGGAACGACGGCACCTCGCCGGAGTTCCTGATGCAGTGGGCCGGCCCACTGTTTCGACATCCACTGACGGAGGAACAGCTCCTCTGTCAGTGGGGCCCTGCCATCGACGAAGTACCCCGCGCGGCGGAAGCGAACTCCGGGGAAGAACCTGGCACCCGTTTCTATGCAATCGTCGCCGGCGAGGCTTTCGAAAGGGAGCAAACCGTGGGAGTCGTCGAGCTCGGACTCATCGATCGGTGGAACCGTTCGGCCCGCGTCGCACGCTTCTTGCTCGGTGACCCGGGCCACCGCGGGAAGGGTATCGGTACCGAGGCGCTTCGCCGGCTGCTCGAGATCTGTTTCCATGAGCTCGAGCTCCACCGCGTAAGCCTCGCAGTATTCGATTTCAATGAGACGGCGATTCGTTGCTACGAAAGGGTTGGGTTCCGAAAGGAGGGGCTCATTCGTGAATCGCGGAGGATCGGAGAGGAGTACTGGAGCTATTTCGAGATGGGAATCTTGAGCTCTGAATTTGAATGCGATGCCGGATAGGTGCAGTCAGCTCGGCTGGTATTTCGAGATTCGGGTCTCGGCCGCCTTCCAGAGTTGGTCCTGTCTCTTTTTCGGAAGGAAGGTAGCGTAGATGCCGTTCTTGATGAGCTCGAAAAGCTCCTCGATGGTGAAGACCTCGTTGAGATAGAGCTTCAGGTACTCATCGACGAGATCCACTCCGAATAGCGTCGGGTCGTCGGTGTTGACGGTGACATTCATCCCATGGTCGTAGAAGGCGCGAATGGGATGGTTCTTGAGGCTTGTTGCGTACTTGCGGGTGAACAGGTTGCTCGTCGGACAAACCTCGAGGGGAATTCGGCTTCCCTTGAGGAAGTCCATGAGCTTTTCGTCCTTGATGGCGCTGATTCCATGCCCGATACGGCCCACCTTCAGGAGCTTCAGGCTGTCCCAGATCGACTCCGGACCAACGTCTTCGCCTGCGTGCGCGACTACCTTGAGGTCGTGTGCCGCGGCCTTGTTGAAGACCGCCTCGTATTCTCTTGCCGGGCCGTGTTGTTCGGCTCCGCCGAGACCGATGCCGATGATCTTGTCGCTGTGATTCTCGATCGTCAGGTCGAGGTTCTTCATCGCGTTCTCGGTCCCGTAGCTGCGCGAAACGTCGATGATGTAGCGAATCTGGATTCCGTCCTTCTTCTCGAGGGCGAGCGCGCCGGCCTCCAGCTTTTCGACCATCGAGGCGAAGGAGAAGCCATTGAGCAGGAACTTCGTCGGCGCAAAGAAGATCTCGGCGTACACGATGTTGTTGCGCTTGAGGTAGTTGCGGGCGTCGCGAATCAGATAGTCGAAGTCTTTGCTCTCCTGGAAGCAGTTCTGAATGACGTCGATGAAGAGCGCAATGAACTCGTCGAGGCTCTTGATTTGAAACTTTCCCTGGAGATCCGCCTTTGACTTAACTCCGTTGACCGGGATATGGTGCTCGGTCATCAACTGCCAGATCGTATCGACGCTGGCGAGGCCTTCCAGGTGGAGATGAATCTCGGTTTTGGGAATTTCGGTGAGAAGGGTTTTGATTTTCTCTTGCTCTGGCGAAAGCGTCAGTTGCTTTTCCATTCCACCAGCTGTTTGGTTCAGGCTCTTAATAGTATCCTCCAAATTTCCACAGGGTGCAAGAAGCACACTCACCATCCTGTCCTGTGGAACCTCCATCGAAGGCCCATTAGGTAAAATCTACTACAAACGAGACGATTTGCAATACGTGCGAACCGCGCGTAGGCTCGAAGCGGCTCAACCTGCACGACTGCCCTACGTCACCCTTGTTCCCGCCAACCGCTGGCGCAAAGGTGATTATATCACACAAATTTATCGATCGGACAGTCCTCCTTCTCCTAAGTATCGTGCTGATAGGGTATAATCTTGAGCTGCAAGTAGCTATATGCTCTGCGACGAATACTGTATACTCGGGCCGTAGCATGGCAGGCAAGATCATCGTTTTCGCTAACCAAAAAGGTGGGGTCGGGAAGACCACCTCCGCAGCAAGCCTTGGCGCCTTCATGGCAGAGAGCGGCCGAAAGGTACTGCTTATCGACTTCGATCCCCAGGGCAACCTTACCAGCAGCTTCGGCGCGGATGGAAAGGCAGCTGGGATTTATGAGGTTCTCTCAGGATCCGCCTCCATTCGCGAGGTCGTTCAGGACACCGAGGTGTCCAACCTGTGCATCGTGACCTCGAACATAGACCTGACGGGCGCCAACGTAGAGCTCATCGAGGAAGAGAACCGCGAGTACTTCCTCAAGAAGATCATCGAGCCAATTTCCCCCGACTGGGACTACATCCTCGTTGACTGCCCTCCGTCACTCGGGCTGCTGACGATCAACGGTCTGGTATCCGCGGACTACGTCTTCATCCCCCTTCAGTGTGAATACTTCGCCCTCGAAGGGCTCAGTCTGCTTCTGAAAACGATTCAACGAATTCAACGCTCCTCCAACCCGAAGTTGGCGATTGGGGGGATAATTTTCACGATGTACGACTCGCGCACTCGCCTCGCACGAGAGGTCGTGGAGGAAGTTACCGGCTATTTCAAGGACAAGGTCTTTCGGACGATCATACCGAGAAACGTCCGGCTCTCAGAGGCACCTTCGCATGGCCGGCCTATCAACCTCTACGATGCAGAGTCCATCGGAGCGCGAAGCTACCAGAAACTCTCCGAGGAGGTTCTCCGTCGTGTCTAAGCGCGCACTCGGCCGAGGTATCGATGCCCTGATTCTGGGCGGCAGTGAAGAGGGGGCCTCCCAAGGGAGCGCGGCAATCGCGAGCGTCCCGATCGATCACATCCTCCCAAGCGAGGGGCAGCCGCGCAAGACCTTCGATGAAGAGAGCCTCGAAGAGCTGGCCAATTCGATCCGTTCTCAAGGCATCCTTCAGCCAATCCTCGTCGAGCAGACAGCGGACCGTTATTCCATCGTTGCCGGGGAGCGGCGCTACCGGGCTGCGATCAAGGCGGGACTCAAGGAGCTTCCGGTCGTGGTACGTCAGTTCACTCGCGACGAGAAGCTGCAGATTGCGCTCGTGGAGAACATCCAGCGGGAGGACCTTACCCCGATCGAGGAAGCCGAAGCATACCGATCGTTGATGAACGCGCTCAAGATCGGACAGGAAGAGCTCGCGACTCGCCTCGGGAAGAAGCGATCGACAGTGGCGAACAGCCTGCGGCTTCTCAATCTGCCCGAGGAGATGCAGGCCGCGGTATCCTCCGGCTCGATGTCCGCGGGCCACGCCCGAGCCGTGCTTTCGGTTCAGAACCCTGCGGAGAGACAGCTGCTCTTTCGACGGATCGTCGATGCGGGAATCTCGGTTCGCGAGGCGGAAGCCGCTGTCGAGTCACTTAATCGGGGCAAACGCGCCTCGAATCCAAAGGCAGGCGGCAGGGCCAAGGATCGTGATCCGCAGCTCGGGGAGCTTGAGGGAAAGCTCATTGAGCGTATCGGGGCAAAGGTCGTCGTCCGAGGCGACCTCGACCATGGCAAGATCGAGATAACCTACTTCTCGCGTGAGGACCTCGATCGAATTTTCGAGCTCTTGGGGGAGTGATTCTCCAGGGAGAAAGCGCGGCACAGGCAGCGCTATCCGAGCTTTCGTACCTCTTCGACACGTTTCGCGAATGTCTCGGTTTCTACTGCGATCTGGGTGATGAAGGCATCGTCCTCGATCGTACCGACGACCGCCCCCATCTCCTCCTTCGAATCGTAGGTAATCAGACGGAACGGATTGCTGTAATCCTTTACCCTCGACTCCCGCGTCAGCGTGTTGAGCCGGCGCATGGTTGAATCGGCCGCGGCAAGCAGGGTATGCCACCGCGCGGGAGTGAATTGATCCGTTTCCATCTCCTCGATGTCCAGAAGGGAGGCGAAAGCGTGCCGTGCCTTGAGCACCGGGTAGAGCTCTGCGAGCCGAGCATATTCGCCGTGCACCTCCTGCCACCCGCCGATGTCACCTGCGACGATCGACTGCCGCAATGAGTCGACATCGGTCTCTCTGAGGAGCTGCCCGCCGACATTGATCCAGCCGCCGCGCGGCTCTATGCCCATGTGCTCGAGGAGCTCTTCGAACGAGAGCCGGTGCTCGTGGGAGTAGGCCATCAGCGTCTTGACTCCGTAGAAAGAGACCATCTCCCGGTAGGTCGCGTAGGCCTCGGCCGGTTTGAGCACGAGCACCGGGCGGCGGCTGTTCTCGACCCGCTCGCCGAAAACGGTCAGTCGCGCGACCTCACCGGGTAGCTCGGCGAGCACGTGCTTTCCCTCTCTTCGCATCTCCTTCGTGCTCACTCCCTCGAGAGATTTCCCCTGATCGCGCAACGCAGCCCTGCCGGTCCACTCCTCGAGAAGCGCGAGACCGTCGAAGATTTCCTCGATCGTGTCGGGCGCGAGGTAGTCGAACTCGAGAAGCTGTTCCTTGCGTACCCGCTTATCGCGAGCCCCGTACTTCCACGCGTTGCGTGCGAGGGCGTACATGTTGTACAAGAACCAGTACGCGGGCAGGATCTGCAGGCGACCCTCACTCTCGTTGTTCGAGACGAGGGAAAACGGCAGCCGGATGTCGAGCTCCGCCGGGTAGGAGCCTTTCGCGAGGAGCGTGAAGGCAGCGAAGCGGCAGTTGTGTTTCAGGTTCACGCACAGCCCGGGCCAGAAACCGCGGCCGGCGCGGATTTCGCCGTCGCTGCCGCGGGAGTTGTGGTTCGATCCGATCGTCGCGCCCGCGGCAACGTTGCTCTGACCGAGAACCGTCGCTGCGCAAAGGAAACTGTTGTTGTGGTGCTGTTCGTGGCCGGGGAAGATGAGGCTGTTGAGGACCTCGCAGCAGGAGAT
>CAZDMH010000042.1:0-11744 GCA_964506755.1 uncultured Spirochaetales bacterium
GCCCGGCAGGTCAGACGAGACGGCGGAGAGACGCCGGTAGGAGTTGCGCAGAGATGGCGCATCCTTTGGACTGCCCCTCAATGACATTCGATCGCCCGGTATTCAGAGAATTATAGAAGATTGTGCCGGCAACACTATCGCCCGTCGCCTCACGATCTCTCGAATACGGACCTGATGGTTCTACCGGTGATCGACCGGTACGTCACCTCGATTACGAGAGCAATGGCGACCATGACGACCAGTACCAGGACGTCCGACGGGGCGGTCTTTATGGTCTGGAGGATGAGAACCACGAGCGCACCCAAACATCCCACCAGTCCAAGGATCGAGATCCACCGTTTGGCCCCGGTCCTTTCACTCAACCGAATGCTCGATGCGTTGACTGCGGCGAAGATGAGGAGGAACCCGGCGCTCCCCATAACCGAAATACTCGAGAGGTCGAACAGGTTGGCGACGAGAAGAGTCAGAACGGAGGTGATGATCAGTCCCTCTACCGGACGTTTCCAGATCTTCCGTTCAAGGGTCTTCGGAAGCTCTCCCTCTTTGGCAATGATATAGCTGACTCGTGATGCACCGTAGAGCGTGGCGTTGATCGCCGAACCGGTTGACAGCAGGGCAGCAATCGCGATGAGGACAAAGCCGAAATCGCCCAAGAAGGGCCGAGCGCTCGCCGCAAGAGCATAGTCGCGCGCATCGATGATCTGCGCCATCGGGAGATTGCCGACAGTTACGCCCGCGACCAGCACGTACAGCACGATAACGAACCCGACCGACGCGTAGTAGGCGCGCGGAAGCGTCCTGCGGGGATTCTTCACGTCCCCGGCGGCGTTCGCGATGAGCTCGAAACCTTCGTAAGCAAGGAAGATGATCATCCCGCCTGCGACCATCTGAACGGGGCTTACCCATTCGGAGGGTCCGATCCGGTGCGCCTGAATTGTCCACAGACCGGCGAGAATGAAGAGCGATAGGATCGTGAGCTTGAACGCGACGATCCACTCTTCGGCTTTCCCGACTGTCGCACCGCCGAGGAAGTTCAGCCCTGTCAGCAGGACGACCGCAAACGTGATCAGGAGATGCCTCCACAGCGGTTGTGCAGCAGCGTGAAAAAACGAAGCACCGTAGCTGCCGAACGCATAGGCATACAGAGAAAGCATCACGACGTAGCTGAGCCAGAGCAGGATGTTGAGCCCTCCGGTGACGATTCCTTCGCCGAAGGCTTGGTTCAGGAACTCGACGGTGCCTCCCTGACTCGGGAAGGTCACGGACAATCTCGCGTACGAGTACGCAGTCAGAAGCGCGACGACGCCCGCCACGGCGAATGCGATCGGGGTTGCACCGTGCGCGAGCTGTACCGCAAGCCCAAGCACCGCAAAGATTCCCCCGCCGACCATTCCGCCTATTCCGATCGAGACAATCGAGAAAAAACCCATCTTTCCTTCGGTCGATGTATCAGACACAACCTCACCTCACGTACTTCATGAAATCGAGTGAAAAATCGCTCAAAGTATAATACACCATAAATGATTGTGCTCTCTGCAACTTCATCGTGGCGGCGATCGGTCATCGAGACACTGTCGGCGAAAACGCCTCGCAGGCAGCTCGGTGGGCTTTATGCGCGCTCGAAGACCAGTCGGAAGGCGGGCTCGGCCGTCCGAACAATCTGCTCCGCACCTCGCGGGAGCCATGATGCGGGGAATTGGCGGCGCATGACGGCCGCTTGATAAGAAGGGCTGTTCCGTCGAGTGCGAATGCTGATTTCGTCCGCATCCACCATGTTCGGTCCGAACGTCATCGTCTGGAGACACATCCGTATCCCGGGACGAAGCAGACAGGCTGCATTCGCGAAGAAGTCTCGGTAGATTTCCTCCTGCCTGCCGGCGCGCCACTCGGCCTCGGAGCAGAAGTGCTCGAATGCGCCGAGGCTGACCGCAGCGTCGAAGGTCCCGACATCGTCCACCGTGACCGTCCCGCAGTCGATGATGCGAGCGTCGAGACCCAGGCGGGCGCACGCCGCAGCCTGGCTTGAGGAGAGCGTCACACCGATTCCTTCCGCACCGATCGCGCGCAGAAAAGCGAAAAATGGTCCCCATCCGCAGCCCAAGTCGATGACCCTCGAACCTCTCTCGATTCCGAGCTCGCGTGCGATCGTGCGATGTTTATTGTACTGAGCCTCCTCGAGGCTCAACGAGTAGTCGCGGTCGTACCGAGCGCTACTTAAGTCGCCGGTCTCCCCGATGCTCATTCGAAAGATGCGGTCGATTTGTGAATAGATAAAATCTAGATCCGACTGTTCTGCCATATCGCCTCCCGCAAGCGCGCGATGAAGTGATTGTACCATGGCCGGTCGAACCGTCATCTGACACGGTGGAGGCGGTCTCGGCCGATTACAAACAAGGATGGCTATGCGCCTCTCCCCACCCTGGTGCGGCCTCAACGTACCAGTTCCTCAAAAATCCGCTTGCTTATCGGTGTCGGCGGCAGTAGAATGAAATTACCCTGTGGCGAGGTCTCCAAACAGGCCGTCCGTCCAGATTTGCCGCATCCTTGGCGCCCGGTGTTTGCCGTCGGGCTGAAATCGGTTTTCCGATTAGTAGAGGGTGAGCGGTGAATGATAGCGTGATTACGCTCCTTAACCTAAACATGCTCTATCTGAAATACTTCGACAAGGTTGACCGGGAGCAGCATATCCCTTTGGGGCCATTGTATCTTACCAGAGCGCTCGAAGATGCCGGATATCCGGTGGATTTTCGGGACTATCAATTGAACACCTACGATGACCCGTTCAATCTCGACAATTGTATCGATTTCCTCTCCGGCAGTGCTCCGATCATCGGGATCTCGGTCATGGCCAACCTGCTCCCGTTCGCGATATTGCTTGCGACCGAGCTCAAGAATCGGTATCCGGAAAAGACAGTTATTCTCGGCGGTGTCGGGGCGAAATCGGTGGAGGCGGCTATTCTGAGACGATTTCCCGGAATCGATATCATCGCCTACGGTGAAGGAGAGGCCGCGGGGCCCGTCCTTATCGATCATCTTACCGGCAGGAAGGACCTTTCCACCTGTCCGAACATTTTCTACAGAGAAGACGGCCGGATAATAAAAACGCAACCCTGCAGCAGGATCACAGATCTGAGCTCTATTCGGTATCCGGCCTACGAAAAGATCGATCTTTCCAGTTATTCCGGTTTGGGGATGATGACCTCCCGGGGATGTCCGTTTCGGTGTTCGTTCTGCTCCGTTGCTCCGGTATGGGACTATGAATCACACCTGAGAACTTCCGAGGATATTATTTCCGAAATGAAGTACCTTCTCGAGCGGGGAAGGACCGATCTGTTCTTGTTCCAGGACGAGTACTTCCTCGCCAGCGCCGAACGGGCCAAGGACTTCAGCCGCAAGCTCATCGCATCGGGGCTGAAGGTACAATGGAAGGCATTCGGCAGGGTGAACCTCATCGACCGGGAAGCCATGGAGATCATGGCGAGGGCCGGCTGCGTGGAGATACGGTACGGTATCGAATCGGGCTGTGATGAAATCCTCAAGCGGACGGAGAAGGGCTTCGATCTCGAGAAGGCGATAGATATTGTCTCGGAGTCTGCACGAGTGTTTCCCGGCGTGGACGCTTTTTTCATTTGGGGGTTCCCGTTCGAGACAATGGAGCAGTTCTACCAGACGGTATTCCTCATGAACTCGTTCCGGATGATGGGTGTGCGGGTGCTCCCGTCCCTGCTCTGTTATCTCCCTCAAACGAAGATCTATCAGGACGTGGACAAGGAGAAGCTCGAGTTCTGCAACGAGATGATTCCGGAGTACATGATCACCGGGCACGAAACGTGCGGCGGGTACAATATGCAGATCGACGAGGAATACCGCCACATCTATGACTTCATCGTGGAAAACAAAGACATATTTCCGGGCTTTTTCCATTACGACGTCGAGGGAAACGTAAAGCCAAAACTGAAAGCCCTCGTTGATTTCGGGTTCTACCGGAGCATCGTGCAGTATGAATCGGTCGAATCGTGCGGGGCGCATTCTCCGCAGGTGAGGCCCGGGACCGCGGCGAATCGTTAGCGCGCATGCGAGGTGATATGATGATGGGGCGGATTGTCTCTTTACTGTTTTTCATTTCAGCAATGCAGCTGCATGCGCAGGCCGGCTGGCCGGACCCTGACTGGCTGAGCTCGGACAGCATCACCGTCGAGAATCTCGAACGAGCCGTGCAAACGGAGAACGTCGATGCGGTAGACGCGTTGGGCAGGACTGCCCTGATGTACATCGCGCGATCGAACGCCCGTCCGGAGCTCTTGAGTGTCCTTGTCGACGCCGGCGCCGATATCCAAAAGAGGGACAACCATGGCCGGACCGCTCTCATGTATTACGTAAGTAATAACCAAATAGAAATCGATACCCTTCAGTACTTCATTGCTTCGAGCGCCGATGTAAATGCAGCTGACAATGATGGAGTGACCGTGTTGATGACTGCACTCGTGAAAGAGAGGAATCAGCCGAGTGCCGTCCAGGCCATCATCGACGCCGGAGCCGACGTGAACGGTGCAACCAGCTACGGCGCTACGCCCCTGATGTATGCGTTCTACCACAGCGGGTACATGAATGTCGTAAAGCTGCTCCTCGACGCAGGTGCAAACGTCAACGCAAGCACTCACGACGGGCTGACTCCGCTGCTCATCGCCGTCTTTTCCGGGTTGAGCCCCCAAGACATCGATTTCCTGATCGAGAAGGGGGCTGATGTAAATGTTCGGGACGCAAACGGCTATACGCCGCTGAAAGCCACGCTTCCTCCCATGCAGGCAGGGCTTACAAAGGCCGTCGTGACATTTCAAATTCTTCTCGATGCGGGTGCGGATTTCGAGAGCGAATCGTGGGATATACAAACCTTGGAGCCGTTTCTTATCGAAGCAGCATCGCGAGGTATTCGGGGAACAGTAGATACTCTGCTCAATGCCGGCGTCAGCGCTAATGCGCACAACAAAGGCGGCGAATCCGCTCTCATGAAGGCTGTTGCAAACCGGTCGGATGCCGAGGTTGTCCGGAAGCTGCTCGACGCCGGGGCGGATGTCAATGCGACAACCGCAACCGGTATCACGGCATTGCTAAGTGCGTTGCTCAAACGCGGAGCTATCGATGCTGATGTTGTCTCGTTGCTGATCGAGGCGGGGGCAGATGTAAACGTTGTAGACCGCAACAACCGTACGCCAATGGCAATCGCGCAAGAAAGAAACGATCCGAAGATTGTCGAGCTTCTGAAAGAGGCGGGCGCACGAGAATCGATAGAATAGAGAAGGAAGGGGCACACTATGGACGAGAAAAGAAGGACCATTGTGGGAGGACGCTCACTGGGAAACAGGCTGCTCGTCGATTTCCCGCGAAGCATCGAGATACTGCTGAAGAAAGCCAAAGCGGACGATGAGTTCCGCAAGAGCCTGTTGCAGGACCCGGTGCATGCCGCCGAATCTATCGAGCTAGAGCTCAGCGAGCAGGAGATCAACACCCTCAAGAATGTTCCCGTCTCGGTCCTGCAGACAATCATCGAAAATACCCCCGTGCCTAAACAGCATATCGATGCATTCAGGACAGCCCGGAATGCGGCGGTGCTTGCCCTACTCCTCGGTACTACCGCGGTTGTGCCCCCGCTTGCAGCTGCGGGCATAAGGGAAATACCCACGTCTTCGGCCGAACAGTACGATGAGGCCCGCACCCGGATGAATGCAATTCAGCGAGCCCTCGAATCCTACAAGGGAGAGTACGGCCGGTACCTCACGACGCAGGAATGGGAAGCAAACATGAACCCGTTTCCCGAATACATTCAAAACAGCGAGCTGTTCGATCCCTGGCATCGCAAGTTTCACTACGCGGACTACAAGGAAGGCGGAGAGATCGTCGGTTACCGGCTGGAGAGCACCGGTTTGGACATTAATTCGTATTTTGACAACATTTTCTGTCCAGCCGACGCGGAAAAGCATGCGTTCCTAGAAGATTCACCTGTTACCATTCAGTATCCCAGAGAAGGCCAAGCGATCAAATCGGGTCCGCACACCGAACTGCGAGCCTCCCACCAGAATCCGAGAGTGATCGTGGACTGGTACCTCGACGACCGGAACGCCGGCCGCACGGTTGGAAACAACGTGTTGTCGGTAGACCTGCAACCGGGCAAACACACGCTCTTGCTCGTTGACGAGAACGACTACAGGTCAACCGTCTCCTTTATTGCCGATTGAATCGTATCGCGCGACAGCATGAGAAAGGCCGCGTGCCGGCTGAAGGCTCCCAAGCCGTCTCAATCGCTGTCCCTCAGTCGGTAGAAACTCATCGAGTCCTCGGTCGGCGTCATGTCTTCCTATTTCCCCACGAAGACGGGAACGCTTGCGTGGTCGACTTCCGGGACTGTCACTGAAGTACACTCTGATAGGAGCATAATGACCGATTGGAAAACACAGCCTACCCACCCCGGAGGAACTCTGAGGCGGCAATACCTCGAATCGCTGAATCTGACTATCTTTGCCCTCGCAGAGGATCTCCACGTTTCGAGAAAAACGATATCGAAGATCATCAACGAGCGAGGAGCAGTCACACGCGATATGGTGCTCCGACTCTCCAAGGCATTTAGTACCTCCGCAGAGCTCTGGCTCAATCTGCAGACGAATTACGACCTGTGGAACGCGGCGTCGAAGTCGAAGGAATGGGAGAAAGTCAACACTCTGGTGTCAGCCTGATCTAACCTTGGAAAGCGATGTCACGGTGCGTCCGCGGTTCCTACGTCCGGCACCAAAAGAAAGCCCAGGAACTCTCCTATCTCATAGCCGAAACAGTGAGCTCGAGACTCGTCCAACCGGACGAGCTGGAGCAATGGCGCTCGTCGCTGTTCCCCTGCGTGCGTTTCTGTAGGCAGATGATGCTCGCCTCGACGGAGTCGTGGGCGTTACGTGCCGTAACCCGCGTGAATCGCCCGCTCAGCATCCGGTAGCTCCTGCCCCTTCCAGCCGCGCCTGCGCGTGTCCGTTTCGGCCGTCCACCCCGACTTTCGTCCCTTTCACGAAGATATTCGTTCCGGTAACGTCCGTAGTTACCTCACATGGGTAGCAAGGCGGAGCGATCTTGAGCGTCTGCTCCTCGTTGCGATGGGTTATCTCCCAGCCAAGGGCAAAGTCCATCACGTAGCGCGCGAAGTTGCGGCTGTGAACGTTCGTGAAATAGAAGCTGCCTCCGGGCGCAGTAAGGCCGACGAGAAACTCGGCGAACTTTCGACAGAAGCGATCCTTGAAGTAATCGAACAGCCCGGCGCTGTAGGTGATGTCGTAGCTTTCCGGCTGCAAATCGACGTCCTTTCCAACCAAGATGTTGATGATGTTGAAGTTCAGGAGTCGAATATCGATGTTGCCCTCGGCATGATACTGGGCGCGCTCGTAGAAGTCGGCAAGTGCGTGCGCATCCATATCGATGAGCGCGATGTGTATCGGCTTGTCGAAGAGCCGTTGCTCGTTGAGGACCCGAAGGATCTCCTCGGCAGGTCCAGCCCCGAGGCTCAAAACTCGAATTCCATTCTCGGAGGAGTGGTAGCGATCGAGGATTTCCTTTTCAAAGTACTCGATTCGATGGACGTGCGCTCGAACAGGCTCGAGCGTCATGGCGAATCCGTTGAACAGCCTGCCGAACAGGGTCGACCCGAGAAACGGGTTACCGAAGAAATACTTCACGGTTTCGTAGTCACCGAGATAGCCGTGCAGTCTATCCGCCATGGAGCTGCAAAGCGGCGACTTGCGTACGAAGGGTTCGAAGAGGTTCCGGAGGAGCCGTTTGTAGGGCTCGATCCCAGCCGGATCGAGCGTTGGGGCTATCTGGTTGAGCAGGGAGACGAACCGGCGCATATGGAATGAGAAGCCTGGAAGGAGCTCCTCCAGGTAGAGGCGCTCCTCGTCTGGGCTCAGGTAGAGGCCTTTTGCCTCCTCCTGGTCGAGCACCTCCTCGACCGTTTCGAGGTACATTCTCCAGTCTGCTACGAGCGCCTTGTATTCGGGAGAGAGCGATGCGAAGGTATCGAGCCTCTCGCACTTCTCGTCGATTATTGCGCTCGCAAACAGTGCCTTCTCGGTCAACGTGATAGTTCGTAGCTCGAGCAGGTTGTCGAGGAACTCGACTACAATCTCACGCGAATCCTCGCCCGCGCGAATCACCTTCGCAGCACCGTCATAGAGCGTCCGGTTGGCCGGGCCGATCGCGATCCTCACGATCTCTCCAGACGAAAGAGGAGGCTGTTCCTCCACGGTAATCCGTGCGGAACGGACATTGTAGTCGACGACCGTTCCCGTCGCCGAGAAGCGATCGCCGGAGAGGCGTACCGCCAGATTGATCGATGGCCGGCGACGAGGCAGGCGAATGCGTCCGCTCGTCATGTTCTGGAAGCGCTTCGCTTCGAGCGAGACGCCCACCCGGTCGCGGCGAGCATCGAACTCGCTGCGATGGCGAATCACCCCTCCGGCGTGGATGATCTCCTGCGAGTCGCCGTCGAGAATCGCAATGTCGCGCAGCACACCATTGACCGTGAACCTCTCATCTGCTCGATCACAAGCAAAGGAAAAGCCGCGCGCCGAGATCTCGACAACCTCGAACTGAGGCTCGATGTCGTCGACCAGGCAATAGGTATGCTCGAGCGTCTTACGATAGTTGGTGCGTTTGTCCGTCGCCGCCATCCCTTTCCATCCTTCGCTATCTAACCTGCAATTATAGCCAATTTCTCGGATTTATGAAAGGGAAACATGGAGATTTTTGACGTAACACTCTGAATCTTCTAACCGGAAGGTATGATAGAATAGGGTTGGTATGAAGAACCAGTCGGCACACAACGAGGTTGAAGAAGCGTTCCAAAAGGAGACCCGCGAACGGATTGCACGCGACGTCCGGACGGGGGCCCTCTATACGCTCTTCATGTACCCGATTTTTATCCCGCTCGATTTCCTTGTCTACCCGCATGCGGTGCTGGAGTTTCTCGCCATCCGGCTCGGAGTTGTCGCTCTGAGCATCGCAATCCACTTCGTCATGAGAATCCCCGGCACCGTAAAGTATGCCCGCTATTTCGGTATGTTCGGCTACCTCTACACGACGCTCTCAATCGTGCTCATGGTACAGCTCGTAGATGGGTACAGCAGCCCGTACTACGCGGGGATCAACCTCGTTCTCATAGTGTTCCTGTTCATGGTTCCGATGAACGTGTGGGAGACGGGCATAGTCTGTGTAATTGTGTATGCCGCCTACATCGTGCCGATTGTCCTTCGCGGAGGCATAGTCGACCGGGCGGTATTCGGTGTCAACAACTTCTTCCTGATTTCGACCATGTTGCTTGTCGTCGCGAGCTCGTACCATGCCACGGCAATGCGACGTAAAGAGTTCGTTTCTCGATTCGAGTTGGCCCGTGCGAACGAGGAGCTGAAGAAGCTCGACATCTTAAAGAGCCAGTTCTTCGCGGGTGTCAGCCACGAGATTCGTACTCCCCTCACCTCGATCATGGCGCCCGTCGACAGCCTCTTCCGTGGTGAGGTGGGGTCGCTTACCCCACCCCAAGAATCGCTCATCGGGCAAGTGCGTCGCAATGCACTCCGTCTTCTCGATCTCATCAATCAAATGCTCGACTTTGCCAAGTTCGATGCGAGGAAGATGAAGCTCCATTTGCGGCAGGTGGACATTCGAAAGGTAGTCCGCGATCAGGTGACGCTCTTTCGGGAGGTTTGCCGTCGCAAGGGGCTCACCCTTGAGCACGCCATGAGGGATGAGGTGCCGGTAGTCTTCCTCGATTTTGAGAAGATCGAGCGCATCATCTCGAATCTGATCCGCAATGCCGTGAAATTCACGGACAAAGGCGGGATTGTGGTTGAGGTCTCACACGAAGAGGATGGTAGCGCGGCGGTGCCGGGCTGGATTGTGGTGAGCGTTCGCGATACCGGTATCGGAATCGCCCCTGAGCAAAGGAAAGAGGTCTTTTCTCGCTTTCAGCAGATCGACGGCTCCACGACCCGCCGCTACGGGGGCACCGGTCTCGGGCTTTCGATCGTGCAGGAATCGGTTGAAATTCAGCACGGGCGCGTCTCGCTTGAAAGCGCGGAAGGCGGGGGGAGCGTTTTCACAGTCCACCTGCCGGTTAACCTCGACGAGATCGAGCCGGACTCGGATATCGATCGACGCCAGGAAGACAGACGTCAGGAGGACATGGGTTTCGGGGGGCAGGATCGGCGCTTCGGCCCACGGCGAAATGAGGATTACGAGAAGATTTCCTTGAGCGACATCGCATTCGTTGAAGTGGGGGCGCTATCCGATTCTGAGGTCGTGCCTACTGATATCCCCCAGCGGAAGCCCAGAACCGGCATACGCGTGCTGTACGTCGAAGACAACTGGGATCTTCGCAACTATATCGGGAGTATGCTGCGTAGCTTCGGCCATGCGGTCACGATGGCGAGCGACGGGGTTGCGGGATGGAAGCTCGTCCAGGAGATGCTCCCCGACATCGTCGTCTCCGACGTCATGATGCCGGGCATCGACGGATTCGAGCTGGTGCGGCTGGTGAAGACGACGAAGTCCACTCAGAAGGTCCCGATTCTGCTGATCACGGCGAAATCCGACGTAGAGGCGCGCATCGAGGGGCTTGAGATCGGCGCCGACGACTATCTGGCGAAACCAGTCGATATTCGCGTCCTCGACGCTCGGATCAGCAACATCGTCGCCGAGCGCAGATTTCGCGACGTGCTGACTCGCACCGAAGAGCTCGAAGTCCGCATTGAGCAGCTCACTTTGGGTTTCTCGCGATCGCTCGAGTTGCGAGACGGCTACACAGCGGAACACTCCGACGACGTGCTCAGGTACGGAACGCTCATCGCTGAAGAGCTCGGTATACCGGTGAGCCGCACGCTTCGCGACGCGCTTCTGCTCCATGACATCGGAAAGCTCGGCGTGCCGGACAGCATCCTCCGGAAGCCCGGGCCGCTTTCAAGCGAGGAGTGGCACATTATGAAACGCCATCCGCAGATGGGGACAGAGCTGCTCCAGCAGTTCGAGTCGCTTGCGGACATAAGCGCAATTGTCCACGCGCACCATGAGTGCTACGACGGGACAGGTTACCCGCGCGGACTGGCCGGTGAGGAGATACCGCTGGAGGCACGAATCATCTCGGTCGCCGACGCATGGCACGCCATGCGCGAGGACCGGGTATACCGGCGTTCTCTACCGATTGAGATTGCGGTCGGCGAGCTTCAGAAGAACCGGGGAAAGCAGTTCGATCCCGAGATCGTGGATCAATTCCTGGCAGGGATGGTTCGACGCGGGCATATCACGCAGGATGTCGTGGAAAGGCGCTAATAGGGGCCCAATAATGCGCCGAATGAAAGACGCACTGCCCAAACGAAGTTGAGCTCACAACCGAGTCGCCATGCGCGCACCCGGTACACCACGGCGATCCCACACCGCATAACTCCGCCGGCGTCGTACCTATTGAGAAGAAGCTCGGTCGCACTCAGGAGTTTGGCCGGTTCCGGCGTAACCAACGATCACGCAAGTCCGGGTTGAAGAATTACGACCTCAAACGACACGGCAGTTCTTCGGGACTTCTCGACAAAGCAAGCAAGCCTTCCAAGATCGTATGGCGCCAGACTCCAGCTCTCGGAGACGAGATAGATCGGCGGCTTCTCACGTAGATCTCGTCGAGAATCAGCGACTCCTCGCCTCGCCGGTTCTCGCGGACCGAGATT
>CAZDMH010000043.1:0-11255 GCA_964506755.1 uncultured Spirochaetales bacterium
GCGGTAGCCCTGCTCGAGGACAAGCACGTTCTCACCGTCTCGGTGGGATTGGCCCAGTTCATCACCGCCTTCAATATCTACTGGAATCAGATGGCCGCCGCCTCGCTGTTCACTGCAATCCCGGTCTTGCTGTTGCTCATATTCGCGCAGCGCTATTTCGTTCGGGGGTTGACGGCGGGTGCGTTGAAGTCTTAGCCGCCAGTCCCCGCAGTAACTGCCGATGATGAACATTCCCCGGCCGGGTGTACAGGCGCACTCTCGAATCGGAATAGCGGCTTTCGATCTCCAAAGCGATGGGGGAAGTCTCGGAAAAGGACAACACTATGTCCGATTTCGAACGAATGTAGAGAAGTATTTTTTTCTTGCTAAATCGACAGTTCCATGATACAGTGATTTTTGGGAACGTTCCCAAAAGACATGAAGAAATCGAAGATCAGCATTATTGATGTTGCCCGCCATGCCGGGGTTTCGAAGAGCACGGTTTCGCGCGTTGTTGCAGACAACGGCGGCAACGCGAGCGTGAGCGCAAAAGCCCGTGACGCGGTGATGTCGGCGATCAAAGAGCTTGGCTACACGCACAACGACATTGCCGCAGCATTTCGAACGGCGAAGACCAACATGGTGCTCCTCATGGTGCCGGATATCTCGAACCCGTTCTGGTCGGAGACGGCGCGTGGTGTTCAGGACTTCTGCGAGTCGAAGGCCTACTCGGTCGTCGTCGGCAACACCGACTGGCGGGAAGAACGAGAGGAGAAGTACCTGGCCCTGGCGCAGTCGGGTCGCTTCGACGGCGTGATTCTCAATAGCGTGACCGCCAACATTGCCGGCTTCAAGAGCCTCGGGATACCGGCGGTCTTGATTGGAGAGCGCAGCAGAAAAACCGAGCTCGACACTGTCGGGACGGCCACCTACAAGGCGGCAATGCTCGCACTCGAATATCTGTATTCCCGCGGTCACCGACGCATTGCGATAGCCACGAGCAGGACCGGGAGCGAGCGTTTCCTTTCGAGGCGGTATCGGGCGTACGTTGACTTTCACAGGAAGCATGCCCTCGCGGTAGACCCCGATCTCTCGTTCTTTGTGCACCTTTCGGCGGAGGGTGGGCGAGAGCTCACCCGGGGTATTCTCTCGCTCCCTGACTGGAAGGATCGCATCACGGCGGTCTTCTGCGGAAACGACCTCTTGGCGATTGCCGCCATCGACGCGTTCAAATCGGCGGGAGTCGTTCCAGGCCACGATCTCTCGATCATCGGAATGGATGACATCCCCGCTTCGGAGATGACGAATCCTCCGCTCACGACGATTCGAAAGCCGCGCTACGAGATCGGAAGCAAGGCGGCCGAGTTGCTCATGGCTCGGATCGAGAGGCCCCAACGACGGCCGGAAAAGCACCTCTTTGCCGGTGAACTGATTGTCCGCGAAAGTGTCGCGGGAAGAAGGACGACGAATGATTGACAGAATGCACCTCATAGCGGATCGACAGCGGTTCACCGACAAGGCCGTCGGAGCTCTCATAGGCCTCGCCGTCGGCGACGCGATGGGCGATGTCGGACGAGACCCCGATCACCGCAGCAGGTTCGGGGTTGCGACTGATCTCGTTCCTGAAGCCAAGAGCACGGACGATACCGAGTTTGCGATTCTCACCGCCCGGACCCTCGTAGACTGTGGAGGGCGGCTCACGGTCGGGGTCGTGCTGGACGCCTGGAAGAAGTACATCTTGGGATTCGGCGGCGCCAAGAAACGCGCCGGGCGGCCGCTCTACGGTGCGATCGAGAACTTGAGGCGCGGACTGACTCCTCCTGAATCGGGGCGCTTTAACGTCATGAACGACGACGACGGAGCCGCGATGCGTGTGGCTCCAATTGGGGTCTTCTGTGCCGGAGACCCGGGCAGAGCCGCGGAGCTCGCGGAAATCGACGCACGCATCAGCCACGATCGAGACGGTGTATGGGCAGCGCGGGCAGTCGCCGCCAGCACCGCGGTTGCGATGGCCGACGGCACGGTGGAGGAGATCATCGAGGCGGGCGTGCAAGTGATACCGTCGACGAGCTGGCTCGCCCACACGATGAAGGTCGCAATGGAGATATGCGACCACTCGGAGTCGATCGACCGCGCCTATCACGAGCTCCACAGCCGGCTGTGGACTCCCGAACACGCCACGAGCGCAGAGGCGGTCCCGCAGATGTACGCGATCTTGCGGCTGACCGGCGGCGACTTCCACAACGGGCTCCTGTGGAGCGCGAACTTCGGTCGAGACGCCGACACGATAACGGCGCTCACCTGTGCGCTGAACGGGGCGCGGTACGGGGTGAGCGTGATACCGAAGGCGTGGGTCGAGCAGGTGAGGTGCGCCGCGGCGGTATGCCTCGAGTTCACGAGCGGGGAAGACCTCGTGCGCCTGGGAGAGGAGATAGCAGCTCTCGCGTTTCGGGAGGTCGATCGGTGATTGATCGCTCTGCGGCACTTCGATCGATGCTCACCCCGCGTGTGGTCGCTCATGTCGGCGCTTCGGAAACGGGCCTGTACCAGGCCGATGTCTTTCGCTCTTTGCTCGCATCGAAGGCGACTGTCTATCCGGTGAACCCCAATCGCGACCTCGTCTTCGGCGAGCGCTGCTACGGGGCGATCACTGAGCTGCCGGAGCGTCCCGACCTCGCAGTCGTCACTGTTCGTCGCGAGTTGGTATCAGAGGTGCTCGCCGGTTGCGTCTCAGCCGGGGTTCCCGGAGCAGTCGTCTTTGCCTCCGGATTCGCCGAGGCGGGCGCCGAAGGAGCGGGGCTCCAGCGCCAGATCGCCGCATTCGCGGATCGGGTCGTGATCCTCGGGCCGAACTGTGCCGGATTCGCCAATGTGGGAGACGGGATCGTGGCCACTCGGCTCTACTCAAAGCTTCGTCCGGGTAGCGTTTCCTTTGTTTCACAGAGCGGAGCCTTGATGATGGCGCTGCACGGGTCGTTCTCAGACGCGCACGTAGGTCTGCGGTACATCGCGTCGGTGGGAAACCAGGTTGATTTGACGGTCTCCGACCTTCTCCTCCATTTCGCCGAGGACGATCAAACTCGATTGAGCGCGCTTTTCCTCGAAGGAGTCTCAGACGGCGGACGTCTCGTCGCCGCACTCGAACGAAACCTCCAGGCGGCAAAGCCGGTGATCGTCCTGCGCGCCGGGAGGACGGAAGCCGGCCGGGTACTTGCCTCCACTCATACTGCGGCAATCGCAGGGTCTGACCGGGTGTTCTCCGCCGTATGCCGCCAGTACGGAGCGGTTCTTGTAGACGATGTGAACGATATGGTCGCAGCCGCACGGCTCTTCGAGGCCTTCGGCGCCAGGTTGACTGACCGTGTCGCTTACCTCTGTCAGTCGGGCGGTCTGGGTTCGCTGGCGGGGGATCTGGCGAAGCTGGCGAGATTAGAGGCCTCAGCGTTCTCGGACGGGCTTCGAGAGCGGATTCAGGCGGCCGGAATCGTTCCTCAATACCGAGAGGCATTGAACCCTCTCGATGTCGGCGGCGACGCGATGCGCGGAAAGGCACTCATCGAGACTGCGGTCCCGTTTTTTGAAGACACAGAAACCGACGCGGTTGCGCTGCTGTTTGCGAAGAATCCGAATCGACCGGTCGAACAGGAGACGGCTGCCGCTGTCGTCGAGCTGGCAGTTCGATACGAGAAGCCGCTCATCGTCATCTGGGTCGGAGATTTCACGGAGGAAGGCTCCTCCTCGGCAATCGCGACCATCGAGCAGAACGACATTCCTGTGTTCCGCCAGCCCAGCGATGCGGTTCAAGCAGTCTCACGAGTAGTGGAATACTATCGCTTCCGAAGAGTCTACTTTGCGGAGGGCGACGATGCTCGGGCTTCGTGACGCGAGCAGGCTGATGGCGCGGTACGACCTGCCTCCGCTTTACGGAAATCTGCTTCGTACGCCGAAGGACGTTGCGCACGAGGTTGAGCGCCTTGCGGTCCCTGTTGCGCTGAAAGCCATCTCTCGAACGCTCACGCACAAGAGCGCATCCGGTCTGCTCGAGCTCGACGTCGTCGGCGCCGCGCGCGCTGAAATCGTCGCCGAGGCGATGGTTGCGAAGACCGAAGATGACGACGGTTTCGAGGGGATTCTCGTGCAGCGGATGGTTCGGGGTGGGATCGAGCTCTTTCTCGGAGCGTTGATCGACGAACGCTTCGGCCCGGTTGTCGCGTTTGGCCCGGGAGGCACCCTGGTAGAGTATCTGGGTGGGGTGGATTTCATTCGCCCGCCGGTAACCGAGCGCGAGCTGGGCATGTTCGTCGAACGTAACGTGGTCTGCCCGCTGCTGTTGCGGAGTGGCTCGGGCGGCCCCGAGGAGGCATCGAAGCGAGTAGCGATTCTAACGGGTTTACTCGGGCGCATAGCGACGATGATCAGTGAGCTTCGTGATCGAATCACATCGATCGACATAAATCCGCTCAGTCTTTCACCTGCGACCTCGGAGCCGATCGTGATCGACCTCAGGGTCGAGGGGAGAATCGAAAATGGCGGTCACTAAGCTCAGCACGCTTCTCGATGGCAATCTCGTCGTGAGAGGCTTCGAGATCTCGGACCTCATCGTGCATGTCGGTTTCGCAGATTGCGTTCACCTGATGCTCGGCGGCGAGCTGCCCGACGAGCACACTCGACGTCTGGTCGACGCGATGCTCGTGAGCTGCATCGACCACGGCGCTAACGCGCCGTCGATTCACATCGCTCGCGCCTCGGCGAGCTGCGGGATACCGCTCGCCTCTGCAGTCGCGGCAGGGGTAAATGCAATCGGTCGCCATCACGGCGGCGCGGGGGAGGCTTGTGCCAGGGTATTGCAGGAAGCCGAGCCGAAGGAATCGAAGATACCGGGGATCGCGCACGACCTCGTACGAGTGGCACTCAAGGACAAGCGCTCGATTCCCGGCTACGGCCATCGTGTCTACAAGGAGCACGACCCCCGCGCCCGCACGCTGCTCGATCTAGCGCGTCGGGAGGGGCTCGACGGCGCTCACTGCCGGCTCGCCGAGGCGATCGAGCGCGAGCTCGAACAGCAGAAAGGCAGGCGCCTGGTTCTGAACGTGGACGGCGCTCATGCGGCGATTCTGTCGGATCTCGGCTACCACTGGTCTCGAGTCCAGAGCTTCTTCATTATAGGGCGCACCGTCGGGCTCTGTGCGCACGCGCTCGAAGAAGCTGACTCGGGGCGACCGCTCGACTACCTCGGTTCTAGCCCGGCCGAGGTCTCTTACCAAGGACCGGCGCTGCGGTCCGTATCCGGCGGGAGCGCCGTTGTCGGGAGCTCAACCACGACCACCGGAGGCTCCGATTCGACTTCTACCGAAGCGGAGAAAAGACAGTGAACCTGCAGAGGAGCAACTCCCTCGGACACAGAATCTGGCTCAACCGCTCGCTCTATCTGATGCTGGCTCCTGCGCTCGTCTACTTCGTCGTGTTTCAGTATGTACCGATGTGGGGTGCGCGACTGGCGTTTCAAGATTTTTCGTTCGTCGGACACAACGCCTGGGTCGGCCTCAAACACTTCCGAACCCTCTTCTCCTCGCCGGCATTTCCGCGTGTGCTCGGCAACACGGTCATCATCAGCGCGATGAAGATGTTCATCAACTTCCCGATGCCCATTGTGCTCGCGCTGATGTTGAGCGAGGTACGCTCGGGCGGATACCGGAAGGTTGTACAGTCGGTAATCTATCTCCCGCATTTCCTTTCCTGGGTCGTCATCACCGGGATCTTCTTCAACCTCCTCTCCCTCGACGGCGGCGGCGTCAATCGACTCCTCTCGTTCTTCGGGGTTCGCCCCTTTCCGTTTCTCACGAACTCGACGAGCATTCGCTGGGTATTCGTTTTCTCTGAGATGTGGCGAAGCATCGGCTGGGATTCGATACTCTACGTCGCAGCGATCATCAGAATCGACGCTGATCTCTACGAAGCGGCGAGGATCGACGGGGCGAGTATGTTGCGGCGCATTCGCTCGATTACACTGCCGCTGATCCTGCCCACGATCGTCACGGTGTTCGTGCTGAACCTCGGGTATTTCATGAACGCCGGGTTCGACCAGGTGTTCAACATGATGAACGATGCGGTCATCAACTCGGTGGATATCATCGACACCTACGTGTACCGAATGGGGCTGGAGAACGGCAACTTCTCGTACGCCACAGCGGCGGGCCTGTTCAAGGGGATCATCGGGTTCGTGCTGATCATGTCCACCCACTTTGCATCGAAGCGCGCGACTGGCAAGGGGGTCTGGTGATAAAGCGAGCGCTCAGGCCGCCATCGATAGGAATGGCCGCCAACTACCTGCTGTTGTTCATTCTATTCATCATCACGGCATTTCCCATCTACAACATCCTTATCGTCTCCCTGACCGGACCGAGGTTCATCGCGGCTGCGAACGGGCTCACGACGATACCGCGGGATCTGAGCTTGGAAACCTATCGTGCGTTGTTGTCGATCCCGAAGGTTGCGCGCGGCCTGGCGAACAGCATCTTCATCACTCTTGCCGGGATGGCCGTGAACATGGTTCTGACCTCACTTGCCGCCTATGTCCTTTCACGGCCGAGACTGCCGGGAAGGCGGCTGCTCATGGTCGTCGTGATCATCACGATCGTTTTCGAGGGAGGGTTGATCCCGGACTACATGCTGATGCGGCACCTGCACCTGCTGGACAACTACCTCTCTGTCATCCTCTACAAGGGGGTCAACGCGTACTACCTGATCATCATGATCCGATTCTTCGAGGAGGTGCCGAGCTCTTTGACAGATGCCGCCAGGTTGGATGGGCTGACAGAGATGCAGACGTTGACACGGATCGTCATCCCGGTGAGCAGAGCAGGGGTGACGACAATCTCACTGTTTTATCTCGTGTTCCATTGGAACGACTATTTCCGGCCGCTCATCTATCTAACCGATCCGCAGAAGTGGCCGCTCCAGACCGTCTTGCGTGAGATTCTCGTTTCGTCGGACAAGGCCGCATTCATTGGTGCGACCACCTACCTGCAGTACACGGGAAGCTCGAGCATCGACATCAAGGCGCTGCAATCGGGCATGATCATCCTCGCTATCCTGCCGATCGTGCTCGTATATCCGCTTCTCCTTCGTCACTTTGCAAAAGGCGCTCTTTCGGGAGCCTTAAAAGAGTAAGTCCACAGGAGGGACCGTATGAAAAGAGTTGCTCTTTTCGTGTTAATTGGTCTGGTCACCCTTGTCCCGCTGTTCGCCGGCGGGACAAGTGAAACCAAGTCTACCAGTCAGGGAGTCGTCAGTCTCCGTATCGTTTCGAAGGATTTTACCACCGACGATCCGAACAACGTGACGCTTCTTGGAGAGATCGAGAAGGCGTTCAGCGCGAAGGTAGGGCAGCAAGTGAAGCTCTCGCTGGTCAACGTGCCGAGCGCGAGTTACGCACAGAAGCTGAACCTCATGCTCATGAGCGGGGACGTTCCCGACATCATCTACTTTCAGGGAGGCGACGAGCAGATTTCCAGCCAGGGGATGCTCGTCGATTTGCGGCCCTACGTCGAGAAGTCTGCGGTGATGCAGAAGGCGATGCTCTGGTATAACAAACAGCGGATCCAGAACTACCCTTATCTCATCTGGCTTGCCCCACCGCGCATTCAGGTGCCGCTCATGCGAAGCGATTGGTTCCAAAAGATCGGCGCCAAGATGCCGGTCACGCTGGACGACTACTATCAGATCCTCAAGGCTTTCGCGACGAACAACTTCGACGGATCGCAGACGCCTCACTACGGAATTACAGATACCGGCAACACGAACCGGATGGATTCGATGTTCGACTCCGCATTCGGCCTGACAACCACCTGGGTGAAGGACGCCTCGGGCAAATGGGTCTACAGCCGGACGACTCAGAACGAGAAGGACGAGCTCGCCTTCTATCGCAAGCTCTACGCCGAGCATATCCTCGATCCGGATTACATCACGACGAAGTGGGACACTATGGAGGACAAGCTCTACACCGGAAAGGTCGGAATGGTCGTCGGTACGGCAGGAACGGTCGTCGACATCTACGAGTCCAAGCTCATGAAGGCGAATCCCGGCAGGAATGCCGGCCTCATTGTCGGTCCGCCCGCAAAGGGGAAGGCACAGAGCTACACCGTCGACGTCTCGAAGGAGTCGCGCGGCTGGGCGATCTCCGCGTCGTCGCAACACAAGGATCTGGCCTGGAAGCTCCTCGAGTTCATGGCCTCGGACCAGGGCCAGATGATCGATCGGCTCGGCATCGAGGGGATTCATCACGTGACGAAGGATGGAAAGATAACACTCACCGACAAGTTCTCTGAATGGTATCCGAGGTTCTCGGAGGTGGTGAACTGGAAATCTCCGGTCCCGCTGCACGGCAAGAGCGCCATCGCGTCGCTCGACTCGGCAGTGAAGTTTGGAACGGTCGAGGACAAGAACTTCGTCGTTCCTGCAGATCTTCGTCCCGCGTGGGATGCGGCATCCAACCTCTTCAAGGAGACATCGTACAAGATTATCTCCGGCCAGCTCCCCCTCGAATCCTTCGATAGCTTCGTGCGGGCTTGGAACGATACCGGCGGAGCGAAGGTGACCGAGTACGCCAACAAAGTCCTGAAATAGGGGATTCTGTTTCACACCACGAGGCGGGCGGGGCGCTCAACTGAGCGCCCCGCCTCCGCCCTGCCGTTTAATGCAACCACGACTTCGGGAGGAAGAATGAAGATCTCCGACACCTATGTCGAACAACTCTACGCCGGCCTGCTCGGCAAGTGCATTGGGATTCGTCTTGGTGCTCCAGTCGAACCGACCGTTTGGACCTACGAACGCATCCGCGCCACCTACGGCGAGATAGACGGGTACCTGAAGGACTTTCGCAACTTTGCTGCCGACGACGACTTCAACGGCCCGATGTTCTTCATCCGTGCGCTCATCGACTACGGGCGTGAGCGTGAAATCACTGCGAGAGACGTGGGCAGAACGTGGTTAAACTATGCGCGCGAGGGAAAGGGGTTCTTCTGGTGGGGCGGCTACGGCGTCAGCACCGAGCATACCGCGTACCTCAACCTGCAGTCCGGGATCGAGGCGCCGGCCTCCGGGTCGGCGCAGGTGAACGGAACGACGGTGGCGGAGCAGATCGGAGGGCAGATTTTTTCGGACAGCTGGGGGCTTGTCTGCCCGGGCAACCCCGAGAAGGCGGCGCACTTGGCCGAGATGGCCTCGAGCGTCTCGCATGACGGCAATGGAATCTTCGGCGGGAGGTTCGTTGCAGCAGCGATTGCTGCAGCTTTCACGACGAGCGATGTCGAGAAGATCATCGACTCCGGCCTCGCAACCATACCTGCTGACAGCGAATATGTCCGGGTCGCGAAAGCCGTTATCGATTTTCATTCCAGGTATCCGGACGATTTTCGAAGGTGCATGGAGTTCCTGACCGCTGAGTTCGGATACGACCGGTATCGCGGTGTCTGTCACATCATCCCGAACGCCGGGGTGGTGTTCCTCGCTCTGCTCTATGGCGAGGGGAGCCTCTCGCGCACCGTCGAGATCGCAACGATGTGCGGATGGGACACCGACTGCAACGCAGGCAATGCGGGCACTATCGTCGGGGTCGCATCTGGGATCTCGGGGATCGAGGCAAAATACTGTGATCCCATCAACGATACGTTCGTCTGTTCGAGCATCGCAGGCTCGCTCAACATCGTCGATTTGCCGACCGCGGCGAAGCAGCTGGCCGCAATCGGCTATCGCCTTGCCGGGCTCGAAACCCCCGAGAGGCTTCGTTCTACCATCCGCTATCGCGAGCTCCTGTTCGACTTCGCCCTTCCCGGTTCAACCCACGGTTTGCGTACGAATGCCAATACCCTTCGCGTCGGCGGGTCGGCCGGCTCCGGCCTCGAGGTACTGATCGACCGCCACCCCTACGGATCCGCCGGAAAGCTCTTCTATAAGCCCTTCTACCGGCGCGATGACTTCGACGACGAACGCTACTCGCCTGCCTTTTCTCCGGTTGCCTATTCCGGTCAGAGACTGTCCTGCCGCGTGCGTCTCGAGAAGTGGAGCGGGGAGGGGATCAATGTCATCCCCTACGTCCGAGCGACCTCTACGAGGCGCGAGTACGACGGAGCGGTCACGGAGCTCGAAGAGGGCGTATGGCATGTCGTCGAATTCGCGCTGCCGGACACCGAAGGAAGTGTTATCGACGAGATCGGTCTCAAGCTGGAAGTGACGGCGGGTCTACGGTTTCTGGGCAGGCTGTATCTCGCTGACTTCGAGGTTGCCGGAAAAGCTTCCTATTCTATCGATTTCGCACAGCAAGCGGCCGAGTTCGCAACGATCACTCCGGGGACTACCAATCGAGGCGCCTGGACGCTCGACAACGGGCGACTGCACGCGATGAGCGTCGGCGCCTCGGAGTTCTACACCGGCAATTACTACTCCACAGACTATCGCTTCGAGACCGTGGTGGTTCCGCGTTCAGGCACCGGCCACTGCCTCTGCTTCCGCGCGAAGGGAACACGGATGGGATACGTCGCAGGTTTCGCCGAACCCGGCAAGGTTTCACTGTATCGCAACTCGGATGGGCTCGTGCTTCTGGGAGAGCATTCGTTCGAATGGGTAAACGACAGAGAGTACCGCGTGACCGTCCGGGCCGCTGGTTCGAGGTTTCAGCTGCAGATCGACGGCAATGTCCTGCTCGAGATTGACGACGATAGCTTTGATCACGGCATGATTGGCTTCTACCGCACTGCCCGAGGTCGCTGCGAGTACGGAACGATCCGCGTAACCGAGCTATAACCCGCCTATTCCGCCGGCGTGCGATTCATCACTCGGTCTCGCGTTCGGCGCCAGTCGGCTGCGCGACGGTGAGTGTGGTGATGCCAACGATCCGCGTGAACGTCCCAAGGGCCACGGCAACGAGCAAGGTCCAAGGGTTGACGCGGGAATGGTCTGCGCTCGAGGTTCCGTGAGGGGGCCGACGGTTCATTTCTGGGAAAGACCCTTCAAACCCCTAGATTGACGCTCTTGAGGAGAATCACGATGCCCGCGAAAACCAAATCAGTATTGATTATCAGTTAAATCGGATATAGCCTCGAGATCAGAATGCCCCATTTGAGCCTCGGGAGAGTCACGGGGAAGCGACGGCGGGAGAGCTGCTCCCGGTTATCGGGGCGATCGAGCTTGCAGACTCCGACCGTTCGAATGCGACGGTTCTGAAAGAGATTGCCGAGCACCTAAACAGTCGTCTCTCATCGCACCTCCGGTACGAGGAG
>CAZDMH010000044.1:0-9769 GCA_964506755.1 uncultured Spirochaetales bacterium
GCCCCGCTTCCCCCTGGCCCCGTTGTCGGAGTTGCCCCAGGCGAATCCGATCACTTTCCGGGGACACCGGTCGACACAGCTGCCGCACAAGCTGCAATCGGAGTGGTGCATCCTGCCCGCCGCCACCATCGAGCTCACCGGCAGGCTCATCGGGCACCCCGAAGTGCAGGTCCCGCATGCGGTGCAGGCCTCGCTTCTCGCCCGCAGCTCGATTCCCGGTATCCCGAGCCGACGGCCCACGAACCGGCCCGCGATCATGAAGGGTGCCATCCAGCAGATCGTGTGGCAGCCCGCTCTCTTGCCGACTGCGAGCCCGAGCACGAGGAAGACTGCGACGACGATGAGATAGATCACCAGGGCGTGAAAGTCCGTGACCGAGAGGCCGTGGTCGGTCGCGTAGTCAATCTGAACGGAGTGCACGCCGCCGGCACGCAGGAGCAACATCACGAGCCCGCCGACCCAGGGCACCCAGATCAGATACTTGATCCAGTGGATCCGGCCACGGTTCACCCTCGCCGGTCTCACGGCAGTCGTGAGATCGCCGATTGCCCCGGCGGGGCACACCCACGAGCAGAAGAGGCGGCCGAGGAGCGGCGCGCTGACAAAAAGAAGCAGAAAGAAGAGGAGTGAGCCGGCTACGATGCCGTTTGCCGCGGCCATGAGCGGGATCGCCGGCGACATGTAGTAGATCGTTGCCGGGAAGGCGAGCAACGAGACGAGTTGGACCGCTTTGCGGATGTTTTGTCGTTTCATGACTCGAGGATAGGACTGTCGCGGTCGGACGGGTATCGGGAAATCCCCCTAGAGCATGCAGCGCACATAGGGATTTCCCCCCAATTTCGGTGTGGCGGGCCTATCGTCGGGCCATGAGTGTGTTGAAAAGTTGAATGCGGTTGCTGACCGCGAGCTTCTGATAGGCGCTGTAGAGATGGTGCTCCGCTGTTTTTGTCGAAATCCGAAGAACGGTAGACAGGTCGGGGAGCGAGTATCCCTCCATGACGTACTCGATGACCTCGCTCTCTCGATCGGTGAGCCCGAAACGCTCTCTGCAGTAGGGCGTAACCCCGTCATCCTCGAAGAGGGGCGGGGCGTTCAGACGCGATTTGGCGAACGCGATGGAACCAACTGAAAGGACGAGCAGATAGAGGGGGAGCGAGATGCCGTCGACCCGGGAGACCCACTGCGGTACGGGAATCGAGCTCACGAGAATATCGGCGACGAAGAGTCCGAGAAAGGCGAGGCTCATCCACAGGAAGGCCCTCAGAACAGCGCTGGTATTCAAGGCCGCCCCGGTCTCGGCCGGCGTGCGCACCCAGGGCACCATGCGCCCCAAACACCAGGCGATCGACGAGAAGAGCAGGCCGGTGAGGAGGTACCCCAGCCACAGACGGCTCGGACGGACAATGAAGACGACGGTGATCACTCCCATGAGGAGGGCGATTCCCAAAAAAACGCGTTGGACGGTCTGTGAAGGTTGTCGACTGTTGATTGCATAGGTGAAGTGAGGAAGAATCGCCACCTGCACGACACCGCCCGCCCCCTGCACAACGAGCCCGATCGAACGCAGCAGATCGGCGCTCTCCGTCGCGATGCCGTAGGGGCTCAGAGCTTCCACAACGGTTTGCAGCGTCATCGCTACGGTGAATGCCGAGATGCTCCCGATGAAGAGGATGTACAGCCGAAGAACGCGCGTCCTCCACGTGCCGTAGAGAACGATTGCAGCCCCGAAAGCCGCAGCCACGCCGAGCAGCGCCGCCGCATCAACGCTCAAGACGATCGCGTGCATCCCCATCAGTATAGCCTATCGGGGACGATGCTGTTTCCGCACGAAGGAGCCCTGCCTGTTTGAGCCCGAGTACAATCGTGCCGACGTTCTCTTCATTGGAAAGGTTGTCGATCCCTACGTCCCGCTCATCAGATGACGAGTGAATCTCCAGGTCCACCGAAGCAGGCTCCGTGTCCGGACGCAGGGTGATCTCGACACGCGTCGCTTCAAAGCGGCGGCGTCTCGACTTGGTGTCAATGGCATCGAGCCGCGGTTCGGTCAGGTACTCGAGATAGTCGTCGCTCTCGCTCTCCAATACGAAAACCCGATCGGTCAGGACTGCGGCGCTACAGATTTCGCGCAGGCGCTCTTTGACCTCCGATACGGTGCCTTCTACACGTCCGTGAAAGGTGGTGCTCAGCAGAAACGGCTTGGAGCGTATTTCCGGCATACGAGCCAGCGGCAGCTTGCGCTGCTTTCGCATCAAGTCAATCACGGGGATGAAGCTCACAACGACGAAGGTCAGCAATCCCGTAGAGCGGAAGTTGAGGTCGAGCAGCGGAACACCGCGAATCACACTGTAGAGCCAAAAGAGCCCGCCGAAAAAACCGAGCTGCAAAATCGCGTACAACAGGTAGCGCAGGAACCTCATCGACAGACGCTCCTTCTTTCGAGGGCGATCCGTTCCGTGGTTCAGTGTAGCACCGATTCCGATCCTCTGCGAAGCTCTCGCGTCCGAATCATTGCGGCGCAGTGCGGCACGCAATCCACGGTCGAGGCCTCGCCTGAATCCTACAAATTGTTCCTCAGCAGGAGGTAGATGCCGACACAGAAACCGACCGTCAAGATCAACGATCCGACTCTGTGGATTGTCAGGAGCAGGGTAAGCTGCCCGCGGTTCGAGCCTGCACTGCTCAGCAATGCCCCGCTCGCGAACAGGGCGATAATGCATACCGCTGCCGCGATCAGAAGAACGACCGAGACGGCATGTGCGTCAGCCGTCCGCAGCACCCGAACGACCTGAATTGCCGCGAATATCACCGCGCCGAGGGCGACCAACTTGTGGACGTTGAACAGGGCGCCGTTGTACGGTCTTCCCAAAACCGCGGTCCAGACGCCGAGGACCAGGGTCACCGCGTACAGCGTTGACGGAATTACTACCCTTACGAACATGGCTCCTCTCCTTGTGTGACTGCCCACCCCTACTTCACTGGCGCCAGACCCTCTGCAATGGAGCGGCTCCACGACTCGATGGCGTTCCAATCGCGGAAATCGCCCGCCGGGGCTTTCACTCGATCGATGATCCACTTCTCGAAGCCGCCGAGCTTGGCGGGCTGCAGGGCGCCGCCGAACACTGCTACGTCGCGCGGATGAATGCGATCGATGAGGGCGCGCTGTAACGGCGGAACCTGCCGGCCCTCGAGAAGCTCGACCGGATCACCCTCGCCCGTCGGTCCGGTGAGAAACAGCCAAAACGCCCTGTTCGAGAGCTCCTCCGCGTTGCGATTGAGGAACCGTACCGCTTCCTTTCTCCACCTGCCCATGTAGAGCGCGACACCGAGCACGACCGCAGAGTACCCGGCGAGCCCGCTCACGCGGTCGACCGGAAGGGTCTCGACCTCCCGTCCTTGCTGCGCGATGAGCGCTCCGATACGCTCGGCAATCTCGGCCGTCGCCCCGTGCTTCGAGGCGTAGGTCACCAGAATCTTGTCGTCCACTCGTTCCTCCTTTGTGCGGTATGGCCGCGCTCCAGTTGCGCTCAAGTACGCTGAGGCTGCAAATTGCCGTGAAGCTGTTGTTCGGCCTTACGAGCACTGACCGTTGGTGTGACTCTTAGTCGAGCACATTGATTCTAGACCGGCGCCGACGCTGTGTCAAATAGAGGCCCGAAATGCCGGCTGAAGGCGATTGGGCAGGTAGTCGAGAACGGCTATGCCGATCATTCATTCGTCCCTATCGCCATCTTGTAAGCCGTTGCAGCGTCCGGAAGCGGTGTCAAAGTATCCAACAAGATACTGTAGGTCCCCTTTTCAGTAAGCTCGTCAGCAACCTTTTTGATCAAAGCCAAAGTAGCTTTCATCAGTCCTGAGCCCAGGCTCAAACGGGCGACACCCAAATCCTGCAGCTCACTTACCGATGGCGGTACTCCTGCCGCGTTCCCCGGATTTGCGAGGATATTGATGGGTGCATCGATTTCCCGAACCAGTGTTGAAATCGTCTCCTTTTCCCATACCGGTTGTACGAATATGCAGTCCGCGCCGGCCTCCCGGTATTTATTGCCCCGCTTGATTGACTCGAACAGATTCTCTCGTGGTGAGCCCGGCGAGGTATAGAATGAATCCGTTCTTGCATTGATCACCAGATGAAAGCCCAGCGAATCTGACAAAGCACGAATGGCCGATATTCTTTCACAGAATTCCATTTCGTCGACCAACGTCGGACTGAGATCAAGACTGTCTTCGATGTTGATGCCCACAATTCCCGTTGCGATTATCTTTTTGACGGAATCGATAATCTGATCCAGGTTGTTTCCATATCCGGCTTCAATATCCACGGTCACCGGGACTTGTACACCATTCACGATTCCCGTGATGGTTGCGAGCATTTCCGACAGCTGTATTACCTGGCAGTCGGGATAGCCGCAGGAGGCGGCTATTCCCATGCTTGTTGTTGCAATGGCTTTGTAGCCGCATGCTTCTACCAGCTTGGAGCTTCCGGTGTCCCACGAGTTCAACAACACAAGGATTTCCTCCTCGTGATGGAATCTCAGGAACCGGTCGGCCCTTTCTTTTTGAATATCCGAAACCACAACATGATCCCCCTTTTACCCTCTCGTCTCCGGTCGTCGGCGATATGCCCCCAACCGTAGCCTGCTGTCCCCTGCGACGAAAGCGAATCAGCCTGTCTCACCTGAGCGCTTCGAACCTTCCACGTATTCCCGTTTCAGGCGGAGAAGGTCGGAAGCGAGCCGGGTGCGGCCGGAGTCGTGAAATCACCTATTGCTGAGCTGCAGCCGACAATGGCTACGGCAATTGCTCCACAAGCGAACATCACCAAACGAGTTAAATTTGACATGGAGTGAATATAATCCATACCGACCCCGCGCGGTAATACCAAAATTAGAATTGTTCATGTCCGGGGCCGCTTGGACAGCAGCCACTGCAGCCAGGTGTTCTTCATCACACGCCGATTGATCTCCGTACGCGGATAAGAACTGTAAAGCGACAACAAGAGCATGGCCCGAAAACCGCTCCGGTTCATGATGAGTTGCACAAGCTCCCGGCCGTTCCGGTAATCGTCGCTGTTAGACGCCTTGCTTGGTTGTCGCCGCCATTCGGTCGACGCATGAGGGGGTGGTCAGACTCGCAGGCGTTGCGCGGTCTTTCGGTAGATGAGCGCCTCTCTAAGCTCATCGAAGACGACGAACTCGTCGTTGAAACGTTCGGCAATCTCGCGCCTGACGATCGAGTAGCTCGCTCCCGAGTCGAAGAGGGCCCCGCACCGCTCGACTATCCCTGTGTTTCCTCCGGCGCGCGTCTACGATCCCAGCCGGGCCCCGATCTCCGTGCGCCAGGCATCGAGGAAGCGCATATTGCCGATGGTGTCCTCCCAGGTCATCTGCGGCGCCTGCCTGTCTGCGATGTACCGGTCGACCGTATCGGCTTCGTAGCTGAAGAGATCGCGGTCTACCGTGACGACGATCTCCTCAGGCTCCGTCTCGCCCGCCTTCCACAATCGAATCGTTTCCGTGGGCCAGACGGTATTCTCGGGCAGCGGCTCGAGCGCCGACCGAGCCGGGGAGGAGGGGAGCCACGGATTGGAGAGCGAGATGCGTCCCTTCTTTCCGAAAACCGTGACCTCGTGCGCCATATCGCAGGTGACGCCGCAGGTGAGCTCGGCAAGGATGCCGTTCGGGAACTCGGCCGTAGCGACCGTGAAGGTGTCCACACCGGTCTCGCCGATTACTCCGCATGCTTTGATCCGCGCAGGCTCTGCGAAGGGCGCATCGGTTGCCGCACCCGCGACGAAGCGCGCGACGGATGCGGGGTAGCAGCCGACGTCCATAATCGCTCCGCCGCCTTGGGCCGGGTCGAAGAGCCGCGATTTCGGATCGTAGGTCGCGGCGAAGCTTAAAGCCGCGCGAACGAGCTGCACCTCGCCGATAGCGCCGTCCTGGATGATCTCGCGAAAACGAGCGAGCTGAGGATGGCAGCGGTACATGAACGCCTCCATGAGGAAGACGTCGTTTCGCTTGGCCGCCGCGATGATCGTCTCGGCTTCGGCCGCGCTCATCGCCATCGGTTTCTCGACGAGGAGATGTTTGCCCGCGTTGGCTGCGGCGATCGCCCATTGTGCGTGGAGCGGATGGATGAGTGAGATGTAGACGGCCTCGATTTCCTCATCTCGGAGGAGGTCCTCGTATCGCGTGTACCGCTTCGGGATCCCGAAGTCGGACGCGAGCGCGCTGCCCCGCGCCTCGGTAAGGCTCGCGACGGCAACGAGGGAGCCGCTCGCAGAAAACCGCAAGCCGTTGGCGAACACGCGGGCGATTTGACCCGCGCCGATAATTCCCCATTTTGTCATAGTAACCCCCTCCATAAGTATGGCTCGCCTTCTGGCTGCCTGCAACACCGAAAAGCCGCGCTCCGATCCCCCTTTCTCCTTATCAGTGTTCTCTGCGTGGCTTCCGTGCTCTGACCCATATTCCTGTCGCTCAACATCTCTGCTCCTGATCTTCTCGCCTTTTCTTCACCTCTGGGATGGGTAGATCGATTAGAATTCACGGTGAGCGGGTGAGGGCAGAAAAGAGGAGGCAGACATGAAAGCTCTATCCAAAGCGTTGATTGCTGCCACGGCCGTTGTGGCAGTCGTGGTTATCGCCGGTTGTGCCACCGGGGGAGGAGCGGGGAGCGCGGCAGAGCGACCTGTGTTGATGATTCCATGGGAAGGCTCGGAGAGTCTGGAGGTTGCAGTTGCCAATGAAGCAGGCGTCATGATCGACATGCTCCAGTCGGCCGGTTATCGCGTCGTCGTTGCGACGAAGTCCGGTACCCCCCTCGTTGCCAAGACGAGGACCATCACTCCCGATCTGCGGATTGCCGAGGTTCATCCGGCAGACTACGCCGGGCTGATAATGCCCTGCATGAACGCAGGGAGCGATCGAAGCGACGAGGAAACGTTCACGGTTCTCAAGGCAATGGCCAAGCGACGCCGACCCATCGCGGCCCAACGCGGTGCTGTCTACCTGCTGGGAAATGCCGGGCTCCTCGACGGTCGCAGCTACTCCGGTGCGAATCCATTCTACCCGACCCGTAACGCCCATTTTGTCGCCAATCGAGTCGTTGTGGACAGAAACTTCATCACCTCGGGCGGATGCCCCTACTCGCGCAAATATGAGGGAACCATCGACGGAACCCGGGAGCTGACCGAGAACTTCATCGCCCAGCTCAAGGGATGAAGTAGGCGAGCGTACTCCGAAACCCTATCTCTTCTCTTTGCTATCGGCGGTCTCCGCGTTGCATCTTTGTCCCGCCCCCTATATCCGTAGTTCACCCATTCACTTTCCTTGCAGCCGACCCGGGCGTCGACGGCGGGTTCGACTGAGGACGGCCGGCAGCTCTACCCAGCCTTCTCGCGAAGTTCCTTGACAAACGGCTCAACAGGGATATACTAGTTAATGACTGACTGGTCAGTTATTAAGGAGCGGACGGATGGCTGCACGGCCGAGCGGCGGCGAGCAACGCAGAAGCGCGATCCTCGACGGGGCCCAGGAAGTCTTCACGAAGCAGGGCATCGGGAAGGCCCGCATGGACGACATCGCGCGCCAGACGGGCTTGAGCAAGGGTACCCTGTATCTCTATTTCGAGAACAAGGAGAGCCTGGTCATCGCGATCCTGGAGCGCATCTTCTCCCGGGCCTTCAGGCGTCTCGAGAGCCAAGCAGCCCCGGAACCGACCGCAGAGCAGGCGGTGCTGCGCTTCACCGAGGACGCCATCCGCGGGTACCTGGGCATGCTGCGCATGACCCCGATCGTCTTCGAGTTCCTGTCGCTCGCCTTCCGCAACAAGACCGTTCAGAAGGCCATGAAGAGCTACCTGAACCGCTACATGAAGCGCCTCGTGCCGATCATCGAGCGGGGGGTCGAAACAAAGGAGTTTCGCGATATCGACGCCGGGGAGGTCGCGGTCGCCATCGCAGCGATTCTCGAAGGGACCGTTCTTCTTTGGGCCTATGACAGGTCGCTCGTCGACGTGGAACGCCACATTCGCTCGAGCATCAGAGTTCTGTTCGACGGGGTCCGCTCGCCCGCGTGAACAACAGAGGAGGAGATTGAAATGGCACCAGCCTTTCTCGACCCACTTCGACCGATTACGACATGTAGCGCCGCCGACTGCACCGGCTGCCCGCTCAGCAAGGAGGTCCACTGTCACTTCCATGCCTCGGACCTGACCGCCTTCCTGTTTGCCGCGGCCCCGCTGTTCTTCGTCGGCGGAGCCGGAATCTGGCAGGTGAGCCCGTGGTGGCTCGCTCCCTGGGGCCTGGCGATGTTCGCCTACTTCGGGTTTGTCGAAATCCGCGTGATGTGCTCGCACTGTCCTCACTACGCCGAGCCGGGCAAGAGCCTCCAGTGTTGGGCGAACTACGGATCACCCCGTCTGTGGAAGTATCGACCCGGTCCCATGACAACCGGGGAGAAAGTAGTCTTTCTTGCCGGGTTGTCGATAGTCTTCGCATACCCGATCGTCTTCCTCGTCCTCGGTGCTCACTGGCTTCTTCTCGCGATCTACCTGATCGCAGTGGCCGGCGGGGCGACGACTCTGCGCCGGTCGTTCTGCTCGCAGTGCATGAACTTCGCCTGTCCTCTCAATCGAGTCCGCGAAGAGGTTCGCGCGGAGTTCTTCAAGCGAAACCCGACCGTCGCCCGAGCGTGGGGGATGGATGGCGCGGAGGCATCGGCGAGTTGAGATCGCCTGCCGTACCATAGAATAACACGAAGGGAGGCCGCAATGGTTGCCTGGATCAATTTCGCAGTTCTCGTAGTCGCGAGCGTGCTCACGGTTATCTACTATGTGAAGAGCGCGGGGCCCGCCGCGCTCGAGCGCAAGATCGGAGAGTCCGCCTATCGGAAGTGCACCACCTACCGTATCCTCTCGGCGGTCTTCATGACCCTCGCCGGGATCAACTATGTCGTCTACGCGTTCTTCCCGCTTCCCGTGGGATTGCCGCGAACCTTCCCCTGGCCCTACTGGGTTTCGGCAGTGATTGCCGTCGCCATTGCGATCCCCTCGGGCATCCTCTTTGCCTTCGGCATGAAGGATGCGGGGGAGGAGACCATGCGTCTGAAGAAGGCGCACACGCTCTACTCGGGGATCTACCGGAGGATTCGTCATCCGCAGGCGGCGGGGGAGGTATGGTACTGGTGGGTGATCGCCTTCCTGTGCAACTCCCCCTTTCTCGCCATTTTCTCGATCATCTGGCTGCCGCTCTTTCATCTGATGAGCAGAGCCGAGGAGCGTGACCTCCTCATCCGCTACGGGGACGGCTACAAAGCCTACATGGAGAGGGCCGGCATGTATCTGCCGAAGCGCAATCCCCCAACGACCTCGTAGCGCCGTGGCGCGCGAGTTTCGCCAGGGTGCTCAGACCCGAAGCCGTTGTGCGGTCTTGCGGTATTCGACCGTCTCGGTGGTGAAGTCGAGGCGAATCTGCCATTTCTGCATCGTCGGTGCGCCGACGATGAGCTCTTCTGAGAGCTCGTCGAAGACGACGAACTCGTCGCTGAAGCGTGCCTTGCTGTCGTCGAAGCGAAACTCGAGAATCAGGTTGCCGGCAGCCTGCACGTAGTCTCCCGGTTTGGCCGTCTCGAACACCCATTCCGATGGGTCAGGCAGTGGCTGGACCTGTCCGATTCGCTCGGCGATCTCGCGCCTGACGATCGAATAGCTCGCCCCCGAATCGAAGAGCGCTCGACATCTTGCTTTGCCTTTCGTCCCGATGATCGTT
>CAZDMH010000045.1:0-8881 GCA_964506755.1 uncultured Spirochaetales bacterium
AATCTCGGTCCGCGAGAACCGGCGAGGCGAGGAGTCGCTGATTCTCGACGAGATCCACATAAGAACAGCCCTGTGCGGTGTATACCGAACAAGGCCCGATTAGAGCACCATTGCTCCAGCTCCCCCGGTTGGTAAGACCGACAATCACGGAGAGCTGCTGATTGAGGATATCGTACAGTTTCCCGGCCGACTCCTATCAAAGAGTCGGAACTATATGCGACGGCTATATGTCCGAGAGGGTTTGTCGGGGCGGGAGATCGGAAGGCACTCGGATGTGATTCATTCGACTGTGTTGGCGGCCGTCAATGCCTTCGGGCTTGACGGCAAGGGGCGTCGAGACGGCCATCGCGGAATCACGATCAATCTGGGATGAATACAGCCTGCGCTTTCCGCTGGACATGTACCTGTCAGATCCCGCAAGCGGTTCGGTCGGCACAGCGGCGGGGCTTGCACGCCGGAAGGCCACCTACTGGAAGGGCGTCAGCCATTCAGAGTACGATTCACTCTTTGAGCGCTTTCGATGGCTCTGGACAGACGGACGCATCAAACAGGCAATGGCGCCGGGCAGCTTTGCTGCACTCTGCGACAAGAAGATCAAATACCTGAAGAGCGTCGCCGCCGGGATCCGGTAGCCGTCGATCGACCGTGGAATGAGAAGAAGATCGGCGTGAAGTCCGATATGTGGCGTCTCAGGAGCCATATGGCCCCAGCTCGTTGATCTGTTTTAGATCCGCAAGCTGCGGTCTCTCGCCTGAGCTCTCCCTGTACCATCTCAACGCCCCAGAAATGTTACTGCCGGCATCAGTCGTGCGTTCTGCTCTTTCTGGCCACGCCGGGGTTGATTGCGCGCAAGCCGGCGGATCGAGTAAAGACCGATCGTCGTGACGCTCGCTAACTTGCCAAGGATCTTCGAAACGGTGAGCGCATAGAATCCATTGCTGAGCAGCCGGCCTATGTGGGTACGTCATCTGTTCTACGACGTGGTGAGCACGACCGTCGATAGGTGTTTGGTGCAGGCTTCGGCGCTGCATCCGAAAGCGATGAACGAAAGCCAGGCGACGTATCAGGTCCGGTCGTATTCATTCGCTTCCATGGCAACGTTGAGAAAAAAGACGGGGCAGGAGAGGAATCGCTCCTTGACAGCGGGAGGCCATTTACGTGTTAAAGCGGCCTTGAGTTTTCGTTTCCGGCGCCCGGACAGGGCAAGATCCTTTTCCACTGTGTTTTCTGTCAAGCGCTGTTTCGGGTCGTCCCCCGTTGATCCAGGGTATTTTGGTATCGCAGGGGCTTGCGCTGGTACAACTCCTTTTTCGACGCTTGGACATTGCGCAGTAGTTCGACTTGCATCTGGACGGCCGAGAGAATCACCTCCGAGAGCTTCTTGTCGGAAAGAATCTCCCGTGCCGATGCGCGCCCACCCCACAGCGCCGATCGTTGTGATTTACCTAGCGTGACCACTTCATCAAGGAGCATCGCCTGCACGGCGTTCTTCAGCATCCGTATCTGGCGGTTCAGCAGATTGTGGGTAGCAAACGGCCTCCCGGAGGTCCCGCAATGCGAAAGAACAAGGTACCAGAGTCGGTTCTGTGCTCCATTCCACTATTCAGCCATCGGCGCATGCCGTGCTATTCTGTTGGTACGGGTGTGGTCGGTGGCCTGCCACACCTATCAACGTGGTCGCATTGCGCCACAGAAAAATGGATAGGCCATCGACCCTCCTGATTTATTCGCTTCCGAAGTGCTTTTTGATCAGGAGTAGTCTACCACCCACGGTTGCATCGTCGAGCAGGCCGCGTTGCTGCCGACCAGGCACCAACCGGCCCGAAGCGCCGAACCGACGCTCAACAGAAAACATGACAACCCATCATTTATGCTCCTTCGCCGACAATCGCCATCGCCTGTCCGTTGACCTTGCCGCGCGTCTCGTACTCGGCTATCTGCTTTCCGGCACGAAAGACGAGGCGCGACGACCGGGTTCGGAGTGCCTCGGACTCGGTCGGTGCAAACACGATGTTGAAATCCGCAGGATTGCCTTCAGCTATGCCGTAGGTGCCGAGCCGCATCACTTTCGCCGCGTTGTTGGTCAGCATCTCGAAGACGATTCCCGCCGTTCTCGTTGAGTTGTACTGAGCTTGGTACGCCATGAGCAGGCCGTAGTCAAGGGGATCTCCGGTCCCGTAGAGATGAAAGCCGTCGCAGATGGTGTCCTGTGCCGTCGCGACATTGACACCCGCGTCCACGAGCTCGCGAACGCGCGAGATGCCCCGTGTCCTCGGCTCCTGATCGACTCCCATTATCGCGAGGGTCTGAGGATTCACGCAGACATTGAAGCGGGCAAGCTTGAGGAGCTCGATCACCTTGGCCGCGTGTGCGGCCGGCTGGTAGGCGAGCGAGGTGCAGTGGCCTCCGGTGACCCGCTCCTCGTACCCAATCGCTATGCTGCGATATGCGGTGTACTCCAGAGATCGATCGAAGGGATCCTTGCTTTGATCCATGTGCATGTCGATATCCAGACCGTGCTTCGTCGCAAGCTCGAAGACCAGATCCACGTGGCGCCGCGCTTCGTCCTGGATCCACTCGGCCGCCGGCATTCCCCCCACGACATCCGCTCCCATCTCGATTGCCTCATGCATGAGCTTTTCAGTGCCGTGGTCCCTGAAAATGCCCTCCTGGGGAAAGGCAACCAGCTGAACGTCCGCTATCTCTTTCGTGCGCTCCTTCGCTGCGAGGCATCCCTTCAACGCGATCAAGCCCCCGATGGTGTCGATATCGACGTTGGCTCGTATCTTGGTCACTCCATAGAGAACCGACTGCCGTATAGCGCGCTCAGCGCGCGAAGCGACATCCTCGACGGTGTATCCTCGTTTGATATCCTGCATGATCCGGATCGAGTCTTCGAGCGTTTCCTCGCCGCTGTTTCGGCCGCTGAGCGCCGTATAGGCCTTGTCGATGTGGAGATGGGGGTTCACGAAGGTCGGGGCCACCAGGTTGCCTCCCGCGTCGATCGTTCGAGCACCGGCATTCCGTTGGGGGGTTGTCGAGCTCTCACCGGCGTCCGTGATTTTGCGGAACACCCCTTCGCTGATGTGCAAATCCGTGAGCCTGTTTCTTCCACGTAGTCGAGCGTTTAGGACAATGAGATCCATTTTGCCTCCTCTTTTCAAAGGGCACAGGTTCTCTAATACCAGTCGAATGCGAAGGGAGTCTGGGCAAACCCGTCAGAGAGCCGGACCCCGGACCAGTTTGAGTAAAACCGCTTGCCCTTCTTTACAATATGCTGGAAGATTGACGGAAACAGTACACTGAAAAAGGGGGACTGACAATGAAATTTAGGAAAATTCTCTTTCTATGCCTCATCGGATTGGCCCTATCGGGATTCGTCTTCGCTTCCGGCAGCCAGGAGGCGACCGGCTCGCGGCCGAAGGTCGCAGCGATATTTCCCGGGTCGATTCAGGACGCAGATTACAACACACTGGGGTACGTTGCTCTTCAGGACGTCGGCAAGGAGCTCGGGCTCGATACCGCGTATTCGGAGAAGGTCGCCGTCCCGGACGCCGAGCGGGCGATTCGCGAATACATCAACGCGGGCTACAAGACGATCTGGATCCACGGTAATCAGTTCAACAGCGCAGCCTATAAGGTGGGGGACGAGTACAAGGACGTAATCTTCATCGTGGAAGAGGACGCTCGGCCCGCCAGCCCCCGCCCGAACTTTTGGTATCTCGACCGTAACTACTACACCGGATTCTACGCCCTGGGCGCGCTCGCGGCCCTAAAGACTACGACAGGAAAGGTCGGTTACATCGGCGGCCTCGAAATTCCGTTCACCCACGGCGAGATCAATGCCGTAAACCAGGCCATCCTGGATCTCGAAAAGTCGGGCGCCGCAAAGACATCCTTTGAGCATGTCTACGTGGGGGACTTCAACGACCCGCTGAAGACGCGACAGGCGGCGGAAGCAATGATGGCCAAGGGCATCGACGTCATTATCAGCGCTGTCAACCTGGGCAACTTCGGCCTCTACACCGCAGTGAAAGAGGCAAAAAGCAAGGTTTTCATCACCACGACCTATACGTCGAAGTACGATCAAGCCCCGGACAACTATCTGACCTCCGACCTCTTTGATTTCAAGGTTCCTCTTCGTGAGGCGTTGAGCCGGACGCTCAAGGGTGAGACCGGCGGTTATATTCTCCTCGACTATGGCCCCAACAAGGCCCGTTACCTCGAGCTCCCGATCCGCAATGTGAGCGATTCCATCAACCAGAGAGTTCAAGGAATCGCCGAAGACGTTGCCTCCGGCAAGATCAAGGTCATCAAGAACCTCAGCGAGATACTCTCTCCCGACGCAATTCGGCAGGCGGAGTAGCTGACAGGAGCCATAAGCGGGAAGTCTCGTTCTGAAAGATAAAGACTGACTCCGCAGCACGCGGGACGAAAGGGTAGGGGCCAAGTGGACGCAACTCCGGCGGTTGAGTTTAGGAATGTAAGTAAGGCTTTCGGCGAGGTACGAGCGCTGCAGGATCTGACCTTCGCGGTGCCGCGAGGAAACATACACGGCCTGCTCGGGGAAAACGGTGCAGGGAAATCTACGCTGATGAACATCCTCTACGGCCTCTACTCTCCCGACGGAGGCGAGCTGTATCTGGAAGGGAAACGCACCTCGATACGCTCGCCCTTCGATTCAATTCGCCACGGTATCGGGATGGTGCATCAGGTCTCGACGCTGGTGGGCGAATTCGATGCAGTCGAAAACATCATCATCGGGACCAAGGGCAATTCGTTTTCACTTCCGATCGCGGCCGAGCGAGCTCGCGTCGAGGAAATCTGCAGCCGGTTCGGCCTCCAATTTCCTCTCGATATCAAAGCGAAGGAGTTGAGCGCGGGAATAAAACAGAAGATCGAGATCGTCCGCGCTCTCTATCGGGAAGCTCGCCTTCTCATACTCGACGAGCCTACGACGTCGCTCGTGGAAAGCGAGTTCCTGCAGCTACTGGAATCGCTGCAGGTGTTGGTGAAAGACGGCGTAACCGTCATTTTCATCACCCACAAGATCAAGGAAGTCATGGAGGCGTGCGCCTCCGTTGCCGTTCTGAGGAAGGGGCGCCTTCAAGGCGTTCTCAGCCACGAAGAGATGACGAAGGAAAGCCTCGTCAAGTTGATGTTTCAAGAGAAGGATATCCAGGTAAATGAAAGCGCTCTGCCTAAAGTGGAGCTTCCTCCGACGACGAGGGCCGAGGAGCCGGTGCTTCGCCTGCTCGACGTCACGACCTCAGGCTCGGAGGGAAAGCGAAATCTCAAGAGCGTTTCTTTGGAGCTCTACTCCGGTGAAATCCTCGGTGTTGCAGCCGTCTCGGGCAACGGAGAAAAAGAGCTGGCTCAGGTTCTCGTCGACCCTCGGCGTCTGGCCGGCGGCGATATTCGACTCGATGGACGCAGCATTCGGAGGCTCTCGACCCCGGAGGTGCTCGCTCGAGGGCTTGCATATACGCCCGAAGACCGGATACAGGAGGGCATCCTTCCCGATGCAAGCATCACCGACAACATCCTACTCGGTCATCATGCCGAGAAACGATTCTTGGGGGGCGGCTCTTTCGTCCGATGGAATTCAGTTCGAAACGCTGCGCGCAAAGTCATCGAGGACTACGACGTTCACACACCGAGCGAAGCGCTCAACATCCGTCGACTTTCCGGAGGGAACATTCAGAAGGTGATAGTGGGCCGTGCCTACGTGTCCGAGGTGAAGGTATTGGTTACGCACAATCCAACTTCGGGTCTCGACATATCGACGGTCAAGTTCATTTTCGGAAAGCTCGTCGAAACGAGGAACGGCGGCGGAGCGGTCCTTTGGATCAATGAGGACCTCGACGAGCTCATGATCATCTGCGACAGGATCGCGGTTCTCCACGATGGCAAGCTTCGAGCGGTGTTCACGCGTGGTCAGTTCGACAAATACCGCATCGGGCTGATGATGATAGGCGGTGACGAATAGTGGAAATGCGTTCGAGCAACAGCCTGCTGCGACGAGCGGCATCCGGTCTCGCAGTTTATGCAGCGGCGATATTGATTGCGCTCATCCTGATTTCTCTCCTCATTGCCCTGCTCGGATTCAGCATTCCCCGAGCCCTCGGCACCCTCCTTACGACCTCCCTCAAGTCTGCCTTCGGCTTCCAGGAGACCATAAAGAAGATGATCCCGCTCCTCTTCACGACCTATGCCTTTGCTATACCCTTTACGATCAAGTTCTTCAACATAGGCGGATGGGGGCAGATGCTTCTCGGCGGCTCAGCTACGGCGGTTGTGGCGCTCTCAATGGCCTCTTTCGGGCTGCCTGCAGTCGTGATGGTCCCGCTCGTCCTGGTGAGCGGCATAGTTGGCGGTGCGATCTTCGGCGGATTGGCGGGCTACCTCAAGGCGAAGCACGACATCAATCCGATCATCTCCACGATCATGTTGAACTTCGTCGCATGGCAGCTCGTCGACTTCGTCGCGACGAGCCCCGCCTTCAAGGACCCTTTGGAGGGACACCCTATAACAGTACCGCTCCCTGATTCGGCGAGACTCGGATTCATCGCGGGAATTCCCTATTCGATCGTCGTTGCGATAATTCTCGTCATCTTCGTCGTTGTGCTCATGAAGCGGACTCGCTTCGGATATGAGATCAACGCCGTCGGCCAGAACCTGCGGGCAGCCGAAACCTACGGAATAAGCTTCTCGCGGACGATCATCGTCGCCTTCCTGCTCGGAGGCGGGATTGCGGGTCTCGGAGGCTCGTTGGAGGTGATCAATATTCACGGACGACTCATCGAGGGGTTCGCGCAGACCAGTGGGGCACAATTCGGCATCTTCGGCATTCTTACCAGTCTCGTGGTCGCAGGGAATCCCGTCACCATACCGATTGCGGCATTCTTGATGTCGGTGGTACTCGTTGGAGCCGACTCCCTCCAACGGACGATGCAGGTGCCCGTTGAGTTGGTCTTTCTCTCGCAGGCAATCATCGTCATCAGCGTCGTCACGATACGGCAGCGTTTCTCCGGGAGGGATTGAGCCTTGGAATTTCTAACCTCTTTCATCGGTCAGATAATCACCTACACGACGATCTACACTCTCGTCAGCTTGGGAATAGTCATTGCCGGCCGGACCGGCATCTTCAACGTTTCCGCTGAAGGCGTGATGCTCGCGGCAGCGTCGATCGGGTTCATCACGGCGAACTTGACCGGAAGCTGGTTGGTGGGCTTTCTGGCCGGAGCCGCCCTTGGGGCGATATTCGGTCTGATCCTCGCCTTCATACACGAGACTTTCAAAGTGAATCAGTTCATCTTGGGTATTTCACTCGTCATTCTCGGCGGAGGGCTCTCCGACCTCCTCTACAAGAGCATCATGGGAGTGAGGCTGCAAGCTCCCACCGCACCGCAGACGCCGGATATCATGATCCCTCTGCTGTCGAAGGTCCCGATTCTATCCGGATTTCTCAACCACGACGTAATCGTCTATTTCATGTACTTTTCGGTTCTCGCCGCGTGGTGGTTCTTCTACCGCACCAAGGCGGGCTTGTCGACGCGGGCAATCGGCGAGAACCCGAGAGCGGCAGACGTCGTGGGAGTGAACATCGTGCTTCGCCGCTACGCAGCGACGATCGTCGGCTCGGCACTCATCGGGGTGGCCGGGGCTTACATCCCGATCGTCATCACCGAAACCTACTCACCGAACATCTCGGCGGGCAGAGGGTTCATGGCGATTGGGATAGCTATTTTCGCGAGCTGGAAACCGCAACGAACCATCGTGGGCGGCTTCCTTTTCGCTACCATCGAGGTCGTCGCGTTTCAGCTGCAGCTCATCTCCAGCCGGATCCCGTACCAGTTCTTCCTCATGCTGCCGTTCCTATCGGTGCTCGTCATCATGATGGTATTCGGCAAGCACATCGAGTTTCCGGCCTCCGTCGGCAAACCCTACAGCCGGGAGTAGGTTCGCGAATGGAACCTCTGACCGTAAGGGCCTATTTGGCGGAAGACGAAGGGAGCGTCGTTCGCTCATGGATGGACTGCCTCACAGTCGCCCCACAGCTTCTCCGGGAGGTCGACGAGGGTTTGAACCGCGAGTACGTGTCCAATCGGGGGAGCCGGAGCAATGGTGCTCGAATTAGGCGTGTTCGGTATGCGCCGGATACGCTGTTTCTATGTGGGTTTCGCCGAGAATTAGCGAAGCGGAGAGGCTTCGCAGGCCCGGCTTTCTGGCCTCTTCCGGACTGTCGAGAACGGAGCGGATTGAAGCGGTATACGGATCAAGGAGTCTGGTCTTGGATGAGGTCAGTGCTTTCACTTCATCAAGGGTGCAGTCGAGGCGGAGCCGATTCTCATTATCCTGTTCGGTACGCTTCTGCAATGTTACAAGGCTCTTTTGAATTGAATCACGGACCCGCTTATCGTTGGTTCCGGCAAGCTCTCGAATGCGATCTTCGGTCGCTTCTTCGAGCTTAGTCTGTTCGTCCTGAAGTCGTTGCAGCTCTTTCCGCAGCGCTGCAGTCCTGCAACTTCCACATCCGGTTTGATCTTGGCGCTCAAGATTACCGACCTGATCGAATCGACGCTTGGGATTGGGAAAAGGTAGATCTGAAGAGAGAGTCGATGGGACCGGATATCCAAGCACAGACGAATCACTATCGCACATATGGGAAAATCGCGAACGAGCTCGACATGGTGGTCAGCGATGACAGCCTGGGAGAAGCCGCCGATCTAGTTTGTCTCCGAGAATTGGAGTCGGACGCCATCCGGTTGTGAGCTCAACTTCGTTTGGGCAGTGCGTCTTTCTTTCGGCGCACTATTGAGCCCGTATTAGCGCCTTTCCACGACATCCTGCGTGATATGCCCGCGTCGAACCATCCCTG
>CAZDMH010000046.1:0-8377 GCA_964506755.1 uncultured Spirochaetales bacterium
AGCCCGCTGTTGCCGAGTTTTCGGTACTTCATTGAATCCCTCCGCTGGTTTGGTGTAGTTGAATTGCTCCCGTCGTCGCCACGTGTTCTCGGGAGACGAGACGGCCCGACGAGGATGGGGTCTCTCCGACTTCCTGGCCTGTCTCGAGCACCCTGTGGCCTACCATGGGGGAGCATCTCGCGCGTGTCAATACCGCCGCCCGAGGAACCACGGTCCGTGGTGGCCAGGTTCTCGAACCGTTACCGTGTCGTGCCCGAGGGAGTCATGGTCGATACATTCACTACTTGCAGAGCCCCCGGTCTCGGAGAGACCGAAGCAATCTGACGGTCTCCATGATGTAGGTGTCGCGACAGGCCGCCAGCTCGGGCATGCTCTTGACGCCCCAATCGTAGAAGCCCTTGCCCTTCTTCGCTCCGAGTTCGCCCTTTGCTACCAGCGATTCCAGATACTTCGACGGTGTCGGCTCATTGTTGAGCCCAGGCAGGACATCCTTCTGCACGGAGAGCGCGAGGTCGAGCCCGACGGCATCGATGTGTTCGAGCGGTCCCCAAACGGGGAAGCGGATTGCCATTCCCGCCTTTATGGCGGTATCGACATCCTCCGCCGAGGCGAGGCCGCTCGCCACGATGTTCACCGCTTCGCGGATGATCGCTTGAAGCACGCGATTGGCAAGCTGCCCCGGAAGATCTCGCCTGACGATGACCGGTGACTTACCCCAGCGGGTGAGGATCGACCGCAGCCGTTCCGCGGTCTCCGCAGAGGTGCGGTCGCCCATGACGACTTCGACGAGCGGCACGAGATGGGCGGGGAACCAGAAGTGGGTCGTCGCCGTCCGTTCGGGATGCTCGATGAACCGACAAATCTCTGTGATTCTCAGCCCTGAAGTGTTGCTGGCAACGAGGCACTGTGGGCTCGCGATTCGGTCCAATTCGCGAAACAGCTCCTGCTTTGCCGGCAGCTTCTCCGTGATTGCTTCGATGATAAGATCCGCGCCGTCGACCGCCTCTTCGAGCCGCGTTTCGGAACGAAGAAGCGCGCGCGCCCGGTCTGCTGCTTCGGGTGCAGCGAGTCCGCCTTCGACCAGTTGCGCCACGTGAGCCCGGGCACGATCGACTCCTGAGGCGGCTCGCTGCGCGTCGACATCAACGAGCGTGGTATTGTTTCCCGAGAGAGCCGATACGGCGGCGATGCCGGAACCCATCATGCCGACACCGACGACGACTACTGTTTCACTCAAGGTGGTCCTCCTGAGCTGCCTCAAATCTCCGGGTCCTGGGCGGACCGTTCGGTTCACTCCTCTCCGTTCGGCTCGACGACGACCTTCAGGGCCCCGTCTCGGCGATTCACGAAGGTATCCAACGCCCTCTCGAACTCCGCAAGGGGGAAAACATGCGAAATCAGGTCACTCAGGACGAGCTGTCCAGACTCAACGAACGAGAGGATTCTCTGTGAGACGTTCGGATTCGCCTTTGAGCCGAACATGGCGATTTCGTTCGAGACGAAGTACCGGAAGGGGACCCCTTCTTCGATTTCCCCCTGCGGCACACCGAGCAGACCGACCCGCCCTCCGCGCTTGACCATGCGAACCGCCTGGCCCACCGTCCCCTTCGCTCCCGAGCACTCGAATGCCTCGTCGACCCCCCGCTCGCCGGTCAGGGCCCGCACGGCCTCGACGGGGTCTTCCTTCTCGAAATCCACCGCTATGTCTGCGCACAACTGCTTCGCCGCTTCGAGCCTGGAGCGCCGGCCGACTGCAATCACCTTCGCCGCCCCCAGGATCCGCGCCATGCGCATAGCAATCAGCCCGATTGGACCCGGGCCGATGACAACGACGGTACCGCCGGGCGTAATACCGGTCAGCTCCATGCCGTGGGAGACGACCCCTGCGGTGTCGACGAGCGCACCCTCACGGTAAGTGACCGAGTCGGCCATCTTCGTGATCGCCTTGACCGAGTAGGCGTTGTACTGCGCATAGGCACCTCGGTTTACGAAACCGTAGTGTCGATGGCCCGTATCCTTCGTTGCGTAGTTCTCGCAGAGGTTGTATCTGCCCTCCAGACACTTGCCGCAGTAACCGCAGCCCTTGTGAGCCTGGCCGGCCACTCGGTCGCCGACTGCGAAGTTGGTTACCCCTTCACCGATCGCCACTACCTCGCCCGACCACTCATGGCCGGCGATGAAAGGATAGCTGGGCGGCCAGTATCCGATGAGATCTCCGCGAAAAATCTCCGGATCACTGCCGCAGATCGCAACCGCGCGAATCTTGCAGAGGACCTCACCGGGCTCGATCGAAGGCACGGGCACCCGCTGCATCGAGAACTCACTCGGGCCGGTCAATACCAGCGCTTCCATTTCTTTCGGTATTCGTACGTCCATTCGTTGGCTCCCCCTTCTGCCGTTCCCGATGGCCGCTCACCCTCGGGTAAGGACGATGCGCCCGACCATCTCCCCGTTCCTCAGGCTCTCGGCGGCACGGGCTATCTCCGACAACTCGAGTCGAAGCCCGATAACCGGTTCGATAGCCCCGGAAGCAGTCAGAGCGACGACCTCTTCGAGCTCTCGAAGACTGCTTCCCCGGCAGCCGATCAGCTCCTTTTCGTACAACATCATGTCAAGGCTGTCTACTGCAAACTCGGCAGCGATATAGGCGACGACCAGCACCTTGCCTCCGGGACGCACCACGTCGAGCGCGCTCCGAATGCTCTCGATCGTACCCACGCAATCAGCAACGAGATCTACCCCTTCGCCCCGTGTGAGCTCGTTCACCTTGACGGTCAGCTCCTCTCGGGTAGGGTCGATCGGAATGCCGCCGTAGCGTTGCACCGCTTCGAGTCGGGCCGTGTTGCGACTCGTCGCGATCACCTCTGCGCCGGCGTACTTTGCAATCTGAACACCGTGTATTCCGATCCCTCCGGCCCCGAGTATCAGCACACGCTCGCCGGCATGCAGCCCGCCACGAGCGAGAAGGGCGTGGTACATGCAGGCGACAGCATCCGGAAGAATCGCAGCCTCCTCGAAGCCGACGGATACCGGTAGCCGAACGAGGTTCCGTTCGGGAACGACCACGTAGTCCGCATGCCCGCCGTCACGCTCGAAACCGATCCGCACCCGCTCGACACACCGCTGCGGCTGCCCGGTGAGACAGTGACGGCATCGCCCGCACACCGTATCGACAGCCACGACGGCGTGCTCACCCGGTTCCCATGAATCGACTCCGGCGCCGATCTCGGCCACGACGCCGGCGGTCTCGTGTCCAGGTACCCGCGGCAATACCCCCAAGTCCATGCGCCCCTCGAGGATGTGGAGATCTGTGCTGCACAGCCCGCTCGCCTCCACCTTCAGCAGCACCTCGTGCGGACCCGCCGTCGGCACGGCTCGGCGCGCGAGCTCGAAGCTCCCGCCGTACCGGGTGATCTCGACCGCGCGCATCTCCCTCATCGCCACGGCCTCAAACCTATCCCTTCATCCCGCTCAGGACGATACCACGCACGAAGTAGCGTTGGAGCAGCAGAAAGATGATGACCATCGGCAGCATGGCGATGGTGGCGATCGCCAGCAACTGGTTCCAGTCGGTGCCATAGTTGCTCATGAAGAGGGCAATCCCGATCGTCAACGGTCGGATGCTCTCAGTCGTGATGATAATGAGCGGCCAAATGTAGAGACTCCATGCGTCGCGAAAGATGAAGATCGCGAGCGCGGTAAGGGCGGGTTTCACAAGCGGAAGCACTATCTTTGTAAAGATACCGACTTCATGCATGCCGTCGATGCGTGCCGCTTCGATAAGCTCGTCGGGCAGATCGAGGATGTATTGGCGCATCAGAAAGACACCAAACGGGTCGGCGAGGAAGGGTACGATCACTCCCACGAAGGTGTTCTGCCAATGAAGGACCTTCACCACGAGAAAGAGCGGCACCATCGTCACTTCAAGCGGCAACATGAGCGTGCTGAGGACAGCGAGAAAAAGGAAGCCCCGGCCGCGGAACCGATATTTCGCCAAACCGTAGCCGGCCATCGAACAGATCAGCAGGTTTCCTACGGTGATCGAAACCGCGATGATGGCGCTATTGAGAAAGTAACGGGAGAAGTTGCGCTGCGCCCATGCGTCGGTATAGCTGGACCAATTGAAGGGTTTCGGTATCCAGCGCAGCGGCACCTGGAAAATCGTATCCATGGTTTTGAACGAGGAGAGGATCATCCAGATGATCGGGATGATTGCCCATGCGGCCGCCACGATCAGCAACGCGTACATGAACAGCTGCGGAAAGTAGGACCGGAATCGGCTTCCGGCGTGCAGCGGGAAGGTGCTCATTTGCCCGGCTCCGAGAGTATTCGCACCTGAAAGATCGAGAAGATCATCATGATGACGAAAAGAAAGACCGACATTGCCGAAGCCTGTCCCATCTTGAAAAACTCGAACCCCGTCTTGTAGATGTGGAGCGGGAGCACTTCAGTCGCCCCTGCGGGCCCGCCGTCGGTCATTAATTGAGGCACTGCAAACACCTTGAGCGCCGTGATGACCGATATGACGATCACGAGCAAAATGATCGGACGCAGGATGGGCAGGGTGATGTACCAGAACTCCGTCCAGGGATTGGTCCCGTCGATCTTACCGGCTTCGTAGAACTCCTGTGGAATCGCCTGGAGGCCGGCCGTAAAGATCACCATGAAGTAGGGCGCAGCCCTCCAGATTGCGATGAGAATGATCGAGAGCATCGCCGTTGCAGGTGTCGTGAGCCAGTGAATCGGCGGTATTCCAACATAACCGAGCATCGTGTTGACCATGCCGGCGTCAAAGTAGAGGAACCGCCACAAAACCGCCACCACCACGGGAACAAGCACCACCGGGATGAAAATGATCGTTCGAAAGCCATTGCCGAATCGAATGACCTTGACCGTCAACATCGCGAGAATGAGCGAAACGATCCACACCGGTATCACCGAGGCAACGACATAGATGAATGAGGCACGAGCCGACAGCAGAAAAGCGTGATCGTGCAGCAGAGCGACATAGTTCGCAAATCCATTGAATTTCGGCGGGTTGATGAGATTGTACTGGTTGAAGCTCAAATAGGCGGCCGACAACATCGGAATAAATCGAAACACGAGCAGGATGACCACCGTCGGCAGTACGAAGAAGTAGCCCCAACGATTGATCTTGCGTACCAGTCCCCTCCGGGAAGCCGCCGCCGGTCTCGCTGTGCGCTCAACTGTTGTCATTGCCTTTCCACTACCCCATGCTCCTCGGTTCGAATCGAGAATACCCCTGCTGAGCACCGCAGCCGCAGCTTCGACATCTGGGCCCAGGCAGCGGGACGCGCCTGCGGCGCCGCTCCCTTCTCGGAGCGGCGCCTTGCAGGGAATGAGTCACCGATCCTATTTGCCGTCGAGGATCTTGTTTGCCTCTTGAGTGGCTTGATCGAGAGAAGCCTGGGGATCGACACCCTGGAAAATGACTCGTTCGATCGCATTCCCGGTGATGTCCACGAGCTGGTTGGTGTGCGCTGAACGCACGTACCACTTGCCGCTCGCGACGTCGGCCAAGTGCACCTGAATATAGGGGAAGCTCTTGGCCGTCTCGGTATCGAGGAGCCCGGTACGCGGCTGAATGAAGGATGCCTTCTGCAGCCACTCCTCAGGCTTGGCGAGCATGAAGCGAACGAAATCCCAAGCCACCTTCTTCTCGATTGCGCTCTTGCCCTTGTTCACGCCCCAGGTGAAGCCGTAGATCATAGTCGTCGGATTGTTCGGGTCCTTTTGCGCCATGCTCGTGAAACCCCAGTCCTGGTAGGGTTTGCCCATTCGGTCGATCAGCTGGTTGGTCGCCCACGGTCCGGTGTACCAGATCGCGGTTCGTCCGTCGATAAAGTCGACGTTCGGATCGCTTGGAGTTGCTAGCGAAAAGTTGGGATCGCCGGCTGCTTTCGTCACTTGAACCCACGTCTTCATAGCATCAACAGCCGCCGGAGAGTTCAAGTTCGCCTTTGTCTTGTCGGCGCTCAGAATGGTCCCGCCGTTCTGATTGACCATCGGTTGGAACGCCTGCAGCTCCCACCGCTTCGACTGATACGGGAAGTCATAGCCCTTTCGGACTGTTTTCCCTCCCTCGACCTTCTTGAGCTTCGAGCCGACAGTCATGAGATCCTGCCAGGTTTTCGGAGCGTCATTCGGAAAGCTCAACCCCGCCTCTTTGTAGGCGTTTATGTTGTGCACGTAGCTCATCGAGTTCGTCTGGTAGGGAAGTCCGTAGATGTTGCCGTCGAAGCTGACACCTTCGATGGTGGTGCCGATATATTGCTTTCTGACGTCCGCAAGGGTAGCGTTCCCGAAAACCTGCAGATCAATCGGTTCAAGGACGCCCATGTCGTAGTAGGCGGCGAAGAACGAGATATCCTGATCCAGGATATTCGGACCGGTCTGCGAGGCGAGCGCAACGGTAAGCTTCTGATTCACATCGGCCTGGCTCGCAACGAGGGTCTCGATGCTTACGTTCGGGTGCAGCGTCTCATACCTCTGAATCAGCTCCTTCTCATACGCCGTGAAGGGGGCATATTCGTGCCACCACACCGAGATCTTCACCGGTTGGGTCGGATACATCCAGCCGCCGCCGGCAAATGGACCGGTGACACCCGCCATCGGCTGCAGCATCTCGCCCCCGGTCGCCTGGGGCGCTTCGCCCTGAGGACCACTGAAAACCGGCGCGATCCCGACGAGCAGTAGAACGATGCCCGTCAAGAGCGCAGCCATCCATACTCGCGATGAACTCCTCATCTTTCTTTCCTCCTTCTGTGAGTCGTTTATTGCCGTTTGTGCCTAGAGATGACATTTTCGATCGTTCACCCGTGCACCAATTGCACGTTTGATACGTTTCGACTATTTTCCTGGCGACGCCTCTCCGATCGCCTCGAGCCGTATCAGAATGTCCGGCCTCGGAGGAGCGAAGACATCGAGGGCAAGAACGTATTCGTCGAGAGACTCGATGCTGTGCTCGACATTCGAAGGAACGTAGGCAAACTCTCCAGGGGCGATCACCTTGACCTCCTCACCGACGCGCATCCGCAGCTTGCCCTTGAGCATGTAGGTGGTTTGAGCACTTTCGTGACGATGGGGTTTGCATTTGAGGTTGGGGAACGCCTCATGGAGCGCTAACATTGTATCTCCGAGCACCGCAGCCTGACGGCTCATGCCCGCTGGGAGGGTTTCTCCCGGTTCCACATCTTTCGGAATCGAAGCCCACGAATAGAACGGCATTGTTCGCCCCTCGTCTCGTCCTTAGATTGGATCCAATATCCAGTATCCAGTATACGACATCCGTCCCGGATGTCAAGTCCGAAATCATCGTCGCCACGCACGAGGCTCATGCCGTCGCGATCGAAAAGCTTCTCCACGCTAATAGTAGGTCTCTGGGGTTGGATACGCGACGTGCCACCTGCCGGGAGGACTACAGATCGATTTCGGCCCCAAACGATTTTGCTATGCGCCGGGCGGTGTTGAAGTGATGCTCCCGGGCTGCAGCTTCGGCTCGGTCCTTGTCTCCGGAAACGAGGCCTTCCGCAATATTCCTGTGTTCCCGGCTGATCTCGGCGAACCGGCCGGGCAGCTCGAGACCGAGTGTGCGGTAGAAGTCACTCTGACGGTAGTACTCCGTCACCAGCGCTTCGAGTCGCGGCGACTGCGCCGTGCTGTAGACGATCTTGTGAAACTCGTAGTTTTTGGCGAGCATAGCCTCGGGACGGTTCTTCTCCAGGTCGCGATCCATCTCATCGCAGAGGGTGAATAGCCGCTTCGTATCGCTCTCGGTAAGATGTGTCGTCGCGAGCCGTGCCGCAACGCCTGCGAGCGCAGCCCGAATGTAGTAGATCTCCACGACCTCATTGAGCGAGAGCTTGCGGACGTGTGCCCCTCGATGCCGCTCGTTGACGACGAGACCGCTCGCAACAAGGCGGTTGAGTGCTTCTCGAACAGGAGTCCTGCTGACACCGAGGCGTTTCGAGAGCTCCACGGTGTTCAGAGCGTCGCCGGGTTTCAAGTCTCCGGCGAAGATTTCGTCGCGTATCGTGTTAAAGACGATGTCCTGGATGCTGCGATATTGTTCGCTGATTCGGCCTTCCATCTCGCCGCCCCCTGCTCTCGGGGATTGGGAGAAGGGAACACCCGCCAATCGCCCGAGGACTCCTTGCCACACTCAAGTCTGGATCCTGAATACAGGATACAATAACCAGCCTCCTATTGCAAGCAGCCATTGTTGACTACCTCAGAGCGGCGTGCTCCCCGATCGTACCCTTTGTCGTGGAATGCGTTGACAAATCGCTGAAGTGGCGCGACAATGGTGTGTGATAATCAGACAATAGTGAGGGAGGAATGCTCATGGGGACGAGCA
>CAZDMH010000047.1:0-7498 GCA_964506755.1 uncultured Spirochaetales bacterium
GCTCCTCGAGGACGTCCCGAAAGCGATAGATGTGGCAACCTCCGGCCTTCCCGGGAGTTACCCCGACGCCGTCGTAGGGCCTATCGTGGAAGGTATTCGAAGCGCGGCAATGAAGCTCCACGAGGGCCTGCGCTCCGAACGCTGAGCCGCACACGCAAGGCAACGAGATAGGAGCACTACGCACAGTCACCCATTCGGACGGCCGTATTGCAGAAGTGCCTCCACCTGCGGAAAGGCAGCCTTCACCGATTCTGTTCAGCCGTCTCGACTCCCTCCTCCGCAAGAGCCCCTCACAAGTGGTCCGTCACCTGCTCCTCTCTTCCTCTCTCTCAGGTCCGCGATTTGGCACATGCCCTTTCCTGCCACCGTCCGCTGCGAACCCGTTGAGGTAATCAGTAACCCCGTGAACCGAATCGCGATCGAGAAGTCCGCGTTCGGACGCTTCCTGGAGTGCCTGACCGACAAGGTCGGGAGGCAGCGCCGCACGCGCACAGTCCTCAAGGGTCCTCGCAACGGCAGTGACCCGGACGGCTCCGACCCAGGTCGCCTCCGAACTTGCTACGTCCTCGAAGTGCAGATCGACTCCCTCAGGAACGCGGAGTCGTCGACTACCCCACGAAGCGGGGACACTCACGTGTATGCGCGCAGGAAGAACGTCGGATAGCCCGTGCAGCGCAAGAGCCGTCTCGTGGGAGAAGACTCCGACACGGCCCGTCCACAGCCATACGACAACGAGGTCCTCACGATCTCCGGCCGGAAAGTGAACGATACGGTAGATCCCGTGGCGTACCCGGACGATCCTTCCGCTGCGCAGGTACTTCGCGAGAAGTGCAGGATAGTAGCCGGCCTCGGCCGCCTGGGCTGTCGTGAAGTGCCCTTCCTGCGCCGCTGCCGTCTGGTAGAGGCGATCCCAGCTGGGCTTCTCGTTGACTTTTCTTTGCAGATTCATTGTGCACAAATATTAACTTTTAGTTAACTTTCGTGCAAAGCCATTTCCCAGACCGGGGAGGTCCAAGCGGCCCCTCGTCCCGTCTATGCGAGCGTCGTTCCAACAACCGCCGCCCGGATGATCCCGTAACTCAATCGGCACCAAGTCGGCACTAAGTAGGCACCAAGTCCGGTTCGGACGACGAAGCTTTGGCGCCGCTCCCGCGGCTACCGCACAGTTCACGAAGTAGGGGGAGAGCGGCGTCTGTACTCATTTGGAAATGGCAATTAGTTTTACCCACCCTCCAAGTGGGTAATTCAAATTTCCATTTCCAGCAAGTGATTTCGATCGAAGCGAGCGATGCATGGCGCTCGATGCACGCCGGCGGCTCCGTCGGCCTCTTGGAGCTCTCGGGCGTTGTTAACCAGGGTCCCTCCCCGGAACTCGAGGCGCGCATGCGCGCCAGGTTCGCCGGCGCCTCCCGTACCGATCTCCTCGAGCTTCCGGTGATGGCTGCCTACGCGGCCTACTACAATCAGCAAAAAAAAACCTACCACGTCCTCCTTCAGCTCCAGTCGATCGTCTCCGGTTCGCGGGATCTGCCGACCGTCTCACCCCTCGTGGACGCCAACTTCGCCGCCGAGGCACAGCTCACGGCGATCGAGGAGTATATCCGCCTCTTCTCAGGTGACGCGGTTATCGAGCAGCGGCGAATACTCGTCGCGTGAGAGAAGGTCGCTACTCCCCCTCCCCAGCATCGTGGGAAATGCACTACAATTATCGTGGCGAGCGGCTGCAAGTCATCAGTCTTTCATTGAACAAGACAAAGGAGGAAAAAGGTGAAAAGGACCATTAAGCTTGCCATTCTGCTGGTCCTGCTGGCATTCATCCCGGTGTTTTCTGCCTCCGCGTTCAGCCTGGTTTCATGGACCGCCTTCTCTGCAACCCAGTTCAACTTGATTTTACAGATGATGCGCATGGTGCAACTTTCCCGACAGTCCCTCATCAGTAAGTTGATGTAGAGCATTTACGGAACAGTCACTCGCCGTTCGGGTCCCCGGACAACGGCGATCGCCGGCCGGGGGCCCCTCATCTTTCCCGAATTTCTCACACAACACTGACCGTAGGTGTCAGTGTTGCCCTCTTATACTCCCACCATCTCTTGAGTAGAGATGGAGGCAGACAGATGAACTGGTACGCAATGACGTTGGATGGTCAGATGAAGCTGCGGGAGATCATCCGGAAGGCCGAGGTTCGCAGACAGATCGCGACGGCGGACCGCCACCGCTCCTCGATTGTGCCGCCCCGTTCGCAGTCGGTCCCGGCATCGAACAGCGCCGATATCGGTCCGTTGCAGCTTTTCTGGCGAGGTTTGGTCGGTATCGGGGCGCGATAGTCGGCGCCACCCCGCGATGGGCGGCACCTGGCGAAATGTGGGTCGCTGCCGGGCGCGACAGTGACTTCTGAGCGGATGAATATGCGGGCCTCGGCTCGCGGAAGTGGAGGCGGCGGATGCAGGCAGAGCACGTAGACTCGCTCGAGCAGATGATGCGGACAGCAGTTGACGCCGGCGCCCGAGGCACCCAAAGGGCATGCGTCGGGGCTATTGGAGCTCGCCGATGTACTCTCTTATCTTCGCCCTCCGCTCCGAAAGCTCGCCGAGCTTCAAACGCTCCTTCTCGACCACTTCCGCCGGTGCATTTTCCGTAAACTTCCGGTTCGTTAGCTTCTTCTCCGAGCCTTGAATGAGGCCCGAGAGTCTCGACTCTTCTTTCTGCAGCCGCTGCACCTGCTTCGGCACGTCGATGACGTCGCGAACGAAGGCGAACGCCTCGAAGCCGAGGCCGGCGACCGGCACGCTGCCCGAGGTGTCTCCGCGCTCGGAGGAAATCGAGATTCCGTCGCTGTTGACGAGGAAACCGATCAACTCCTGGTGATCACGGAAGAACTCTCCCGACCGAAAGTCCTCGGCAATCCGAACATGGACACGGATCTTTCGCTCCGGAGCTATCGTGAACTCACTTCGCAGGGTTCGTACCCCGCGGATCAACGCCTGGAGGGAAGCGAAATGCTCGTCGATCTCCGGGGCCTCCCGTTCCGTCCGATGCTCCGGATAGGGAGCGACCGCGATGCTTCCCTCGATTCCCGGCAGCTTCCTTCGAATCTCCTCGGTGATAAACGACAAGAAGGGATGTAGAAGTCGCAGTGACTCCTCGAGGATCGAAATAAGCAGGGAGATCGAGCGATCCTTCTCCTCCTCGTCGCTCCCGTAGAGGGAAATTTTCTGTGCTTCGATGTACCAGTCACAGAAGTCGTTCCAGAAGAACTCGTAGACAGACTGCGAGGCCTCGTCCATCCGGTACACCTCGAGCGCCCGGTCGACGCGCGACACCGCCCGATTCAGCCGATGAAGGATCCAACGATCGATGTCCTTGAGCTCGATCGTGTCGAGCGAACGGACCTTCCGGCCTTCGACATTCATCAGAAGGAAACGTGCGGCGTTCCATATCTTGTTTGCAAACTTGGAACCGAGACGGAAGCTCTCCTTCTCTATGAGAACATCGGCACCCTGCATCGACATGAAGGTGAGTGTGAACTTCATTGCATCGGCACCGAACTCGTCGATGACCTCCAGCGGATCCATCCCGTTGCCCAGCGACTTTGACATCTTGCGCCCCTGGATATCTCGCACGAGTCCGGTAATGTAGATGTCCCGAAACGGAACCTGGTCCAGGAACTCGAGGCTCGCCATGATCATTCTCGAAACCCAGAAGAAGATGATGTCATAAGCGGTCACCAGGGCAGTCGTCGGGAAAAACTCTCGGAGGTCCGCGGTACGCTCCGGCCATCCGAGCGTCGAGAAGGGCCAAAGCCACGAGGAGAACCAGGTGTCGAGGACGTCCGGATCTTGATCGAGCTTACCGCCGCATTTCGGACATTCCGAAGGGTCCTCACGTGCGACGATCGTCTCTCCGCATTCACGACAATACCAGACGGGAATGCGATGGCCCCACCAGAGCTGCCTGCTGATACACCAGTCACGGATCTCTTCCAGCCAGTGGGTGTATGTGTTTTCCCAATGCTTCGGATAGAAGCGAATCTCTTCCCGCTGCCAGGCGGCAAGCGCTTTGTCGGCCATACCGCGCATTCGAACGAACCACTGCTCCGACATGAAGGGCTCGATTACGGTGTCGCAGCGATAGCAGTGCCCTACCTGATGGTCGTGATCCTGCTCTCGAACGAAGAGTCCTGCCTCCTTGATATCTGCCACGACTGCCTTGCGAGCCTCGTTGACCGTCATACCCCGATACTTCTCCGGGACGGTGTCGGCAATTGTGCCGTCTTCGTTGAGGATGTTGATTCTCTGCAGGCCATGGCGTGTTCCGATTTCCCAGTCATTGGGGTCGTGTGCAGGGGTTACCTTGACCGCGCCGGTTCCAAACGTCATGTCCACGTATGAGTCAGCGATGACGGGTATGACGCGATCGGTGAGCGGAAGTCGAACATCCTTGCCCACCAAACCGCGATACCGTTCGTCCTCCGGGTTGACGGCGACTGCCGTATCACCGAGCATGGTCTCCGGACGCGTTGTAGCGATTTCGACGCTGCCGCTGCCGTCCACGAGGGGGTAGCGGTAGTGAAACATCTTCCCCTTCACCTCGTGGTGCTCGACCTCGTCGTCCGAGAGCGCGGTACCGCACGATGGGCACCAGTTTATCAGGTAGTTGCTTCGGTAGATGAGATCACGCTCGTAGAGCGAGACGAACACCTCCCGCACTGCCCGTGAAAGGCCCTCGTCCAGGGTAAATCTCTCGCGATTCCAGTCGCAGGAGGCGCCCATCTTCCGAAGCTGCGTCAGTATCGTCTTCTTGTGTGCGTTCGCCACGCGCCAGGTTTCCTCGATGAACTTTTCTCGGCCGAGATCGTTCTTGGAGCGCCCCTCCGCCTTGAGCCTCTTCTCTACAACGTTCTGTGTGGCGATTCCCGCATGATCGGTTCCCGGCACCCACAATGTCTTGTGCCCTTTCATGCGGTGATACCGGATCAGTGTATCCTGGATCGTGTTGTTGAGGCCGTGCCCCATATGGAGGACTCCGGTTACATTCGGAGGGGGGATGACGATGACAAAAGAGGGAGAGCCGGTCATGTTCGGAGAGAAGATGTCCTCCGTCAGCCAATACTCATAGATATCGTCTTCGAAGCCCTTCGGATCATAGGCCTTCGGCAATGTGGTGTCATCCATCGTGTCGCTCCTTGCCGCCTGATTGTTGTTACCGATTAGCGGGGAATACTAACAGATTCGCATAGCTCCTTCAAGAAAGCGCTTTGCCGGCGACGGGATGCCCCTCAATGACATTACCGACGGTCGGTGGTACACTCTCGGCAATGAAATGGATTCTCTGGGCGGTCCTTCCCGCAGCCCTACTCCTGACGGTCGCTCAGGTATCTGCTCCACAGGACCTTCAAAACGCAAACGGCTCGAACCAGAAACGCAACGCTCTCCTGGCAAAAATCACTAGCATGGAGACTCTCTCGAAACGCACGGCAGACGCCTTTTCGGCAGTTCCGCGCGAGCGCTTCCTCCCTTCATATCTCGAGAACATGGCGTACGACGACTCGAGCCTCCCTCTCGGCAGCGGGCAAACTCTACCCTCTCCGTCCGACCTGCTCCGTGCAATACAGGCCCTCGATGTTGCATCGAACGACCGGGTGCTGGTGGTGGGAGCCAATACCGGCTACGCGTCTGCGATTCTCAGCCGACTCGCCGCGAAGGTCTACGACGTCGAGTTGGTCCAAGGCGACCGTGCCGGCTTACGTCAACTGTTCTCCTCACTCGGCTACGACAATATCACTGTCTCTTCGGGCTCAAACTCCGACAGCTTCGCGGCGATAGCGCCGTTCGACCGAATCTTCGTCCATGGCGCCGCCGCCGAGGTCCCGCAGTCGGTCTTCTCACAGCTTGGAAACAACGGCAAGATGATTGTGCCTCTCCGAGACCCCACGAGTTTCCAGATGGTCGTCGAGCTGTCCCGTGCCGGAGGCAACACCTCGCTCCGGGCGCTCGGCAAGGGGTTCTATTCACCGATACAGATTGGCGTTTCGAAATAGGCGGGAGGGGAATGAGAAGTCAGCCCTTCAGTGAGCCCTGGCGTCTCGCTCGCTCGATCTTCTCCATCTTGCGATAGTATTTGGCTTGTTTGTCGATTTCCTGAACATCGGTAACGTGGATCTTATTATCAATGATCTTCAACTTGGTGTTCTCGAACAGCTTCCGGACGACCCCGTTGCCCTCATTCTTCGGCAGTCCGACGAGGTTGATAAGCTCCTGCGGACCGAAATCGAAGGTGTAGGTTTCGCCGGGGGTCAGCGGGACACGCAGCCGCTCGAGCTGGATGAGTAGGGCGTCATAGAGTCGTCCAAGCGGATTCGTCAGCTGGGTATTTGCGAGTTGCTTGTAGATGAACCAGATACGTTCCGATAGAAGCTGGGTCAGTCGGGTAATGATCTGAGGCTGAGTCGCGACCATTCGCTTGAAGTTCGCTTTGTTCACCGCCAGCAGGACCGAATCTTCATATGCAATAGCCGAAGCAGATCTCGGTTTGTCTTCGAGGATCGACATCTCGCCGAAGATGTCTCCTGGTTTCAGAAGCGCGAGAAGCACCTCGTTGTCGTTGACGATCTTTGCGATCTTCACGCTTCCCTTCTGGATGATGTAAAGCTCCTGACCCGGCTGACTCTCGCTGAAAATCATTGTGTCCTTCGGGTAAGTTCGGGTGAACTCCTGATCGTTGTCCACGTCGAGATAGACTGCCCTCGCATACGGCTGGATCTTCGCCATGCGTTCTTTGGCGAGCGAAACGTTCTCTCCCATCGGCACATACTTTATGTACTGATGGTAGGCGTAGTAGGCCTGATTGTATTGGCTTTGGCGCGCATAGTACTCGGCAACCTTGAAAAGATGGGAGGGATCCTCGCCGCCCGTGCTCTTCAAGGTGATTCGGGTAAGCGCCTCATCCAGGTAGCGCATTCGTTGCGAAAACTGCTGGATGATCTTCATGGCAACAGGCGCGTTGCGCTCGATCAGCAAGCCGTATTGGTCACGATGAACGGAGATAAGCGATACATCACTCACCGCCTGCGCAGTCTCAATATGACTGTGAGACGACATGGTGGACACGACGCCAAAGAAGTCGCCTGGAGCCAGCAGATTTCCTCCAGCCTCTTCGACGACCGCCACCTCTTTGCTAATCCTTACATTGCCGCCACGAAGGATGTAGAAGAAGTCTGCTTTCTGCTTGCCTTCTACGATGATATACGAGCCCTTCTTGAAGTTGACCAGTGACAGCTGCAAAGGATTGTTCATATTGTTCGTGTCCAGCCCGCTCTTCCTTTTCCTGACAGTATATGAGCCCGTAAGAATCTTTGTCAACGCTCGACGCTATGACATCATTATACTATGACCCCCTTAGAATTTCGGCCGAAATGGGCTAAATGTTGAAGATTCTGGGCCATTCCGCGCAGAGGAAACAGCCATTTCCAAGGTTTTTGCCTCCGGCAAAAACCTTGCGC
>CAZDMH010000048.1:0-3790 GCA_964506755.1 uncultured Spirochaetales bacterium
GCTCATGACAACGGTGTGTTTCTCGTGTTCTCCAACGGCATCGGCGTCGACGACGACGAGGTGCGCACTGGCAACGCCATGATCATCGATCCCTACGGCGACATTCTGGTGGAGACTTGGCGTGCCCGCGAGGAAATGGTGGCGGCAGACCTGGATCCCGCGCTGCTTCAGATGAGCACGGGCAGCAGGTGGATCCGCTCGAGGCGTCCCGAGCTCTACCGGAGCCTTGCTGAGCCGACCGGACGAGAAGAAATGACTAGAAAGGTCAGGTTCGAAAAGAGAGCTCAAGGAGGGGCGAAGTGAGCGTCGCGGTTCCTGAGGAGTTGCTCGCCCGATTCCTCGTCGAGGCGAAGAAGAGAACCTACGCCTCGGGCGGCTCTGCGAGCGCCTTCGCAGTGGTCCCGCTCCTTGTCGATTCCCATCAACTGGAATATCGCCTCGACGAGATGCTCTATCGCGACGTATACTTCGGTACCTCGCACTTTGCAGGGCAGGAGGTGGTCTACAAGGGAGAGACTGCAGTGTGGTCGATGTGCTACGTGGGCGGTTGGACCGACGAGCTGGAGAACGAGGGAGAGATACCGCAGCTGGCGACGCTCCTTCAGGCCGCCCTCCGGCAGGTGCCGGTTGATACCCCTTTCCGGGGACCGACTGAATACGCATCAGGGCCCTACGTCTATCGGAACTCTGTATCGGGTAACCTGAGGCTTTTTCGTGGTGAGGAGGCGATGTCCCGCGGCATGACTGTGCTCTACCGGCTCAACTATGCAGGCGGAGCGGTCGATTGACGACGCTGGGAGAAAGATGCTGAAAGCGAACCGGCTCGCTGCGTTCGGCGACGGGGTTATTGCGATCATCATCACCGTCATGGTCCTGGAGGTGAAGGTGCCGCAGGGGGCTAACCTCGCGGCGCTCCTGCCGGTTGTGCCGCTGTTTCTCAGCTACGTGTTGAGCTTCGTCTACCTCGGCATATACTGGAACAACCACCATCACATGCTCCATGTCTGCAAACGAGTAACCGGCCCCATTCTCTCGGCGAATCTCCACCGCTTGTTCTGTCACTCGAGCCGTTCGTGATCGGGTGGATGGGAGAGAACCATTTCGAGCAGATGCATTTGGCCCTCTACGGCGCCGTTCTCTTCATGGCTGCGGTCGCACTGATATGGTTGATTCCGGACCGTCGAATCGAACGCGTGACCGAATCCGACGATACCACTCTCGCCTCATAAGATCGAGGGAACAAGCGCCGAGGGAGGTGCACAGATGGTCGGCTGCCTGATCCACGTCTACAAGAAGGGTGCCCCGCCCTTTCGAACGCTCTCCGGCCTGCCGGAAAGTGAGGCGGTTTCAATCATGAGCTCGCTCTATGTGGAGGGGTCGATTTTCTGGGAGCGATTCGCCGATCCTTCCGACTACCTCGGTTTCAGGCAACAGGTAGAACGCAACCTCCGCGCCGGTTTCCTCGCGAAGGGAGGGAAACCGAAGTTGCATCACCCCATCTACTTCATGCTCGGCCGCCCGCCATGGACGATCGAGCACGCCGACCCCGCTACGCTTGCCACCACCGACGAGGTCGAGCTCCCCCTTTCCATCTTCGATCCCGAGGACATCAGCTTCACCTACCCCGACAGCATGGTCTCTGCGCTCATCGCGAGGGAGCGCGATCCGGCCTATTTCGAGCCCGAGCTTCACGGGAAGGTGTTTACCCTTTCGCAGATTGAGGAAATCACCGCTCAGAGGGGTGTGCCGGGCGAGCAATGGAAGACAAAGATGCCGGAACGCCTGGCACACTACATCGAGGCGCAGGTCTGGAATCGCGTCCCCATAGATCTTTACTGCGGAACCGTTTAGAGGACTTGCTTCGATCGCTCAGAATTCTATAGTCATATGGTGAAGCGTTGAATCAAGACGCTCGCCGAGAGGTACGTATCTGTCTCAGGAAGCGGAGAAGAAGATGGCGGAAGATTTCGCGGCCAAGGCCGAAATCGTCGTGAACGCACCGATCGAACGAATCTGGGACGCCCTCGTCAATCCGAAGATGATCAAGCAATACCTCTTCGGCACCGAGGTGAGCTCGGAATGGAAAGCGGGGAGCGCGATTACCTACCGGGGTGAATGGCAGGGAAGGGCGTACGAGGACAAAGGTACGATCCTCGAGCTCATTCCGCACAAGCGCCTGGTGTCAACATTCTGGAGCAGCCTCGGTGGCCTGCCGGACCTCCCTGAGAACTACAACACCGTCACGTGGGAGATCGAGGGCTCCGACTCCGGCACCAAGCTCAGCGTCGTCCAGGACAACAATCCGAGCCGGGAGTCAGCCGACCACTCCGCGAACAACTGGGCACTTGTACTCGCCAAGATAAAAGAGCTGCTCGAAGCTTGAGGCCGGAGGTATGGACGGGGAAACGCCCGCCGCGACGGCACCTTCCCGCATGCGGAGGCGGAGAACACCCGCTACTTCGCCCAGTAGTCGGCTGAGGACTTCGCCTGCGCCATCGATTCCCTGGTTTCAAAACCGGGGGCAAGAGAAGCAGAACCCTTGTCGAGCACCTGATGATGGTCGATGTTGAGCAGCCTCAAGAAGCTCTGCTGACCCATCGTGAGCGAGATGAAGTAACCGATCTCCACGAGCTCGGGCTCGGTGAAGTACTTGTAGAGCCGCTCCCACGAGGCGTCGTCGAGCTCGGTGTGCCAAGTAATCGCCTGCGCCAACTCCAAAGCCGCTTTCTGGCGGTCGTCATATCGGTCCGACTTCTCGAAGTTGAGGAGATCTTTGTAGTCGTCCTCGGTCATTCCCTCTTGGGCGGCCTTCAGCGAGCGTTGATTACCGCAGTACTCGCACTTGACCGATTTCGAGACGTAGACCCGGCAGAGCTCCTTGATTGCATGGTCGGCGATGCCGTTCTTGAAGACGTCGCGCCATGAGTTGGCGAACGACCAGAACACCGCCGGGACGTGAGCCCTCACCGACGAGCTCTCGGGTCGTGGCGTACCTTCGCGCGCACAACGTTCGAGCTCTTCTATCATCTTCGAATCGGTGATCGATCCGGGATCGACATAGCTTATTCTCTGTTTTGCCATGGCAGACTCCTTCTCATTTCAATCCCCTTTTCTTTCAATATAGGTCAGGTTAATACCACCGTCAAATCGGCCGGTAGAGAGCGGAACCGTATCGGGGACGGTCGGCTCGCCTGAGCTCACGTCGAATTATCCGTCCTCCTGCGGTCGATCGCCACCACGCTCCCGGTTGCCGAGGAGGCGACTGCAGCGAGCACGACCTGAAGAGCGTCGATGCCCTCTCTACCGCCGGTCTCCGGCCTCTCGCCCGAGGTGATGCAACGGGCGAACTCCTCGAGCTCGTTTACGAGCATGTCCCGTGTCTCGAACTCGACGGGAGATCGAGTGCCATCACGTCGTTCGAGATTAAGCGTCGTCTCGCTGTCCATCCGCTCCTGCTGCGGCCAGAGTGACATCTCGGTACGGTAGTCGAGGTTCGCCTCTGTTCCGTAGAGGCGAAACCCGTAGCTCTTGGGAGACACGTAGCTGCAGGATATTATCGAGCGTGTCCCGGTGGCATGCTCGATGAGAGCGACGGCGATGTCATCGACGTCCGCCCGCGCCGCCAGGTGCGTGAGCGAGCCGCTCACAGTCTTTGCCGGGCCGAACCAACCCTGGAGGGTGTCGCTGTGGTGTACCCCCATCTGGATCAAAGGACCGCCCACGAGCGTACGACGGCTCGATCTCCAATTCCCGGGTTTGAAGGTTCCCTGAAGTGAGAAGTGCGCCTCGG
>CAZDMH010000049.1:0-2560 GCA_964506755.1 uncultured Spirochaetales bacterium
CGGAGAGGGAGGGATTCGAACCCTCGGTACCGTCACCAGTACAACTCCTTAGCAGGGAGCCCGATTCGGCCGCTCTCGCACCTCTCCAATCTGGAAGCACACGCGCGCTGTTGCAAAAAAGGCAAGTGGACTACGGAGAAGGTGGGATTCGAACCCACGGAGCCTTTCGGCTCAACGGTTTTCAAGACCGCCTCCTTAAACCACTCGGACACCTCTCCCCAAATCAACGGAGGGAGCGCTTCGCCGGTCTGCCCGGCCCTCCTCCCGACATTCCGGCATGCCGCGTTCCCGTGCGTACAGACGTCTACTATAGCGATTGGGTGATTTGTTTGTCAACAATCGACTCTTCCTCACCCGGCGGTCCGTTCGGGGTGTCGTCGGGGTCGATGAACGGATCCATATCGGGATCGTCCTCGGGCTTCTTCCGGTTCTGACTCCCGAAGAAGCCGTGCCGTCCCTGGGTCTTTTCGAAGAACCGTGCGGAACCGGCCGTAGACGGTATGTTCTCGAGTATGATCTTCAGCGACGCGGTCATCGGCACCGCAAGAAGAATTCCGAGCGGGCCCCACAGCCAACCCCAGAAGAAGAGCGACACGAAGACAACCAACAGCGAGAGGTTGAGGGTTTCCCCCATCAAAGTCGGATCGAGAATGTTCCCAACGGTCATGTGCACGGAGGTTATCGCGACGAAGACCCAGAGCGCCATGATCGGATCGCTGAATTGAGCAATCGAGAACAGGGTCGGCATCAATGTTGCGAGGATCGCCCCGATGCTCGGGATGAAGTTGAGCAAGAAGGTCATGAGCCCCCAGATGACGGCGAACTTCACTCCGAAGAGCAGGAGGATGACCATCTCGAGGGTGGCGGCAATGAAGCTCACCAACGCCTTCACGCCGAGGTAGCGGCGCAGGCTTCGGTCGATGTGGCTCAGGGTAATGGGAACCTTGCTGCCTCGCGACCGCGGGAAGGCCTTCACTACGTTTCGAATGAACTGATGTTTGCCCAGAACGATCAGCACAGAAAAGAAGAAGATAATCGCAAAGTCGAGACCGAAGGAAATGACGGACTGAGCCGTCTTGAGAACCATCGAGCCGATGGGGAGGTTTTTCAGAGTCGCAAGCGGGTTGACCGGTATCTCAGTCGAGAGCGACGCCTGCAGCCGATCTTGGGCGTACTGCAGCATGCTCATCAGCTTGGTCTCGTACTTCGGAAACTCGACTTGAAACTGCTTGACGTTCGAGTACAACACCATTCCGATGCCGATGAATGCGCCGAGGTAGATGAGAATCGTCAGGCCGGAGGCAAGCCACATCGGAAAGCGCAGACGTCGCATAAAGACAATGAAAGTATCCATCAGGTAGGCGAGCAGCAACGCGATGAGCAGGGCGGTGATAACGTGTTGGACAAGCTTGAGCACGAGTCCTACAATGAAAATGACGACAATAGTGAGAAGGATATTTGTGGTTCTCGACCGCTCCACTTCGTTTTTCATGTGGCACCATTATATCTCAGTTCGAATACCCTTTGTAAGGAGGGCTTGCCGTGAACTCAATAGTCAAACGTCCGATCGAGGAACTAGGTTACGGATTCGTTCATCCCGATCACCTGCCGAAAGGCAAGGACGAGTTCTACCTACGCGAGCAGCAGCTGCCGCCAAGCGATGCGTTCCGCCGCCTCGATGCCCGCGAGATCGAGGTGCTCGTGAAGAACGACAACACCGCCGATGACTGGAACGAAATCCTCGTTACCGAACGATTCAATCCCGATCTCGTAAAGGCGTGTGAGTTTCACGGTCGGGTTCGCATCGGCGATCTCGAAAGCTACTATCTGGAGTTCCACGATCTCCGGGTTCCGGTCGGGTTGTACAACAGCACAATCGTAAGCTGCGACATCGGAAGCAACGTCGTCGTCGACACCGTAGGCTACCTGGCGCACTACATCATCGGCGACGAGGTCGTGCTCTTGAACATCGACGAGATGCATACGACCAACCACGCCAAGTTCGGCGTCGGTGTGCTCAAGGATGGAGAGCCGGAGGAGGTGCGCGTCTGGCTCGAGATCGGGAACGAGAACGGCGGGCGCAGAGTCCTGCCGTTCGACGGAATGCTTCCCGGTGACGCCTACCTTTGGTCGAAGTACCGCGAGGACGAACAGCTCATGGGGCGATTCCGGGAGATGACCGACGCGCTCGCCGATCCTCGCCGCGGCTTTTACGGCACCGTGGGAGACCGCTCCATCGTCAAGAACTGCCGCATCCTGAAAGACGTGAAGATCGGCAGCGACGCCTACATCAAGGGCGCCAACAAGCTCAAGAACCTGACCATCAACAGCAGCCCGGAGGCAGAGACCCAGATCGGCGAGGGCGTCGAGCTCGTAAACGGTATCGTGGGCTACGGCTGCCGAATCTTCTATGGCGTGAAGGCGGTTCGCTTTCTTCTCGGGAGCAACAGCTCCCTCAAGTACGGCGCGAGGCTCATCAACAGCATCCTCGGCGACAACAGCACAATCTCCTGCTGCGAGGTCCTCAACAGCCTCATCTTCCCCGGCCACGAACAGCACC